>NZ_BJUA01000044.1 GCF_007989825.1 Cellulomonas persica | reverse complement strand
GGGCCCGATCGTGTTCTCGGTCAGCAACCTGGTCGCGATCGAGCCCGGTGCCGTGGTGCCTGTGCCGAACGTGGCGCCCGTGGCGGCGTTCACCTCGTCGACCAACGGCCTGACGGTGTCGGTGGACGGCTCGGGCTCGACGGACTCCGACGGGACCATCGCGGGCTACGCGTGGAACTTCGGTGACAGCGCGACCGGCACCGGCGCCACCGCGTCGCACGCGTACGCGGCGGGCGGGACGTACACCGTGACCCTCACGGTCACGGACGACGACGGTGCCGAGCACTCGGTGTCGCACGACGTGACCGTCGTGGCCCCGGAGCCGGGCGTGGCGGCGGCCGACGCGTTCGGGCGCACCACCGCGACCGGCTGGGGCTCGGCGGACACCGGGGGCGCGTGGACGCTCAGCGGCGCGGCGTCGCTGTACTCCGTCTCGGGCGGTGCGGGTCGTCTGACCGCGAACCCGGGCGCGACCCCGCGGACGCGCCTGGACGAGGTCTCGGTGCGTGACGTGGACGTGACGCAGGTCGTGTCCCTGGACCGCTTGTCGGACACGGGCACCGCGCTGGTGTGGGTGTCGGCCCGGACGTCGGGCTGGACCTCGGAGTACCAGGCGCAGGCGCGGATCTCGCAGACGGGCGGTGTGACGTTGCGGATCGTGCGCCGGCTCGCGTCGGGAGACACGTCGCTGGCGAACGTGGTGGTGCCGGGCCTGACGTACGCGGCCGGCGACCGCCTGCACCTGCGGCTGCAGGCCGTGGGTGAGGGCACGACGACGCTGCGGTCCAGGCTGTGGGCCGACGGGCAGGCC
>NZ_BJUA01000043.1 GCF_007989825.1 Cellulomonas persica | reverse complement strand
GATGTACTGACCCGCAGCGTTGTTGACGCGGTCGATGGGTCGGAGGCCGCCGATGCCGAGGTGGGGTCGTTCCAGGTTGTAGCGGTCGAGCCAGGCAGGCAAGAGGGCAGCGCGTTCGGTGTTGGTGCTGAAGACGCGTGAGTAGGCCCACTCGGTCGCCAGGGTGCGATTGAGGCGTTCAGCCTTGCCGTTGGTCCAGGGGCAGTGCGGTCGGATGAACTTCAAGGTGATGCCCAGCTCGGAAGCGGTGTCGCGAAACGCGTGTGAGAGCCGGTAGTTCTTGGCATTGTCGCTGATCACACGCTCGACGGTGATGCCGTGGGCGGCGTAGAACGCTGTCGCACGGGCCAGGAACCCGGCGCAGGTGGCACCCTTCTCGTCGTCGTGGATCTCGGCGTAGGCCAGGCGTGAGTGGTCGTCGATCGCGGTGTGCACGTAGTCGTAGCCCAACCCGCGCTTGTGCGCGGGTCGTTCACCTCGACCGTGCACCTTCCACCCGCCGCCGTCGGGGATGCGGCCGAGCTTCTTGACGTCGATGTGGACCAACGCGCCCGGGTAGGGGTGCTCGTAGCGGTTCGCGGTGCGGCGTGAGGCACGGATCGGCAGGCCGGTCAGCGGGTCGCACTCACGCAGGAGAGGGACCCGATGGCGAGCCAGGACCCGTCCCACGGTCGAGGCCGGCAGGCCGAGGTGGTGGCCGATCCAGACCGGTCCGCGCCGGGACAGCATCCGTGCGATCCGCACGCGTGTCTCCACGCATGGGGCCGTCCGGCGAGGGTGGGTGCGCGCGATGCTCGGCCGGTCGATGAGCCCGGCC
>NZ_BJUA01000042.1 GCF_007989825.1 Cellulomonas persica | reverse complement strand
CTCCCGGACAGACAGTGCTTCCGGTACGACGGGCTGCGTCGCCTGACCGAGGCGTTCACGGTCAAGGACTCGAGCTGCCCGACGTCCGCGGTCGGCCAGAACCTGCTGGGCGGTGCCTCGCCGTACTGGACGAACTACACCTACGACGACCTGGGCAACCGCACCTCGCAGACACAGCACGCGACGACCTCGAGCGGTGCCGATCGAACCAGCACGTACACCTACGGCGCGGGCGCCGCCGGCCCGCATGCTCTGACAAGCGCGGAGGTCAAGTCTGGGAACGCCGCGGTGGTCAGGGAGTCGTACTCCTACGACAAGGCCGGTCGCCAGAGCAAGCGGCAGCTCGCCGGGGCACCGCAGCAGACCCTGACGTGGGACAGCGAGGGTGAGCTGCAGACGGTCACCGCGGGCTCGAGCGCCGCGTCGTTCGTGTACGACGGGAACGGCGACCGGCTTACCCGCACGGACTCCAGCGGCACGACGGTCTACCTGCCTGGTGGGCAGGAGATCCTGGTGACGGCCGCCGACGGCGTGAAGTCGGCGACCCGGTACTACGGCTTTGACGGCCAGACCGTCGCTGTGCGCGACAAGAACGGTCTTGGCGGGGTCACCTCGCTGGTGGGCGACCCCCACGGCACGACGCTGGCCGCGATCCCGAACACGAAGTGGGCGGCGAACGACGTCGTCAAGCAGTACACCGACCCGTTCGGTGCGGCGCGTGGCGCGGCGGCGAGCATCCCGGGTGACCGTCAGTTCCTCGACAAGACCCGTGACACCGCCACCGGTCTGACGATGGTCGGGGCCCGGTACTACGACGAGGCCAACGGACGGTTCATCTCCGTCGACCCGGTCCTGGACCTGGCCGACCCGCAACAGTGGAACGCCTACGCCTACGCCAACAACAACCCCACCAC
>NZ_BJUA01000041.1 GCF_007989825.1 Cellulomonas persica | reverse complement strand
CTTCTGGCGCTACGACGCCCGCGCCACCCTGACCACGCTCACGTAGGGCGCCCCGGGCGCTCGGGTGCTCGGCGGTCTCTGCGCTCGTGCCGTGACGCCGGGGCGCCGATGTCAGGTCAGGCGCTCCGTGAGGTGGACCGTGACGTCGTCGCCCAGGTCCTTGCCGAGCTTCTTGCGGAGCTTCGCGCTGATGGAGAGCATGTGCCCGCCCGAGCCGGTCGGCATCAGCCCGGCCGTCACGGGCTCGCCGTCGACGGTCGCCACGACCTTGACCGCCTTGCCGGTCCCGAACAGCTCGGCGGAGCCGGGGACCTCGACGCACGACCACAGGTCGTCCTTCACGGTGACGCCGATCGGCGCGGTGAACGTGAGATCGACAGGGCCAGGACTCGTGCTCATGGGGTCTCCTCCATCTGGCCGGGCTGGTTCGACCACGACCCTATGTGGTGCGTGTCGGCGGGCCGGACCGGCCGTGAGCGGGCCTTCGCACGCGACGACCTCGACCGGTGTCGATCGGACGACTGAGGTCACCTACGACGACGGCGACAAGGACCCGACGACGACGGCCACGAAGGGTTCGTCCGCCGCGTCGTTCGTGTACGACGGGAACGGCGACCGGCTTACCCGTACGGACTCCAGCGGCACGACGGTCTACCTGCCTGGTGGGCAGGAGATCCTGGTGACCGCCGACGGGGTGAAGTCGGCGACCCGGTACCACGGCTTTGATGGCCAGACCGTCGCGGTGCGAGACACGAGCGGTCTGGGTGGGGTCACCTCGCTGGTGGTGACCCTCACGGCACGACGCTGGCCGCGATCGCGAACACCAGGTGGGCGGCGGACAGCGTCGTCAAGCAGTACACCGACCCGTTCGGTGCGTCGCGTGGCACGGCGGCGAGCATCCCGGGCGATCGGTAGTTCCTCGACAAGACCCGTGACACCGCAACGGGTCTGGCGATGGTCGGGGCCCGGTACTACGACGAGGCCAACGGGCGGTTCATCTCCGTCGACCCGGTCCTGGACCTGGTCGACCCGCAACAGGT
>NZ_BJUA01000040.1 GCF_007989825.1 Cellulomonas persica | reverse complement strand
CGGAGTACCAGATCGGCAACTGGGCTCCTGACATCGCGCTCATGGCTGTCGGAGGGCTTGGCGGCATTCGAGTCGGCATGCGCGCAGGAACCAAGGTTCGTGCGGGTGTTTCGAGAACGACGAGCGTCGCAACGAAGGCTTGGTCGCGCATTGGCCGTGCAATTTCGGAGGCGCGCGCCAACCCTGAACGCGGCTCGATAATGCCTCGGATCAGGTCGAGACCTAAAGGGACTAAGTTCGAAGCAGGTCAAGCTCTACCTGGATCGCATCGGCACAGACCCGCACGCTTTTAAGGAAGAATTCGTTGGTAAGAGCTCAGTCTCGAAGTTCGACATTAAGACGGGTCCAGGAGGGCAATTACATCTCGTGAACAAGGACGGAACGATCGTCATTCCGACAGGCGTGGTCCCAAAGTGACGTCCGCGCTTCGAGCCGAACTCTCCGTGGCTAGCTTGACGTACAATCTCGCTCAGCTCGAGGAGATCCTGGGAT
Organism: Cellulomonas persica; assembly: GCF_007989825.1. Lineage (GTDB taxonomy): Bacteria > Actinomycetota > Actinomycetes > Actinomycetales > Cellulomonadaceae > Cellulomonas > Cellulomonas persica. The sequence continues at coordinate 651 of NZ_BJUA01000040.1, read as the reverse complement.
TGGTGTCCGGCCCGGCCGGATACGGCAAGGGCGATCCTGGGAAATTTGCAAATGGAGGAGTGCGGCCACGCTCGACCTGGGTGTATCCCCTATCTTGGAACGTCTCCTTGCATGGAGGGACGGCGGGCCTCGATGCGGCGATATCCGGGCTGCCTGCGATGCTGGCGGATCGACTCTCGAGTGCTCATGAGTTAGGCTGCGAAGTCGTTCTTAGCGTTGTCCAGCTACTCTCGACGAGCGAACCTGAACGTGGAGGTTTGCACCTTTCTAGTGACACCGTTTCCTGGCTCGCTCGCGCGCGCGCCGTAGTCGATGTCGACCAATACGTCGGTGATTGAAATTGCGCCGCCCCGTCCTTGCCTGAGTGCATTCAAGTCCTCGCTCGGGGGCCCGGTTTCGCTTGGCTGATTGATGGTGCCGCTACCATTGAGCGGATCGGTGAGGCCTCGGTGACGTCGCGCCTGCAGTCGGGTGAACCGCACGTCGCTGCTGCTGTGTCGGGGGGCCGAGGTCGGTGGCCGACGGTGATGAGCCTTACTCGTAGGCGGCCACGACGAGCTGGGTGCGGGTGGTGCGGTCGAGCTTGCGGAGCAGGGCGTGGATGTGGGCTTTGACGGTGGCTTCGCCGACGCGGAGCTGGTCGGCGACGTC
>NZ_BJUA01000039.1 GCF_007989825.1 Cellulomonas persica | reverse complement strand
CTCGGGAGCCTGACCCGCTTTCGCGGGCACTCGTGGTTGGTTGATCATGCCGCCGCGGTCGCGGCGGTGTGAAGGTTCTCGAACTCGGTCGGGGATAGGTTCCCGAGGCTGGTGTGCCGGCGTCGGGGGTTGTACCAGGCCTCGATCCACTCGAAGATCGCGGTCGCGAGTTCGGCTTTCGAGGTCCAGTGCTGCTGGTCGAGCAGCTCGCGCTGCATGGTCGACCAGAAGCTCTCGATCATCGTGTTGTCCACGCTCGAGGCGACCCGGCCCATCGAGCCGAGCAGCCCGGCCTCGCGCAGCCGGTGCCCGAAGACCCAGGACGTGTACTGCAGGCCCCTGTCCGCGTGGACGATCGCGCCGGGCTCGGGTCAGCGTCGCCAGGTCGCCATCTGCAGGGCGTCGACGACGAGTTCGGCGCGAATGTGGTCCGCGATGGACCACCCCACGACCTGCCGGGAGAACACGTCCAGCACCGCGGCGCAGTACACGCGGCCCTCGCTCGTGGGGTGCTGCGTGATGTCGGTGCACCACAACCGGTTCGGCTCCTCGGCGACGAACCTGCGACGCACCAGGTCCTCGTGCGGCGCGGGCGCGGGTCGGTGGCGGCCGCGTTTGCGCTGGTGGCAGATCCCACCGATGCCCGCGGCGCGCATCAGCCGCGCCACCCGTTTGCGACCGCAACGGATTTCGAGCCCCAGGCGCAGCTCGGCATGAACGCGCGGGGCGCCGTAGGAGCGGCGCGACATCTCGTGCACCGCCACGATCGTCGCCGACAGCTGCGCGTCGGCCACGGACCGCGCCGAGGGCGGCCGCGTCGACCAGGCGTGGAACCCCGAACGTGAGACGCCCAGGACCCGGCAGGCCACCGCGACCGGCACGCCGGCCGCGGCGAGGTCTCGGACCAGCCGGAACATCATTTTGGGAGGACGTTCTCCCGGGCGAAGTACGCGCTGGCGCGCTTGAGGATCTCGTTCTCCATCTCCAGCACCCGGATCCGCCGGCGCGACTCGACCAGCTCCTTGCGCTCCTCGCTGGTCAACCCCTCCCGGCGGCCGGCATCGACGTCGTCCTGAGCCATCCACCGACGCAGACACGACTCGCTGATCCCCAGATCGGCCGCGATCCTCGCGACCGGCTGCTGACCCGAACGGGCCAACTCAACGGCTCGCCGGCGCAACTCCGGCGGCTTGGCTGCAGGCATCCAGGACTCCTCTCCGAGGCGATCATCACCTCAGCGAAGGTGTCCACGGAAGCGGGTCAGGCT
>NZ_BJUA01000038.1 GCF_007989825.1 Cellulomonas persica | reverse complement strand
CCACGACGCCCGCCTGCGCGGACGTCTCGTTCGCCGCACCCGAGACCTCGGTGTTCGAGGCCGCGAAGCGCTGCGACGAGTCGGCGACCTCCGCTGCGGTCCGGGCGACCTCGGAGAGCGTCGTGCGCAGCGACTCCTGGGCGCTCGTGAGCGAGGCCGCCATGCGGCCGACCTCGTCGCGCTCGGACACGTCGACCTCGTGCGTCAGGTCGCCGTCGGCCATCGCGTCGAGCGTGAGGCCGACGTCGCGCACCGAGCGCGAGATGCGCCGGATGGTCGCGGCGGCGAGCGCGACGGCGACCACGGTCGCGACGACGAACCCCCCGACGAGCACGAGGATCGTGCGGCGGATCTCGACCTGTGCGGCGTCCTGGATCGCGACGACGTCCGCGTCGGTCTGGGCCGACGCGAGCGTCAGGGCGCGTCCGGCCCAGTCGGGGTCGGCAGCGATCTCGGACGAGAGCAGGGCACGGGCACCCGCCGCGTCCCCCGCCTCGATGAGCGGCTCGAGCGTGCCGCTGCGCAGCGCGAGCCACGCGTCCCACCGTTCGCCGAACGCCTCCCACTGCGGACCCGAGGCCTGCGGGAACTCGGCGATCACCGCCACCTGCGCCTGCACGTCCGCGTCGACCCAGGCGGCCGACGTCAGCAGCTGCCGACGCGTGTCCGCGTCGGCGTCGACCGCGCGGCGCACCAGGACGTGGCTGCGCTGCTGGTCGGTCTGGAGCTGCGTGAACGAGCGCTGCAGCTGCGTGTTGAGCCGGGCCATCTCGTCGAGGTGGTGCGAGCTGCGCAGCAGCGCGTAGGCACCCACTCCTCCGACGAGGGCGAACGTCCCGCCCATGACGAGCAGCACGACGGTGAACTTCACGCCGATCGACCGGTCCCAGAACCAGGCACCGCGCCGGCGCACGGTCGTGTCACTCATCAGCCGATCTCCTCCGCCGTGTAGTAGCCGCTGTCGACGAGCACGGCGCGGTAGTTGTCCTGCGTGACCAGCTGCGGCGCGAGCAGGAAGGCGGGGACGACGCCGGCGCCGTTGTCGTACGACGTGGTGTCGTTGATCTCCGGGTCGGAGCCGGTGAGCAGCGACTCGACCATCTGCACGGTGACCTCGGCGAGCTGACGCGTGTCCTTGTAGACGGTCGAGTACTGCTCGCCCGCGGCGACCGACTTCACCGCCGGGATCTCCGCGTCCTGGCCGGTGACCACCGGGACGTACCCGAGGTCACCGGTCGCGGCGACGACGGCCTGCGCGACGCCGTCGTTCGGCGCCAGCACACCGGCCAGCCGGGTGCCCGAGCGGTAGGGGGCGACCAGCGACGCCATGCGCTCGCCGGCGACGTCCGCGGCCCAGCCGGGCGTCGCTACCTGGTCGAACGTCGTCTGGCCGGACGGCACGACGAGCACGCCGTCCGCGAGGTAGGGCGTCAGGACCGACATCGCACCGTCGAAGAAGACGTGCGCGTTGTTGTCGTCGGGCGAACCCGCGAACAGCTCGATCGCGAACGGCCCGCGGTCCGCCGTGCGCTCGCCCACCTCGTCGAGCACCCCGATGCCCTGCAGGAGCGAGCTCGCCTGCAGCGCGCCGACGCGCCGGTTGTCGAACGAGGCGTAGTAGTCGACGGCCGCGCCGTCCACGATGAGCCGGTCGTACGAGACGACCCTGACGCCGGCGGCGTGCGCGTCGGCCAGGACAGAGGTGAGCGAGCCCGCGTCGACCGCCCCGACGACGAGCGCGTCGGCTCCCCCGGCGACCATCTGCTCGATCTGCTCGGCCTGCAGCGCGGCGTCGTCGTCCGCGTACTGCATCTCGACGTCGAAGCCGAGCGAGCCGAACTGCTCGGCGAGGTTCTCACCGTCGGCGACCCACCGCGTCTGCACGGTGGTCGGCATGGCGATGCCGACGAAGGGCTTGTCGTCGTCCGCCGATCCGGCGGCGCACCCGGTCGTCAGCGACAGGACGCCGACGACGAGGAGCACCGCGGTGCGGTGGGTACCTGGGGACATGCTGGACGTTCCTCGTTCCGTGCCGACGACCGGGTGGGTGACCTGGCCTGGAGGTGCCGGCGGTAGGGGTGCCCGGCCGGGTCGTGGGACGGCCCGGCCGGGCTCTGCTCGATGGGGGGTACGCGCTGGGGACCTGCGGGGCGCCGTGCTCGACGGTGCTAGAAGGTGAAGGCCGCGACGCGGGTGCGCAGCTCCGCGGACATCCGGGCGAGCTCCGAGACGGACTCCCCCATCTGCTCGATCACCTGGGTGTTCGACGACGTCGCCGTCGCGACGCCGGTGATGTTGGTGGCGATCTCGCCCGAGCCGGTCGCGGCCTCGGCCACACCCCGGGTCATCTCGTTCGTCGTCGCGGTCTGCTCCTCGACGGCCGACGCGATGGTCAGCTGGTAGTCGTTGATCGA
>NZ_BJUA01000037.1 GCF_007989825.1 Cellulomonas persica | reverse complement strand
CCGAGTACCAGATCGGCAACTGGGCTCCCGACATCGCGCTCATGGCTGTCGGAGGGCTTGGCGGCATTCGAGTCGGCATGCGCGCAGGAACCAAGCTGTTCGCTGGGTTCTCGAAAGCAGAGAGCGTGGCGACAAAGGCCTGGTCGCGCATCGGCCGGGTGTTTGGCCGAAGTCGCTCGATTGACGACCTATTGCGGCCCGGCGGACGGACGATCGGCAAGGCGGGAACGGACAGTGGCATCCGAGAGATTGCGGGAGGTCTTCCGGAAGCCCAGGCCATGTTCCAGCAACTCAGTCACGGCGGAACTGTCGTCGCGCAGACGCCGAAGTTGACGCGAGTCGCGCTGCCGAACGATGGCGGATTCGTCCAGCTGCGAACGTCGATGTCGCGCAGCCCGAATACGGCCGCAACGATCGACCTCAACATTCCGGGCATCGACATCAGGAAGCTAAAGTACAACCCATGACCAGTAGACTGACTGTAGCGGCCTCGGTGGCGATTGCTATCTACCGAGAGCTGGACGACGACTATGTGGGCCTTTGGGTGCTCGCGTGGCACGTTCGGCGTGCCCTTCCTCAGGTGAGCGACAATGACGTACGCGACATCTCGGCGGCGGTCCTAGAGGCATTGGTAGGTCGAGATGCAGCCCTCGGAACCCTCGACGAGGCCACGGGGCTTTTCTATCCATGGGATGCGGATGCGGCGGTCGCAGTCGCAATGTCCGCCTGGCGCGATCTGGGCCGCGACCCGAACATTGGGGAGATCGGATGGCTCGCCCTCACGTCCTAGGCCAGCTTCTCGTCGTCACTCTCGCGCCCCGGACGTTGGCTCGGCCCGAGAGCCCTCTGGGGCGAGCACTACAGTGCCTGCTATCTCGGGCTCACGTTCGCCTGCGACACCCATCACGGCGTCTTCGGGTTCGGCGATGCCGAGGTTCAGCGCGGCCTTCGACGCGGGCGACTGCTGCAGGATCACCCGACACCGGGTGAGTGGTGATCATGCCGCAAGGGCGGGGTTCTGTGCGGTGAAGGCGAGCACCAACGACGGCAGTCGCCGCGGCGGCCCTGGCTGACGTGTGCCGCGACACCGACGCGGGTCGAGTTCTCTGGCTTCCTTCTGGTCGAGAGTTGAGACATGTTCGGTTGGACAGGAGCCATGCGATGAGCATCGCGATGAGAAGCCGGCGGTCACGGCGTTCGATAGCCCTCGCCCTCAGCGTTGCTCTCGTGGCGTCGGCCGCGGCTTGCTCGTCTGGGCGCGACATCCGATCGGGCCTTCCTGCGGAGTGGGAAGGCGAAGGCGTGTGGGACATGTCGATCGTCGCATGGGTGAGGATTGAGCCGGATCAGAGTGCGGTGCTGCGAAACGTGCGGGTGTGGAGCGGTGACGCCGAGTGTGAGGACGAAGAGCCGTCGCTCTACTCCGGTCCGGCGACCTGGGAGTGGGACGGAGGGTTCACGATGACTCTGCCGGACGGCCGGGGGGTGACCGTGTGGCCGAGCGTCTGGCTCGGCGATCAGGTCTGGTCGAAAGTTGCGGTCCTGACGTGCGGGCCGGAGTCGTCGGATGATCGCGTCATGTTCCTCGTCTGCGGCGGACCCGATGGTCAGATTGAGGACCCGGTGGACGGCTGAGCGCCGCCTGCACCCATAGCAGTCTGACGAGGAACCCGCTCGCTCGGTGACACTTCCCTGATCCGTCTGGCTTGGGGACGATCGTCGGTCTGATCGCCTTAGCGCTGGTGGGCGAGCCCGCGGCACGACTCTGGCCGCGATCCCGAACTCTAGGTGGGCTGCGAGTAGCGTCCTCCAGCAGTACACCGAGCCGTTGGGTGCGGCGCGAGAGCACGCCGAGTGCCCGGAGATGCTTCAAGCGATTGGATTGTCGTGAGCGAGTACGTCGAGCTCCGTGAGAAGCGAAACCGAGGCTGGCCCTCGCCCGAGGCGTCCTTTGGTCGTTCTCCCATGTACGGCGAAGACGGGTGGTGCTCCAAATGCGGAGTACCCAACCGCGCCCAGGTCGGATCGCTCGTGCTCCAAGGGCGCGGAATGAGTGTCCACGGAGCCTGGCTGCCATATCGGCGCTACGAGGCGATTTGTGTCGATAGCCAGTTGGCTTCTCGAGTTCGTGCGCGCTTCAATGTCGAGCTGCGAGCGGTCGAATGGCGCGGATCGGCCAAGGGCGACGCCTAGCAACTCGTGGTCCCGGCTACTGGCGAGTCGTGGTTTGACCGTGGAGAGCTCGAGGCGGCGGCAACGGCGCGCCACGGCCTACCGGGATCGCCGTGTCCCGTCTGTGGAATCTGGAAGTGGATGCCTCTGGGCTACGGGGAGTTGCCCCGCATCCGAGCCTGTCTGGGCAAGGACGCGCCGGATGTCGTCGCGAGCCCCGAGTGGTTCGGCGATGGCATGAGCGGCTTTCGGCAGCTGCTGGTGCGGCGGGAACTGGCGGAAGTGCTGGCCGGCGCCAGCCCGAAGGACTTCGCGGTCTGGCCCGTCGAGGAACTCTTGCCCGTCGAACGGTGAGGGGTTCGGCACCCGTCCGGCTGTCGCAGGGCTCGTCGTCCGCTGCTCTGCTCGACCGACGTCAATGGGCCGATGGTCGGATCGGCTGCCCGTCGGCCCGAGCTAGTGGCCGACGGTGATGAGGCCTGACTCGTAGGCGGCCACGACGAGCTGGGTGCGGGTGGTGCAGCCGAGCTTGCGGAGCAGGGCGTGGACGTGGGCTTTGACGGTGGCCTCGCCGACGCCGAGCTGGTCGGCGACGGCC
>NZ_BJUA01000036.1 GCF_007989825.1 Cellulomonas persica | reverse complement strand
CCGCTCGAGGCGACTGGCTGGGCCTCACCCGACGATCTCCCCGCCGACGAACGGGCGGCTCTCAGCGCTTCGAGCGGGATCCGATCGCGCGCCAGACGAGCGTGACGATGATCGCGCCGACGATCGAGCCGATGATGCCGCTGGGTCGCAGCTCGAGACCGTCGCCGGCGATCAGGCTCGCGAGCAGCCCGCCGACGAACGACCCGACGAGCCCGGCCACGATCGCCATCGACCAGTCGATGCCGCGCGATCCCTTGCCGAGGATGAGCTGGGCGGCTGCACCGACCAGCATGCCGAACAGGATGAGGCCGATGATGAGCATGGGCCGAGGCTAGAGCATCCGGGCATTTGGGGCGTCTGGTACGGGCGCGACACGCGTTCGGGTCGACTCGCAGGGGCGTGGTCCGTCAGCCGACCAACTTCGACCGCAGCTCGATCACCTCGAACTCGACTCCCGCGTGCACGGTGACCGCATTGCCGTCTGCGTCGCGCCAGAGCAGCAGGGGGTCTGTGTCGACCCGATACTTCGCAGTCCAGGTCGTGGTGAGGGAGATCTGAGCGGTACCCAGCTGGCTGTACTTGTGCGTGAGGTCGAACGCCGGATACGGCCGGCCGGGATCGGTCGTCGTCAGCGTCTCCCCGTCGCCAAAGGTCCACGAGTACTCCCGCGGACTGACGATGACGTCGACGTCGTACGCGTCGAGAAGAGCGACACTGAACTCACGGTCAGCGGGCTCGGTGAAGACGATGACTGGTTTGGTGACCAGCATCGGCCCATCCGATGGCTGGTGGTTCACCTCGAGCGGCGCGATCTCCAGCCGGCGGAGATCATCTTCCGTAAATGGCGGGATCAGGTCCTCGGGACACGCCCAGTCCGACCGCTCGGTACATCACGTCCCCTGGGTGTCGACTGCAACACCGTCGACGGCCCAGCTGTCGTCCGCCCAGATCAGGCCGACCTGCAGCTTCGCTTCCTGCGCGGTGTCGTACTGCTCCACCACGTTCCCGTGCGTATCGACGACCTCCGATGGATGCTCCCTGACGCGAACGACCGCGAGGTAGTTGCCACCACTGTTGTCGAATCCCCGGACGTCGATGACCTCGATCCGACCTCCGACACGGTGCCGACCGGCCGCCTGCTCCTCCCGGACGGCATCGCTGACGTCGGCGCACCAGTCACAGTCATCCGTTGCAAGACCGTCCAGGTCCTGGCGGTCGCCTGTGGCGAAGACATAGGGCAACAGGGACACGTAGAACCGACCGACCTCGGCCGCAGTCTCCTCCGAGGGCGGCCCGTCGAGCCCGGCGGGACGTCTCGGCGGGATCGTCGCGTCGAACTCGTCGGCATCAGGCGTCGGCGTAACAGCTGGGGTCGGCGACGTCTCGGGCGAGGCGCTCGGTGTGGCTGCGGCGGTCGTCGCCGGGTTGGCCGACGGCGTGCCGCTGTCGCAGCCGGCGACGACCACGAGAGCACCGGCGAACGTGACCGCCGCGGCGGCCTTCGAGAGACACACGGCGCCGAACCTCCCAGAACGGACATGGCACATCACCGGTCGTCTCAACTCTGTGGACAACCGGGGCGCCCACTGCGCCCAGAGGAGCCCGGCGTCCCACTCGTCTCCCTCAAGCCCTCGTCGCTCCTCCGATGAGACAGGTACACCGGCGCCACACAGCACGTCCCACGACACGCACGCCTGATCGGGCACCCCTCCTGAACAACGCGCGGCCCGTCAGCCGACGAGCCTCGACCGTAGTTCGATCACCTCGAACGGCACTCCTTGATGGATGGTCGTCACGGAGCCGTCCGCGTCGAGCCATCGTCCCAGCGGGTCTTCATCCACTCGGTACCTGGCGGTCCAGGTCGTCGTGAGCGTGACTCGCGCGTCACCAGTCTCGCTGTACTCGTGGGCGATATCGAAGCTGGGATACGGGCGACCCGGCTCGGTGGTCGTGGTCGTGTACCCGTCTCCGAAGTCCCATGCGTACTCGCGCGGAGTGACGATCACGTCGACGCCGAAGGCGTCGAACAGCACCACGCGATACTCCCGCTCGATGGGTTCCGTGTAGACGATCACCGGTTTGGTGATCAGCATCGGCCCCGAAGCGGGCTGTTGACTGACCTCGAGCGGCGCGATCTGCAGTGCCTCAAGGTCCTCCTGGCTGAAGGTGGGCAGCAGGTCCTCAGGACACGTCCAGGGTGCCCGCAGCTGCCAGCCCAGGCCCGGCGAGGTGAGACTCTGGCGCCACAGCGGCGCGAATGGTGCCCCTGCCTCGCACCTCAGCGAGAGAGGGGGAAGCGCGGGATCGGCTTGGGGACATGGCTGCTCTGACGCGGACGGGAGCTGGCAGACCGGGGTGCGCTTGAACGTGAACTTGCGCTTGCCCGGAGGCTTCGCTTCCTCTGCCAACCGCTCGCGCTCAGCCTGGAATCCGGACACGACGACTGTGTCGTCTTCTCCGCCCACGTCGTAGATGGGCGCCGGCTCCGACGCCGGCACGGCGACGGAGAGCGCCACGACAGTGGCGAAGACTGCGGCCGAGACCATCACAGCTTGTTCGCGTACTTCACGTCGACGCCATCGACGACCCAGCTGGTCCCGTTCCAGGTCAGGAGCATCTCGAGCTGGACATCCTGCTTGTAGTCGACCTCTCCGTCGACCGAGCCGTCAGGCGCGATCACACGCGACTCGTTCTCGCGGATCGTGACCAGCGCGGCGTACTGCTCCCCCTTGTGGTGGTACGCCTGGACGTCCAGCACGTCGACCCGCCCTCCCTCGCGGCGCTTGCCAGCGGCCGCTTCTTCCTCGACCTGCTTGGCGATGGCGGCGCAGAACTTGCATGAGTCAGCACTCATCGCCTTCCATGCCTCCACGTCACCTGTCGCGAAGGCGTACGGGGCGAGCTCGTGGAAGTAGCTCGCGGCCTGTCCGGCCGCTTCCTCGGATGGCGGGCCGTCGAGACCCGCGGGAGGTTCCGGCGCCACTGTGGCGTCGAACTCGTCGACGCCATCCGTCGGTGTGACGGTCGGAGTGGGCGAGCCTTCGTGCGATGGGGTCGCCGTGGCCGCGGCGGTCGTCGTCGCGTTGGCCGACGGGGTGCT
>NZ_BJUA01000035.1 GCF_007989825.1 Cellulomonas persica | reverse complement strand
GCTGTCCGACCCGAGCGGCCTGACACCCCGCATCGACGACGACTACGACGGCGGCCGCGGCCCCCTCGCCAGGCGCCCCCCTGCCACCTCCTCGCCCGCGCCAGCAGCGCAGCGTCCGTCATACCCTGAGCCGAGCCCGAGCCCGGGACCCCCTCCGCACCCCTGCCCATGCAGCGGCGACGTCCAGCTACCGACCGCCGCAGAGGTCGGCCACGTTGTAGTGGACATCGCTGGGCTGGCTTTCGATCCCATCGATGCTGTCAACGTGATCTGGTACGCGGTCGAGGGAGACTGGGTAAACTCGGGTCTCTCCGGGGCATCGATAATCCCCGTTGGCGGGTGGTTCGCGACGGCCTTCAAGTGGTGGAGGAACGGCAAGAAGGCCGCCGACGCGGCGGCGGCAGCCGTAAAGTCGCTGGACGAGGTCGGGAGCGTGCTCTCGCGCGGCGATCTGAACCCGAGTCAACTCTCCAACCTGACCAGGTACACCAAGAAGCTCCCCGCTGGTGCACAGGAAACCGTGATCACTCGTGGGGCCGATGGAGCCGTCCAGTTCAGCACGACCGTGCCTGGCCGTGTTCCAGGGTCATACGCGACTTACGACAAGGTCGTCGACGCGTCCGGAGCGACGATCGGCTACACCAAGACGACCGTTCTTCCTGACGGGACGATCCTGCACACGAAAGATAAGTTGAGCCCATGACCGCGCCACCCGATCGACTCCGCCTTCTCGAGCACGTGATCGGTCTGGTCGGGGATCTCGATGCCAACTTCGCTGCTCTTGCGGCGTGTGGGCCGGCTCAACCGGGCGCGGCGGTCCAGGTCGATCGTTCCCTGCTCAGGGGCGTGCTTGATGCCTTCGGGAAGAACGCCATCTCAGCCGTTCAACTTGAGCGATGGGCGGAACTGGCGCAGGGAACTGACGACGTGACTCTCGACCCAGCAGACGAGGAGTACTTGGCTGCGGCGCTTTTCGAGCTGTCCTCACCGCAACTCTTCGGCTCGATGGATGAGATCGTTGCGGACCTCCGACGTCGTGACGACGGCAGGGCGTGACGCGGCCACGGCGGGTGATCCTTGTAGACGGCTCCGCGATGTCCGCGATGGCAGGTGGACGACTCGCTTGCCCGCCTGGGGACCGCTGCGGGGCTGGTTGTCACGGTGTGAGCCGAACCGGCCGCAGTCCCCATAAACATCGGGCTGAACCGGGTGCGAAACTACTGGCGTATCTCCAGGACCTCCAGCCATGATCCGGGTGCGTTGCATATCGAGGCGATGGTTCGCTCGCCCGTCATACGAGGTGGTGACGGCGCTCAGCGAATCTCCTCAGAGTTGCTCGTCGAAGTTCCCCGGGTCGCGTGGGTAGGTTAGCGCGGGTTGGTGCCGGTGGTGACGCGGCGGAGTTGCTCGGCTGCGGCGTGGTGGTTGCGGAGCCGGTAGGAGGCGCCGTCGAGGGTGATGACGACGGAGCGGTGTAGGAGGCGGTCGAGCATGGCGGCGGCGACGGTGGTGTCGCCGAGGATCTCGCCCCAGGCGCCGACGGGGCGGTTCGTGGTGATCACGATCGAGGTCTTCAGGTAGCGCTGGTTGATGACCTGGAAGAGTGCGGAGGCGGCTTCGCCGGGTAGGGGTAGGTAGCCGAGTTCGTCGATGATCAGCAGTGTCGGGCCGGCGAAGAACCGCATCATGGTCGCCCATTTGCCTTCGATCGCGGCGCGGTGGCAGCGGGCGGCGAGGTCGGCTGCGGAGGTGAAGTAGACCCGGTAGCCGGCGTTTACGGCGGCGTGCCCGAGACCTGTCGCGATGTGCGTTTTGCCGACGCCGGGCGGGCCGATGAGGAGCACGTTGGTGGCGGTGTCGATGTAGCGGCAGGTGGCCAGCTCGGCGAGCAGGGACTGGTCGATGCCGGAGGCGTGGTCGTGGTCGAAGTCGTCCAGGGTGGCGCCGGTGGGCAGGTTCGCGAACCGGAACCTGCCGGCGAGGCGCCGTGCGTCGGTCGCGGTGACCTCGATCTGCAGCAGTCGTTCCAGCGCGTGGGTGAGGGTCCAGCCCCGGCTTGCGCTTGATCGAGGACCTTGGGGAGAGCGTCAGCGGCGTCGGCCAGCTTCAGGTCGGTGAGGTGGTTTCGCAGCTGCTGGTAGGTGCTCGCCGCCGCCTTCGTGGTGGGGGTCATCGCAGGGTGTTCCTGTTCTTCGCGGCCTGCTCGTAAGCGGCCAGGCTGATCACGGTCGAGACGGGCTGGCCGGTGCCGGTGAGCACCTGCGCGGCGCGCAGCGCGGCGGCCCCGGGTGGGATGCGTTCCTTGCGGCGGTGCGGGCGTCCTGGCGGTGCCGACGCGAGAGCGATCGCTTCGAGCGCGGTGACGTGCCCGGTGTCGCGGATCGTGACGCCCAGCCCGGGTTCGGCGACCTGGTGGCGGGCCACGACCGTCCCCGACGCGGTGGCGATGTCGATGGTGTCGGCGCCGAGCCGCTGCAGGACAGTCACTTTCGCGGCGGCCAGCTCGGGTGGGACGGAGTAGCGGTTGCCGCGCCAGTCGATCAGCGCCTGCCTCGTCGCGGTGCGCTCCTCCGTGATCACGACCGGGAACGCGATCGGCGGCAGCGGGCGCAGCCGTTCCGCGGCGAACATCGCCTTCGCGGTCGTCTTGCCCGTCTCGGTGCGTCGCGACCGATCGTCCTGGCCGCGGGTGAACGCGTCGATGCAGGCTTGCGCCTGCTCGAGCGTGAGCCCGTCGGCCAGGGTGCGCCACCAGCGTTGCGCGGCCGTGTGGTTGTTCTTCTCGACCACACCCTTGCGATTCCCGGAGCGCGGCCGGCAGACCATGGGCTGGACGCCGTGGTGCTTCGCGAACCCGGCGAACATCGGCGTGAGGTCCCCGGTCTTGTGGTCCAGCACGGTCCGCATCCGGTCGAACCGCCAGACCCTCGTCACACCGCCCAGCAGCGCGAGCAGGGTGGTCATCGCGGCCAGCAGATGCGGGACGTCCATCGAGGGCGACAGCACGGCCCGCCAGACACCGGAGTGCGCCAGCGACCCGACCAGCAGATACGCCCGCTTCGTCGGGAACCCCCAGTGCGCGGGCGGGTCGGGCAGCTCCAGCCAGTCGAACTGGGTCTCCTCGCCCGGCGGGTGCTCGATGATCGCGTTCGGTCGCTTCGTGACGTGCGCGCAGGCGGTGCACGCCGGCCGCAGGTCGCGGGCCCGGATCTGCCGGGTCAGCGTCGGATACGACCCCAGGTAGCCCAGCGACACGAGCTCGTCCAGCAGCGTCGCAGCCCACAGATGCGGGTCCTCAGTCAGCCGGGCGGCGACGTAGTCGACGAACGCGTCGAACGGGTCCGGCGCTGCTCGCTCACGCTGGCCCGGGGTGCGTTCCCCGTTCAGATACGCGCGGATCGTCTTGCGGTCATGGTGGGTGCGGCGGGCGATCTCACTGATCGTCATCCCCTGCCGCTTCAACGCGTGGATGTCCACGCTGCTCCTCTCTGAAAGCATGAGAAGAGGGCCTCCCTCGAAGGCTGGTGTGTGGTCGAAGACCACCAGCATCGAGGGAGGCCCGCCCCATGCGGCGGAGCGACCCAGGGGGGAACTTCAGTGAGCAGAAGTGGGGAGATTCAGTGAGCGCCGTCAACCAGTACGACTCTCTGGGCCGGACGATCCGCAAGACCTCGAACACCGCAGTTGTCGCGTACGAGTACGACACGGCGACGGACTCGAAGGGCGAGCCCGTTCTCGGGCAGCTGGCCTCGCAGACTCGTACTCAGGGCGGCGGCGACTACACCACGACGATCCTCGAGTACGACATCGCGTACCGTCCGCTGCGGACCCAGGTGACGCTCCCGGCCGTCGGTGACCTGGCGTCACTCACGAAGCGAGATTTCGTCACTGAGTTCTCCTACACCGCCGACGGTCAGATCAAGACCGTGAAGCTGCCGCAGATCACGAAGGGCGGCGCGAAGGACGGCGGTGCCAACGTCCTTGGCGCGGAGACCGTCACGACGTACTACGACGCCGCGTCGCGCGCACAGTGGATGGCCGGCGGATTCGGGTGGGGGACCTACGTCGCCGACTCGGTGCATGACTTCGCCGGCCGTCCACTCGTCCATGACCTGGGCACGACCTACGGCGCAGCTGTGTCGTACTCCTATGACCCGACGACCCAGCTGCTCACCCGGATCGCGCTCGACCGTGAGCAGTACTCCGGCACGGATCTTGACGTCGCCTACTCCTACGACGACGCGGGCAACCTGGTCTCCGCGTTCGACGTGCCGTCGAACAAGGCTGCGAACCTT
>NZ_BJUA01000034.1 GCF_007989825.1 Cellulomonas persica | reverse complement strand
TGGGGTGGCTTCTTCTGAATGGTGTCCGGCGGCGTCCTACTCTCCCACACCCTGGCGAGTGCAGTACCATCGGCGCTGAAGGGCTTAGCTTCCGGGTTCGGAATGGGACCGGGCGTTTCCCCTTCGCTATGACCGCCGTAACTTTGTCGAGTTGTGAACGGGGCTCTCACCAGTTGTGAGAGTGGTCGTTCGTTTCTCGGGAACCGCACAGTGGACGCGTAGCAATGAATAGAGTGGTGAAGTTGTCGGCTGATTAGTACCGGTCAGCTGCGGCAGTCGTTGGTCCTGCCTTCCACATCCGGCCTATCTACCCAGTGTTCTTGCTGGGAGCCTCTCGCCCCGGAGGGCGTGGAAACCTCATCTTGAAGCAGGCTTCCCGCTTAGATGCTTTCAGCGGTTATCCCTTCCGAACGTAGCCAACCAGCCGTGCTCCTGGCGGAACAACTGGCACACCAGAGGTTCGTCCGTCCCGGTCCTCTCGTACTAGGGACAGCCCTTCTCAAGTTTCCTGCGCGCGCAGCGGATAGGGACCGAACTGTCTCACGACGTTCTAAACCCAGCTCGCGTACCGCTTTAATGGGCGAACAGCCCAACCCTTGGGACCTACTCCAGCCCCAGGATGCGACGAGCCGACATCGAGGTGCCAAACCATGCCGTCGATATGGACTCTTGGGCAAGATCAGCCTGTTATCCCCGGGGTACCTTTTATCCGTTGAGCGACGGCGCTTCCACAAGCCACCGCCGGATCACTAGTTCCGACTTTCGTCCCTGCTCGACATGTCTGTCTCACAGTCAAGCTCCCTTGTGCACTTGCACTCGCCACCTGATTGCCAACCAGGCTGAGGGAACCTTTGAGCGCCTCCGTTACATTTTAGGAGGCAACCGCCCCAGTTAAACTACCCACCAGGCACTGTCCCTGATCCGGATCACGGACCGAGGTTAGATATCCAGAGCGACCAGAGTGGTATTTCAACGATGACTCCACCGACACTGGCGTGCCGGCTTCACAGTCTCCCACCTATCCTACACAAGCCGCACCGAACACCAATACCAAGCTATAGTAAAGGTCCCGGGGTCTTTCCGTCCTGCTGCGCGTAACGAGCATCTTTACTCGTAGTGCAATTTCGCCGAGTTCGCGGTTGAGACAGCGGAGAAGTCGTTACGCCATTCGTGCAGGTCGGAACTTACCCGACAAGGAATTTCGCTACCTTAGGATGGTTATAGTTACCACCGCCGTTTACTGGGGCTTAAATTCTGAGCTTCGCCTTGCGGCTGACCCGTCCTCTTAACCTTCCAGCACCGGGCAGGCGTCAGTCCGTATACATCGTCTTGCGACTTCGCACGGACCTGTGTTTTTAGTAAACAGTCGCTTCTCCCTGGTCTCTGCGGCCCTCCACGCTCCCCGAGCAAGTCGGTTCACGCTTCAGGCCCCCCTTCTCCCGAAGTTACGGGGGCATTTTGCCGAGTTCCTTAACCACGATTCGCTCGATCGCCTTGGTATTCTCTACCTGACCACCTGAGTCGGTTTGGGGTACGGGCGGCTAGGACCTCGCGTCGAGGCTTTTCTAGGCAGCATAGGATCACCAGATTCCCGCTATCGCGGTCACCGTCAGCTCTCAGGCTTCGTGAGGTGCGGATTTGCCTACACCTCGCCCTACGACCTTGGACGTGGACAACCATCGCCACGCTTGGCTACCTTCCTGCGTCACCCCTGTTAATACGCTTACCTACTACCGGTTCGGGTCCCGTGCTCCCCGGTGCGGTGCGGCCCGAAGGCCACGGTGCACCGGTTCGGACGGTCAGCATCACCGGGCTCGGTATGGGCGGTCCTTCGCCGGTACGGGAATATCAACCCGTTGTCCATCGACTACGCCTGTCGGCCTCGCCTTAGGTCCCGACTTACCCAGGGCGGATTAGCCTGGCCCTGGAACCCTTGGTCATTCGGCGGACGGGTTTCTCACCCGTCATTCGCTACTCATGCCTGCATTCTCACTCGTGTGGCGTCCACAACTGGGTTACCCCGCTGCTTCACCCGCCACACGACGCTCCCCTACCCATCCACACGACTGAACCACGAAGGCTTGTCTGATGTGTGAATGCCACAGCTTCGGCGGTGTGCTTGAGCCCCGCTACATTGTCGGCGCGGAATCACTTGACCAGTGAGCTATTACGCACTCTTTCAAGGGTGGCTGCTTCTAAGCCAACCTCCTGGTTGTCTGTGCAACTCCACATCCTTTCCCACTTAGCACACGCTTAGGGGCCTTAGCTGGTGGTCTGGGCTGTTTCCCTCTCGACTACGGAGCTTATCCCCCGCAGTCTCACTGCCACGCTCTGGCTTACCGGCATTCGGAGTTTGGCTAACGTCAGTAACCTGGTGGGGCCCATCGGCTATCCAGTAGCTCTACCTCCGGCAAGAAACACGTGACGCTGCACCTAAATGCATTTCGGGGAGAACCAGCTATCACGAAGTTTGATTGGCCTTTCACCCCTAACCACAGGTCATCCCCCCGGTTTTCAACCCAGGTGGGTTCGGTCCTCCACGCGGTCTTACCCGCGCTTCAACCTGCCCATGGCTAGATCACTTCGCTTCGGGTCTAGAGCACGCGACTGTATCGCCCTGTTCGGACTCGCTTTCGCTACGGCTTCCCCACACGGGTTAACCTCGCCACGTACCACTAACTCGCAGGCTCATTCTTCAAAAGGCACGCCGTCACCCCTGCTAGGGAGGCTCCGACGGATTGTAGGCACACGGTTTCAGGTACTATTTCACTCCCCTCCCGGGGTACTTTTCACCTTTCCCTCACGGTACTTGTCCGCTATCGGTCACTAGGTAGTATTTAGGCTTACACAGTGGTCTGTGCAGATTCACTCCGGGTTTCTCGGGCCCGGAGCTACTTGGGATCCCTCACGGGAGGCCACGCCATTTCGTCTACGGGGGTACCACCCTCTGTGCCGGGCCTTTCAATGCCCTTCGACTATGACGCGACTTTGTGACTCCCTGCCAGGACGGCAGTCCTGACGGTAAGGTCCCACAACCCCGAATGCGCAACGCCTGCCGGCTTGAACACGCATACGGTTTGGCCTGATCCGCTTTCGCTCGCCACTACTCACGGAATATCTCTTCCTGCCGGTACTGAGATGTTTCACTTCCCGGCGTTCCCTCCACGCACCCTATATATTCAGATGCGGGTCACCGCACATGACTGCGGCGGGGTTCCCCCATTCGGAGATCCTCGGATCACGGTTCGTTTGCCAACTCCCCGAGGCTTATCGCAGGCTACAACGTCCTTCATCGGCTCCTAGTGCCAAGGCATCCACCCTGTGCCCTTATAAACTTGACCACAAAGACTATTCAAAGATGCTCGCGTCCACTGTGCAGTTCTCAAGCAACGACCGACCCGCCACACCCGGCCCCGCCAACACGTGCTGCGAACAGCTCGTGTGGTACGTCGACCCGTGACGACCCGAAGGCCACCCCCGCACCCGACCACCTCACGAGGCGACCCGGTCCGGGCATGCCCCGAGACAACAACCAACCGGCTGTTCCCTCAGGACCCAACAGCGTGCCAGGCCCACCACCACCAGCCGGCAACCCCGTTCCCACCCCGCAGCAAGCTGCAGGCGTACTAGGAGCCACCCACCGAGACGATGAGCCGTAGTCGATGTTCCACCCTCGAGCACCACCCCTCACACGTTCGGCGAGGGCATGGGCCTGGACGCCACCACCACCCCACGACAGGGCGACAGCCACGCCAGATGCTCCTTAGAAAGGAGGTGATCCAGCCGCACCTTCCGGTACGGCTACCTTGTTACGACTTAGTCCCAATCGCCAGTCCCACCTTCGACGGCTCCCCCCCAAGGGTTGGGCCACCGGCTTCGGGTGTTACCGACTTTCGTGACTTGACGGGCGGTGTGTACAAGGCCCGGGAACGTATTCACCGCAGCGTTGCTGATCTGCGATTACTAGCGACTCCGACTTCATGGGGTCGAGTTGCAGACCCCAATCCGAACTGAGACCGGCTTTTTGGGATTCGCTCCACCTCGCGGTATCGCAGCCCTTTGTACCGGCCATTGTAGCATGCGTGAAGCCCAAGACATAAGGGGCATGATGATTTGACGTCATCCCCACCTTCCTCCGAGTTGACCCCGGCAGTCTCCCATGAGTCCCCGGCATAACCCGCTGGCAACATGGGACGAGGGTTGC
This sequence comes from Cellulomonas persica, assembly GCF_007989825.1. Classification (GTDB taxonomy): domain Bacteria; phylum Actinomycetota; class Actinomycetes; order Actinomycetales; family Cellulomonadaceae; genus Cellulomonas; species Cellulomonas persica. Next base: position 1,301 of record NZ_BJUA01000034.1, on the reverse strand, counting down.
GCTCGTTGCGGGACTTAACCCAACATCTCACGACACGAGCTGACGACAACCATGCACCACCTGTACACCGACCTTACGGGGAGCACATCTCTGCACTTTTCCGGTGTATGTCAAGCCTTGGTAAGGTTCTTCGCGTTGCATCGAATTAATCCGCATGCTCCGCCGCTTGTGCGGGCCCCCGTCAATTTCTTTGAGTTTTAGCCTTGCGGCCGTACTCCCCAGGCGGGGCACTTAATGCGTTAGCTGCGGCACGGAATCCGTGGAATGGACCCCACACCTAGTGCCCAACGTTTACGGCATGGACTACCAGGGTATCTAATCCTGTTCGCTCCCCATGCTTTCGCTCCTCAGCGTCAGTTGCGGCCCAGTGACCTGCCTTCGCCATCGGTGTTCCTCCTGATATCTGCGCATTCCACCGCTACACCAGGAATTCCAGTCACCCCTACCGCACTCTAGTCAGCCCGTACCCACTGCAAGCCCGAGGTTGAGCCTCGAGTTTTCACAGCAGACGCGACTGACCGCCTACGAGCTCTTTACGCCCAATAATTCCGGACAACGCTTGCGCCCTACGTATCACCGCGGCTGCTGGCACGTAGTTAGCCGGCGCTTCTTCTGCAGGTACCGTCACTTGCGCTTCTTCCCTGCTGAAAGAGGTTTACAACCCGAAGGCCGTCATCCCTCACGCGGCGTCGCTGCATCAGGCTTGCGCCCATTGTGCAATATTCCCCACTGCTGCCTCCCGTAGGAGTCTGGGCCGTGTCTCAGTCCCAGTGTGGCCGGTCGCCCTCTCAGGCCGGCTACCCGTCGTCGCCTTGGTAGGCCATTACCCCACCAACAAGCTGATAGGCCGCGAGCCCATCCCCCACCGATAAATCTTTCCACACCCCCACATGCGTAGGGACGTCATATCCGGTATTAGACCCCGTTTCCAAGGCTTATCCCAGAGTGAAGGGCAGGTTGCTCACGTGTTACTCACCCGTTCGCCACTGATCCAACCAGCAAGCTGGTCTTCACCGTTCGACTTGCATGTGTTAAGCACGCCGCCAGCGTTCGTCCTGAGCCAGAATCAAACTCTCCGTCAATGTTCAACGCCACCAACCACCCGAAAGCGGCCAGCAACAAACATTACGAACAACCCCCGAAGAGGCTGCGTAGATTCGGCTTCAAAAAGGACCCCACGTCCACGGAGGTAGACGCCAGGACCCCGATCTCAACCAACAACCCACCCCGCAACTGCGAAGCGAGCCATATGGCATCGACTACTTGGCACACTGTTGAGTTCTCAAGGAACAGACGCGCAT
>NZ_BJUA01000033.1 GCF_007989825.1 Cellulomonas persica | reverse complement strand
GCGCCGCAGGACCTCGCGCGGTTCGACGTCGCGCCGCAGGACCTCGTGCGGTTCGACGTCGCGGGGCTAGAGAGTGGCGATGAAGGACCGGACGTCGTCGTGGCGCGGGAGGAGGTTCGTCTCGAGGGCCTCGGCGAGGGAGGGGGCGTCGCGGTCCTTGTCCGACAGGAGCACGGACAAGGGGGCGCCGTTGCGGCCGTGGGTCGGCCAGGTGATGCCGAGGGCCGGGTCCAGGGGGTTGATGCCGTGCTCGCCCGCCGGGGCGTAGGGCGCGGAGCACAGGTACGTCACGACCGAGCCGTCCTGGAGGGAGAGGAATGCGTGGCCCAGGCCCTCCGAGAGGAAGACCGCCTCACGGGACTCGTCGTCGAGCAGCACGGAGTCCCACGCGCCGAACGTCGGCGAGCCGACGCGCAGGTCGACCACGACGTCGAGCACCGCGCCGTTCACGCAGGTCACGTACTTGGCCTGGCCGGGTGGGACGTCGGCGAAGTGGACGCCGCGCAGCACGCCCGCCGCCGACACCGACAGGTTCGCCTGGCGCAGGTCGAACCGACGGCCGGTCAGCTCCTCGAGCTCGGCGGCGCGGAACCACTCGAGGAACGACCCGCGCGAGTCGCCGAACACGCGCTGCGTGACGCGGTACGCGCCCTCGACGGCCAACGGCTCCCAGCTCATACCCGCTCCTCGCTCTCGGCGAGCACCTGCGAGGCGGCGGCCGCCCAGCGCTCGCGCCAGTCCCGGATCGGCGCGATGCCGACCTCGGTCAGTCTGCGGTGCCCGAGCACCGAGTACGCGGGCCGGGGTGCCGGGCGCACGAGGGCCTGCGAGGTCGTCGGCGCGACGATCCCCGGGTCCAGGCCGGCCGCGCCCACGACCGCCTGCGCGAACTCGTGCCACGTCGCCTGCCCGGAGGACGTCGCGTGGTACGTCCCGGCGGGCGCACCCGTGGCGACGAGCCGCACCACGACCTCCGCGACGTCGACGGTCCACGTCGGCTGGCCGTGCTGGTCGTCGACGACGTCGAGCGCCCCACGCTGCAGCGCGACGCGCGCGATGGTCTTCGGGAAGCACGCGCCGTGCGCGCCGTACAGCCACGCGGTGCGTACGACGAGGTGGTCGCCGCCGGCCGCCGCCACGGCCTCCTCCCCCGCAGCCTTGGTCCGGCCGTACGCGCTGCGGGGAGTGGTGGGCGCGTCCTCGTCGTACGGGGTCGTGGCCTGGCCGTCGAACACGTAGTCGGTGGAGATCTGCACGAGCCGGGCGCCGGCGTCGGCCGCGGCGCGCGCGAGGTTGCCCGCACCGGTCGCGTTGACGGCGTAGGCCTCGTCCTCGTGCGTCTCGGCGTCGTCGACCGCCGTGTAGGCCGCGCAGTTCACGACGACGTCCGCGCCCGCGAGCGCGGCGGCGCACGACTGCGGCGACAGCAGGTCCACGTCCGCGCGCCCGAGCGCGACGACCTCCTCGTCGAGCCGGCCCAGACGTGCCACGACGTCCGTGCCGAGCATCCCAGCGGCCCCGACGACCACCCAGCGCATGCTGCCCCGTTTCTCCGTTTTCGCCCGGTGACCCGGGTCGGGAGCACTCTAGGGCTGGTTAGGCTCGCCGCATGCGGCTTCTGGTCACCGGTGGCGCCGGTTTCATCGGCGCGAACTTCGTCCTGCACACCGTGCGTTCACGTCCCGACGTGCAGGTCACGGTGCTCGACAAGCTCACGTACGCGGGCGACGTGCGCTCGCTGGCGCCCGTCGCCGACGCGGTCGAGGTGGTGCAGGGCGACATCGCGGACGCGGCGCTCGTCGACCGGCTCGTCGGCGCCGCCGACGCGGTCGTGCACTTCGCGGCCGAGTCCCACAACGACAACTCGCTGTCCGACCCGTGGCCGTTCGTCCAGACGAACCTCGTGGGCACGTACACGCTGCTCGAGGCGGTCCGCCGCCACGGCGCGCGCTACCACCACATCTCGACCGACGAGGTCTACGGCGACCTGGAGCTCGACGACCCCGCCCGGTTCACCGAGACCACGCCCTACAGCCCGTCCTCGCCGTACTCGTCCACCAAGGCGGGCTCGGACCTGCTGGTGCGCGCGTGGGTGCGCTCGTTCGGCGTGCAGGCCACGATCTCGAACTGCTCGAACAACTACGGCCCGTACCAGCACGTCGAGAAGTTCATCCCGCGCCAGATCACCAACCTGATCGACGGGGTGCGCCCCAAGCTCTACGGCGCGGGGGCGAACGTGCGCGACTGGATCCACGTCGAGGACCACAACGCCGCGGTGTGGCGGATCCTCGAGGACGGCCGGATCGGGCAGACGTACCTCATCGGCGCGGACGGCGAGCAGAGCAACCTCGAGGTCGTGCGCACGCTGCTGGAGATCTTCGGGCGCGACGCCGACGACTTCGACCACGTGACCGACCGCCCCGGGCACGACCTGCGCTACGCGATCGACTCGACGCTGCTGCGTACCGAGCTCGGCTGGGCGCCTCGCTTCACCGACTTCCGCGCGGGGCTCGAGGCGACCGTCGACTGGTACCGCGGCAACGAGGACTGGTGGCGTCCCGCGAAGGCGACGGTCGAGGCGGCGTACGCGGCCACGGGCCAGGCCTGACCGACGCCCGTCCCCCCGCGTCCACGGCTGAGGCCTCCCGGCCGGGACACGACGAGGCCGGGCCCGCGTGCGTGGCGAGCCCGGCCTGGGTCGTGGGCGACCGGTCAGATGACCAGGAGCGAGAAGGACCCCTTGCCGTAGCCGGTGACGGTCATCGTCAGGTCGGTGCGGCGCACGTACGCGAGCACCCAGGCGGCGATGTCGTTGGGCAGCGGGTCGCCCGGCTGGTACACGCGGTCGAGCCGCGCGTGCGGCGCACGCTCGTCGTTCAGCAGCGCGGCGGTGACGTTGAGGACCTCGCTCGCGTTCTCGACGAGCGTCGTCGACAGCGCCTCGAGCTCGGCCGCCTCCGCGGACAGCCGCGCGGGCATGAGCCCGAGCGCGGCGCCCAGGTGCGCGGCGAGCGGCACGTCGAGCAGCGTGAGCGCGACCAGGTTGTACAGGCGGTCCACGTACACGCCGACGAGCGCACCCGCCGCCGGGTCGACCATCCTGCCGCCGGTCTCGACGACGATCTCGCGGCCGACGAGGCCCTCGTACAGCTCACGGACCTGCTTGGCGTTCGGCAGGGGCGTCTCGGCGCTCATGCCAGCACCGGGTCGATGACCTCCCGGAAGGACTCCGGGGTGAACGGCTTGGCGATGAGGAACAGGGCACCGGCCGCCTCGGCGGTCGCCCGCATCTCGGGCGAGCCCTCCGAGGTCACGAACCCGAACGGCGTCTGGTAGCCCGCGTTGCGCAGCGTGCGCAGGAGCTCGATGCCCGTCATGTTGGGCATGTTCCAGTCGGACAGGACGACGTCCGGCTCCTCGGCCTTGACCGCCGCGAACGCCTCGGCGCCGTCGGACGCCTCACGCACGTCCCAGTCGTAGCCGGCCTGCCGCAGGGTGCGGATGACGATCTGCCGCATGACACGCGAGTCGTCGGCCACGACGACGCTGATGCTCATCGGTTTCCTCCAGTGGTGGTGAGGGAGTCAGGCGCGGCGAACCACACGTCGACGACGAGCAGGCGTCCTCGCCAGGACAGGGGCAGGTGCTGCACGCGGATCGCACCGCCGAGCGTCGGGACCTGCGTCCCGACCTGCGGCAGACCGAGCGTGCCGGGGTTCGGCAGGAGCGACTTCAGGTTGCCGCCGACGACGTTGGCGATCTCGCCGAACGCGTCCTCGAGGTCCTCGCGGGACACCTCGTCGTCGTCGGGCAGGCCGAGCAGCGCCCGCGCGAGATCCTCGGCGGTGGTGTGGCCGGTCACCAGGACGGCGCGGCCGGACCACTCGCCGTGCAGGTCGACCCACGCGACGACGGGCTCGGGCAGCTCGGGCAGCTCGCCCTCCCAGGGCAGGAGCTGGCCGAGGTCGCCGTCGACCATCGCGGCGAACACCTCCTGCGCGATGGCGTGGACCTGGTCGTGGTCGACGGACGTGACGGTCATGCGGTCTCCTCGAGAGCGACGAGGCCGAGCAGGTCGAGCTTGTCGCGGATCGCGTCAGGGGTGAAGGGCTTGATCAGGTACTCGTGCGCCCCCGCGGCGAGCGCGCGGACGATCTGCCCGTGCTCGCTCTCCGTGGTGACCATCATGAGCGTGATGGCGCGCCACGCGGGGTTCGCGCGGACCTCGGTGACGAAGGTCAGCCCGTCCATGACGGGCATGTTCCAGTCGATGCAGCAGAGGTCCACGCGCTCGCCGGCCTCGAGGTGGTCGAGCGCGGCGCGTCCGTGCTCGGCCTGGATGGTCTCGAAGCCGAGCTTCTCCAGCGCTCCCGACACGATCCTGCGCATCGTGCGCGAGTCGTCGATCACGAGTGCTCTCATCGGACGGTTCCTCCGGGGGCGATGGGGCGGGTCGAGGCGGCCAGGGCCGTCGCCGGCCGGGGGCTGTAGCCGGACGGCAGCGACGCACCGTCCGTCCCCGTCGCGGCGAGCGGGCTGTACTGCGTGGGCAGCGCACTCGCCGGGGGTGAGGCGAGCGGGCGGTAGACGGAGGTGCGTTCGATCGTCACGCGCTCCCAGCCGTCGTGGAGGCCGAGGGTCGTCTCGGCGGCACCCAGGACGAGCACTCCGTCGGGCCGCAGCACGCGCAGGACCCGGTCGAGGATGCCGCGCTTGGTGGGCGTGTCGAAGTAGATGAGGACGTTGCGCAGGAACACCACGTCGAACTGCCCCGCGGGAGGCACGTCGAGCAGGTTGTGCGCGCGGAAGGTGACCATGCGCCGCAACGACTCGGCGACCTCCCACTCGGTGCCGACGCGCCGCAGGTGCTGCACGAGCATCTGCGCGGGCATGCCGCGGTTGATCTCGAGCTGCGAGTAACGCCCCGCGCGGGCCCGCGCCAGCACCTGCTCGGACAGGTCGGTCGCGATGATCTCCGCGCTCATGCTCGCGGGCAGGTCGTCGCTCAGGCACATCGCGAGCGAGTACGGCTCCTGGCCGGTCGAGCACGCGGCCGACCAGACCCGCAGGCGGCCGACGCCACCGCGGGCGGCGACGAGGCGCGGCAGCTCGTGACGACGCAGCGCCTGGTAGGGCGCGCCGTCCCGGAACCAGGACGTCTCGTTCGTCGTCATGGCCTCGACGACCGCGGTGGCGGCGGGCGACGACGGCTGCGCGCGCAGCTGCGCGACGTACGCGTCGACGTCCAGGCCGGCCTCGCGGGCGAGCGGCAGGAGGCGTGACTCGACGAGGTACTCCTTGCCGGGTGCGAGCTGGATGGCGGAACGTCGCGCGACGAGGTCGGCGACGAACGCGAAGGACTCGGGTGCCAGGCTCATGCGGCGGCTCCCCCTGTCTGCAGCGCACGCTCGACGGCGGGGGCCACCTCGGTGATGGGCAGCACCTGGTGTGCGAACCCTGCGCCGGCGACCGCGCCGGGCATGCCCCAGACGACGCTCGTCGGCTCGTCCTGGACGATCACGGTGCCGCCTGCGTCGACGACCTCCGAGCACGCCGTGCGGCCGTCCGAGCCCATGCCGGTCAGGACGACGGCGACGAGGTCACCACCGACCGCACGCACGGCGGAACGGAACAGCACGTCGACCGCGGGCCGGCAGTAGTTCACCGGTGGGCCGTCGGTCAGCACGGTCTCGAGACGCGGGCCCGCGCGACGCACCTCGAGGTGCCGGTCGCCGGGGGCGATGTACACGTGCCCGCGCTGGAGGATCTCGCCGCCGGCGGCCTCGACGACGGTCGCCGGGCCGAGCCGGTCGAGCCGGGTCGCGAGCTGACGGGTGAAGACGGGCGGCATGTGCTGCACGACGAGCACGGGCACGCTGGGCGGCGCGGTCAGGCCGGACAGGACGCGCGAGAGGGCCTCGGGGCCGCCGGTCGACGAGCCGACGACGACGAGCCTGCTGGCGTGCGGCTGGGGAGCGGGGCGCAGCGTGACCGCGCGCCGCGGCGCTGCGACGGGCGCGGCGGCGACCGGGCGGCCTGCCGTCGAGGGCACGCCCCCGGCCAGGCCCGGCACGGGCACGAGCGAGCGCAGGCGCGGGACGAGCTCGTCGGCGACGCGCGCGATCGACTCCTGGACGCTGCCGACGTTCGAGGGCTTCGCGACGTAGTCGGTGGCCCCCGCGGCGAGCGCGTCGAGAGTCGCCGCCGCTCCGCGCTCGGTGAGCGTGGAGAACATGATGATGGGCATCTTGTGCCCGGCCGCGCGCAGCGCCCGGACCGCCTCGATGCCGTTCATCTCCGGCATCTCGACGTCCATCGTGACGGCGTCGGGTCGCAGCTGGGCGACCTTCGCCTGTGCGAGCCGCCCGTTGGCGGCGACTCCCACGACCTCGACGCCGGGCGCCTGGGAGAGCGCGTCGGAGACGAGACGGCGCACGACGACGGAGTCGTCGACGACGAGGACGCGGATGACACCCATCAGAACGTGAACCCTTCGACGCGGTCGCGCAGCGCGACGGAGGCGGTGGCGAGGTCGTCGACCTGGGCGCCGACGTCGTTGAGGACGTGCGACTGCCGGTCGGCGGCGGTCGCGACCCCGACGATGTTGGTGGCGATCTCGCCCGAGCCCGTCGCGGCCTCGGCGACGCCGCGCGAGATCTCGTTCATCGTCGCGGTCTGCTCCTCGACGGCCGACGCGATGGTCAGCTGGTAGTCGTTGATGTG
>NZ_BJUA01000032.1 GCF_007989825.1 Cellulomonas persica | reverse complement strand
GTTCTGGCGCTACGACGCCCGCGCCACCCTGACCACGCTCACGTAGCCGCCACGCGTCGCCGACCGCGCGCTGCGGGTACGCCCGTTCGGGTGATATCAGACCGAACGGCCTGTTTCTGCCGCGGGGCTCCGGAACACTCCGAGCCAATCCGCCGGTGACCCTTCGTGCTGGCGTCTGACGGTCCAGGTCGGCAGCAGGGGAGATTTCGGTGCGTGTTGTGTCGCGCGGGCGCCGCGTCATCGGGTCGGCCGTGGCGGTCGTGCTGGTGGCGGGCGGGGCGTACGCCGCAGTCGAGATGGCGGACGAGGACCTCGACTGCAGCGCGAGTGAGGCTCCGACGATCGATGAGGCGCTGGTCCTGGCGGTGACCTGCGGTCACGACGTCGTGGCGCTCGACACCCTCAACCCACAGTCGTCGTTGACGGCAACGCCTCGCGGGACGGTGCGTGCGACATTCGACCAGAGTGCCGTGCGGACCGACGTCTCGGGGTCGTGGGAGCCCGTCGACCCGTCGGTCGTCGTCGACGAGGACAGCGGCGAGATCCGCGTCGCGTCACCAGTGAACCCGATCACGTTCTCGCCCGCGGACGGCTCCGGGTTCATCTCGATGACCTCGCCTGAAGGTGTGGTCAGTCTCGATGTGCCGATGGCGCTTGGTGCCCCCCCGGGTCGATGGCACACGCGTCTCCTGGGCTGTGCTCGACGCCGCGGGCGAGGCGATCGACGGGGTGGAGCTGACGGCGCAGGTCCACGCAGATGCATCGGGGGTGACCCCGCTGATCGAGGTGCGCGACCCGCTGGCCTACGCGGCGCTCGAGCGCGCCGCCGGGGGTGAGGTCGGCTTCGAGGTGGTGACGTCCGAGGGGCTCTCGGTCGCCGCGAACGACTCGGGCGGCATCGATCTCGTCGGTCAGTCAGGCGAAGCGGTGCTCGTGGCCGCCGAGCCACTCCAGTGGGACAGCTCTGGTGGGGACGGCCCGAAGCAGCCCGGCCTTGCGGCCGTCGGAGACGACCCGGCGACAGCGCCCGTCGAGGGGGACGTTGTCGCGACGATGCCGCTCGACATTGTCGAGGAGACCCGCGCGCTCGTGACCGTTGACCAGCAGATGGTCGACGACCCGAGCGCGCAGTGGCCCATCACGATCGACCCCGCGCTGTCGGCGAAGACGCTGAACGAGTGGCTGGTCGTCCGGGACTACTCCGGCTGGGGATCGAAGTACGGGAGCGCCAAGGGCGATGACCTGTCCGGGAATGAGGGTGTGGGGTACTGCGCTCCGGCATCGACGTGTACGCAGGTGCACCGCTCGCGGGCGTTCTGGAACTTCGACATCTGGTCCTTGCCCTACATCAAGGCTGAGGACCTGGTCGAGGCAAAGTTCCGGGTCCGCGGCACGCATTCGTGGTCATGCACGAAGAAGACGCTCGACCTCTACCTGACGGCAGCATTTACCGCGTCGACGGGATGGTCCAACCAGCCCTCGACGAAGTCGAAGCAGGACTCTCAGACTCCCACCCACTACGGGACGAGCTGTCCGGGCAGCGACATGGATGAGTGGAGCATCCTCGCAGCGGCCAAGCAGTACGCGGGCACGACGTCGGACATGACTCTAGGTCTGCGTGCTGCGTCGGAGACGGAAGGCTCCTGGTGGCGCTACGACATGGGTTCGGCGCAGGTGCAGGTCGAGTACAACCGCGCGCCGTCCGTGCCGAAGTCGATGCAGATGATCGTCGGCAACCAGGTGCACAAGTGCTCGGACTCGACGATCCTCATGAACGACACCCAGCCTCAGCTCTCGGTCACGGCCACCGACCCGGACAGCGGCGATCGGGTGCGCGCGACGATCCAGATCTATCAGGGCGACACCCAGGTGTGGGTGTACGGCTTCCAGCTCAGCGACCCGGGCACCGTGTTCTACAAGACGGTCCCGAATGGCGAGTTGACCTCGGGCACCTACAAGTGGCGAGCGCGGGCGTGGGACCGCGACGAGCTCGTCTCACCGTGGACAGATTGGTGCCCGTTCAGGATCGACACCGAACGGCCGGACCCACCCTCGGTGACACCGTTGCCGCAGTCAAGCGACCCGACGATCGAGGCCGAGTACTGGACCGATCTTGAGACCGGCGGGGTAGGCATGAAGGGATGCTTCGAGCTGGCCTCGAACGACGACCAGCCTGTGACCTTCACCTACTCCTTCATCCAGACCTTTCGGCAGACTGCCGCCGTCGGTGCGGCAGGCAAGTCGAAAGTGTGCATGCCGGACAACGGCCGATACCCGATGAGAGCGGGCCCCGACACACTCACGGTCAGGGTCACGGACAAGGCCGGCAACACATCGGAACTCACGGGGTATCACTTCGATGTCGCGACGGCTCGCGAGGATGGCATCTGGTCGTTCGACTCGCGGGGCAGCTCGATCCGCGACGAGTCACCTAGCGCGTCGGGTGGGGCCGACGGGGCGGGTGCACTCATCGTCGTTGACCCGACGTGGATGGAAGGGCCGCACACGTTGTTCGGCTCACGTGCCGGTGACTGGGCGATGGGATTCAACGGGTCGTCGAGCCAGGCGTACACGGAGTCCTCGGTGTTCGGAGAGAGTGAGAGCTTCGTCGTGGCGGCGCACGTCAACCCTGAAACCGTGAGCTCGAGGCGGGCGGTCATCACGCAAGACAGCGTGAGCACTGTGGGCTGGAGCGTGGGGACCGCCGTCTCGGGATGTCCCTCAGGGATGAGCTCGTGCTGGGCGTTCTGGGCATACGACCCCGTCGCAAAGACGACCAAGACGGTGGCCTCATCAGTGCCGCCGTCGGCGAACCAGTGGACACAGCTGACAGCGGAGTACGACAAGACGCGTGGCCGGATGCGCCTGTGGGTGTGCGAGATCGGTACGCCTGACTCGGCGAAGAGTGGCGAACCCGTCGTGGCATCAGGCGCGGCGCCGACGACCATGCCGCTGGCGGTCGGCCCGTTCGTGCTCGGACGCGGGAAGTCTGGGGGCGTAGACGCCTACTGGTGGAAGGGACAGATCGACAACGTTCGGCTGTTCAAGGGCGAAGTCGTCGCGGACGCGAAGATCCGGCGCATGTGCCAGGGCGCCGAGGCGAACCAGTTCAATGACGGCATCAAGGCGCTCGACCCGACGACGAAGGTGGCGAACTGATGGCGTTGGGACGGGCGCACTCGCGTGCGGCAGGGACCCGGTGGCGAAGGGCGACGGTATCCGTGGCCGCAGCGGTGACGTTCGCCCTCCTCGCGGAACCAGTGCTGGCGGGCGCGGACGACGAGCCCATCGACTCGCTGGAGGCACGTGCGGAGAACCTGGCCACGGTCGTGGCCGGGCTGGAGATCCCTGAGCCCGTGGACGCAGAGTCGGTCACTGCCCAGGTCGTTGAGCCCCCGATCGACCCGGAGGCGGAGCCCCTGCCGGACGACGTCCCCGAAGGTGACGACGAGCAGGTCGTCGAGGTGCCGGGCCCCGACTCCCCGGGGGGATCGGGTAGCGCGGCAACGTCGTCCGGTGTCGGGCAGGTAGTCGTAGGGGGTCTGCTGGTCGGGGCCGCGGCGGTCGAGGGAGTTCCCGCGCCGGAGGCGGTCTCGGTGCGAGTCTCCGGGCAGGACGAGGCTCTCGACGCGGGCGTGACCGGCGTCCTCCTTCAGGTGGGCGACGCGTCGCCGACGGAGGGCGACGAAGCCACCAGCGTGCAGCTGTCGTTCTCCTACGCGCAGTTCGCCGGCCTTGCAGGCGGTGACTGGGCGAGCCGACTCAGCGTGTTCCGCCTGGAGGACTGCGAGGCGACCGGCGAGGACCAGTGCCGGTGGGTCGAGCTCGACGGCGTGACGAACGACCTCACGGAGAACACCCTCTCGGCCACGATCGACCTCCCCGCGGCAACGCGGGGCGATGTGCAGAGCGGCTCGAGCCCGTCGTCGACGACGTCGTCCGCGGTGGCGGCAGATGGGGCGACGGGCGGGGTGACGCTCGCGCTTGCGGCCGGCACCTCAAGCGGGTCCGGCGACTGGAAGGCGACCAGCCTGGCGCCCTCTGCCGCATGGAGCACCTCCGGCTCGTCGGGCGCATTCACCTGGAGCTATCCCATGCGCGTACCTGACGTCCCGGGCGGGCTGGTGCCGAACGTCGCACTCAACTACTCCTCGGCGGCCTCGGACGGCCGTACGGCCTCGACGAACAACCAGGCGTCGTGGGTCGGCGAGGGTTTCGAGCTGAACTCCAGCTACATCGAGCGCAAGTACCTCCCGTGCGTCCAGGACGAAGACAAGGTTGACGGCAAGGAGCCGAACAATGTCGGCGAGTTGGTCGGCGACCTGTGCTGGACCAGGGACAACGCCACGCTCGTCCTGGACGGATCGGCGCTCGAGCTCGTCCTCGACGCAGACGGTTCGTGGCGTGCGAAGAACGACGACGGGACCCGCATCGAGCGGTTGGGCACCGGCCGGATCCCCAGCACGGAGAACGGTGACGCGGCGAAGACGGCGCGCCCGCTTCGCGACGACGACGGTGAGTACTGGGTCGTCACAACCGGCGACGGTCTGCGCTACGTGTTCGGTTCGGACCTGGGGAAGCTCGAGGTCGACCCGACGAACTCGACGTGGACGGTGCCGGTCTTCGGCAACCACCCCGGCGAGGCGTGCTACGAGACGACGTTCGCGGACTCGTCGTGCCGGCAGGCATGGCGCTGGAACCTGCGGAAGGTGACCGACCGGTCGGGCAACACCATGACCTACTGGTACGCGCGCGAGCGTGCTGGCTACCGCAGCGCAGCTGACGGCAAGGCAGAGTCGACCGCCGTCAAGGTCCTGGACTATGACACCGGTGGACGCCTGACGAAGATCACGTACGGCACGCGAGGCAACCTCTCGTCGGCTGCGTCGGCGCAGGTCGTCTTCGAGTCGGTCAAGCGGTGCCGGTCGACTGCTGGCAGCTGCGACGAGACGAAGATGCGGGCCAACGCCCAGGCGTGGCCGGACCTGCCATCCGACCAGTACTGCGCCCCAGGCTCGAGTACTTCGTCGTGCTCCCAGGTGTACGGGCCGGTGTTCTTCGACCGGTACCGGCTCAAGGGAGTCAAGACGCAGGCGTACGACGGCACCGAGTACAAGACGATCGACTCGTGGGCACTGGCCCACGTGTGGGACGCGCCCTACGGCCGGACGGGCTCCGGGCAGGCGGCGGGCGAGATCCTGCAGCTCACGTCCATCACGCACTCCGGCGTCGGTGGCAAGGACGGCAACCCGCTCCCGCTCCCGTCGGTCTCGTTCGGGTGGCAACGCCTGGCCAACCGCGTCGACGCCAGTGGCGACGGGCTGTCGCCCATGTGGCGGCCCCGGCTGAGCACCATCCTGAGCGAGTCCGGTGCGACGACGACCGTCAGATACCGGAAGGCGGAGTGCACCCCCGCGAGCGTCAAGACGATCACGGTTCGCTCGAACTCCGCGTTGTGCTTCCCGGTCAACTGGGCGCCGAAGGGCCACACCAAGGACGCGCCGGACTGGTTCCACAAGTACGTCGTGGAGAGCATCACGGACAGCGGCTCCTCCGTCGACGCAGAGGGCAAGACGCTGGTGACCGGCTCAGACCCCGTCACCACGACGTACACCCAGTCGGGCGCGGCCTGGGCGCTGCCGACCGGTGCCCTGGTGAAGCCCAAGGAGGCCACCTACTCGGAGTTCCGCGGGTTCGCGTCCGTCCAGACGACGGTGGGCGAAGGCAACGAAGCCTCGTCGACGGTCACGCGCTACTTGCAGGGCCTCAAGAGCTCGAATGGCGAGTGGCGGACGGTCAGCTCGAAGCCGGGTGCGCTCGCCGCCTACCCGGATAGCGAGACCGTCACGATCGGCGACCACGAACGGTTCGTGGGCATGGCATACAGCGTCGAGCAGTACAACGGGACGGAGCTGGTGTCCCAGAGCGTCACTGCCCCTGCGTCGCCGAAGCGCACGGCGACCCCGGCGTGGTCAGGCGGTGACTCGGCGTACCGGCTCGACACGGTCAGCACCTACGGCCTGACGTTCGACAGCAGCGGCGCCTTCGAGCGCAAGACCAGGGTCACCACGGGGTACGACTCGAACGCCAACCCGGTCTCGACGCACGACTACGGAGAGGTGGGTCTCGCCAGTGACGAGCTGTGCACTCGCTACACGTACGGCGAGGACATCACCAGCAACGGTGTCGTGCTGTTCGGGCTCCCGTCGCGGGTCGAGGTCGTCTCCAAGGCTTGCGACGTGGCGACGACGCGTCCGCTCCACGTGGTCTCCGACACCCTGACGTCGTACGACACGAACGGACGGGTTGCCACCACCTGGCAGGTCGACCCCGATCTCGACAGGCAGGAGGGCACGCTCGACTCGTCGACGCGCGCCGGCTACGTCCCGGTGAGCAAGGTCGTTCAGTACGACGACTACGGCCGCGCGACGAAGGTTCGCGACGCGGCGGACCGCATGACGACCACCGCGTACCGGCCGAGTGCTGGCGGCCTTCTGGAGGAGGTCGCCGTCACCAAGCCAGCGCCTTCCAGCGAGACACCCGATTTCACGACCACGACCACCTACGACCCGCTCACGGGCAACGTCGTCAAGCAGACGGACGTCAACAAGCGGGTCACGACTGCGGCCTACGACAGGCTCGGACGGCTGTTGTCCGTGCGGTACCCGCAGCACAAGGACGCGCCGTACCCGTCGGTGGAGTACCAGTACGACGTCGCCAGGACCGGGCTCAACTCGGTCGTGACGAAGACGCTGGGCGCTGACGGCAAGACCCAGCACCTGGGGAGCGCGATCTACGACGGGTTGATGCGGGTCATCCAGACTCAGCAGGAGAGCCAGGCGGTCGCCGGCCCACGGCAGAGCGCCTCCGCACGGGGCCGCGTGCTGACGCACACGTTCTACGACTCGGCCGGCCGGGTCTCGAGCCAAGGCGGTCCGTGGAAGGTGACGGGCCGTCCAGACGGCCAGATGAAGCCGACGCCGGCTTCGTTCGTCGCTGAGACGCAGTACCTCTTCGACGGCGCGGGTCGCCAGACCGACGAGATCCTGTGGGAGACGACGAAGTCGAACCCGACGCATGAGCTGTACCGCACCGTAACGGTCTACGACGGGTCGCACACGACGGTTATCCCTCCGCGTGGAGGCGCGGTGACCACCACGGTCGTGGACGCCCGGGGTCGTACCACGGGTCTCGTCCAGCACCGCACGCGGCCTGAGGTCGAGATCGCGCTGACCGGGACGAGCAGCGTCGCCGGGTTCGACGCTCGCAAGCGAGTCGCCTCGGATACGGTCTCGGCCTCGTACCGGTACGACGGTGCGGGCAATCTCGTCAGGGTGTCGGACAGCGGACTCGACCCGTCCACGACCGTCGATGACAACACCTGGGAGTACACGTACGACTTCGCAGGTCGGCAGGTGAGCGCTGACGACCCCGACGCCGGCACGTCGTTCACCACGTACGACCTCCTGGGGCAGGTCACATCGACGACCAACGCCGTAGGGGAGGTGGTCGCCTATGAGTACGACTCCCTGGGACGGTCGATCAGCAAGACGTCGAATGCCGGGACGGTCACCTTCGCGTACGACACCGCGCAGGACACGAAGGGCAAGGCGGTCCTCGGTCAGCTGGCGTCGCAGACCCGAAGCCAGGGTGGCGCGTCGTACACGACGTCGATCCTGGAGTACGACGACGCGTACCAGCCGTTGCGGACGCAGCTCACGCTTCCCGACACCGGGGACCTGGCGTCGCTGACCAAACGCGACTTCGTCACGGAGTACAGCTACACCGCCGACGGTCAGATCAAGATGCTCAAGCTTCCCCAGATCACGAAGAAGGGGGCCAAGGGGGGCGGCACGAGCGTTCTCGGGGCGGAGACCGTCACGACGTACTACGACGCCGCGTCACGGCCGCAGTGGATGGCTGGCGGGTTCGGGTGGGGCACGTATGTCGCCGAGGCCGTGCATGATGATGCTGGCCGCTCCGTCGTGCTCGACCTGGGCACCACCTACGGCGCCGCCGTGTCGTACTCCTACGACCCGGCCACCCAGCGGCTCACCCGGATCGCGCTGGACCGTGAGCAGTACTCCGGCACGGATCTTGACATCACGTACTCCTACGACGATGCGGGCAACCTGGTCTCCGCGTTCGACGTGCCGACGAACAAGGCTGCGAACCCT
>NZ_BJUA01000031.1 GCF_007989825.1 Cellulomonas persica | reverse complement strand
GCGGCGCGGAACGCGGCCTCGATCCAGTCGTTGCCGGTGCGCTGCAGGTTGGAGTCACGACGGGCACCCGAGCTGCCGTCCGCGAACGCCTCGTTCACGACGTCCCAGGCGTAGATCTTGCCCTTGTAGTGCTCGGCGACCTTGGTGACGTGGTTGAGCATCGAGTTGCGCAGCGTGGTGCCGGACTGGTTCTGCATCCAGCCGGGCTGCTGCGAGTGCCATGCCAGGGCGTGGCCACGGACGCGCTTGCCGTTCTGCAGCGCCCAGTTCACGATCTGGTCGCCGCTCGAGTAGTTGAAGTTGTTCTGCGACGGCTCCGTCGCGTCCATCTTCATCTCGTTCTCGGCGGTGATCATGTTGAACTCGCGGTTGGCGATGCCAAGCGTCCCCGAGTTGTTGAAGTAGTGGCCGGCGATGGCCGTGCCGAAGTAGCGGCCGGTCTCAGCGGCGGCGGCCTGGAGCGTGCTGCCGGCAGCCTGCGCCGGGACGGCGAGCGTGACGGCGATCGCAGCCGCCGCGAACCCGCCCACCACAGCGGCCATACGGCGGCTTCCGGTGCGACGGTGTCGGTGACGTGGGGTCGTCATCGATCCTCCTAGATCGTGGATGTAGCCGGTCAGCGTTGCCCGGCACGTCACCTTTTGCCCGGTCGGTCAGGGCCGTCAACCCCTGATCGGGTCCTGATAGTTTCGGAACCGGGTCCGAAGCGTTTTGTCACCCGTTCAGGTGACATACATCGGTGTAAAGCTGCAGGAATCCGGACTCTCGTTCGCGCGGCTCCCGTCGCCCGAACGGCGTAGCGGGAGAGCGCTCTCGCAAGTTTCGCGTCGTCGGCAGGGGCGTTCGACGACGCGGCGGCGCCTTCCGTCGCGCGGTCCCCGGGACGCTCAGGCGTCCGCTGCCTCCGGGGCCCCGTGGATCTCGACGCGGTGGATCTCCACCCGCACGCGGTGCTCCTCGAGGCGCGGGAACAGCAGCCCCACGTACGCCCCCGTGCGGAGCTCGACAGGCCCCTCGTCGCCCACGTCGAAGCGCGGCGCGGTGAGGATCGGCAGCTGCGGCGCGGGCGCGTGCACCGCGGTGTTCGTCACGGACACCACCGAGCCGTCCGCGAGCCGGAGCTCGTACCGCGCCCACAGCTCGAACGAGCCGTCGACCCGCTCGAGGTTCCAGTCCGCGCCTCCGGGCAGCACCTCGCCGTCGAGGCCGTCCCGCACGGTGCCCCCGACCACGGGGATGACCCGCCGGCGCCCGGTGGGTGTCATGCCGACGTCCACGACGTCGCCGAGGAGCGCGTCGATCGTGAACACGTGGATCCCGGTGAGCTTCATGGGGTGGCCTCCTCGACCAGCACGCGACGGACGAAGGCCGCCATCCGGCGCCACGCCGCGAGCGCCTGCGCCTCCGGGCCGAAGTGGGTGAACGCGTGGTCGCAGCCGTCGAACACCACGTGCTCGGTGGGCACGCCGGCCGCGCGCAGCCGCGCGGCGAACCGGTCCCCCTCGTCGCGCAGCAGGTCGCGCTCCGCGGTCAGGACGAGCGTGGGCGGCAGCCCGGTGAGGTCGGCCGCGAGCAGCGGTGACGCGAGCTCGTCGGACGGGTCCTCGTCGTGCAGGTACCAGGCGTTGAAGCGTGCGCCGATCTCGGCCAGCTCGACCGCCCCCGGCGCCCGGCGCGTCGCGTCGGTGAGCTTGTCGGCCGGCGGTGTGGCCAGGTCGAGCGGTGCGTAGTCCACGACGAGGCCGCGCAGCTGCGGGCCGCCCGTGCGCCGGGCCAGCAGCGCGCACGCCGCGGCGAGGTTGCCGCCCGCGCTGTGCCCGCCGACCGCGATCCGGGTGGGGTCGAGCCCGTGCACCACCGCGTGCTTCTCGAGCCAGACGAGCAGGTCGTGCACCTGGTGCACCGCCGCCGGGAACGGGTTCTCGGGCGCCAGCGCGTACTCGACGTTGATGACGGCGCAGCCGGACGCGTCCGCGAGCAGGCGGCAGTACGGGTCGTCGTCGTGCCAGTCGCCCAGCACGAACCCGCCGCCGTGGAGGTTGACGAACACGCCCGGCAGGGCCGGGCCGTCCGTGGGGCGGTAGACCATGAGGTCGCGCACGGGAGCGCCCAGGCCCGCGTCCCGCGCCTCGTAGGTCCCCGTCGGCAGGTCCGGGAGGGCGCGCGGCAGCGTCTGCGCGTGCCGCGCGGCCTCCTCCCGGAAGAGGCGGGCGTCGTCGAGCATGCTCACGACGCCACCTGCGACCTCGACCCCAGCGCTCGTCGTCGGCCGCGTGCTGCGCGTGGCGTCACCCCTTCACCGCACCCGTCAGACCGCCGACGATCCGCCGCTCGAACAGGCTGAAGAACACGAGCGCCGGCAGCATCGCGAGCGACGTGAACGCCAGGACCTTGGCGGTGTCGACCGAGTACTCCGACGAGAACGCCTGCACGCCGAGAGGCAGGGTGAACGAGTCGGCGTCGTTGAGGATGAACAGCGGCAGCAGGTAGCTGTTCCAGCTGCCGATGAACGCCAGGATCCCCACCGTGATGACGCCCGGCATGGACAGCGGCAGCACCATCCGCCAGAAGAAGCCCAGGCGGCTGCAGCCGTCGATCTCCGCCGCCTCCTGCAGCTCGGACGGGATCGCGCGCAGGAACGGGACCAGGATGATGATCGTCGTCGGGAGCGCGAAGCCGATCTGCGGCAGGATCACGCCCGAGAGGTCGTTCATCAGGCCGAGCGTGCGGACCAGGATGTACAGCGGCGTGATGGCCACCGTCATCGGGAACATCAGCCCCGCGGCGAACAGCGAGTACAGCGCGCCGCGCCCGAGGAAGTTGTAGCGCGCGATCGCGAAGCTGGCCATCAGCCCCAGCACGACGACGCCGATCGTCGTCGCCCCGGCTGCGATCGCCGAGTTGATCACCTGACGCCAGAACACGTTGCCCGTCAGGACGTCGACGTAGTTGCCGACCTGCCACGGGTCGGGCCAGCCCGACGGGTCCGTGGTGATCTGCGCGTTCGTCCGGAAGCCGCCGATGATGACGTACGCGACCGGTGCGAGCATCACGAGGATGAGCAGCACCGCCACCACGTAGACACCGGGGCTGCCCCAGCGCAGCTCGCCCTTCGGGCCCTTGCGCTGACCCTGGCCGGTGGGCCGGTCGGAGGAGAGCGGGGGGACGGCGACGGTCGTGGCGGCCATCAGCGGACACCTCCCGTGATCGCGCCCTCGGTGTCCCGTCGCAGGACGAAGCGCTGGTAGACGAGAGCGACGACGAGCGAGATGAGGAACAGCACGACGGCGACGGCGTTGCCGTACCCGTAGCTGCCGGCGTTACGGCCGAAGGACACCATGTAGGTGGCCATCGTCGAGGTGCCGGCCGTCGAGGCGACGTACTGACCCCAGATGATGTAGACGAGGTCGAACAGCTGCAGCGCGCCGATGATCGACAGGAACGCCCAGATCCGCAGGGTCGGGGCGAGCAGCGGCAACGTGATGCGGCGCTGCACCTGCCAGTACGACGCGCCGTCGATCGCGGCCGCCTCGTTGAGCTCCTGCGGGATGCCCTGGAGCCCCGCGAGGAACAGGATCACCGCGAAGCCGATGTACTTCCAGGTGATGATCCCCATCAGCGTCCAGATGGCGATGTCCGGGTCGGAGATCCAGTCGCGCGCCAGGCCGCCGAGACCGATCTGCTCCAGCAGGTCGTTGAGCGCGCCCGTGCTCTGCAGGATCAGGCTCCACCCCGTGCCGACGACGACCTCGGAGATCACGTACGGCACGAAGATCAGGACGCGGATGATCGACTGCCCGCGCATCCGGCGGTTCAGCAGGAGCGCGATGAGGACCGCGGCCGGACCCTGCAGGACCAGGGAGAACACGACGATGAACGCGTTGTGCCGTAGCGCATCGTGGAACAGCGGGTCGGTCAGGATCGTCTCGTAGTTCTTCAGCCCGACGAAGTCCGTCGGCGGCCCGTAACCCTCCCAGCTGAAGAAGCCGTAGTACGCGGCCATCAGCACCGGGAAGATCACGAAGGACAGGAAGACCAGGAGCGCGGGCCCGGTGAGGACCGCGATCTCCAGGCGCTCGCCCCAACCCGTACGACGCCGCCGCCGGCGCGGCGAGGGCGACACCGCAGGGGTGCCACCCTCGCCGACCGGCAGGTCGACGGGCGAGCCGTCGGGGTGCGAGCTCGCTCGCGTGGACGTCATCTGTGCAGCTGCCCCTAGGCCTTGGCAGCGGCGTCGTTGACGGCCTGGACGACGCCGGCGGCGTCACGCTTGCCGGCGAGCAGGTCGACGATCGCGACGTTCAGCGCGTTGCCGACGTTCTGGCCGTAGACCGTGTCGAGCCACTGCGAGACGAACGGCGCCGCGTTGTAGGCGTCGAGCACGCTCTTGAGGTACGGCTCGGTGATGACCTTCTGCGACTCGGTGTTCACCGTCGGCGCGTTGAAGGCCTTGTAGTAGTTCTCCTGGACGTCCGTGCGCGCGATGTAGTTGAGGAACGCGGCGCACGCCTCCTTGGGAGCCTTCGCCGAGCACGAGTAGCCGTCGACGCCACCGAGGATCGAGCCGGGCTCACCCTGGCCGCCCGGGACCTCCGGGAACGCGAACCAGTCGAGGTCCGGCAGCGGCTTCTCGTCGGGCGTGAGCGAGGCGATGACGCCCGGGTTCCACGCACCCATGAGCTCCATCGCGGCCTTGTGGTTGGCCAGCAGACCGGCCGACGAGCCGGCGCCCTGCTGCGCGGAGGTCGTCAGGAAGCCCTGGTTGAACGGCTCGGTGGCGGCGAACGCCTCGAGGTTCTCCGCGGCATCGAGCCAGCACGGGTCGGTGAACTCCATCGACTTGGCCGTCGACTCGAGCGTCTCGGGGCTGCACGCACGCAGCGCGAAGAAGTAGTACCAGTGCGCGGCCGGCCACGCGTCCTTGGCACCGAGGGCGATCGGCGAGACGCCCGTGCCCTTGAGCTTGGTGACGGCGCCGTTGAGGTCGTCGATCGTCTTCGGCGTGTCCGTGATGCCGGCCGCCTCGAACAGGTCCTTCGAGTACCAGATGCCACCGGGCAGCACCGCGATGGGCATCGCGTACGTCTTGCCCTCGAGCTCGTTGGCCTTGAACGACCCCTCGGGGATGAGCTTCTTGGTCTCGTCGGAGATCAGGTCGGTGATGTCCAGGAGCTGGTTCGCCCGGACCATCGCGGCCATCTTGCCGCCACCACGCTGCAGGAAGATGTCCGGCGCGTCACCCGAGTTCAGCGCGGTCTGGAGCTTGCCGTCCAGGTCCTCGTTCTGGATCGCCTGGACCTTGATGGTGACGTCCGGGTTGTCCTTCATGAAGGCCGCGACGGTCTCGTCCCAGAAGGTCTTGCCGGCACCCGTCGACGCGTTGTGCCAGAAGGTCATCTCGACCTTCCCGCCGGTCTCGCCGCCACCGCCGCCGTCGTCGCCGCTGCAGGCCGTCAGGCCGACGGCGCACAGGAGCATCGCAGTGCCGGCCGCGATCATCGTCCTCATCTTCATCCGAGCTGCCTTCCTACTCCCCTTCGAGTGATGCAGCCGCACCGCACGAGGCGGCGCTGCACCGGACAGGCGCGGTTCGTCGCACACGTCCTCCGCCGGTGTCGAACTGTGTTCTTCATCGTTGGAGAACGACGTCCGGCTACACCGTCGCAACACTGGGCGACGGTGTCAATCACCTGGAGTCACCGTTGTGTCACGGTCCGCGCACGAGTCGGGAACGGTGCTGGTCGCAGCCTCGTCGGCCCCTTCGAGCCCCTCCGGCGGCAACACCTCCGGCAGCCCGACGACGGCCCCTCGGACGCCCGCCGGACGCCCGCCCCGACGCCGTGTCAGACGCGCCGCGGCGTGCTCTCGCGCTCCACGAGCCGCATGTCCGCGACGTGCAGCACCGGCGGCCGCACCGACCCGCCGGGCGAGCCCACCTCGTCCAGCCGCCGCAGCAGCAGGTCGAGGGCCACCTGCGCGATCTCGCGGCGACCGGGGTCGATCGTCGTCAGCGACGGAACCGAGTACCGGGCGTCCTCGACGTCGTCGAAGCCGACCACCGCCACGTCCCGCGGGATCGACAGCCCGCGGACCCCGAGCTCGTGCATGGCACCCAGCGCCAGCGCGTCGTTGAACGCGACCACGCCGTCGACCTCGACGCCCGTGTCCAGCACGGCCGCCATCGCGCGCGCGCCGTTGGCGCGGTGCCAGCCGTCGTCGGCCCAGCCGAGCAGCCGGTCGTCGACCGCGAGCCCCCGGTCCTCGAGCGCCTCGCGGTAGCCCTGGAAGCGCAGGGTCGCCGAGCCCGCGGTCCGCGCGTGCAGCATGCCGATCGCCGCGATCCGGCGGCAGCCCACGTCGAGCAGCAGCTCGGTCGCGGCCCGCGCGCCCTCGACGTTGTGCATCGTCACGTGGTCGACGTGCGTGGAGAACACCTGCTCGCCCAGCAGGACGAGCGGGTAGTCGAGGTTCTCCAGCAGGTGCACGTCGCTCTGGTCGAGCGCCGCCGGGCTGAACACCAGGCCGTCGACGAGCCTGCGCCGCGGCTCGCGCAGCGCCGCGAGCTCGCCCTCACGCGTGAAGCCGGTCGGCTCGATCAGCACCTGGACGTCGCGACGACGAGCGGCCGCGAGCACCTCGTCGGCCAGCTCCCCGAAGTACGGCTGGCCGAGCTCCGGGACCGCCAGGCCGATCAGTCCGCTGCGCCCCGAGCGCAGGATCCGCGCCGTCACGTTGATCTCGTAGCCGAGCTCGTCGACCGCGGCGAGCACGCGCTCGCGCGTCGACTCGCGGATGTACGGGTAGCCGCTGAGCACGTTCGAGACCGTCTTGGCGGACACGCCGGCGCGTCGCGCGACGTCGGCCATCGTCGGCACAACCATCCCCTTCGCGTCGTCGCCGGTACCACCGCGTCGTCGCGGTCGCCCGCGGGCAGCCGCAATCTACCCGAGACGACACGCCCGTGGACCAGCCCGCGAACCGTTCCGCTGACACGTGCCCACGAGGCGCGCTGGGCCGACGCGGCACCTCGCCGACCCCATCGAGGGCAGACGTGCAGGTCAGCGCGCCCGGACCGTGGACAACAGGGACATCCGGTACGAGTCGGTCACTACGCTCCCCGGGCGCCGCTCCAGCGGGCGCATCCCCCTCACAGAGAAGACATGGTCATGGAAACCGCACCCACCACCGCACCCGCGCAGGACGTCGAGACCGACGAGGACGAGCCGTCGTGGACCGACTTCGGCCTGCCGATCGGCCTGTTCGCCCTCGCGGTCATCCCCTTCACGCCGCTGTGGGACCAGATCGCGCAGCCTGACACCACGCGCCGCAAGTACGGCGCGATCTCGCGCTTCCTCGCCGACATCGGCCCGCTCCCCGTGACGCTGACGTTCGCCGGCCTGGGCGCGCTCATCCTCGTCTGGACTCTCGCGCAGCGACGTAGGAGCGCTTCCACGACGTCCGAGGACTGACCGTCGTGCGCGGGGGTCTGGCCGGACGGCTCGACCCCCGCGACGTCCTCGCAAGCCTCGTCCGCCACCCCCTGCGTCACGGCTGGCGGGCGTCGGGGAGGGACGGCGGCCAGCGGTGGCGGCGCCAGTCGTCCCACGTAGCGAAGCCCGGGGGCGGCGGGTCGATCGGCTCGGTGCCGTCGAGCTCACCGGCGGTCGGGACGACGAAGGCCGCGGCCCAGGTCGCGAGCTCGTCGTCGGACATGTGCCACGTCGTGCGCGGCTCCTGCGCGTGCCGCGCGTCGAGGCGCCGGCGCTGCTCGTCGGCCGGCAGCGTGACATAGCACAGCTGCACCCGCGCGCCGACGTCGACCGCGGCCTGCCGCAGCGCCGACCGCTCGTCGCGGCTCCACAGCCCGAAGTCGAGCACCACGTCGACCCCCAGCTCGAGCGCGCGCAGGGCGACGTCGACCAGCCGCCCCTCGATCACCGCGGTGGCCTCGCGCGGGTTGGCGTCGCCGTACAACGCCTTGACCCACTCGTCCTTCGTGAGCCGCAACGCGCCGCGCTCCGCCTCGATGCGGCGGGCCTGCGTCGTCTTGCCGGTGCCCGGCAGGCCCACGGTCAGGAACAACGTGGTCTGGTTCGTCGTCACGCCCCCATCTGAGCACGGGACGCGCGGGGCGGGCCTCGGTGGGCAAGCGCTGTCACTAATCGATTTGCGGAGGTTCCGGCCCCGAAAGCGCGTGCCACAGTCGCCATCGACAGCGGTGTTAGCGATAACACCGACGCCCTGATCCGCACGTCGGGGAGAACACACCATGCGCGACGACGACGTCGACACCCTGCTCCACCGCGCCCTTCGGCGCCCACGCCAGGCCGTCCGGCACCGCCGCCGAGCCGTCCTGCACCGCCGCCAGGCGGCTGCGCTCGTCGTGGCGCTGGCCGCCTCGACGGTCGCGGCCGTGGCCGCGGCACCCACCGCGAGCGCTGCGACCATCGACACCTCGGCCACGTACGTGCTGGTCAACCGCAACAGCGGCAAGGCGCTCGACGTGTACGACCTGGCCACGAACGACGGGGCCCGGATCACCCAGTGGTCCCGGCACGACGGCACCAACCAGCAGTGGCAGTTCGTCAACGCCGGCGGCGGCTACTACAAGCTCAGGTCGACGCTCTCGGGCAAGGTGCTCGACGTGAGCGGCCGGTCCACGGCCGACGGCGCGGGCATCATCCAGTGGTCCGAGAACGGTGGCACCAACCAGCAGTTCAGCGTCCAGGACGTCGACGGCTACATCCAGCTCATCGCCCGGCACAGCGGCAAGGCCGTCGAGGTGCAGAACGCGTCCACCGCGGACGGGGCGAACGTCGTGCAGTACGCGGACTGGAACGGCACCAACCAGCAGTGGCAGCTGGTGCGGCTCGGCGGGACGACGCCACCGCCGCAGACCGGCACGTTCACCAACCCCGTGGTCTGGCAGGACTTCGCCGACGGCGACATCATCCGCGTGGGCGACGCGTACTACTACTCGGCGTCGACGATGCACTACTCACCCGGCGCGCCGATCCTGCGCTCGTACGACCTCGTGAACTGGGAGTACGCCGGCCACTCGGTGCCGCGGCTCGACTTCGACGACGCGGGCTACGACCTGTCCGGCGGCCGCAAGTACGTCAAGGGCATCTGGGCCTCGACGCTCGGGTACCGCCCGAGCAACCGCACGTACTACTGGCTCGGCTGCACCGAGTTCAACCGGACGTACGTCTACACCGCATCGGCGGTGGACGGCACGTGGTCGAAGAAGGCGCGGCTCAACACGTGCTACTACGACGCGGGCCTGCTGGTCGACGACGACGACACCATGTACGTCGCGTACGGCAACGGGACGATCAGCGTCGCGCAGCTCAACGCCGACGGCACGGGCCAGGTGCGCGCGCAGCAGGTGTTCCAGACGCCGTCGAGCGTCGGCACGCTCGAGGGCGCCCGGTTCTACAAGCGCGGCGGCTACTACTACATCTGGCTCACACGTCCGGCGAACGGCCAGTACGTGCTGCGCTCGACGTCCCCGTTCGGACCGTACGAGATGCGCCAGGTGCTGCTGAACCTGCCCGGCCCGATCTCGGGCGGCGGTGTGCCGCACCAGGGCGGGATCGTCCAGACGCAGGCCGGCGACTGGTGGTACATGGCCTTCACCGACGCCTACCCGGGCGGCCGCGTGCCCACGCTCGCGCCGATCACCTGGACCGGCGACGGCTGGCCCACGCTGCAGACGGTCGACGGCCGTTGGGGCACCACGTACCAGCGGCCGAACATCACGACGAGCAAGACGGTCGCCCCGATGACCGGCCGCGACACGTTCGTCGGCCCCACCCTCGGCCACCGGTGGGAGTGGAACCACAACCCGGACACCAGCCGGTTCAGCGTCAGCAACGGGTTGCGGCTGCAGACCGCCACGGTCACGAACGACCTCTACAACGCGCGCAACACCCTGACCCACCGCATCCAGGGACCCACGTCCACGGCGACGATCGAGCTGGACTACTCGAGCATGGCGAACGGTGACCGCGCGGGGCTGGCGATGCTGCGGCAGTCGTCGGCGTGGATCGGGGTGGTCAAGAACAACGGCACGACGCGCGTCGTGATGACCGACGGGCTCACGATGAACAGCTCGTGGGCGACCACCGGGACCGGCGCCGAACGCGCGTCGGCCACCGTCTCCGGCGGTCGCATCTGGTTGCGCACGTCCGCGGACATCCGCCCGGGCTCGGGCCGGACCGCCACGTTCTCCTACTCGACCGACGGCTCCACGTTCGTGCCGCTCGGACCCGCGTTCACGCTGAACAACCAGTGGGAGTTCTTCATGGGCTACCGGTTCGGGATCTTCACCTACGCCACGCAGGCGCTCGGCGGGGCCGTCACGGTCCGCAGCTTCGACCTCACCACTCCCTGAGGCGCCCGCGCCTCAGCCGTCGCCGGCACTCGTCCGGCACCTCTCCCCGCCACCCACCCGGTCCCCGCGCGCCTGCGCGAGACGGGTCCCCACGCGCACCGCGCGATCGGCGTGCGGTCCCGACAGAGAGCGAGTCAGTCATGCGCACCACCCAGCACCAGCGCCACGGATGGCGACGACGAGCCACGGCACTCGTCGCCGCGACGGGACTGGCAGCGTCCCTGCTCGTCACGCTGGCGAACCCCGCCCAGGCGGCCTCGACCCTCGGGGCCTCCGCCGCGGAGAAGGGCCGGTACTTCGGCACCGCCCTCGCCGCGGGCCGCCTGAGCGACTCGACGTACGCGTCGATCGCCGCCCGGGAGTTCAACATGATCACAGCGGAGAACGAGATGAAGTGGGACGCGACGGAGCCGTCGCAGAACAGCTTCAACTTCAGCCGCGGCGACCAGATCTACAACTTCGCCCGCAGCAACGGCGCGCAGGTCCGCGGGCACGCGCTCCTGTGGCACGCGCAGATGCCCGGCTGGGCGCAGAACCTGTCCGGCAGCGCGCTGCGCAACGCCGCGATCAACCACGTCACCCGGGTCGCGACGTACTACCGCGGCAAGATCCACTCGTGGGACGTCGTCAACGAGGCGTTCGCCGACGACGGTCGCGGCAGCCGCCGTGACTCGAGCCTGCAGCGCACCGGGAACGACTGGATCGAGGCCGCGTTCCGCGCCGCG
>NZ_BJUA01000030.1 GCF_007989825.1 Cellulomonas persica | reverse complement strand
CCAGGTTGTCTACTGGGCGGGATCACGCTGTTGCCTCTCCACGCGGCAGGGCGGGCGCCCTGGGGACGATCCCGGGTGTATAACCGCGCGAGATGCTCTGCGACGCCGCCGCCAGCAAACCGGCCAGATCACCACACGGGGAAGGACGGTCGTGACCACGACGAGTGCCGACGACGACGCGGTGTACCGGATGACGATGAGCCTGAGCGTGCTCAAGCACCTCGGCCTGAACCTGTACTCCAACCTGCCCGCGGTGCTGTCCGAGGCCGTGGCGAACGCCTGGGATGCCGACGCCACACGCGTCGAGATCACGGTCGACGCCGACCGGGACCGCGTCGTTGTGCAAGACAACGGCCTCGGCATGTCACGAACGCAGGCCAACGAGCGGTACCTGAACGTCGGTTACGGTCGCCGCGAAGACGCCGAGAACCAGCACGGCCAGATGACAGCCCGCGGCCGGCAGGTGATGGGACGTAAGGGCATCGGCAAGCTGTCCCTGTTCTCCATCGCCAAGACCATCGAAGTGCAGTCCCGCCCCACGCTGGACCCGGACGACCCGGCCGCTGCGCCCGGTGAGCCCGTCGGATTCGTCATGGACCTCGAGGACATCCAGCGGCAGATCGCGCACGACGGGTCGGTGTACCGCCCCACACCCGTCCCCACCGACGAGATCGACGTCCAGGTCGGGACGCGGCTCACCCTGACGAACCCGTCGAAAGATCTCCGGCGCGCCGGCGCGCACATCAAGTCCCGGCTCGCACGGCGGTTCTCCATGCTGACCGACGACTTCACCATCGTGGTCAACGGCGCGTCGATCGACCCGAGCGACCGCGACCTGATGAAGAAGTGCCGCTACGTGTGGGTGTTCGGGACGGGTCCGCTGGCCGACGCCCTGACCGCGGCCCGCACACGCAACGGCGATCACGTGGACGCCCGCAGCGGGCAGACACCCGGCGGCCGCCAGATCGTAGGATGGATCGGGGCGGCGAAGACCTCGTCGGACCTGCGCGCCCCTGATGCCGACGGAGAATCGGGGAACCGTGTCGCGATCCTCGTGCGCGGCAAGCTCGCACGCGAGGACGTCCTGGACGCCGTCGGGCACAGCGGACTGTTCACCAAGTTCCTCGCCGGCGAGTTGCACGCCGACTTCCTGGACGACGACGCCCAAGAGGACATCGCCACGAGCAGCCGACAGGGCGTGCGAGAGGACGACGAACGGTTCGTCGACGTGCGTTCATTCGTCGAGCAGGAGCTGAAGAAGGTCGGCACGGACTGGAACGCGCTGCGCGAGGCCGACGGGCTGAACGACGCCGCCAAGGAGGTGCCAGCGATCACCGACTGGATCGACGGGCTAAAGGGACACGACACCAAGGCCAGCGCCCGCCGGTTCGTGGCCCGCGTGAGCAGCATGGCGCTCGAACCGCAGCACCGGCGCGACCTGCTCGCAGGTGCCGTCGTCACGTTCGAGCGGTTGCACCGTCGCGACCGCTTGTCCGAGATCGAGGAAAAGGACCCCGCCAACCTGCCCGCTCTGCTTGAAGCATTCCGGTCGATCGACGACGTCGAAGCCGCCATGTACTACGACATCGTCCAGCAGCGACTGGACATCATCGAGAAGTTCGAGGGCCTCACGGATGACGACGTCATCGAGGCGACATTGCGCGACTACCTATTCGAGCACCTCTGGCTGCTCGACCCCGGATGGGACCGTGCCACCGCGCCGGTGATGGAGAAGTCCGTGAAGAAGATCATCCAGAAGAGCGGCGGCAGCAAGGACCGAGTCGACATCAAGTACCGGCAGACAGGGTCGGCGCACGTGATCGTCGAGCTCAAACGAGCCGGACGGCGCGTGAGCACGGCGGAGCTCGCCGGGCAGATCCGCAAGTACTACGGACCGGTCACCGACCACGTGCGTGGGGCCGAAGGACAGCAGACCGAGGTCCAGGTCGTGTGCGTGCTCGGCAAGGACCCGGTCGACTGGCAGGACTACGACGGGCGCTCGATCTCCCGCGAGATGCTTCGCCCCTACAACGCACGGATCGTCACCTACGCCGAGCTCATCACGCGTGCCCGGCAGAACTATTCCGACTTCCTCAAGGCCCACAAGAAGCTGGGACGAGTCCGCAGCACGATCGCCAGCATCGAGTCGCAGATCACTGAACGGCCCGACCCCGACGGGACGTGAGAGAGTCGAGAGGCGCCCCGTCTCCACGACCACAACGGGCGTCGCCGATCGCGGGCGAGTACTCGAGTCTGTCGGCAAGTTCGCGTACTGTTCGGACACGTGAACAGCAGCGGCGGGGACGACCAGATCCCGCCGCTGCGGGTGGTGTCGCTGTTCAGCGGTATCGCAGGTCTCGACCTCGGTCTCGAGCGCGCCGGTCTGCGCATCGATCAGATGTGCGAGGTATGGGAGCCGGCACGGCGCGTCCTGCAGCACCACTTCCCGGCGATCGGGGTTGCCGGCGACGTCGAGCACTTCACCCCCACAGGTGAGTACGAGGTCCTCGTTGCCGGGTTCCCATGCACGGACGTGTCCCACGCAGGAAGCAAGGCGGGTATCTTCGGTGAGCGGTCCGGTCTGGTCCGGCACGTGTTCCGGATCGCCGAGGAGACCCGGCCCGACTGGGTCGTGCTGGAGAACGTGCCCAACCTTCTCGTCCTGCACAGAGGTGCAGGGATCCGCCACGTGACTCACGAACTCGAACGGTTGGGCTACCGGTGGGCGTACCGGACCGTCGACTCGCGGGCGTTCGGCGTGCCACAACGGCGGCCGCGCGTGATCATCGTCGCTTCCCGAACCAACGACCCCGCCGCGGTGCTCCTGCATGGTGACGTGACCGAGCTTCCCGCCCCGTCCGACGACTCCTCGGGGTTCTACTGGACTGAAGGGCGCCACGGCCTGGGGCTGGTGCGCGGCGCCATCCCCACGCTCAAGGGGGGGTCGACCATCGGCCTGCCGTCGGCACCGGCCGTGTGGCTGCCGAGCGCACCGATCGGACGACGGTTCGTGCTCCCACGCGTGGAGGATGGGGAGGCGCTGCAGGGCTTGCCACGAGGCTGGACCTCCCCTGCCGTCGCAGACGGGGAACGTGACCAGAGGTGGAAGTTGATCGGGAACGCGGTGACCGTGGGGGTCGGGCACTGGCTGGGGACCCGGATCCGCACCGTTCACGTCGGCGCCGACACACGTAGCGTCGAGCCGAGCCTCGGTGCCCCGATCGACAGGTCCCGTCCGTGGCCGATGGCGGGGGCCGGCGACGAGACGACGGCCCGTCAGGCGCTGGTCGGAAGTTGGCCGCAGTCACTGCCCATCGCGCCGTTGTCCTCGGTCGTCGACGGCCTCGCCGCTGCCCCCCTGTCGCACCGGGCGACGGCCGGTTTCTTGTCCCGCCTCGAGGAATCCGGCCGGGCAGTCCCGGACGACTTCTACCGCGACCTCGAGACGCACCTGAACGTGACCCGCCCGCTGCTTCCTCGTGATCGCCGGGGCGCCGAATGGGTCACGACGGCGTCGACCCGCAATCGGATGCACCGGCAGCGGCGGCGGGACACCCGACCGGAGGTCACGCTGCGCCGACAGCTGCGGGCGCTCGGTCTGGGCTACCGGTTGCAGATGCGACCCGAGGCCAGTATGCGCGCCCGACTGGACATCGTGTTCCCTGGTGCCAAGGTCGCCGTGGACGTCCGTGGGTGCTTCTGGCACGCGTGCCCGCAACATGCGACGTCCCCGTCCGCGAACGCAGAACGCTGGGCCGACAAGCTCGCCCGCAACGTCGCCCGTGACAAGCGCACCGTCGAGTCCCTTGAGGCGGCCGGTTGGGCCGTCGTCGTCGTCTGGGAGCACGAGGACCCGGTTGTCGCGGCGGCCCACATCGACGCGATCGTCCGAGCCCGGCGCATGCGACGTCCCGGCACGCTAACGGTCGCGCCCGGCCTTGGAGTGTCCGAGACACGAGCCGCGGGATGACCGGGCACCCGGTGTACTCATGGACGCGGTGACCGATCGTACCGGCGCCGTAGTGCTCGGCGCGGTGTTCACCCGCCGCTGGATCGCGGATCTGGTGCTCGACCTCGCCGGATACCTTCCGACCGACCGTCTCGCTACCGGTGTCGCTATCGAACCCGCGTGCGGACCGGGCACGTTCGTCGCTTCCATGGCAGAACGTCTCTTGGAGTCGTGTCGTCACCATGGCGACGACATCGCGCAGGCCGTTGATGCGATCGTCGCGGTCGACATCGACTCGGGCGCGGTGGCCGGTTCGCGCGACCTCGTCGTCGAGCGTCTCACACACCATGGTGTGCCGACCCACACGGCTCGGACCCTCGCCCGATCGTGGGTCCGGCAAGGCGACTTCCTGGACATCGCCGCCGACCTGCCCACAGCAAACTGGATTGTCGGGAACCCGCCGTACGTCCGCATCGAGAACATCGACCGGGATGCCTTGCACAGGTACCGCGCTCGATGGTCCACGATGACCGGCCGAGCCGACATCTACGTCGGCTTCATCGAAGCGAGCCTGGACCTGTTGTCCCCGAGCGGGCGGCTCGCCTTCATCTGCGCGGACCGGTGGATGCGCAACCAGTACGGCACCAAGCTGCGCGAGAAGGTCACCGGGTCGTTTGCGGTCGAGGCCTGCATCGTGCTGCATGAAGTGGACGCGTTCGAAGAGAAGGTCGCCGCCTATCCTGCGATCACGGTCATCCGGCCAGGGCCTCAGGGCAGTGCCCTGGTCGCCGAGGCCGCCGACGGGTTCGACGAGCAGACCGCCCGTGGGCTCGCCAGGCTGTTCACCGACGGGGACCTGAGCGCACGCTCGGTCGGTCCACCGTTGTCGGCGTCGTGGACGTCGCAGTGGTTCACCGACGGCAGCACCAGTTGGCCCACCGGCACACCGCAGGAACTGACGCTGCTCAGCACCCTTGAGCGCAGCTTCCGCACCCTCGAGCAGGCAGGCGTCAGCATCGGTGTGGGTGCCGCGACAGGCGCCGATGCCGTGTACATCACGGGGCAGCCGACCGGAGTGGAGCCCTCCCGGTTGCTCCGGAGCGTCAGTGCGCGCGAGGCGGGGGGCGACACGATCGCTTGGGAAGGCCGGTTCCTGGTCAACCCGTGGGACGAAGACGGCCTCGTGGAACTCGACGACTATCCCGGCCTACGGTCCTACCTCGAAGCCCATCGCCCCCGCCTGCTCGAACGACATGTGGCCCGACAGCCGAACGCCGCCTGGTGGCGCACCATCGACCGGGTGAAACCCGACGTGGCCAGAGCGAACAAGCTCCTGGTACCCGACCTGAAGTCACGGATCCACCCGGTCCTGGACTCCGGCGAGTACTACCCGATGCACAGCCTCGCTTACCTGACGTCCGACACGTGGGATCTGTCGGTGCTCGGCGGTCTGCTGATGTCCGACATCGCGAACCTGTTCGTCAGCGCGTACTCCGTACGAATGGCCACGGGCCGGCTGCGGGTCTCCGCCCAGTACCTGCGCAGGATTCACCTGCCCGACTACGACCTGCTCGACCCCGAGATGCGGGCGGCGCTCGCTCGAGCTTTCGCCGCGCGGGACATCCCCGCGGCGTCCACGCTCGCCCGTCAGGCTTACGGGCTGTCGCCGTAGACGAAGCGACGACGCGGCAGCCGAAGGCGCATGGAGGACAGGACGCAGTCGTGCGCCGCCGGCCGGCCCCCAGACGGCTCGACCGGGAGCCCAGCGGGTAGCGCCGGTCGGGGAGCGACCTCCCGCAAGCACGGATCGTGGTCGGGCCCAGTGCGTCTAGGTGGATCCCAGCACGGCCTCGGCCTCGTCACGCAATGGCTTGCCCGGCGTCGTCTCAAGCATGAGCAGCGTCTGTTCGGCACCGTACAGCGAGCCCATCGCAGCGATGAGCACCCCGCAAGGTCGCGTGCCCCGCAGCGGGAAGGCCGGACGGCCCTCATGCACCGCATCGTCGAGAAGGAGTTCGTGGCCTTGGTCGCCAGGCGGATGGATGTCGGGGTTGTCGCGCGTCCAGCCCGAGATCGCTTGCACGTGCGGAAAGGCGTGGAACCGACTCCCACCGGAAGGGCCAGTATCGGCACTCTCGTAACGCCAACCGCGTGCACGGAGATCACCACTGATGTCGTCGTGCGAGTGCACCACCAGTCTCAGCGAGATGCACACGACACCAGACTTCACGGACACTTCGAGACGGGCCACCGGGTACAGCAGTGGAGGGTGCGCCCGGACGGGCGTCAGCACGAAGTGCTCGAACGGGTTCGCTCGCAGGAGCGTGTTGGCGTTTCCGCGGCTCAACTGCCGCAACTGCCTCTTGATCTCGACCGATGACGGCTGATGGTATTGAGCGAGGAGACGTTCGACGCGCGCGGGCGGACTTGGATTCGGCCGTTCCCGGTAGTCGTTCCAGGCGGTCATGACATCACCGACAAGCGAAAGGTCGTTCTTGGCGGTGGTGTTCAGTGTCATAGCAGGCGCGTGAACGGTTCGTAGCTGACCTCGTCCCGTCTGGCTCGGTCGTCCTCAAGGTTCTCGATCCAGCGGGTGGCGTAGTTGCCGGCGACGTCGGACTCGAACTCTTGCCCTTCGGCACGCGGGATGAACCGCGAAGTGTCTTCGGCGAAGACCAGGTCGTCCCCGAGGTCAGGCGCTGAATCGCGTTCGCGCTGGATCTGGCGGGCTACCTCGGCGAAGTAGGTGGGGCGAGTGACGAACGCGTCGAGCGCGGACGCACGGGCGGGAGCCGCTGCCGAGAGCGGTTCACCTGCGACCTGCTTGGCTGTGGTCTTGTCCCACTCGTCAGCGGTGGCAGCTTCCGGGCCGAGTCTCGGGAAGCGGGCGACCAAATGGGGAGCGTCGACGATGACGTTCTGCGCCGGAAGCAGCACCCGCGCCAACCATCGACGGACCACGGAGGCTGCCATTCGCGCGGCTGCGGCGTCGTCGGTGGCCATCTCGTCGGGGTAGGGCAGCCCGAACTGCCCTGTCGCCAGTTGACGGAACGTCGCGTCCGCGGGATCAGCGGAGCCGAACACGTCGAGCTGGCGCGCGACGAGCTGCGCGGCGTCTATCCCGAGCGTCTGCAGCACCGGCTCGTCCAGCAGGTCGGCCATCACCGTGTTCGACCTGTCCACGACGTCGGCAAGCTCAGGTAGCACGTCGCGGTACCACGGATCGAACACCCTTCGGCGGTCGGGGTCCCAAGCCCAGAGGGTGTCGTCGTCGAGCTCGGCCGCCGAGACGTGCGCGTCCGCGTGAGTGCGGGTCTGTTGCATGAGGGTCAGGTCGAACACCCGCCCGTTCCGGTGCCGCGGGTGGAACATGTTCACCACGACGATCGCATTCGCGGTGGTGTAGCTGCGCACCTGCCGGGCGATCGCGTCACCCGACTGGTTACGCAACTTGCTGACGACGTCGTCGACCTCGGGCGAGGGCACGCCGCGCAGGTCCTGACGCGACGGTGACAGGTCGGCATCGATCAGGATCAGACCACAGTCGTTGGCCAGCGTGGCGTGATCGCCCGTCAGGGCGACGGAGGTGCCTTGCCGGACGCGCTGCTCGTGCTCTCCGAGTTCGGCGACGAAGTTCGCGAGATCCCCGGCCGTCAGGTTCGTGACTTCCCACCCGGAAAGGCGACGCAAGAGCGTCTCCCTCCAGCCCTCGACCCGGTCGATGCGGTCGTCGCACACGAGTGCTCGTTTCACAGTCACTTTCGCCACCTCACCCGAACTGCCGTCTTCATGCCCTGTGGGGGTGCTTCAAACTGGACCTGCAGGCTGAGCTCGTCCGCGATCATCTTCACGATTGTCAAGCCCAGCCCCATACCGCCCAGGCCTGCGGCCTCGATCTCCGGCGGGAGGGTCAACCGGCGCTCGAACGGCTCCCACAACTTGTGCGCCGATCCGAGTTCGACTCCCACACCGTTGTCCGAGACTCGAATCCAGCCACGATCGGTGTCCTCTGCGCCGTCGACCCGCACGATCGGGTGTTTCACGTCCCGGACAGCGTTGAACGCGTTGATCAGGAGGTTCTGCAGCATGGACGACCACGCGGGGTAGGTGGCCGGCGGCAACCTCATCTCCTTGGGGATGCCGTCGACGTGCACGGGCACGCCGGGCGCTATCGAGGCGATCTGGTCCGCGACCCGGCGAACGGTGCTGCGCGCGCCGTACGCCTTGACGTTCTCGCGGTTCTCCTTGGTCAACAGCGGTGCGAACACCTTGCGCACGTCCTGGACCCGTTCGTACCAGCTGTCCATCTGCTCTGCGACGTTCAGGAGTGTCGCGGTATGCGGGTCCTGGACGGTGACGGCGATGTCGCGGACCGTGTCGGACAGGTCACGAATGGTCTGCACCTGCTTGCTGACTTCGTGCTCGTACGCCAAGGAGGTGCTTCCCGCCGTGGCCAACGCTCCCAACAGTGCGGCGTAGGCGCGAGCGCTGCTCTCGCGCTGCTCAGCGCGGGTCGCTGCCGTCCGGACGACGTTGGTGAGCTGCTTGAGCACCGGGGGTGGAATCAGGTCTCGTGACTGCTGGATCACCCGCTCGACGTCGCGGACCGCGGCGACGGGAGATCCCGACGGGCCGGAGGGTCGCCGCGCCGCGTTGCGGCGCAGGATCTCTCGCGCACGTTGCATCGCGTACAGGTCGACACCGGCCCGAACCATCACTTGAAGCTGGCGGTAGGCACGGTTGACGACCAGGCGATCGCGGGTCAGTTGCACGGTCAGGCCGGGGTAGGCGTCCAGGCCGTCGCTTTCGCGGGCCGCAGCCTCCTGGCCTGTCGCGATGCTGACGACTCCGAAGATGTTGCGATTCGAGGGCAGATGCAACAACCCGCGGTCGACGTCCAAGTCCTTGGGGATCAGTTTGCTGACGGTACGCCGGGCGGAGCGGTCCTCTTCGATTCGAAGCCAGTCGCTGTCCACGCCGTAGTAAGGCAGCCGGAATCCCTCGTCGTACAGACCCACCCCGCCGAACTTCGACAGGTAGCCGCGAGCCTCGTTGACGGCGATGCCCTCCGGTTGGCGGTACTGCAGGTCGAAGACCCTGATGTCGTACGTGAGGGTCTCCACCTCGCAGTGCGGCACCGTCATGACGAACTGGTCGCGTTGCCCGTCGCGTTCCTGCACCTCCACGAGCAGGTGCCGGGTGGGGAACCGGTCTACCAGATCTTGACGTGGGCTGGCGTCGACCGACGTCCTGTCGAAGGCCGGGTCGTTCTCACGGCCGTCCTCGGGGTCAGTGTCCTCGGGCAGAGCGACCGGCAGCGTCATGGTTGGCACCCGTGCGGGAGGCTGACCCTCAGGAAGCAATCGGGCGCGGACGCGGCCGTTCCAGATGCTCAAGATCGCGTCGAGCTTCCTGGTGAACGCGTTCTCGACCCCAGCCGATTCGGTGACCAGGTTGAGCGAGAAGTCGTCCCGAAGGGTCTCGTAGGGTGGCCGCAGAGACCAGATCTCCTGCGCGAGTGCCTCGAACTGTCGGGCGTTCCACTCGTTGGTCAGCTGCCGCAAGGTCACGCGTGTCCCATGCGACGCGTCTCCGGCGAAGACCAGCCCGTTCGGCTGCGTGTAGGGGACGCGCACGGACGTCAAGTCGCCCGACTGGACGGCCTCATCCCACAGGATCTCGGCCCGCACGGCCGGTTGACGCTCGCCGTCCGTGCTCTTGGGGTTGACGAGTGCGACCGACTCGATGACCGTCTCGCGGGCGAGGAGCTGCACAGCGAGGCGGCCGATGCCCTTGGATCCGGTCAAGGAGCGCCGAAGCCGAGGGGAGTGGCGTTGGCGATGCTTGACGGTGGTACCGACCCGCATCCAGCGAGTCCGGAAGTCGTCGAGCGACATCCCGTGGCCGTTGTCCGTGACCGACAGGACCCCGCCACGGAGGGTGATGTCGACCTGTGTCGCGTCGGCGTCGTAGGCGTTCTTGATCAGCTCGGCGAGCGCGATGTGCGGTCGACCGACGAGTCGTTCACCCAGCTCGCGCAACAGTGCGGCATCGACGGTGAAGTGCAGTGTGGGTTCGGCCTCGTCGGACTCATCCATGGTGCGGTGATCGTATCGGCCGGGTCGCGCCGGGACGTCGCAGTGAGAACGTGGTTCGCGTCTTGCGACGGCAGACGGATCTGGCGCATCTCACGCGATATGCCATCGACGGCCGCCACACCCGCGCCCTCCCTGGCGCGGTTCGAGGAGGCGGGTGGGCGGATCGGAGGGCCAAGTGAACCGCTCTCGGGGTTGCCGCGCGTCGAGGCAACATCGCAGCGCAGCGGAAGGATCGGTAGCGGCCCTATGTCACGCGACGACGCGACAGACCATCGCAGTTGGTACGCCACGGCAGCACCCCACAAGGCCGTCTACCTGCACAGGCACCGCCGCGGGCGCCTGTACACAGCGGCGGCGGAGCCTGTACACGGCCGCTGACCTGCAGGGGCGCGCTGCCTGGTCAGAGGGTTAGCCGAACAAGCCACACAGAGCAAGGGCCTCTGACCAGGGTTCATCCCCAGGTCAGAGGCCCTTCTGCATGCGCCGACGTGCGCGGCTGCTGCGAGCGCACTGACTGTTACCAAGCCCACCGCTCCTGCCCGAGCCCGGAGCGGAGCGCGTCGGCCGGGCGAGGGAGCGAGCTGGCCACTCGTCCAGGTGAAACTGGCTGGTCAGGGCCTGGCAGGCGTCATCGCCGCGGGATCCGTGCCGATCGGGCGGACGAGCGGCAGTGCGCCGCCGTGCCGTACGACACAGGAGTCGTCATGCCACTGCCCACGCCCCGACGAGGCACGCTACGGATCGCCGTGCGCACCAAGGTGCTCGGGCTCGTCGCAGTGGCGACGGTCGTGGCGCTGACGATCGGGCTGCTGGCGATGGGCAGCACCAGCCGGCTGCGCGCGACGAACGCGGAGATGGCGCGCACGCAGACGTCTGTGTCCGCCGCGGTGCAGGAGCTCAA
The DNA here is from genome assembly GCF_007989825.1 of Cellulomonas persica. Lineage (GTDB taxonomy): Bacteria > Actinomycetota > Actinomycetes > Actinomycetales > Cellulomonadaceae > Cellulomonas > Cellulomonas persica. The sequence continues at coordinate 998 of NZ_BJUA01000030.1, read as the reverse complement.
GGACGCGCTGTGGACGGTCCGGCACGAGGTCGCGGTCATCGGGACGTACGTGGGCGACGACGTGACGGCGAGCGTCGACGCCTACGCGGACGCGAGCGTGGCGCTGGACAGCGCGATCGCGCAGCTCAAGGGCACGTTCTCGGAGAGCGGCACCGAGCTGCCCGACGAGTTCTCCGCGTTCCAGACGACGCTCGACGCCTACCGCGGCGGTGTGCAGCAGAAGCTCGTCGCGGTCGCGCAGACCGGTGATCGCGAGGCGTTCCAGGCGGCGCGCGAGGACCTCGCGGCGGTGAGCCGGCAGATGCTCGACGACCTGCATGCGGTCGAGCTGGGTGTCGCGGACGACCTCGCGGCGCTGGCCGCGGATGCCGACGAGGCGGCCGCGCGGGAGATCACGCTCATGATCGGCACGCTCGCGGGTGGGGTCGTCGCGCTCCTGGTGCTCGGGCTCGCGCTGGCGAGCTCGTTGCGCCGGTCGGTGCAGGCGCTGCAGGTGGCGGTCACCGCGCTGGCGAGCGGGGACCTCACGGTCCGGCCGCGGGTCAAGACGTCCGACGAGCTCGGGCACATGGGCGCCTCGCTCGTGACCGCGCAGGAGTCGCTGGGCGCGACGTTGTCGGAGGTCGTGCTCGCGGCGGCCGCGGTCGCGGCGTCGTCGGAGTCGCTCTCGGCCGCGTCCACGCAGGTCGCCGCAGGGTCCGAGGAGACCTCGATGCAGGCGGGCGTCGTCGCCGCGGCCGCCGAGGAGGTCTCGCGCAACGTCCAGACGGTCGCGGCGGGTGCCGAGCAGATGGGTGCCTCGATCCGCGAGATCGCGCAGAACGCGACCGAGGCGGCGGCGGTCGCGACGAAGGCGACCGGCGTGGCCGAGCACGCGAACGACACGATCGCGCGGCTCGGCGCCTCGTCGGCGGAGATCGGCAACGTCGTCAAGCTGATCACGAGCATCGCGCAGCAGACCAACCTCCTGGCGCTCAACGCCACCATCGAGGCGGCCC
>NZ_BJUA01000029.1 GCF_007989825.1 Cellulomonas persica | reverse complement strand
CGCAAGGTCCTGTACGTCACGGGCGAGGAGTCGGTCGCGCAGGTCCGGCTGCGCGCGGACCGCATCCGCGCGCTCGACCCGAACCTCCTGCTGGCCGACGAGACGGACCTCGCGAGCGTGCTCGGGCACATCGAGCAGTCGGACCCGGACATGTTCGTGCTCGACTCGGTGCAGACGGTCGCGTCCGCGCAGGTCGAGGGGTCCGCGGGCGGCGTCTCGCAGGTGCGCGAGGTCAGCTCGGCCGTGATCCAGGCCGCCAAGTCGCGCGACATGCCGACGGTGCTCGTCGGCCACGTCACGAAGGACGGCTCGGTCGCGGGGCCGCGCACGCTCGAGCACCTCGTGGACGTGGTCTGCCAGTTCGAGGGTGAGCGCCACTCGCGCCTGCGCCTGCTGCGCGCGACGAAGAACCGGTACGGCCCGACCGACGAGGTCGGCTGCTTCGACCTGTCGGAGTCCGGCATCGTCGGGCTGCCGGACCCGTCGGGGCTGTTCGTGTCCCAGGCGCTGCACGCGGTCCCGGGCACGTGCCTGACGGTCACGCTCGAGGGTCGTCGGCCGCTCGCCGTGGAGGTCCAGGCGCTCGTCGCGCCGTCGGCCGCGCCCAACCCGCGTCGCACGACGAGCGGCGTCGACTCCGCGCGGCTCGCGATGGTGCTCGCGGTGCTGCAGCGGCGGCTCGGTGCGCGGCTCGCGGACCAGGACGTCTACCTGTCGACGGTCGGCGGTGCGCGCGTCGTCGAGCCCGCCGGGGACCTCGCGCTCGCGCTCGCGGCGATCGGCTCGCGCGAGGACGTCGCGCTGCCGCGCGGGCTCGTCGCGCTGGGCGAGGTGGGGCTCGCGGGTGAGATCCGCGCGGTGCCCGGGGTCGGCCGCAGGCTCGCGGAGGCGGCGCGCCTGGGGTTCCGGCGCGCGATCGTGCCGGCCTCGTCGGTCGACGACCTCGTCCCGCCGGACGGCGTCCACGTGCTCGGCGCGACGGACCTGGCGCACGCGGTCCAGCTCGTCGGAGCGGTCGGTTCACCCGCACCTGCGGGTCAGCCTGTCTGAGCCCGGCCGGACGCATCGTTACCATCGTCCGGTGGCCGCCTTGCACTCCCCCGACGACCTGCTGCGTTCGACCCTGGCAGCAGTCGCACCCGGCAGCGCCCTGCGCGACGGGCTGGAGCGCATCCTGCGAGGCCGCACGGGCGCGCTGATCGTGCTCGGCTTCGACCGCACGGTCGAGAGCATCTGCTCGGGCGGGTTCGTCCTGGACGTCGAGTTCTCCGCGACGCGTCTGCGTGAGCTGTGCAAGATGGACGGCGCGGTCGTGGTCGACCGGGACATCAGCCGCATCGTGCGCGCCGCCGTGCAGCTGCTGCCGGACGTGACGATCGAGACGTCCGAGTCGGGCACGCGCCACCGCACCGCCGAGCGCGTCGCCAAGCAGACCGGCCTGCCCGTCATCTCGGTGTCCGCGTCCATGCGGATCATCGCGCTGTACGTGGGCAACCAGCGCTACGTGCTCGAGGACTCGACCACGATCCTGTCCCGCGCGAACCAGGCGCTCGCGACGCTCGAGCGCTACAAGACGCGCCTCGACGAGGTGTCGGGCACGCTGTCCGCGCTCGAGATCGAGGACCTGGTCACGGTCCGCGACGTGTCCGCGGTCGTGCAGCGCCTCGAGATGGTCCGGCGCATCTCCGACGAGATCGAGAGCTACGTCGTCGAGCTCGGCACCGACGGGCGCCTGCTCGCGCTGCAGCACGACGAGCTCGTCGGCACGATCGGCTCGGACCGTGAGCTCGTCATCCGGGACTACCTCGACCAGTCGCGCGTCGACCTCGACGCGGTGCTCGGCTCGCTCGCCGACCTGGACTCGACCGAGCTGCTCGACATCGCGCGGATCGCGCGCGTGCTGGGCCTGCCGGGTGGCGGCGACGCGCTCGACGCGGCGGTCGGCCCGCGCGGCTACCGCTTGCTCTCGCGCGTGCCGCGCCTGCCGGGCACGATCGTCGACCGGCTCGTCGCACACTTCGGCGGGCTGCAGAAGCTCCTGGCCGCGGGCATCGACGACCTCATGGCCGTCGACGGCGTCGGCGAGCAGCGGGCGCGTGCGGTGCGCGAGGGTCTGTCGCGCCTCGCCGAGTCGAGCATCCTCGAGCGTTACGTCTGAGCCTGCCGGGCGGCGGGCAGGACCCGGCGTCGCTCAGCCCCAGGGCGTGTACGAGCTGCCCTTCTCGATCCGCTCGACGATCTTCGCGAGCTCCTCGGCGACCTTGGCGTCCTGCCGGTCCAGGTCGGCGATCGCGAGCTCGAGGTTGCGCGCGCCGTTGCGCACCTCCCACGCGAGCTCCTTGACGAGCTCGTAGAGCAGGAGGTTCATCTCGCTGACGCTCGAGCTGGGGCCGGTCGCACCGATGCCGATCGACGCGTCGCGCGTCACGGCCCACGACGTGCGGGACTGCAGCGCGAGGTTGCCGATCCGGTCGAGCTCGTCGGCCACCGCGGGCATGTGCACGCGGTAGATCTCCTCGACGAGCGCGCGCTGGATGAGCAGGATGCCGTCGCCGTCGTGGATGGGCGGCTGCGTGAGGTCGTACGACGTCGGGTCGTTGCGGACGTTGCGCAGGTTGGTCTGCAGGTTGTCGTCGAGCTGGCGCTCCTCGTCGCGGATCTGCGTGTTGAGCGTCGAGAACGCGGTACGGAGCTGGGTCATCGCCTCGTCGAAGCTGCCCGGCGTGGCCTTGTCCGTGGTCGTGGTGGCGGGAGCGGTCGCCTTGACGACCTCGACGCCCAGCCCGCCGACCTCGAACGCGGTCGCGAGCCCGCCCGTCGCGAAGATCTTGAGGCCCTTGGCGGCCCAGCCGACGACGTCGACGACCTGCTCCCAGGTGATCGACCCGCCCGCGGCGACGGCGTCGAACGCCTCGCGACCCTGGACGAGGATCCGGTCGACGCTCGAGCGCGCCGCGGTCCACAGCCCCTCCTGCGCGGCGACGTCCGCGCCGCGGACCACGGAGATCGCGTGGAACCCGCCGACGACCTGCCCGAGCTGGACGAGGAACTTCGCCTTGAACGACGCGATGAGCTCGCCGGACATGGCCGCCGAGTTCTGCTCGATCAGCTTGATGTAGCCGCCGAGCTCGCCCGCACCCGCGGCGATCCCGCCCTGCGCGGAGGCCGCGCCGGACAGCCGCCGCGTGACCTGGCGGCACTCCTCGACGATGGGGCTGACCGACGAGGGGTCGGGCAGGTCGAGCCACGGGGCGACGAGCGTCTCGATGTCCTGGCGGATCTGCCCGAAGGCCGTCTGGAACTCGTCGTCGCGGTCGACGAGCCCGAACAGGCTGCCGAGGAGGTCGGAGCTCCAGTCCCCGCCGCCCTGCCCGTCCGGGCCGGGGCGCGTCACCCGGGAGCTGCCTCCGCGTGAGCTGATCTCGTAGTGGCCGTCGTACAGCCGCCAGCCCTGGTCGTGCATCCACGCGTCGATCGCGGACTGCTGCAGCCGCCCGACGAGGTAGGGGGTGATCGCGCAGGTGTCCATCACGGCTCCTTCGTCGTGGCGGCGGCACGGGGGGCGGCGTCCTGCTCGGCGGCGGGCCGGCTCCCGGACCCGCGAGGCCGGGTGCGGTCGATCACGAGCGCACCGATCACCACCGCGAGCACCACGATCAGCAGGGTCTGGCGGTCCTGCCGTGCGTCGCGGCACGCGGCGCGCAGGCGGTCGGCGGCGGCGGACAGGTCCGTCCCGGGGACCTCGGCGACGACGTGCTCGACCGCGTCGAGCTGGTCCGACGGCAGCCGGTCGGCGAGGTCGACGGGCTCACGCCACGCGGTCCCGAGGGACTGGCAGCTCACGGTGTCGCCGGTCGACTCGACGCGGAAGGTCGGCGGCGCGAGCAGCACCCACCCGAGCACGACGGCAGCCACCAGCACGCGGCCCCACTGACCCCACGACATGCCGGGTCCTCCCCCTGGACGATTCGGGCGAGCCGTACGCTACCGGACGCCCGTGCCGCCCCGGCCTCCCGTTCACCCGTTCGTCGGACCGGGTCCGCGGAGGGTGGACCGCACGCGGGACCCGCGCTCAGCGCAGGTCGAACACCGCCTTGCCGACGACCTCGCCGTCGATCCGGAACGTGGCCGTGTACGTCCCGGCACGGGGGGTGCTCTGCATCGAGCCGCAGCCCTTCTCCGACCGCACGCGCGGCCAGGTGTAGACCTCCTCGCTCGGCACTCCCGGCCCGAGCAGGAGCGGTCGACTCTCGGGGTCGTCGCCCTGGCAGTGGGTGCTGGACCACACGAGGTCCTCACCCGAGGTCACGGTGACGCGCCGGTTGGCGTCGCCCGCCTCGAACAGGCACGCGTCGTCGAGCGTGCTGGTCACGGTGATGCGGAAGGCGGGCTTGTCCGCACCGGCGAACGCGGTCGCGGTGGCCTCGACGTCGACGTCGAGGTCGTCGACCCGGCACACGCTCACCCCGGCGGCCTGGGCGGCACGCTCGAGCGCGGAAGCGGCCTCGTCGTCCGTCGTCCCGTCGCCCAGGGCGGACTGCTCCTGCGTCTCGTCCTGCGTCGCCTCGCCCTTCGTGTCGTCACCCTTCGTCGCACCCTTCGTGGCGGTGCTCGTGGACGCGCTCGCGGCGGTCTGCCGCGGGTCCGCCGACGCCGACGAGCCGCGTCCCGCGAGCCACCACACGACGAGCGCGAGGACGAGCACCGGCACCACGAGCACCACGAGCCGGCGCACGACGTACACGCGACGCGGCAGCGGTGCGCGCGGCGTCGGTCGCGGGCTGCCTCCGCTCGCCTGGGTCACGTCTCGCTCCTCGTCGTCCCGACGCCTGCGTCCGGCGCCTCGCGCGGACCCGCGTGCGGGTTGTCGGCCGTCCGGGTGGCGTCCTGTCACCGATCCGGGTGTGGTCGGTCCACGGTACGAGGCGCGGGGCGCGCTCGCGTGGCGCGTCGCGGCGTGCCGCGCACGACGGTGGCGGTTGGCAGGATGCAGGGGTGCACGCCGCCCCAGCCCTCTCGCCGACGTCCGACGCGCCGGGCGCCCCGGGCAGCAGCCCCGACGGCACCGCAGCCGGCACGGCGGCCGACGTCCCGGAGCGCGGGGTCGTGGACCGTGTCGTGTCCTGGTACGACGAGCACGCGCGCGACCTGCCGTGGCGCGCACCCGACCGCACGCCGTGGGGCGTCCTGGTCAGCGAGGTCATGCTGCAGCAGACGCCCGTGGTCCGGGTCGAGCCGGCGTGGCGCGCGTGGATGGGCCGGTGGCCGACGCCCGCGGACCTGGCGGCGGCACCGACCGCGGACGTGCTGCGCGCGTGGGACCGGCTCGGCTACCCGCGGCGTGCGCTGCGGCTGCAGCAGTGCGCGCAGGTCGTCGTCGATCGGCACGGCGGTCAGGTGCCGGACGACGAGGCCGCGCTCCTGGCCCTGCCCGGCATCGGCTCGTACACGGCGGCCGCGGTGCGGTCGTTCGCGTTCGGGCGCCGCGCGGTGGTGCTGGACACCAACGTGCGCCGGGTGCTGGCGCGCGCGGTCGACGGGCACGCGCTGCCCGCCCCGGCGCAGACGCGCGCGGAGGTCGAGCGGGCCGCGGCGCTCGTGCCGGACGACGACGCGTCCGCGGCGCGCTGGGCCCAGGCAAGCATGGAGCTCGGGGCGCTGGTGTGCACGGCGAGGGCGCCGCGCTGCGACGAGTGCCCGCTGGTCTCGTCGTGCGCGTGGGTCGCTGCGGGCCGCCCCGCCGACCTGCACGCGCACCGTCGACGCACGCAGGCGTGGGCGGGCACGGACCGTCAGGTGCGCGGACGGATCATGGCGCTGCTGCGCGAGTCCCCGGTGCACGTCCCCGAGCCGGTGCTCGACGAGGCCTGGTCGGCGACGCCGCAGCGGGCGCGCGCGCTGGCGGGGCTGCTCGCGGACGGGCTGGTCGTCGAGCACCAGCCGCACCCGGACGAGCCGCCGTCGTACGCGCTGCCCGGCTGAGCGCCACCCGGCCCCGCGGGCGACGGGAAGCGGTCAGAGGTCGACGATCATGCGCGTGTTGCCCAGGGTGTTGGGCTTGACCCGCGCGAGGTCGAGGAACTCGGCCACACCGTCGTCGTGCGAGCGCAGCAGCTCGGCGTACACCTCGGTGTCGACGGCCGGGCCCTCGATCGCGCGGAACCCGTGCTGCGTGAAGAAGTCGACCTCGAACGTGAGGCAGAACAGGCGCTTGAGCCCGAGCGTGCGCGCGCGCTCCATGAGCGCGGTCAGCAGCGCGTGACCGACGCGCCGACCGCGGAACTCGCGCGACACCGCGAGCGTGCGGATCTCCGCGAGGTCCTCCCACATGACGTGCAGCGCGCCGCACCCGACGACCTGGCCGGCCGTGGCGGGCTCGTCGGACACCGCGACCGCGAACTCCTGCACCGACTCGTAGTACCCGACCCACTCCTTGGCGAGCAGGATGCGCTCGTCGGCGTACGGCTGCACGAGGGATCGGATGACGCGGACGTCGGCGGGCAGCGCTGGACGGACGTGCACGGGTGCGGCGGTCACGTGCCCAACCTAGACCGCGGCACTACGCGCCCGTGGTCGCCGTCCGTGCGCGCGTGCGCCGGACGGGTCCGGGGTCGGCGGCCTCCAGGAGTGCGCCGGCGGTCACCTCGTCGACGACGAGGTCGGTGACGACGCCCGCGCGCAGCGCCGCGAGCAGGGGCGCGACCTTGTTGTCCCCGGCGACCACGCACACGCGCCGCGGCAGCCGCTGCAGCTCGGTCGGGGTCGGGCCGGTGGCGCGCGCGTTGAGGGGCACGTCCTGCCACGAGCCGTCGGCGCGCAGGAAGACCGTGCACACGTCACCCACCACGCCCTCGTCGTGCAGGACGCGCACGTCCGCGTCGTCGAGGTACCCGGCCGAGTAGACGTGCGACGGCACCGCACCCGCGACGGCTCCCACGGAGAACACCGCGATGTCCGCGCGGCGCTGCATGTCCAGGACGCGCCGCACGGAGCGCTCGCGCCACATCGCGGCCTTGGTGTCGGAGAAGTCGAAGAACGCCGGGACGGAGAAATGGTGCACGGCCGCGCCGAAGGCGGTGCCGAACGACGAGATCAGGTCGCTCGCGTAGTCGACCCCGGACGTCCGCATGTTCGCGGCGCCGTTGAGCTGGACCACCGCGGCGCCGCGCGTGGGCTTGGGCACGAGGTAGCGCGAGACGGAGGCGAGCGTGGTGCCCCACGCGATGCCGAGCACCATGTCGGAGTCGAACCACGAGGTCAGCAGCTTGGCCGCGGTCATCGAGACCTGGTCGAGCCGTTCGATGTGGGACGACGAGTCCGGCACGGGCACGACGTACGCGTCGACACCGAACGCCGCACTCACGGAGCGACCGAGCCCGGGCGCACGTGTGCTCGCGGGCCGCAGCGTGATCTCGACGAGCCCGGTCTCGCGGGCGCGCTTGATGAGCCGGGAGACGGTCGAGCGCGAGGTCCCGAGGTGCCGCGCGATGACCTCCATCTTCAGGTCCTGCAGGTAGTACATGGACGCGGCACGCAGCACGTCCTGCTCCCGGTCCAGCTCCATCGCTCCCCCTCGTCGGTGTGCGCCCACGCACCCGGCGCTGCACGTTTGTGCACTCCGGTTGCGCATCCGTTCCGGTCGTGATGACCATAGCGAGCGTCACCGGATCGGGCGAGAGGGACGCAGGACGCCCGGTCCGGCAGGAGCCTCGCGCCGGAACGGCCGGCGCACCCGGCACCGGCAGCACCCAGGACCCGGACCACCCAGGACCCGCAACACCAGGAGGACGTGCACATGAGGACCGCACCGCTGACGGCCCAGGCACGGCAGGACGCTCTCACCCGGCTGCGCGACTCGGCCGGTCAGGGCGACGAGCTCGACGTCCTCGTCGTCGGGGGCGGCGTCACGGGGGCGGGCATCGCGGTCGACGCCGTGACGCGCGGCCTGTCCACCGCGATCATCGAGGCGCAGGACTGGGCGAGCGGCACGTCGAGCCGGTCCAGCAAGCTCGTGCACGGTGGCCTGCGCTACCTGCAGATGCTCGACTTCCACCTGGTCCGCGAGGCCCTGACCGAGCGCGACCTGCTCATCACCAAGCTCGCCCCCCACCTGGTCAAGCCCGTCTCGTTCCTGTACCCGCTCGAGAACCGGGTCTGGGAGCGCGCGTACGTCGGCGCGGGCGTCGCGCTGTACGACACGCTCGCGACGGTCTCGGGCTCGCGCCGCGCGATGCCGATCCACCGGCACCTGACGCGCAAGGGCATGGAGCGCCTGTTCCCCGACCTGCGGCACGACGCCGCGATCGGCGCGGTCCGGTACTGGGACGCGAGCGTGGACGACGCGCGCCTGGTCTCGACGCTCGTGCGCACGGCCGTCAGCTACGGCGCGCACGCGGCGAGCCGCACGCAGGTGGTCGACCTGCAGACGACGACGGGCGGCGCCGTGACCGGTGCGGTCGTCGAGGACCTCGAGACCGGCGAGCGCATCGACGTGCGCGCGCGGCACGTCATCAACGCGACCGGCGTGTGGACCGAGCAGACCGAGGCCCTGGCGGGCTCCGAGGGCGGGCTGCGCGTGCTCGCGTCCAAGGGCATCCACATCGTCGTGCCGCGCTCGCGCATCGCGGGCGACACGGGACTGATCCTGCAGACCGAGAAGTCCGTGCTGTTCATCATCCCGTGGTCCCGCTACTGGGTGATCGGCACGACCGACACCCCGTGGGAGCAGGAGCTCACGCACCCCGTCGCGACGAGCGCCGACATCGACTACGTGATCGACCACGCCAACGCGGTGCTCTCGCGCCCCATCTCGCGCGACGACGTGATCGGGACCTGGGCGGGCCTGCGGCCGCTGCTGCAGCCCGGCACCAAGGCGGGCACGTCGTCGGCCAAGGTCTCGCGCGAGCACACCGTGGCGTCCCCGACGCCCGGCCTGACCGTGATCGCGGGCGGCAAGCTCACGACGTACCGCGTGATGGCCAAGGACGCGGTCGACTTCGCGATCGGCTCGCGCGCGACCACGCTGCCGTCGCTGACGCACGAGCTCCCGCTCGTCGGCGCCGAGGGCCTGCACGTCATCCAGCGCCAGGCGCGCGCGATCGGCAAGAAGTACGGCTGGGACCGGCCGCGCATGGACCACCTGCTGCACCGGTACGGCTCGCTGCTCGGCGAGCTCACGGACCTGTGCGACGAGCGTCCGGAGCTGGCCGCGCCGCTGCCGCACGCGCCCGCGTACATCGGAGCGGAGATCGTCTACGCCGCGAGCCACGAGGGTGCGCTGCACCTCGACGACGTGCTCATGCACCGCACGCGCCTCAACTACGAGCAGGCGGACAAGGGGGTCGGTGCGCTCGAGGAGATCGCCGACCTGGTCGCGCCGGTGCTCGGCTGGGACGACGCGACGCGCAGCCGCGAGGTCGAGGCGTACCGCGCCCGCGCCGAGGCCGAGGAGGCCGCCGCCGCGGAGCCCGACGACGTGTCGGCCGAGAAGGTGCGCCTGCGCGCGCTCGACATCGCACCGATGAAGCCCCAGGGGGTGTGAGGCACCCCCTGGAGGCACCACCCCCAGACCCCCGTTCCCCGGGGCGCACGTGACAACGAGGTCCGTCAGAAGGGATAGGCCGTGAACACACTGATGCAACAGGCGTTCTGGTCCGAGATCTTGGGTACGGCGATGCTCCTGCTCCTCGGTGCAGGCGTCGTCGCGAACGTCATCCTGCCGAGGACGAAGGGCAACGCCGGCGGCTGGTTGCTCATCAACTTCGGCTGGGGCCTCGCGGTCTTCGCGGGTGTCTTCGTCGCGTTCAAGTCGGGCGCGCACATCAACCCGGCGGTCACCGTCGGCTTCCTCGCCGCGGACCAGCCCTTCGCCCAGATCACCGGGCCGGACGGCATGGTCACCGCGACGATCGAGCCGACCATCGGCAACGCGATGTGGTACATCCTCGCGCAGCTCATCGGTGCGTTCATCGGTGCCGTGCTCGCGTGGTTCGCGTACAAGAAGCACTTCGACGAGGAGGCCGAGCCCGGCATCAAGCTGGCCGTGTTCTCGACCGGGCCCGAGCTGCGCTCGTACGCCTGGAACTTCATCACCGAGCTCATCGCGACCTTCGTGCTCGTGTTCGTGATCCTCTGCTCGGGCAGGACCCCGCACCAGCTCGGCCCGCTCTGGGTCGCGATGCTCGTCGTCGGCATCGGCGCGAGCCTCGGCGGTCCCACCGGGTACGCGATCAACCCGGCACGTGACCTCGGTCCCCGCATCGCGCACGCGGTGCTGCCCATCCCGGGCAAGGGCAGCAGCGACTGGGCGTACTCCTGGGTGCCCGTGCTCGGCCCGCTCGTCGGCGGTCTCCTCGCCGGCCTGGCCGCGACCGTCTACGTGTACTGACACCTGCCGACCACCGACCGGCGGGCGCCACGACGCGCCCGCCGGTCGCCCCCACCCGCTCCAGCACGGCATCCGACGGAGGAAGACACCCCATGTCCGACACGAAGTACGTCATGGCGATCGACCAGGGCACGACCAGCACGCGCGCGATCATCTTCGACCACAAGGCGAACATCATCGCGACCGGGCAGAAGGAGCACGAGCAGATCTTCCCGAGGGCCGGCTGGGTCGAGCACGACGCGACGGAGATCTGGGTCAACACGCGCGAGGTCGTCGGTCAGGCGCTCGGCCGCGCGAGCCTGCAGAACTCCGACATCGAGGCCGTCGGCATCACGAACCAGCGCGAGACCGCGGTCGTCTGGGACAAGCGCACCGGTGAGCCCGTCTACAACGCGATCGTCTGGCAGGACACCCGCACGCAGAAGATCTGCGACGAGCTCGGCGCCCTGGGGGGCGGCGCGGAGCGGTACAAGGACCGCGTGGGCCTGCCGCTGGCGACCTACTTCTCGGGCCCGAAGATCCGCTGGATCCTCGACAACGTCGAGGGTGCGCGCGAGAAGGCCGAGGCCGGTCACCTCGCGTTCGGGAACACCGACTCGTGGGTGCTGTGGAACATGACCGGCGGGCCCGACGGCGGCGTGCACGTCACGGACGTCACGAACGCGTCGCGCACCATGCTCATGAATCTGGACACCCTCTCGTGGAACGAGGAGATCGCGGGCGAGATGGGGATCCCCGTCTCGATGCTGCCCGAGATCCGCTCGTCGTCCGAGGTCTACGGCGAGGGCCGCGCCAAGGGTCTGCTCGCGGGCGTGCCGATCGCGGGCATCCTGGGCGACCAGCAGGCCGCCACGTTCGGCCAGGCGTGCTTCGAGGTCGGCCACGCGAAGAACACGTACGGCACGGGCAACTTCATGCTGATCAACACGGGCACGGAGATCGTCCCGAGCAAGAACGGCCTGCTGACGACGGTCTGCTACAAGATCGGCGACGCCGACGCGGTCTACGCGCTCGAGGGTTCGATCGCGGTCACCGGCTCCCTGGTCCAGTGGCTGCGCGACAACCTCGGGATCATCTCGTCCGCACCGGAGATCGAGCAGCTCGCGGCGAGCGTCGAGGACAACGGTGGCGCGTACTTCGTCCCGGCGTTCTCGGGCCTGTTCGCGCCGTACTGGCGCTCCGACGCACGCGGCGCTCTCGTGGGGCTCACGCGCTTCGTCAACAAGGGCCACATCGCCCGCGCGGCCCTGGAGGCCACGGCCTTCCAGACGCGCGAGGTCCTCGACGCGATGAACGCGGACTCCGGCGTGGACCTCACCGAGCTCAAGGTCGACGGCGGCATGATCGCCAACGAGGCGCTCATGCAGTTCCAGGCCGACATCCTCGGTGTGGACGTCGTGCGTCCCAAGATCGCCGAGACCACGGCGCTCGGCGCCGCGTACGCGGCGGGCATCGCCGTCGGCTTCTGGTCCGGCGAGCAGGACGTCATCGACAACTGGGCCGAGGACAAGCGCTGGACGCCGCAGATGGACACCGACGAGCGCGACCGCCAGTACCGCCTGTGGAAGAAGGCCGTCACGAGGACGTTCGACTGGGTCGACGACGACGTGAGGTAGGCCCACCCGCGGTGCAGGACGAGGCCGGGGCGCACAGGGCGCTCCGGCCTCGTCGTGTCCTGCGTCCTGCTCGGCACCGTCACGGTCGGCGCGGACGGCACGTTCGCCGAGCGGCTGTCGCTGCCGCTGGGCATGCGTGGCTAGGAGCGCCGGATGCGCATCGAGCCGTCGTCGTCGACGTCGAGCTGTGCCATGCGCACGCTGCGCAGGTGGTCGCGGCCGGAGGTCTCGGCGTCGTGGTACAGCAGGTACCAGACCCCGTCCCACTCGACGATCGAGCCGTGCGTGGTCCACCCGGTCACGGGTCCCAGCAGCACGCCGCGGTACGTGAACGGCCCGTACGGCGAGTCCCCGATCGCGTAGACGAGCTGGTGGGAGTCACCGTTGGAGTACATGAACACGTACCGGCCCGCGACCTTCGAGATCCACGCCCCCTCGAAGAACCGGTTCGGGTCGCGCGCCGCGAGCGGGCGCCCGGTGTCGTCGACGAGCACCAGGGGGCGGGTCGGCTCGGCGAGCGAGAGCAGGTCGTCGGACAGGCGCGCGATGCGCGGCGCGAGCGCGGGCTCGTCGAGCGCGGGGTAGGCGTCGACGCCCGTGTAGCGGTCGTCGCGCCAACGCTGCAGCTGTCCGCCGAGGATGCCGCCCGTGACGAGGTACGACGAGCCGTCGTCGTCGGTGAACACCGCGGGGTCGATGCTGTACGCGCCCGCGATCGGCTCGGGCTCCGCCACGAACGGCCCGGCGGGGTGCGCGGACGTGGCGACGCCGATCCGGAAGACGCCGTCGTGGTCCTTGGCGGGGAAGAACAGGTAGTAGGTGTCGCCCTTGCGCGCGGCGTCGGGCGCCCAGAGCTGGCGCGCCGCCCACGGCACGTCCTCGATCGCGAGCGCGACGCCGTGGTCGACGACCGGACCGTCGAGGCTCGTCAGGGACAGCACGTGGTAGTCGCGCATGTCGTACTGGCTGCCGGTGTCGTCCGCGGTCGCGCCGGTGTCCTCGTCGTGCGACGGGTAGACCCACAACGTGCCGTCCCACACGTGCCCGGACGGGTCAGCGGTCCAGATGCCCTCGACGAGCGGCCCCGTGAGCGCGGCGGGCGCGTCGGCGGGTCGATCGGCGGGGCGAG
>NZ_BJUA01000028.1 GCF_007989825.1 Cellulomonas persica | reverse complement strand
GGGGGGGGGGGGGGGGGGGCGACCTCGCCGGCCGACGCGGGTCCTCGCGGCCTACGCGGTCTCGTCGGACTGCGCCGTCTCGTCGGGCTGGCCGGTCTCGTCCGACGGCACGGCCTCGTCGGACCGCGCAGTCGTCTCGGGCACGGCATGCTCGGCCGGAGCGGTCGCCTCGCCGGACGCGACCGGCGGCGGCAGCTCGTCGGCCCGGCTGCTGACCACCATCACGGGGCACGTCGCGTGGTGCAGCACGGCCTGGCTCGTCGAGCCCAGCAGGAGACCACGGAAGCCACCGCGGCCCCGCGAGCCGACGACCACGAGGTCGGAGGCCGACGAGAACTCGGTGAGCAGCTCGGCACCCGTGCCGTCGAGCGCGAACCGGCGTACGGCCACCGAACGCCCGGCCACGGCCCGGTCGACCACGACGTCGAGCCCCTCCGCCATGTCACGGAGCACCTGCTCGTGGTCGACCGCGGACGGCAGCCACGCGAGGAGCCCCGTCATCGACCCTACGGGCACGCCCGAGACGGCGGTGAGCTGCGCGTCCCACGCGTGCGCCTCGTCGATCGCGTACTGCAGCGCACGCTCCGCCTGCGGCGAGCCGTCGACACCGACGACGATGCGACGCCCCTCCGGCACGGGCGGGATCTCGTTGCCCTCGGGGAGCTGGTGGCCCTGCGCGTCGCGCAGCGGCACCACGACCGTCGGGCAGAACGCGTGCGCCGGCAGGGCCGACGAGACCGTGCCGAGCAGGCGGTCGGCGAACCCGCCGCGCCCGCGCGTGCCGACCACCGCGAGCCGCGCCTCGCGCGACAGCTCGACGAGCACGCCCGCCGCATCGCCGGTGTGCACCTTCGCGGTGACCGCGACACCGCGTCCGGAGACCCGTGCGGAGGCCTCGGCGAGCACCGCCGCGGCACCCTCCTGGATCGCGGAGTCGTCGAGCGCGGCGTACCCGCCGTCGAGCGAGGCCGCCGCGAACGACGGCAGCGCGTACGCGCACACGAGGTGCAGCCGCCAGCCGCGACGCTGCGCCTCCGCGGCGGCCCAGTCGAGCGCGTAGAGGCTGGCTGTCGACCCGTCGACCCCCACGAGGATCACGTCGTCGCGCGTCATGCCTGCTCCTCCGCCCGTCCTGGCCGTCGCGGCCGTCTCACCGCTCGAGGTGGCTGCCTCGAGCGGACCGTCCGGTCGCCCGGCCGGTCTCCCTCAAGTCAACACCAAGACTTCCTCAAGAGCGACGTCCGAGACGCGCGTCCCCGCGCCCGGCCGTGGCGTCAGGCCACGACGGCGTCCGACCAGCCGTGCAGGTACGGCTCCCAGTCCGGCCGCCGCAGGTGCACGCCGTGACCGATGATCGCGGTGTGCGGCGGGCGCGGCGTGAACCGCAGCTCCCAGCCGATCTCGGACAGCAGCCGGTCGGCCTTGCGGTGGTTGCAGCGCGCGCACGCCGCGACGACGTTCTCCCACACGTTGCGGCCGGACCGGCTCCGCGGGATGACGTGGTCGATCGTGTCGGCGCGTCCGGAGCAGTACGCGCACCGCTCGTGGTCGCGCGCGAGCACCGCACGGCGCGTGATCGGGGCGTGCGAGCGTCGGGGCACGCGGACGTACCGCTGGAGCCGCACGACGGACGGCGCGACGACGGCCAGGTGCTCGGAGTGGAGCACGCGGTCCCCGGCGCTCTCCACGACGGCCTTGTCCAGCAGCAGCAGCACCACGGCCCGGCGCACCGGGACCACGCACAGCGGCTCGTAGGAGGCGTTGAGGACCAGGGTGCCGCTCATGGCCGCGCGCCTCGTCGGGTGCCGCGGGCGGGCGCGCAGCGCGCGACCGCCTCCGTCATGTCCCACGGCGCGTCCTTCGACGCTGTCGCTGCTCTCGGCACGGCGCCCTCCCGACCTGACGGTCGGACCTGGCTGGCCCGACCTGACGAGCTTCGGTGCGCGATCAGACTAGCCGCACCGTCCAGGTGACGAAGACGACGAGGCCCCGGCGACATCTCGTGTCGTCCGGGGCCTCGTGGCACGGCGTGGGAGTCAGCCGACTCGGATGAAGACTGGCGAGCTCTGCCAGATGGAGCGGAACTGGACCGTCTTGCCGGGGCGCGGCGCGTCGATCTGCGAGTTGCCGCCCGCGTAGATCGCGATGTGGCCGGGGCTCCAGATGAGGTCGCCCGGCTTCGCGTCGGCGCGCGAGACGACCTGGCCGGCGTAGCGCATGGCGCTCGACGTGCGCGGCAGGCTCACACCGAGCTGCTTGTAGACGTACGAGACGAAGCCCGAGCAGTCGAAGCCCTTGGGCGACGCGCCGCCGGAGACGTACGGGACGCCGACGTAGCGGGCCGCGATCTCGAGGACCGCGTTGCCCGAGACCGTCTGCGGGATCGGGTTGTTCGCGACGCGAGGCGCGGTGCGCGACGTGACCTGACGCTCACGCGTCTGCGTCGCGGTGGTCGTCACGACCTTCTTCTTGGGCAGCGAGACCGAGAGCTTGGGGGCGTCGATGCTCCACTCGGCCGTGGCGGGCGCGCTCACGACGGGCGCCGTCTCCAGCAGGGCGCGAGCGGAGGCGGTGAGCGCCTCGGTGTCGACCGCGGACAGGGAGCCGGCCGCGGACGCGTTGTCCGAGGTGGAGGCCATCGCGGGGGTCGCGCCCAGCATCGAGACGACGAGGCCACCCGAGGCGGCGACGACGGCCGACCGGCGTCCGACGGTGCCCATCTGCTCCGATGCGGCGGCGGCGAGCTCGGTCAGCGGCGTCGAGGGCCGACGAGCGGCCCGGTGACGTGCATTGGTCATGCGCGTTCTCCTAGTCGCCTGCGAGGTCAGCTGTCGGGTTCGGGTGGGAGAACACCCGGCCCTGTCCCAGACCGAGGTCTGCGACGGGGCTTCACCCCAAGGACACCGTGGTGCCCAGATTGGGTCCCCCGCCCCTGCCGGCGGTTCGTGCGGACCTCGTGCGGCGGCAGGGCTAGGCGTTCCGCTCGAGGGCTTCGTTGGAGGAGGGGTTCCGGTGAAGCAGGTCGAACGTACATGAGGCTCCCGGGGATTGTCACGTTCCGATCACGACGAGAACCGATTTCTTTGGACGTGCGACCAGCAGCCCCCGCAGACGTCCAGCAGACCCGCAGGTCACGGGTGTGGGAGCGTGCGTCACCGGACCTCGTGCGTTTCACCCGTCGGCGCCCCGTCTCACGATCCGGCCGAATCGCCACACGTGGGGCAGCTCGGACGAACCCGCAGGTCACCGCGGCAGAGGCACACCCAGGGGTAGAGACGCGCGGCTGCGCGGCACGCCCGTCGTCAGCCCACCGGGCCGGCGGACGGCCGCGTGAGCATCAGCACAGGTGTAGCGGCGGCCTCGCAGTGCGGGAGGCGGCGGGCGTCAGCGCGTGCGGACGAAGATGTGCCGCGCGACCTCGTCGGGCAGGTCCAGCACCACCTCGGCGCCCGGCACGCCGACGGTCACGACACCCACGAGCTTCTCGACCGTGATCGCGGCCCCCGGGACGACCCCGGCGTCCGCGAGCCGCGCGAGCAGCTCGACGTCGACCTGCAGCGGCTCGGCGATGCGCGCCACCACCGCATGCCCATCGACCCCCGACGCGGGGTCGAGCAGCGAGGCCACGCCGTCGAGGAACTCAACGCGCGTCTGCTCCTCGCCGATCTCCGACAGCCCGGGGATCGGGTTGCCGTACGGGTCGAAGTGCGGGTGGTCGAGCAGGGCCGCGAGGCGCTTCTCGACCCGCTCGCTCATGACGTGCTCCCAGCGGCACGCCTCCTCGTGGACGTACGGCCACTCGAGCCCGACGACGTCGGTGAGGAGCCGCTCGGCGAGGCGGTGCTTGCGCATCACGCGCACGGCCTTGGCCAGACCCAGGTCGGTGAGCTCGAGGTGACGGTCCCCGGTGACGACGACCAGGCCGTCGCGCTCCATGCGCGCGACCGTCTGCGAGACCGTGGGACCGGAGTGCCCGAGGCGCTCGGCGATGCGCGCGCGCAGCGGGGTGATGCCTTCCTCGGTGAGCTCGTAGACCGTCTTGAGGTACATCTCCGTCGTGTCGATCAGGTCGCTCACCGCGTTGCCTCCCAGGTCGCCCACGGCCGGTGCCTGCTCGGCCGCAGTCACAGGGTAGTTGGTCCCACGGGCTCATCGAGGGCGCCGGGGCTCTATCCTCGCCCCGTGCCCGAGAACGCTCCCGCCCCCGCTCCCCTGACGATCCCCGCCGGCCTCCTGCCGCGCGACGGCCGGTTCGGCTCGGGTCCGTCCAAGATCCGCCAGGAGCAGGTCGAGGCGCTCGTCGCGTCCGGGACGTCGCTGCTCGGCACGTCCCACCGCCAGGCGCCCGTGCGGTCGGTGGTCCGCCGCGTGCGCACCGGGCTCGCGGAGCTGCTGGGCCTGCCGGACGGGTACGAGATCGTGCTCGGCAACGGCGGCTCGACCGCGTTCTGGGACGTCGCGACGTTCTGCCTGATCGAGCGCCGCTCGGCGCACGGCGCGTTCGGCGAGTTCGGCTCGAAGTTCGCGGCCGCGGCCACGCGCGCGCCGTTCCTCGACGAGCCCGTCGTGACGACCGCGGCGCCCGGTTCGGTCGCGGTGCCCGAGCGCGCGGACGTGGACGTGTACGCCTGGCCGCAGAACGAGACCTCGACCGGTGCCGTCGCGCCCGTCCGGCGCGTCGCCGGCTCGCGGGAGCAGGGCGCGCTCGTCCTCGTCGACGCGACCTCGGCCGCCGGCGGCGTGCCCGTGGACGTCGCGCAGACCGACGTCTACTACTTCGCGCCGCAGAAGTCGTTCGCGTCCGACGGCGGGCTGTGGCTGGCCGCGATGTCGCCCGCGGCGATCGAGCGGGCCGCGCGGCTCGAGGCGGGCCGCTGGGTCCCCGAGAGCCTGTCGCTGACGACCGCGGTGACGAACTCCCGCCTCGACCAGACCCTCAACACGCCCGCGATCGCCACGCTCGTGCTGCTCGCGGAGCAGGTGGAGTGGATGCTCGGCAACGGCGGGCTGGAGTTCGCCGCGAACCGCAGCGCGACCTCGTCGGGCCACGTCTACGCGTGGGCGCAGGCCCGCGACTGGGCGACGCCGTTCGTCGCCGACCCTGCCCACCGCTCACCCGTGGTGGCGACCATCGACTTCGACCCGCAGGTCGAGGCGGCGACGATCGCCACGACGCTGCGCGCGCACGGCGTGGTCGACGTCGAGCCGTACCGCAAGCTCGGCCGCAACCAGCTGCGCATCGCCACGTACCCCGCGGTCGACCCGCAGGACGCGCTCGCGCTGACCGCGTGCATCGACCACGTGGTCGACCAGCTCCTCTGACGCACGTCTCACCCGCGCCGGACGCGCGCCGGCGGACCCCGCAGGCACCCGCGCGCGAGGCACGACGACGGGCGCCGACCCATGTGGTCGGCGCCCGTCGTCGTGCTCGGTCGCAGGTCGAGGATCAGACCTCGGTGTGGCGGCGGTTGCGCCGCGTCGCGGCCACGGCGATCGCACCCGCGGCGACCAGCCCGCCGCCGACGAGCGCGATCGGCAGCGCGTTCGAGCCGGTGGCCGACAGCACGGGCGGCTCAGGCTCGTCGACGAGGACCGAGGTGCCCGGCGGGCTCGTCAGGCACTGCGGGCTCGACGGCGGGTACGCGACCGTGATCGTCGCCTCGGGGTTCACCGCGAAGTTCACCTGCACGGACGGGCGGACCCAGTCCCACTCGTCACCCTCGACCCAGGTGCCGTCCGCGAGCTGTCGCCAGCCGGGCCAGTCCACCCCGACCCCGTTCTGCTCGACGGCTCCGGGCCAGAGCACCGTTCCGGACAGCGGGAGGCCCGCCTGGACGTAGTCCGCGCCGCTCGGGTTGATCCACGTGAGCGTCACGGTCGTGTTCGGCGAGCCGATCGCCTCGACCTCGTACCGGAGCTTCGGCACGTCGTTGTCGCAGATCGGCTGCTTGACCAGGACGTGCAGCTCGCACGGCAGCGGCGGCGAGTAGTCGCCGTCCGCGCCGACCGCGGCCTGCTCGGTCTCGCAGCCGTACACCGGGTCGTCCGCGGCGGTGGCCACCGAGGGGACGCCCACCACCAAGGCGGCGATCATCAGTGCCAGACAGGTTCGCAGGAGCTTGCGCATGAGGACGACCCACCGTCGTGAGAGTGCGGACGATTCGTACATTTCGGGACCATCCTCGCCCCTGTCGCGCCGCGCACCTAGCCGCAGATCGGGTGATTTCGTCCGTTTCATCGGTTTCGCGACGTGCGGGGCGCGCCCGGTCGGGTGACCCCGGTTGCCCGCGGCGCCCTCCGGCGTCGCCCCGGTACCGTCCGGCGGCGGTTCAGGCCGCGGTCACCTCGTCGGCCGCGTCCCGAGCCTTCGCCTCGGCGACCGTGGCCTCGCGGCCCTCCCCCGACCCAGCCGCCGCGCGCGACGCCTCGGCGAGGTCGTCGGACGACGGGGCGCACGGGCCCTCGTCGGAACCCGCGTGCGGCACACCGACCTCCTCGTCGGCCGCGTGCGTGGGGTACAGCACCTCGAGGTGCGGCCGGTGCAGGTGGTAGCGGACCTCGACGTCCCACGCCTTGCGCGCCCACAGCGCCGCGGCCGTCGAGACGAGCAGCGCGCTGATCGAGCCGATACCGATCGACCACCGCGCGCCGAACGTCTCGCCGATCCACCCGACGATGGGCGACCCGACGGGCGTCGCCCCCAGGAACACGATCATGTAGAGCGCCATGACGCGGCCGCGCATCGCCGGCTCGGTGGTCATCTGGATGGTCGCGTTCGCCGCGGTCATCATCGTGAGCGACGCGAGCCCCACGGGGATGCACGCGATCGCGAACGACGTGTACGTCGGCATGAGCGCCATCACGCCGCTCGCGATCCCGAACCCGAACGCGGCGCCGATCACGAGCCGGACGCGCGGCCGCTCACGCCGGGCCGCGAGCAGCGCGCCGGTCAGCGAGCCGATCGCGAGGACCGAGCCGAGGATGCCGTACTCCCCCGCGCCCTTGCCGAACTCGCTGCGCGCCATGAGCGCGCTCGTGAGCTGGAAGTTGAGCCCGAACGTCGAGACCACGCCGACGACGACCATGATCACGACGATGTCCGTGCGCTTGCGCACGTAGCGCATGCCCGCCCGGATCTGCCCCTTGCTGCGCGACGCGGTCGGCATCGGGTAGAGCTCGGAGCGCCGCATCCACGTCAGCGCGAGGATCGTCGCGCCGAACGTCACCGCGTTGATGATGAACACCCAGCCGGTGCCGACCCACGCGATCAGCAGGCCCGCGACGCCCGGGCCGACGAGCCGCGCGGCGTTGAACGACGCGCTGTTCAGGCCGACCGCGTTCGACAGCTTGTCGCCCGGGACGAGCTCGGCCACGAACGTCTGGCGCACCGGGCCGTCGATCGCGGAGACGCAGCCGAGCAGGAGCGCGAACAGGTAGACCTGCCAGAGCTGGGCGTTGCCGGCGAGCACGAGCAGACCGAGGCCGAGCGCGAGCAGGCCCTGACCGACCTGCGTGGCGATGAGGAGCTTGCGGCGGTCCATGCGGTCCGCGAGGAGGCCCGCGTACGCCGACAGCGCGAGCACGGGCGCGAACTGCAGGGCGGTCGTGATGCCGACCGCGACGCCGGAGTCGTCGGACAGCTGCGTCAGGACGAGCCAGTCCTGGGCGACACGCTGCATCCAGGTGCCGACGTTCGCGACGAGCGCGCCGGCGAACCACAGGCGGTAGTTGAAGAAGCGCAGGGAGTCGAACGTGCTCATGCCTGCGCGATCCTCCACAGCAGCTCGAGCGCGTCCGCGAGGCGCGCGCGTTCGTCGGGCTCCATCGCCGCGAGCTGGGCCTCGAGCCACGCGGACCGGCGCTGACGCGTCTCGGCGACCTCGGTGCGGCCCTGCTCCGTCAGGCTCACGACGACGACCCGGCCGTCGGTCGGGTGCGCGGCCTTCTCGACCAGGCCCGCCTCGACCAGGCAGTTGATCGTGCGCGTCATGGACGGCGGCTGGATGCGCTCGAGGTCGGCGAGCTGGCTGGGCGTGAGCTGCCCGTTGCGCTCGAGGTGCACCAGCACGGAGTACTGCGGGTCGGACAGGTCGGCGGAGCCGCGCTCGGCCCGGATCCGGCGGGAGGCCATGATCACGGCGCGGCGCAGCTCCGAGGCGAGGGTGGGAGCGGCGACGGGCATGTCGTGAGCATAACTCATTACTCGCAGTAATGATCTGTGCGAAGTACCACATCGGGCGGGAACCGGGCAGACCAGGTGCCGGCCGCGGGGCGAGACCGTGGCGAACGACCGACGCCGCCCGCCCCACCAGGGGACGAGCGGCGTCGGTTCGCGTCGAGCAGCGGGTCAGGGGCGACCCAGCGCGCGGTACGTCCAGCCCGCGGCGCGCCAGCGGGCCGGGTCCAGCGCGTTGCGGCCGTCGAGCATGTGCTTGCCCGTGACCACCTCGGCGAGCTTCTCGGGGTCGAGGTCGCGGTACTCCGTCCACTCCGTGCCCAGCAGGACGACGTCGGCACCGCGGACCGCCTCGAGCACGTCCTGCGTGTAGTGCAGGTTGGGACGCGCACGACGCGCGTTCTCGATGCCCTGCGGGTCCGTCACGACGACGTGCGCACCGTTCTTCTCGAGCGAGTCCGCGACTGCGAGCGCCGGCGAGTCCCGGATGTCGTCGGAGTTCGGCTTGAACGTCGCGCCGAGCACCGCGATGCGCTTGTCGACGAGGCTGCCGTCGCACACCTCGCGCGCGAGCTCGACCATGCGCTCGCGACGACGCCCGTTGATCGAGTCGACCTCGCGCAGGAACGTCAGGGCCTGGTCCACGCCGAGCTCACCCGCACGCGCCATGAACGCGCGGATGTCCTTCGGCAGGCACCCCCCGCCGAAGCCGAGGCCCGCGTTGAGGAAGCGACGGCCGATGCGCGCGTCATAGCCGATCGCGTCGGCGAGCTGCGTGACGTCGCCGCCCGTGGCCTCGCACAGCTCGGCCATCGCGTTGATGAACGAGATCTTGGTCGCGAGGAACGAGTTCGCCGCGACCTTCACGAGCTGGGCCGTCGCGTAGTCCGTCACGACGAGCGGGGTGTCGTCGGCCAGCGGCGTCGCGTACACCTCGTCGAGCAGCGCCTTCGCCGCCTCGCCCGCCTCCGTCACCTCGCCGTCCTGCGTCGGGAGGCCGTAGACGAACCGGTCCGGGTGCAGCGTGTCCTCGACCGCGAAGCCCTCCCGCAGGAACTCCGGGTTCCAGATCAGGGTCGCGCCCGTCGGGGCGAGCTGCTCCGCGAGACGCTCGGCCGTGCCCACCGGCACGGTCGACTTGCCGACGACCACGTCGCCCGGCTGCAGGTACGGGATCAGGGACGTGACGGAGGCGTCGACGTACGACAGGTCCGCGCGGAACTCGCCCTTCATCTGCGGCGTGCCGACGCACACGAAGTGCACGCGGGCACCGGCGACCGCGGCGATGTCCGTGCTGAACGTCAGACCGCCCGCGGCACCAGCCTCGAGCAGCAGCTCCGGCAGCCCGGGCTCGAAGAACGGGGCCCGGCCGGCACGCAGCGCGTCGATCTTCGACTCGTCCACGTCGATGCCGACGACCTCGTGGCCGAGGGACGCCATGGCGGCGGCGTGCACCGCGCCCAGATACCCACAACCGATGACGCTGATGCGCACGACAGCTCTCCTACTCGACGACGGCTCCGCACGAGGGTACCGGCGCACGGGGGCCTACCCTCACATCCGTGGTCCCAGGCGACACTCCCCCGGCCGCTGCCGCGGCACCTCCCGCGCGAGCCGCCACCGCCCCGCGGCGCCCGGTGCTCGTCGCGGCGCTCGTCGTCTGGGCGGCCTCCGTCGCCGTCGTCACGCTGCGTCCCTCGTCGGACTACGACGGTCAGCTCGACCTGGTCCGGCGTGTGACCGACTGGCTCGTCACGCACGGCATCCCCCTCACGTTCGCACTGGTGGAGGCACTCGCGAACGTCGCGATGTTCGCCCCGCTCGGCGTGCTGCTCGTCCTCCTCGCGGCCGCTCCCGCAGGCCGCTCCGCGCGTGGCCTGCGGCTCATGGTGCGCGTCGCGCTCGTCGGGCTCGCGATCTCGACCGGGATCGAGGTCGCGCAGGCGCTGTGGCTGCCGAGCCGCGTGGCGACCGTGCAGGACGTGGTCATGAACACGCTCGGTGCCGCTGCGGGCGCGTGGGCGACGCTCGTCGTCCTCGACCGCCGGGCGCGCACCCGGGCCTGACCCGCACCTCGTCGCCGCCTCGCCGCTGCCTCGCCGCCGCCTGGTCGCCGCCTGGTCGCCGCCTGGTCGCCACCTCGTCGGCCGCCTGAGGGACCCGCCCGCGGACGCACGACGGGCCGGCTCCCCCGTGAGGGAACCGGCCCGTCGGACGCGCGTCGGGGGTCAGCCGACGAGGTTCTCGATCGGTCCGCGCACGAAGTACAGGACGAACATGGCCGCGATCAGCCAGATCAGCGGGTGGATCTTGCGACCCTTGCCCACCACGACCTGCAGGATCACGTACAGGATGACGCCCGCGCCGATGCCCGCCGTGATCGAGTAGGCGAACGGCATGAGGATCATCGTGAGGAACGCCGGGATGGCGATCGTGTAGTCGTGCCAGTCGATGTCCAGCACCTGCGTCACCATCAGGAAACCGACGACGACGAGCGCCGGGGCGGCCGCCTCGGACGGGATCACGGCGACGAGCGGCGACAGGAACGTCGCCAGCAGGAACGCGATGCCCGTGACGACCGACGCCAGACCCGTGCGGGCACCGTCGCCGACGCCCGACGCGGACTCGATGTACGACGTGTTGCTCGACACGCCCGCGGCACCACCGGCGGCCGCGGCGATCGAGTCGACGACGAGGATCTGCTGCGTCTTCGGCGGGTTGCCGTTCTCGTCGAGCAGACCGGCCTCGCCACCGACGGCGACCATCGTGCCCATCGTGTCGAAGAAGTCCGCGAGCAGGAGCGAGAACACCAGCAGCAGCACCGACAGCACGCCGAGCTTGCCGAACGCGCCGAACAGCGAGAAGTGGCCCAGCAGCGAGAAGTCCGGCGTGGCGACGACCTCGTCCGGCACCTCGGGAGTCGTGAGCTTCCACGTCACGTCGGCGACCGCGTTCACGATGATCGCGAGGACGGTGGTCGCCAGGATCGAGATGAGGATCGCGCCGCGCACCTTCTTGACCATGAGGATGATCGTCAGCAGCAGGCCGAAGACGAACACCGCGACGGTCCACGAGGAGATCGAGCCGGCGACACCGAGCTCGACCGGGACCGACGGCGGGGCGTCCGGGTTCCAGGGCACGCTGACGAAGCCGGCGTCGAAGAAGCCGATGAACGCGATGAACAGGCCGATGCCGACGCTGATCGCGGTCTTCAGCCACGCCGGCACCGCCTCGAACACGGCCTTGCGGAAGCCGGTGAGCACGAGCACGAAGATCAACAGACCCTCGAGCACGACGATGCCCATCGCGTCCTGCCACGTCATGTCCGGCAGGATCGCGATCGAGAACGCGACGACCGCGTTCAGACCGAGGCCGGCCGCGAGCGCGAGGGGGAAGTTCGCGACCAGGCCCATGAGGATCGTCAGGACACCGGCGACGAGGGCGGTCGTCGCCGCGATGGTGGCCTTGGGCGCCAGGTCGGCGCCGGTGCCATCCGTCCCGCCGAGGATGATCGGGTTCAGGACGATGATGTAGGCCATCGTGAAGAACGTGACGAGGCCGCCACGGATCTCGGTGCCGATCGTCGAGCCACGCTCGGTGATCTTGAAGTAGCGGTCGATGGCGTTCTGGGGGGAGGGAGTTTCGGTGCGCTCGGGCGCAGCGGAGGTCGAAGCCATGCGCGCAGTGTGGCAGACCCGCGAAGCGTCCGTGGACAAGTTGTGTCACGGGTTGGACGCCGTTTTTCGCGGTCCGCCCGGCGCGATCACGACATACTTCGCACCATGCGAGGGATCATCCTGGCCGGCGGGTCCGGCACGCGCCTGCACCCCATCACGCTCGGCGTGAGCAAGCAGCTCGTCCCCGTGTGGGACAAGCCGATGATCTACTACCCGCTCTCGACCCTGCTGCTCGCGGGCATCCGCGACGTGCTCGTCATCACCACGCCGCACGACTCCGAGCAGTTCCGCCGGCTGCTCGGCGACGGCAGCCAGTTCGGCATCTCCATCAGCTATGCGGTGCAGGCCGAGCCCAACGGGCTCGCGCAGGCCTTCGTCATCGGCGCGGACTTCGTCGGGTCCCAGAAGGTCGCGCTGGTCCTGGGCGACAACATCTTCTACGGCACCGGACTGGGCGACCAGCTCCTGCGGTTCTCCGACGTCGACGGCGCCGCCGTGTTCGCCTACCGGGTCGCGGACCCCACCGCCTACGGCGTCGTCGAGTTCGACGACGAGGGCCGCGCGCTCTCTATCGAGGAGAAGCCCGCCACGCCGCGCTCGTCGTACGCGATCCCCGGCCTGTACTTCTACGACAACGACGTCGTCGCGATCGCACGCGACCTGTCGCCGTCCGCACGCGGCGAGTACGAGATCACCGACGTCAACCGTGCGTACCTCGAGCAGGGCAGGCTGCAGGTGTCCGTGCTGCCGCGCGGCACCGCGTGGCTCGACACCGGCACGTTCGAGTCGCTGCTCGACGCGAGCGACTACGTGCGGGCGATCGAGCACCGGCAGGGCCTCAAGGTCGGCTCGCCGGAGGAGGTCGCCTGGCGGCGCGGGTTCCTCGACGACGAGGGCCTGCGCGTGCGGGCCGCCGCGCTCGGCAAGTCCGGCTACGGCGCCTACCTCCTGGCCCTGCTCGACGACCCGCACCGCTGACAGCCACTGCGCGCCGGCCGCCCGCCTCGGCGTCGCCGGGTGCGGCGTCCACACCGTCGCGCGCGGCTGCCCGCGCTGGTCCACACGTTGGGGGAAACCGTGGCGAGCAGCGTCCGATTCGTCTAGAATCGTACACATGTTCGAATCGCCGACGCCCCTTCATGCCTCCTCGGGCGTGCCGGGCGGCGCCGCGCCGGTGATCACCGGGCTGAGCGCCGTCGTCGACGAGCTGGTGCGCCTGGCGTCGTCGACGCAGGACGCCGAGCGCTGGTCGGGGGTCGAGCGGGCGCGCGTGCTGGCGCTGCTGGACCGGCTGCCCGCGCTCGCGACGAGCGTGCGAGCGCCTGTCCTCGTCGCGCAGCAGAGCGCTGCGTCGGACGCGGGCGCCGCGCGCGAGTTCGCGGACCTGCGCGCGCGGACGATCGGCGGCACCCGGGGCCAGGCGGACCTGCAGGTCGACACCGCGCGCGCGCTGACCCGGCTCGCGGGAGTGCGGGAGGCGGTGCTCGACCGCCAGGTGCTCGAGCCGCACGTCGAGGTGCTAGCCAAGGTCCTGCGCACCGCGGGGCCGGCGGCGGGTGCGTTCCTGTCGTCACCCCAGGGGCAGGCGCAGGTCATCGAGCTCGCGCACGGCTCCGACGCCCGCCAGTTCTCGCGCGACCTCGCGGTCCTCGCCGCCGCACACGACCCGGCGTCGTTCGAGGACGAACGTGAGGCCGTGCGGCGGGCGCGCTTCCTGCACCTCACGCACGCGTCGGACGGCACGTTCCTGCGCGGCAGGCTCGACCCGCTCGCGGGCAGCGCGTTGCAGGCCGCGCTCGACGCGACGGGCCACCGGCCGGACGACGACCGAGCACCCGAGCAGGCGCGCGCCGACGCGCTCACCGCCCTCGCCCGCCACGCCCTGGGCGGGCCGGCTCCCCGCGGCTCGGGCACACGCGAGCCGGTGGGCGTCGCGCCCGACACGCGTTCGGCCCACGCGCCGTCGAGGGCGAGCAGCGCGGCCACGGTGTCCCTCGCGGGCGACGACGCAGCGGGCCACGGGCCGGGCGGTGGCGTCGAGAGCGAGATCGACGACGAGGGCGAGATCGACGACGGCGTCGTCGTGGCGACACCGGGTGTCGTCCCGCAGATCAGCCTGCTCGTCCCGGCCGAGACCTGGTACGCGGTGCGGCGTCGCGCCCAGCACCACGGTCATGCCGAGCGACACCGCAGCGGGACGACGCGCGACCTCGACACGCCCCGCGAGCAGGAGCACGGCGCACGCGCGTCGACAGTCAGGTCGGACGCACCGGCGACTGGACCCGGCGATCTGAGCGCTGCCGAGGGCGACACCGACGAGCACCGCGATCCGCAGCACGGCGGTCGCAAACATGGCACTCGTGAACGCGGTAGTCGTGAACAGGGCGTTCACGAAGAAGGGCACGTGCTGGTGCCGGCGACGAGTGAGGACGGGAAGGTCGTGTCGGCGAGCGAGCTCGCGGCGGCGCTGTGCGACTGCGCGATGACGCGCGTCGTCATGGATGCGCAGGGCGTCCCCTTGGACGTCGGGCGGACCAAGCGGATGTTCACCCCCGCGCAGCGCAAGGCGGTCGTGGCGCGCGACAGGGTGTGCGCCTGGAACGGGTGCGGGGTCCCGCCTGCCTACTGCCAGGTGCACCACGTCGCGTGGTGGCATCGCGACGGCGGACGGACCGACCTGGCGAACGCCGTGCTGCTGTGCGACTTCCACCATCACGAGGTGCACCGCCTCGACCTGGGCATCACCCGCGAGCTCGCACCCTCCCCTGCACTCGCTCCGGCGGTGCACGTCGCGGGCGAGACTGTGCTGGGCGCCACCGTTCTGGACGGTTTACTGGACGGCGCCGTGCCGGGCAGCACCGCTCTGGGCGGCACAGATGTGGGCCGCACAGACGTGGGCGCCAGGTCTGCTGGCGACGTGGTCGGCGGAGGGACCTCAGGCGGCGTGGCAGCAACGGCGGCCGGGTCCCGGCCGCGAGGCCGCGTCGAGCGCCCTCGCTACACGTTCCGCGACCGCCTGGGCCGCACACGCAATGGTCCGGCGAGCACGATGACACCTCTGCGCACGTGACAGCTGCGACTGCCGCCAACGCGGTCGAGGCGATCCCGCGCGACAGACCGCACGCGACCGCGTCCGTCGTCGCGCCACCTGACATCGCGCGGTTCGAGGTCACACCGCAGGACATCGCGGTTCGACGTCACGCAGCAGGACGTCACGCAGCAGGACGTCGCGCAGGTCGACGTCATGCAGCAGAACGGCTCGCGGGTCGACGTCACGCCGCAGGACCTCGCGCGGTCGACGTC
>NZ_BJUA01000027.1 GCF_007989825.1 Cellulomonas persica | reverse complement strand
CGAAGGCCCACAACGGCGAGCAGCAGCCGCGCAAGACGATCGTGCTCGACCAGGCCTTCGACCAGACGATCACGCAGGCTGTCGTCGACGCGCGTCTCTACTGACCGCACCCGGACTCACCGCAGCCGGACGCACCGCAGCCGGACTCGCCGCACCCGGACCGACCTCGTCCGGGCCGGCGCCGCCCGGCGACGCCCGCGCAGCCGCACCTCGCGCGGGCGTCGTCGAGCACGGCCGACGACCCCACCGGCCGGCACGCACCACCACGACAGCCGCAGGGCGACCTCCCGCCCTGCGGCTGTCGCCGTCCGACTGCGGCTGTCGTCCCCGGCGGTCGTCCCCGGCAGTCGGGCGCCGTCGTCGCTGCCCGTCCGTCGTGGCCGTCGTGGCCGTCGTGGGCCGTGGTCGTCCGCGCAGGCAGCTTGGTGCCTGGGAACTGGACGGTTGTTCGCCTCACAACTGCGACGAGTCGACCGATGGAGAGGCTCGAAGGCCCACGGACGGGCCCGACCGCGGCGTCTGCCGCACGAAGGACCAAGGACGGGACTCGCCATGATCGTCGTGACTCGCCTGACGGGCGACAGGTTCGGGATCAACTCTGATCTCATCCAGCGTGTCGAGAGCGCGCCGGACACCATCGTCACGCTGGTCGACGGGACCAAGTACATCGTCGCCGAGCCGCTCGTCGAGATCATCAGCCTGATCGACGAGCGAGCGGCCCAGGTGCTGGCCCGGTCGCAGGAGCTCCGGTCCACCGCGCGGCTCATGGCCGTCCCCGACCGGGACGACGACGAGCGCATCGAGCCCCCGCTGCCTCTACGACCTCGGAGCGTGTGATGGATCCGGCAGGCCTCATCGGCATCGGGGTCGCACTCGTAGCGATCTTCGGCGCCATGATCCTCGAGGGCGCCCAGCCCATGTCGATCATGCTGCCCGCACCGCTGCTGCTGGTGTGGATCGGCACGATCGGCGTCGGCATCGCGGGCCACACGCTGCGCGACGTGAAGAACGCGTTCGCCGCGGTGCCCGCCGCGTTGCGCTCCAAGGCGCCGGACCCGTCCGCGACGGTCGACACGGTGGTCTCGCTGGCCGACCGCGCCCGGCGCGAGGGTCTGCTCGCGCTCGAGGACGCGGCGCGCGACATCGACGACGAGTTCCTGCGCACGGGTCTGCAGGCCGCGATCGACGGCACCGACCCGGAGGACCTGCGGATCATCCTCGAGGACAAGATCCAGACCAAGCGCACGCAGGACCGGGTCAACTCCAAGTACTTCCAGGACATGGGTGGCTACGCCCCGACGATCGGCATCATCGGCACGGTCATCTCGCTCGTGCACGTGCTCGAGAACCTGTCGGAGCCGGCGACGCTGGGCCACTCCATCGCGGCCGCGTTCGTCGCGACCCTCTGGGGCATCCTGTCGGCCAACGTCATCTGGCTGCCGCTGTCGACCCGCATCAGGCGGATGTCGGACCTCGAGTGCGCGCACATGGAGGTCACGCTCGAGGGTCTGCTCGCGGTGCAGGCCGGGTCCAACCCGCGTGTCGTCGGTGAGCGCCTGCGCTCCCTGATCCCGTCGGACCTGATGACGGAGCCCGACAAGGCGGCGGCGTGAGCGGCCACGGGTCGTCGCGACGTCGGTCGCGGCGCGGTGGCGGCGACCACGAGGAGCACGTGAACCACGAGCGGTGGCTCGTGAGCTACTCCGACATGATCACCGTGCTCATGGCGCTGTTCATCGTGCTGTTCGCGATCAGCCAGGTCGACCAGGAGAAGTACGAGGCGCTGCGCCAGTCGCTCGCCCAGGGCTTCCAGGACCGCACCGGCAGCGACTCGATCCTCGACGGCAGCGCGGGCAACCTCGACGGCGAGTCGATCGTCCCGCAGACCAACCCGGCCAACGGCACCGCGGGCATGGTCGACGCCGACCTGGGACTCGGCGAGCAGGGCGCGAACCCGGCGCCCGCCGAGTCCACCGAGGCGGTCGACCCGGACCTCATGGCGGCGGCGAAGGCCGAGGCCGAGCACCTGGCCGAGATCCGTGCGGCGATCCAGAAGGCGCTCGACGCCGCCCGGCTCGGCGATGCGGTGCGGTTCCGGGTCGACGAGCGCGGGCTCGTCCTGGGCCTCGTCGCCGACGACGTGTTCTTCGCGGCGGCGAGCGCCGACCTGACGCCGACGGCCCGCCGGGTGCTCGACGCGGCGGCGCCCACCCTGCGGGGCCTGCAGGAGCAGATCTCGGTCGAGGGCCACGCCAACGTGCTGCCGATCTCGGGCCGGTACGCGACCAACTGGGAGCTGTCGACCGACCGCGCGACGCAGGTGCTGCGGCACCTCGTCGAGAAGGACGGCATGCCGGGCGCCCGCATCA
The DNA here is from genome assembly GCF_007989825.1 of Cellulomonas persica. Classification (GTDB taxonomy): domain Bacteria; phylum Actinomycetota; class Actinomycetes; order Actinomycetales; family Cellulomonadaceae; genus Cellulomonas; species Cellulomonas persica. The sequence goes on along the minus strand of NZ_BJUA01000027.1, from coordinate 15,065 downwards.
TGGCGGTCGGCTTCGGTGACCAGCGGCCCCTCGTCGGCGGCAAGAGCGGCGCCGCCATGGAGACCAACCGCCGCGTGGACCTGGTGATCCTGTCCGACGCGCCCGAGACCGTGCGAGCCCTCGTGCCCGCCATGACCAAGGAGTGAGTGCCGTGCCCGTGGAGCAGAGGGTCGTCGGGTCCGGCGTCAAGATCGGCGCCGGCAAGATCGGCGGCGCCAAGATCGGCAAGCCCGCGCCGGAGCCCGCGCCCGAGCCCGCCAAGGCCAAGGGTGGCAAGGGCCTCGTCGTCGCCCTGGTCGTCGTCGTACTGCTCGTCGCGGCCGCGGCGACGTGGTGGTTCGTGCTGCGCCCGCAGGACGGTGCCGCGGCCCCGGTCGAGGAGAAGGCGCCCGAGAAGGGCGAGGTCGTCGCCGTCGAGCCCGTGAGCCTCAACCTGGCGGGCGGCCACTACCTGCGCCTCGGCTTCTCGCTGCAGCTGACCGCGGACGCGCACGAGGCGCCGGACCCCGCGGTCGCGATCGACCACGCGATCGCCCTGTTCTCGGGGCGCACGGTCGCGGAGGTCTCGGACCCGGACACGCGCGAGGAGCTGCGCGACGAGCTCGCCCAGCGGCTCTCGGAGGTCTACGAGGGCGAGGTGATGGGGGTCTACCTGACCAACTACGTCACGCAGTAGCGCACGACAGCTCGCTGCACCCGCCGGCCAGGCCGGCGGCACCAGGGCGCCATGGAGGGCGCCGCACCGCTGCGCGCCCCGCGAGGGGACCCGGCCACGGAGGGCCGGCGCGCAGATCACGCAGGCGCGTGACGCCCGCGGTCGACGCCTCGAGCGACCCGGTCAGCACGACCCGCCGCAACTGCTCACAACTGGCGCCTGCCCGCCGATGGATCGGCCGTGACCGTCCTCGACACTGCCCCGGGTGCACCCGGGAGCACCCGTGAGCCGCAGGTGGAGCCGTACGACTTCCGTCGGCCGCTCACCCTCGTGCGCGAGCACGCCCGCCACCTCGAGATGGCGTTCGGCCGGCTCGCCCGGCAGTTCGGCACGCAGCTCACGGCGCGTCTGCGGGCCGTCAGCGCGCTCGAGCTCGAGCACATCGCGCTGCACACCTACGAGGAGTACATCGCGGGGCTGCCCACGCCGACCGCGATGGTCCTGTGCAGCGTCCAGCCCACCGGTCAGACCGGGGTGCTCCAGCTTCCCGTCGCCGCGACGATGGTGTGGGTCGACTACCTGTTCGGCGGCGACGGACGCGGCGACGACCGCCCCGGTCGCGAGCTCACCGACATCGAGCTGACGCTCGTGCGCGAGCTGCTCGAGCACGCGCTCGCCGACATGGAGTACGCGTTCGCGGGCATCACCCGCCTCAGCCTGGACATCCGCTCGGTGCAGTACAACCCGCAGTTCGTGCAGGCCGCGGCCGCGACCGACGCGGTGCTCGTCGCGACGTTCCGCCTGCGTGTCGGTGAGCGTGAGGACACGCTCACGCTCATGCTCCCGGGCGAGCACATGGTCTCCGCGCTGCAGGTCGCGGACGGCGTGGTCGCCACCAGCCCCGAGGACCGCCGCAAGGCCATGGCGGCGCAGGAGGACCTGACGCACGCGGTCGCCGCCGTGCCGGTCGAGGTCGGCGTGCGCTTCGCGCCCATCACGGTCCAGCCGCGCGACGTGCTGGCGCTCGCCGTCGGCGACGTCCTTCCGCTCACCCACCCGTCCACCGAGCCCCTCGACGTCGTCGTCGACGACGTCGTGCTCGCCAAGGCCGCGATCGGCAGCCACGGGCCGCGGCTCGCGTGCCGGGTCGTCGCCGTCACCGAGGAGAACCGCGCATGACCATCACCTCCCAGAACGTCGCCGTCGACGCGAGCGCGGTGGCGCAGGCCGCTGCGGCCCTCGTGCCCTCGACGGTCCCGCTCACGGCCGTGCCGTGCGCCGCGAGCGACGTGCCGACCGGGCTCGACGCCGTGGTCGCCACGTTCGTCGGCGCGCCGAGCGCGGACCTGCTGTTCGTCGCGGCCGACGCGCTCGCGGACGTCGAGGCGGCCGGTGCCGCCGCTGGCGCGCGGCTCGCCCCCGGTGACGCGCTGCGTCCCGCGCTCGAGGCCGCGGCGCAGGCGCTCGGCGCGGGCGTGCTCGAGCAGGTGCGCACCGAGCCGGTGCAGCAGGTGCTCGTGCCCGGTGCCGAGGTGTTCGCACTCGAGCACGACGGCGTCGCGGTCGCGTGGTTCGCGGTGCGCGTGCGCGCCGGCCAGACCGCAGCGCCGGCCGCTCCCGCGGGCCGGGTCCCGACGCAGCGCGGCTCGATGCGCATGCTCTACGACGTCGACATGACCCTCACGGCGCAGATCGGCCGCACGACGCTCCCGGTCCGCCAGGTCCTCGACCTGGTCCCCGGCACGGTGCTCGAGCTCGACCGCGCAGCGGGCAGCCCCGCCGACGTGATGGTCAACGGCCGCCTCATCGCGCGCGGCGAGATCGTCGTGGTCGACGAGGCCTACGGCGTGCGGATCACCGAGATCATCACCGACGAGGACGGGCGCTGAGGCCATGGACGAGCTCATGCTCGCCGCGCGCGTGCTGCTGTCGCTGGCGTGCGTCGTCGGGCTGATCTGGTACGCGGGGCGCCGCCTGGGTGCACCCGCGCGCGCGACGAAGCGCGGCGGCGACGAGCACGACGTGCGCGTCGTGGGTCGGCACGGGATCGGTCGGCACTCGGGGGTCGCGGTCGTGGCCATCGGGACGCGCCGGCTCCTGGTGGGCTACGGCGAGCAGCAGGTGACGATGCTCAGCGAGCTCGGACCGGTCGTGCCACCGCCCGAGCCGCCTCCGGGCGCCGAGCCGCGCAAACGGGCGACGGCAGCCAGACCGGCCCCGCAGCTCGAGCGGGCCAAGCCGGTGAAGAAGGCGCACGACGGGATTGCGGCCGCGGTGGGGGCGGCCGGCAAGCCCGGCGAGGCGCAGGGTGGCCCGCTCGCGGGTTCGGTGCTCGCGCCCGAGACCTGGCGCTCGCTGGTGCGCACGCTGCAGGACCGGACGGTCAGACGGTGACGCGCGTCGTCGCCGGGGCAGCGCCGACAGGCGCGGTGGACCTCGGGGCGGCACGCGGCGCCCGGCCCTGGATCCAGCGCACGCTCGTGCTGCTCGTCGTGACGCTCGCGCTCGCGGTCGTCGGCGTGCTCCTCGCGGGCCCGTCGTCGGCGGCCACCACGCCGCCGCCCGCGCCGACGACCCCCGGCGACTCCGTCTCGGTCTCGCTGAACGGCGTCAACGGCACGCCGAGCTCGTCGGTCGTCGTGCTGATCGCGATCACGCTGCTGTCGGTCGCGCCCGCGCTCGTCCTGATGATGACGAGCTTCACCAAGATCTTCGTCGTCCTCGCGCTGACCCGGAACGCGCTCGGCCTGCAGGGCGTCCCGCCGAACCAGGTGCTCGCGGGCCTCGCGCTGTTCCTGTCGATGTTCGTGATGTCGCCCGTGCTGGGCGACGTCAACGACTCTGCGGTGCAGCCCTACCTCAACGGTGAGTTCTCGTTCAGCCAGGCCGTCGAGGTGGGCCAGGGGCCGCTGCGCGAGTTCATGCTCGCGCACACGCGGGAGCAGGACCTTGCGCTGCTGACCCGTGCCGCGGACGTGCCGAACCCGGCGACGCCCGCCGACGTCGAGCTGACCCACCTCGTGCCCGCGTTCCTGCTCTCCGAGCTGCGCTCGGCGTTCATCATGGGCTTCGTCATCTTCGTGCCGTTCCTCGTCATCGACCTCGTGGTGTCCGCGGTCCTGATGGCGATGGGCATGATGATGCTCCCGCCGGTGATGATCTCGCTGCCGTTCAAGATCCTGCTGTTCGTCCTCGTCGACGGCTGGAGCCTGATCGTCACGTCCCTCATCAGCTCCTACACCGGGAGCGGTTGATGGATACCAACGCCGTCCTCGACGTCGCCTTCGACGCGCTCGTGCTCGCCGCCAAGCTCGCCGCTCCCGTGCTGGTCAGCGCGCTCGTCGTCGGCTTCGTGGTCTCGCTCGTGCAGTCCGTGACCCAGATCCAGGAGATCACGCTCAGCTTCGTGCCCAAGGCGCTCGCCGCGGGCGTGGCGCTCATGGTCTGCGGGCACTGGATGATCACCGAGGTCGTCACGTTCACGCACGAGCTCTTCGCGCGCATCCCCTCGCTGGTCGGCGGCTGACGTGGGGCCGATCGCGCTGACGGTGCCGCTCGTCCAGGTCGAGACCGTGATGCTCGCGAGCGTGCGGTTCGCCGCGTTCTTCGTGCTCGCGCCGCCGTTCTCGCACCGCGCGATCCCCGCACAGGTCAAGGTCGCGCTGTCGCTGGGCCTGGCGCTCGCGGTCTCGCCGCGCATCGAGCCGCTGGCCGACGACAGCACGCCCGCGTTCGTGGCGGCGCTCGTCGCGCAGGCGCTCGTGGGCGCCGCGCTCGGCTTCGGCGTGCTCATGGTGTTCTCCGCGCTGCAGTCCGCGGGCGGGTTCATCGACATCTTCGGCGGCTTCCAGGTGTCGTCCGGGTACGACCCGCTCGGCATGACGAGCGGCGCGGTGTTCCAGCGCTTCTACCAGCTGCTCGCGCTCGTGCTGCTGTTCGCCTCCGACGGCTACCTCGTGGTCCTCGGCGGGCTCGTGCGCACGTTCGACGCGTTGCCGGTCGACGCGATCCTCGACCCGGGAGCGGTCGCGGAGAACCTCGCCGGCGGAGTCGGCCAGCTGTTCCTCGCGGCGCTGCAGATCGCCGGACCGATGGTCGTCGTGCTGTTCCTCGCGGACGTGGGCCTGGGCCTGCTGACGCGCGTCGCACCCGCGCTCAACGCGTTCGCGCTGGGCTTCCCGCTCAAGGTGCTGCTGACCCTGATCATGTCCGGGTTCGCGGTCGTCGGCCTGCCCCACGTCGTCGAGGCGCTCACCGGCCGGTCCGTGGCCGACCTGATGGGGGTGCTGCCATGAGCGACGGGCAGGAGCGCACCGAGAAGGCCACCCCGCAGCGGATGAAGGACGTGATCCGCAAGGGTCAGCTCGGACGTTCGCAGGACCTGTCCGCGTGGCTCGGGCTGGGCGCCGCGGCACTCGTGCTGCCCGCCCTGGTCAGCCGCGCGCAGGCCGCCGCCGAGCAGCAGGTCGCCACGATCCGCCAGGTCGCCCGCAACCCGACGACCGACGGTGCGATGGCCGCGCTGACGGACGGGCTCGGCAGCCTCCTGGGCACGCTCGGGCCGATGTTCGCCGTCGTCGTCGCGGTCGCACTCGCGGTCGGCATCGCGCAGGGCGGCTGGCGCCCGCGCCGGTTCCGGATCGTGCTCGACCACCTCAAGCCGAAGTCGGCCGTGGCGCGGCTCGTCGGCAAGCAGGCCTGGTGGCAGGGCGCCAAGACCCTGCTCAAGAGCGCGGCGGTCGGGATCGTGCTGTACAGCGCGATCCAGGCGATGGTGCCGCTCGTGCTGGCCTCGGGCCGCCTGCCGCTCGGTGAGCTGCTCTCGCGTGCGGGCGGCGGGGCGACGAACCTGATGCGCCTGGGCATCTGCGCCGGTCTGCTCCTCGCGGCGTTCGACGTGTTCGTCGTGATCCGCCGCAACCGCAAGCAGACCCGCATGACCCAGCGCGAGGTCAAGGAGGAGCACAAGCGCACCGACGGCGACCCGATGGTCAAGGGGCAGATCCGCTCGCGGCAGATGGCGATGAGCCGCAACCGCATGCTCGCCGAGGTCGCGAGCGCCGACGTGCTGCTGGTGAACCCGACGCACGTCGCGGTCGCGCTGCGCTACGAGCCCGGGACCGGTGCGCCGCGGGTCGTCGCCAAGGGCGCGGGCGCGGTGGCCGCCAAGCTGCGCGCGCTCGCGTCCGAGCACCGCGTGCCGATGGTCGAGGACGTCCCGCTCGCGCGTGCGCTGCACGCGTCGTGCGAGCTCGGGCAGGAGATCCCCGCGCACCTGTTCACCGCCGTGGCGACGGTCCTCGCGTTCGTCATGTCCCTGCGCCGCCGCGGCGCGGCCGCGGGCCACCACCGTCTCGCCACCGGGCCGACCCTGTCGCCCGACGACTCCACCGACCACCGGGCCGCCGCACGCGCGGCCCGCCGGCCCGCCCGGGCCGGCACGACGACCGCGACCTCCGGGAGGACGCCGTGAAGAACCGCTCGATCGCGCCCATGGCGGTGCCGGCAGGAGTCGTCGGCGTCGTCCTGCTGCTCGTCGTGCCGCTGCCCGCAGCGCTGCTCGACATGCTGATCGTCGTGAACATCACGGGCTCGCTCGTGGTGCTGCTCACCGCGATGTACGTCAAGCGACCGCTCGACTTCTCGGTGTTCCCGTCCCTGATCCTGGTCCTCACGCTGTTCCGGCTGGGCCTCAACGTCGCCTCCACGCGGCTCGTGCTGCGCGACGGGTACGCCGGGCAGGTGATCGACGCGTTCGGGCACTTCGTCGTCGGCGGGTCGCTCGTGATCGGCCTCGTGATCTTCCTGATCCTCGTCGTCATCCAGTTCGTCGTGATCACGAACGGTGCCGGCCGCGTCGCCGAGGTCGGCGCGCGGTTCACGCTCGACGCGATGCCCGGCAAGCAGATGGCGATCGACGCCGACCTCAACTCGGGCCTGATCGACGAGGACACGGCCCGCAGGCGACGCGCGGACGTGGCCGCCGAGGCCGACTTCTACGGCGCGATGGACGGTGGCTCGAAGTTCGTCAAGGGTGACGCGATCGCGGGCATCGTCATCACGGTCATCAACCTCATCGGTGGGTTCGTCATCGGCATGGTGCAGATGGGGATGACGCCCGACGAGGCGCTGCAGCGGTTCAGCCTGCTGACGATCGGCGACGGCCTGGTCACCCAGATCCCCGCGCTGCTGCTCTCGGTCGCCACCGGCATCGTCGTGACCCGCTCGACCGCCGAGGGCGACATGGGCACCGCGGCCGCGGGTCAGCTCACGCAGTCGCGCACCGCGCTCATGATCGCGGGCGCCGGCGCGATCGTCCTCGCCCTGATCCCCGGCATGCCGAAGCTGCCGTTCATCCTCGTGGGCTCGGTCCTGCTCATCACCTCGCAGCGGATCAAGACCGCCGAGCGCAAGGCCGGTGCCGAGGCGGACGCTGCCGCGGCGGGCGCGGCTGTCTCGCAGCCGTCGTCCGACTCGCCCGAGCAGCTCATCGAGCAGATGCGGGTGCACGTGCTCGAGGTGCTGCTCGCGCCCGACCTGGTCTCGCTCGTGGGGGAGGGCCCCGACGGCGACCTGCTCGGCCGCGTGCGCGCGCTGCGCCGCAAGGTCGCGCTCGAGCTCGGCATCGTCGTGCCGCCCGTGCGGACGCGCGACAGCGTCGACCTGCCGACCTCCACGTACGCGGTGCGGGTCGCGGGGGTCGAGGTCGGCCGCGGGCAGGCACCCGCGGGGCGCGTGCTCGCGCTCGGCGACGACCTCGCGGCGCTGCCCGGCACGCCCGTGGTCGAGCCCGTGTTCGGGCTGCCCGGCAAGTGGGTGCCCGCCGAGCTGCGGCATGCCGCCGAGCTCGCGGGGGCGACGGTCGTCGACCGCGTGTCCGTGCTCATCACGCACCTGGGTGCGCTCGTGCAGCAGAACGCGGCGCGCCTCATGACACGCGAGGACGTCCGCGTGCTCACCGAGGGCGTCAAGCGCGTCAACCCCTCGGTCGTCGAGGAGCTGATCCCCAACCTCATGAGCCTCGGCGAGGTCCAGCGCGTGCTGCAGGGCCTGCTCGCCGAGGAGGTCCCGATCCGCGACCTCGGCCGCATCTACGAGGCGCTCACGCTGCGCGCCCGCACGAGCACCGAGCCCGAGCAGCTCGTCGAGGCCGCCCGCGCCGCTCTCGGCCCGGCACTCGCGGCGCCGCACGTCGAGGACGGCGTGCTGCGCGTCGTGACGCTCGACCCGATGCTCGAGCAGTCGCTGCTCGAGGGCCTGCGCCCCGGCGACGGCGGCTCGCAGCTCGTCGTCGACCCGGTGCGCGTCGACGCGGTGCTGCGCCAGCTGCGCGAGTCCGTCTCGCAGGCCGAGGCGAGCGGCCGCTCCGTGGTGCTGGTGTGCGCGCCGACGATCCGGCCCGCGCTGCGCCGGCTCGTCGCGCTCGGCCTGCCGCGCCTTCCCGTCCTGTCCTACGCCGAGGTGACCGGCGCGGGAGTGACCGTCGAGACGACCCAGGTGGTGAACGGTGGCCACGCGATTGCTGCTTGAGGGCGCGGAGCTGGCGGCGCTGCTGCAGCACGTCGCCACCGAGCTCGGACCCGACGCGCGGGTCGTCAGCGCCGAACGCGTGCGCAGCGGCGGCTTCGCGGGCTTCTTCCAGCGTGAGCACTACGAGCTGACCGTCGACGTGCCGGACCGGGTGGCCGCGCCGCCGCACCCCCGCCTGCGCCGCGCCGCGCCCGCGAGCATCGAGGACCTCGTCGACGCGGCCGACCAGGCCGACGACGCCTCGGGCCTGCCGGGTGCGCCCGCGGTGCCCGTGGTCTCGACGGGCGGCGAGGCGTTCGCGGACGTGCTCGCGCAGGTCCGCGCGCTGGCCGGCGAGGGCGGGGGACTGCCGGTCGCCGCGCACCAGTCCATGCGGACCGAGGTCGTGCGCACCGAGGTCGTCGCGTCGCGCCCGCCCGAGCCGCAGCCCGAGCCGTTCGTGCGCCGGCTCGCCGAGCTCGGCGTCCCGGAGTCGTTGCTCGCGCACCGTCCCACGACGATCTCGGCGTGGGCCGCCGCGCTCCCGCCCGCGCCCGTGCCGCAGCGCGATCCGGGCCGCGTGCTCGTCGTCGCCGGTGCGCCGGGCGTCGTGGACACGACCGCGACGCTCGTCGCCGACCGGCTCGACCTGCCGTCCGACGCGGTCGTGCTCGCCGGGACCCCGGTGGCCCGTGCGGGCACCGGGCGCGGCCGTCCGACGCGCCAGCGGCCCGCCGACGCCGCCGCTGCCGAGGCGTGGCGCGCGACCGCGGGCCGGGCCGCGCACGCGTGGGTCGTCGCGCTCGCCGTCGGGGACGGGCCCGACGAGCGCCAGGCGGGACGCGACCTGCTGCGCGCGTTCGCCGGTGACCAGGCGTGGGCCGTGGTCGACGCGCGCACGCGCACCGCGGACGCGCGGGCGTGGCTCGCCGACGTCGGACCGTTCGACGCGCTCGCCGTCCGCGGGCTGTTCGACACGGCCGAGCCGGGTGCGGTGCTCGCGCTCGACACACCCGTCGCGTGGTTCGACGGCATCCCCGCGACGCCCACGGCCTGGGCGTCGGCGTTCGACCGCGCGCTCGACGGCGGCTCCGCGGGCTGGTGAGCCGGGGCGCCCGCCCGCCCGGTCAGGACGCCGAGGGGGTGTGCGACGCGAGCGTGCGCCAGGCGTCGCGCGCGTCCGTCAGGGTCTGCCGCACGGCGGAGGCTTCCCGCGTGCGGGCCGCGCGGTCGTCGGGCGGGACGCGGTCGAGGTGCTGCTCGACGCGCGTCAGCTCGTCCAGCAGGAAGCCGCAGTGGTCGGCGATCGAGGCCGCCTCGGCCGGGACCCACTGCTCGGCAGGCGTCAGCCACTCGACGTAGGGCGTCGACCCGGGCGGGATGACGCTCACCTCGAGCGCCCCGGACAGCCACTGCGCGGTCACCGACGCCGGCTGGTCGGCCGGCGCGGCCAGCGCGCCGCGTGCGAGCACGACCGCGGCCTGCGCCTGCCGCCCGATCATCGCCAGGCACGCGACGACGAGCGGCCCGTCGGGGCCCCGCGAGCTGCTCACCGCGAGGTCGAGCACCGCCAGGGCCTCGAGTCCGGGGTCGTCGAGGTCGAGCTCCGCACGGCGGAGCTCGGTGAGCTCGTCGAGCTCGCGCTGGGTCTGTCCGTAACGCACGACGAGGTCGTCGTCATCGGACTGGTTGCTGGACTTCATGCCTCGTGCCGTGCTGGGGCCCGCGTCGGCGGGACGAACCTCACCCGCGTGACCGCGGTCCTGCGGCGTGATTACGCCTGCATACCGACGAACCGTACGACGAGGCGACCCGTACGTCCACGATTTGCCGCATCCCAGCTCTCGGGCGTCGAGACCCGGACCGTCGCGACGACCGACTCACCGGGCCCGAGCTGCGGGGGTACGCCCTCGACACGGACCTCGGGCTCGTCGACGAAGCCCTGGCCCGAGGGCACAGGCGCCCACGCGAACGCGGACGTCACGAGCACGTCGGCGTCCGCGTCGTTCGACACCTGCACGGTGAACGTCCGGACGTCGCCCGGGACCAGGCCGTCGAGCACCGCACTGGGCAGCGTCACGTGGTCGGCGGCCGCGACCACGCCCGGGACGTCGGGCAGCTCGAGGCGCAGCGCGGTGCCGGGCTGCACACGCGCGTTCGTCGCGAGGTCGCTCGCCTCGGCCGTCTGCCGGACCGCGATGCCGACCGCGACCGCGCTGACGCCGACGAGCAGGACCGCCAGGGCGCGCCGCCAGCGGTCCTTCGTGCGTGCGCGACGCCGCGGACGGTCCTCGACGCGCGCGGTGCGGCGCGTGAGCAGCACAGGGACGCTCTCGCCGGCGAGCAGCGCCGGGCGGGCGGGGGCGTCGTGGGCGGCCACGCCCGTCTGATCGACGCGCGGGCAGTCGGGCTGAGCGGTTCGCTCCGGTATTGTCGCGAGCATGCTCGTGCTCACCCGCCGTGCCGGCGAGAGCGTCGTGATCGGCGACGGGATCGTCGTCACGATCATCGACGTCCGCGGCGACGGCGTGCGGATCGGCATCGACGCACCCCGCTCGGTGAAGGTCCACCGTGCCGAGGTGCTCGAGGCCGTCCGCGCCGAGAACGTCGGCGCCTCGGTCGCCGACGACGCCGCCGAGGCGGCCGCCGCCGCGCTGCGGTCGATCCGCCCCGGCCCTGGCGCGCCCGTCGCCGGTGCGCCCGCGGACCCCGAGCACGGCTGACGCAGCCTCCTGCGGTCCCCCCGGTGCGCGCCGTGCGCGCGCCTGAACGCGGTTGACCTGGCCCGTCGCCGTCCCCGCGCCTGAGCCGCCCGTCCGGCGTCCCCGGACAGACAGCCGCCTTGTGTGCACGTCGACGTGCACCCCGGTTCGCACCGCCTCCAGGTTCGCGCCGCGCACACCTCAGAACGCGCGTCGTGCAGCCGATGAGACGGGTCGCCGGGCGGCATCGACAGCCCCCTGCAGGAGGGTGTCATGGAGGAGATCGACGAGATCGTCCACGAGTTCCTGGTCGAGAGCCACGAGAACCTCGACCAGCTCGACCGCGACCTGGTCGCGCTCGAGGAGACTCCCGGGTCGCGCGAGCTGCTGAGCAGCGTGTTCCGGACGATCCACACGATCAAGGGGACCAGCGGGTTCCTGGCGTTCAACCGGCTCGAGCGGGTCGCCCACGTGGGCGAGAACCTGCTCGTGGACCTGCGTGACGGGCGCCGCTCGATGGACCAGCCGACGACCGACGTCCTGCTGCTCATGGTCGACACCGTGCGTGACCTGCTCCGCGAGATCGAGCGGACCGGTGGCGAGGGCGACGTGGACGTCGAGCCCGCCGTCGCGGCGATCACCCGCGTGCACGACGAGCCCGCCGGCGCACCCGTGGCGGCGGCGCGCCCCACCTCGTCGGACCCCTCCTCGTCGGACTCCGCCTCGTCGGATTCCGCCCCGAGCGAGACCACCGCGGCCGAGACCATCCCGTCCGAGACGACCCCGGCCGAGACGACCCCGGCCGACGCCGTCCCCGCCCCGACCGGCGCAGCGCCCGCCGAGCAGGACGAGCCGGACGCGGCGGACGACGCGCCCGCCGAGCAGGACGACACGCCCGAGGAGGCCGCACCCGTGGACGAGCAGGTCCCGCCCGCCCCCACCACGCCCGCGACGACGCCCGCTGCCGCACGGACCGCCGAGAACGGGCGTACCGGTCTGATCCCCACCCCGCGCTCGTCGGAGGCCGGCGTGCCCGGCGACGAGATCGGCACGCAGCGCAACGCCGCGGACTCCTCGATCCGCGTGGACGTCGAGCTGCTCGACCAGCTCATGCGGCAGGTCGGCGAGCTCGTCCTGACCCGCAACCGGATCAGCCGTCTCGCGTCGTCGGCGCAGGACGTGGACCTGGCGCGCTCCGCGCAGCAGCTCAACCTCATCGCCTCGGAGCTGCAGGAGGGCGTCATGCGCACCCGCATGCAGCCCATCGAGCACGTGTGGTCGAAGATGCCGCGCGTCGTGCGCGACCTGGCCGCGATGTGCGGCCGCGAGGTGCGCCTCGAGATGGTCGGCGGAGACACCGAGCTCGACCGCAGCCTCCTCGAGGCCGTCAAGGACCCGCTGACCCACCTGGTCCGCAACGCCGTCGACCACGGCATCGAGCCGCCCGAGGTGCGGACGGCCGCGGGCAAGCCCGCGCAGGGTCTGCTCGAGCTGCGCGCCTCGCACGCGGGAGGGCAGGTCTCGGTCGAGGTCCGGGACGACGGCCAGGGCATCGACCCCGACGTCGTCGCCGCCAAGGCCGTCGCCAAGGGTCTGCGGACCGCCGAGCAGGTCGCGGCGATGAGCGCGAACGAGCTGCTCCAGCTGCTGTTCCTGCCGGGCTTCTCGACCGCCGAGAAGGTCACGAACGTCTCGGGCCGCGGTGTCGGCATGGACGTCGTGCGCACGCGCATCGAGGCGATCGGCGGCACGGTCGACGTCGAGTCGGCCGTGGGTGCGGGCACGGTGTGGCGCCTGCGGATCCCGCTGACGCTGGCGATCATGCCGTCGCTGTCCGTGGAGTGCGCGGGCGACCTGTACGCGCTGCCGCAGGTGCACGTGGTCGAGCTCGTCGCGCTCGACGCGCAGCGCTCGGACTCGGGCATCGAGTACGTGCACGCCGCCCCCGTCTACCGGCTGCGTGGCGAGCTGCTCCCGCTCGTGTCGCTCGCGGGCGTCCTCGGTGTCGAGGTGCCGCAGGACGAGCAGCCCGCGGTGATCGCGGTCGTGCAGGCGGACCAGCAGCGCTTCGGCCTGCTCGTCGACCGCGTGCTGACCACGGAGGAGATCGTCGTGACGCCGCTGGCGGCACGGCTCAAGGCCATCGGGATCTACTCGGGTGCCACGGTGCTCGGCGACGGCCGCGTCGCGCTCATCCTCGACGTGCAGGCGATCGCGCGGCGCGCGATCTCGCGCGACAGCGAGCTGTCGGCGCGCGGTGGCGAGGAGACGACGGCTGCTCGCGCCGAGGTCGAGCAGGTGCTCGTCGCGGGCATCGGCGGCGGCCGTCGGGTCGCGATGCCGCTCGCGTCGGTCGCGCGTCTCGAGCACGTGCGGGCCGAGCAGGTCGAGCTCGTGGGCGGCCGTGAGGTCGTGCAGTACCGCGGCACGATCCTGCCGCTGGCCCGCCTCGACCGGCTCCTGGGCACGTACGCGCGCGAGTCCGACGAGCTGCTGCTCGTCGTGTACACGCGCGGCAGCCGCTCGGTCGGCCTGGTCGTCGAGGAGATCATCGACATCGTCGAGGACGAGGTCACGAAGCACTCGAGCATCGACGACAACGGCCTGACCGGATCGACGGTCCTGGGCGAGAAGGTCACCGAGCTGCTCGACGTGCGCTCGGCCATCCTCGCGGCCGACCGCGAGTTCTACGACGACCCTGCGCCGGACGACGTGTTCGCCGGTCTCGACGAGCTCGTGGGAGCGACGCGATGAGCAGCTATGTGACGTTCACGGTCGACGACGGCCTCTACGGCGTCGACGTCCAGCGTGTGCAGGAGGCGCTGCGTGCGCACGCCCGCACGCGGGTCCCGCTGGCCCCCGAGGGGGTCGCCGGCCTGGTGAACCTGCGCGGCCAGGTGGTCCTCACGGTGGACCTGCGGCCGCGCCTGGGGCTGCCGCCGGTGGGCGAGGACGCCCAGCAGATGATGGTCGTCGTCCAGGTGGGCGGCGAGACCGTCAGCCTCCTGGTCGACGAGATCGGCGACGTGGTCGACGTCGAGCCCGACCGGGTCGAGGCTCCACCGGACACCCTCGACCCCGCGATCCGCCCGCTCATCCGGGCTGCCTGCACGCTCGACGAGCGCCTGCTGCTCGTCCTCGACGTCGACGAGGCCGCCGCGGCCTGAGCGCAGGGACACCACCACCGTTCGGCGCGATGGCGCCGTCGACCTGATCGGTCGACCCACCACCACCGCGACACTTCCAAGGAGGCCTCATGAGCACCACCCCCGCCGTGCAGGCGCGACCGCGTCGCGCCCGCTGGTTCTCCGACCGTGGACTGCAGACGAAGATCTTCTCCGTCTTCGGCCTCCTCGGCATCGTCGCCGTGGCGTGCGGCTGGTACGCGCTCTCGTCGCTCGAGCGGTCGAAGGACGACCTCGCGACCGTCGCGACCATGCAGGACGAGATCACCGACGTCCGTGCGATGGTGCACCAGAACCAGATCAAGGGTCGGCTCCTCATCGCGCAGATCGCGGCGTCGCAGACGCGTGCCGACAAGGACACGTGGACGAAGAAGCTCGCGGCCAACGACGCCGAGCTCAACGCCCAGATCGACGCGTTCACGGCGACGGAGGCCGGCGGCATCGACTCCTGGGTGCAGTTCCTCGCGAACTACGACGCGTTCCTCGACGTGCGCGACGGCCAGCTCGTCCCCGCGGCCCAGGGCAACGACCTCGCGGCCTACGCCCAGGTCCGGGACGACGTCGCCCAGCCGCTCATCGACGCCTACGCGGCCGACCTCGACACCGTGGCGGCGGAGATCACGGCCTACGTGCACGGCATGGCGGACTCCGCGACCTCGCGCACGGCGAGCGCGAAGACCGTCATGATCGTCGCGCTGGCCGCCGCCCTCGTCGTCTCGATGACGCTGGGGTGGTTCGTGGTGCGGGGTATCCGCCGCTCGGTGAGCCAGGTGCAGGGCTCGCTCGAGGCCATGGCGCAGGGTGACCTCACGGTCGTCGCGCACGTCGAGAGCGCGGACGAGGTGGGCCGCATGGCGACGGCCCTCGCGGCCGCCCAGGCCTCGGTCCGCGAGACGCTCGGGGGTGTCGTCGAGACCGCGCAGACGGTCGCCGCCGCCGCCGAGGAGCTGGCCGCAGCGTCGCAGCAGGTCGGCTCGACCTCCGAGGAGACGTCCGCGCAGGCGGGTGTCGTCG
>NZ_BJUA01000026.1 GCF_007989825.1 Cellulomonas persica | reverse complement strand
GGCACCCCGCCTGCCGATCCGACGACCACCAAGCCAGGTAGTGCGGCGAGCGTGAGCCCAACGCCTTCGGCGGAGTCGTCGCCGACGCCCACAGCGTCGGCCACGCCGGCTCTGTTCGATTTCGACGCATCGGTCGCGCCGAGCCGCCCGGACGGCTTGTCGGGTCCCCCCTCTGAAGAGACCGTCGGCGAAGCCGCGCGCTACTTCGTTGCGCTCTTCCCTTACATCTTCGCGACGGGCGACTTGGCGCAGTGGGAGTCAGTCTCAGGCTCCGACTGTGAGTGGTGCGGGGACATCGCTGACGTCGTGCGTAAGGACGTCGCAGCGGGCAAGCGGCGTGAGGGTGGCCGGATGGACATCCAGGACCTCCAGGTGTTCCACGACAGGGACGAGATGTACTACGCCGTCGTCCGACTCAAGGAGCAGCCATCTCGCGTGCTCGCCGCAGACGGATCGGTCGTCGAGACAACCGACTTCGTCCAGGACGCGAAGCTGGAGGTCGGGCTCGGGTGGACTGGTGAGACGTGGAGCGTCACCAGCGTCGGTGTCGATCTCCTTGGCACGTCGTGAAGCGGACTGCGGCCCGATCGACCGTCGGGCTGGCCATCCTGGCGGCAGCTCTCGCGCCAGCGCCCGCCCTTGCTGGACCCTTCGGCTCCACGGGCATCGGTGTAGGGGCAAGGGGTCGGAGTACCGGGTGGGCGGCAGAGTCGCCGACCCCGAGTACCGGCAGGACATGCGCCGCCCGGCCGCGCAGCGCGGGTACGACTGTCTCCGTACTTCGGCGTGCCAGTGGACAGGCAGTTCGCAACCCCTCTGCCCGCAGCTCAACGCGGCCCCTCGGCCCTTGTCGCTTGCCTGCGAGGAAGGCGAGCCGATCGAGCCGCTCTGGCGGCGCCCCCGAAGCAATCTTGGCGAAGGTTGGCACCTGCGTGCGGACTTGTCCCGAGGATCTGATCCCGCCGTCCACGCAGGGTCGCTCGCCAACGACGGCCTGGTTGCACAAGGGCCTGCTTGTACGCCTGCACCGACCCGTCCCGGGGGGCGCTGAGCGGCGAGACCCCCGCATGAGTGCCATTGCTGAGGCGGGGTTCCTGGGGCCGCGGCGGTGTCGGAGTCAGGCTGGTGCGTCCCACCAGCGCAGGACTCGGAGGGCGCGCAGGGTGACCCATCGGCTGGGGTAGCCCTCGGCCTCGGCTTCCATCTCGATCAGGCTCGGGCCCTGGTGGCAGTTCTCGTACGGGAACAGCCCGTACTCACCCCGCTTGGACCGCAGCAGCTCGACGGCCTCGCTGAGCCGCTCATCGCGACGGTCGGCGACGCGGAAGTAGTCGAGCCCGCGCAGGACGTCGTAGTACCAGCGGACGGGGTAGGAGAGCATCGTGAAGCGCGGGTCGACGATCTCGCCGGTGCTCTTGCGGCGCAGCAGGCCGCGCTCGAGCAGGTAGGTCTCACCGGCGGACAGCGCGGCACGGGTCGCGTCAGTACCGCCGCCTGCGGCGGAGAGCGCGCGCAGGCCTTCGAGAACGCAGAGCGTCGAGTGGAACGACGAGACGGCGGACGCGTCCTGCGCCCAGCAGTTCCACCCGCCGTCGGGCAGGTGCCGGCTGAGCAGGGTGTCGACGATGCGCGAGACGGGCTGGCCGAAGTACACCCCGGCTGTCAGCGCCATGCCGTTGATGCACGGTTCGACCTCGCCGTCGAAGTACGGCGAGCCGTCGTACTCCCACCGCACGTTGTCCCGCACGAGCGCCACGGCCCGCTGCGCCTGCGGGCTCGTCGGGTCGAGCCCGAACTCGACCAGCGACTGCAGGGCGAAGTGGCTCGCGGTCCACGCGTCGAAGAAGGGGCGTGACTCGTCGGCCCAACCCGGTCGGTACGTCCCACCGTCCCAGCGACCGTCGTCGGCCTGCTCGGCGAGGAGCTGCGCGCCCCAGCCCTCGGTAGCGACGCGCGCCCGCTCGGCGGCGACCTCGTCGGCCGGTGCGCCGACGAGGTCGCGCATGACCTGCCAGCGGATCGCCGGGTCGCCCGAGAGCAGGTACTCGATGACGGGGTCCATGCTCGCCGACGCTAGACCCGCCCCCCGACACGCGCACCATCCCGCGCGCATCGATACAGCGCAGGAGGCGCTACCGCGGCACCTAGCATGGCCGCCGTGCAGGACTCGCCGCGCTGGCTGACGCCCCCGCAGACCGACGCGTGGATCGCGCTCGTCGCGACCCAGGTGTGGCTGCCCGCGGCGCTCGACGCCCAGCTGCAGCGCGACGCCGGGATCACGTTCGTGGAGTACCAGGTGCTGTCCTGGCTCTCGATGCAGCCCGGACGCGTGGCGCGGATGAGCGAGGTCGCGCCGCTCGCGCACGTGAGCCTGTCGCACCTGTCGCGCATCGTGACGCGCCTCGAGAAGCGTGGGTGGCTGCGCCGCGAGCCCGACCCGAGCGACGGTCGCGCGACGCTCGCGATCCTGACCGACGAGGGCTGGGACAAGGTCGTCGCGACCGCGCCCGGGCACGTCGAGGAGGTCCAGCGCCTCGTCTTCGACAACCTCACCGACGCCCAGGTCCGCCAGCTCCGCGAGATCGGCGAGCGCATCCTGTCGGCAGCCAAGCCCGACCTCGTCCTCCCGACGATGCCGCCCGATCACGACGACGCTCCGGCCGACCCCGCCCCGGACGACCCCGCTCAGGACGACGCCGCACAGCGCTGACGGAGCACAGGGCGGCCGGAGGCGGCCCTAGGCTCGCTCGCATGACGCGACCGAAGGCGCTGGTGCTGGGCGGGACGACGTTCGTGGGGATCCACCTGGTCACGAGCCTGCTGCGGGACGGCTGGGACGTCACGACGTTCAACCGCGGGCGGTCGACGCCCGACGTCCCCGACGGGCTGTTCGACGGCGTCACGCGCCTGCACGGCGACCGCAGCGGCGACGTCTCGGCGCTCGCGGACGGCCGATGGGACGTGGTGCACGACCTGACGTCGTTCCACCCGGAGCAGGTCCGCCGCAGCGCCGCACACCTCGTCGGCCGGTGCGACCACTACGTGCTGGTCTCGACGATCTCGACGTACGCGCGCCTCGGCAGCGCGGGGATCACGGAGGACGCCCCGCTCGCGACGTTCGACGGGCCGGTTCCCGACGAGGTCGACGGCGACTCGTACGGTGGCCTCAAGGCGCTGTGCGAGCAGGCCGCAGCCGAGCTGTTCGACAGCCTGACCGTCGTGCGCCCGTCGATCATCGCGGGTCCGCACGACCCGACGGACCGCTTCACGTACTGGGTGGTGCGTCCGAGCGAGCCGGGTCCGCACGTCACGCCGCCGCTCGACGCGCCGGTGCAGTACATCGACGCGCGGGACCTCGCGGACTGGCTCGTGCGGCTCGGCGCGGACCACGTCCTGGGCACGTACAACGCCGCCACGGTCCCGTTCCCGTTCGGGGACCTCCTGCAGGCGGTGGCCGACGAGACGGGGGTCGCGTCCCAGCCGGTCGTCCTGACCGACGAGCAGCGCGACGTCGAGCAGGTGCGGCCGTGGGCGGACCTGCCGATGTGGCTGCCGCCGGACGACGAGGCGATGCGCGGCATGTTCCAGGTCGACACGTCTCGCGCTCAGGCGGCGGGGCTGCGCACCCGCCCGCTGCGCGAGACCGTCCGCGACACGCTCGACTGGGTGCGCGGACGCGGCGGCGACCTCGCCGTGGGTCTGACGGCCGAGCGCGACGCGGAGCTCGCCGCCCGGTACGGCGCGCACGGGTAGACGACCGAGCGCCGGCCGCTCGTCCCGCGGACGAGCACCGGCGCTCGGCCCGTGCAGGGTGGGGCGGGTGGCTCACGGTTCCTGTGCCCACCGCGACGGGGTGGCGCCGGCGGCGTCGCGGCGGCGCTCGAGGACGAGACGGAAGCAGCCGTCGGTGATGCCGAGGGCGCCGAGCAGGAGGAGCACGAGGGCGGCGGACGCGCCGCCGGCGATGTCGTCCCACGACGACACGCGGTGCGTCATGAGCGTGACCGCGCCGACGAACAGCGCGGCGAGGACGACGACCGACCCGCTGACCAGGGAGCGCTGGGACCAGCCGCGCCCGGACGCCCAGATGACGCCGAACCGGCGGATGTGCGCGAGCTGCGCCTCGGGCGGCGGCCCGTCGCCCGCCGGCGTGCGGCGCGCCTCGAGCCGCCAGCGGACGGACGCGTTGACGAGCAGCGCGACGCCGACGAGGGCCGCGACGACCGTCACGACGGTGGCGTGGACCCACCACCGGCCGCCGCCGCGCGCGACGACCAGCGCGACCTGCGAGACGAGCAGCAACGACGTCCCGACGATCACCTGCAGCACGGGGCTGCCCGGTCCGCCCCAGCCGATCCCGGCCCGTCGCACCCGCAGCGGCTGCTGCGACTCGCGGACGTGCTGGGTCCACCGCTGCCCGTCCCACCAGCGCTCGCGCGCGGGGTCCTCGGCGGCGTACCACCCGGCGGTCGACTCACGCGCGGGGGCGTCCTGCACGTCCTGTCGCGCGTCCTCGCTCACCGCGACGCCCCTGCCGACGCTGCCACCGACGGGCCCACCAGCCCGATCGCCGGCGCGATCGCCGGCGCTCCCGTGCAGCCGCGGGCAGTCGGCACACTCGTCGTCGGTCGCATGGCCCGGAGCGTAGCGGTCCGGTTCGTCCCTCGCGGGGGGCTGTGGAGGGGTCAGGCCTCGAGAGGGCCGCGGACGATCGAGTCGCCCGAGTGGGCGGGGTCGCCGTCGAACGGCTCGAGCGACACGTCGACCACCGAGAAGTCGTCGAGGTCGAGCCCGGGCGGCAGGTCGAACCGGCCGGAGTCGCCCGTGAGGGTGCCCAGCGAGACGAGCCCGCTCACGTCGGGCCGCAGCAGCCACACCTCGCGGAACCCGTCGTCCGCGTGCCCGTCGGCCACGTCGACGACGAGCACGCGCTCGCCGTCGCGCTGCACCTCGACGCGCGCGGTGCCCTCGGCGTCCCAACCGGGCAGCGGCTCGAGCGCGGCGGACGCGACGACCTCGGCGCGGTCGTCGTCGCGTGAGGCCACCCACCCGACGCCCGCGCCGCCGATGACGAGCCCGGCGGCGGCCGCGCCCGCGACCCACGCCCAGGGTGTCCGGCGTCGGGTGAGCGGCACGACGTCCGCCCCCTGCTCCGACGAGTCCGTGCCCACGGCTCCGGCACCGGCGGACGAGACAGGTGCCGGGGCAGATGCCGACGAGACCGGCCCCGACGAGACCGGCACCGACGGGACCGGCGTCGACAGGACCGGCACCGACGTGGGCGGCTCCGGCTCGCCCGCGCCGACGCGACCGCCCGCTCCGAGGTGCAGCTCCGCCGCCACGCGGTCCCACACATGGGGTGCGGGTGCGACGAGCGCGTCGCGCGACTCCTTGGCGAGCAACGCGACCTGCCCGAGAGCGGCGACCTCGGCGGCGCACCGCTCGCACCGGGCGACGTGCGCGCGCTCGTCGGGCGTGCCGACGTCCTCGCCGAGGGCCAGGAGGGCCAGCACGTCGTCGTCCACGTGGGTCTCATCCAACGGCACCGTCCACCTCCCATCGGTTGCGCAGCCGGGCGAGACTACGCCGCACGTGGCTCTTCACGGTGCCGAGCGGCAGGTCCAGCCGGGTCGCGATCTGGTCGTGCGTGAGGTCCTCGTAGAACGCCAGGCGCAGGATCGTGCGCTGCGGGTCGCCGAGGCGGTCGAGCTCGTCGGCGACGACGACGCGTGCGACGACGCGGTCGTCGGCGGCACCCTCGTGCTCGGCACGGGGTTCGGCGCCGGCGACGAGCCGCCGGTCGCGCGACCGCCGCTCGTGCGCGTCGGCGATCGCGTGGCGGGTGATGCCGATGAGCCACGCGGGCAGGCGTGCGCGCGTCGGGTCGAAGCGGTGCCGTCCGCGCCACGCGTCGACGAACACCTGCTGCGTGACCTCCTCGGCGTCGGCGATGCTGCCGAGCGAGCGCAGGGCGACGGTGTGCACGAGCGTGGACCAGCGTCGGTACGCCTCGCGGACCGCGTCCTCGTCGCCGCCCGCGAACGCCAGGCCGAGCTCGTCGACACCCTCGCCGTCGGGGTCGGGCCGGGGCTGCGGCTCGTCGGGCAGGTCGTCGGGCGAGGTCGCGGCCGGCGGCAGGGGCGGGACGGCGCGCAGCGGAGCATCCGACCGCTCGGGGCTGCTACCGGTCACGCAGCCCTCCCCGTGCCTCGTCGTCGTGGGTCCTGCCGGTCTCGTGGGGCTCGACGACGCCCATGGCGTCTCCAGCGCCGTGGCCGACACCGTCAGCCACCCGTCGGCTCGGCGGTGACGACGACGTTGTCGGCGTAGTGCCCGACGTCAGCGTGCCATGCCCCGCCGCAGGTGACGAGCCGAAGCAGCGGCGGGCCGGTGCGGGCGAACCACAGGTCGAGCGGTGCCTGGTCCTTGGCGATCTTCTCGACGCGCGTCACGCGGTACTCGTGCGTGGTGCCGTCGGCGGTGGTCACCCGCACGTCGGCGCCCACCTCGACGTCCCGCAGCGCGGCGAACGGCCCGATGCCCGTCTGCCGGGAGTCCACGTGCGCGGCGAGCAGCGCGTTGCCCTCGTCGTCGCCCGGCGCCGGGCCGTACCGGTACCAGCCGGCCTCGTCGGCGTCCGCGGGGATCTGCATGCTGCCGTCGTCCTCGACGCCCACGGGGACGACGGCCATGTCGATGTCCTGGCTCGGGACCGCGAGCCGCACCGGCGCGGGCGCGGGGGTGGGCGCCGGTGCGGTCGCGTCCCGGACCGGGATCCCCGGCGGGGCCGGCGCGGCGGTCCCGGTCGGCCCGGGTCCGGGTGCGTCGGTCCCCGCCGGGGCCGGTCGGGCAGGCGCCGACGACACGGTGGCGGCGGTGCGCGGCGGGCTGTCGGAGGTGCAGCCCGCGAGCAGCCACGCCGCCAGCCCGCCGGCCAGGACGCCCGCGAGCGCCCTGGTCGGCGGGAGGTGTCGTCGTGCCATGGTCCGTCCGCTCAGTCGGTCAGGTCGTGGGGACGACGAGTCAGCGGGTCGCGGCCGCGTGACGACGCCCGGCGAACCCGAGGGCGGCAGCACCGAGCACGACGAGCCCGCCGAGCGCGAACGGCCAGACCGTCGCGGAGCCGGACTCGGCGACCAGGCCGAGCTCACCGGCCTGCACGGCGGTCGGGTCGCTGTGCAGCCCCTCGATGACCTGCGTGGCGAGCGCGAGCGTCGACGGGTCGGCGGTCGCGTCGCCCCACGCGTACAGGATCGTGTTGGTGCCCTCGGTCACCGCGACGTCCGCCGGCCCCAGGAGCGCGGGCTCGGTCGTGCCGGTCGCGACGACGCTCGCCGGGACGGTGCCGGCGGGCAGGTTCAGGACCTTCTCGTCGGGGTTCTCGAGGTTCGTGATCACGGCGTCCGTGCCGGCGAGCACGTCGACGCCGGGCGCCGCCGCGACGTGCCGGACCGTCAGCCGTCCCTCGCCGGGCTTCGTCGTGGACGTGTCGTTGGTGAACAGCGTCGCGGTCGGGTCACCGGACGCGTCGAGGTGCGCGACGGCCGTGTAGCTGGTCGACGCCTCGAGCGTCAGGTCGACGGGGCCGATGGCCGGGGCGCTGTCGTCGGCCGCGTCCGCCGCGGTGATCGCGACCGTGTACGTCCCGGCGGGCAGGTCGAGCGGACCGGCGAGCTCGCCGGGCTCGAAGTCGTCGAGCGTGCGCTCGCCGTTCACCCAGACGTCGACGGTGAGGCCCGGCACGCCGTGCAGCACGGAGAGCTGGGCCTCGTCGGCGGCGGAGGCGGGTCCTGCGGTGAGGGCGACGGTCGCGAGTCCGAGTGCGCCGGCGGTGGCGAGGAGTCGAGTGCGCATGGTGCGTCCTTCCGGGAGGCGGCGCCGGGATGGCGCCTGACGAACCCTCTTCCGCCCGGACCCGCCATGTGGATGCAGATGCATGGAAATTTCTTCGACGAGTTCCTCGTGCGTCCGGCGTGCGGGGGCCCGCGGTCGCGCGCGGGTCGCAAAGGTCGTGTCGTCCGGGGCCCGGTCCGACGAGGATGACCTGCATGGACGACCCCGGGTACGCCCCCTTGACGCAGGACCGGCCGGACCGTCCGCGCGCCGTGCTCGTGTGCGGGCCCGCGGGCGCCGGCAAGTCGACGCATGCGCTCGCGCTCGAGCACGACGGGTACGTGCGGCTGTCGTTCGACGAGGAGGCGTGGCGGCTCGGCCACCGCGCGCACCCGTTGCCCGCGCCGGTCGTCGCGGACGTCCACGCGCTGCTGCGCACCCGGCTCGTCGCGCTCGTCGAGGAAGGCCACGACGTCGTCGTCGACACGTCCTTCTGGTCCCGCGCGTCCCGCGACTCCTACCGCGCCCTGCTGGCGCCCCTGGGTGTCACCCCGGTGGTGCACCACCTCGCGACACCGCGCGACGAGGTGCTGCGTCGCCTCGCCGCCCGAGCCGGCACCGGCCCGCACGACGTCGTCGTCCCGCCCGACCGTGCCCAGGCCTACCTCGACGGGTTCGAACCGCCCACGTCCGACGAGGGTCCCGTCGTCGTCGTGCGACCGGCGCCTTCGCTCCGGAGGCGGGAAGCGTCGAGCGGTCGGATCATGGCCCACGGCACTGTCGACGAACGAGAGGTGACACCCGTGGAGCACTGGACGATCGCGACCGTCGCGCAGCAGAGCCCGGACTTCCGGCGCGTGCTGTGGACCGGCAAGCACAGCCAGCTCGTCATCATGACGATCCCCGTGGGCGGCGAGATCGGCGAGGAGGTCCACGAGGACATCGACCAGATCCTGACGTTCGTGTCCGGCACGGGGAAGGCGATCGTCTCGGGTCAGGAGCGCAACGTCGCGCAGGGTGACCTCGTCGTCGTCCCCGCCGGACGCACGCACAACTTCGTCAACACGGGCGAGAACCCGCTGATCCTCTACACCGTGTACGGGCCGCCGGAGCACGCCGAGGGCGCCGTGCACCGCACCAAGGAGGAGGCCGACGCCGCCGAGGAGGCCGGCAAGGACGAGCCGCCCACGGAGTGACCGGCGGCGGCCGTCACCACTTCGAGCGCTCGTAGTCCTTGAGGAAGCAGCCGTACAGGTCCTCGCCGGCCTCGCCGCGCACGATCGGGTCGTAGACGCGCGCGGCGCCGTCCACCAGGTCGAGGGGGGCGTGGAAGCCCTCCTCGGCGAGCCGCACCTTCGTCGGGTGCGGGCGCTCGTCGGTGATCCACCCGGTGTCGACGGCGGTCATGAGGATGCCGTCGGTGAACATCTCGGCGGCGCTCGTGCGCGTGAGCATGTTGAGCGCGGCCTTGCTCATGTTGGTGTGCGGGTGGCCCGGGCCCTTGTAGCCGCGTGAGAACACGCCCTCCATCGCGGACACGTTGACGATGTACGTGCGGCGGGCGGGCGACGCGGCCAATGCGGGGCGCAGGCGGCTGACCAGGATGAACGGCGCGGTCTGGTTGCAGAGCTGGACCTCGAGCAGCTCCATCGGGTCGACCTGCTCGACCGTGGCGACCCAGCTGTTGGTCTCCGCGGCGTCGGGGATCAGGCCGCCCGCGTCGATCGACGTGCCCGCCACCAGCCGCTCGAGGCTCGCGGCCTGCGCGGTCAGCGACTGCGCGGTGAGCTCGTCGGCGGCGGCGCGGGCCGCACGCTCGATCGCCAGCGCCGGGCTCGACAGCTCGCTCACGGACCCGGCGAGCGCGCGCGGGTGCGCGTCGCTGGTGTGCCCGAACGTCGTGATCATGCGGGCGCCCTCGTCGGGCAGCGGCGCGAGCTCGGCCTCCGCGATGCGCGAGTACGCACCCGGGGAGCGGCGCACGGTCTGCGCGGCGTTGTTGATGAGGACGTCGAGCGGCCCCTGCGCGGCGACGTGGTCGGCGAGCGAGACGACCTGCGCCGGGTCGCGCAGGTCGATCCCGACGACGTGCAGGCGGTCGATCCAGTCCGCGGAGTCGTCCATCGCGGTGAACCGGCGCACGGCGTCGCGCGGGAAGCGCGTCGTGATCGTCAGGTCCGCGCCGTCGCGCAGCAGCCGCAGCGCGATGTACATGCCGATCTTCGCCCGGCCCCCGGTGAGCAGCGCGCGGCGGCCGGTCAGGTCCGTGCGCGCGTCGCGCTTGAGGTGGTGCAGCGCCGCGCAGTCCGGGCAGAGCTGGTGGTAGAACGCGTCGACGACCGTGTACAGCTCCTTGCACACGTAGCAGGGCCGCGCGCGCAGCAACGTCCCGGCGATCGCGTTCGTCGCCGTGGACGTCAGCGGCAGGCCGTTCGTCTCGTCGTCGATCCGGCCCGGGCTCCCCGTCGCGGTCGCGGCGACGACCGCGGCGTCCGCCTCGGCGATCGCGCGGCGCTTCTCGTCGCGCCGCTGCTTCTTGGCGGCCTTGAACAGCGCCGACGACGCGCGTCGGGCGGCCGCGTGCTGCGAGTGGGTCTGCGGCAGGACGGAGACCTGGTCCATGACCCGCAGGAACGTCGCGAAGTCGGCGGGGTCGACGCCGGGTTGCTCGGTCGTCGGCTGCTCGGTCGTGGAGGCGTCCGCGGCGTCCGCGGGCGTGGTCGTCTGCGCGCTCATGCGCCGTCCGTCCTGCATCTGGGGGAGGGCCGTCGCGGAGTCGCGGGCCCGGACGATGGTAAGCCGCCGTCCAGCGGGCGGGTGGGTCCCGACGGCGCGACCGAACCCGCCCAGGGCCCGGGCGCGACGCGTCGGACGGTCGCACGCTCGCCGCGCCGCAGGTCAGGCGGTCACTCGTCCCCTGCGGCGACCGCGGCCAGTCGGTCGCGGTCGAGCACGGCCGTCCACCCCCGTCCGGCGTCGATGACGCCCGCGGCGCGCAGCCGGCTCACGACGCGCGAGACGGCCTCAGGTGTCGATCCGGTCATCCCCGCGAGGTCCGCCCGCGACAGCGGCAGCTCGACGGGCGTCGCACCCGGGGCGCGGCCCTGCCCGCACCTGTCGGCGAGCCGCAGCAGCGTCCCCGCGACGCGCGGCGCGAGCGGGGTGGTCGCCTGGGCGTCGAGGTCCCGGCGCTCCTGTGCAAGGAGTGCGGCGGTCTGGTCGCCGACCCGCAGCGCGAGCGCGGGGTGCTGCGTCAGCAGCGCGCGGAAGTGCGCGACGTCGATCCGCAGCGCGCACGTGGTGGTCAGCGCACGGACCGTCTCGCCGTACGTGGTCTGCCCGGCGGCCCGCGGCCCCCCGACGAGGTCGCCCGGGACGAGGAGGTCGACGACGACGTCCTGCCCCGTGGTCGTGGTCCGCGTGGCCTTCGCCCGGCCCGTCGCCATGACGTACAGGTGGTCGGCGGGCTCGCCCGCGCGGCACAGCACGTCGTCCCGCGCCCAGGACAGCGACTCCATGCGGTGACCGATCGCGACGAGCTGGCCGCGCGTGAGCCCGGCGAACAACGGGACGCGGGACAGGACGCTCAGCCGCACGGGCAGCGGGCAGGGGTGCGGCTGCGCGCACGTCGTGCGCAGGGGCACACGTCGGCGCGCGGCCGTGGGCGGTCCCGTGCGCGGCAGAGGCGGCACAGGCCGCGCCCGCCCGCCTGGTCTCCCGCCGTCCACCGACCGCCTCCTCGCGGTCACGGTAACGACGACGTCGCGCGGTGCGTCGGGACTTCGGTCGCGGGGATCGGCCCGCGACCTCGGCCGCTCGGGCGCGGGCCGCTCGATCGTGGCGGGCGCCGGAGCTCAGGACCTCGGTCGGAACGGGGCGAGCGTCGCGCGGACGTGGTCGGCGGCACCCCAGTCGGGTTCGAACTGGGCGATGACCGCGAGGTGCTGGCGCAGCTGCAGGATCGGCATGCGCTCGCGCCAGCCGGCGTCCAGCCCGGTGAGCTCGGCGTACCGGCCGAAGAACCCGGTGGCCTCGGGTGGCGGCGCGGTGGTCCACACGTGCGCGAGGTCCACCTCGGCCCACGTGTACGAGACGGCAGGGTCGATGAGCGCGGGGCGGCCGTCGGCGGTGGCCAGGACGTTCTGCGTCCACAGGTCGCCGTGCGTGAGGCACGCGGGACGCTCGGGGAGCAGCTCGGGCAGTCGCGCGCACAGCCGTTCGAGGGCCGCGCGGTCGCCCGCGTCGAGCGCCTCGACGACGCGGGGCTCGTCGAGCCAGCGCAGCAGGCGGTGCTCCGCGAAGAACGCGAACCCGTCGTCGTGCCACGTGTTGACCTGCCGGCGCCGCCCGAGCCAGTTGTCGCGGTGCCAGCCGAACCTCGGATGGGTCGTCGTCGTGTGCAGGTGCGCGAGCTCGTGTGCGAACCGCAACCAGAACGTCTCGTCGTGCGGGCGCGGGTGCAGCGCCTCGAGCACGAGCACGTCGGCGTTCACGACGAGGACACGCGGCGTCGCGATGCCGCCGAGCGTGCGCAGCGCGGTCAGCCCCTCGGCCTCGGTCGCGAACGCGTCGGGGGAGGGCGGGTCGTCGAACGCCTTGACGAACAGCGACGTGCCGTCGGTGCGCCGCGCGAGACCGGCGGTCGCCGCCAACCCGCCGGTCGCGGGCCGGACCTCGACGACGTCGTCGATCCCGGCGTCGTGCAGGCGTCGCAGCAGCATCGGCGCTCCTTCCTCGCGGACAGGGCTCGGCAGGGTCAGCGCGCGAGCCGTTCCACGATCCTGCCGTAGACACCCGGCAGCGCGGTGGCAGCCGGGACGATCGTGCGGCGCGCCGGGGATGTCGCCGCGGCGACGAGGCCCGAGGTCAGGACCCGGTAGTCGCGTGTCGCGCGCGTCCACGCGCGCTCGTAGCCGGCCGGGTCGTCCAGGTGTGCGACGGCCGCGGCCGCCTGCGCGAGCCCGACCCGCAGACCCTCGCCGGTGAGCGCGTCGACGTACCCCGAGGCGTCGCCGACGAGCAGCACGCGGCCGGCCGTGCGGGCGCGGGTGCGCTGCAGCAGCGGCCCGGCTCCGCGCACGGGTCCGTCGGGCTCGGCACCGGCCAGGCGCTGCGCGAGCGCGGGCAGCGCGGCCAGGGTCGCGTCGAGGTCGGTGCGGGCCGCGCCCAGGATCGCGACCCCGACGAGCCCGGGAGCGACCGGGGTCACGTACGCCTCGGCGTGCGGCGCCCAGTGCACCTCGACGAGGTCGCCCCACGGCGCGACCCGGTAGTGCCGCCGCAGCCCGAACCGCCGTCGGTCCGCGCGCCGGGCCGTCCGCCACGCCGCACCACCCGCTCGTCGTCCCGGGACCTCCAGCCCGACGAGCCGCCGGACGGTCGAGTGCAGGCCGTCGCACGCGAGCACGTACCGCCCGCGCAGCCCGTCGACGACGACGCCGCGCGCGTCCTGCTCGACCGAGGTGGCGCGCGTCGCGACGTGCTCGACCCCGAGCTCGTCGGCCCGCGCCGCGAGCGCCGCGTGCAGGACCGTGCGGCGCACACCGCGGCCGACGCCCCCGGAGAACCGGTGCTCGACGCGCCGCGGCCCGCCCACGTACGCGATCCCCGCGAGCGGGTACCCGTCCGGGTCGACCCCGAGCCGGTGCAGCGATCTCAACGCACCCGGCATGAGCCCCTCGCCGCACGCCTTGTCCACCGGACCGGGGCGCGGTTCGAGCACGAGCGCGGACAGTCCCGCGAGACGCGCCTCGATCGCCGCGGCGAGCCCCACGGGTCCGCCACCGACGACGAGGACGTCCGCGTCGAGATCGCCCGGCACGCCGGTCGGCGCTCCCCTCAGGACGGTCGCGCGGCGGTGAGCGCGCGCTCCTCGGCGGGGATGCGGAAGCCCAGCAGGAGCACCGCGTTGAGCACGGTGAACACGAGCGCGGTGACCCAGGCGGTGTGCACGAGCGGCAGCGCGATGCCCTCGGCGACCACCGCGACGTAGTTCGGGTGGTTCAGCCAGCGGTACGGGCCACGCCGCACGAGCGGCAGGTCCGGGACGACGATCACGCGCGTGTTCCACTGCGGTCCCAGGACGCTGATGCACCACCACCGCAGCGCCTGCGACGCGAGCACGACGACGAGCGCGGGCCAGCCGAGCCACGGCAGGAACGGCCGGTCGGCGAGCGCGGCCTCCGCGATGCACGCGACCAGCAGCCCGGTGTGCAGCGCGACCATCGCGGGGAAGTGCCCGCGCCCGCTCTCCTGCCCGCCGCGCTCGAACGACCAGCGCGCGTGCCGGGTGGACACGACGAGCTCCGCGATCCGCTCGAGCCCCGTGGCGACGACGAGCGCCGCGTACAGCGCGAGGCTCATGCGGCGCTCACCTCCGGCCAGCGCAGCGCGACGAGCTCGGCACCCACACCGGGCCCGAACGCGGCGACGACCCCGACCGGTCCACCGACGCTCGTCGTCCGGGTCGCCGTCGGACCGCTCGCCGTCTGGCCGCTCGCCGTCGGTGCGTGCAGCGCATCGGCGAGCACGTGCAGCACCGACGCCGAGGACAGGTTCCCGGCCCGCGCGAGGCTCGCCCACGACCGGGCCAGCGCCTGCCGAGGGAGACCGAGCGCGTCCTGCACGGCGTCGAGGATCTTCGGCCCGCCGGGGTGCACGACCCAGGTGCGCACGTCGTCGGGCACCGCACCGTGCGCGGTCAGCAGGGCCTTCACGTCGTCGGCCACGTGGACGCGGACCACGTCCGCGAGCCCGCCGGACAGCACGATGCGCAGCCCGGACGCCCCGACCTGCCAGCCGAGCGCGTCCGCGGAGGCGGGGTACAGCACGCTGCGCGCGCCGACGACCCGCGGCGCCCGCTCCCACGCGCGGCGTGCGGCGTCGGGCGCGCCGTGCGGCACCGCGCGGTCGTCGCCCGCGAGCACGACCGCCGCCCCGCCGTCGCCGAACAGCCCGCTCGCGACGAGGTTGGCGGTCGAGTCGTCGTCGCGCTGGAGGGTCAGCGAGCACAGCTCGACGCTCACCAGCAGCGCCACGTGGTCCGGGTGCCCGGCGAGGTGGTCGTGCACGCGTGCGAGCCCTGCGGCGCCGCCCGCGCACCCGAGCCCGAAGCTCGGCAGCCGCGTCACGTCCGGACGCAGGCCGAGCCGCTCGACGAGCAGCGCGTCCAGCGACGGCGCGCCGATCGCGGTGACCGTGGTGAGCATGACGTGGTCGACGTCGTGCGGCTCGAGACCGGCCGCGGCGAGCGCGTCGCGCGCCGCGCGCTCCGCGAGGTCCAGCCCGGACGCGAGTGCGAGCGCGTTCGTCTCGTCGAACGACCCGAGCGTGCGGTAGCGCTCGAGCGGGACGACGAGATGCCGCTGCTCGATCCCGCACGAGCCGTGCAGGCGGCGCAGCAGCGTGCGACGCGCGGGGTCGGCCGTCAGGATCGCTGCGAGCTCGTCGGCGATCTGCTCCTGCGGGTAGGCGTGGTCCGGCAGCACGGGTGCGACCGCCACGATCCGGGCCATTCCGGGATCGTCGCACGCGCCCGCCGACTCCGCAGCGTGTGGCGCCGCCGGGCAGGGGCGGGCTCAGGCCGTCGTGACGAGCACGACGACGCTGACCGCCGCGACTCCGATCGCGGCGAGGAACGGGTACCGGCGGTCGGGCCTCCGGGCGGCGACCCAGGCCGCGCTCGCGGCGAGCGCCACGGCGAGCGCGAGGGCGGCGAGTCCCGCGGGGGTCGGGCCGTCGGGCGTGGTGAGCACGACGAGCGCCGCCGCCGCGAGCAGGAGTGCGACCGCGCCGATCGTCGTCCCGCGCCGCCCGAGCCGGTGGGGCAGGCCGACGACGCCCGTGGCCGCGTCGTCCTCGAGGTCCGGCAGCACGTTCGCGAGGTGCGCGCCGACGCCCAGGAGGGCGGCCGCGACCGTCGTCGACACCGGCGCGAGGGACGCGTCGTCGAGCGCGAGCGTCGCGACCGACGGCAGCAGGCCGAACGAGAGCGCGTAGGGCGCCCACGACCACGGGGTGGCCTTGAGGCCGGCGTTGTAGGCCCACGCGGACGCGACCGCGACGACGTGCACGACGCCCGCCGCCGGCCCGAGCGCGAACGACAGGACGACGCAGGCCGCCGCCGCGACGAAGGCGGCGGTGCGCACGGTCGTCGTGCGCACCGCCCCCGTCGCGACGGGCTTGTCCGACCGGCCGACCGCGCTGTCCCGCGTGGCGTCGATCCAGTCGTTCGACCACCCCACCGACAGCTGCCCCGCGAGCACCGCGAGCGCGACCCGCGCCGCGAGCCCGGCGGACGCCCCGACACCCCAGGCGTACGCGCCCGCGAACGCCGTGACCGCGACGGTCGGCGGCAGGTGGGACGCCCGCAGGAGGGCGGTGGCGGTCCGCGTGACGGGCATGCCGCTCACCCTCGCACGCGCCGGGTCAGCGCGCCTCGGACCGGGCCGGCTGTGCCGGGTGCGCGGCGACTCCCGCGGTCAGCCCTGCGCGGCGACCTGGGCGCGTCGGCGTGCGTTCGCCTCCTGCTGCTCGGCGGTGAAGGCCTCTCCGAAGTCCTCCGGTCGCGGCAGCGGTCGGATCTCCAGATGCGTCCGGGACCCGTCGGAGGGATGCGGGATCGGGCAGCGCGCGAACAGCTCGACGCACGCGGCGAGCGACGGCACGTCCACCAGGAAGAAGCCCGCGACGAGCTCGGTCGTCTCGGCGAACGGCCCCTCGACCACGGTCCGCTCGTCGTCCTCGTCGATGTAGATCCGCACGCCCGTGCTGCTGGGCAGCAGCCCCTCGGCGGCGAGCAGGACACCCGCGTCGACGAGCTCCTGGATGAACGCGCCCATCGTCTCGAAGTTCTCGGTGCTGGGCATGACGCCCGCCTCGCTCTCGGCCGTGGCCTTGGTGATCACCATGAACTGCATCGCGCTCTCCCTCTCCGGTCCGTCTCGTCGTGGAGATGACGCGCGACCACCCCCGGATTCGACAGCCTCGCGCAGCCGGTGCACCGCGCGCGACCGTGCGGCGCGGACTGATCGCACCGGTCCGCGATGATCGGGCGGGACGACGCCGCCCCGCGCGAGGCTGGGAGCCGAAGGAGGAACCGTGATCACCTGGCTCAACCGGCTCGTGGACCTCGTGGAGGAGACCCTCGACGAGGAGCTCGACGTCGCCCGGCTCGCCGCGGCGTGCGGCACCACCGAGTACCACCTGCGCCGCATGTTCTCGTCGCTCGCGGGGATGCCGCTGTCGGAGTACGTGCGCCGTCGGCGGATGACCGCGGCGGCCGCCGACGTGCTCGCCGGTGCCGACCTGCTGACCGTCGCCGTGCGCCACGGCTACGGCTCGGCCGAGGCGTTCGGGCGCGCGTTCCAGGCGGTGCACGGCGTCAGTCCCGGCCGAGCGCGTCGTGACGGCGGCCCCCTTCGCACCCAACCGCGTCTGCGGTTCCGTCTGACCGTCGAAGG
Organism: Cellulomonas persica; assembly: GCF_007989825.1. Taxonomy (GTDB): domain Bacteria; phylum Actinomycetota; class Actinomycetes; order Actinomycetales; family Cellulomonadaceae; genus Cellulomonas; species Cellulomonas persica. The sequence continues at coordinate 876 of NZ_BJUA01000026.1, read as the reverse complement.
AGCACTCCCCATGGACGTCCGCATCGTCTCCCTGCCCGCTCTGCGCCTCGTGGGCCACGCGGCGCGGGTCCCGCTCGTGCACCGTGGGATCAACCCCGCGATCCAGCAGCACGTGACGTCGATCGAGCCGCACGAGCACGCACGCCTCAAGGCCCTGGGCGACGCCGAGCCGCGCGGGCTGCTGGCGGTGAGCGCGGACCTCGACCCCGACCGCCGGGAGGGCACCGAGCTGACCTACCTGCACGGCGTGGCCGTCACCGACTCCGTCGAGGTGCCCGACGACCTCGACTCGCTCGCCGTCGAGGCGGGTTCGTGGGCGGTGTTCCGGGCGTCCGGCCCCTACCCGGACACGCTGCAGTCGGTGTGGGCGGCGACCGCGACCGAGTGGTTCCCGTCGAACCCGTGGCGGCTGCGTGCCGGTCCCGAGGTGGTCGCCGTGACGGACCGCGCCGCCGACTTCAGCACCGCGACCGTCGAGCTCTGGCTGCCGGTCGAGGCGGGCTGAGGTCCGTGCGCGGGTGCGCCCGGGATATCCCGTGGTGCACCCGCGCCGCTCGTCGTAGCGTGCTGGTGGCCGTGCGAGTCAGGCAGGAGGTGGTACCCGTGCACGCATCGACATGGGCGCTCCCCTGCGGAGTCATGGTCGGGCGACAGGTCGCCCGGGAGCGTCGTCCACGCTCCTGAAAGGCACGACCATGCACCTCGTCTCCGAGCACCTGACCGACGGCGTCCTGGAGCGCGAGCTCCTCGTCGGCGAGATCCCCGCGACCGTCTGGACACCCACGGACACCCCCGCGCCGCTGATCCTCATGGCGCACAACAACGGCCTGCCGCGGACCGACCCGCGCCTCGTGGCGCGGGCCCGCCGCACGGCGG
>NZ_BJUA01000025.1 GCF_007989825.1 Cellulomonas persica | reverse complement strand
GTCGGGCGGCTCGCCCCACGGGCGGGCCGCCCGACTCGTACCCAGCGGGGGCCACCGCTCCCCGCGTGACGCAGGAGAGGTACTCACGCATGGCTGACTACACGCTTCCGGACCTGCCGTACGACTACGCGGCGCTCGAGCCGCACATCTCCGGCCGGATCATGGAGCTGCACCACGACAAGCACCACGCGGCCTACGTCACGGGCGCCAACACCGCGCTCGAGAAGCTCGCCGCGGCCCGCGAGTCCGGAGACCTCGCGGCGGTCAACCTGCACGAGAAGAACCTGGCGTTCAACCTCGGCGGCCACGTGAACCACTCGGTGTTCTGGCAGAACCTCTCCCCCGAGGGCGGCGACAAGCCGACCGGCGAGCTCGCCGCGGCGATCGACGAGTTCTTCGGCTCGTTCGACGCATTCCAGAAGCACTTCGCCGCCAACGCGGTCGGCATCCAGGGCTCCGGCTGGTCGATCCTCGGCTGGGACTCGGTGGGCCAGAAGCTCGCGATCTTCCAGCTGTACGACCAGCAGAGCAACTTCCCGCTGGGCCTCGTCCCGATCGTCGTGCTCGACATGTGGGAGCACGCGTTCTACCTCGACTACGTCAACGTCAAGGCGGACTACGTCAAGGCGTGGTGGAACATCGTCAACTGGGCGGACGCCGCCGCGCGCTTCGAGCGCGCCCGGTCGCAGACCTCGGGTCTGATCGTCCCCGCCGTCTGACGCGTCGGCCTCCGACACGCCGCCGAGGGGCCGCCCGCCGACCGCGGGCGGCCCCTCGGCGTCCCTGGCGCACGCGAACGGAAGGACGTCGCATGGCTGTGGTCGCACGTCGGTCCCGGTTCGCCCGACCGGAGCGCGAGCGTCGCTTCCTCGTCGCACCCCACGCACTCCCGCACCCGGGCGGTGCGGAGGGCGACTCGGAGCGGCGCGAGATCCACGACCGCTACCTCGACGGAACCAGGCTGCGCCTGCGTCGCGTCGTGCACCCCTCGGGCGACGTCGAGCTGAAGCTCACGCAGAAGATCCCGGGCGAACCGTGGGGGCAGCTCACGACGACGTACCTCTCGCAGGCGGAGTACGACGTCCTGCGCGTGCTGCCCGCGGCGACCCTCACGAAGGTGCGCCACCGCGCCGGCATGGCCTACGACGCTTTCCGCGGGCCGCTGAACGGGCTGGTGCTCGCCGAGGTGGAGTTCGACGACGACGAGGCCGCAGCCGCGTACGCGCCGCCCAGCGGCCATCTGGAGGTCACGCGGGACCTGCGCTTCACGGGCGGCCGACTCGCCTACGCGGATGCGGCGTCGGTCCTGCGCGCTGCACGAGAGCTGATCGACGAGGCTCGCTGACCGCGGACCAGAAGCCGCAGAGCGCCTCGGCACGCGAGGAGCGGGACGACGAAGGCCCGACCAGACACTCTGGTCGGGCCTTCGTCGATGGACGGGCGTCAGTGGGCGTGCTGTCCCCGGGAGAACTCGAACACCCAGCCGACGAGCGAGATCACGCCGATCGCCGCGCCGATGAAGAACAGCCACCAGCCGATGGCGAGGCCGGCGAACGCGACGGCTGCGGAGAGGCCGATCGCGAGCGGCCACCACGACCACGGCGCGAAGACGCCCTGGTCACCGGCGCCCTGCTCGATCTCGCCGTGCTCGTCGTCCTCGGGCCGCGGGTCGATCCGGCGGGACAGCAGGGCGAAGTACGCACCGATCATGCCCACCAGGCCGCCCACGAGCGGGATGCTCACGGTGCCGACGGGCTCGCCGTCGCTCCAGAGCGCGTAGACGAGGCCGATCGGGAGGAAGAAGAGGATCCCGTAGCCGAAGAGCTTGGCCTCGAGCTTCACTTGGTGCCCTCCTCGTCGTCACGCACGGCGTCCGCCGGCCGGTCCTCCACGATGACCGCCGACGACTGCTCAGGTTCTCCCTCACCGTTCGCGACGCGCTCGGCCGCCACGGCGGTCTCCCCGCGCCGGTCGGCCTCCCAGTCGAGCGGCCCGGCGTTCGGCTCGACGAAGTCCATCGCCGCGACCTCGGGGTGGTGCAGGTCGAACGCCGGACGCTCCGAGCGGATGCGGGGCAGCGACGTGAAGTTGTGCCGCGGCGGCGGGCAGGACGTCGCCCACTCGAGCGAGGCGCCGTAGCCCCACGGGTCGTCGACGGTCACCTTCGGCGCGTTGCGCGCGGTGGTGTAGACGTTCCAGAAGAACGGCAGCGTCGAGGCCGCGAGGATCACCGCGCCGACCGTGGAGAGCTGGTTCATCCAGGTGAAGCCGTCCGCGACCGCGTAGTCGGCGTACCGACGCGGCATACCGACGACGCCGAGCCAGTGCTGGACCAGGAACGTGGTGTGGAAACCGATGAACAGCGTCCAGAAGTGGATCTTGCCCAGGCGCTCGTCGAGCATCTTGCCCGTGAACTTCGGCCACCAGAAGTAGAAGCCGGCGAACATCGCGAACACCACGGTGCCGAACACGACGTAGTGGAAGTGCGCCACGACGAAGTAGGTGTCGGACAGGTGGAAGTCGAGCGCCGGGCTGGACAGGATGACGCCCGTCAGACCGCCGAAGAGGAACGTGACCAGGAAGCCGATCGTCCACAGCATCGGTGTCTCGAACGTGAGCTTGCCGCGCCACATCGTGCCGATCCAGTTGAAGAACTTCACACCGGTCGGGACGGCGATGAGCATCGTCATGAACGCGAAGAACGGCAGCAGGACCGAGCCCGTGACGTACATGTGGTGGGCCCACACGGTCACCGAGAGCGCCGCGATCGCGATCGTCGCGTAGACCAGACCCTTGTAGCCGAAGATCGGCTTGCGGCTGAAGACCGGCAGGATCTCGGTCACGATGCCGAAGAACGGCAGCGCGATGATGTAGACCTCGGGGTGCCCGAAGAACCAGAACAGGTGCTGCCAGAGCAGCGCACCGCCGTTCTCGGGGTTGAAGACCTGCGCGCCGAGACGACGGTCCGCGCCGAGCGCGAACAGCGCCGCGGCCAGCGGCGGGAACGCCATGAGGACGAGCAGCGACGTCACGAGGGTGTTCCACGTGAAGATCGGCATCCGGAACATCGTCATGCCGGGCGCACGCATCGTGACGATCGTGGTGATGAAGTTGACGGCACCGAGGATGGTCCCGAAACCACCGAGCGCGAGGCCGAAGACCCACAGGTCTCCCCCGAGCCCCGGCGAGTAGACGGTGTTCGACAGCGGCGCGTACGCGAACCAGCCGAACGAGGCGGCACCCTGCGGCGTCAGGAAGCCCGCGGCGGCGATGAGGCCGCCGAAGAAGAACAGCCAGAACGCGAACATGTTCAGCCGCGGGAATGCGACGTCGGGCGCGCCGATCTGCAGCGGCATGATGACGTTCGCGAAGCCCGCGAACAGCGGCGTCGCGAACAGCAGCAGCATGATCGTGCCGTGCATCGTGAACGCCTGGTTGTACTGCTCCTTGGACTGGAACACGTCCATGCCCGGCGTGAACAGCTCGGCGCGGATCAGCAGCGCCAGGAGCCCGCCGACCACGAACCACACGAAGCTCGTGATCAGGTACATGTAGCCGATCGTCTTGTGGTCGGTCGAGGTGACCCACTTGACCACGGTGCGACCGAGCGTCTGACGCGACGGCGCCAGACCCGGGATGTTCTCCGCGACGGCCGCCATCAGTCCTCGTCCTCCCACGTTGCGCTGTTCAGATCCTGGTGCCGGCTGTACTCGAGGCCGAGCGCTCCGGTCTGACCCTTGTCGCGCAGTTCCTGCATGTGCGCGTCGTACTCCTCACGCGAGACGACCTTGACGTTGAAGAGCATCGACGAGTGCTCCTCGCCGCACAGCTCGGCGCACTTGCCGCGGTACAGGCCCTCCTGCTGGGGCGTGACCACGAACGAGTTCTGCTTGCCGGGGATCATGTCCAGCTTGTAGAGGAACTGCGGCACCCAGAACGAGTGGATGACGTCGCGCGAGTCGAGCGTGAAGCGCACGGACTCGCCGACGGGCAGGTAGAGCGTGACCTGGTCGTCGAGGACGCCCTCGGTCGAGCCGACGTTCTGGGCGTGCTCGCCCGTCTCGTAGACGTCGTCGTCGAGGTAGTTGAAGTCCCAGCTCCACTGCTTGCCGATGACCTGGATGTCGACGTCGGACTCGACGTTCGTGTCCGTGATCTCGCTCATGTCACGGTTCGTGAAGTAGAAGAGCACGCCGACCATGACGATCGGCAGGATCACGTACATGATCTCGAGCGGCACGTGGTACCGCAGCTGCACGGGCAGGACGTCGTCGTCCTTGCGCTTGCGGTACACGGCGACGCACCAGAGCATCAGGCCCCACGTGATGAGGCCGACGATGAGGGCGGCGGTCCACGACCCGACCCACAGGTCGACCACGCGACCGGTCTGGTTCGTGACTTCAGCGTCCGAGTTGCCGGGCATCCAGCCGCGCTGGACCTGGTCCGAGCAACCGCTCAGGGCCACAGCAGCGACCGCCGCGATGCCAGCCCACTTCAGGGCCGGGCGCCGCGTCCGGCGGGGGTTTTCCGGGTGCAACGGGCGACCTCTCGCTCACGTCCCGGACGTGCCGCCCCCGTTCCGGGCGTGGCACACCTGGGACCTTCGTCCTCGACGCGAGCAGCCTAGCGCGCGATCCGGCCTCACGGACGCCCGTGACACCCGATCACGACGCCGTGTCAGCACCGTCACACTCCCGGGTAGCGCGCCGACCACGGCGGGCACGCCTGCGGATACGGTTCGAGGGTGGCCGACCTGCACGACGAGAGCACCTCCCCCGCCCGGCGCGTCATGCTCGACGCCGGCGGGCGCGCCCCCCTGCTGCCCGCCGCGCGTGCCGCGTACGTCGAGGCGCTCGACCAGGGCTGGGCAGACCCGCGCCGCCTGCACGCCGAGGGCCGCCGCGCGCGTGCGCTGCTCGACGGCTCGCGCGAGGCGATCGCCGCGGTGGTCGGCGCCCGCACGCAGGACGTGGATCTCGCGCCGTCGCACACGGCCGCGCTGCACGCCGCCGTACGGATGGTGGCCCGCGGTCGACGACGCCTCGGCGCGGACGTCGTGACGAGCGCGGTCGAGCGCGCGGCCGTGCTGCACGCCGCGGAGTTCGTCGCGGAGCGGGGCGACGGCCGGCACACCACGGTGCAGGTCGACCGATGGGGTCGCGTGGATGTGGACGCGTTCGCCGATGCGGTGAGCGCCCCGGGTGTGGCGCTCGCCGCGCTGCAGCACGCGAACGGCGAGGTGGGCACGGTGCAGCCGGTCGCCGCCGTGCACGAGGCCGCCCGCACGGCGGGCGTCCCGCTGCTCGTCGACGCGGGCGCGAGCCTGGGCCACGTCGACGTCGGGCAGTCGTGGGACGTCCTGGCGGCCGACCCCGGCGACTGGGGCGGCCCGGGCGGCCTGGGTCTGCTCGTCACGCGGGCGGGGGTGCGGCGCGCCCCCGACTGGCCGCAGGACGAGGAGCGCTGGTTCCCGGGCGGGCCGAGCGTCCCCGCGGCCCTCGCCGCGGCCGTGGCGCTGCAGGAGGCCGCGCGGACGGCGCCCGAACGCGCGGACCGGCTGCGTGCGCTCGTCGACCGAATCCGCACGCACGTCGCGACGCACGTCCCCGACTGCGACGTCGCGGGCGACCCCACGCACCGGCTCCCCCACGTCCTGACGTTCTCGTGCCTCTACGTCGACGGTGAGGCGGTCGTCACCGCGCTCGACAGGCTCGGCTTCGCGGTCGGGTCGGGCTCGGCGTGCACGTCCAGCACGCTCGAACCGTCGCACGTGCTCGCGGCCATGGGCGTGCTGACGCAGGGCAACGTCCGGATCGGCCTGCACGCGGCGACGACGCCCGAGGACGTCGACGCGTTCCTGGCCGTGCTGCCACGGGTGGTCGCCGAGCTGCGCGCGAGCCTCGGCGTCGTCTGACCCTCGCCGCCGGCGGGTTCCCGCCCCCGCAACGAGCCCGGGTGCGTCTCCGGTCCCCCGGTCGAGCCCGGGCACGATACAGGCCCGCCCCGGCGCTCACGCGCGGGACGGGCCTGCGGTCGAGATCAGCTGAACGAGCCGCCGCACGCGCAGGCGCTGCCCGCGTTCGGGTTGTCGATCGTGAAGCCCTGCTTCTCGATCGTGTCGGCGAAGTCGATCGTCGCGCCCTCGAGGTACGGCACCGACATGCGGTCCACGACGACCTCGACGCCGTCGTAGTCGCGCACGGCGTCACCGTCGAGCACGCGCTCGTCGAAGTACAGCTGGTAGATCAGGCCGGAACAGCCACCGGGCTGCACGGCGACACGAAGCCGGAGGTCGTCGCGACCCTCCTGCTCGAGCAGGCTGCGCACCTTGCTCGCGGCGACGTCGGTGAGGTTCACGCCGTGCGTGGCGACCTCGGTGGTCTCGCTCATGGGCTCTCCTGACGGATGACGAACGACTCTCGCAGGCGCCAACACCGGCGGCCCGACGAATGTTCCCCCTCAGGGTACGACGCGTCGGACACCGCGCACCGTCACGAGACGCATCCCACACGGCGCGCCCGCGCGAGGGCGTGCGCGCCGCCCCCTGGGGTCGCCGTCGGACGGGCGTCGTCCGGGGCGTCGGATCACGCGGGCGACCACGTCCGAGCGACGCGCGTGACCCGGGCGGCGAGCGTCCCGGCCGGGTCGGCGAGCGCGGCGTCCACCTGGTCGGGCCGCTCCGCGACCGGGTACGCCCCCGCGAGCCCCGCGGCGGAGATCTCGCGGCGACCGATCTCGACCTGTCCCGCCACGACGATCGCCGGGACCGCGTGCGGCAGAGCACGCTCGGCGACGAGCGAGGCGACCTTGCCATGCAGGGACTGCCAGTCGAACCGGCCCTCCCCCGTCACGACGAGGTCGGCGGCGGCGATGCGTGCGTCGAGCCCGACCGCGTCCGCGACGAGCGAGGCGCCGGCGACGAGGCGCCCGCCGAGCAGCGCCAGCCCGAACCCGAGCCCGCCGGCCGCCCCGGCACCCGGCGCGTGCGTGAGGCGTGTCGCGGCGGACCGGGCGCCGCCCGAGCCGGCGAGCAGGTCCGGCCGCAACGCGTCGCCGAGCGCGTCGACCGCGAGGCGTGAGAACGTCGCGAGCGCGCGCTCGAGGGCCTGCGCCTGCTCGGGAGTCGCGCCCTTCTGCGGGGCGAACCCCGCGCTCGCGCCCTGCAGGCCGAGCAGCGGCACGTCGACGTCGGTCGCCACGAGGAGCTCGACGTCGCGCCAGTCGGCCCGCAGGCCGGCGAGGCCGGCGAGGTCGTCACCACGGACGTCGAGCAGCGCGCCACCACCGGCGGCCAGCACGCCGCGCGGGTCGGGCAGACCGAGCCCGACGAGCATCCCGGCGCCGGCGTCGTTCGTCGCAGAACCGCCGAGCCCGACGACGACCCGCCGTGCTCCGGTCGCCCGCGCGGTGGCCAGCAGCGTCCCGAGCCCGCGGCTCGTCGTGCGCGTGGGGTCGCGTCGGTCCGGGGGCACGAGCGCGAGGCCCACCGCGTGCGCGGACTCCACGTAGGCGGTGCGGCCCGCGGGCCCGTCGACGACGAGCAGCGCGGCCGGCGCGGGCTCGCCGAGCGGCCCGTCGGCGCCCGCCGCGACGAGCTCACCGCCGAGCGTGGCGTGCAGCGTCTGCACGAAGCCGGGCCCGCCGTCGGACAGTGGGCACGTGCGCACGTCGTCGTGCGGTGCGGCCGCGCGCCACGCGTCGGCGATCGTCGCCGCCGCCTGCGCGGACGTCAGGCTCGAGCCGAAGCAGTCGGGGGCCACCAGCACATGCACGAGCCGCATCGTCGCACGCCACGCGTCGCGCACCGCCGCGTGGCTGTCGCGCCCGTGGCCGCGTGGCTGCCGCGCCGGTGGCCCCGCGGTCGGTCGGACGCGTCGGCCGGACCCGTCGTCGGACGACGGCTGTGTGACGTCGGCCACGGGGACCGGCCCGCGGCGCCTCGCGCGCGTTGTGGAAGGATCGGCACCGTGAGCCTGACCACCTCTGGCACGTTCGTGGAGCCCGCCGCCTCGGCCCTGCTCCTGCTCGGTCGCGGCGTCGACCTCACGTCGGAGCGCGGCGTCGAGTGCGCCGGCACCCTGCCGTCGGCGAGCGACCCCGACCTCGTCGAACGCGCCCGCGCCGCGCGCGCAGCCCTGGGCGAGCGGGCGTTCGTCCTCGGGCACCACTACCAGCGCGACGAGGTCATCGCGTTCGCCGACGTCACGGGCGACTCGTTCAAGCTCGCGCGCGAGGCCGCGGCTCGGCCCGAGGCCGAGTTCGTGCTCTTCTGCGGCGTGCACTTCATGGCCGAGTCGGCGGACATCCTCACGTCGGCGGACCAGCAGGTCGTGCTCCCCGACCTCGCGGCCGGCTGCTCGATGGCCGACATGGCCGCGATCGACCAGGTCGCCGACGCGTGGGACGTGCTCGTCGACGCGGGTGTCGCGGACAGCACGGTCCCCGTCACGTACATGAACTCGACCGCGGCGATCAAGGCCTTCACCGGACGCCACGGCGGCACCGTCTGCACGTCGTCGAACGCGCACGTCGCGCTGCGCTGGGCGTTCGACAAGGTCGGCGGCCTCGACGGCACGGGCAAGGTGCTCTTCATGCCCGATCAGCACCTGGGCCGCAACACCGCGGTGCAGCAGCTCGGGCTCTCGCTGGACGACTGCGTGGTGTTCGACCCGCGGCGCCCCGGCGGCGGCCTGACCACCGCACAGCTGCGCGACGCGCGCATGATCCTGTGGCGCGGCCACTGCTCGGTGCACGGCCGCTTCTCGGAGCGCAACGTCGTCGACGTGCGCGCGGCCGACCCGGACGTGACCGTGCTGGTGCACCCCGAGTGCAAGCACGAGGTCGTCACCGCGGCGGACATGGTCGGCTCGACGGAGTACATCATCAAGGCGCTCGACGCGGCCCCCGCGGGCTCGTCGTGGGCGATCGGCACGGAGCTCAACCTCGTGCGCCGGCTCGCGAACGCCCACCCGGACAAGAAGGTCCACTACCTCGACTCGACGGTCTGCTTCTGCTCGACGATGAACCGGATCGACCTCCCGCACCTCGTGTGGGCGATGGAGTCGCTCGTCGCGGGGCGGGTCGTCAACCGTGTCGTGGTCGACCCGGACGACGCCCACTGGGCGCGCGTGGCGCTCGACCAGATGCTCGCGCTGCCCGGCTACTGACCTGCCGTCGTCCACCTTCCCTCCGGAGGCCTCGTGAGCACCGGCAAGTCGATCCGGATCGGCCTGTTCGTCTTCGACGCGTGCGAGGAGCTCGACGTCGTCGGCCCGTACGAGGTCCTCTCGTGGTGGGCGCACCACCTGCGCACCGACACCGAGGTGCTGACGTTCTCGAGCGACGGGGCGGCTGTCCGCTGCACCAAGGGGCTGTCCCTCGTGCCGGACACGTCCGCCGACGAGGTCGGCCCGCTGCACGTGCTCGTGTACCCGGGTGGTCAGGGCACGCGTGCGCTCGCCCGCGACGACGAGCACCTGGCCTGGGTCCGCGAGATGCGCCAGAGCACGCCGCTCATGACGAGCGTCTGCACGGGCTCGCTGGTGTACGCCGCGGCCGGGCTGCTCGCGGGCCGGCCCGCGACGACCCACTGGCGGGCGTACGACGAGCTCACGGCGATCGACCCGAGCGTGCAGCAGGACCGCGTCGCGCGGTTCGTCGACGACGGCGACGTCGTGACGTCCGCGGGTGTCTCGGCGGGCATCGACATGGCACTGCACCTGGTCGCACGGCTGGACTCGGTCGAGAACGCGCGCACCGTGCGACGCGGCATCCAGTACGACCCGATGCCGCCGGTCTGACGGAACCGCGCCGGAGACGGGTCGGGACGCGTCCGCGTACGCGTGAGTAACATCGCCGGGTGATCCGCACCCTCCAGCTCGCGGCGGCCACCTTCCGTCCCCGTCGCGCGGTCCCTGGTCAGGACCTGCTCAGCCCCTCGGTCACCCGGATGCGCGTGCACCTGTCGGACCTCGACCTGTACCGCCACGTGAACAACGGCATCTACCTGCAGTGCATGGACGTCGCGCGGTCCAACTTCCTCGCCGACCTCGGCGCGTTCGACGCGCTCAACGAGCGCGGCTGGTACCCCGTGGTGGCCGCGCAGACCATCAAGTACCGACGGTCGCTGACGTTCCGGCAGCGCTTCGAGATCACGACGACGCTCCTCGGCTGGGACGAGCGCGTGGTCTACCTCGAGCAGGCGTTCTCCCGCCGCGGTCGCGACGGCGCGCCCGAGCACGTCGCGCGCGGCATCGTCGCGGGGCGGTTCCTGGGTCGCGACGGCACGCGCGTCGCCTCCCCGGACGTCGTCGAGCTGATCGTCGGCGCGCCCCTGCCGAGCCCGACGCTGCCGGACGACGTCGCGACCTGGGCCCGCGCTGTGGACGTCGCGGCGCGCTGACGGCCCGACGACGTCGCACCCGCGCCGTCAGCCGACGGACTCCAGCGCACGGCGGACCGCCTCGACGGTGCGTCGCACCTGTGCCTCGTCGGTCCACGCGTTGCTGACCGAGAACCGCAGCACCGTACGACCCTGCCAGCGCGAGGTCGAGGCGTAGACCTCCCCTGCCGCCCGCAGTGCGTCCGCGACGGCCGCGGTGCGCTCGTCGTCGCCGAACGCGACGCAGACCTGCGTGTAGACCACGTCGTTGAGCACCTCGACGCCCGGGACGTCCCGCAGCGCGTCCGCCAGCAGCGTCGCTGCGGCCGCGAGCCCGTCGACGAGCGCTGCGACGCCCGAGCGGCCGAGTGCCGCGAGCGTCGCCCACACGGGGACGCCACGCGCGCGGCGGGACATCTCGGGGACGAGGGTCCACGGGTCGAGCCCCGCCTCGGTGGCCACGAGGTAGCTCGCCTGCGCCCCGAGGGCGGCGACGGCGTCCGCCGGGCGCGCGACGAACGAGACCCCGCAGTCGTACGGCGTGTTGAGCGTCTTGTGCGCGTCGGTCGCCCACGAGTCCGCGCGCGCGAGACCCGGCACGAGATGGGCCAGACGCGGCGTCGCCGCTGCCCACAGCCCGAACGCGCCGTCGACGTGCACCCACGCGCCGTGGCGGTGCGCGGCGTCGGACGCTGCGCCCACGTCGTCGAAGGCGCCCGAGTGGAGGTTGCCCGCCTGCAGCACCACGATCGTCGGCCGCGACGACCGCGCGAGCTCGGCCTCGAGCGTCGCGACGTCGATGCGGCCCTGGTCGTCCGCCGCGACGAGCTCGGCCGCACCGAGCCCGAGGTACCGCAGCGCGAGGTCGACCGAACCGTGCCGCTCGGCGCCCGCGAGCACGCGGACACCGGGCGAGCCCACCAGACCCCGCTGCTCCACGTCCCAGCCCGCGTCGGCCAGCACGCGGTGCCGCGCGGCGGCGAGCCCCGCGAGGTTCGCGGTCGTCGCGCCCGTGGTGAAGCCGACGCTCGACTCGGCGGGCAGGCCGAGCAGGTCGAGCAGCCACCGTCCGGCGAGCTCCTCGACCGCGGGCTCCCCCGGCATCGGGTCCCGCATCACGGCGTTCTGGTCCCACGCCGTCACGAGCCAGTCCGCCGCGACGGCGACGGGGTGCGTGCCGCCGATCACCCAGCCGTAGAAGCGTGGCGACTGGCTCGCGATCAGCCCGGGCTCGACCGCGTCGGCGAGCCGCTGCACGACGTCGACCGGGTCCTGCCCGGACTCGGGCAGGAGGCGGCCCAGCGCGTCCTGCACCGCGTCGGCGTCGACCGTCGGCGCGACCGGGCGCTCCGCCACGTCGTCCAACCAGGCCGCCGCCCGCGTGAAGGCCAGCTCGAGCACACGCCGTGTGTCAGGTTCCATGCCGAGCAGGAGCCCCGGGTCGCCCGTGTGATGCACTCAGGCGACCCCCGGCTCCGTCCGATGCGGTACCCGGCCCGGTCAGCCGGCCAGGCGGTCCAGCAGGAGGGCCTCGGCCAGCACGACCTTCTCGAGCTCGCCGAGGTCCACGGACTCGTTCGCGCCGTGCGCGCGCGAGTCCGGGTCCTCGACACCCGTGACGAGGATCGCCGCGTCGGGCCGCAGCTCGAGCAGGTCCGCGATGAACGGGATCGAGCCGCCGATGCCGATGTCGACCGGGTCGGTTCCCCACGCCTGCGCGAAAGCCCAGCGCGCGACGCGCATCGCGGCGGAGTCCGCCGGCGCCTGGAACGGCTTGCCCTGCTCGCCCTCGCGCACGGTCACCTGCGCGCCGAACGGCGCGTGCCGCTCGAGGTGCGCGCGCATGGCCGCCATCGCCTCGGCCGGGTCGCTGCCCGGCGCGAGGCGCACCGAGAGCTTGGCCCGCGCCCGCGCGGCGATCGTGTTGGACGCGGTCGCGACGCGCGGTGCGTCGAACCCGATGACGCTGATCGCCGGACGCGTCCACAGCCGCGCGGTGAGCGGACCCGTGCCGGCCAGCCGGACGCCGTCGAGGACGCCCGCGTCGGCGCGCAGCGCGGCCTCGTCGTAGTCGACGGACGGGTCGGGCGCGCGGTGCAGCCCGGCGACGGCGACGTCGCCCTGCTCGTCGTGCAGCGTGGCGATCAGGCGCGCCAGCAGCGTCGGGGCGTCGAGCACCGGGCCGCCGTACATGCCCGAGTGGATCGCGTGGTCCAGGGCTGCGACCTCGACCTCGAGGTCGACGAGCCCGCGCAGCGACGTCGTGAGCCCGGGGGTGCCGACGGCCCAGTTCGAGGAGTCCGCGACGACCATGACGTCGGCCGACAGCTCGTCGCGGTGCGCCTGCAGGAAGTCCGCGAACGTCGGAGACCCGATCTCCTCCTCGCCCTCGACGAACACCACGAGCCCGACGCCGAGCTCGTCGCCCAGCACCCGCAGCGCCCCCAGGTGCGCGATGATCCCGGCCTTGTCGTCGGCCGCGCCGCGCCCGTACAGGCGCCCGTCGCGCTCGACCGGCTCGAACGGCGACGTCTGCCACTCGGCCTCGTCGCCCGGCGGCTGGACGTCGTGGTGCGCGTACAGCAGGACGGTCGGCGCGCCCTCGCGCCCGGGCCGGCGGGCCAGCACCGCGGGGCGTCCGCGCCGTCCGTGCGCGCCCGCGGCGTGCAGCACGCGCACGTCCTCGATGCCCGCACCGCGCAGCAGGTCGGCCACGTGGGCCGCGCTCGCCGCGACGTGGGCCTGGTCGAACTCGTCGTTCGACACGCTGGGGATCCGTACGAGCGCCTCGAGCTCGGCGCGCAGGGCGGGGAAGGCGGCAGCGGTGCGCTCGCGCAGCTGCGCGACTCGCTGGGGGGAAGCAGTGGTGTCGTCGTCGGCGGTCACGGCCAGCCACGCTACTCGACTACCCTGGTGGAGTGTTCGGACGCCGCAACGACCCCGTGACGACCTCGACCCCGGCAGAGGACGAGCCGCCCGTCGGCATCGTCGAGGACAGCCGCAAGGGTCGCCCGACGCCGAAGCGCAAGGAGGCCGAGGCGGCGAACAAGCGTCCCCTCGTCCCGGCCGACCGGCAGAACGCCGCCAAGGCCGCTCGCCAGGCCCAGAAGGAGCAGCGGGACCGCGAGTACAAGGCGATGCAGTCGGGCGACGAGCGGCACATGCCCGCGCGCGACCGCGGTCCGCTCAAGCGCTACGTGCGCGACTACGTCGACGCCCGCTTCAACCTGGGCGAGTTCTTCCTGCCGATCGCGGCCGTCTGCCTCGTGATCCAGCTGTCGTTCGCCCAGGCCAACGCGCTCGTGTCGGTCATCGCGCTGTTCCTGCTCTACCTGTACGTCATCGCCGCGATCATCGACGGCGCGGTGCTGTGGTTCCGCCTCAAGCGCCGGATCGTCGCCAAGTTCGGCGCCGTGCCGCGCGGCACGCTCATGTACGCCGTGATGCGGGCGTTCCAGCTGCGCCGGTCGCGCCTGCCGAAGCCTCAGGTCAAGCGCCGCGCGTACCCGGAGTGACGATCTTCACTCGTCGGTGTTGACGGACCGGCTGCCGCAGCGGCGTGTGCCTAGGGTGGCGTCATGGTCAACTACCGCTACCTGGGCCGCTCCGGCCTGAAGATCACCGAGATCACCTACGGCAACTGGCTCACGCACGGCTCGCAGGTCGAGAACGACACCGCGAAGGCGTGCGTACGTGCCGCGCTCGACGCGGGCATCACGACCTTCGACACCGCCGACGTGTACGCCAACACCGCGGCCGAGACGGTGCTCGGCGAGGCGCTGAAGGGCGAGCGCCGCCAGAGCCTCGAGATCCTCACCAAGGTCTACTGGCCGGTCGGCCCCAAGGGCGCCAACGACACCGGGCTGTCCCGCAAGCACATCATGGAGTCGATCGACGGCTCGCTGCAGCGCCTGCAGACCGACTACGTCGACGTCTACCAGGCGCACCGCTACGACCACGCGACGCCGCTCGAGGAGACGATGGTCGCGTTCGCCGACGTCGTGCGCCAGGGCAAGGCCCTGTACATCGGCGTGAGCGAGTGGACCGCCGAGCAGATCCACGCCGGTGCCGCGCTCGCGCGCGAGCTGCGCGTCCCGCTCGTCTCGAGCCAGCCGCAGTACTCGATGCTGTGGCGCGTCATCGAGGACGAGGTCGTGCCGGCCTCGCGCGAGGAAGGCCTGTCGCAGATCGTCTGGTCGCCCGTCGCGCAGGGCGTGCTCACCGGCAAGTACCTGCCCGGTCAGCCGGCCCCCGCGGGCTCGCGCGGGACCGACGACAAGGGCGGCGCGCGCATGATCGGCTCGTTCCTGGAGAACCAGACGACGCTCGAGCGCGTCCAGCAGCTGCGACCCATCGCCGACGAGCTCGGCCTGACCATGGCGCAGCTCGCCGTGGCCTGGGTGCTGCAGAACGACAACGTCGCGGCCGCGATCATCGGCGCCTCGCGCCCCGAGCAGGTGGCCGAGAACGTCAAGGCGTCCGGCGTGACGATCCCGGCGGAGCTGCTCGCGCGGATCGACGACGTGCTGGGCGACAGCGTGGTGCGCGACCCCGCCGAGACGGCGAAGTCGTCGCCCGCCTCGCGCTGACGCACCGGCGCGGCTGACCGACCCGACGCCGGGCGGTCAGCTCACGGGTGCGCGGTCCTGCTCGTCGGGCAGGGTCCGCGCACCCGTCGTGCGTGCGGGCTCGTCGTCCGGTCCCGGCACGCGCAGGCGCGGCAGCAGGACGTGCACGAGCGGGCCGACGAGCACCGCGTACGCGATCGTCCCGACACCGAACCGTCCGCCGAGCAGCACGCCGGTGACCACGACGACCACCTCGATCGACGTCCGCACGAGCGCCACGGACCGGCCGGTGCGCGCCACGAGCCCCGTCATCAGGCCGTCGCGCGGACCGGGTCCGAGCCCCGCGCCGACGTACAGCGCCGTCGCCAGCGCGTTGAGCGCGATCCCCACCACGACGGCGAGGACCCGCAGCGGGAGCCCGAGGTCCCCGAGCCCGCCGAGCAGCGCGAGGAACGGGTCGACGAGCACGCCGATGACGACCACGTTCGCCACGGTCCCGAAGCCGGGACGCTGCCGCAGCGGGATCCAGCACGCCAGCACGAGCGCGCTCGTCACGATCGTGACGGTGCCGAACGACGCCCCCGTGCGCCGGGCCACGCCCTGGCTCAGCACGTCCCACGGCATGTTGCCGAGCTCGGCGTCGACGAGCAGCGCGATCGAGATCGCGTAGAGCACGAGGCCGAGGGTGAGGCGGACGAGGCGGCGTCCGACGGGGGCGGGGATCACGACGCCATCCTGACGGACTCCGAGCGCGACGCGCGCACCGGCGTGCTGCGTGCGAGCTCGAGCGACGTCCCCTGCGCCCAGTCGTGCGTCCATCGACGCGCGCCGCGCCCGTCGGCACGGATCACCACGACCAGGGGCACGACGAGGGCGACGACGAGGGCCACCGCGATCAGTACGACCAACATGGCTCCACTCTGTGGGCGATGTGGCTATGCCATCCATAGCCACTCGTGACAGAGTGGCCTCATGCCATCCGCTCCGGACGAGCTCCCACTCACGAGCGACCGGCGCGTCTCGGGTCACGCGATGCGCGCGGTCCTCGGGTCGTGGGCGCGGCCCGGGCCCGCGTACGGCGCGCTCGCCGACGCACTGCGCCAGGCGGTGCTCTCGGGTGCGCTACCGCTGCGGACCCGCCTGCCGAGCGAGCGCGAGCTCGCCGAGGCACTCGCCGTCTCGCGCACCACGACGACCGCCGCGTACGACACCCTGCGCGACGAGGGCTACCTCGCCTCGCGTCGCGGCTCGGGAACCGTCACGACCCTCCCGACGCACCTGCCCCGGTCCGCGGGCCGGTTCCAGCCCGGGCCCGGCCCCGACGGCCTCGTCGACCTCACGACCGCCGCCCCGCACGCGCCCGACGAGCTGCACGCGGCCGTGCGCGACGCGCTCGACCTGCTCCCCCGCCACCTGCACACCACGGGCTACTCCCCCGGCGGTCTGCCCGAGCTGCGGTCGGCCATCGCCGACCGCTACACCGAGCGCGGCACGCCCACGACGCCCGAGCAGGTGCTCGTGACGACCGGCGGGCAGGAGGCGATCCACCTGATCGTCGGGGCGCACGCCGGCCCGGGCGACCGTGTGCTGCTCGAGCACCCGACCTACCCGCACGCGATCGACGCCGTACGCGCGGCGTCCGCACGGCCCGTGGTCGTGCCGTCGGGGCCGGACGGCCTCGACCCGGACCTGCTCGCCTCGACCCTGCGTCAGGGCGCGCCGCGGCTGGCCTACCTCATCCCGGACCACCGCAACCCGACGGGGACGTCCCTGACCGAGGAGGTCCGCGCGCGGGTGCGCGAGCTCGCCGGGCGCACCCGCACGCTCGTCGTCGGCGACGAGGCCCTCACCGACCTCACGCTCGACGGCCCCGAGCCGCCCTCGTTCGCGGGTGACGGCACCAGCCCCTACGTCGTCTGCCTCGGCTCGGCGTCCAAGACCTACTGGGGCGGCCTGCGGATCGGCTGGGTGCGCGGTCACCGGGACCTCGTCGGACGCCTCACGGTGCACCGCGGGCACGTGGACATCGGCTCGTCGGTGCTCGACCAGCTCGTCGTCGCGCGGCTCATCGCCGACCGGGACACGGTGCTCGCACGCCGCCGCCGGCAGCTGCGCGAGCGCCGCGACCTGCTGCGCACGCTGGTCGCGCAGCGCCTGCCGTCCTGGAGCGCGAACACACCCGCGGGCGGTCTCGCGCTGTGGGTCGACCTGGGGGCACCGGTGTCGTCTGCGCTCGCCGCGCTCGCCCCGCGGCACGGGGTGCGTCTGGCGGCCGGGCCGGCGTTCGGCGTCGAGCCCGGACTAGAGCGCTACCTGCGGCTGCCGTTCACCGAGCCCCCGGAGCGGCTCGAACAGGCCGTCGACGGTCTCGTGCGTGCGTGGGCCGAGCTCGGGGTGGACGACACCGCCGGCCCCACGGCCCCGGACCCGGCGCTCGTCGTCGTCTGACGCGTCGTCGGCCGCGTCAGGGCGCGCCGGAGTCGATCGGGCCGCGCCGGTCAGGCCTGGGGGAAGACGACCGCCGGGCCTACCGTACGGCCCTCGTGCTGCAGCACGGCGGACGCGACCCCCTGGGCCGCGAGCACGCGCCAGTGCTCACCGAGCCACTGCTCGGCGTCGTACCGGTTGCCGAACACCGGGCTCACGGGCCGCTCGAGCGGGCCGTCGGCGCCCTCGAGCCGCCACTCCCACTGCGGTCGCAACGTCATCGCACCACCGCCGCCCGCTCGCGGCGTGCGTCCGCGGCCAGCGCCCGTCCGATGCGGGCGGCCCACGCGGGCCCCTCGTAGATGAACCCGGTGTAGCCCTGCACCAGCGTCGCGCCCACCGCGAGGTACTCCCGCGCGTCGGCGGGCGTCGTGATCCCACCGACGCCGACGATCACCGCGTCGGGACCCAGCCGGCCGCGCAGCCGCGCGACGACGTCGAGCCCGCGCGCGAGCACCGGCGGGCCGGACAGCCCGCCCGGGCCGAGGTCGTGCGCGATCGTCGTGTTGACCGCGACCACGCCGTCCAGCCCGAGCTCGGCCGCGAGGTCGGCGACCGCGTCCACGTCGTCGTCGGACAGGTCCGGAGCGATCTTCACCAGCAGCGGGACCGGGCGGACCGCGGCGCGCGCTGTCGCCTCGTCGGCCGCCTCACGCACGGCCTCGAGGATCGGCCGCAGCGCCTCGACCGACTGCAGGTCGCGCAGGCCGGGCGTGTTCGGCGACGAGACGTTGACGACGAGGTAGTCGGCGTACGCGGCGAGGCGCCCCGCGCTCGTCGCGTAGTCGACAGCGGCGTGCTCGGCGGGCGTGACCTTCGTCTTGCCGATGTTGACCCCGACGACGACCGACCGGCCGTGCGCGGTCGAGCGCAGCCGCTCGAGCCGACGCGCCACGGCCTGCGACCCCTCGTTGTTGAAGCCCATC
Source organism: Cellulomonas persica (assembly GCF_007989825.1). Taxonomy (GTDB): domain Bacteria; phylum Actinomycetota; class Actinomycetes; order Actinomycetales; family Cellulomonadaceae; genus Cellulomonas; species Cellulomonas persica. The sequence goes on along the minus strand of NZ_BJUA01000025.1, from coordinate 5,562 downwards.
CGGTTGCGCAGCGCGCGGCGGTCGAGCACGCGCCACAGCCGGGGCTTGTCGTTGCCCGGCTGCGCGTGCGCGGTGACGGTGCCGATCTCGACGAACGAGAAGCCGAGCATCGCCAGGCCCTCGACGGCCTTCGCGTTCTTGTCGAAGCCCGCCGCGAGCCCGAACCGGCCCGGGAACGCGCGGCCCCAGACGTGCGTGGCGCCGCCCGCCGGGACCGCGAAGAGCCGGCCGACGAGCGAGCGCAGCCCGGGGACGCGCCCGACGAACCCGATCAGCGAGAACGCGACCTCGTGCGCGCGCTCGGGGTCCATGCGGCGGAAGACCAGGTCGAACAGGAGGCGGTACACGCGCTCACCCTACGGTCGCGGCGCTCGACGTCGCCTGGGCGTCCGGTGTGCGACCCGTGCGCCACAGCCACCACAGCCCGACGAACGGCAGGACGAGCGGCACGTAGCCGTAGCCGGCACCGAACTGCGACCACACCGTCTCGTCGGGGAAGTCGCCGACGTCGACCAGCGAGAGCGTGCCGACGACGAGCACCCCGACGAGCTCGAAGCCGACCGTGACCCAGGCCAGGCGCCGCAGGTCGCGCGCGAGCGCGATCGTCGCGACGACGTACACGATCCCGGCGAGCAACGACAGCGCGTACGCGAGCGGCGCCTCGTCGAGCTTGGTCGTCACCTGGTAGAGCCCGCGTGCGGTCGCGGCGAGCGCGAGCACGCCGTACACCGCGACCAGGAGCCGGCCCGCGCCTGTCCCCGTGGGGTGCGTCGCGTGCGTCGACGGGCGGACGTCGATCACAGGGTCCCCCAGATCTGCAGGAGCCGGAGCTGCAGGAACGCGACGGTCAGGGCCGCGACGAGCAGGACGACCGAGCTCCAGCGCGTGCGCTCCGCGAACGCCCAGGCGGCGGCGACGGGCAGCACGACCAGCTGCGTGACGACGTAACCCCACAGCAGCACGCCGTCGACGTCCTGCTCGCCCGTCGCCTGCAGGACCGCGAGCACGACCGCCTGGACGACGAGCGCGCCCTCGACGACCGCGCCGCCCCAGAGCTGGCGCAGGATCACCGCGCGGTCGGCGATCACGAACCACAGCGCCCACCCCGCGAGGGCGGCGCACAGGAGCGCGACGAGGAGCGACAGGACGACGGTCACGGCTGCACAACCTACCGGGCGCGGGCGCCTCGCCCGCGGTGTCCCGTCGCACGGCCGGTCGGCGCGGTTACGATCGGGGGCGTGATCTCGCTGACCTCGAAGAACCCCGCCCAGCTCGCCGTCGACGCCGTCGTGGTCGCCGTCCGGCCCCGCGGCAACGCCGTCGACGCGGTCGACGCGGCGTGGCTGCCGAAGGAGCTCGCCCGGCTCCTGTCGCGCGACGCCGCCCGGCTCGGGATCACGGGCGCGGTCGACGAGGTGCGCCGCATCCCCGGGACCGGCCTGAAGGCCGCGACCCTGGTGCTGACCGGCGTCGGCGAGGCCGAGCTCGACGGCTCCGACGCGGGTCGCGAGGCGCTGCGCCGTGCCGCCGGGGCCGCCACGCGCGAGCTCGCCGGCCTGGAGTCGGTGGCGATCGCGCTGCCGACGCCCGACGCCGGTGCCGTCGGCGCGGTCGCCGAGGGCGCGCTGCTCGGCGCGTACGCGTTCAGCCGCTACCACGCGCTGCACGACGCGCCCGTCGAGCGCATCGAGGTCGTCACGGAGCGCACGCGCGAGCGCGCCGCCCAGGACGCGGTCGTTCGCGCCGAGGTCGTGGCCGCCGCGGTGCACGCGACGCGGGATCTCGTGAACACCGCTCCCAACGACCTGTTCCCAGCCGCGTTCGCCGACGAGGCGAAGGCCGCGGTCAAGGGCGTCAAGAACCTCAAGGTCACGGTCCTCGACGAGAAGGCGCTCGCGTCGGGCGGCTACGGCGGCCTGATCGGCGTCGGGCAGGGCTCTGCGCGTCCGCCGCGGCTCGTGCGCGTCGCGTACACGCCGACCAAGCCGCGCGCGACCGTGGCGCTGGTCGGCAAGGGCATCACGTTCGACTCGGGCGGCATCTCGATCAAGCCCGCCGCCGGCATGGAGGCGATGAAGTCCGACATGGCGGGTGCCGCGTCCGTGCTGCACACCGTCGTCGCGGCGGCCAAGCTCGGCCTGCCGGTCGCCGTCACCGGGTGGCTCTGCCTCGCCGAGAACATGCCGTCGGGCAGCGCGCAGCGCCCGTCCGACGTGATCACGATCCGCGGCGGCACGACCGTCGAGGTCCTCAACACCGACGCCGAGGGGCGGCTGGTCATGGCCGACGGCCTCGTCGCCGCGCTCGAGGAGAAGCCCGACGTCGTGCTCGACATCGCGACCCTCACGGGTGCGCAGGTCGTCGCGCTCGGCCACCGCGTGTCGGCCGTCATGGGCACCGAGGACACGCGTGCGCAGGTCGTCGACGCCGCGACCGCCTCGGGTGAGCTCTTCTGGCCGATGCCGCTGCCCGAGGAGCTGCGCGCGGGCCTGAAGTCGAAGGTCGCCGACATCGCGAACATCGGCGAGCGCTGGGGCGGGATGCTCTCGGCCGGAGTCTTCCTGCGCGAGTTCGTCGGCGAGTCCTCCTGGGCACACCTCGACATCGCGGGTCCCGCGTTCAACGAGCGCTCCGCGCACGACTACACGCCCGTCGGCGGCACGGGTGTCGGCGTGCGCACGCTGCTCTCGTTCGTCGAGTCGCGCGCCTGACCCTCGTCGGACGCCGCCCGCGGCCTCCTGCGGGGGCGTCGCGCGGCCTCGTCGTCGCGGAACCCCTCCGTCCGGCCAGGTCGGGCGGTTACCCTCGCCGCATGGGTCTGTTCCGTCGGTCGTCGCGTCGAGCGAACGACGCCTCCGCGACCGCGGAGCCGTCGCAGAAGGAGGTGCGCGAGGCGACGCTCGCGCACCTGCAGGAGTTCACGCGCACGCGCGTGGGCGTCGAGGCGTACGTCGAGCCCCAGACGAACGTGACGCCGACGACCGTGATGCTGGTCGCGACCGACGGTGAGTGGACGCGGCGACGCGTGCCGGACATGCGGGCCGCGGCCGCGCTCGCCCAGACGCTCGGCATCCCGGTGTACGACGTCCAGCGGACCGGCTACCCGCAGCGCGTGCGCGACTGGAACGCGCGGCAGCGCATCGAGCGGCGCCGGGCGTCGTCGCAGGGCTCCTGAGCGGCGCAGGCCCGGCGCGACCTGCCGAGTCGTGGGATGACTGTTCGCAGCATCACATCGAGATTCCCGCGGCTCGGGTTCGTTCGCCCGCGACGAGGATGACAAGATGGTCGGCGACTGGGCAGACCCACGCCGAGCGCGCGCGGCCTGCCGACCCGTCGTCCTTGAGCTGAGGAGTCTGCACGTGGCCGAGACCACCGGCACCGCCTTCGACATCGTCGTCCTGGGAGCGGGAAGCGGTGGCTACGCGGCTGCCCTGCGCGCCGCCCAGCTCGGCAAGACCGTCGCCCTCGTCGAAGCCGACAAGGTCGGCGGCACCTGCCTGCACAAGGGCTGCATCCCGACCAAGGCCCTCCTGCACGCCGCGGAGCTGGCCGACAACGCCCGCGAGGGTGCGCACTACGGCGTGCACACGTCGCTCGACCACGTCGACATGGCGGGGGTCAACCAGTACAAGGACACCGTCATCGGCGGCCTGTTCAAGGGTCTGCAGGGCCTCATCAAGTCCCGCGGCATCACGGTCGTCGAGGGCTACGGCAAGCTGACCGGCCCGAACACGGTCGAGGTCAACGGCCAGACGCTCACGGGTGAGCACATCGTGCTCGGCACCGGGTCCTACGCGCGCTCGCTGCCGGGCCTCGAGATCGGCGGTCGGGTCATGACCTCCGACCAGGCGCTCACGCTCGACTGGATCCCGCAGTCCGCGATCATCCTCGGCGGCGGCGTGATCGGCTCCGAGTTCGCGAGCGTGTGGAAGTCCTTCGGCGCGGACGTGACGATCATCGAGGCGCTGCCGCACCTGGTCCCCAACGAGGACGAGGCGCTGAGCAAGGCGTTCGAGCGTGCCTTCCGCAAGCGCGGCATCAAGTTCAACCTCGGCGTCCGCTTCTCGGGCGTCACGCAGGACGACAACGGCGTGCACGTCTCGCTCGAGGACGGCAAGACGTTCGACGCGGACGTGCTGCTCGTCGCGGTCGGCCGCGGGCCGAGCACCGCGGGCCTGGGCTTCGAGGAGCAGGGCATCACGCTCGACCGCGGCTTCGTCATCACCGACGAGAAGCTGCACACGGGCGTCGCGAACATCTGGGCCGTCGGCGACATCGTCCCCGGGCTGCAGCTCGCGCACCGCGGCTTCGCGCAGGGCATCTTCGTCGCCGAGCAGATCGCGGGTCTCAACCCGCAGCCGATCGTCGAGTCGGGCATCCCCCGCGTCACCTACTCCGAGCCCGAGGTCGCCTCCGTGGGTGTGACCGAGGCCCGCGCCAAGGAGCTCTACGGCGACGACGGCGTCGAGACGCTCGAGTACAACCTCGCCGGCAACGGCAAGAGCAAGATCCTCGGCACGCAGGGCTTCGTGAAGCTCGTGCGCCAGAAGGACGGCCCGGTCGTCGGTGTGCACATGATCGGCGCGCGCGTCGGCGAGCTCATCGGCGAGGGTCAGCTCATCGTGAACTGGGAGGCGTACCCCGAGGACGTCGCCGCCCTGGTCCACGCCCACCCGACGCAGAACGAGGCGCTCGGCGAGGCCCACCTGGCCCTTGCCGGCAAGCCGCTGCACGCCCACAACTGACCTGGAATCGAAGGAGACGACGCGGTCATGTCCCAGAACGTGCAGCTTCCTGCGCTCGGTGAGTCCGTCACCGAAGGCACCGTCACCCGCTGGCTGAAGAACGTCGGCGACACGGTCGAGGTCGACGAGCCCCTGCTCGAGATCTCCACCGACAAGGTCGACACCGAGATCCCGTCGCCGTTCGCCGGCGTGCTCGAGCAGATCCTCGTCCAGGAGGACGAGACGGTCGAGGTCGGTGCGGCGCTCGCCGTCATCGGCTCCGGCGAGGGCGGCGGCTCGTCCGACGAGGCTCCCGCCGCGCAGGAGGCTCCCGCGCAGGAGGCGCCCGCCGAGCAGGCCCCCGCCGAGGAGTCCGCCGCCGAGGCAGCTCCCGCGCAGCAGTCGGTCGAGGAGCACGAGGAGGCCGCCCCCGCCCCCGCCGCCGAGCAGGCCGCCGGGTCCGGCGACGCGCAGGACGTCACGCTCCCCGCGCTCGGTGAGTCCGTCACCGAGGGCACCGTCACGCGCTGGCTCAAGTCGGTCGGCGACAGCGTCGAGGTCGACGAGCCGCTGCTCGAGATCTCCACCGACAAGGTCGACACCGAGATCCCGTCGCCGCTCGCGGGCACGCTGACCGAGATCCTCGTCCAGGAGGACGAGACCGTCGAGGTCGGCGCGGTCCTCGCGCGCATCGGTGCCGCGGGCGCTGCGGCCGCACCGGCACCCGCCGCTGCTCCGGCTCCCGCCGAGGCTCCCGCGCCCGTTCCGGCCGCCCAGGCTCCGGCGCCGGTCCCGGCGACGCCGGCTCCCCCGGCCCCGGCCGCTCCCGCGCCTGCGG
>NZ_BJUA01000024.1 GCF_007989825.1 Cellulomonas persica | reverse complement strand
AAACCGACCTTGATGTTGCCGCTCGTGACGTCGCCCCCTGCCGGGCTCGTCTCCTTCGACTCGCTGCCGGAGTCCGAGCTGCACGCGGTGAGACCGAGCGCGAGCACGGCAATCGCGGCGGCGACGCCTCGGGTTCGACGGGACCTTGTCAGCATGCTCTCTCCTCATTGAGAAACCCCTCCGCGACCAGGCACGACGTCGTGCCAGGCAACGCGGACCGAACGTCCTAGCGCCCAATTGTGAGCGCTCACACGGGACGGTAGCGGGAACCCCGCCCGCGTGGTGGGGTTTCGGTCACCTGGCTCCATTCCCACCGATTCCCACACCCCCACACCGCCCAGACCCCCACAAACCCCCGCCCACCCGCGCCGCCGACCGACCGCCACCGCCCCCACGCGCAGACCAGCACCCCGAGCACGCGAGCACGCGAGACGCCACGCGAACGCACCACTCGCAGCGCGAACACACCACTCGCAGCGCAAGGCACCACTCGCAGCGCAAACGCACCACTCGCAGCGCGAGCGTGATAGCCGAAGCGCGACCGCGGTAGATGGAGCGCGAGCGCGGTGGGTGCCAGGCCGCGCTCGGGTCGCAACTACCGCGCTCGGCACGACGAGCACGACCGCGGGCGCAGGTCCACGAGCGCGAGAGGTCGGACGCGAGCGCGGCCCTTGGAGCGCGAGCGCGGTTGACAGAGCGCGAGCGCGGTCCGCGCAGAGCCGCGTTCGGGGCGTACGTACCGCGCTCGGCACGACGAACCCGAGCGCGGGAGCACGAGCGCGAGCGTGATTGGTCGGTCGCGAGCGCGGTGGTCGGTCGCGAGCGTGATTGGTCGGTCGCGAGCGCGGTGGTCGGTCGCGAGCGCGAGAGCTCCACGACGAGCGCGGCACTGGGAGCGCGAACGCGGTAGACGGAGCGCGAGCGCGGTAGCTGGAGCACGAGCGCGGTCGGCACCAGGCTGCGCTCGGGGCGCATGTACCGCGCTCGGCACGACGAAGACGAGCGTGGGAGCAAGTCCACGAGCGCGAGAGATCGGACGCGAGCGCGGAAGGTCCGATACGCGCGTGCGGCACTGGGCGCGCGAGCGCGGCATATGGAGCGCGAGCGCGGTAGATGGAGCGCGAACGCTGCCGGCGTAAGGCCGCGCTCGGGGCGCATGTACCGCGCTCGGCACGACGACGACGAGCGCCGGAGCGAGTCCGCGCGCGAGAGATCGGACGCGAGCGCGGTCGGTGTCAGGCCGCGCGCGCGGCGCAACGACCGCACTCGGCACGACGAGCACCAGCACGGGAGCAAGGGCGCGAATGCGAAAGGTCGGTCGCGAGCGCGGAGGGTCCGAGGCGAGCGCGGTAGATGGAGCGCGAGCGCGGTCCGTGTCAGGCCGCGCTCGGGGCGCTACTACCGCGCTCGGCACGACGGGCGCGAGCGCGGAGGGTCCGAGGCGAGCGCGGTAGAGGGAGCGCGACCGCGGCCGGTGCGGGCCCGCGCTCGGGGCGGATGGACCGCGCTCGGGTGCGCTGGCGCGCCGGGGCACCGGGGGCGCAGGGGCGTCGGGGCCAGGCCGTAGGGGGCAGTGCGGCGGGGGCGGGGCGGGGGGAGGGTGACGCCCCGGCCGGGTGGGGCGGCCGGGGCGTCACGTCTGGGTCAGCGCTTGAGGTTGACGAGCTCCTGGAGCACCTCGTCGGACGTCGTGATGACGCGCGAGTTCGCCTGGAAGCCACGCTGGGCGACGATCAGGCTGGTGAACTCCGAGGACAGGTCGACGTTCGACATCTCGAGGGCACCGCCCGCGAGCGTGCCGCGCGCGCCGGTGCCGGCCGTGCCGACGGCGGGTTCGCCGGAGTTGACCGTGGTGCGGAACAGCGAGCCGCCGGCCTTCTCCAGACCCGCCGGGTTGGTGAAGCTCGACAGCGCGATGCGACCGATCGCCTGCTTCATGCCGTTGGAGAACGAGCCCATGATCGTGCCGTCGGCGCCGAGCGTGAACGACTGCAGCGTGCCGGCGGCCTGGCCGTCCTGCGAGTCGGCCTTGATGGTGTCGAGGCCGGCGAAGCCGGTCACGGTGGACAGGTCCACGGCCACGCCGCCGACGGTCAGGCTCGTCGGGGACGTGAGCGCACCCGCGGCGTCGAAGACCATCGCGGTCGACGCGACGGTCGCGGCGCCGTCGGTGGCCTCGACGGCCCAGCCGGTCGCCGACTTGGTGAACGTCAGGTCCAGCGTGCGGGCGGTGCCGGTCGTGTCGTAGACCTCGATCGTGCGGTGCAGCACCGTGCCGTCCGCGGCGGCGGAGTCGAGGTTGCCGCGGTACGTGGCGCTCGTGGATGCCACGGCCGGCATGACGGTCCCGGCGGGGACGGACAGGTCGGTGACAGGGCCGGTCGTGTCGATGACGCCGTTGACGGCCATCCAGCCCTGCACGAGCGCACCCTCGCCGGGCAGGACCATCTGGCCGGTCGAGTCGAAGTCGAACGAGCCGGCACGCGTGTAGTACGTCTCGGCACCCTTGCGGACGACGAAGAAGCCGTCGCCCTGGATCATCATGTCGGTGCTGCGGCCCGTCATCTGCGACGCGCCCTGCGTGAAGTTGGTGGTCACGCCGGCCACGCGCACGCCCAGGCCGATCTGCGCGGGGTTGGTGCCACCCACGCCGTCCTGCGCGCCGCCCGCACCGGTCAGGAGCTGGCTGAGCGTGTCCTGGAACACGACCTGCGACGACTTGAAGCCGGTCGTGTTGACGTTGGCGATGTTGTTGCCGGTGACGTCGAGCATCGTCTGGTGGCTGCGCAGGCCGCTGATGCCGGCGAAGAGCGAGCGGAGCATGGCGGTTTCCCTTCGGTGCCGCGCCGGTCGGCGCGGGAGGTGTGTGGTGAGGCGGGTGCGGCGCGGGGCCGGGTCAGGACTCGTCTTCGGCTGACGTGCCCGTGCGTGTCACGGAGGCGACCTGGTCGAGCGGGATCTTCTGGTCGCCGACCGTGACGACCGGGACCGAGCCCGCGTAGTCGACGGCGTCGACGACGCCCGAGTGCGTGACTCCCTCGCCGTCCGTCCACGAGACGGTCTGGCCGACGAGCGAGGCGGCAGCGACGCGCATCTGCAGCGCGAACGCCTCACGCGACGTGTCGGTCAGCGTGGTGAGCTGCTCCATCGTCGCGAGCTGGGTGGTCTGCGCCATGAGCTGCGAGGAGTCCATGGGTGCGGACGGGTCCTGGTTGCGCAGCTGCGCGACGAGCAGGTTGAGGAACGCCTGCTGGTCGAGCGTGCCGCCGGCGGTCGAGGCGATGCCCGACGTCGCGGTGCTCGTCGCGCCCGTAGCGTACGAGGTGTCGATGCTCATGCGTGGTCCCTGTCTGGTCGTCAGACGACGAGGTCGAGGTGGCGGCTGCGGGTGGACGCGTCGGGCGTCGCATCAGGTCCGGTGGGACGACGCGGGTCCGGCGCGACGGCTGGTCGCGCGTCACCCGGTCGGCTCGCCCGCTCGTCGCGCGCGTCCTGGGCCGAGCCGCCGTCGGACGACGCCTCGAACGCGGCACCGGAGCCGCGCCGCCCGTCGGAGCCGACGTCGACCTGGACCCCCGCGGCCGCGAGGTCGCGGCGCAGGTCGCCGAGCGCGCCCTGCAGGGCCTGGCGCGAGGCCTCCCCCGCGCCGACGAGCTCGACGCGGACGGAGTCGGCGCCGATGTGCGCGACGATCCGCACCGGCCCGAGGTGCACCGGGTCGACGGGCACTGACAGCACGTGCGTGCCGCGCTGCAGCCCGCCGAGGCTCGCCAGGCGCGCCCCGAGCTGCTCGGCGAGCGGCACGGCCGTCGTCGCGGCGGGTGTGTGGGCCGGCGCGGGCGCCGGGGCGGGTGCGCTCGGGGCGGGGCCGGCGGTCGGGGCCGTCGGCGCCACCGCGGCGGGGACGACCGGCACGTCGACCGGGGTGACGCTCGGCTGCGGGACGGGCGTCGTGCCCGGCGCGGCAGGGGCCGCCTGCTGGGTGCGTGCGGTCGCGGCGGACGTGTGCGGCGCGGCCGACGACGAGGCCGCGGGGGCGGCCGCGCGGGCGCCGGGGCGCTCGAGCACCGGGGCGCTCGGCTCGACGGCCTCGTCGGCCGGCGTCCCCGCGGGCGCGTCCGGGCCGTCGACGACGGGGCGCGTCGCCGCGGCACGGGCGTCCACGACCGGCGCAGCGCCCTCGACCTCGGCGTCGGTCGACGCAGCGATCGGGGCCTGCGGGGACGCACCGGCCGTCGCGGTGGTGCTCGTCGCGGTCCGTGCGGCCGCGACCGGCGCCTCGGTGCCCGCGTCGCCCTCGGCGGACTCGGCAGGCTCGGCCGTCGCGACGGCGAGTGCGGCCACGGTCCAGGCGGACGCCTCGGCCGGGGTCGTCGGGGTGGACTGGTCGGACGCGACCGGGGTCGCGGCGGCGTCGGGCGTCTCGGCCGCGGCCTGCTCGGTCGGGGCGGTGTCCCGCTCGGTGGGCTCGTCGCGGCGGGTGGTCGCGTCCACCGACGAGCGGTCGAGCGCGCGGTCGGCGCCCTCGAGGGCCCGCGCGAAGTCGCCGTCGCTGCCGGTCGGGCGCGCGGCGCGGGCGGCGGGCGCGGCCGCGGCGGGCGGCACGGAGGTCGGGGTCACGGTCGTGGTCATGCGGCGGCACCACCCGTCAGGGCTGCGAGCAGGAGCTGGGGATCGAGGCCGGACCCGGCCGTGAACGGCGAGCCGATGGGGCTCGTCGTGGACAGGCCGAGCGAGCCGATGGGGCTCGTCGTGGACATGCCGAGCGAGCCGGTCGGGCTCGTCGTGGACGTGCCGAGCGAGCTGAGCAGCACCTGCCAGGCGGCCTGCGACGCGGACGTCGCGTCGGCCGTCGAGGTGCCGCCCAGAAGCCCGGCGAGCGAGGCGAGGCCGGCACCCGTGCCGGCGAGCGCGCCCGACGAGAACGTGCCCGACGAGACCGTGCCGGACGAGAGCGCGCCCGACGCGAGGCCGATCCGGGCCAGGTCCAGCCCGGTGACCGGTGCGCTCGTCGCGGTCGCCGACTCCTGCGGGAGGATCCGGCGGATGTTCGTCGGCTCGGCCCACACGTCGCGCACGCCGACCGTGCCGCCCGGCTTCGGGGCGTCGATCATCGTGCCGTCGCCCACGTAGATCGCGATGTGCGTACCGCCGCCGAAGATCAGCAGGTCGCCCGGCAGCGCCTCGTCGAGCGAACCGACCTTCTCGCCGAGCGTCTGCTGCTGGCGGGCCACGCGCGGGATGCCGTCCCCGATGCCGAGGTCGGTGAGCGAGCGCAGCACCAGCCCGGAGCAGTCGAGCCCGCCCTCGGAGAGCGACTCGCCACCCCACACGTACGGCGTGCCCGTGTAGCGCTTGGCGGCCTCGATGAGGTCCTGCGCGCTCACGCCCGAGCCGGGCGCGATGTTCGCCGTGACACCGCCGTCGTCCTGCTGGGCGGCGGGCAGCGCCGGGGTCAGCGCGAGGCCCGCCGACGACAGCGCGGCGGCGAAGTCCAGCTCGGACGGCGCGACCGTCGAGGTCGCGGGCCGCGGCGCGACGAGCTGCTCCAGCTCCGCGATCCGCGCCTGCACTGCGGCGATCCCGGTCATGCGCCACCTCCCGGTGTCCTGGTGGTCTCGGTCGTCAGCCGCGAGGCCACCTCGTCGAGCGTGACCTGCTCGGCGTGGGCCTCGAGCGCACGCTCGGTCTCGTCGTGACGCTCCGCGAGGCGGTCGATGGCACGCACCTCGCGCCGCGCGTGCGACCAGAGCTGCGCCTGCTCGGCGACGTGCTGCTCGGCGAGCGCGACGTCGTTCTCGGCCTCCTGCAGGAGCAGCGCGAGCGACGAGCGGCTCGCGACCGCCGCGATCCACGCGAGCCGGTCCGTGCCCTCCGGCAAGGTCGAGCCGGCGAGCGCCTCACGCGTGGCGCGCTGCCGGTCGCGCACGGCCTGCTCGGCGCGCCGTGCGGCGGCGAGCTCGGACGCGGCGCGCTCCTCGGCGCGCTCACGCACCCGCAGCAGCCCCGCGAGAGGGAACGCGCGGCTCATGACGCGTCACCCAACGTCTGCACGAGCGCCGCGAGGTGCGCCCACGAGCTCGCGGCGGGCGCGGCCTCGGCCATGCCCTGCCGCAGGAACGCGTCGATCTGCGCGCCGTGCGCGACGGCCGCGTCGACCAGCGGGTTCGAGCCGGTGACATACGCGCCGACGTCGAGCAGGTCCTGCGCGGAGCGGCGCGCGGCCATGACCGAGCGCAGCCGCTGCGCGAGCGCGCGCTGCTCGTCGGACGTCACGCGGGACGCGACACGGCTGATCGAGCCGAGCGCGTCGACGCTCGGGAAGTGGCCGGCGACGGCGAGCTTGCGGTCGAGCACCACGTGGCCGTCGAGGATCGAGCGTGCGGCGTCCGCGATCGGCTCGTTGTGGTCGTCGCCGTCGACGAGGACGGTGTACAGGCCCGTGACGGAGCCGCGCGCCCCGGTGCCGGCGCGCTCGAGGAGCTGCGCGAGCAGCGAGAACGTGCTCGGCGGGTAACCACGGGTCGCGGGCGGCTCGCCCACGGAGAGACCGATCTCGCGCTGCGCCATGGCGACACGCGTGAGGGAGTCCATCATCAGGACCGCGTGGCGTCCCTCGTCGCGCAGGTGCTCGGCGATGCGGGTCGCGACGAACGCCGACCGCATGCGGACCATGGGCGGCTCGTCGGACGTCGCGACGACCACGACGGAACGCGCCAGGCCCTCGGGCCCGAGGTCGTCCTCGAGGAACTCGCGCACCTCGCGGCCGCGCTCGCCGACGAGCGCGATGACCGAGACCTCGGCCTCGGTGCCGCGCGCGATCATCGACAGCAGGCTCGACTTGCCGACGCCCGAGCCGGCGAACAGGCCCAGACGCTGACCGCGTCCCGCGGTGACGAGCGTGTCCAGCACGCGCACGCCCAGATCGAGCGGCGTGTCGACGCGCGAGCGCTCGAGCGGGTGCGGCGCGGAGCCGTCGACAGGGACCCAGGCCTGCGCACGCAGCGGGCCGCGGCCGTCGATGGGGCGGCCGAGCCCGTCCAGCACGCGGCCGAGCAGGCCCGGGCCGACCGGCACGCGCAGCGAGCCCGCGGGGCGCACGTGCGTGCCGACGCGCAGCCCGTGCGTCGTGCCGAGGGGCATGCACCGCGCGACGCCCTCGGTGGTCGCGACGACCTCGGCGAGCACGTTGTCCGGTCCCTCGCCGACGCGCACGAGGTCGCCGACGGCGCTGCGCGTCCCGACGACCTCGAGCGTGAGCCCGACGACGGTGCGCAGCACCCCCACCGGCTGCGGGCGTGCCGCGGCGACGACCTCGGGCGCCAGGACGCGCCGCGTCGCGAGCGCGGTCATGCGTGGTCCTCGGCGGGCGCGGCGCCCGCGCCGGAGCCGGCTCGGGACGACGGGTCGGCGACGCGCGCGAGCTCGTCGCGCGCACGGTCGAGCGCCGAGCGGATGCGCGCGTCGACGTGGCCGTCGGCGTGGTGCGCGAGCGCGTCACCGCGCTGCAGCGCGGGGTCGGCCTCGAGCTGCAGGCCCTCGGGGACGGCGCCGTCGCGCAGGAGCGTCGCGGCGTCGGCCGGGTGCAGGCGCACCGTGACCGGGCCGGGGCCGGGCTCGCTCGCGAGCACACGGGCCAGGATGCTGCGGGCCGACGTCTCGTCGTCGGCCAGCTCGACGCCGAGCACCGCCTCGGCGAGCTCGAGGGCGGCGGCGTGCACCGTCGCGGTCGACTCGGCGAGCACGGGAGCCGTGAGCGCCCGCACGGCCTGCGCGGCCGACGCGAGGACCGTGAGTGCCCGCTGGGCGGCCTCGCGCTGCTGCACCGCGGCGGCCGCGGCCTCGGCGGCGACGCGCTCGGCGGTGGCCGCGGCGTCGACCGCGGCACGGCGCGCACCGGCGGCGTACCCGGCCGCGAACCCTTCGGCACGCGCGACGGCGTGCGCGTGGTCGATCGAGGCGTTCGACGTCAGCGGCTGCAGCGTGAGGGCGTCAGGCAACGTACTCGTCCTCCCCGTCGCGGCGGATGACGATCTGCCCGCTCTCCTCGAGACGGCGGATGGACTGGACGATCGTCGCGCGCGCCTCCTCGACCTGCGACAGGCGGACCGGGCCGAGCAGGTCGATCTCCTCGAGGAGGTTCTCGCGCGCACGCTCGGACAGGTTGCGCAGCACGGTGTCGCGCACGTCGTCGGAGACGCCCTTGAGGGCCAGCGACAGGTCCGAGTTCTCGACCTGGCGCAGCACCATCTGCATGGCGCGGTCCTCGAGCAGGACGACGTCGTTGAAGACGAACGTCCGGCCGCGGACCTCCTCGGCGAGCTCCTCGTCGCGCTCGGCGAGGCCCTCGAGGATCGCCTTCTCCGTGGTCGGGTCGGCGCGGTTGATGATCTCGACGAGCGGCTGGACACCCCCGACGGCCGCGAGCTCACGCGGCGTCAGCACGGCCGAGGCCTTGCGCTGCAGCTGCTCGGCGACGACCTGCACGACGTCCGGCGACGCGCGCTCCATGAGCGCGATGCGGTGCGCGACCTCGCCCTGCAGCGTCGGCTCGAGGCCCGCGAGGATCGCGGACGCGTGGTCGGGACGCAGGTGCGCGAGCACCAGCGCGATCGCCTGCGGGTGCTCGGCCGACAGCAGCGAGATCACCTGACGCGCGTCGGCCTGCTGCAGGAACTCGAACGGCTGGCCGGCCAGGTGCACCTGCAGGCGCTCGATCACGGCCGCGGCGGCCTCGGGGCCGAGCGACGCCTCGAGCAGCTGCTGGGCGAACTGGAGCCCGCCGCCGAGCGCGGGGCCGGCGATCGAGACGTCGTAGAACTCCTCGAGCACTGCGTCCGCGAGCTCCGGGTCGACCCGGTCGAGACGCAGGATCTGCGCGCTGAGCTCCTCGATCTCCGCGACGTCCATCGTGGCCATGACGCGCGACGCGCGCTCGCGACCGAGCTGGAGCAGCAGGAGGGCGGCCTTCTGCGGGCCGGGCAGCAGGACGGTCATCAGCGCCGCCCGCTCGGGGTGGCGAGCCAGCCGCGCAGCAGCTCGGCGACCTCCTCGGGCTGCTCGTCGGCCAGCGCCGTGATCTCGGCGCGCTTGACGGCGACCGGGTCGGGCGTGGTCGGCTGCGGCGTCGGCGGGAGCACGGGCAGGTCGTCGATGTCGAGCCCCTCGAGCTCGGCGGCGGCGCCGCCACCCGGGGTGTCGAGCATGGGCAGCATGCCGAGGTCGACGGCCTCACGTCGCGCGCGGCGCGAGCGGCGCGTGAGCATGACGACCACGACGATCAGCGCGATCACGACGAGGCCCGCGATGGCGGCCTGCTTGATGAGCGCGTTCTGCGCCTCGGCCTTGGCCTCGGCGTCCGCCTTCTCGATCGCGGTCGCAGCGGCCTCGGCCGCGCTCGTGTCGAACGCCGCCGACTGCAGCGCGAGCGTGTCCCCGCGCTCGGTGTCGATGCCCGCGGCCGCGGCGATCGTCGCCTGGAGGTCGGTCAGGTTGAGGCGCGCGGCCGCGGCGGAGTCGATGACCACCGCGACGGACTGCCGTTCGACCGAACCGGGCGCCGCGGTGACGACCTCCGTGGTCTTGTTCACGGCGTTCTGGAGGTCCTCGGTCGTCGAGCTGTACGTGCCGCCCTCCTGGGTGGTGACCGGAGGCGTCGTGCCGTCGTCGCCGAGCACGCCTGTGGGCGTCGTGCCCGTGCCGGTGTACTCCTCGGAGGTGCGCGACGACGTGAGCGGCGGGGTGTCCGGGGTCGCGCCGAACGTCTCGGTGGTGCGCTGGCTCTCGTCGAAGTTCAGGGTCGCCGTCACCGTGACGGCGGAGTTGCCGACGCCGACGACGCGGTCGAGCAGCGCCTGGACCGACGAGCGCACGCGCTCCTCGAAGTCGCTGGCCTCGCCGCTCGTGCGGCCCGTGGTGCCCACGCCGACAGCCGACAGCACCTGGCCGGACGCGTCGATCAGCGCGACGTCGGTCGGCTGCATGTCCGGGATGCCGGCGGAGACGAGGTGCGTGATCGCCTCGATCTGGTCGTTGGTGAGCGACTTGCCGGCACGCGTCCGGACGAACACCGACGCGGTCGGCTCGCCCGTGGTCTCGGTGAAGACCGTCTCCTCGGGCATCGCCAGGCGCACGGTGGCGCTGTCGACGCCGTCCATCGCGCCGATGGTGCGAGCGAGCTCGCCCTCGAGGGCGCGCTGGTAGGTCTTCTCCTGCTGGAACTCGCTCGAGGTCATCGGCATGTCGTCGAGCAGCGAGTAGCCGGCGCCGTCGGAGTTCTCCGGGATGCCCGCCGCGGCGAGCCGGATGCGCTGGGTGTAGATCTGCTGCGCCGGGACCATGACGGTCGAGCCGCCGTCGGCCAGCTCGTACGCGACGCCCTGCGCGTCGAGCTCGTCGACGACCGCGGCCGCGTCCGCGCCGGACAGGCTCGTGAACAGCGGGCTCATCGCGGGCTTCGACAGCCACGAGGTGAGCGCGACCGCACCCAGCACGAGCACGGCGATGCCGATGAGCGCGAGCGTCCGCTGCGCGAGCGAGAACTCCTTGACCGCCCCCGTGAGCTTGTCGAGGGCGGACTTCACCTGCGCCGGCATCAGGCCTGCATCCTCATGATCTCGTTGAACGCGTCGACGGCCTTGTTGCGCACGGCCGCGGTCAGCTCGAGCGCGAGCGAGGACTCGGCCGCGGCGATCGTGTAGTCGTGCACGTTCTCGAGGTCACCGGTGACGGCCGCGACCGACAGGTCGGCGGACTTGGCCTGCATGGCCTGCAGCGTGTCGATCGAGCTGAGCACGGACGCGAACTGCGTGCCGGAGGCAGCCGACGCGGCGGAGGCGGCGCCCTGCAGACCACCGGCGGCGAGGGTCGGGGCGACCGCCGTGACGGCGGTCGGCGCGACGGCGCCGACGGGCGCGACGGGGATGGGCATCAGGGACGTCCGATCTGGAGTGCGGCGGTGTAGGTCTCCTTGGCGCGGTCGACCACGGCGGCGTTCGCCTGGTAGCCGCGCTGCGCCATCACGAGCTGAGCCATCTGGCTCGCCATGTCGATGTCGGGGTAGCGCACGTAGCCGTTCTCGTCGGCGAGCGGGTGCGCGGGCTCGAACACGAGCTTGCCCTCGGCCGAGCCGAACGCGGCACCGACGACGCGTGCGCCGCCGGCGGCACCGGGTGTCTCCTGCGCGATGACGTAGCGCGCGCGGAACGCGGCCTCGTCGGTCGAGGTGACGGTCGAGAGGTTCGACAGGTTGTCGGACACGGCGTCGAGCCACGTGCGGTGCACGGTCAGGCCGGACTGCGCGATGCCGATCGCTCCGAAGATGCTCATCAGGAGGTCCTCATCGCTGCGCGGACGGACGAGTACTGGCCGCTGACGGCCTGCGTCGCGAGCTGGAAGCGCAGGTTCGTCTCGACGTTCAGCGTGGTCTGCTCGTCGAGGTTGACGTTGTTGCCGTTGAGCTGCGTGGGGTCGGACGAGCGCCGCACCGTGGTGTCGGCGACGCCGGACCCGGCGCGGACCGCGCGCGCGAGCGCGGACTCGAACTCGACGACCTGGGCGTGGTAGCCCGGCGTCTGGAGGTTCGCGACGTTGTCGGCGATCGCACGCTGACGCAGCGCGAGCGCGTCGAGGGCGGTGTTGACCGCGGTGTAGCTCACAGAGTCGAGAAGGCCCACAGGGTTCGCCTCATCCACGAGTGGCGGGGGCGGCCATCCGTGGCCTGCGGAGTGAGCAGTCCGTGCTCACTGTGGCCCATCGGAGGGCTGACGGCGTTCGTGAGCAGTTCTGCGCGTGCGGTTCGGCTCTCACCCGTTCGGCGCAGGTCGAGCGCAGGTCGGGCGCGGACCAGCCGCGGCCGACGCGATCAGCCCTGGGCGTCCAGGTACACCGGGACGGCCTCGGGACGCGCCCGCAGCGCGCGGGCGGTGGCCATCTGGCGACGCGAGGCCGCCGCGGCCAGTGCGAGCTGACCGGCCACCTCGAGCTGACGCTCGAGCACGGACTGCGCGCGCGTGAGCAGCGGGGCGGGCAGCGGGCCGAGGTCGGCCGGCGGGTGCCACGACGCGACCTGCGCGACCTCGGTCACGTCCGGCAGGTGCGCCACGCGCAGCAGTGCCTCCGCCACCTCGAGGTCGACCTCGAACTCGGCGAGCGCCGCCTCCCAGCGCGCCTGCCAGCACCCCTCGTCGTCGGACGAGGCGGGGCGGGCGCCGGGCGCGGTCATGTCAGCCGATCCCCAGCAGGCCGGCGCCCGTCGGAGCGGCGGCGACCGCGGGACCTGCGGCGAGGGCTGCGGCCTCGTGCCACGTGGACGTCAGCGACGCGATGAGCTCACGGCAGTCGCCGAGCATGTCGACGTCGCTGTTGCGGGAGGCGTCGACGAGCGAGGAGTACAGGAACGCGTAGACCGACATGAGCGCCGGTCCGCCGTCCCACACCGCGACGTCGAGGCTCGCCATGAGCTCGGCGACGATGTCCTGCGCGTGCTGCACGAGGGTGCGCGCCTCGAGCGTCTCGCCGCGCTCGAACGCGGCACTCGCGCGGTCCACGTCGAGCAGCAGACGGTCGAAGAGCATCGTGACGAGCGCGGAGGGCGTCGCGGTCTCGACCGCGGCGGTGACGTAGCTCGCTCGTGCTGAGTACATGGCTTCTCCCCGGGTCACTTCGACGTGGACGACGCCGTGAGGGCTGCGATCTGGCTGCTGAGGTAGCTGGACTGGGACTGCAGGCTGGACAGCGAGGTCTCGAGCGCGGCGTACACGCGCACGAGGGACTCGCGACGAGCCGCGAGACGGTCGTCCCAGTCGGCGATCCGCTGGCCGAGGTCCTTGACCAGCTCCTGCTGCGACTCGATCGTCAGCGTGAGGCTGCCCGTGGCGGGCGCCGAGGCCGCCGTCGCGGTGCCGGCGAGCCGCTCGGCGACCGTCGAGACGATCTTCTGGACCTTGGCCGGGTCGGCGGCGAGCGCGGCGTCGAACTTCTCGGCGTCGAACGTGAAGGTGCCGTCCCGGCCCAGCACGATGCCGACGTCGGACGGCGAGACGCCGTCGACGGGGGCGGACGCCTGCGCGAGCAGGTTCTGCTGCAGCGTGCGGATCGTCGAGTTGCCCGAGAACAGGCCGCCCTTGACGACGGAGCCGCCGTCGGAGGCCGTCGTGGTGGTCGACGCAGTGCGCGAGGTGATGTCACCCAGGATCGCCCCGAGGTTCGACACCAGGCCGGACGCGAGTGCGCGCAGCGCGGTCTTGTCCGAGGTGACGGTCAGGGTCACGTCGGACGCGTCGGGTGCGGTCACGGCGCTCACCGTGACGTCGATGCCCGACATCAGGCCGGTGAACGTGTTGCTCGCGGACGTCAGCGTCTGCTCGGCGGGCGTGCCGGCGAAGAGGGTGATCGAGGCGTCGGACGCGCCGCGGATCTGCTCGAGCGCGACCGGCGCGGTGCCGTCGGTCGCCGAGCGCGTCACGGTGAACGCGTTGGCCGCACCCGTCTCGGTGCCCGTGAGCTGCACGCGGTACGTCGTGCCGCCCGTCGGGTTCCCGTCACCGTCGAGCTCGGGGACCTTGATCGCGGTCGCGCGCACCCCCGAGCCGGAGGCGTTGAACGCGTCGACGATGTCGGCGACCGACGTGCTCGCCGCCGTGACGCTCGTCGTCTCGCCGTTGCGCGTGAGGGTGAAGGTCGGCGTGCCGGTCCCGTAGTCGGCCGCGGCGGGCAGCGTCAGCAGCGAGGACTGCGAGGCGGCGACGGCGCCGACGCGCAGGTTCAGGGTCCCGGGCTGGGCGCCGTCGGTGGCGCTCGCGGTCACACCGGTGGCGCTCGAGGACGCCGTGACGGCCTGCCAGGACTGCGGCTTGGCGGCCTTGGTCGCGTGCTCGGCGAGCGAGGCGACCTTCGTGTTGAGCGACTGCAGCGCCGTGGAGAGCGAGCTCGCGGTCGACTGCTTCGACTTGAGCAGCGACTGCGTGCCCGCCTGCAGCGTGATGAGGCTGTCGATGAGGGCGGTCGTGTCGAGCCCGCTGACGAGGCCGTCGATCGAGGTCGCCATGGCAGCTCCTGCGCTCCTGAGGTCCGGGGGTGGTGCGGGGGGCATGGTGTTCGGGTGCACGGCCGGCGATGGGGGTGCCGGCCGTGCACCCGAGCTGGGGTCCGGTCAGACGACCGGAGACGTCACTGCAGGAGCTGCAGGACGCTCTGCGGGAGCGACTTGGCCTGCGCCAGCATCGCGGTGCCCGCCTGCGACAGGATCTGCGAGCGCGTGAACTGGACCATCTCCTGGGCCATGTCGGTGTCGCGGATCCGGCTCTCCGACGCGGACAGGTTCTCCACCGCGACGTTGAGGTTGTTGATGGTGTGGTCGAAGCGGTTCTGGACCGCACCGAGCTGCGAACGCGTCTGCGACACCGTGTTGATCGCGGCGTCGATCTTGTCGATCGCGTCCTTGGCGCCACCACCGGTCACCGTGACCGAGGTCGCGGCCGCGTCGAAGACCGCACCGGCGGTCGTGACGGGGCCCGAGAGCTTGACCGTGCCGAACGAGTCCACCTCGGCCGCGAAGTTCGTGCCCGCGAGCGCCGTGGAGAGCGCCGAGTTCAGGAGCTTCTGGTTGGCCTCGGCGTCCGCCGCGGTGCCACCGGCGGCCCAGCCGGTCAGGTCGACCGCGTAGGGGTTGCCGTTGATGACCACGTCGGTGGCCGTCGGCGCCGCGCCGAACAGGTCGACCGTGCCGCGGAACTGCGTCGCGTCACCCGTGACGTCGATCGCCGACAGGCCGAGGCCCGCGGTGCTCATCGAGGCCGCCGTGAGGTCCACGGAGATCTTGTCGGCGCCGGCCGTGTTGGCACCGACCTGGAAGGAACCGTTGTAGGTGCCGTCCAGCAGCGTCTTGCCGTTGAACTTCGTGGTGTCCGCGATACGGGTCAGCTCGGTCTTGAGCTGGTCGATCTCGTCCTGGATGTTGCCCTTGGCGGTGGTCGACAGACCACCGTCGTTGGCCGCCTGCACGCCCAGGGTGCGCATGCGCTGCAGGATGGAGTGCGTCTCGGTCAGGGCGCCCTCAGCGGTCTGGACGACCGAGATGCCGTCCTGCGCGTTGCGGACGGCCTGCTTGGTGCCGCCGATCTGGGCGCGCAGGCCCTCGGAGATCGCCAGGCCGGCAGCGTCGTCAGCAGCGCGGTTGATGCGCAGACCGCTCGAGAGCTTCTCGAGCGACTTGCTCAGGTCGTTCTGCGTGGTGGAGAGGTTGCGGTACGAGTTCATCGCCGCGATGTTGTTGTTGATCGAGAGACCCATCGTGAACGTCCTCCTTGAATCGGGTCAGGTCAGCCCTTCCTTGGGCACACCTTCCCGATCGGCCCTCGGGGCCCTTCGGTGAGGATTTCTCGCGACGAGTTTGCGGCGAGCTCTCCAGGCGTCAGACGGATCCCGTGAGCCGGGGCGCGTCGGTGGGCGACGCGGCGGGGGTCGGCACGTAGGACAGGCGCTCGGCAGCCGCGTACTGCGCGCTGCGGGCGGCGATCGAGGCGAAGTACGCCTGCCGGCGCCGCTCGGCCACGCCCTCGGGGCGGCCGGGCGTCGCGACGAGGTCGGGGTCCAGGTGCGTGTTGAGACCGTCACGCAGCAGGCCGAGGGCCTCGGTGCGCAGCTGGGAGATGCGCGACTGCGTCACGCCGAGCTCGTCGGCGAGCTCGGCGACGGACCGGTCCTCGAGGAAGATCCCGCGCACGACGACCTGCAGGCGCTCGGGCAGCGTGTCGACCGCGGAGCGCAGCCAGCGCAGACGCTCGTTCGCGAGGACCACCTGCTCGGGCGTGCGGCCGGAGTCCGCGATCGAGTCGGCGATGCCCGGGCCGTCGCTCGCGTCGATGGACAGGACCCGCCGGGCGGCGTCGCTGCGCGCCTCGTCGACCGTCTCGACGCGCGTCCCCAGCGCGGACGCGAGCTCCTCACGCGTGGGCGGGCGCCCGAACGCAGCGGTCAGCCGCTCGGTGGTGTCGGTGAGCTCCCGGACGCGTGCGCGGGCTCCGCGGCTCGCCCAGTCCATGGAGCGCAGCTCGTCCACCAGCGCCCCGCGGATCCGCAGGGACGCGTAGCGCGCGAACGGCACCCCGGTGGAGGGGTCGTACGAGCGCGCGGCGAGCACGAGGGCGAGGCTCCCGGCGGACGCCAGATCGTCGCGCGAGACCGTCGGCGGCACACGCCGCAGCAGCTCGGACACGGCATATCCGACGAGCGGGAGATTCGCGACGACGAGGGCGTCGACATCGTGGTCCTGGGTCACAGAAATGCTGTTCGGCGTACCCGGCGGGGATCTTGAAGAACAGTTCGACGCGCCGGATGTTTACGCTGCCATCGCGTACGGAACGATTCGGGACAAGCTGCCTCAGCCAAAAGCGCTCCGACCTGCAGAGTGTCCGATGTGTGCCCTGACCTGGGTGGGAACGCCCAGATTCCTGCAGTGTGACGCACCTCACACAGGGTTCGCCTCAGAAACCCCTCTTATGGACGGCTGTCCAGGTCAGAAGGCGGTTTTCCCGGGCATCCATCCCCGTCCCGCAGGTCGATCGCGACACTTCCCCACGAGACAATGTGAACCGACCAGCGCGAGACGTTCAGCAGTCGCCCTCCCCTGCCGATGGGTGCGGGCGAGGACACGCCGAACGGTTCCGACGGCGCAGTTCTCGACGAGGAGGTGAGGATGACCATCGACGCCCTGTCGGAGGTCTTGTGGCACGAGCGCTCGCTGCTGGAGCTGCTCCTGTTCAAGCTCGAGGAGGAGCAGCTGCTCCTGACGAGCGGACGTACCCGCTGGCTCCCGCACGCCACGCGTGAGGTGGAGGCCGTCCTGGAGCAGATCCGCGACGCCGAGCTCGGCCGGTCGGTCGAGGCGAGCGCCGCCTGCGCCGCGCTCGGCCTGCCCGACGGCGCCAGCCTCGCCGACCTGGCGGACGCCGCGCCCGCGCCGTGGGACGACCTGCTGCGCCAGCACCGCACCGCGTTCGCGACCCTCACCGCCGAGATCTCCCAGCTCGCCGACGGCAACCGCGAGCTGCTCGCGATGTCGCACCGCGCGACGCAGGAGACGCTCGCCTCGATGCACGACGTCGCGACGTACGACGGCACCGGTCAGAGCGCCACCCGCGAGTCGGACGCCCTGCTCGTCGACCGCACCCTCTAGACCACCCGCACCGCAACCGAACCGCCGACGACGGCGGACAGGAGGACACCGACCGTGAGCACCTTCTCCGGGCTCGGCACGGCGCTGAGCTCGCTGATCGCGCAGCGGCAGGCGCTTGACGTCGCCGGCCAGAACGTCGCGAACGCGAACACCGTGGGCTACACGCGCCAGCGGGTGACGTTCTCGTCCGTCTCCGCCGTGCAGGTGCCGTCGATGTTCTCCACCAACGACGGCGTCGGCCAGGGCACCCGGATCTCCAGCGTCGACCGGCTCGCCGACGTGTTCCTCGACGCCAAGCTGCGGGTGGCGACCTCGTCGTCGTCCTACCTCACCGCGCGCGCCGAGGCGTTCTCGACGCTCGAGAAGTCGCTCGGCGAGCCCGGCAGCACCGGCCTGTCCACGCAGCTGTCGGACATGTGGGCGGCATGGCAGGAGGTCGGCAACTACCCCGACAAGTCCTCGAGCCGCGCGGTGCTGCTGGAGTCCTCGCGCGCGGTCACGCAGCGGATCGGCACGCTCTACAGCGACGTGCGCACGCAGTGGGCGCAGGCCCGGCAGTCGACCGTCGCGCTCGTCGACGAGGTCAACGGCGCCGCCGAGAGCATCGCCGACCTCAACGGGCGCATCGCCGCCATCACCGCGTCGGGCGCGACCGCGCACGAGCTCGAGGACCAGCGCGACCTGCTCGTGACTCGCCTGTCGTCGCTCGTCGGCGCGGTCGCCGACCGCCGCGAGGACGGCAGCGTCGACGTGCTCGTCGGCGGCAACGCGCTCGTGCGCGGTCCGCGCGTCAACACGCTCAGCGTCGCCGGTGCGACCTCGTTCGACCAGGCCACGGCCACCCCCGGGCAGGCCGTCACGATCGTGTGGACCGACCGGCCCACGCAGGACGTCGCCCTGACCGGCGGCCGCGTGGCCGGGCTGCTCTCCGTGCTCGCGCCGTCCGACGGCACCGGCTCGGGCGGCCCGCTGGCCGACACCGCGGCCCGCCTCGACGCGCTCGCGACCTCGATCGCGGCCCAGGTCAACGCGCTGCACGGTCCCGCGCTGCGCGCCGACGGCACCACCGGCGGCGACTTCTTCACGTTCACCGCGGGTCTGCCGCCGGCGCTGGGCCTCACGGTCCGCCCGACGGACCCGGCCGAGATCGCGGTCGGCGCCGTCGGCGGGGGTGCGCTCGACGGCTCGGTCGCCGACCTCATCGGCAAGCTCGGCACGTCCCCGACCGGCCCCGACACCCAGTGGAGCACGGTGGTCGTCGACCTCGGCGTGCGCGCCGCAGGCGCCGCCTCGCGCGCCAAGGTCGCCGAGGCCGCGCGCACGACCGCCGAGCAGCAGCAGGTCGCGCAGGCCAGTGTGGACACCGACGAGGAGACGGTGAACATGCTCGCGTTCCAGCGCGCGTACGAAGGTGCGGCTCGCGTCCTGACCGCGATCGACGAGATGCTGGACACACTGATCAACCGCACCGGCGTCGTCGGACGATGAGGAGCCTGACATGATCTCGCGCGTCACCCACCACACGGTGCAGCGCTCGACGCTGGCCAACCTGCAGCTCAACCTCAGCAAGATGGCCGAGCTGCAGAACCAGATGTCCAGCGGCAAGAAGGTCAACGTCCCCTCCGACGACCCGGCCGCGGCGTCCGACATGCTCCGGCTGAGCGCCGAGCAGCGGGTCAACTCGCAGTACGCGCGCAACGCGGGCGACGCGGCCTCGTGGCTGCAGACCGTCGACACCGCGATCACCGCGTCGACCGCTGCGCTGCGTCAGGTCCGCGACCTGACCGTGCAGGGCGGCAACGGCGCGCTCGGCCAGGCGTCGCTCAACGCGCTCGCGGACGAGCTCGAGTCGCTCGGCGAGACGCTCCTGTCGAACGCGAACACCTCGTTCGTCGGCCGCTCGGTCTTCGCGGGCACGTCCGACGCGGGCGTCGCGTTCGACGCCTCGTACAGCTGGACGGGCTCGGGCGCCACGGTCGAGCGTCGCCTCAGCAGCACGACGACCGTCCGGGTCGACGGCGACGGCGCGGCCGTCTACGGCACGGGGACCGGCTCGGTGTTCGCGCTCGTCGACCGGATCGTCGCGGACCTGCGCGCCGGCCAGGACCCCACGGCGCACCTCGGCGCGATCGACTCCCGCCTCGAGTCGATGCTCTCCGAGCTCGCGAGCGTCGGTGCCCGGCACAAGAACGTGCTCGCGACCCAGCAGACCCTCATGGCCCAGGACATCGAGACCGGGAGCCGCCTGTCCGAGATCGAGGACATCGACCTCGCGTCGATCATCCTGGACCTCCAGTCGCAGGAGGTGGCCTACAAGGGCGCGCTCGGCGCCACCGCCAAGGTGCTGCAGCCGACGCTGCTGGACTTCCTGCGATGAGCGCGCCCGCGACGGTTCTCGTCGGCGGGGCCGCGCTCCCCGCCGCGCTGCAGATCCCCGACGAGCTGCCGGGCCTTCCCGGACGCTCGTCGTACCGGCTCGAGCCGGTGACCGACGCGGACGGCCTGTTCACGCTGCGGTCCGTCGACGGGCCGCCCACGCGCCTGTACGTCGTCGACCCCGACGTCTACCTGCCCGGGTACGCGCCCGAGCTGCCGGGGGCGGGCGAGCGGCGTGCGCTGGTCGTCGTGCACCCGCCCACGGACGACGAGCCCGCGACGGCCAACCTGCTCGCGCCGATCGTCGTGGACGTCGCGGACGGCACCGCCGCGCAGACCGTCCTCGAGGGGGACTGGCCCCTGCGCGCCCCGCTCGCCTGACGTCACCCCGACGCCGTCCCCTCGACCCCACCTCGACGGTCTCGGCGGCCCGGCACAGCCGGGTCGCGGGACCCTGCCTGCGCGTCCGCAGGTCGTCGTGCCCGAACCCTCACATCGGCGCGTCGCGAGCCGATGAGGAGTTCGGAACTCTCTTCGCAGCCGTAGGAGCCTCGATGCCCGCAGTGGTCCAGCGCCAGGCCCTCGTCCACCCCGACGGGTCGCTGTTCGGCTACGCCGTGCACGCGCGCGTGGACGACTCGGGCCCGCTGATGACGCTCGCCGCCGAGGACCGGCTCGTCAGCGACGCGTACGAGAACGTCGACCTCGCCAAGGTCGTCGGCGACCACGCCGTCGTGCTGCGCGCGACCGGCCCCATGCTGCGCGGCGAGACCACCATCCCGCACGCGCCGCGCAGCCTCGTCGTCGAGGTGCCCGCCACCTGGGTGCACGAGGAGTACGCCGAAGAGGCCCTCGTCGCGATGCGCGAGCTGGGCTTCGGCGTCGCGCTCGGCTCGTTCACCGGGACCATGGCCGAACGTGCGCTGCTCCCGCTCGTCGACCTCGCGAAGGTGGACCTGCGCCGCGAGACCGAGAACCTGCAGGCGCGCGTCGCGCAGCTCAAGGAGGCGGGCGTCTGGGCCGTCGGCGTGCACGCCGACACCCCCGAGCTCGCCGGCCTCGCGCGCGACCTCGAGCTCGAGCTCGTCCAGGCGCCGCTCGTGCGCCGTCAGGAGCCCGGCACCGGCCGCTCGGTGACCGCGGGCGAGGCGCAGCACCTGCAGCTCGTGCGGGTCCTCTCGCAGGAGCTGCCCGACCACCTCGAGGTCGTGCGTGCCGTGAGCGTCGACCCCGAGCTCACCATGCGTGTGCTGCGGACCGTCAACGCGTCCGCCATGGGCCTGCGCCACCACGTCGACTCCGTGTCGCACGCCGTGTCCCTGCTCGGTCCGCACCGCCTCGCCGCACTCGTGTCGTCGGTCGTGCTCGGCAGCGAGCCCGCGTCGGTCGACGTGCTGTGGACCGTCATCACGCGCGGGCTCGCGGTGTGGCGGCTCAGCAACAGCGAGGTCGGGTACACCGTCGGCCTGCTGTCCGGCGTCTGCGCGGCGCTCAAGGCCTCCGTCGAGTCCGTCGTCGAGCGTTCGGGCGTCTCCCCCGACGTCGCCATCGCACTGCACGGCGAGGGCGGCCCGTACGGCCCCGCGCTGCAGGCCGCGCTCGCGCACGAGGCCGACGACGACGACGCGGTGCGTGCGGCCGGCTTCGAGCCCGTGCACGTCGCGCGCGTGTACCTCGACGCGATGCCCGAGGCGCTGAGCTCGGCGTCGCACATGGCCGCCCCGCTCGCGTCGCGGCCGTAGGCTGACCGGGTGCCGATCGCCCAGCGCCCCGTCGCTCCCCCGGTCCAGGTGGACCTCGCCCGCGTGACCGTCGTCGGGAGCGCGCTGTGGGCGGTCGCGCTGGTCGTGTGCGTCGTGCTGGGCGCGACGGGGACCCTCGGCTGGCTGCCCGCCGCGGTGTGCGCCACGGGGCTCGCGCTCGGTGGGCTCGGCTACCTCTGGGCCGTCCGGCACCGCTGACGCCGCGCGGCCCCACCGCTCGTGACCGGGCCGTCGGGGAGGCTCGCAGAGGCGAGCCGAGCGGTGGCCTCGATGCTGGGTCGAGCCGGGTCATGGCCGTCCACAGGCTCGCCCGGACCCTGGTTGCGGTGTCCGATTCCGGCTAGTATCGAACACATGTTCGAGCCTGGTGCGCAGACGAGCGGCGGGGGCGGTGCGCGCCCCGCGCGGCCTCCCGCCGGCGTGCAGGGCGACGAGCGCGCACCCCACGGCACGGTCGGCACGGCGTCCGACGAGCGGCGGCTCGCACCCGGCACCGACGTCCTGCGCGAGCTCGACGAGCTGGCGACCCGCATGCACGCGCTCGCCGCACGGACGGTGCATCACGACGAGGGCGCGCCCTCCTGGAGCGGCGCGACGCGTGCGCGTGTGCTCGGCCTGCTCGACCGGTTCCCCGGCCTGGTGGCCGCGCTGCGCTCCCCCGTGCTCGTCGCGCAGCGTTCGGCGGCTGCGGCGGCGGGCAGCGAGCGCGAGTTCGTCGACCACTGGTCGCGCGCCACCGGTTCCACGCGGTGGCAGGCCGCGCAGGAGGTCGCCGCCGCCCAGGCGCTCGAGCGACTGCCGCAGGTACGTGACGCGGTCGTCGCGGGCGCGATGCGCACGGGACATCTCGACGTGCTCGCGCGCACGCTCGAGGGAGCCAGCCCGAAGGTCGCGGCGACCCTCACCTCGTCGCAGACGCAGGCCGAGGTCGTGGAGCTCGCGCGCGGGACCGACGCGCGTGAGTTCGCCCGGACGGTGGCTGCGCTGGTCGCCGAGGTCGACGCCGACCACCTGGAGACCGAGCGCGAGGCCAGCCGGCGAGCGCGGTTCCTCAGCATGACCCACACGCGGGAGGGGACGTTCCTCAAGGGTCGCCTCGACCCCCTCGCCGGCCAGGTGCTCGCACGCGCTCTCGAGGCGACCGGCCACCGCGAGGACGCGGACCGGACCCACCTGCAGGCACGGGCCGACGCCCTGACCGCGCTCGCTCGGCACGCCCTCACCGGCGGCATGCCAGCGCTCCCGGGCCGTCCGCCGCGTTCCACGGCCCTGTCCCCGTCGGCCGTCGAGCCGGGCACACCGTCCGGGCACGCTCTGGTCGCCGGCGCCGCGCGCAGGGCCGCGGCTGACGTGGTGGGCGGCACCCCGGCCCACGTGGTGGGCGGCGGCTCGGCTGCGCTGTGCGGCGGCGCCGCGTTCGTCGGCGCCCCGGTTGACGACGCTGCGGTCGACGACGCTGCGGTCGACGACGCCGCGGACGTCCGCGTCGACCTCCCGGACGGCGCGCCCAGCGCGCCCGTCGCCCAGGTGTCGTTGCTCGTGCCCGCCGAGACGTGGCACGAGGTACGCCGCCTCCAGCACCATCGACGCCGCGGCAGGACGGCCTCCACGCCGTCGAACCGGTCCGTCGGCGGCCGGGCTCCGGCGGTGCCGGGGCTGGACGAGGGCGGTCTCACGCCACAACCAGAGCCGCCGCCGGATGGCGTGCCACCTGCGCCGCCGGATGGCGTGCCACCTGCGCCGCCGGGCGGCGCGGCACCGGTGCCGCCCGCCGTCACCGACGGGGGGACCGTGCTCTCGCACACCGAGCTCGCGGTCGCCCTGTGCGACTGCTCGATGACGCGCGTCGTGATGAACGCCCAGGGACTGCCGCTCGACGTCGGTCGCGCGAGCCGCTCGTTCACGCCGGCGCAGCGGGTCGCCGTCGTCGCGCGGGACCGCATGTGCGCGTGGAACGGCTGCTCGGCCGTGCCCGCGGTCTGCCAGGTCCACCACGTCGCGTGGTGGCACCGCGACGGCGGGCGCTCGGACCTGTCCAACGCCGTGCTCCTGTGCTCGTTCCACCACCACGAGGTCCACCGTCTCGACCTCGACATCGAACGCCTGGTGCCACCGCCACGCACGGGACCGTCTGCCAGAGCACACCCTGCCGGGGCCGAGCAGCGGACGCTGAGCGGCGTCATCGTCGGGAGCCGCGCGGTCAGCAGCGAGGTGGTCGGCAGCGAGGTGGTCGGCGGCAGGGTGGTCGGCAGCGAGGTGGTCGGGAGCAGTGGGGTCGGGAGCCGGGTGGCTGAGCCGATGCGCTACCGGTTCCGTGACCGCCACGGCCGCGTCCTGAACGCCCCTGCACCCACCGCACCGCCACGGGGTGCCGCCCCCTGACCTCGGCGAGCGACGCGCGCCTGCCCGCACGGCGAGCTGACGGGCGCTCCGAGACGACGGCACCGATGCCGGCCCTGGCGCGTGCGGGCTCGTCGCGCCGGGCAGGCATGATGTGCGGCATGACGACGCGTGTGCTGGTGGTCTGCACCGGGAACATCTGCCGGTCGCCTGCCGTCGAGCGGCTGCTCGCCGCTGGTCTCACGGGCACGGACGTCGAGGTGTCGTCGGCCGGCACGCGCGCGATGCGCGGCGACGCGATGTCGCCGCCCATGGCCGCACTCGTCGGCGCGGCCGGTGCGGTCGCCGACGGGTTCGTCGCGCGTCAGCTCACCTCGGCCCTCGTCCGGGACTCCTCGCTCGTGCTGGCACTGACCCGGCAGCACCGCTCCGCGGTCGTCGAGCTCGAGCCCGCAGCGGTGCGTCGCACCTTCACGCTGCGCGAGCTCGCGCGGCTCGCGGCGGCTGTCGACCCGGAGCGGCTGCCCGACGGCACCGCGGGCGAGCGGCTCCTCGCCCTGATCCCCCTCGCCGCTGCCCAGCGCGCCGCGGCGAGCCCCGGCGACGACGACGTGGTCGACCCCTACGGCGGCCCGCCGTCGCTGTACCAGCGTTCGTTCGACGAGCTCTACGGCCCGACCCGGCAGCTCGTCGAGCTGCTCACCCGGTAGCTGGCGGCCCGCTTGCGTGGTCGGTGCCGTCGGGCCCCTCGAAGCACGCGTCGAGCGCGAGCTCGGCGGCACGGTCCGGGTCCGTGAGCACGAGCTCCAGCAGGTGCCGCATCCCCCACCGACCACTGGTCTGCGCGAGCGCTGCGGCGAGCCCCGCGAGCGTCGTCGCGTGCAGCCGTGGCGCACCCTCGACCTCGTCGACCCACCACTCGACCTGGACGTGGTCCACGCGCAGGTCCTCGTGCTCGCACCACGCCCGCGGCGCACCGGGCAGCACCTCGTGCACCTGGGCCGGGACGGGCACGTCGAGCCCGTCGTCGCGCGTCACGACCCCGGCCGCGAGCTCGGACACGCGCGGCAGGTCGAGGTCACGTGACCTGCGCAGCGCCTCGTCGTGACCGTGCGCGGGGACGAGCGCCGCGACGTCGGTGCGCTGCCACCACATGGGCGTGGGCGCGACGGCCGCGTCGTGCGCCGGCACGACGATGACCCGGCCCGGCCCGATGAGCGCGGGCACCCGCTCCGGCGGCTCGGACGGTGACGCGTGCCGCCACACCGCCGTCGCGGCGCGCACGTCCAGCGCGGTGCCGACCGGCCACGAGTCCAGCAGGTCCGACCACGCGCGCGGCGTCAGGTCTCCCGGTTCGACGACGCCGCCCAGCGCGCGCAGCACCTGGACGTCGAGGTGCGCGACAGCAGCCGGTGCGGCCGGGAGCACCGCGCTGAGCGGCCCGTCCTCGTCGACCGAGAACGGCGCACCCAGCCCCGCCGGCGAGCGCTCCCGCAGCCACCAGGCGGCGTACGAGTCGGCGGTCGCGCCATGGTTGCTGCGCACCGGCTCGAGGAGCGCGCGCCGCAGCTCGGGTTCACCCGCGATGAGCTCGAGCACCTCGGGCCACGCGTCCGTCGCGACCGCGTCGAGGTCCGCGAGCGCCGTGAGGTCGCCCAGGTACGCGCCCTCGCCGAGCTCGTCGGCGAGGTGGTCCAGGTACTCGGGCCACCCGTCGAGCGCCTGCGCGGTGAGCGCACCGGGCGCGTCCTCGTCCTGCACCTCGTCGGTCACGACGTCCGGCACGGTGACCGTCACGAGCACCTCGCGCACACCCGCGGCCACGAGCGTCGCCGTGCCCCACCGGTCCACCTCGTCGGCCGCGACGGCGGTCAGCACGCGCTCGTCGAGCAGCCGGTGCGCGGGCGACCCGGGCAGCACGAGCCCGTCGGCGGGCGCCCGCTCGCCGGTCGCCGCGCCGATCGGCAGGAGCGCGAGCC
>NZ_BJUA01000023.1 GCF_007989825.1 Cellulomonas persica | reverse complement strand
CCCCCCCCGCGGCGAGGCCTCGCGCCCGAGGCCGGTGCGGCGGTCCGACGCGCGTCGGCGGGCGTCAGGGGGTGACGTCGGGGCGGCGCACGAGCGCCGAGAGCACGACGGTCGAGCGCGTGCGGGACACGAACGGCTCGGCCGCGAGCCGCTCGACGACCTGCTCGAGGTGCCGCATGTCGCGCGCCCGCACCTGCACGACGAGATCGACGTCGCCGGTCACGGTGCTCGCGGTGACGACCTCGGGGTACTGCTCGACCGCGGCGCGCATGGTCGCAGGGCTCGTCGAGCCCTGGCAGTAGATCTCGACGAACGCCTCGGTCTGCCACCCGAGCGCCGCCGGGTCGAGGCGCACGGTGAACCCGCGGATCACGCCGTCGTCGCGCATGCGGTCCACCCGGCGCTTGACGGCGGGCGCGGACAGCGCGACCTGGGCACCGATCTGGGCGTAGGTCGCACGCGCGTCGGCGGCGAGCACGCGCAGGATCGCCGAGTCGAGGGCGTCGGTCATGTCCCCATGATCCCGTCCCGGCGTTCAAGTCCGGTCCTCGGCGTGCCGATACCAGTTCAGGACGATCCGCACGAAAGCGACGGGAGCAGCGCGTGACGCACACCGGCCGGCGCTCGGACGCGCCTGAGGCAACCCGTCCCGAGACCGCGGTGGCCCCCGGGCTGCCGACGCAGCGGCAGCGCGGCGCGGCGCTGCCCGCGCTGCCGACGCTGCCGGCGGTGCTGCCGCCGCTCGTGCCGACGCAGCGCAGCGTGTCGGCGTCGCGCACGGCCTCGGTCCACGCCCCGCTCGCGCTCCCCGGACCGGCTGCGCCGCTCGGCGTGCTCAACGCGACGCGGGCCGCTCGCGTGACGCCGCACCGGCGGGCGCTGCGGGTCGTCGCGGTCGTGGGCGTGGCCGCGCTCGCGGCGACCGCCACGGGCGGCTGGGTCGCGCAGGACCGTGCCCACCGTGCGCTCGTCGCGCAGCAGGAGGCGCGGGCGCGCGTGGACGTGGCCGTCGCGGGCACGTCGGCCGACGGGCCGTCGACGGCTCGTCGCGAGGTCACCCGCGCGCAGGTCGCCACGTTCGTCGCGGAGCGCTCGGACCAGGTGACCGCGGTCGAGGCCGCGGTCGAGGCGGCGACGACCGTGCTCGGTCAGACCACGCACGCGGGCGACGCGGCGCGCGGCGCGCTGCAGTCGGCGATCGACGCGGCGCGCGCGACCGCGGCCGACGAGTCCTCGACGCTCACCGAGCTGCGCGCGGCCGCCGCGTCCCTCGCCGGCCCGCAGAAGGCCGCGACGGACGCCGAGGCCGCCTGGGTGAAGGCCGAGGCGGAGCGCAAGGCTGCCGAGGAGCGCGCGCGTCAGGCCGTGCAGGCGCCGCGGACGTCGCGCGCCCCGAGCGGTGGCGGCGGCACCGCACCCGCGCCGCGGATCCCCGCGGGTGGGCTGCGCTGCGGCGACACGGGCGGCTCGGGTGCGAGCGAGGCCAGCGCGTCGTCGCTCGGCGCGGCCATCAACGCCTATCGCTCGTCGCTCGGGCTGCCGACGCTCACGGTCTCGCGGTCCGGCTCGCTCACGGCGCACGCGCTGCGCATGGGCACCGCGGGCGGGATCTGGCACTCGGGTGGCGACAACATCGTCGGCTGCGCGGGCTCGGCCAAGCCCTACTACCTCGTGCAGGCGTGGTCGCACTCGCCGGGTCACGACGCGCAGATGCGCCGCACGAACGTCACGACGATGTACGTGGGGGCCGCGACGCAGAGCGGCTGGCTGTTCGGCGCGGTCCTCTTCCGCTGACCGTCAGCCGGCCAGGGCCGTCGTCGTCCGCGTGAGGGCC
The DNA here is from genome assembly GCF_007989825.1 of Cellulomonas persica. Taxonomy (GTDB): domain Bacteria; phylum Actinomycetota; class Actinomycetes; order Actinomycetales; family Cellulomonadaceae; genus Cellulomonas; species Cellulomonas persica. Next base: position 26,568 of record NZ_BJUA01000023.1, on the reverse strand, counting down.
TCGGCGAGCTCGTCGGAGGTGATCGTCAGCGGCGGTGCGAGGCGCAGCGTGCGTCCGTGCGTGTCCTTGGCGAGCACACCGTGGCGCAGCAGCGCCTCGCACGCGGCCCGCCCGGTGCCCTGGCGTACGTCGAGCCCCGCCCAGAGCCCGGCCCGCCGCACGCCGGTGAGCACACCGCCGTCGACGAGCGCCGCCAGTCCCGCGCCGAGCTGCTCGCCGCGCACGCGCGCGGCGGCCTGGAGGTCGCCGGGCGTGAGGAGGTCGATCACGGCGAGCGCCACGGCGCACGCGAGCGGGTTGCCGCCGAACGTCGACCCGTGCGTCCCGGGGGTCAGGACGCCCAGCACGTCGGACCGCCCGACCACGGCCGAGACCGGCAGGATCCCGCCGCCGAGCGCCTTGCCGAGCGTCACGAGGTCGGGGCGCACGCCCCACAGCTCGCACGCGAGCGTGTGCCCCGTGCGGCCGAGCCCGGACTGGATCTCGTCGGCGACGAGCAGGATGCCGGCCTCGTCGCACGCGGCGCGCACCGCGGGCAGGTAGTCGTCGGGCGGGACGATCACGCCGTGCTCGCCCTGGATCGGCTCGAGCAGCACCGCGACGGTCGTGTCGTCGATCGCCGCACGCAGCGCTGCCGCGTCACCGAACGGGACCGCGCGGAACCCGGGCGTGAAGGGGCCGAACCCGTCGCGTGCGTCCGGGTCGTCGGAGAACGACACGATCGTCGTGGTCCGGCCGTGGAAGTTGCCCTGCGCGACGACGATCGTCGCCCGGTCCGCCGGCACGCCGCGTATCTCGTAGCCCCACTTGCGGGCGGCCTTGATCGCGGTCTCGACGGCCTCCGCGCCGGTGTTCATGGGCAGCACGAGCGGGTCACCGGTGAGCAGCGGCCCGACGAGCCCCGCCAGCCCGCGCGCGAACGGCTCGAGCAGCGCGTGGTCGAACGCGCGGCTCGTGAGGGTCAGGCGGTCGAGCTGTGCGTGTGCCGCGGCGACGAGCGCCGGGTGCCGGTGCCCGAAGTTGAGCGCCGAGTAGCCCGCGAGCAGGTCCAGGTACCGGCGGCCCTCGTCGTCCGTCACCCACGCGCCCTCGCCGGACACGAGCGTGACGGGCAGCGGGGAGTAGTTCTGCGCGAGGTGCGTGCCGGCGATCGTCGGGGTCGTCATGGCGGGCCTCCGGCCGTGCGGTCGAGGGACGGGTGCGGGAACCGGGGGAGACGGGGGAAGGTCGAGGGGCCGTCAGGCGCGGATCTCGAGCGTGCAGCACTTCGCGCCGCCGCCGCCCTTGAGCAGCTCGCTCGTGTCGACCGGGATCGGCCGGTAGCCGCGCTCGGTGAGGGCCGCGGCGAGGTCGCGCGCTCCGGGGGCGACGATGACGTTCTCGCCGTCGGAGACCGCGTTGAGGCCGAGCGCGACGGCGTCGGCGTCGGTCGCGATGATCGCGTCGGGGAACAGGGTCTGCAGCACCGCGCGGCTGCCGGCGCTGAAGGCGGGCGGGTAGTACGCGATCTGCGGCGATGCCGGGTCGGAGGAGATCACGGCGAGCGCGGTGTCGAGGTGGTAGTAGCTCGGGTTGACGAGCTCGAGGCTGATGACCGGGCGGCCGAACAGCTCCTGCGCCTCGCCGTGGGCGGCCCGTTCGGTACGGAAGCCCGTGCCGGCCAGGATGAGGTCGCCGACGACGAGGATGTCGCCCTCGCCCTCGTTGATCACCGCGGCGGTGTGCGTGACGTACCCGCGGTCGGCGAACCACTTCTGGTACGCCGGACCCTCGGGCTGGCGCTCGGGGTGGCGGAACCTCGCGGAGTACACGACGCCGCCGACGACGGTCGCGCCGTTCGCGGCGTAGACCATGTCCGGCAGGCCCTCGATCGGGTCGATCGTCTCGACGCGGTGCCCCAGCTCGAGGTACGTGTCGCGCAGCGTGCGCCACTGGCGCAACGCAAGGTCGCGGTCGGTGTAGCGGGTGGCGTCCATCCAGGGGTTGATCTCGTACGACACCGTGTAGTGCAGGGGCTCGCACATGAGGTAGTGGCGGTCGGTGCGGCCGGGCGCGGTGACGGTCATGGGGCTCCCTGGAGTGTGTCGTGGGGGAGCGAGCGGGCTGCGCGGATGGCGGTGCACGCTCGCGTGCAGAGTCGGGCGCGCCTGGCGGGCACGCGGCTGGTTCGAGCCTAAGGGCTGCGGGACGGCGCAACCGATGAGGCGCGGTTGCGCGCCTGGGCGCGATCCGTTGCGTGCTGGTGGGGTTCTGCGGGGATTTGTTGCAGCCTCGCCTGAGTCGCTGCTGGCCGGTGGGACGACGAACGGCGGTTAGCCTCGTCGGCATGGAGAAGCGTGTGCTGGGACGGACAGGTCGGGACGTCGGTGTCATCGGGCTCGGGTGCTGGCAGCTCGGTGCGGACTGGGGCGAGGTCAAGGAGGACACCGCTCTGGAGGTGCTGGGCGCGGCCGTGGACGCCGGGGTGACGTTCCTCGACACCGCGGACGTGTACGGCGACGGCCGCAGCGAGCGGCTCGTCGGGAAGTTCGTCGCCTCGCGCGGCGGGGCGGCGTCCGGGCTGACGGTCGCGACGAAGATGGGCCGCCGCGCGGACCCGCACGTCGCGGACGCGTACAGCCTCGACGCGTTCCGCGCGTGGAACGACCGCTCGCGCGAGAACCTGGGCGTCGACACCCTCGACCTGGTGCAGCTGCACTGCCCGCCCACCGAGGTCTACTCGCGTGAGGCGACGTGGGACGCGCTCGACACGCTCGTCGACGAGGGCCGCATCGCCGCGTACGGCGTGTCCGTCGAGACGGTCGACGAGGCGCTGACCGCGATCGCGCGCCCGCACGTCGCGAGCGTGCAGATCATCCTCAACGTGTTCCGCCGCAAGCCGCTCGAGCAGGTGCTGCCCGCGGCGGCCGAGGCGGGCGTGGGGATCATCGCGCGCGTGCCGCTCGCGTCGGGCCTGCTCTCCGGCAAGTACGACGAGTCGACGACCTTCGCCGAGTCCGACCACCGCACGTTCAACCGCCAGGGCGAGGCGTTCGACGTCGGCGAGACGTTCTCCGGTGTGCCGTTCGAGGTCGGTGTCGCGGCGGCCCGCGAGGTCGCCGCGTACACGCCGCAGGGCGCGACGACCGCTCAGCTCGCGCTGCGCTGGATCGTCGACCAGCCGGGCGTCTCGGTGGTCATCCCGGGTGCCCGCAACGCCGAGCAGGCGCGCGGCAACGCCGCGGCGGCGAACCTGGCGCCCCTGTCCGACGAGACGCAGGCGGCCTTGGCCGCGATCTACGACGAGCGCATCCGCACGCACGTCCACGCGCGCTGGTGACGCACCGGTCGCTCGCTGGCGGTCGTCGACAGACAGCCGTCAGCGGCGCCCGAGCCGCGGGAGCGCGCGCCGACGACCGCGTCCCTCGGGACCGGTAGCGCCCTCGTCGCCGACGCCCGCGGGACCCGCGGTGAGCTCGTCGCGGACCTCGCTCGACGGCAGCGGGAGCGGGTCGCGGAACGCCACCGGCGCGGGTCCGAACGCCTGGCGTGCGCCCGTGATCACCTCGCGGCCGAGCGCGCGCCCGCCGCTCGCGCCGACGACGACGCCGATGCCGTACGGCAGCAGGCGGCCGAAGAACAGCCCGGTCTGCTTGGTGAGCTGCTTGCGCAGCATGCGACGCGTGAGCGTCGTGTTGACCTTCTTGACCGTGGCCATCGGCATGCGCGTGAGCAGCAGGCGCGCGACGTTCGTCGCCCCGACGCCCGTCACGTCGGTGAGCGCCTTGGCGCCCGCCTCGCCGAGGATCGCGGTGAGCAGCAGCGCACGGCGCCGCTCGACGTCCTCGACCTCGATGCCGTGCACGGAGGCGACCGCGAGCACGTACGCCGCGGACGCGCTGAAGAACGTCGCGACGTCGCTCGCGGTCAGCACGATCGCCACGCCGGTCCCGACGGCCGGGGCCGCGGCAGCCGCGCCGACCGCCCCGCCCGCGCTCGCGACGACGACCAGGAACTCCTTCTCGAGCAGCCGCACGAGCTGCTCGGGCGACGCCTCCGGGTTGCGCCGACGCAGGCTCGCGACGTGCTGGTGCACGGCCGACGACGGCAGCGACACCGCCCGCGCCATGGCCTCCTCGACGAACCGCGGCACGGCTCAGCGCTCCCCGACGACCGTGAGGCTGACCTGCGCTCCCGCCTCGAGCGTGCGGCCGACCGTGCAGTGCTGGTCGATCGCGCGGTGCACCACCGTGAGCAGCCGGTCACGTGCAGCCGGGTCCAGCGCGGACAGGTCGACGACGAGCCGCTCCGCGAGCGCCGGGTAGCGGTCCTCGTCGTCGTCCGCGAGGCCCTCGACCTCGATCGTCACCGGGACGTCGTCGCCCAGCCGCCGCGCGAGTGCCGCGTCCGCCGACAGGCCCGAGCACCCCGCGAGCGCGACCTTCATGAGCTCGCCGGGCGTGAACGCCTCGTCGTACGCGATGTCACCGATCTCGACCCGCGCCCCGCGCGAGTTGTGCCCCACGTAGCGGCGCTTGCCGGTCCGCTCGACCCACAGCCGGGTGCCGCCCGCGTTGGCGGGCTCGACGCCGGGAACGGGGGCAGGAGCAGCCGCGGTCGGCTCGGCACCCGCGGGCGAGGCGGCTGCGCTCGTCTGGCTCGTCATGCGCCGATCCTCGCACGGCCCGCCACCACGAGCGCGGGGTCGCCGCCGCCCGCGATTGCGCAACGACTACGGATGGAGCGCCGCGACGCCGCAACTAGGCTGACCGCGCGTGCCGCCCCTCGGCCGTGCGCACACTCGTCGTCGGGAGGTCGTCCGTGCAGGTCGCAGGCTCGCTGCCGCGCGCGCTGCTCGGCGCGGCGGCGCTCGCGCTCGTCCTCGGCGGCTGCTCGTTCTTCGACCGCGGGGAGGACACCGAGGACCGCTCGGTGTTCGACGTCGCGGTGGGGGAGTGCTTCCGGGCACCCGAGGACATCACGGTCGAGCTCACCGAGCTGTCGCAGGTCCCGTGCACCGAGCCGCACGAGCAGGAGGCGTACGCGCTCGTCACGTACGCGGACTCCTCCGCGACGACGAAGGCGAGCGGAGCGGCGTCCTTCCCGGGCGTCGAGGCGCTCACCGCGTTCGCGCAGGGTGCGTGCGCGGAGGAGTTCGAGGACTACGTAGGCGTCGACTACCGCGACTCGCGGCTGTGGTTCACCTACCTGCTGCCGTCCGCGCGCGGGTGGGAGCAGGACGCCGACCGCACGACGCTGTGCTTCATCACGACGACCGGTGAGCAGCTCACGCGGTCCGTGGCCGGCACGGGGTGGTGACCGCGGCAGCACGACGAGCCCGCGGCGCGATCCGCGACCGGCTCACGACCAGGCAGGCAGAAGGGGCACGACGATGAGCAAGCCCGCAGCGACCTCCACGGCCCTCATGCTCTGCTCGTTCGGCGTCGCGCCGGCGTCGCTCAACGTGCTCCCGACGAGCGGCGTCCTCATCGAGGGCAAACCCGCCGCGACGATCACCGACTCGGCACCCATGCTCAACGTCCCGCCGTTCGGCATGTGCACGTCCCTGGCGAACCCCACGGTCGCGGCCGCGACCGCCGCCGCGATGGGCGTCCTGACGCCCATGCCGTGCATCCCGGCGACGACGCCGTGGGTCAACGGCGCGACGCAGACCCTGATCGGCGGCAAGCCCGCGCTCACGCTCGGCGCGCAGTGCACGTGCGCGAACGGCGGTGTCATCCAGATCCTCAACCCGGGCTCGATGACCACGCTCGAGGGCTGACCGCACCCGTTCGGGATCTCGGCGTGCGCCGGGTGCGCCGACGAGATGGCACGCTGGTCCCGTGACGTTCTGGCGACGACGAGAGCGCGTGCCGCTCATGCTCACCGGCGGCTTCCACGCGAGCGAGGCCCCCGCGCTGCAGCGCGCGATCGTCCAGGCGCTCGGCGCCGACCGCGCGCGCGGCGTGCCCGTGCAGGCCGAGCTCGAGATCGTGCGCGGCCGCGGCGAGCACCTCGCGGTCGTGTGGCGCAACGCGATCGTCGGCTTCGTGCCGCCCGACGAGGCCGTGACCCTGGCCCCGCAGCTCCCGCCGGCGCGCTCGCGTGAGGTGACGATCGTCGACGGGTCCGTGTTCCCCGTCGTGCACCAGCCGCCGCAGCCCGGGGCCGACAAGCGCGGCGTGCTGTGGCGCATCTGGGTCGGCCGGGTACCCGACGAGATCCCGCCCGTGCCCGACGGCTTCGACCAGCTCGACGTCCCGGAGACCAAGATCCTCGGCGTCCCGGTGAGTCGCCTGCGCGACGCGCCCTGAGCGGCGCCCGGCCCGACCTACCACCTGTCGTTGCGGTTGCCGCCTCCCTCGTACCTCCTGCCGCCGCCGTACCCGCCGCCTCCGTACCGGTCGCGGTCACGGTCGCCGTACCGGTCGTCGCCATACCGGTCGTCGCGGTACCGGTCGTCGCGGTACCGGTCGTCGCGGTAGCGGTCGTCGCGATCCCGGTCGTCGCGGTCGCGGTCGTCGTACCCGCCGCGGTAGCGGTCGCCGCGACCCCGGTCGTAGGGGCCGCGGGGCGACCAGGAGGCGCGGGGCCGGTCGCGCATCTGACCCCCGCGACCACGCCCGCCCTCGCCGGCGATCGTGACGTGGCCGTTGTTGCCCGTCCACACGTCGTCCGGGGCGGAGCGCCGCTCGAAGTTGGCCACGACTGCGCCGGAGGCCGACTTGGTGGTCGGCCCGCGGTAGCGGCGCAGCTTGTCCTTGCTGACCAGCACGGTCTTGCCAGGACCCCAGTTCTCGTGCTCGTAGTCGGCGCCGACCCACTGCTCGCCCGCCTCGTCGACGACGCGGCGCGACGCGGTGCCGATCCCGAAGTTGCCGCGGCCGACCCGGGCGGCGTCCACGATGGCGTCGGCGTCGAGCTCGGCCGGCTCCCGCTCCGGGCTCCCCGAGCGTTCGCGGCGACGCTCCTGGAGGCGGTCGATCGGACGTCCCTGCGGGTGCTCGCCGGGCCGGTCGTCGCCGCGCACGGGCGCGATGACCGGTGCGGGCAGTCGCGCCGGGCTGCGGGGCCGGTCGCGACGGCGTTCGCCCTGGTCGTCGGCCCGTGCGGGACCGATCCTCGGCGCAGGCTGCTGGTCGGCCATGGCCCCTCCTGGCGTCAGGCGCGCGTCCGGTTCATCCGAAGCGTCCCGAGTCCCGGGCGCGCGGACAACCGCATTCGCTACGCAAGTCCGCCCGAGGTGGCCGGCCGTCGAGGGCCTAGCCGTCGAGGAGCGAGCCGTCGAGGACCGAGCCGTCGAGGGTGGCGCGGTACGCGTCGGCGGCCGCCTGGGCCGCGGGCGTGCCGGTGAGGACCGCGTCGAGGGCGGGGGTGTACGTGGTCAGGGCGTCCTCGGCCTCGGTGAGGGCGGCCACGAGCAGGTGGCGCAGGGCCTGGTCGGGTGGGTCGAGGGGGCCGAGCGTGAGTGCGGATCGGGCCGCGACGGTACCGCGCGCCAGGTCGAGCTCGAGCGCGGCGACGAACAGGTCGGCGTTCGCACGCACGACGAGCTCGGCGACCGCGGGCAGGCGGTCGGCGGGCACGTTCGTCGGCCGGACGGCGTAGAACGTGACGGCACGCGCGTCGGGGCGGACCAGGGCCAGGACCCGGCCGCCGGCCACGTCGGAGGCGACGTCGACCGTGCGGGCGGCGGCGTCGGGCGTCGCGGTGCGGCCGGAGTCGACGAGCGCGGCGACGACGCGCGCGAAGAACAGGTCGTCGTCCGTCAGGTCGCCGGGTCCGCTCGTGGGCGCGCTCACGGCTGGGCCGGTGCGGTCGGGGCCGGGGCGGGCGTCGTCGAGCTCGACCCGCCGGTCTTCTTCTCCCGGAGCGCGTCGCGCAGGAACGCGATCCAGCCGGGGGAGTTGCGGCGCGGTGTGCGGGCGAGCTCGGCCTCGAGGTCCTTGACCGTGAGCCCGTCGAGGAACGCCTCGCACTGCGCGTCGGTCGCGTTCTCGGGCAGCTCGTGCGAGCCGACGGCGCAGGCGACGCCGGTCGGCAGCGCCTCGACGCCCTCGTAGACCTCGGTGCGGGCCTTGAGCATGCCCCGCTTCTCGGAGCTCAGCGTCATGCGCAGCTGCCAGAAGATCCCGCGGTCACCCTTGGTGTTGGCGCCGAGCTTGCCCTGGCCCGCGAGGGCGTTGCGCTGCTGGCGCAGCTCACCGGCCTCGCGCCAGCCGTCGCGCAGCGACGCGCCCTTGCCGGTGACCTGGTCGAGCTGCGCCTTGAGGTCGTCGAACACGCCCTGCGGGTCCGCCTCGACGTTCATGCCGGCCAGCACGGTCTCGCGGATCCGCAGCAGCAGCGCGTCGTTCGACGTGGACGTGAGGTCGTCCGTCTCGGGCGCCTTCGGGTCCACGGGCTTGCGGGGCTTGGGCTTGATCTGCGCGACGTAGTCGCGGGTGATCGGCTTGCCGTCGATCCGGTAGTTCGCGAGGAACGCGAGCGCCACCGCGTCGCCCTGGGCGGCGCGCATGACGATGCCGTCGACCGCCATCTTCGGGTGCTTCTTGAGCTCGTCCTCGGCCGCGCCCTCGAGGTGCAGCACCGCCGACTCCTTCTGCGCGCGCTTGGCCTGCGTCGCGAGCACCTTGTCGGCGATGTAGTGCGCGAGCGAGTGCAGCTTGTCGACGACGGCCGCGGACGCCTTGATCGCGGCCGGGATCCCGAAGCCGCCCGCGGACGCGACCTGCGCGACCGACAGCGAGAAGTCGAGGACCGAGGCGCCGAGCGTCCAGCAGCTCTGCTCGAGCTGCTTGGTGTAGACCTGCGAGACCTTCATGAGCGGGTACACCATGACGTTGACCTGGTCGGTCGAGCCCGCGCGCGCCTCGAACATCGCGTTGTCGGTCTCGTGCTGGCGCATGCCGGACGTCGCGACGTCCGTCACGCCGCTGACCATCGCGAGCGCGGACGTCACGATGTCGAGCCCCGGCACGACCGCCTTGACGCCGCTCGCGACGCTCGAGTCGATGGTCTTGGCGAGGTTCGCGGCCTCCTTGGACGCGTTCACCAGGCCGGTGAGCATCGCGCTGCCGGACTTGGCGGCCTTGAGCCCCTCGTACGGGTCGTTCGTCGTCCACGACGCCTCGATCTGCTGCGCCATGCCGAGCGCGGACTGCACCGCGCTGAACAGCGACGAGAGGATCGACGTGACGTTGCCGATGCCCGCTGACGCCTTGGTCGCGTCGGAGGTCGGCAGGTTCTTGTCGACCTCGTCGCGCTGCCCGGCCTTGCGCATCTTGTCGGCCTTCGCGCCCGTCGTGTACGCCTCGCCCACGCCCAGCGGATCGAGGAGCTTCGGCACGGGCGACGACGGGTCGTCGTCCTTCGGCAGGTGCTGGCGCAGCTCGTCGTCCTTCTTGCCGCCGACCTTGCCCGCGATGCCGCCGCCCACCTTGTCGATGCCGGTCATGGCCAGGCCGCCGTACTTCCCGACCGTCTCGAGGGTCTCCCCGACCTTCGTGCCGACCGGCGCCGACTCGGTCTGCGGGGTCAGGCGCTGGGACGGGTCGAGCAGCATGAGGTTCGCCTTGACGTTCTCGGCGTCCCGCTCCGCCTGGCGCGTGCGCGCTGCGCCGCGCCGCGCGGCGGCCATCCACGCGGCCTGGTCGAGCGGTCCGTCCTTCGGCGGCAGCTCGGCGAGCGCCTCCGGGCCCAGGCCCGCGAGCACCCGCTCGCGCGCCTCCTCCATGACCAGGAACTCGCTCGCATCCGGGTCGGCGGTGAGCAGCTCGTCCCGGACGACGACCATGCGGTCGTAGAGCTTCTCGACCGTCGCCGGGAGCATGCGCTCCTTGACGACCTCGGCGTCGCGCTGGGTCGCGGTCTCGCCGGGCTGCGCACCGCTGCGAGCCGTGCGGACCTGCGCGACGAGCACCTCGGCCGGCGTCTCACGCGCCGGGCGGTACTTCGTCAGGTCCGGGTACTCGACGTACCAGACCTGCTGGAAGACCAGCCTGGCGCGCTCGTCGTCGGACCCGCCGAGGCCCTTGCTCTGCATCTCCTCGAACACGGCGAACTCGCGCTCCCGGGCCTCGGACATGCGCGTGTAGAGGTCCGTGACCTTCGCCTGGGCGGCCTCGCGGCCGCCCGCGTAGACCTCGTCCCGGTGCTGCGCGCGCGCCTGCACGCCCTCGGCGCGCGACTGCGAGAGCTGCGCCTTCTCCGTCTTCTCGGTCTTCTTGCTCTTCTTGACGGCCTCCGCCTCGGCCTTCTCCTCGGCCTTCTTGCGGTCCTTGTCCGCCTGCTCCGCGGGCGTGAGCTTCTTGCTCCACGGCCAGCGGTGCACCGCCGGGCCGCCCTCGGTGACCACGTGCGCGATCTCGTGCGCGAGCATCCGCTCGCCCATGGGGGAGTCCGGTGCGAAGCGACCGGCCCCGAAGAAGATGTCCGAACCCGTCGTGAACGCGTCCGCCGAGATCGACGCCGACAGCGCGGCCGCGTCGGGGCCGTCGTGCACGCGCACGTGCCCGAGCCCGGTGCCGAATGCCGTCTCCATGCGTCGTCGCACCCCGCCCGGCAGCGGCGCACCGCCGCCGCGCCGCGACTCGATGCGCGAGGTCGTCGACGCGTCCAGGTCGCCGCCCTCGTAGCCGACGGTCGGCGCAGCGCCCGAGCCGCCCGACGCGGCGGGTGCAGCGGAGCGGCGCAGGTGGCCGCAGCCCGGGTCGTGCCGGTGCGCCTCGGGCGACGAGCTGAGCCGGGACAGCGCCGCGTCGGCGAGCGCGTCCGCCGCGTGCTCGGCGGGGTCGGCCGCGTGCCCGACGGTCAGGGTCCGCGCGGCGGTCCCGACCCCGGAGACGGGTGCGGGGACGAGCGGCTCGGCGGACCGGCGCACGGGCGCCTCGGTGGTGGTGTCGGCGGGCGTCGCCGTGGCCAGCGCTGCGGTCGGGTCCTCGGTCGCGGGGACGGGGACGCGGGCGTGGTGCGAGCTCAAGCTGGCCTCCGGGGGGAACGTGGCCGTCGCGGGAAGGTCCGGGCCGGTGCGCGGGGACGCACGCCTGCCCGGCTCAGCCTGACGCGGCACGCCGAGCCGGGGCATCGGCAATCGCTACCGAACTGCGGACGTGATCCAACGGCCAGCCCCCTGGTGCGCGGCCGCCCCGCGGCGTCCGACGACCGCGTCAGTCGTCGGGCCAGTCCGGGTGGCTGATGCGGCGGCCGAGCTTGGCGACCTCGCGCGCGGCGGCCTGCCGCAGGTCGCGCATGCCGACCGGCCGGCGCTCGGCGACCGCGTCGTAGGCGGCGGCCAGCACGATGTTGCGGATATCGCCGCCCGCGAGCTCGAGCGAACGCGCGAGCAGGTCGACGTCGACCGGGTCGTCGGGGTCGGTCGTCGGGAGCTGCGCCAGGTGGTGCCGCCACAGGTGCGCGCGCGTGGCCTCGTCGGGGTCGGGGAAGTGGACCATGAAGTGCAGGCGCCGCGCGAAGGCGGGGTCGAGGTTGCCGCGCAGGTTCGTCGCGAGGATCGTCACGCCCTCGGAGGACTCCATGCGCTGCAGCAGGTAGGAGACCTCCTGGTTGGCGTACCGGTCGCGCGCGTCGTTGACGGCCGAGCGTGACCCGAACAGCGAGTCCGCCTCGTCGAAGAACAGCACCGCACCGAGCGACTCGGCGTGCGCGAACACGCGCTCGAGGTTCTTCTCGGTCTCCCCGATGTACTTGTCGACCACCGCGGACAGGTCCACCTGGTAGAGGTCCGCGCCGAGCGAGTCGGCGACGACGTGCGCGGCGAGCGTCTTGCCCGTGCCGGGGCTGCCGGAGAACAGCGCCGTGATGCCGGTGCCCTTGCCGCCCTTGCCGTGCAGCGTGCCGAGCGCGAGCACGTCGTCGCGGTCCCGCACCCAGCCGACGAGGCGCTCGACCTCGCGTCGCGTGCGGGGCGGCAGGACGAGGTCGTCGAGCGTCGCGCCCGCACCGTCCGACGACGCGCGCGACGACCCGCTGGTCGACAGCCGGCGCGCGGCGGCGCGCACGGTGGGGCCGTCGGGGACGTGCCGGCCGACGAGCTGCGCGTCGGCCAGGGCGCGACGGGCCACCGTGTCGATCTGCTCGGGCGCGAGGCGCAGCGCGAGCACGTCGCGCGTCGCGACGCCGGCACCGAGCATGCGGTCCCACTGCTCGGCGCGGCCCTGCGTCGTGAGCCGCCCGGCGCGCACGTGCGCGGGCAGCGCCGACCCCCACCGCGCGTCCCACGCGGTGCGTCCGACGGCGACGACGGGCACGACCGCGGCGTCGAGCTCGGCGAGGTGCACGCCCGCCAGGTGCGCGCCCGCGAGCACGAGCACCGCGCCGGACAGGCCGGCCTCGAGTGCGAGGTCGCGCACGGCCTGGCGCACGGTGAGCGGGTCGAGCGGCGCCTCGGGCGCCGTGGGCAGGAGCTCGAGGTCGCCGACGAGCACGTCGACGTCCGCCGACCGGCACGCCGCCACGGCCGCCGACGTCCCCGCGGTGCCGAGCGGCGCGTGCACCCACACGAGCGGCTCGCCCGCGCGCAGCGCGTCCGCGATCGCGTCGGCCCCGGGCGCCTCGGCGGGCACGGGCCGCACCAGCAGGCGCGCGACGTGCGGGGGCGGTGCGGTCACACCGAGCAGGCGCGCGGCCACGCGTTCGGGCAGGCGCAGCCGCCGCGCCGGGAGCGGGTCGTCGCCGTCGAGCTCGAGCAGGCCCGTGCGGCGCAGCGCGCCCGCGGCGGACAGCCGGGTGCGCGCGCCCGGGTCGCCCGCGGACGCCCCCGCGAGCTCGAGCGCGAGCGCGACCGTGGGCCGCGCGGCGCCCGCGTCCCCCGAGAGCACGCCCGTCAGCAGGTGCGCGCTGGGGTGCAGCTCGGCGAGCTGCGCGACCGCGAGCAGCACGCGCGCCTGCTCGTCGAGACCGAACAGCTGCGCGACGTCCTCGAGCGCGTCGTCGGCCGCCGTGAGCCCACGGGCGTCGGCGAGGAAGGCGCGCAGCGCGGCCGGGGCGGGGCCGGGTGCGCCGTCGGCGACGAGCTCGGCGCGGCGACCGACCGCGACCTCGAGCGCCGCCCGCACGCGCGCGCCTGTCGTCGTCATCGCACTCCCCGGTGGTCCTGGTGCGAGGCCGCGCGCAGGTGCGTCCGGCGTCGCTCGTCGGGCCCGATCATGCCGCCGGACCAGCCCGGACGGAACCTCGAACGGGCCTGTGGGAGGCAACATCGGTAGCGATTACCGATGCCGCCCGCGGCACCCCGCTCCTAGCGTCAGGTGACCTGGTTCTGCCAGGCGCTGGTCGCGCGCGCGGGGGTCGACGCCGCCGCCGATCGGGCGTGCACCCGCCGGTGCACCGCAGGTCCCGACGTCGGCGCCCGCGCGCACACACGGAGGGGAGTCGCAGATGCTGATCCCCACGATCGACGACGGGCTCGAACGGCTTCTGCGCGCCGCGCTGCCGCTGCCGGAGGACGTGGGCGACATCTCGTTCGACCCGCCGTCCGGCACCTGGTCCGCGCAGGTCAACCGGCTCACGGTGAACCTGTTCCTGTACCAGGTCAACCGCAGCGCGCAGCAGCCGCGCCCCTCGGCGAACCGTCCCGGCGAGCGCGGCACCGAGCGCCGGTTCCCGCTGCCGATCGTCCAGCTCGGGTACCTCGTCAGCGCGTGGGCCGGCTCGCCGCGCGACGAGCACAGCCTGCTCGGCGACGTCCTGACGTGCTTCCTCGTTCATCAGGTGCTGCCGTCCGAGCACCTCGTGCGGCCCCCGGCGTCGCCCGTGCAGCTCACGGTCGCGGGCGACGAGCCGGCCCGCTCGCGTGAGCTGTGGTCGTCGCTCGGCGGGCAGATGAAGGCGTCGTTCACCGTGACCGCGCTCGTCGCCGCCGACGCCTACCAGTGGGAGCTCGCGCCCCCGCTGGTCACGTCCGTCGAACCCGTCACGACCCGGCTGGGCGCCCGTCCATGAGAGTCAGCAGCACGGTCGACCGGCTCGACGTGGTGCCGGGCGGCTCGGGTGTGGTGCCGCTCGAGGTGGTCAACACCTCGGAGGTCATCGAGTCGCTGCAGGTGCGCGCCCTGGGCGTGCCCGAGGCGAGCCTCCTGGCCGAGCCGGAGGCGCTCGCGCTGTTCCCCGACGCCGTGGGCGCCCTGACGCTCACCGTCGGGCTGCCGCCCACGTTCCCCGCCGGGACGTACCCGGTGACGTTCGTCGTCGCGGGCCGTGCGCCGGGTGGCCGCGAGGCGTACCACGACGTCGACCTCGTCGTGCCGGCCCGCCCGGCGCTGCGCCTCGACGCGACGCCGACGATCGTGCGCACGCGCGGGCGCGCGGCGTTCACGCTCCAGGTCCACAATGACGGCAACGTGCCGCTCGACGTCGCGCTGCGCACGCAGGACGGCGACCGCACGGTCCGCACGACGATCACGCCGTCGACCCTCGCGGTGCCGCCGGGCGGCATCGGCACGGCGACCCTGCTGGCGAAGGGCCCGCGCCAGCTCCTCGGCAGCGACCGCGACCGCGCGGTCAGGGTGCTCGCCGAGGCGACCGACGTCGAGGCCGCCCTCGACCTGCTGCTGCGGCAGCGCTCGACGATCAGCCGCGGCCTCATGACCGCGCTGATCCTGCTCGCGATCGTCGCCGCATGGGCGCTCGCGTTCCTGCTCGGCACCAAGCAGGTGCTCGGCGCCGACCCGTACACGAAGGTCGCGCCCGCGTCGTTCTTCGCCGCGACCCAGGCGGAGGGCAGCGCGGCGGTCGACGCGGGCGGCACCCCGGCGGGCTCGCTCGCGAAGGACGGCCCGCTGCCCGCGGGCGTGGGCGCGACGGTGTCGGGGACGGTCGTGAGCGCCGCGGACGGGCAGGGCGTCGGGCGGGTCACGGTCGTCGCGCAGCGCCAGGGTCGCGACGGGCTCGTGCCGGTGTCGTCGGCCGCGACGCAGGCCGACGGCACGTACACGATCTCCGGGCTGTTCCCGGGCGCGTACCTCCTGCAGGTGGTCGAGGACGGCTACGACGAGGTCTGGTACCCGCGCGCGGTCTCCGAGCTGTCCGCGGAGCCGGTCGAGGCGGTCGCCCGTGAGGCGCGTGAGGGCACCGACCTGACGATCACCGGGCACCCCGCGACGCTCGCTGGGCAGGTCGTCGTGGGCGAGGAGGAGGACGTCGCGATCACCGTGACCGCGCGTCCCGCGTGGAGCGGCGCCGACCCGGCGCAGCAGTGGGAGACCACCGCGGACGCCGACGGCGCGTACTCGTTCGCCGACCTTCCTGCGCCCGGGACCTACGAGCTCACGTTCGTCGCCGAGGGCTACCAGCCGACGACGACGACCGAGCGCGTGCTCGGCGGGCAGGAGCGGTTCGCGCTCGACGTGCGGCTGGGCGCGGGCACGGGCTCGATCGCGGGCCTCGTGACCGACGGCAGCACGCCGCTCGGCGGCGTGAAGGTCAGCACGACGATCGACGGCAAGGAGCTCGTCGTCGGGACGCCGACGGTCGGCGCGGTCGGGCAGTTCGTGCTGCCGAACCTGCCGACGCCCGCCACGTACGTGCTGACGTTCAGCAAGGACGGCTTCGGGACGACGACCGAGGTGGTCGCGCTCGGCCCGGGCGAGCTGCGGACGGACCTGTCGGTCGCGCTGCGCGGCGGCACCGGCACGGTCACCGGGCTCGTGCGGGACTCCGCGGGCAACGGGCTCGGGGGCGTCACGGTCTCGGCGGGCGGCGCGGAGTCGGGCGCCACGACGACCACGCTGACCGCGGGGACCGTCGGGCAGTTCACGCTCACGGGTCTGCGCACGGGCAGCGCGGTCACGCTCACGTTCGTCAAGCCCGGGTACCAGCCGGTCACCGTGCCCGTCACCATCCCCGCGAGCGGCCCCGCGGACCCCGTCTCCGTCACGCTGCCGTCGGCGGTCGGCACGCTCACGGGACGCGTCACGCAGGGCAGCAGCGGCGTGGTCGATGCGACCGTCCGGGCGACCGACGGCACGCTCGTGCGCAGCACGACGACCACGCAGGACGGCGCCTACGGCTCGGGCACCTACGTGCTGCCGGACCTGCCCGCGGGCACCTACACGGTCACGGTCCTCGTCGGCGACGACGTGGTCGCGGCCTCCGTGGTCGAGGTCGCGGGCGGCAGCGACCCGACCGAGGCGCACCTGCCGGTGGGTGGGTGACGTGCGACTCGACATCGACCCCCGCCGGCTCGTCGTGCAGCCGGGCGTGCCCGCGACGTTCGTCGCGACGGTCACGAACACGTCCGCCCTGATCGCGGGGTACTCGGTCCGCGTGCTCGGCGCCGACCCGTCGTGGGTGCGGCTCGACGAGCCCGAGCTGCGGCTGTTCCCCGACGAGACGTCCGCGGTCGTCGTGACCCTGACGCTGCCCGAGGGCGTGCCCGCGGGCGAGCGCCGCGTCGCGCTGCAGCTGCGGGACCTGGCCGACGACGGCGCGATCGCGGTGCAGGACGTCGTGCTCGACGTGCCACCCGCGCCCCGCACGAGCCTCAGGCTCGACCCGCCGACCGTGACCGCGGGTGCCGCGGGCGTGTTCTCGGTCGTCGTGCACAACGAGGGCAACACGCAGCAGGTGGGCCGGGTCGTGGCGCGCGACCCCGAGGCCGCGACCGAGTTCACCTTCCGACCGGCGACGTTCGACGTCCCGCCCGGCCAGAGCGTCGCGCTCGCGCTGCAGGCCCGCGCCCGGCGACCGTTCGTCGGCGACCCGCGGATGCGGCCGTTCGAGCTGCGGCTCGACGGCCCGACCGCCCCGCCGCCCGACGCCCCGCCCGCAGCGGCCGGCGTGTTCGTGCAGAAGCCGCGGTTCGCGCGCGGCGTCCTCGCGCTGCTGGGCCTGCTGCTCGCGCTGACGACGTTCGCGGTCGTCGTGACGATCGCGCTCAGCTCGGTCGTCGGACGGTCCGCGGCCGACCGCAACCTCGCGCTGCAGGTCGCCCAGGCCCGCAACCAGCAGGTCGCGACGGGCACGTCGACGCTGACCGGCTCGGTCACGGACCTGTCGACGGGCCAGGGCGTCGCGGACGTGTCGGTCGAGGCGTTCGGCGAGGACCCCGCACAGCCGATCCTCACGCGGGCCACCGCCGACGACGGCACGTTCGTGCTCGCGCAGCTCCCGGCGGGCGAGTACACGCTGCGCGTGCGCGGCGCCGGGTTCGACGAGACCTGGTACCCGGCCGCGCCCACGCAGGGCGACGCGCAGCCCGTGGCCGTGCAGACCGGGCAGTCGGTGGACGGGCTGACGCTGCTCGTCGGGGGCGTCCCGGCGACGCTCGCGGGCACGGTGACGGGGACCGACGTCGCGGGCGCGATCCTCACCGTCGAGCTGCCGCTGGACACCGGGCCGCTCGCGGGGACCCCGCCCGAGCCGGGCGAGGCGCCGGCGGTCCCGACGTCCGGCGCGGTCGTGCGCACCGTGCCCGTCGGCGCGGAGGGGACGTTCGAGATCGAGGACCTGCCCTCGCCGGGCGTGTACGACCTGGTGGTCGCGAAGGACGGGTTCGCGTCCTCGGTGCAGCGGGTCGACGTCGCCGCGGGTGAGGACCGCAGCGGTGTGCGGCTCGCGCTCGTGCAGGGCGACGGCTCGATCACGGGCACGGTCTCGGGCTTCGCGGGTCCCGTCGCGGGGGCGACCGTCACGGCGACGAGCGGGCAGGTCGTGGTCGAGACCGTCTCGCTGACCCAGGACGAGGTCGGCTCGTTCGTGCTGCGCGGCCTGCCGACGCCCGCGGCGTACACGGTCGTGGTGTCCGCCGACGGCTTCGCGCCCGCGACCCTCAACCTCACCCTCACGCAGGCGCAGGCGCTCACGGGCGTCGACGTGGTGCTGGGCCGCGACGAGGCGACGCTCGGCGGGCTCGTGCAGGTCGCCGGCGGGCGGGCCGACGGGGTCGACGTCACCGTGACCGACGGCGCGCTCACGCTGCAGACCGTCACGCAGTCGACCGACCCGGTCGGCACCTGGAGCCTGAGCGGGCTGCGCGTGCCCAGCACGTACACCGTGACGTTCTCGCGCGCCGACCTCGAGTCGCAGGTGCTCTCGGTGAGCATCGACGCGTTCGGCACCGTGACCGCGGGAGCGTCGTCGGCCACGTCGGTCGACGTGACGATGCGGCAGGCGACCGCGTCGATCGTCGGGGTGGTGCGGCAGCCGTCCGTCCAGGACGGGACGCCGAAGCCCGTGGGCAACGTCCGCGTCACCGTGAGCTCCGGCAGCACGCAGCGCGTGGTCTACACCGCGACGACGCCCGCGAAGAAGGCTGGCTCGTACCACGTCGACGGCCTCGAGCCGGGCACGTACACGGTCACCTTCTCGCGGGCCGGGACGCGCGCGACCTCCGAGATCGTCGTGCTCGCCGCCGCGGAGACGAGGGACGTCTCGCCCGACCTGGTGGCGCCCGCGCGCATCACCGGGACGGTCACGTACGCGAACGGCGACAAGGGCGCCGGCCTGGCGGTCCTGCTGTACCGCGCGTCGGAGTACGGGACGGCGGCCGGCCCGGTCATGACGACGACCACGGACGACGACGGGGCATTCACGTTCGCGGACGTGGACGCGCCCGAGAACTACCTCATCGAGGTCCGCGTGACCGCCGACGGCAGCGTCCTGGCGACCACACCGCCGCTCACCCTCGGGGCCAGCGACCAGCTCGACCAGCCCATCCGGATCCGGAACACCTGACGTCCGGATCCCGCACTGACCCCCGCACGACCCGCCCTGACCACGACGAATCACGAGGAGCTGCGCATGGCGAAGTCACCGCGTCCCGCACGCGTCGCGACCTCGGTGCTCGTCGAGCCCGGTGCGCACGCGACCCCGGGCGACGTCGCCTTCCTACGGGTCCACGCGCGCAACGTCACGACGAGCACGCGCGACCTGACCATCTCGGTCGTCGGGCTCGAGGGCGGCTGGCTGCCCGCCCCCGTGAGCGTGCCCGGCGTCGTGCCGGACGCGACCGTGAGCGTCGAGCTCCCGCTGCTGCCGCCGGTGGGCGCCGCACCCGGTGACTACCCGTTCGTCGTCGCGGTCGAGTCGGTGGCGACACCCCCGGCCCCCGACGACCGCGCGACCACGCTGGCCGACGGCTCGCTGCGCGTCGACGGCGTCAGCGGGCTGCTGCTGTCGGTCGAGCCCGCCGAGACCACGGGTGTGCGCTCGAGCCGCGTGCAGGTGGTCCTCGCGAACACCGGCGACCGTCCCGCGCGGGTCGAGCTCGACGCGCACGGCGACGCCGTCGAGCGCGGGTTCGTGCGCCTCGACGCGCGCTCGCTCGAGGTCGGGCCCCACCAGAGCGTGCGCATCGGCGCCCGGGCGGGCGTCGCGCGGGCGCGAGTGTTCGGCGCCAGGCGCCGCACGGCGTTCCACGTGACCGCGACCGGTGACCGCGCGCCGCAGCGCGCCGACGGCGTCTTCACGGCACGCGCGGTGCTGCCCGGCTCGCTCCTGCGCGCGACCGCCGTGCTGGGCGTCGCGGTGCTGTGGGTGGGGATGGTGCTCGCGGCGCTGCCGTGGCTGTCCGACCAGTTCTCCGACTCGGGCCGCAGCGTCGACGAGCAGTCCGGCCCGAAGACCCCCACGCCGGACGCGACCGACGGTGCCGGCGGGGCCGGCACCGATCCGGGTGCGGGCTCCGGCGGGGCCGGTGGCGGTGGCGGCGACGGTGGCGCCGGCGGTGGAGCGGACGGCACGGGCGAGGACGAGGGCGTGCGCGTGTCGGGCGTCGTGACGTCGAGCGACCCGTCGTCGGTCACGGTCCAGGTGGTCCCGGCGGGGGCGTTGCCTGCCTCGGCCGAGCAGAGCGCCTCGTCGGGTGGCAACACGTCGGGAGACAGCACGTCGGGCGAGAGCTCGTCGGGCGACGGCACGACCACCGGCTCGTCGTCGGGCTCGTCGGGCTCGTCGGGCGACGCGGTGGTCCGGCAGGCCGGGTACGTGCGGGGCGACGCGGCGAGGGCCGAGCGCGCGGTGTCGGACGTGGTCGCCGACGCAGCACCCGTCGGGAAGATCTCGGGCCTCGCGCTGCCCGTCGAGCGCACGGACGTCGCGAGCCAGCGCCGCACGACGACGACCGGCGTGGACGGCTCGTGGGCGTTCGCGGGGCTGTCGCCCACCGGCCGCTACCTGCTGACGTTCGCGAAGGCCGGCTACGAGACGCAGCGGTTCTGGGTCACGGGCGCGGAGGCCGCGGCGGCGCCGCTCGAGCTCGCGCTCACGCCCGGCCGCGGCCGCCTCTCCGGGATGGTGACCGGTCCGTCCGGCCCCGCGGGCGGCGTGCTGCTGACGATCTCGGACGGCACGACGACGATCACGACGCGTACCGCGACGACGGGCGCCGTGGGCCGGTGGGCGGTCGACGGCCTCTCGACGCCCAGCACGTACCTGGTCACGGCCTCGTCGGACACGCTCGGTGCGCAGTCGACGCTCGTGACGCTGCCCGCGGCCGGCTCGGCGACCCGGAACCTGACGCTGCGCGCGGGTGTCGCCTCGCTCGCCGGGACCGTCTCGGGCAAGGACGCTCACGGCGGCCAGGGCGGGCTCGGCGGCGTGCGGGTCACCGCGCGTGCGGGTGACGTGGAGCGGTCCGCGACCACCGTGACGGGCTCGCGCCGCGGCACGTTCGTGCTGCCGGACCTGCCCGTCCCCGGCCGGTACACCCTCACGTTCGAGGCGGACGGCTACGCGACGCAGACGCGGCGCGTCGACCTGACGCCGAGCGGGCTCGACGAGCTCGGCGTCACGCTCGCGTCGATCGGCGGCACGGTCAACGGCACGACGAAGGACGAGAAGGGCCGGGCGGTCGGCGCCGTGGGACTCACGCTCACGGGGACCGCCGGGACGTTCAAGACGATGTCGTCGACGGACGCCCAGGGCACGTACCGGTTCGACGGCATCCCCGCGGGCGACTACACGCTCGTCGGCGAGGCGTTCGGCCACCAGCCGGACTCGGCGCAGGTGACCGTCGTCGGGTCGCAGCCCGCGAGCGCCCACCTGGTGCTGCACACGCTCGAGGGCGACGGGCTCGAGGCGACGTCCCGGATCGTCGGACGTGCGACGGACGCGGGGACCGGCGCCCGGATCACGTGCCCCCACCTGCTGCCGGGGGAGAAGTGCGAGGTCACGGTCTCGACGGAGGTCCGCGCGCCCGGCGAGCCGACCCGGACCGTCACCGTGACGTCGACGCCGGACAAGCCGTACGAGCTGCCCGGCAAGGGCAAGCCGGGCCTCTACCCGGGGCTGTACCGGCTGACCGTCTCCGCACCCGGCTACGAGCCCGCGACCGTGGACGTCACGGTCCCGATGGGCCAGCTCGTGGAGGCGGCGACCGTCGCGCTGTACCCGTCGCCGTCGATCGTCGGCTCGGTCGGCGCGCGCATCGGCGTGGTGCCGACCGAGACGTGCATCGTCGCCGTGCCCGCGCCGGGCACCGCACCCGGCAGCGACCCGTGCCGTCCCGTCGACGGTGAGTGCGAGACCGACGAGGGTGCGTGCGCGTTCATCGGGCTCAACGGCTCGTACGAGATCGACCGCCTCAGCGCGGGCGGCTACACCGTCCACGTGATCCCGCCGCCGAGCTCGGACTACGTGCGGCCCGACCCCGTCACGGTCACCCTGACCCCCGGCGACGTCAAGCGCGTCGACTGGGTGCTCGACCGCCTGGGCGTGCTGATCGTGTCCGTGTACTCGACCGACGGCACGGGTGCGATCCAGCCTGCCGACGGCGCGGTGGTGACGGCCACGGACGGCACCACGTCGCGCACGGCGACCGCGGCGGACGGCGTCGCGCGCGTGACGGGGCTTCCGCGCGGCACGTACACGGTCACCGCGACGGCCGTGAGCGGTCAGACGGGCGAGGCCACGGGCGTGCAGGTGGGCCTCAACCAGGAGGTCCAGACGCAGGTCGTGCTCACGCGCGCGACCGCGGACGTCACGATGCGCGTCGTGACGCTGCTCGGCGGGTCCAGCGAGACGCCGGTGCAGAACGCCAAGGTCACCGTGTCGGGCGTGACCGGCTACCGCGGCGTCGTCCCCGTGCAGTCCACGGGCGTGCCGTCCGCGACGACGACCTCGGCCGGGCGGTTCACGGTGTGCACGGCGGCCAGCGGTTGCCCGACCACCTCGGACGTCACACCTCTCGCGCTCGTCGAGAACCGCATGGACGTGCGCGTCACCGCCGACGGCTACGAGCCGTTCGCCCAGAACGGCATCGACACGACGACGACGGCGCCGATCACGCTCACCCCGATCGGGCGGCCGTTCACGGGACAGGTCGAGCTCGTCGGGTCGACGACCCCAGCCACGGAGTACGGACGCGTGACGTTCACCGTGACCAAGGCACCGCCGGGTGTCGGGCAGATCTCGATCAGCGCCACCACCACCGGCGGTCTGAGCTGGAACGACTCGCAGCAGCCGGTCGGCAGCGGCCTGATCCGGCCAGGCACCTACGAGGTCACGGCGTCGTTGGGCGGCTACCTGCCGGACACGCAGGAGATCGTGGTCCTGCCCAACCAGCCGGCGCCACCGCTCGAGCTGTCGCTGCGCCGGTTCGGTCTGCTGCGCATCGAGACCCGGGTGGAGGGCACGGACCTGAGCGTCTTCGACACCGTCATCACGGTGACCCGCAACGGGACCGCGGACCGGCGCACCGCGCTGCCCGGCAACGAGTTCGTCGACTTCGGCGAGTACGCGCCCGGCACCTACCCGGTCGAGGTCCGGGCGGCGGGCTTCGCACGGTTCACGGGCACGATCGTCGTCGAACCCGGCCAGGACGTCGACGCACCGGAGATCCTGCGGCTCACCCGGCTGGGCACGATCCAGGGCGCGGTGCGGGCGCAGATCACGACGATGCTCGTGCAGGAGGTCGGCGACGCGCTCGTCTCGGGGCGTGGGCCGTCCAACGAGGTCCTCACGACGACGACCGCGGCGAACGGCACGTACTCGCTCACGGGCACCGTCGAGACCGCCGGCCTCAACCAGGGCGACTGGGCCCTCACGGCGAGCGCCTCCGGCTACCGCGCACCGACCGGCGGCGGCGACACGCTGACCGTGCCCGTCACCCCGGGAGGCGTGACCGTCACCGACCAGGACCTCTGGCTCGACCCGGAGCCCGCGTCGCTCACGCTGTTCGCGACCAACCAGGGCCAACCCGCCGCGGGGCTGACGGTCCGGCTCACGTACAACGACGGCAGCGTCCCGCCGCCCGCGGCGATCCCGCCGACGTGCGCGGGCCCGGTCACCGAGGCCGGTCCGTGCCAGGGCACGGCCGGGGGCACGTACGTGTTCCGCGGCCTCAAGCCGCTGACGTACACGCTGACGATCTCCGGCGACGGCTTCTCACCGCTGTCCATGCCGGTGACGATCGTCGCGGGCCGCAGCCAGCAGATGACGGTGCCCGTCACCGCGCCGAACGGCTCGATCCAGGGCCTCGTCCAGCTGCAGGCGGCGGACGGCAGCATGACGAACGTCGGCGGGGCGGAGGTCACGCTCGACCCGGCGGACCCCGACGCGGACCCGCGCACCGCGACGACGGGCACCGACGGCCGTTACCGCTTCCCGACGGTCCCGGCCGGCTCGTACACGCTGAGCGTGTCCCGGGACGGGTTGTCCGCGAACCGCGTCGTCGTGCTGCAACCCGGCGACGGGCTCGTCGTCGACCTGGTCCTGACGGTGCGCACGTTCTCGCTCACGGTGACCGTCAACTCGACGTCCGACCTGACGGGTGCGCTGGTCGACGTGTCGAGCGGGACGACGACACGCGCGGCACAGCCCGTGGTCAGGTCGGCCACCAACCGCTTCACGACGACGTTCTCGCAGCTACCCGCGGGCGTGTGGACCGTGACCTTGTCGGGGCCGGCCGGGCACCTCGGCGTGTGGACGCAGGACGTGACGATCACCGCCGCGGACCAGACGGCGACGTTCACCGTGTCCGAGACGCAGGTGCGGCTGCGTGCGACGTCTGCGGCGACCTCGCCGCCCGGCACGGTCGCGGCGACCCTCGACCCGACGGACGGCGACCCGCGTGACGTCACCCTGTCCGTCGGCGGCAGCGACACGGTGCTGTGGATGCCCGCGACGGGCGGCACCGTGACCGCGAGCGTGTCGGGCGGCTGGGGGGTGACGGTCGCCCCCGCGACCATCCCGTCCGGCGTGCCGTTCCAGCTCGTCCTCGTCACGGTCGAGCCGGTCGCGACGACGATCGCCGTCACCAGCCCGAGCGGTCCGTCGACCGTCGACCTCGGCGACCCCGTCTCCGTCGGAGTGCGTGTCACCGCGGGCGGCAACCCGGTCACGGTGGGCCAGGCCAGGCTCGAACGCGACGACGGCGGCACGTGGACGACGGTCGCCACCGGCACGCTCGCGACGGGTGGCGCGAACGCGGGCACCGTGACGCTGTCGGGGAGCACCGCCGGCTGGCCCGGCGGAGCCACGAGCCTGCGCGTGCGCTACCTCGGGTCGGGCTCGTTCGCGGCGTCGAGCAACGTCGCCGTGCCGACCGTGACGATCGTGCTGCCGACGACGGTCGCGCTCACGGCGACCGCCACGGTGCTGACCGCGACCGTCTCGACGACCGCGACGGGCAACCCCGCGGGCACCATGGCGTTCCAGGTGCGCATCACCGGGACGTGGACGGACATCGCGGGCTGCACCGCGCGTCCGGTCTCAACGACGACGGGCATCGCGACGTGCACACCGTCCCCGGCGCTCGCGGCGGGCTCAGCGGTGCGCGCACGCTTCGTCGGCTCGTCGTCGACGTGGGCGTCCTCCGCCTGGGCCGAGGCCCAGACCCCCGCCGCCGGCCCCTGAGGTGCGGGCTCGACCGCGAGTCGCGGAACTGCGGGCTGAGCCGGAGGTGCACCGGCGACCCGGCGCGGGACCCCGGAGCCCGGGCTCTACGCTTGGCGCATCTGCGTTCTGGCGCTCGTGGCAGACCCGGACCCACGGACCGACTGCGACACCACGAGCTGGCAGAACTGCGCGACCGGGTCGAGCATGCGCGAGCGCAGGTCGCCGACTTCGAGGTCACCGTGCTCGGCCTCGGCAGCGAAGGCGTCCGTCATGGCGTCCGGGATGCGCTCGGCGAGGCTGACCACCCTGGCCGTGACGGCGTCCGGCTCGAGGTCGGCCTCGCGTGCGAACCGACGCCACCGGTCGAGGTCGATCTGGTCGAAGCGACGCCGGCCGCCGATCGCCATGGCTGACGTGCGTAGGCCGGTCTGGTTCGTGGAGTCGTACGGCAGGCCGGACGCGACGTCATAGAGCGGAGCGAGCCGCACGATGGTCTCGAGCAACAGGACCGAGTAGTTCTTCGCGTGGGCGTCGGGCGCCTGGATCAGGACGTTGAAAGCCAGCGCGTCGACGAAGGCGTCCAGGTTGTGCTGCCGGTCGGAGCGCGTGCTGCTGGCCCGCAACAGGTCGACGATCCGCACCGCCCGCGGACCACCGCCAGACTCGTACTTGTCGCCCGGGTAGGTGCCGGTGGCCTGGCACATGTCCTCCTGGTGGAGCCGGACGAGGTGACCGTCCCGGTCGCGGCGCCGGTCGTAGCGTTCGACGATGAGCGCCGACTCGGAGCCGAACCGCTCGAAGCTCGACTTCGCAGCTGAGAGGCCGGTCCGTCGGGCGGTCTGCAGGCTGATGTGCTCGTTGAGGGCCTGGGACCGGAAGCCGTCCACGCCTGGCTTGATGATGTGAGTCGTCGGCTCGGCGCCAGTGGCTTCGCACCACCTGTCGCCCTCGCGCCGGAGGGCGAACTTGGCCTGCGCGCCTGCCAGAGACCAGCGCTCTCGCGGGGGCGAGCCAGCTGGCGGCGGGGTTGGTGCGCAGCTCGACCAGGCGCCTCTCGATGTCGCGGTCGGTGACCGGTTGGAGCGTGCCGCTGCGCGCCAGGACGTCCGCGACCTCGTCCTCGGCGCAGAACTGCACTGCGCCGGCACAGTCCAGCCCCATGTTCGCCAGCATTGCGAACGGGTTGCGGGCAGACACGTCGAACTCGCGTGACATCGACTCCCGGGCGGACTCCCGCTCGGGAAGGAGCCCTTCCTGGAACGGGCCCACGACCCGCTGGCCGAATGGGCCACCGCCGAGAGGCATGCTCAGTGAGACCGGTGTGGTGCCTGGGTCGTCGTGGCACGTCAGTCGGTGCTGCCCGCCCTGGGTCTGCTCAAGGTCGGCGACGTGCTGTCCGTACAGCAGCACGGCCAGTTGCCGGCTGCTCATAGGTCACCCAGAAGGTCGGTGAGCTCGTTCGAGCGGCGCCGCGCGGGGGTGACGCTGAGGTCGAGCCCGAGCGCGTCGAGCGTGTCGAGGATCTTCCCCAGCTCGGCCCGCTCCGACTTCCCCTGCTCGAGCGAGATAAGCCATCGCCTGCTGACCCCGGCCCGTTCGGCCAGTTGCGCCTGCGTGAGTCCTTCCCGCCTGCGGGCGCTCAGGATTGTGGCCCCGATCTGGGCAGGCGTGGAGAGCGCAATGCCAGCCATGAAGTGATCGTACGTGCACCTTCGAGCAGATGTGCAAGGACGGTAACATCCGGCCCGTGTGCAAGCTCGCTTACATGTGCGCCCCGCCTCCGTGGCAGGCGCT
>NZ_BJUA01000022.1 GCF_007989825.1 Cellulomonas persica | reverse complement strand
CGCGCCGCCGACCCGGGCGCCAAGCTCTGCTACAACGACTACAACACCGACGGCATCAACGCGAAGTCCACGGGCGTCTACAACATGGTCCGGGACTTCAAGCAGCGCGGCGTGCCGATCGACTGCGTCGGGTTCCAGTCGCACCTCGGCACGAGCCTGCCCGGCGACTACCAGGCCAACCTCCAGCGGTTCGCCGACCTGGGCGTCGACGTGCAGATCACCGAGCTCGACATCCAGCAGGGCGGCAACCAGGCGAACATGTACGCCCAGGTGACCAACGCGTGCCTGGCGGTGGCGCGCTGCAACGGCATCACCGTGTGGGGCGTGCGGGACAGCGACTCGTGGCGCACCGGTGCCAACCCGCTGCTGTTCGACGCGTCCGGCAACAAGAAGGCCGCGTACACCTCGGTGCTCAACGCCCTCAACGCCGGCGGAAACAACGGCGGCGGCGACAGCTCGATCGACACGAGCGCCTGGTACGTGCTGCTCAACCGCAACAGCGGCAAGGCGCTCGACGTCTACAACCTCGCGACGAACGACGGCGCCCGGATCACGCAGTGGTCCCGGAACAACGGCAACCAGCAGCAGTGGCAGTTCGTCCCCACCGGCGACGGCTACTACGAGATCCGGTCCCGGCTGTCCGGCAAGAACCTCGACGTGTACGCCAAGTCCACGGCCGACGGAGCGGCGATCGTGCAGTGGACCGACAACAACGGGGCCAACCAGCAGTGGCGCGCGACGGTCTCCGGCGGCTACGCCACGCTGATCAGCCGCATCAGCGGCAAGGCGCTCGAGGTGCAGGGGGCCTCGACGGCCGACGGCGCGAACATCGTCCAGTACTCGAGCTGGGGCGGCGCCAACCAGCAGTGGCAGCTCGTCCGCGTGGGGTAGTCGCCCGTGGACGGCAGGGTCGGCCCGGTCGCCGTCGCCGGGCCGGCCCTCGCCCACGCGCACGCTCGTCGTCCGAGTAAAGCCGTGCGCAGCACGGCATGCGGGGTGTGGGATCGCCGCATGCCTGTCGTGCTGTCGACGCCCTCGCCGGACCGGTTGCCGCACGTCGTCGCGACGCTGCGGTCCTGGCAGGACGAGGGCGCGCCCCTGCAGCTGCACCCCGGTGACCTGGGCTGGTTCTGGCGGTTCGGCACGGACGCGGTCGCCGCCGCCGTCCGCACGTGGACCCAGGACGACGAGCTCGTCGCGATCGGCTTCCTCGACGGGCCCGACGCGTTGCGCATGACGGTCGCGCCCCCGGCGTGGCGGTCCGACGACGTCGCGCAGCAGGTCGTCGCCGACGTCGTCGACCCTCGCCGCGGCGTCCTGCCCGACGGCGCGGGCGTGGTCGAGGCGCCGAACGCCACCCGCGTGCACGAGCTGCTCGGGGAGCACGGCTGGCCCACGGGCGAGTCCTGGACCCCGCTGCGGCGCGACCTGCGCGAACCCGTCGAGACCACCGACCTGCAGGTCGAGGTCGTCGCACCGGGACGGACCGCCGACTTCACCGCCGTGCACCGCTCGGCGTGGGCGAACGACCGGTTCACCGACGAGGTGTGGCGCACCATGGCGGACGGGTCGCCGTTCGCCGACGCGTGGTGCCTGCTCGGGCGCGACCCCGCCGGCGTGCCCGTCGCGGGGGTCACCGTGTGGTCGGCCGGCCCCGGCAGGCCCGGGCTGCTCGAGCCGATGGGGGTGCACCCCGACCACCGCGGGCGCGGTCACGGCCGCGCCATCTGCCTCGCCGCCGCCGCCGCGCTCCGGTCGTCGGGCTCGTCGTCGGCGCAGGTCTGCACCCCGACCACCCTGACGTCCGCCGTCGCGACCTACCGCTCCGCGGGCTACCTGCCCGAGCCCGTCCGCCTGGACCGCACCCGCCCCGCCTGACGGACGCCCGACGCCCGGACGACGACCGTCCGGGCGTCAGCGGACGACGTCGAGAGGTGCGGGGACGGCCTCGTCGGCCTGAGCGAGCAGGAGGCGCGTGGCCTCGGGCGCGGGAACCGGGCGGGAGAACAGGTAGCCCTGGACCAGCGGGCAGCCGAGCTCGGCCAGGGCCGTGGCCTCGTCCTCCGTCTCGACGCCCTCCGCGATCACCGTCAGGCCGAACCGCCCACCCATCGTGATCATCAGGCCGACGAGCTCCCGGCTGCGCGAGCTGGTCTTCATGCGCTGGATGAACGAGCGGTCGATCTTCAGGGCGGACACGGGCAGCTCGTGCAGCGCGGACAGCGAGGAGTGCCCGGTCCCGAAGTCGTCGATCTGGAACTCGACGCCCTCGTCACGCAGCTGGCGCAGGAACGAGACCGCGACGTCCTGGTTGTGCATGATGACGCCCTCGGTGACCTCGAAGATCAGGGACGAGGCGGGCACGTCGTAGCGCTTGAGGACGGACAGGAGCGTGGGCATCAGCTCGGGGTCCCAGAACTGCCGGTTGGACAGGTTGACGCTCACGGTGACGTCGCTGAAATCGGGGACCGTGTCGAGCCACTCGGCGATCTGCCGGCAGGCCTGCACGATGGTCCACTGGCCGATCTGGCGGGTCTGGCCGGTGGCCTCCGCGACGGGCAGGAAGTCGTTCGGCGGGACCAGTCCCCGCTCGGGGTGGTTCCACCGGATCAGGGCCTCGAGCCCGACGATGCGGCGCGTGTCCAGGTGCACGATCGGCTGGTAGTACAGCTCGAACTGCTCCAGCGCGATGCCCTGGTCGAGCGCGGACTCGAGCTGCAGGCGGGCCACCGCACGCGCGTGCATCGCGCCGTCGAACATGACGACCGAGCCAGGTCCGTGCGCCTTGGCGCGGTACATCGCGGTGTCGGCGTCGCGCAGGTACTCGTCGGCCGAGGTGTACCCGCTCGCGGACACGGCGATGCCGGCCGCGGCGCTGACGGCGCGCGTGCCCTCCGTGAGCACCACCGGCACGGAGATCTCCGTCAGCAGTCGGCGCACGACGTCGGGGAGGGTGGCCACCTCGCTCACGTCGTCGAGGAGCAGCACGAACTCGTCGCCGCCGAACCGCGAGACCGTGTCGCCGGCCCGCAACCCCGCGGAGAGCCGGTGGGCGACCTCGATCAGCAGCTCGTCGCCGACCTGGTGACCGAGGCTGTCGTTGACCACCTTGAAGCCGTCGAGGTCCATGAAGACGACCGCGAACATGTACTCCGGGTCGCGGCGGGTGCGCACGATCGTCCGCTCCAGCCGCTCCAGGAACAGCGCCCGGTTCGGCAGCCCGGTCAGCGGGTCGTAGTGGGCGTCGTTGCGCAGCCGGTCCTCGAGCTCCTTGCGCTCGGTCACGTCGGTCATCGAGCCGACCAGCCGGATGGCGCGCCCGTCGGGGCCGCACACCGACAGCACGTTGGTGGTCATCCACCGGTAGCTGCCGTTCGACGTGCGCAGCCGGTACTCGATCTCGAGCGACTGCTCGATCCCGGACACGAGGTGGTCGAGCGCCCGGTCGAACGTGCCCCGGTCCGCGGGGTGGATCCGGTCCAGCCACTCGTCGGGCGTGCTGTCGAGCTCGTCGTCGGCGTAGCCGAGCAGCGCCTTCCAGCGTGCGGAGTAGAAGACCGTCCCCGTGCTCAGGTCCCAGTCGGACATGCCGTCGTTCGCGGCCTCCGCGGCCAGCGCGTAACGCTCCTCGCTGACGCGCAGCCGTTCCAGCGCCCGGTCCTGCTCGAGCGCCACCGACAGCAGCACCGCCCAGTGGTTGACCCGCTCGAAGACGGCCTCCCCCATCACGTCGAACGCGCCCGTCAGGGACATGAACCCGTGCTCGTTGCCGTCGAAGTCCACCGGCAGGACGATCGTCAGCTCACGCGGGTCGAGCTCGTCGGCCGCCGAGAGCAGCGCGGGGAAGGACCGCACGTCGCACGGCTCGTCGAGCTCCCTGCCGTTCTCGTCGCCGGGGAACACGCCGACGAGCCGCAGCTCCCCGACCTCGTTCCACAGAGCCAGGCTCGCGGTGCGGACGCCGGTGTCGGCGAGCCAGGTCAGGGTCCTGGGGTTGCTGCCGTTGCGGCGCACCAGGTCGGTGCTGATCCGGTAGTGGCGGCGCTGCACGTCGACGTGCTGGTTCAGCACGACCGCGCTGTCGTGCTGCTGGTAGAACCGCAGCGCGCGGGTCGCGACGTCCGCGGCGCACTGGAGGACGGCGGTCGCGGCCCGCCAGTCGCCGGGCGCGAGGTGGTGGGCGACGGCCTCCGCGAGCCCGCGCAACGCGACCAGCGCGTTCACCGGGTACGGCGAGGTGGCGACCGCGCGCCGCAGCGCGTCCGCGGCGGCCTTCTCCGCCGTGTCCAGGTCGCTGCGGTCGGCGGGGCCGACGTCGTTCGCCCGCACCGTCTCGGCGAACAGTGTGACCAGTCGCTGCACGGCCAGCCGCAGTCCGGGGTGCTGCGCCGACGGCAGCTCCTCGTCGCCGTACAGCGCCGCACCGAGCTGGTCGATGAACGGCAGGCTCACCGTCTCCAGGCTGCCCCGGTCGGTCACGTCGTCGTCGGTGCCGCCCCGGCAGCCGCAGGACTCCCGCACGACGAACGTGACCGGGATGGCGTGCAGCCCGGTCTCGACGTGCTCGCCGCGCAAGGCCCGCATGGCCAGCGAGCCGGCGGTCACCCCCGCGAGGTTGAAGCTCTGGGACACGCTCGTCAGCGGCGGGCGGTACTCGGCTGCCGCGGCGATGTCGTCGAACCCGACCACCGCGACGTCCTCCGGGACGTCGAGGCCGTCCTCGGTGAGCGCCTCGATCACCGCCATCGCCGTCGCGTCGGTGCAGGCCACCACGGCGGTGGGCATCCGGTCCCGCTCCCGCAGACGTCGCACCGCCACCGCGCCGTCGTACCGCTCCTCGGTCGTCCAGGGGACCACCACCGGCTCGGGCGCCACCAGGCCGTGCGCCTGCATGGCCGCGCAGAACGCGGCGTACCGGATCTCGTCGTCACCGTTCGCCGGGCGCCGGCCCGCGAACACGATGTCCGAGTGCCCGTGGCCCACCAGGTGGTCCACGGCCGCCGAGATGCCGCTCGCGTTGTCCGGCACCACCGTCGGGCAGTCCAGCCCCGTCGGCGCGGCGTACAGGGTGATCACCGGCTTGCCGCTCGCGGAGAAGTCCCGCAGGTAGGTGTAGTCGGTGGTGGTCACCGCGACGACGAGCGCGTCGAGGTGGTCCCACGCGACCTGCGACGAGAACTTCTCGTCGGCCATGGCCTTGAAGAACCCGGCCTCGCGCGCCTGGATCGCCACGACCCGAGCGCCCTGCGCGGCCACGGTGTCCATCAGGCCGTCGAGGATGCTTCCGTAGAAGTAGCCGTGCACGTTCGGGGCAAGGAAACCGATCACCGGCGGCCGCGCGGCGCGCGCGACATCACCGTGCCGCTGGTCGTCGCTGGATCCGCTCACAGACCAGCAATCGACCGAGTTGCTCCCCGACCTGAGACGTTCCGCGCCCCCTCTGTGGATGCCCGGCCGGTACGACTCGACATATCCCCATCCTCCGGACGAGAAACTGCGCGACTGCCTCGCGCCGGGCCCGCTACCGTGCCCCGATGCAGCACGACGCGGCCACCGCCGCACTCTCAGAGCCCGCACGCGCACCCCACAGCGGCACGGCCCAGCGGCCCTCGTGGGACGCCCTGCCCGAGCGCGTGCGGGCCGCGATCGAGTCGCGCGCCGGCGCACCGGTGGTCCGCGCGCGCTCGCAGGACGGCGGGTTCACCGAGGGCTTCGCGAGCCGGCTCGAGCTGGCCGACGGCACGCGCGTCTTCGTCAAGGCGGCCTCGACGTCCCGCGGCGAGCACGCCCACCACGCCTACCGGCACGAGGCCCTCGTCGCCGGGCTGCTGCCCGAGGCCGTCGCGGCACCGCGGCTGCTCTGGACCCTCGACCTCGAGGACTGGGTGGTGCTCGCGTTCGAGGACGTCGAGAGCACCCCGCCCCAGCGGCCCTGGGTGCCCGACGAGCTCGCCGTGGTGCTCGTCGCGCTCGAACGACTCGCCGAGGCGCTGACGCCGGCCCCCGAGGCGCTGCTCCCGCTCGGGACGACCGCCGACCTCGACGACGACCTGCGGTTCTGGCGTCGGTGCTCGTCGGGGGACGCCGACCTCACGCTCGTGCCGACCCCGTGGCGCCACCGGGTCGACGAGCTCGCGGCCCTCGAGAGCCGGTGGGCGCAGGCCGCCGCCGGGAGCACCGTGGTGCACTTCGACCTGCGCGACGACAACATCCTGCTCGCCGCCGACGGCCGGGTGCTCGTGTGCGACTGGAACTGGATCCAGCTCGGAGCCCCGTGGATCGACCTCGTCGGACTGCTCGTGAGCGTGCACGGCGACGGTCTCGACGCCGATCGGGTCGTCGCGACGCACGCCCTGACCCGGGACGTCCCGCCCGCCTCGATCGACGCGTTCCTCGTCGCGCTCGCCGGGTACTTCGTCGACGCCGCCGGCCGGCCGCCGGTCGAGACGTCGCCGTGGCTGCGCGTGCACCAGGCCTGGTACCGCGAGGCGACCCTCGACTGGCTGACCACCCGCCTCCCCCGCGCCCGGTGAGGTCGTCCCGCGTCGGCGGTCTGCTACCAGGGAAGGGGGCCCGAGTCGTTGAAGAAGCCGCCCGTCGGGCCGTCGTCGGGCAGTGTCGCGAGCTGGATCGCCACCTGCGCACCCTGCTGCGGTGTGCGCGTCCCCCGGAACCCGTTGAGGTCCGTGGCGACGAAGCCCGGGCAGCCGGCGTTCATGAGGATGTTCGTCCCCGCGAGCTCCTTGGCGTACTGCACGACGATCGCGTTGAGGAACGTCTTGGACGGTGAGTAGGCGCCCGAGACGGGGCCCGTGTCGGCGCCCGGCGTGGTCTGCCGGGTCAGCGACCCGACGGTGCTCGACATCTGCACGACGCGCGGTGACGGCGAGCGCCGCAGCAGCGGCAGCATCGCGTTGGTGACCCGGACGACGCCGATGACGTTGGTCTCGACGGCCGCGCGGATCGTGTCGGGCGAGATCGTCGTGGGGGTCTGCGGCACC
Organism: Cellulomonas persica; assembly: GCF_007989825.1. Taxonomy (GTDB): domain Bacteria; phylum Actinomycetota; class Actinomycetes; order Actinomycetales; family Cellulomonadaceae; genus Cellulomonas; species Cellulomonas persica. Next base: position 21,709 of record NZ_BJUA01000022.1, on the reverse strand, counting down.
CCGCCCACGATGCCCGCGTTGTTGACGAGCACGTCGAGCCGACCCTCGTCGTGCTCGATCTGCGCGGCGGCGGCCGCGACGCTCTCGTCGTCCGTCACGTCCAGCGCGACGCCGAACGCGTCGACGCCCGACTCCCGCAGCCTCGCCACGGCCTCGTCCCGGCGCTGCTGGTCGCGCGCACCGACCCCCACCCGCCAGCCGAGCGCCCCCAGGCCCGCCGCGATCTCGTACCCGACGCCCTTGTTCGCCCCGGTGACCATCCCGTGCTCGACGCGCCGCAGGTCACGACCGTGATCGCGTGGCCCCCGCACTCACGTTCGCGCGGGGTCGCAGGGCTCGTGCGGACCGCGACGTCGTTGTAGCCGCGCTCGTCGCCCGGCTTCGGTGCCCCGCGTGCGACCGCGCAGCGCACGTCACGGCGCGGCGGCCTACCGGGCCGAGCCGCGCAGCGTGCTGGTGACGTCCTCGGGGGCGGTCACGATGCACGCGATCTTGCGGTCCCCCGTGTACCAGCCGATCTGCTCGGGATAGACGATGAAGAAGCCCAGCCGTGAGTCGTCGTACGGCACGCCCACGAATCTCGCGTACTCCGACTCGCAGTACGCGAAGGTCTCCTGCTCGACGCGGTCCAGGCCGGGGTAGGACCCGGACGGGAGGTTCTTCGCCGCGTACACCTCGGCGTTGTGCGGCTCCGAGCACGCCACCTTCGGCAAGGTGGGCGCGTCGCCCTCGTCGAGCCCCGCATCGGCGTCGGCGCTCAGGCGCACGCAGTCCCCGACCGTGTACGTCGAGACCGGCCCGAGCGTCGCGCCGTAGATGACGAGCCCGATGCCGACGACGAACCACAGCGACGAGATGACCAACGACGCGATCGCCAGCCCACGGCCACGCGCACGGCCGCCCTTGGTCCGCACGAGGCCCAGGACCCCGAAGATGATGGAGAGCACGACCGCGCCGACGAAGCTGAGCACGAAGCCCGCGATGGCGAAGCCGTCGTAGGGGCGCGGGCCGGGGTACGCGACGGGTCCGTGAGCGGGCGGGTAGCCCGGCCCGTACGGGTACGTCGGAGGCGACGGGTACCCCGTCGGTGCGGGCGCTGTGGGGTACCCGCGGGAGTACGGCGCACCGGCCGGGGTCGGGTGGCCGATGCCCGCGTCGTACGGGACCGGAGCCGCCGGACCGGATGCCGTGGTGCCGTCGGGAGGCGCCCACGGGTAGCCGGCCGTCGTCGGCGTCGGCTGGTCGTCGGACACTGCTGCACCCTCTCCCCGCACGTGGGCGCGGCACCGCGCTCGCGCGGATCATGGCAGAGGTCGGCGACCGTCGAGGCCGGAACCGGGCGTCCGCTGCCGAACTCACCCTCCTGCCACCCCGCCTGCCGACGTCGGCCCAGAGAGGCGCTCGTCCGCTCCGGCACGTCGCCGGCGGCGCTCACCCGGGCGGTACGACGAAAGAGCTACTCGCGAGTAGCCCGCGAGATGAATTGATTTGCATGGATGCGGCCTCGTATCTGAGCCCGAGACGGTGGTGAACCGACGACACGCCGACCGAAGGGGGCACCCGTGTCTGCTCAGTCCACCGTCACCGAGAACGCCCAGACCTCCACCGAGGGCGCACCGCCGCCGCCCCGGGTCAACAAGCGCGCACGACTCTTCGGCACGCTCCTGCTCGTGCTCGGCGCGATCATGATCGTCGGGGGCGTCGGCGCATGGGGTGCCGTCACCCAAGGCCTCTGGCAGGAGAAGGTCCACGTGACCGACACCGCACCCGCGTTCGTCGGCGAGCGGGTCGACGCACCCTGGGAGGCGTGGGCCCAGTCCGAGGGGATCCGCACCGACCTGCAGGAGATGACCGACGGCCGCACCTACGCCGAGATCGACCGCGAGGACCCCATCCGCCCGGCCGTCGCGACCGGCACGTTCCTGCGCGCGTCGCTCATGACGTCGGTGATCGCGTTCGGCGTCTCGCTCGCGGTCGTCGGCGTCGGCGTCGGGTTCGTCATCGGCGGCCTGGGCCTGCGCAGCCTCGCCCGCCGCGACGGGACCCTCCCGGCCTGACCTCCGCTGACGTCACGGGGCACGAGCACGTCTCGTGACGTCGCACTCCGAGAACGGCGCCGTCCTGACGCGATCGTGCCCAGCGGTGCGCCACGGACGGCGCCGTTCCGGAGCGGGCGTGGCTGCCTGCGACGCCACTGGGACGAGCACCGCACCGGCGCTCAGCGCGTGCTGCGCGCGGAGGCTGCGGACGCCTGACCACGTCTGGAGTCGACCCTGAGCCGTGAGCCGACCCGCTCACTCGTCGTGGTCGAACCGCGTCCAGCTCCCCTCGGAGACCACCGTCGTGACGCCGTCGACCACCGCGAGCGCCGTCTGCTCGTCGATCGCGTACGCGGGGACGCCGATCTCGGCCGCCCATCGCTGCGCGTGCGCGAGCGTGTTCGTCGGGAACAGGTCCAGGTGCGGGAAGATCGCGAAGTCGACGACCCCCAGCGTGCGGTCGTCGGGCGCCCCCGCCCACTCGACGAAGTACTCCCCGATCCGCGGCGTCATCACCATGCTCCCCGCGCTCACGCCGACCCACACGGTGTCCGTCAGCGTCGGCAGCAGGTCCGCCAGCCCGGACTCGCGCAACCAGTGCGCGAGGTACGTCGCGTCGCCGCCGTCGACCAGCAGCACGTCGGCCGCCTCGACCCACGGCACCCAGCGCTCCGCGCCGACGGACGGCAGTGCCGTGAGCTCGAGGACCCCGAGCGACGCCCATCCCAGACCGGAGAAGAACTGGTCGTCCGTTCCCGCCGCGACGACCCGGCGCACCGACTCCGGACCGCACATCGGGTGGCCCCACTGGGCGGTCGGGACGACGAGCGCGCGGCTCTCCTCGACCGGTTTGCCGAGCATCCCCTCGAGGGCCGCGTGGATGCTGGGGTTCGTGACGCCTCCGGACGTCAGCAAGAGCTTCACAGTGCCTCCGAGGTCACGCGCGGGCCGAGTCGGGTGGAACCACTCCCACGACGAGGCACGATCGTTCCATGACGACGAGGGGCTGGCTCGAGGTCGTCGCGGTCGGCGTCGCGGCGCTGGTCGCGACGTGGGGCATTCTGCTGCTGCTCGCCCGCCGCCTGCCGGAGGGAACTCTCAAGGAGCTTGCCCGGTTCCTGCCCGCATGCGTGACGACCGTGCGGCGTCTGCGCCGACACCCGGCCGTGCCCCTCCGGGCCAAGGTCGCCGTCACGATCGCCGGCCTGTGGGTGCTCTCGCCCATCGACCTCGTCCCCGAGTTCCTCCCGGTCGTCGGGCCCCTCGACGACGTGGTGGTCGTCGCGCTCGCCCTGCGCTACGCCGCCCGCACCGTCCCCCGGGAGGTCCTGCTCGAGGCGTGGCCGGGCGACACCCGCCTCGTCGAACGGCTGCTCGGACCGCCGCGTCGGTCACGGTCCGACCCGCGGTCACGGTCCGACCCGCGGTCACGGTCCGACCCGCGGTCACGGTCCGACCCGCGGTGACGGCGGGGCCGACGCTCCCCGACGACGCGCGTCCCGACACGCGGCCCGACGGGCTCGGCGCCCGAGGCCTGGTGGCCGCCTCCTCCTGGTGGTGCGCCGTCCCGGGCGACGACCGGGACCCGCCCGGCCGGGCGCTCAGCGGCTGAGGCGCAGCCGCCAGCGCCTCCACGGCGGGAGGCGGCGCCAGTTGCGCCGGAGAGTGCGGCGCGCGCGGCCGAACCGTCGTCGCCGCTGCGCCGCCCCGCGCAGCGAGCGCGCTGAGACGCCGACCCGCAGCTCGCGGTCGAGCACGACCCGGCGCTCGGGCCCGAGCGCGAACGCGAGATCCAGGTCGTCATGGATCTCGGCGTCATCCCTGGCCACGGCTCGGCGGACCTCGCACCACGCGCTGCGGCGCACGGCCATCGACGAGCCCCACAGCGGCGGGTGGCCGAGCGCCAGGTGGCCGAGCACGTAGTACGCGCCCAGGTAGACCGCGGTCGCGACGGCACCCGGGATCGGGCGCAGGTCGGTGAACCGGCCGGTGCCGCTGAGCGCGTCGAGGTCCGGCTCGTCGCTCATCCGGGTCGCGATGCGCTCGACCCACCGCGGCCCGGGCAGGGAGTCGGCGTCGAGGCGGGCGATGACGTCACCGGCGGCGGCGTCGTACCCCGTGGCGGCCGCGGCGGGGATGCCGGGTCGCGGTTCGACGACGACACGCGCGCCGTGGTTCACCGCGACGCGCGCGGAGGCGTCGGTCGAGCCGTTGTCCACGACGACGACCTCGAGCGGGCGCACCGTCTGCCGGGCGAGACGCTGGAGGCAGGCGTCGAGCGCCTCGGCGTCGTCCCGCACGGGGATGACGACCGAGACGCTCGTCAGGGCTCGCCCACCCCGTCGGGGCGGGTCCCCCTGGTCGTCGGCAGCGCGGCGACGGGGGTGCTGGTCCGCGGGTGCGGGGAGGTCGACGATGAGCCGGTCGCTCAGTCGGTCGGCTCGGTCGCGGTCGGTTCCTCCGCGAGCTCGCCGGGCGCCGGTGCGTCGTCGGTCCCGCCGTCCTCGTCGGACTCGGCACCGCCCTCGAGGACCTCGCGGGTGACCTCCTGCTCGAGCGGCGGGTACCCGTAACCGCCCTCCTGAGCACCGGCGTCCGGGTCCTGCGGTGTGTCGCTCATCGTTGCGCTCCTGCCGTGCGTCGACGGTCGTGCCTCGTCGTCCATCGTCGGCGCGCGCACCCCGCCGCGCCATCCGGGCCGCCTGCACGGCGCTCGGCCACACCGGAACGGGACGTCGCCTGGCACCACTGTTCGTCGAGCCTTGCCGCGTCGCGCCCCGGGGCCGGGGTCCGGGCGGATCGTCGGCCGCCGGGCGACGACGGCCGTTCCGGGCGACGATGGCGCGATGACGTCACCTCATGACGGACCCGACGAGGACCACATCGCCCCCGCGGGGGTCTCCGACGAGCTGGTCGAAGCGGTCGGCGGGGTCACCGCGGCGTTCGAGGTGATCGAGCACGCGCGCGGGATGCTGTACGCGTTCCACCGCCTCGTCGGCCGTGCGGACAAGGAGCTCGCCGAGGCCCTCGACCAGCTCGAGGCCGCGGGCCGTCCCGATCTCGCCGAGGCGCTGCGGACGGAGGTCGTCGGACGCAACGTGGTCGACGGGCGCTGGACGTTCCAGCTCGTCGAGGAGTTCGACGCCGGGTACTACCAGGCGTTCGCCGACGCCGAGCGTGCCGTCCGCGACGCGACGATGGGCGGGCGTCGGCACGTCTTCGAGGCGCAGCTCAAGGAGCGGGAACGGACCCGCGGCCTCCCGGGCCACGAGGCCCGACCCGCGGCACAGCACGCGGAGGCTCGAGCCGACCTGCCCGATGCGCCGAGCTGACGTCGGCACCTGTCGCGCGGTCGCGGTCCAGGCTCACCACGGGGTGCAGGCTCACCACGGGAGGTAGTAGGTCAGGAGGTCGGCGGTGAGCGCCGGGAACAGGGCACCGAAGAACTCGGCGTCCGGTGCGTAGACGTCGGGGTGGCGCCGTTCCAGTCCCCGGATGCCGAGCTGTCCGAAGAGCAGTGCGGGGAGGCGGTCCGGCGCCACACCCGCGCCCTGGACCACACCGGGCGCCTGCATGGGGCCGCCGACCTCGACCGGGCCGAGCCCGGCGTCGGCGGTCCACGGCAGCCGGTAGTGGCGGCCGAACGTCGAGATGACCACGTCCCGACCGAGCCCCGCAGCACGCAGGCGTGCCGTGAGCACCGGTCGCAGCGCGTCCAGCACGAGCTCGGGACGCTCCAGGCGCACGTAGTACTGGGTCGCGTCGGCCCCGGCGGGCTCGAGGAGCCCCGACCATGCCCGTCCGGGCACCGTGAGCGGTCGGTGCACGATCGTCAGCGGTTCGCCCAGCCCGCGCAGCGCGTCCAGCAGGTCGTCCGCCGCTGTCGGGTCCGTCGCGGCCGCCTCCGCGACCAGCAGCCCGTCGTCGGGGACGCCCGTCCGGGCCGACGCGACGACGACGCCGTCGCGTTCGAGGACCCTCGTCGTGCTGGCCTCGTGCGCGAGCAGGCAGCGCCAGCGGTCCGCCGGGTGCGGCATCGCCACGTCGTACGGGGCCTGGGCCGCATCCTGCAGCGCGACGAGGGCCGGGATGTCGGCCGTCGTCGCCTCACGCAGCACCGATCCGGTCGATGCCTCGCGACGAGCCGACCCCGGCTGCGGCGGCTCCCGCAGCGCTCGGGCCCGGGGGATGTCGACGGCGTACTCGTAGCCGAACAGCCGGTAGAAGTACGGGATGCCGATCATGACCTGGAGCAGGTGACCGCGCTCGCGCGAGCGGTCGTGCGCCCAGGCCATCAGGGCGCGGACCAGGCCGCGACCCTCGTACGCCCTGTCGGTCGCCACCAGCTCGACCTGACCCGCCGGCAGCACGACGTCCCCGACCCGGACCGTCTCGTCGAGCAGGGTCGCGGTCGAGACCACTCGATCGCCGTCCACGACGACCGCGCACGCGTCCCACCCGAGCTCGCCCTCCACGACGAGCCGGTGGTCCAGCGCGTCCGCCTCGTCGCCTCGATCGACGAGCAGCGCGCCGATCTGGTCGAGGTCGGACGGTCGGGCGGTGCGGAGCTCGAGCCCGCCAGGCAGCGTCGTCATGCGCTCACTCCAGGTGCTGTCATGCGCTCACTCCAGGTGCTTCTGCCAGACGGCCGCGACGCCGTCCGCCACGAAGCCGAGCGCCACGTTGATCGCGAGCATGTGGGCATTCTCCTGCGCGTTCCACGTGTGGATCCGCTCCACACCCGGCCGCCACGCGGCGAGCGCACGCAGGTTCGCGACCTTGACGAGCATCCCCAGGCGGTGCCCGCGGTGCTCGCGCATCACGAGCGTGTCCTCCTGGAACCCGAACGGGACCTCGGGGAACGGGACCTGGAGCACCGTGAACGCGACGAGCTCACCCGACCCGACGTGCTCGGCCACCGCGAGCAGCACGTGCTGCTGCCGGTCGGCGAGGCCGACGAGGTGACTGCGCACACGGTCGGCGTCCCACGGCTCCTCGTCGTAGTCGACCTCGCCGAGCGGCACGTCCGTGCTCATCCGGGTCCACAGCCGTGCGAGGTCGTCGAGACGGTCCTCGGGGACCTCGTCGCGCCACGTGACGATCCGGTAGGCGTCGCCGGCCGTGGCGGTGGCGTCGTCGCCGAGCCGGTCGAGCACCGGCGCCGGGACCGGCAGGTACAGCGTGGAGTGGCGGCCGACCTGCTCGAGCACGTAGCCGCGCTCGCGCGCGACGACCGCCTCGGGCGAGTCGACCGGCACGCGACCCGCACCCGTGCGGGGTTCGAGCACGCCCGGCCCCGCGGGCGGCTCCGGGGCGTGCGGTGCCGTGAAGACGACCGTCGTGCAGCCGAGCGCTGCGGCCTCCTCCTCGATCCCCGCGAGCAGCACGTCAAGCACGCCGTCGTGCGCGTGCGCGGGACGCACGGCCAGCGGCCCGGCCCAGAGCAGGTGCGTGTTGGCCTCGCGACCGACGACGACGAGCGCGACCCCGACGACGTCCGCTGGCTCCGGCGGGGCGCCCTCGGGGTGCGTGTCGCGCACCACCAGGAGCATCTGCTTGCGGTCGTACTCCTGATGACGGACCACGCCGTGCATGACCCACGGCGGCGCCCACTGGTCGGTCCAGCCCCACACGGCGGCCTCGCGCTCGTGCTCGACGTCGCTGAACGCGTGCAGCGCCCACGCGTCGGGGTGGTCGAGGTCCGCGGGGGGTTCGGGGGCGCGCAGGACGCGCCAGCTCCGGTCGGTCACGCGCCGAGTCTGTCGCGTGGCACCTCCGCTGACCAGGCATTTCTGTCCCGCGCGGACCGGGTGGGTGCACGCCGGGTGACGGCTCGACGCCCGGCCGCGGAACGTCAGACCTCGTCGCGCCACGTGTGCTGCGGGTCGTACCCCAGCAGGCGACGTGCCTTGTCGATGGACAGGAGCGTCTCGCGACCCTCGATCGGGCGCTTCACCGGGAGTACGTGCTCTCCGGTCGGACGGCGTACTCCTCGTCGACCGGGACGTACGGCGGCGGCGTCTCGAACGGCAGGCCGAGGACCGTCTCGCTGGACGCCCAGACGACGTTCTTGATGCCGGCGCGGCGCGCAGCGCTGAACACGTGGTGAGTGGCGACGACGTTGTTCGCGAACGTCGCACCGCTCGGGCGCAGCCCCGGCGCGGGGATGGCCGCGAGGTGCACCACCGCGTCGACGCCGTCGTACCGGTCGTCGATGCCCGTGAACGCCTCGGTCACCTGGCCCAGGTCGGTGAGGTCGACGCGGGTGAAAAGCGCGGGCTGGTCCGCCGGCGGGAGCACCGCGTCGACGTTGACCACGTCGTACCCGTGGTCCGCCAGGTGCTCGACGACCGCGCGACCGAGCTTGCCGCTCCCGCCGGTCACGACGACGCGGCTCATGCGTCGGTCCCGGTGCACGACGACGTCAGCGGGGCCCCGGGGGCCAGCGGGTGTGCGACCGGGAACAGCGGCGTGCCGTTTGCGTGGCGAGGCAGCTCCATGCGCACATCACATCACCACTCCTGGTCACCGTCCCTGCCAGCGGCGGCGGGTCCTCGCCCCTCGGCGGGCCCACGGGAGATCGTCGTGAGACCGCGACCGACCACAGGGTGGTGCTCGACGACGTGCGCGGACGACGCTAGCCGGTGCCGGCCTCCAGGAACGGCTGGTACATGAGCCGGCCCTGGTTCGCCGCGAGGAACTCGTCGTCCACCTCGTTCCCGGCCAGGTCGAGCACCCGCCGCCGCAGGACGTTGTGACGGGTGAAGACGCCGGGCAGGTCGTTCCTCATCTCGTGCGCGGCCTCATACACCTCAAAGGTGTGCAGCGGAGCCTGGTCGCTGGTCCACGCCCCGACCAGGTGGGTCTGCTCGACCGTCAGGGAGAGCCGGAACGTCGCCGCGGTGCGGTTCTCGATCTGCAGGTCGAGCACCGGCCACGAGCACGTGGCGCCGCTGCCGAAGGGCTGGGTGCGGCCGTTGTCCGGGAAGACGTCATAGGTGTGCCGCCAACGCTCGACCACGGTCAGGGGTGAGTGCACCGTCATCCAGTACAGGAGGTTCGTCATCTGGCACAGCCCGCCGCCGACGCCCTCGTCGACCTCGCCCTGCCGCAGGACCAGGCCGTCCTTGAACCCGCGCCGGTAGCTCGGTCGCCCGACGACCCGCCAGAACGACATCCGCTGTCCCGGCCGCAACGCGCTGCCGTCCAGCCGCGCGGCGGCGATCGCGAGGTTCACCGCCTTGTTCTCCTGCAGCCGACGGTCCACACCGGCCAGCTCACGGAAGATCGGGGTGCGATGAGCCGCTACTGCGTGCTCGAAGCCGTCCACCGCCACGCGGTCCAGCCGCGCCCGCACGCCGGACCGGCGCCACTGCCACTCGCGACGCAACCGCCACACGGCCGGCCCGAGGGACCCGCGGGCGCGTTCTCGCACAGAACCGGTGACCGTCGACGTCCCGCCCGACCTCGTACCCACCGCTGCTCCGCCCCCCAGGGTGTGACCCCGCACTCGAGAACGCTGGTGCGCTCGTCGGACGTGATGGTCCCGTCCCCGTACGCGGCTCCGCAAGGCCCACCGCGCTCCACGATCCGGGCGGTGCGTGGACGACGGGCGTCCCGGCCACGGCCGTCACCAGCCCTGGGTGCCCGGTCCGCCCTTGAACGGTCCGACGACGTCCGAGGTGATCCAGCCGCCGTAGAAGCCCCCCTCCTGGGGCTGGACGACCTCGCCGTCGACCGTGCAGCGGTCCACAGCGCCCGGCATCACGGCGATCGCGCCCGCCAGCACCTCGTAACCCGGCGCGGGGTCGGGGTACGTCCACCCTGCACGGAGCGCCACCTTCCCCCCGCCGACGAGGTCGACGTACGCCGCCTGCCCCTTCCACTCGCACCACGACGCTCCGGGGGCGTCGCGCACCGACCCCGCGACGAACGCCGACCGGGGCAGGTAGTACGTCGGCGGGTGGCTCGTCTCCAGCACGCGCCAGCTCGAGGACGTCCGTGCCACCACCTCGCCGCCGAGCACGACAGCGAGCTCGGCCGTGCATGCCACGACACGCGGGGGCCGCGGGTAGTCCCACACGGACTCCTGCCCGGGTCGGGGGCGGATCGGGACGGGACGAGGCACGGCTTCGACGGTACGTCGCCCCCGGCCTCACCGCAGACCCGCGTCCGGGCACGACGAGCGGGCCCTTCGTCGGCCGGCGCGCGACGAGGCCCCGACCCGGTGACGCAGGAGGGTCAGGCCTGCATGTCGACGAAGCGGCTGAAGTGGCCCTGGAACGCGACGGTGATGGTGTCCGTCGGGCCGTTGCGGTGCTTGGCGACGATCAGGTCGGCCTCGCCCGCGCGCGGCGACTCCTTCTCGTAGGCGTCCTCACGGTGCAGCAGGATCACCATGTCCGCGTCCTGCTCGATCGACCCGGACTCGCGCAGGTCGCTCATCTGCGGCTTCTTGTCCGTGCGCTGCTCCGGACCACGGTTCAGCTGCGAGATCGCGATGACGGGGACCTCGAGCTCCTTGGCGAGCAGCTTGAGCGCACGCGAGAACTCGGAGACCTCCTGCTGACGCGACTCGACGCGCTTGCCGGACGTCATGAGCTGCAGGTAGTCGATGACGACGAGCTTGAGGTCATGCCGCTGCTTGAGGCGCCGGCACTTGGCGCGGATCTCCATGAGCGACATGTTCGGCGAGTCGTCGATGAACAGCGGTGCGCCCGAGACCTTGCCCATGGTCTGGGCGATCTTCGCCCAGTCGTCCTCGCCCATCTGACCGGTGCGCAGCTTCTGCAGGTGCACGCGCGCCTCGGCGGAGAGTAGTCGCATGACGATCTCGTTGCGGCTCATCTCGAGCGAGAACACGACGGACGACATGTTGTGCTTGATCGACGCCGACCGCACGATGTCGATGCCGAGCGTCGAGTTGTGGGTCGCCACCATCGCCTCGCTCGCCAGGTAGAGGTGCGACGGGTGCGCGATCTCGACGCATCGGACCGGGACAGACTCGACGGGCTCGACCGACACGATGAACCGTTGCCGCAAGCGCTGGGTCGAGGGCCGACGACGCTGCTTGTGCACGAGCTTCTTGCGCTCGAGGCTGAACACGTCGTCGTCGGTGGTGAACGTGATGGTGAACGCCGTCGAGGTCGCCTCGGAGCGACCCGCAACGGTGCGCGTCGACCAACCGGTGCGGTAGCCGAGGGAGTGCACCAGTTCTCGGACGTCGCGCGCAAGGCGCTCGTCGGTGAGCGTGATCTGCGGGCTACCCGTGGGGTTCACTGTGCCGTCCGCGTCGAGCAGGCCGGCGAGCAGGTCGCGCCGCTGCCGCTCGCTCGCCCGCAGGTACGGGGCCGGGATGTGCTTGTTGCCGAGCACGCCGAGCGTCCGGAGCCGACCCTGGACCGTGCCGTGCGCGGAGTGGCACTCCTGGCAGCGGCGCAGGCCGGAGGTCTCACGCCCACAGTCGGGGCACGTGGGAACGGGAGCACCGACCGACTTCGTCTTGACCTTGCCGCCGCACGACTGCCCACAGGTCCGGACCTGGCGGCGCGGATTCACGTAGGAGGCGCCGCAGACCTCGCACGTCCGGGCCTCGATCTCCTCCTTGGGGAGTGAGACGGTGTAGAGGCGAGCGACACCGATCGTCGGCGCGGAGCGGACCTCGTAACCGCGGCCCTCGATGTGCATCGCGATCTCGGGGTCGGCGCTCGTGAAGCGGGCCGAGGCGGCGTAGCCGTCACCCAGCCACACGCCCAGCAGGTAAGGGTCGACGAGAAGGTCGGCGTCCGGGAGCTGCAACGGGCGCGCGGTCTCGACCGAGTGGTTCGCCCGGCGATCGGCCGTCGCGCAGCGCACCGTGCCGTGGATCTCCTCCGTCGTCCAGATGCTCGGCGTCCCGCCGTCGCGCTGGCGGCGGTCGGCACGCGTGCGGGTCGCCCACTGGTGCTGCGCGTCCGCGACGATCGTCGTGCCGTCGTCGAACGTCACCCGGTAGCAGGGGCGGTCGACCATGACCTCGGTGGCGGCGACGACGGTCGTCGGGGTCCCGTCGGCGGCGAGGAGCTGGTCGCCGACCCGCACCTCCCCCATCGTCGTCCAGCCTGCGGGCGTGGGCAGCGGGGTGTCGAGCGCGAGGGCCTTGCCGATGGCCGGACGGGCAGCGACGACGATCATCTGGCCCGGGTGCAGGCCGTTGGTCAGGCGGTCGAGGTCGGAGAACCCGGTGGGGACGCCGATCATCCCCTCACCGCGGTGGCCGGCGGCCTCGATCTCGTCGACGGTCCCGCCGATGATCTCCGACAGCGGCAGGTAGTCCTCCGACGAGCGCCGCTCGGTCACGGCGTAGACCTCGGCCTGCGCGTTGTTGACGAGCTCGTCGACGTCGCCGCCGTCGGTGCCGTAGCCGAGCTGGACGATGCGCGTGCCGGCCTCGACGAGCTTGCGCAGGATCGCGCGCTCGCGCACGATCCGCGCGTAGTAGCCCGCGTTCGCCGCCGTGGGGACCGACGCGATGAGGGTGTGCAGGTAGGGCGCGCCGCCGATGCGGCCGATCTCGCCGCGCTTGGTCAGCTCGTCGGCGACGGTGATCGCGTCCGCGGGCTCACCGCGGCCGTAGAGATCGATGATCGCGTCGTAGACGATCTCGTGCGCGGGCCGGTAGAAGTCCGTGCCGCGGATCTGCTCGATGACGTCGGCGATGGCGTCCTTCGAGATCATCATGCCGCCGAGCACCGAGCGCTCGGCCTCGAGGTCCTGCGGTGGGGTGCGGTCGAACTCGCGTCGTCCGGAGCCGGACTCGGACGGCATGCCGTACTCGAGCTCTTCGATCGTCACCTACGCACCCAATCCCCGCTGGACGAAGCCCTCGAACCCGTGTTCTACCGCCGCCCTCCGACACGCCCGGCGCAGGCCGGTCCATGGGAAGGTTCCCGCGCACACTAGGACCCGCGAACCCCGCCGCGCGAATCGCCCTCAGCCCCTGTGGAAACACGCCGTGGAACCTGTGGACCGGCGTGGGGACGCCTGTGCATCAAGATGTGCACAGGCCGTGGACAGACTTGTGGATAGCGTGGGTACAACCCGCGACTCGCCGCTATGACGAGCGCTAACACAGTTCAACGGGTGTGGAGCACGCCAGGGGGTCGAAACCATCTCAGCCACCGGACAGCCGCGTGTCACGCTCGACCGGCAGATCCTCGCGCTCGCCGTCCCCGCGCTGGGGGCGCTGGTCGCAGAACCCCTGTTCATCCTCGTGGACTCGGCCGTCGTCGGCCATCTGGGCACCTCCGCGCTCGCCGGTCTGGCGCTCGCCTCGAGCGTGCTGCTGACCGTCGTCGGACTGTGCGTGTTCCTCGCGTACGCGACCACCGCCTCGGTCGCGCGGCGGCTCGGCGCGGGCGACAGCCCCGGGGCCTTGCAGGTCGGTGTGGACGGCATGTGGCTCGCCTTCACCCTGGGGGTCGTCCTCGCAGCGGGCCTGTGGATCGCGGCACCGTGGGTGGTGGGCGTCATGGGGGCCGACGACGAGACCGCGCGCCAGGCCGTCACCTATCTCCGTTGGTCCGCGCCGGGCCTCGTCGGGATGCTGCTCGTCCTGGCAGCGACCGGGACGCTGCGCGGTCTGCAGGACACCCGCACGCCCTTGGGCGTGGCGGTCACCGGCGCGGTCGTGAACTCCGTGCTCAACGTGTTCCTGGTGTGGGGTCTGCACCTCGGCATCGCCGGCTCGGGCGCAGGCACGGCGCTCACGCAGCTCGGCATGGCCGTCGCGCTCGCGACCGTCGTGGTGCGCGGCGCCCGCACGGCCGGCTCGTCGCTGCGTCCGGCCGCCGGCGGCATCTGGGCCAGCGCGCGCCACGGCCTGCCCCTGCTCGCCCGCACCGCGACGCTGCGCGGTGCGATCCTGCTCACCACGTGGGTCGCCACCGGCCTGGGCGCCGTGACCCTCGCCGGTCACCAGGTCGTCAGCTCCGTATGGGGCCTGGCCGCGTTCGCGCTCGACGCGCTCGCGATCGCCGCTCAGGCGCTCGTCGGCCACGCCCTCGGCGCGGGCGACGTCCCCCGCACACGCGGCATCCTGCGGCGCACCCTGCAGTGGGGAGTGGGTGCCGGCGTCGTGCTCGGGCTGGTCCTCGGCGGCGCCGCCGCGCTGTACGCGCCGCTGTTCACCTCGGACGACGAGGTGCGCCACGCCATCGTCGTCGGCATGCTCGTCGCCGGTCTGTGCATGCCGATCGCCGGGTGGGTGTTCGTGCTCGACGGCGTGCTGATCGGCGCCGGCGACGGCCGGTTCCTCGCGTGGGCCGGGCTCGTGACGCTCGTCGTCTACGTGCCCGTCGCCCTGGCCGTGCGCGCGTACGCCCCCGCCGGCGCCGAAGGACTGGTCTGGCTCACCGCCGCCTTCAGCGGAGTCTTCATGCTGGCCCGCGCCGCCACCACCGGCTACCGGGCCCGCGGCACCGCCTGGATGGTCACGGGCACCTGACCCCGCCAGTCCCCCGCTCCTCCTCCCACACGGGCACGCTCCCCCGGGCGCGGTAGCTCCGACGCGAGCGCGGCCCCAGGCCACCGGCCCTCACACCCGATCTACCGCGGTCGGGCCCCGGCTCCCGCGCTCGTCCTTGCGCATGCGCGGAGCGACGGCACGGTTCGGACGCTCACCGGCACTCGAGCCCGCCCTGCCGCGCGAACCGCGTCCGCGAGCGCGGTACATCCGACCCGAACGCGGTCCCAGCGAACCGGCGCTCGCGCCCGATCTACCGCGCTCGCGCCCGAGATACCGCGCTCGTGCTCGAGCTGCCGCGGTCGTGTGCCGGGTGGCGGGCTGGGGTCAGTGGGTGGGGACGGGAAAGGCCCCGTCCCAGTTGAGGGACGGGGCCTTTCCGCGGTGAGCGTCAGCTCAGGCAGCGACGACCTTGACGGTCACGGTCGCGGCGACCTCCGGGTGGAGGCGGACCGAGACGGTGTACTCGCCGAGGGCCTTGATCGGCTGCGCGATCTCGACCTTGCGCTTGTCGATCGCCGGGGCGCCCGACGCCTTGACCGCGTCCGCGATCTCCGCGGTGGTCACGGCGCCGAACAGGCGACCGGCCTCGCCGGCCTTGGCCGACACGACGACCGGCTTCGACTGCAGCGAGTCGCGCACGGCCTTCGCGTCGTCGAGGGTCGCGATCTCGCGGGCCTTGCGGGCCTTGCGGATCGCGGTGATGTCCTTCTCCGCACCCTTGGTCCAGGGGGCGGCGAGGTTGCGCGGGATCAGGTAGTTACGGGCGTACCCGTCCTTGACCTCGACCACGTCGCCGGGGGCGCCGAGGCCGGTGACCTCGTGCGTGAGGATGATCTTCGCCATCTTCAGGCCTCCTTCTCAGCGAGCCGACGACGAGTACGGCAGCAGGGCCATCTCGCGCGCGTTCTTGACGGCACGCGCGATCGCGCGCTGCTCCTGCACGGACACACCGGTCACCCGGCGAGCGCGGATCTTCCCGCGGTCGGAGATGAACTTGCGCAGCAGCGCGGTGTCCTTGTAGTCGACAACCTCGATCTTGGCTGCCTTGAGCGGGTTCTGCTTCTTCTTGGGCTTACGAACAACGGCCTTGGCCATCGCGGTGCTCCTGTCTGTGGAGCCCCGGGCGTTGCCATGCCCGGGGATGTGGTGTCTGGGGTCTCGAAGGACCTGAGGATCAGAACGGGGGCTCGTCGGAGTAGCCGCCACCGCCGCCGCCCGCGGGCGTGGCCCACGGGTCGTCGCCGGCGCTGCTCGACTGGCCGCCACCGGAGTAGCCGCCACCGCCACCGCCGCCGAAGCCACCGCCGCCGCCCGAACGCTGGGTCCGGGTGACCTTGGCCGTGGCGTAGCGCAGCGACGGGCCGACCTCGTCGACCTGCAGCTCGACGACCGTGCGCTTCTCGCCCTCGCGCGTCTCGTAGGAGCGCTGGACGAGGCGACCGGTCACGATCACGCGGGTGCCCTTGGTGAGCGACTCGGCGACCGACTCCGCTGCCTCGCGCCAGATCGAGCAGCGCATGAACAGCGTCTCGCCGTCCTTCCACTCGTTGCTCTGGCGGTCGAACGTGCGGGGCGTCGACGCGACGGTGAAGTTGGCCACGGCCGCACCCGACGGGGTGAAGCGCAGCTCCGGGTCCCCGGTCAGGTTCCCGATCACCGTGATGACGGTCTCACCAGCCATGCCAGCTCCTCGCTCGATCCTCGAACTGCTCTGTCCTTCGATGTGGTGCGCACGCTAGGCGGTACGCACCGACGGGTCACGCGTCGCGGCGCAGGACCTTGGTGCGCAGGACGACCTCGTTGAGGCCGAGCTGACGGTCGAGCTCCTTGGCCGTGGCCGGCTCCGCGGTGAAGTCGACGACCGCGTAGATGCCCTCGGCCTTCTTGTTGATCTCGTAGGCCAGGCGGCGACGACCCCAGATGTCCACCTTGTCGACGTTGCCGCCGTCGGTCTTGACGACCGACAGGTACTTGTCGAGCGACGGGGCGACGGTGCGCTCCTCGATCTCGGGATCGAGGATGATCATGATCTCGTACTGACGCAGGCTCATACCCACCTCCTCTGGTCTCAGCGGTCACGGTCGTTCCGTGACAGGAGGGTTCTCATGCGTCGCTGTCGACGGGGGCCGGAGCCCTCGTCGTCCCACGTCCCGCGCTGATGGCAGCGGCGAGACTCAGGCACAGCAGTGTTCTAGCCTACCGGCCCCGTTCGGGACCGGCGAAATCGTCATCCTGTGGACGGCCGGGGGCCACCCGGTCGGCCGCAGGGTGACGAAGCCTCAGTCGTCCTTCGGCGGCGTGGCCGCCTCGGTCGGCTCCGTGCCCGGGTCACCCGTGGGCTCCGGGTCCGGCTTCTTCTCCGGTCCGGTCGACACGACGAGCGTGACCTGCGTGCCGACGGGCACCTTGGTCCCGCCGGACGGCTCGACCGCGATCACCCGCCCGGCCGCGACCTTGTCCGAGGGCTGCGAGACGATCACCGGCTCGAGCCCCGCGGCGAGCAGCGCCGCGGTCGCGTCGGCCTGCGTCTTGCCCGCGAGCCGGCCCGGCACCTTGACGGTCTCGTCCTGCGTCGGCTCCTGCGTCGGCTCCTGGGTGGGGGTCGGCGTGGTCGTCGGCGTCGGCGTCGACGTCGGCTTGTCGCCGACGTTCGCTCGCGGCGGGAACTCGCGGTTCTTCGCGAACTGCTCCATCTCGAGCACGGGGCCCATGTACTCGGCCCACAGGCGCGCCGGGATCGACGATCCGGTGACCTCGGTCAGCGGTCCCCCGTACGGACTCGGTCCGAACGGCTCGATCGTGATCTGCGACGACCCGTCCTCGCCCACCTGGCTCAGTGCGACCGACGTCGCGATCGTCGGCGTGTACCCGACGAACCACGCCGAGATGTTCCCCGTCGACGTGCCCGTCTTGCCCGCGATCGGGACGCCGAGCGGCGCGATGTACGGCTTGCCGGAGCCCTTCTGGACCACCTGGGTCATCGCGTACGTCGCGTCCGCCATGATGTCCGGCTCGAACGTGCGCTTCGGGCCGCCGTCGGTCTGGTAGTTGATCGTGCCGTCGTCGTTGAGCACCTGGGCGACGATGTGCGCGTCGTGGCGCACGCCCTGCGCCGCGAACGTCGCGTACGCGTTCGCCATGGCGAGCGGGTGCACCGACGCCGTGCCGAGCACGTTCGCCGGGACCTCGTCGACGGGCGTGTCGATGCCCGCCTCCTTCGCGACCCGCGCGGTCTGGTCCGCGCCGACCTCGAGGTTGAGCTGCGCGTACACCGTGTTGACGGAGTTGGCGGTCGCGTCGACGAGGTCCATCGTCCCGTACGACGTCCCGCCGAAGTTCCCGACGGTCTGGTCGCCGGAGCCCCAGCCGTCGAGCTTCATCGGCGACTTGCCGGAGTACCGCTTCTCGAGCGGGATGCCCGACTGGAGCGCGGCGACGAGCGTGAACGGCTTGAACGTCGACCCGGCCTGCACGCCGTTGCCGTAGGTGGCCCAGTTGACCTGGTCCGTGAGGAAGTCCTTGCCGCCGTACAGCGCGACGATCCCGCCCGACGACGGGTCGACGGACGCCGCGGCGACCTTCAGGTTCTCGCTCTTCGGGGTCTCGCCGTTGGTCAGCTCACCGGCCCACAGCTTCTGCACCGAGGCCGTGAGCTGGTCCTGGACCGGCTTCTGGACCGTGGTGATGATCTTGTAGCCGCCGCGGTCGAGCTGCTCCTTGTCGATGTTGATGGCCTCGGTCGCCATCTCGTCCTCGACCATCTTGAGCAGGTACCCGGTGGTCCCGGTGTACTTCGCCGACCGCTCGTACACGACGGTCTCGGGGAACTGCGCCTCGTCGTACTGGGCCTGGGTGATGTGCTTGTCCTCGAGCATCATCGCCATCACGTGGTCCCAGCGGGCCTTCGACTTCGTCGGGCTCACCGCCGGGTCCCAGTTGTTGGGCGACGGGATGATGCCCGCGAGCAGCGCGGCCTGCGAGATCGTCAGGTCCTTCGCGTCGACCTTGAAGTAGGACTGCGCGGCGGCCTGGATGCCGTAGGAGTCACGGCCGAAGTAGATGGTGTTGAGGTAGCGCTCGAGGATCTCGTCCTTGGTCTGCTCGCGCGTGATCTTGAGCGCCAGGAGCGTCTCGCGGAACTTGCCCAGGTAGTCGGTCGTCGTCTTCTCGACGTAGTACCGCTCGACGTACTGCTGCGTGAGCGTCGAGCCACCCTGCTTCTTGCCGCCGGTCGCGTTGTTGTAGAGCGCGCGCGCCATGCCGGTCACGGAGATGCCCGAGTTCGTCTCGAACGTGCGGTCCTCCGCGGCGATCACCGCGCCGCCCACGTACTCCGGGAGCGTCTCGAGGGGGACGAGCTGGCGCTTCTGCACCTCGAACGTGCCCATGACCTTGCGCCCGCCGGCGTAGTACACGGTCGTCGTCTGCGACTGCACCTCGGAACCCGCGGCGGGCACCTTGATACCGATGTAGGCCGCGACGAGCGCACCGGCACCGAGGAACACGACCGTCAGGAACGAGCCGAGCAGGAACCGCCACGACGGCAGCCACCGGTGCAGACCGGTGTAGCCGGAACGCGGGTAGTCGAAGAACTTGCGCTTCGGGGCGTTCGAGGGGCGGGCGCCTGTGCCACGCGGGGCGCTGCGACGCGACCGCGGGGCGGAGGCGCGAGAAGAGCCGGCCAACGTGTTGCCTTCCTGACGACGACGAGAGGCGTCCGTTCCGCGAGCCGCACGGCACGACGAGGCGTGACGAGGGCAGGCGTCAGCGGACGCGCCGACCAGTATGCGCGACCGGGCTTGCCGCAGGTGGGCGAGGGCGGGGGCGTCCCACGACCCTTCACACGATCGGCACTCGGCACACCCGGCGTCCAGGGGCGCGGGACGCGGGCGGGTCGCCGACGCGCGTCGTCGTCACCTCCGCGCGCCGTGCGGCCCGGGTCGCGTCGACGCACGCCGGCGGAACTGGGCGACTTGTGCACGACGAGGGTGCACGCCTACTCTGCTCGATGTATCGCAGTGATACATACGAGTCGATACATCGAGCGAGACACACGTGGCGCGTCCAGGCGGACGCACGGCCACACAGCCTAGAGGAGGTGCCGAGAATGCGCGGTCGTTCTGACGTGCTCGAACCGGCGATCCTCGGGCTGCTCCACGAGTCACCCATGCACGGGTACGAGCTGCGCAAGCGGCTCAACCTCGTGCTCGGGTCGTTCCGCGCGCTGTCCTACGGGTCGTTGTACCCGTGCCTGAAGTCGCTCGCGGAGCGCGGCTGGATCGTCGGTACCGAGTCCCCCGCCGACCCCCACGCGGTCGGCAGCAAGCGGGCACGGATCGTCTACCAGATCACGGCGGACGGCAAGGAGCACCTGCAGTCGGTGCTCGCCTCCTCAGGCCCCGCGGCCTGGGAGGACGAGAACTTCGACGTGCGGTTCGCGTTCTTCGCGCAGACCGACGCCGAGACCCGGCTGCGGATCCTCGAGGGTCGGCGCACGCGCCTGACGGAGCGCCTCGAGACCATCCGCCAGTCCATCTCTCGCACCCGCGAGCGCATGGACGAGTACACGCTCGAGCTGCAGCGGCACGGCCTGGAGCAGGCCGAGCGCGAGGTCCGTTGGCTCGACGGACTCATCGACAACGAGCGTGGCGCCCGCCGCGCGCGTCCTGCTGGCACCGGTCACCGCACCGTTGCAGCGTCCACCGCCGACGGCGAGCACGCCGCTCCGGCCAGAACCACCGAGAAGGAGCGAGGATGACCTCCATCCGCGTCGCCATCGTCGGCGTCGGCAACTGCGCCGCGTCGCTCGTCCAGGGCGTGCACTACTACGCCGACACGCCGGCTGACGGCAAGGTCCCCGGGCTGATGCACGTGCAGTTCGGCGACTACCACGTCAAGGACATCGAGTTCGTCGCGGCGTTCGACGTCGACGCGAAGAAGGTCGGCTTCGACCTGTCGGAGGCCATCGTCGCGTCCGAGAACAACACCATCAAGATCGCCGACGTCCCGCCGCTCGGCGTGACCGTGCAGCGCGGCCACACGCTCGACGGCCTGGGCAAGTACTACTCGACCACCATCGAGGAGTCGGACGCCGAGCCCGTCGACGTCGTCCAGACGCTCAAGGACGCGAAGGTCGACGTCCTGATCTGCTACCTGCCCGTCGGGTCCGAGGACGCCGCGAAGTTCTACGCGCAGTGCGCGATCGACGCGAACGTCGCCTTCGTCAACGCGCTGCCCGTGTTCATCGCGTCCGACCCGGAGTGGGCCGCGAAGTTCGAGGCCGCCGGTGTCCCGATCGTCGGCGACGACATCAAGTCGCAGGTCGGCGCGACCATCACGCACCGCGTGCTCGCCCGCCTCTTCGAGGACCGCGGCGTCATCCTGGACCGCACGTACCAGCTGAACGTCGGCGGCAACATGGACTTCAAGAACATGCTCGAGCGCGAGCGCCTGGAGTCCAAGAAGCTCTCCAAGACGCAGGCCGTGACCTCGAACCTCCACGACGGCCCCCTGGCCGGCAAGAAGGAGGACCGCAACGTCCACATCGGTCCGTCGGACTACGTCGCGTGGCTCGACGACCGCAAGTGGGCCTACGTGCGCCTCGAGGGTCGCGCGTTCGGCGAGGTGCCCCTGAACCTCGAGTACAAGCTCGAGGTGTGGGACTCCCCGAACTCGGCCGGCATCATCATCGACGCCCTGCGCGCCGCGAAGATCGCCAAGGACCGTGGCGTCGGTGGCCCGATCCTCTCCGCCGCGACGTACTTCATGAAGTCGCCGCCGGTCCAGATGGAGGACACCCAGGGCCGCGAGCAGCTCGAGGCCTTCATCCGCGGCGAGATCGAGCGCTGATCACCGCATGACCGCCCGCTGCTAGCGCAGCGCAGCACCCCCGAGAGGGCCCGACGCAACCCGCGCCGGGCCCTCTCTGCGTCCGCGCGCCCCCGCCCGGGCCGCCCGAGGCGTCCGGCCCACGGCGCTCACCGAAGCCCGGACCGCACGTTCGGCTCGATCGCGCTGATCTGCTCACCGCCTCGCGCCCGCCTCGCCCTCGCGGCGACTCCGGCTCGCCCTCGCGGCGGCCCTGGCTGCGTGCGGGTGGGGTTGCGCTCGCTGAGCGAGCGCTTCCCCACCCAATCCATCCCGCAGCGCTGCGCCGGGCGACAGC
>NZ_BJUA01000021.1 GCF_007989825.1 Cellulomonas persica | reverse complement strand
CAGCGGCCATGACACCTCCCCCATGCCCGACCCCTGCGGGCCGATGCCGGACGCGACCCGGACGAGCCACGCCGGTCCCGACGAATCAACGCGAAACCGACCGCACAGTATCCGAGTTCGCCGGGTCACGTCGCCCGCCCCAACCATTTCTGGACCACGTTCGCCCGGACGGTCGACTCAGCCACCGGCCTCGCGAGGGGTCGCGGTGCCGGGGGCGGACCCGCCGGTCGCCGCACGCCGGCGCATGACGAGGCCCGCGGTGGCCGCGGCGAGCAGCAGCGCGATCCCGACGACGACGAGGGCGCCGCTCGGCGTGCTCGTCGGGTTCGGAGGCCTGCCGGAGGCCCCTCCCGACGAGTCGCCGACGGCGGGGGCGGGCGACGCAGAGGCGGAGGCCCTGGGTCCCGACTCCGTGCCGAGCACCGCGCCGTGGGGCGAGGTCGCGGTGAGCAGCGGGTTCACGTCGGGGTACTGCCGCGGGTCGTGCGAGAGCAGGTGCGGGACGTCGACGACCCCGTAGCCCAGCGCGCTCTTGACGACCCGCGCGGCCCCGACGACCCGCGTGGCCCCGACGACGCGAGCGGTCCCGACGGCGAGCCCGCGCCCGGTGCGCGCTGCTGCCCGCCCGTGCGCGGTGCGCGCTCCTGTCCGCCGTTGCACGCAGGCCGCTGCCGGAGCTCCCATGCCCGCATCTCCCCGTCGACGTGCCGGTGGAGACGCATGGTCCTCCCCGGACGCACGTTGGGCCAGAGGGTGCACGACCGTGGTGGTGCCGGTCACGGCATCCCCGCCACGGCTGACGTGCTGACCGGGCCGTGGCGGTGGTCCGCCACGGCCCGGTGGGTGGTCACCAGCGGGCGGCGTTGGCGCGCTCGGTGGCCTGGTAGTCGTCGTTCGAGGTGGCCACGGCCCGGCCGATCTCGGCGAGCAGGGCCTTCATGTCGGTCAGCGCGGCGGTCCACTTGGCGCGCGCGGCCTCGTAGGACGTGGAGGCCTCACCGGACCAGTCCGCGCGCAGCGGCTGCAGCGCCTGGTCCATGTCACCCAGGCGCGACTCGATGCGCGAGGCACCGGTCTGGATGTCGGCAGCGGCGGTCGACAGACCACCGAAGTTCACCTTCAGGTCGCTCATGACGTTCCCCTTCCTCAGCCCAGGCGCCCGGACAGGCGCGAGAACGTCGACGACTGCGTGTCGTCCGACGCCGTGTACGACGACTGCGACTGCAGCAGGTTCGCCTCGAACTCGTTGAGCGCCGAGACGATCTTCGACGCGTCGTCCCGCCAGCGGACCATCAGCTGGTTGAACGCGATCGCGCCCTGGCCCTGCCAGTGCGACCCGATCCCGGCCAGCTTGCCCTCCAGAGCGGACAGCTCGGACTGCAGCTCGCCACGCGTGCGCGCCACCACGTCCGCTCCGCGCTTGATCGCACCATCTGCAGCGGAAACCTCAGCGGCCATGACACCTCCCCCATGCCCGACCCCTGCGGGCCGATGCCGGACGCGACCCGGACGAGCCACGCCGGTCCCGACGAATCAACGCGAAACCGGGTGAACCGTAACCTGACCACGCCGACGCGCGTCGGCGCTCGTCCACGGCCTGTGGACGACGAGGGACCACCACGTCGGGACCCGCGCGGTCCCGGGCCCCGGTCGGACGAAGAGCCGGTGGGCCGCAGGACGGGGCCCGGACCACGCGCGTCGCTGGCTATGCTGACCGGCGACCTGCCGCCGACCACCCGCGGCCGACGACCACCCGAGGACGCCGATGACAGATCCGAGCACACCGACGGCCCCCGTCGGCACCTTGCTGCGGATCTCGGTCACGGCGGGGGAGCGCCGCGTCGACCTGGGCGCGCCGGGCAACGTCGCCGTCGTCGAGATCGTGCCGGGCCTGGCGCGTGCGCTCGGGATGCTGGACGCGGCGTCGGTGTACGGCGGGTACCGCCTGGTGACCGCCGAGGGCAGCACGCTCGACCCGGCGCGCAGCCTCATCGCCTCGGGGGTCGAGGACGGTGCGATCCTCACGCTCGAGTCCGGCGCGGACCAGCCCGACCCGCGCGTCTACGACGACGTCGTCGAGGCGGTCGCGGACGCGGTGGAGAGCCGGTTCCGCGCGTGGACGCCGCACGACTCGGCGCTGGGCGCGGCCTGGGGCGCGGCGGCGATCGTCGCGGCCACCGCGCTGCTGCTCCTGGGCGCCGACCGCACGTCGCCGCTGCCGCCCGTGGTCGCCGCGATCGGCGCGGTGCTCGCGGTCGTCGCGGGTGCGGTCGTCGCGCGTACCGGCCGGGACTCGTCGGCGGGTCGCGTGCTCGTGCTGTCGGCCGGGCTGCCCGCTGCTGTCGCGGGGCTCGCGGCCGGGTCGGCCGCGCCGTCGTGGGGCTGGCCCGCAGCCGCCGCGGGCGCCGGCCTCGTCGTCGCGGGCGTGCTCGCGCTCGCCGCGCTGCCGGACGGTCGCGAGACGGCGATCGCCCCGGTCGGGCTCGGCCTCGCGCTGGGTGTCGTCGGGGCCACTGTCGAGCTCGCGCAGTCCGAGCCCGCGCACGTGCTCGCGGTGGTCGTCGCGGCCGTGCTGACCGCGAGCATCGGGGTGCCGTGGCTCGCGCTGGCGAGCACGCCGCTGCGCGTGGTCTCGCCCCGCTCCGACGCCGAGATCCTGCTCGACCCGGTCCCGGTCGACCCGGACCGCGTGCGCCGCCAGCTGGACTCCGGCTACCGGATCCAGCTCGCGCTGCGCGTCGCCGTCGGCCTCCTCGCGCTGCTGGCCACGCCCACGCTCGTCGGCTCGGGTGCGCTCGGCACGGTGCTGCTCGTCGTCGGATGGGTCGGCCTGCTGCTGTCGACGCGACAGTCGTACGCGCGCGCGGACGTGCTCGTCGTGGTGTGCCTCGGGATCACGGGCCTGGCGCTCACGCTCGTCGTCGCTGCCCTGGCCCACCCCTCGTGGCGCACGGTGCTGGTGTGCTCGGCCGGCGCGGCGGCCGCGGCGCTCGTCGCGCTGGGCCTCGTGGCGCCCCGGCGCCGCGTCGCGCTCGCGCGCGCCGGGGACACGATCGAGATGACGTGCCTGGCCGTCCTGCTGCCGCTCGGCGTCGCCGCCGCCGGCCTGGTCTGACGCGGGGACGCCGTGGCAGCCAAGCGTGACCTCGTCGAGGCGCAGTCGTTCAGCCGACGGCGCCTGCTGACGGCGTTCGTGAGCGGAGCGCCCGGCGGTCAGGAGCTCGAGCCGACGAAGCCGATGCGCGGCGTCGTCGCGGGCCTCATGCTCAGCGTGCTCGTCGTCCTCGGCTCGCTCGCGTGGGGCGCGCTGCGCAGCGATCCGAACGACTGGCACTCGAACCGCCTCGTCGTGGTGAA
Organism: Cellulomonas persica; assembly: GCF_007989825.1. Classification (GTDB taxonomy): domain Bacteria; phylum Actinomycetota; class Actinomycetes; order Actinomycetales; family Cellulomonadaceae; genus Cellulomonas; species Cellulomonas persica. The sequence continues at coordinate 27,716 of NZ_BJUA01000021.1, read as the reverse complement.
GGGCGAGGGCACGCGCTACGTCGCCCTCAACGACGCGCTCTACCCCGTGGTGAACACGACGAGCGCGCGGCTGGCGATCGAGGCGGGCCAGTTCGCGGTCGTCGAGCTCGCGCCGCGCGTCATCGCGGGCACCGAACGTCGCGAGACGATCGGCATCGTCGGCGCACCGGACGCACCGCCGCGCCCGGACGCGCTCGTGCCGACCGGCTGGACGTCGTGCGTCGCTGACCAGGACGGTGCCACCGCGGTGTCCACGTCGGTGGGGATCACCGTGCCCACCGAGGCGGGCGGCGCCGTGGTCGCCGAGCTCGGCACCGAGACGTTCGTGGTGGTCGGCGGGCTGCGGCACCGCGTGGCGGAGGCCGACCTGTCGAGCGTGCTGCGTGCGATCGGGCTCGAGACCGCGCCGCGCGTCGAGGTGCCCGGCACGTGGCTGAACCTCTTCCCCGAGGGCACCGCGCTCGCGCCGCTGACGGTCGAGGGGGCCGGCCGTCCCGCGCCGTCGAGCGCCGGGCTGGGGGACCTGGACGTGGGCACGGTCGTGCGCGTCGCGGGCGCGGGGAGCGCCGACCGCTGGTACGTCGTCGACCGCCGCGGCGACCTCGCGGTCCTCAGCGAGTTCGCGACGGAGCTGTACCAGCTCGGTGAGCCGGGCGCGCAGGAGGTCACGCGCACGCCCGCGGAGGTCGCCGGTGCCGGCACGGCGACGACGCCCGTCGCGCCGCAGGACTGGCCCGGTGAGCCTGTCGAGGCGATCGGGGTCGAGCGTGCCCCGTGCGCCGTGCTCACCACGGGCGCGGACGCGGGCGTCGAGCTGGTCTCGACCGACGGGGCGCCGGCGGCCGGCGTGCACGTCGTCCCGGGTGGGGGTGCGCTGGTGCTGTCCCGCTCGCAGGAGGGCGGTGCCGGCACCCACGCGCTCGTCGACGAGATGGGCCGACGGTTCGGCCTGCCGACCGTCGACGGCGGCGACGACGACGTGCTGGCCCGGCTCGGCTACGACGCCGAGGACGTCACCGTGGTCCCGCCCGCGTGGGCCGAGCTGTTCGAGGCCGGCCCGGCGCTGACGGTCGAGGCCGCGCTCACCCCGGTCGCGCCATGACCCCCGTGCCCCGTCAGCGGCGGCCGCGTCTCGCGGCGTCGCTCGCCGCGCGGGCGGCGCTGGCCTGCCTCACGCTGGGCGGGGCGTCGGCCGCGTGGGTCGCGGACGCGCCCGCGGCGGACGCGACCGTCACGCAGGGCTGCGGCGACGAGGCCCCCCGGTACCTCGACCAGGAGCCGCCCGCGCTCGCGCAGCTCGGCGCGCAGGCGGCGTGGCGGTTCGCGACAGGTGACGGCGTCGTCGTCGCGGTCGTGGACTCGGGCGTCGACGACCGCAACCCGCACCTGGACGGCGCCGTGGTCGACGGGCACGACGTCGTGACCGGGGACGGGACGGGTCGCGCCGACACGTGGGGCCACGGCACCGCCGCCGCGGGCATCATCGCGGCGCGGCGCGTCCCCGACTCGGGGGTGCTCGGCCTGGCGCCCAAGGCGACGATCCTTCCCGTGCGGGTCTACCACGCCGAGGGCGACCAGGCGGTCGAGCAGGGGGTGCAGCCGACGCCCGCACGCATCGCCGAGGGGATCACGTGGGCGGCGGCGCACGGTGCGACGATCATCAACGTGTCGATGTCGACGGATGCCGACGACCCCGCGCTGCGCGCCGCCGTGCGGGACGCGACCGCGCGCGGCTCGCTCGTCGTCGCGAGCGCGGGCAACCGGAACACCGCGGACGACAAGTCCGACGACGCGCGCTACCCGGCGGCGTACCCGGAGGTGCTGGCAGTCGCGGCGGTCGACGCGGACCTGCGCGCCACGGACGCCTCGATCCACGGGCCGCACGTCGACGTGGCGGCGCCGGGCGCGCAGGTCCTGACGGCGTACCCGGGCGCGGGCGACTGCTGGTACGCGACGACGGACCCCGCGGCGAGCTGGTCGACGGCGTACGTGTCGGCGGCGGCGGCGCTGCTCGCGGAGCGGTTCCCCGACGAGACGCCCGCGCAGTGGGCCTACCGGCTCACGTCCACGGCGGCGCGGGCGACGCCCGAGCGCACCGACGAGCTGGGCTGGGGCGTGGTCCGGCCGGACGCCGCGCTGCAGCTCGCCGCCGTCCCGACCGACCCCGTGCGGACGCCGACGCCGGCGCCCACGGTGACCGCGTCCCCGATCGTGGTCCAGGACGTCGCCGACCCGATGGCGCAGGTGCGCGCCGACGCCGTGTGGTGGGTCCTGGGCGGCACCGCCTCGGTCGCGCTCGTCGCGCTCGTGTGGCGGCTCGTCTCGCCGCGGAGGGTCCGATGACCGCGCCGCTGGCGCTGCGGTGGGGGAGCGCGACGTCGCCGGGCGGCCGGTCGACGAACGAGGACGCGCTGCTCGCGCAGGAGGACGTGTTCGTCGTCGCGGACGGCATGGGCGGCCACGACGCGGGCGAGGTCGCGAGCGCCACCGCGATCGAAGTGCTGCGCTCGCTCGTCGGACGGGGAGCGGACCCGGACACGGTGCGCGACGCGCTCGTCGAGGCGAACGACCGCATCCGCGCACTGCCCGAGGGACACGGACGTCGACCGGGGACGACGGTGACGGGCGTCGTGCTGACGGTGCACGAGTCGACGCCGTGCTGGGTCGTGCTCAACGTCGGCGACTCGCGCACGTACCGGATGGTGGGTGCGGTGCTCGAGCAGGTGACGCGCGACCACTCGGAGGTCGCCGAGCTCGTCGCGGACGGCCTGGTGCGTCCCGACGACGCGCCGTACCACCCGTGGCGCCACGTCGTGACGCGCGCGCTGGGCGGCGGCACGCCCACGGTCGAGCCGGACCTCGACGTGATCGCGGTGAGCCCGGGGGACCGCATGCTCGTGTGCTCGGACGGCTTGACGGACACCGTGCCGGACGCGCGCATCGAGGCCGACCTCAAGGCCGAGTCGGACCCGCAGGCCGCGGCGGACCGGCTCGTCGCGACCGCGCTCGCGGCGGGTGCCACCGACAACGTGACGGTGCTGGTGGTCGACGCCCCGGCGGTGCTGCCGTCAGCGTAGGCCCGGCGAGCGCGCCGGAACCGGCGTTCCCCTACGCTCGGCGCGTGGACGCGATCGACGAGCGCATCATGGAGCTGCTCCGGGCCGACGGACGGGCCGCGTACGGACGCCTCGGGGAGCAGGTCGGACTCTCGGCGTCCGCCGTGAACCGACGTGTCGACCGGCTCGTCGCCGACGGCTCGATCGCCGGTTTCACCATCCGCACCGGCCGCCCGCCGGGGGCGACGCCGATCCAGGCGTACGTCGAGATCTTCTGCTCGGGGAACGCCTCGACCGCGTCGCTGCGGGCGACGCTCGAGGCGATCCCCGAGGTGCGGCGTGCCGGGACGGTGTCCGGCGACGCGGACGCGGTCGCCTACGTCGTCGCGCCGACGATCTCCCAGCTCGAGTCCGCGATCGAGCGGATCCGCGAGGCCGAGCACGTCGACCACACCGTGAGCTCGATCGTCCTGACGGACATGTTCGACCGCTGACCGCGTCGCCCTGGGGCCCGCGCGTGTCCGCATGCTGACGCGGGGGCAGGAACCGGACATGGGGAGGTCCTAGGATGACCGGCAGCACGCCCTGCCCGCCGCGACCCGCTGCAGCGAGGCGCCCGGCTCGAGAGCGCGTCGTGACGAGCGCGGGCCCGGACGGCAGGGCCACGTCCCCGAATCGGAAGGTCCGCCCGTGAGCACCCCGACCCTGCGTGTCGCCGTCGTCGGAGCCGGTCCCGCCGGCATCTACGCCTCGGACATCCTGTCCAAGACCGACCTCGACGTGAGCATCGACCTCTTCGAGCGTCTGCCCGCACCGTTCGGCCTCGTGCGCTACGGCGTCGCGCCCGACCACCCGCGGATCAAGCAGATCATCGTCGCGCTGCACAAGGTGCTCGAGCGCGGCGACATCCGCCTGCTGGCGAACGTCGACTACGGCACCGACCTCAAGCTCGACGACCTGCGCCAGTTCTACGACGCGGTGATCTTCTCGACGGGCTCGATCCGCGACGCCGCGCTGCCGATCCCGGGCATCGACCTCGAGGGCTCGTACGGCGCCGCCGACTTCGTGTCCTGGTACGACGGGCACCCCGACGTGGCGCGCACGTGGCCGCTCGAGCACCAGACCGTCGCCGTGATCGGTGCCGGCAACGTCGCGCTCGACGTCGCGCGAATCCTCGCCAAGCACGCCGACGACCTGCTGCCCACCGAGGTCCCCGCGAACGTCTACGACATCCTCAAGGCGAACCCGATCACCGACGTGCACGTGTTCGCCCGGCGCGGTCCCGCGCAGGTGAAGTTCTCGCCGCTCGAGCTGCGCGAGCTCGGTCACGTCCCCGACGTCGACGTCGTCGTCTACCCGGAGGACTTCGAGTTCGACGAGGGCTCGATGGCCGCGATCCACTCGTCGAACCAGACCAAGCAGGTCGTCAAGACCCTCACGGACTGGACGCTCAAGGAGCCCGAGGAGCTGACCGCCTCGCGCCGCATCCACCTGCACTTCCTGCACAAGCCCGCCGAGGTCCTGGGCGAGGACGGCAGGGTCGTCGGGCTGCGTACCGAGCGCACCGCGCTCAACGGCGACGGCAACGCGACCGGCACCGGGCAGTTCCACGACTGGCCGGTGCAGGCCGTCTACCGCGCGGTCGGGTACTTCGGCTCGCCGCTGGTGGACATCCCGTTCGACGACGTCGCGGGCGTGATCCCCAACCGCGAGGGACGCGTCGTCGACGTCGACGGCGAGGCGCTGCCCGGCGTGTACGCGACCGGCTGGATCAAGCGCGGGCCCGTGGGCCTCATCGGCCACACCAAGTCGGACGCGTCCGAGACCATCCGCCACCTCACCGAGGACGTCGCCGCGGGTGGCGAGGCGTTCTACACCGCGACCGACCGCGACCCGTCGGCCGTCACCGACTTCCTCGCGTCGCGCGGCGTCGAGGTCATCCAGTGGACCGGCTGGGAGCTGCTCGACGCCTACGAGCGCTCGCTCGGCGAGCCGCACGGCCGCGAGCGGATCAAGGTCGTCCCGCGCGAGGAGATGGTCGACATCGCGCTCGGCCGCACGACGGAGGCCTGACCGGCCACGTACCCGGCCCACGAGAGCCGCATCCCGTCCGGGGTGCGGCTCTCGTCGCGCGTGCGCCGGCGGCCTCGGCGCGTCAGGCTCGGGGAACGCGGTGCGACGGTGGCACGTTCATCGTCGTGACAGGCAGCACCCAGTGGAGGGACACCATGAGCTCGCGGCACCACTTCAACGGTCTCAAGACGGCCGCGCTGTTCGGCGTGATGTGGGGTGTGCTGCTGCTCGTCGGGTGGTTCCTCGGCGGCGGCACCCCGAAGTTCTTGTGGCTGTTCACCGTGCTCGGCCTCGTCGGCACCGCGGTGAGCTACTGGAACTCCGACAAGATCGCGATCCGCACCATGCAGGCCGTCCCCGTGACCGAGGTCGAGCAGCCCGCGATGTACCGCATCGTGCGCGAGCTCTCGACGCGGGCCGGGCAGCCGATGCCGCGCCTGTACGTCTCGCCGACGATGGCGCCCAATGCGTTCGCGACCGGCCGCAACCCCCGTAACGCGGCCGTGTGCTGCACCGCGGGCATCCTGCAGCTGCTCGACGAGCGCGAGCTGCGCGGTGTGCTCGGCCACGAGCTCCAGCACGTCTACAACCGCGACATCCTGACGTCGTCGGTCGCGGCGGCCGTCGCGGGCGTCATCACGTCGCTCGCCTCCATGGCGATGTGGTTCGGCGGGGGAGACCGGCGCGAGGGCGGCAACCCGCTCGCCGGCCTGCTGCTCCTCATCCTCGCGCCGCTCGCCGCCTCGATGATCCAGCTCGCGATCTCGCGCACGCGCGAGTACGACGCCGACGAGGACGGCGCCAGCCTCACCGGCGACCCCCTGGCGCTCGCGTCGGCGCTGCGCAAGCTCGAGCTCGGCACCGCGGCACGTCCGCTGCCCCAGGACCAGCGCCTGGAGAACGTGTCGCACCTCATGATCGCCAACCCGTTCAAGGGCGGTGCGGGCTTCGCGCGCCTCTTTGCGACGCACCCGCCCATGGCCGACCGCATCGCCCGCCTCGAGGCCCAGGCCGGCACCCACGGCGGCCTCACCCGCTACTGACCCACGCCCGCCCCGCGCACCCGCACGCCCGCCCCGCGCGCGACCGCCCGCCCACGAACGCACGCACCGCGCACGAACGCCCGCCCCGCGCACGAACGCCCGCCCGCCTGGCCGGCCCGCCCGCGCACGAACGCACGCCAGCGCGTCCGCCCAGGCACGCCCGTCCTGCGCACCCGCCCGCCCGCGCCTACCGCTCGCGCACGACTGCCCCGCGTGCCCGCCGCGCGTGCCCGCCACCACCCGCGAGCGCGGTAGATCGGTCGCGAGCGCTGCTCGTTGCGGACCGCGCTCACGTCGGATCTGCCGCGCTCGAACTCGATCTACCGCGCTCGTGGCGGGCCCGGGAGCGCGAGCGCGGGTGAACGCGCGCGAGCGCGGGCGATCAGGGACGAACGCGGGCCCGGAGGACCCGCGTTCGCGGTGGATCGCCCGCGCTCGCGGGGCGGGTCAGCGGTAGTTCGTGAACTGCAGAGCGGCGTCGACGTCGGAGCCCTTGAGGAGCGCGATCACGGCCTGCAGGTCGTCGCGACTCTTGGCCGAGACGCGCAGCTCGTCGCCCTGGATCTGCGTCTTGACGCCCTTGGGGCCCTCGTCACGCACGATCTTCGCGAGCTTCTTGGCGACCTCCGAGGACAGACCCTCCTTGATGCCCGCGGCGAGCCGGTACTCCTTGCCGGACGGCTTCGGCTCGCCGTCGCCCAGGTCGAGCGCCTTGAGCGAGATGCCGCGCTTGATGAGCTTGGTCTGGAGCACGTCCAGGATGGCGAGCACGCGCTCCGAGGAGTTCGCGACCATGAGGATCGACTCGCCGGACCACGCGATGGAGGCGCCGACGCCCTTGAAGTCGTACCGCTGGGCGATCTCCTTCGCGGCCTGGTTCAGGGCGTTGTCGACCTCCTGCCGGTCCACCTTGCTGACGACGTCGAACGACGACTCGCTCGCCATGGGCTGTCCTCCTCGTGCTCCTGGTGCTGCGCTGTGCGGGCCGGTGCGCGGCCGCCGCGGGTCCACCGAGGCCGCCGTTTTCTCGCCGGGGCCCTGGTGTTGCTATCCTTCCACGGCACGCTGCGCGAGCGACGACCGGAGACCACGGGTCCGGGTCCTTTCTCTCGACGGCACTGCACCCCGGCGGGTTACCCGAGTGGCCAAAGGGGGCTGACTGTAAATCAGCTGGCAACGCCTACGGGGGTTCGAATCCCTCACCCGCCACGTTGCCGAAGGGGCGTCCCGAACGGGACGCCCCTTCGTCGTCCCGGCGCCCACGGCCCCCGGCCCGCCCGAGCGCGTGCCCCCGAACCCGGCCCCCAGCCCGGCGGTTCCGAGCGCGTGTGATCGGGCGCGAGCGCGGCGTCGTGCTGACCGCACTCGCGCTCGTTCTACCGCGTTCGCGTCAGATGGGGTGCGCTCGCGCTCTTCGCTCCATGGTCTGCGCGGGGCGTCGGGCGGCGCCCGTGGGTCCTGCGGCGGGCGAGTGGCCTGGGGATGACGGGAACGGGGACGGCGGCACGCGTGGCACTCTGCCGCGATGCGGAGCGAAGACGGTCAGCGGGGGCTCATGACGGTCGCCGGCGAGGCGGCGCGGCTCGGGCGCGGGCGAGCGGGTCGTGTCCGGCTGCGGCGCGGTGCGTACGTGGGGTCCGCGCACTGGGCGAGCCTGACGGCCGACGAGCGTCACCTCGTGCGTGTCGAGGCGGTCGCCGCGGCGTGCACCGACCCGGTGTTCTCGCACTGGTCCGCCGCGGCGATCTGGGGTCTCCCGACGATCGGCCGGCCCGACGACCGCGTGCACCTGACCATCGCCGCGTCGTCGGGCGGCCGCTCGCAGGGCGACGTGGTGCGGCACGCGACCTCGGCCCCGCCGGAGCCCGAAGCGCGTCGCGGTCTGCTCGTCACGGGCGTGGCACGCACGGTTGTCGACCTCGCCCGGGCCGGTGGCCTCGCGTGCGGTCTCGTCGTCGCCGACGCGGCGCTGCGTGCCGGGCTCGTCGGCAGCGAGGCGCTGGACGACGAGGTGCGTCGTGCGGGAGCGGGGCGGGGGAGCCGGGCGGCGCGGCTCGTCGTCGACCATGCCGATGGTGCGTCGGAGTCGCCGGGCGAGTCGTTGAGCCGCGCTCGGATGATCGAGCACGGATTTCCGCTCCCGGTGCTCCAGCACGAGCTGCGGGATGCGCGCGGCTTCGTCGGACGCGTGGACTTCTGGTGGCCCGGTGCCCGCGTGGTGGGTGAGTTCGACGGCCGGGGGAAGTACGGCCTCGAGGCACGGACGGCCGCCGACGAGCTCTGGCGTGAGAAGCAGCGCGAGGACCGCATCCGGGCGGTGGTCGACGGCGTCGCGCGGTGGACGTGGGAGGACGCGTGGCGCGGCGGCCCGATGGCCGAGGCGCTGCGCCGCGCCGGCGTCCGCTAGCCACGAGCACCCGCACCGCGCGCTCCCTCGCGAGCGCGGTGGATCCCGTCGTGACCGCGGCGGGTGTGGCGCGAGCGCTGGTGACTGGGGGCGGCGCTCGGGCCCGATCTACCGCGCTCGGTTGCGGGCCTTGAGCGTGCCCGCGGGCGCGGTAGCGACGGCGCGAGCGCGGGGCGTGTGGTGCGAGTGCTGGTGACCTGGGGTGGCGCTCGGGCTCGATCTGCCGCGCTCGTGGAGCGCGTCGGGTGCGCGCGCGAGCGGTGCGGGTGCCGTGTGGGGTCGTGGCGGTGGGACGGTCGTAGGACTGTGGGACGGAGCGATTTCGCGGGTGGGCGGTTGGTTGTGTAGCCTGTTCCGCGCTGCCCCGATAGCTCAGTCGGCAGAGCGTCTCCATGGTAAGGAGAAGGTCAAGGGTTCGATTCCCTTTCGGGGCTCTGTGGTGTGTCTGGGGGTGCGGCTTCGGCCGCACCCTTGACCGCCCGAGGCGGGGTAGCTCAGTTGGTGAGAGCGCACGACTCATAATCGTGAGGTCGCGGGTTCGAACCCCGCTCCCGCTACACAGCCGGTAACTCCAGGCGTGCGTCGGCCGGCGCACCGCTGTACGAATCGCAGACGCGTCATTGCGCGAGAGGTGGCAAGACCATGGCCAGCAAGAGCTCGGACGTCCGTCCGAAGATCACGCTCGCTTGCACCGAGTGCAAGGAGCGCAACTACATCACGAAGAAGAACCGTCGGAACGACCCCGACCGTCTCGAGATGAAGAAGTTCTGCCCTCGCGAGAACCGCCACACGCTGCACCGCGAGACCCGCTGACCCTGGCGATGCCGGTCGACACCGGGTACGCCGGACGCGAGTACGCGCCGAACGCCGTCTTCGAGGTCGGGCGTGAGCACCTGCGGTCCTTCGCGGCCGCGGTCGGGGCACAGCACCCCGCTCACACCGACACGGAGGCGGCGCGTGCGTTGGGGCACCCTGACGTGATCGCGCCGCCGACGTTCGCCGTCGTGGTCGCGCAGCGCGCCGAGGCCCAGCTGTTCGAGGACCCCGCTGCGGGCATCGACTTCTCGCGCGTCGTCCACGCCGACGAGCGCTTCACGCACCACCGGCCGATCCACGCGGGCGACCGCCTCGTGACGGTTCTGCACGTCGACTCGATCGTCGAGCGCGCGGGCCTGGCGATGATCACCACGCGCGCGGAGATCGCGGCCGAGGACGGCGAGGCCGTCGCGACCGTCGTGAGCACGCTCGCCGTCCGGCCGGAGGAGTCCTGATGGCGCCGCAGCTCGCCGATCTCGAGGTCGGCCAGGAGGTCGCCCGGACGCAGGTCGTCGTCGACCGCGCCCGGCTCGTGCGGTACGCCGCCGCCTCGGGTGACTTCAACCCGATCCACTGGAACGAGCGCGTCGCCCGTTCGGTCGGACTTCCCGACGTCATCGCGCACGGCATGTGGACGATGGGCGCGGCGGTCGGTCCGGTCGCCGACTGGGTGGGCGACCCCGGCCGGGTCCTCGACTACCAGGTGCGTTTCACGCGTCCGATCCCCGTCCCCGACCCGGGCGACGCGACGGTCGAGGTCGTCGCGACCGTGGGGCTCGTCGACGAGTCCGCGGGGACCGCACGCATCGATCTCGCGGTGACCCTCGACGGTCAGCGCGTGCTGGGCAAGGCCCAGGCGGTCGTCCGCCTCTCCTGACGGCGCCCGACGAGCACGTCGGCGCACGCCGACGAGCGCGTCCGCGCGGCCCGTCGCCGAAACGCCCGGCCTCGCCGCTGGTCAGCGCGGTGCGGGTCCCGTGGTCGTGCCCGGGCGCAACGTGACCGCGAGCTCGACGGGCTCGGGCATCTCGCCCGCGAGCAGGCTCGCGACGGCCCGTCCGACGGTCGCGCCCTTCTCGGCGAGCGGCTGCGCGACGGACGTCAGGACGTCGGGCGCGAGCCACGGCAGGTCGAGCCCGTCGAACCCGGCCACGGACACGTCGTCGGGCACGCGCAGCCCGAGCTCGCGCGCGGCGAGCACGACGCCCGACGCGAGCAGGTCCGACTGGCACACGACCGCGGTGGGGCGCTGCGGCGCGGACAGGATCGCGAAGCCGGCCGTCTTGCCGTGCTCGACGAGCGAGGCGGGGGTCTCGTAGACCGCGGTCGGCGTGATGCCGGCGTCGAGCACGCCGTCGAGCCGACGCCGCGTGACCTGCCAGACGACCTCGTTCCAGCGCTCGGGCTCGACGAACCCGTCCCCTCGCTGCCGGTCGAACGCGAGGGTCACGCACGCGAACGACTCGTGGCCGAGCGACTGCAGGTGCTGCACGAGCTCGGTCATGCCGCGGCGGTCGTCGAGGCCGACGGTGGCGACGTCGGGCTCGGGGATGCCCTCGACGACGACCGTCGGGACGCCGCGGCGGCGCAGGGCCTCGAGCACGGGGTCGTGCGTGCCGGAGCCCCACAGGAGCACGGCGACGTCCATGCCGGCGGACAGCACGAGCGGGTCGACGGGCGGCTCGGCCGGGTCGCTGGGGCCGGGGATGAGCAGGACGCCGAGGCCCATCTCGCCGAGCGTGCTCACGAGCCCGTCGAGCACCTGGATCGAGACGGGGTCGCGGAACGAGCGGCGCAGCGCGTCGCCGACGACGACGCCGACGATGCCGGACCGTCCGCTGCGCAGCTGGCGGCCGAGCGGGTTGGGGCCGAGGTAGCCGAGCTCAGCCGCGGCGGCGAGGACGCGTTCGCGCGTGGCGGCGGCGATCGGGCCCGCGCCGGAGAACGCGAGCGACGCGGTCGAGACCGAGACCCCGGCGGTGGACGCGACGTCGGCGAGGGTCGGGCGCTGGGACGACAGCGGGCACCTCCGGGCTGGCGACTCGGGCACGTTCCGACGACCGCAGGCGGTCGGCAGGGCGGGTCCGACGAGGGCGCGGCGGGCGCCGGCGCACGTCGGTTGACGCAGCGGTCAGCGTACCCGCAGAATGGTGCGCGATCCTCAAATCGATTCGACCGTGCTTTGCGGCCGTGACTCGAATCGATTCGACATTGCTCGACCTGGCGGACTGCGCACGCGCGGCCGACCGACCGCACCGCAACACCCGCCCGCACCACCCGCTCCGGAGCTCCACCGTGACCCAGCGCGCCCGCGACACCCGCGCCCGCACCTCCCGCACGCCCGACGACGGCGCCCGCGTCGACCACGGTGGCGGCACCGACGGTCGTCGTGCCGACCTGCTCCCCGACGACGGCTCGACGGTCGCGGTCGTCCGGGCGCGCCTGCTGCTGCTCGGACTCTTCGCGCTGCAGGGCATCGCGTTCTCGAGCTGGCTCGCGCGCCTGCCCGCGGTCCGCGACGCGCTCGACCTGACCCCGGCCGCGCTCGGCGGCGTGCTGCTCGTCGGGTCCGTCGGGGCGCTGCTCACCGTGACGGTCGCCGGGATCGTGGTGCAGCGCTGGGGGAGCCGCGCGGCGATCGTCGCCTCGACGGTCGTGCTCGCGCTCGCGTACGTGCTCATGGGCGTCGGCCCCGGCGTGGGGTCGGTCGCGCTGCTGTGCGTCGGGGTGTTCCTCAACGGGGTGTCGATCGCGCTCGGGAACGTGCCGATCAACGTCGAGTCCGCGCGGATCGAGCGCGCGATGCGCCGCACGGTGATCCCGCAGTTCCACGCCGCCTACTCGATCGGCGCGGTGGTCGGCTCGGGCCTGGGCGCGCTCGCCTCGCGTCAGGGCGTCTCGCCCGCCGTGCACTTCGCGGCGGTCGCCGCGGTGGCGGTGGTCTGGCGGCTCGCGTCCGTGCGCGGCGTGGTGCTGCCCCAGGGCCCGTCCGACGCCCCGCTCGAGGTCGTCCCGGCGACGCCGCAGCACGACGCCGCGACGAGCCCGGTCCAGGGCGACGGCGCAGCCGGCGTCGTGGCCGCCTCGCGTTCCCGTCGCCGGGTCGGCAGCGCGCTGGACGCGTGGCGCGAGCCGCGCACGCTCCTCATCGGCGTCGTGATCATGGCGGCGGCGCTCTCGGAGGGCTCGGCCAACGACTGGCTCTCGATCGCGGTCGTCGATGGCTTCGGCCGGACCGAGGCGGTCGGCGGCGCGGTGCTCGCGCTGTACGTCGCGGCGATGACGGTCGTGCGGCTCGTCGGGACGCGCATGATCGACCGGTACGGACGCGTGCTCGTCCTGCGGGTCTCCGGTGTCGTCTCGATCGTCGGGCTCGTGGTGTTCGGGTTCGCGCCGACGTTCGAGCTCGCGTCGCTCGGCGTGGTCGCGTGGGGGTTCGGGGCCGCGCTCGCGGTGCCGATCGGCATCGCGGCGGCGTCCGACGACCCCGTGCGGGCCGCGGGGCGCGTCGCCGTCATCTCGTCGTTCTCGTCGGTCGCCTCGATCGCGGCCCCGCCGCTGCTCGGGCTGGCGGCGCAGTCGATGGGCGCGCGCCACGCGCTCGTGCTGATCGCCGTCGCGATGGTCGCGAGCGTGACCTTCGCGCACCGCACGGCACGCCCGACGGGCCCCGACGCCGCCGCCGCGCCGACCACCGCGCAGGTGAGCGTCCCGACCGGCGCCGCCGACGTCGTCGTCGACCCGACCGTGCTGACACCCGACCTGCCCAGTCCGAGAACCGGTGCGCACGAACGCACGCCGCACGAGGGGGTTCGCGTACCGTGAGCAACGCTTCGACAGACGACGTCAGGGAGGACGCCGTGCGCCTGCGGATCACGCGCGACCCGGTGCAGGCCGCGTCGTTCGCCGTCTTCGCGACGTTCTTCCTGAGCGGCTTCAACTTCGCGAGCTGGGCGTCGCGCCTGCCCGCGGTCCGCGACGGCCTCGAGCTGTCGGCCGGCCAGATCGGTCTGCTGCTGCTCGTCGGGTCGGTGGGCTCGCTCGTCGCGCTCCCGCTGTCCGGGACGATCATCGAGCACCTGCGCGCTCGCCGGACGGTGCTGTACTCGGCGCTCCTCAACGCCGGCGGCCTGTCGCTCGCGGCCGTCGGCGTCGCGGCGGGCTCGGTGGTCCTGGCCGGCGTCGGCCTCGTGGTCTACGGGGTCGGCACCGGCGTGTGGGACGCGGCCATGAACGTCGAGGGCGCGGTCGTCGAGCAGCGCCTCGGCAAGACGGTGATGCCGCGCTACCACGCCGGGTTCTCGCTCGGGACGGTCGCGGCGGCCGGCGTCGCCGCCGTCGCCGCGTGGCTGCACGTCCCGGTCGTCGTGCACCTGCCGGTGGTCCTCGCGCTGTCGAGCGTCGCGGTCGTGCTGTCGATCCGCGCATACCTGACGGACGCGGCCGAGCCGTCGTCCACCCCAGACGTCGGGACGCCGGACGAGGCGCCCGTCGGGGCGGGCCGGGCGCGGCGTGCGCTCGCGGCCTGGCTCGAGCCCCGCACGCTCCTCATCGGTCTCGTCGTCCTCGCGGCCGCGCTGACCGAGGGCTCGGCGAACGACTGGGTGAGCCTCGCGGTCGTCGACGGCTTCGAGACGCCGCACGCCGTGGGTGCCGTCGCGCTGGGGGTGTTCCTCGCGTCGATGACGACGATGCGCTGGTTCGGCACCGCGCTGCTCGACCGCTACGGCCGGGTGTTCGTCCTGCGGCTGTGCGCCGTGCTGGCGCTCGTGGGCCTTGCGCTGTTCGGCCTGGCGCCGACGATCTGGCTCGCCGTGATCGGGATCATCGCCTGGGGTGCGGGCGCGGCGCTCGGCTTCCCGGTCGGGATGAGCGCCGCGGCCGACGACCCGCTGCGAGCGGCCGCGCGCGTGTCCGTGGTCTCGACGATCGGCTACTCCGCGTTCCTCGCGGGCCCGCCGCTGCTGGGTCTGCTCGCGCAGCACGTCGGGTACCGCCACGCGCTGCTCGTCATCCTCGTGCCCGTCGCGCTCGGCATCTTCGTCGCCGGGGCGGCCGCGCCGCTGCGCCGGCCCGAGCCGGCCGACGAGGCCACGGTGCCGGTCGACCGCCCGTAGCCTGGTCGCATGACCGTCGGCACCACACCCCGTCTCGCAGACCTGACGACGCTCGGCGTCGGCGGCCCCGTCGGGCGGTACGTCGAGACGACGACCGAGGCGGACCTGATCGACGCGGTGCGCACCGCCGACGAGGCCGGTGAGCCGGTGCTCGTGCTCGGCGGCGGCTCGAACCTGCTCGTCGCGGACACGGGCTTCGAGGGTGTCGTCGTGCGCGACGTGCGGACCGGGATCGACGTGCCCGACCACTCGGCCTGCGCGGGCGTCACGTACACGGTGCCGGCGGGGACCCCGTGGGACGACGTCGTCGCGGAGGCGACGAGCCACCGCCTGTACGGGATCGAGGCGCTGTCCGGCATCCCCGGCTCGACGGGCGCGACGCCCGTGCAGAACGTCGGTGCGTACGGGCAGGAGGTCGCGCAGACCATCGCGACCGTGCGCGTCTGGGACCGCGAGCGGGCGCGGGTGCGGACGCTGCCGGTCGTCGACCTGCGGTTCGGCTACCGCACGTCGCTGCTCAAGCGTTCGCTCCTGGCGGCCGACGACCCGCGTCGCGACCCGCGTGACCCGGCCGACGAGCGTGCGCCGTGGGGCCCGACGCCGCGGTACGTGGTGCTGGACGTGACGTTCCAGCTGCGCCAGGGCACGCTGTCCGCGCCGATCGCGTACGGCGAGCTCGCCCGGGCCCTCGGTGTCGAGGTCGGCCGGCGCGCGCCGCTGCTCGACGTGCGCGCGGCCGTGCTCGAGCTGCGCGGACGCAAGGGGATGGTGCTGGACCCGGCGGACGCCGACACGCGCAGCGCGGGCTCGTTCTTCACCAACCCGATCCTGTCCGCGTCGGCGGCCGACGAGCTGCCCGCCGACGCGCCGCGCTACGCAGCGGGGGACGGGCTGGTCAAGACGAGCGCCGCGTGGCTCATCGAGCACGCGGGCTTCGCGCGCGGGCACGGCCTGCCCGGCGCGGCGGCGTTGTCGACGAAGCACACGCTCGCGCTGACGAACCGCGGCGGCGCGACGAGCGAGGACCTGCTCACGCTCGCGCGCGAGGTCCGCGACGGCGTGCGCGCGGCGTTCGGCGTGGTGCTGGAGCCCGAGCCCGTGCTCGTCGGGGTCACCCTGTAGCCCAGGCCCGCCGGGCGGTCCGCAGCCGCGCTCTCGGTGACGCCGCTCGCTCGGTGACGCCGTGCTCTCGGTGACGCCGCGCTCTCGGGAACGGCGCAGGTCCCCGGTCGGGTCAGGCGTCGGGGCTCGCGAGCCAGTCGTCGACGCCCGCGAGCAGCCGCGCCCGCACCGCCTCGCCGGCGCGGCTCGCTCGGATCGACGAACGCGCCAGGTCGGCGAGAGCCTCGTCGTCGAACCCGTGCACGTCGCGCGCGACCTCGTACTGCGCGAGCAGGCGCGAACGGAACAGCAGTGGGTCGTCGGCGCCGAGCGCGACCTGCGCGCCCGCGTCGACGAGCGCCCGCAGCGGGACGGACGCCGCGTCGGGGTACACGCCGAGCGACACGTTCGACGCCGGGCACACCTCGAGCGCCACCCCGGACGCGACGACCTCGTCCAGGAGGCGCGGGTCCTCACCCGTGCGCACGCCGTGCCCGAGCCGGTCGGGGTGCAGGTGCGTGACGACGTCCTGGACGTGCGCGGGGCCGAGCAGCTCGCCGCCGTGCGGCACCGAGGCGAGCCCGGCTCGTCGTGCGATCGCGAAGGCCGGCGCGAACTCCGCGGTGTCGCCGCGGCGCTCGTCGTTCGACAGGCCGAACCCGACGACCTGCCCGGGGCCGTCGCCCGCGTGCCGCGCGGCGAGCCGTGCGAGCGTGCGTGCCTCGAGCGGGTGCCGCATACGAGACGCCGCGACGACCACGCCGATGTCCACGCCCGCACGCTGGCTCGAGGCGCGCGCCTCGTCGAGCACGATCTCGAGCGCGGGCGTGATGCCGCCGACGAACGGCGCGTACGAGGTCGGGTCGACCTGGATCTCCAGGCGCCCCGACCTCTCCGCCGCGTCGTCCGCCGCAGCCTCCGCGATGATCCGCCGCATGTCCGACTCCCCGCGCACGCACGCGCGCGCGGCGTCGTACAGCCGCTGGAACCGGAACCAGCCCCGCTCGTCGGCCGGGACGTGCAGCGGGTCCGCGTCGAGCAGCACCGCCGGCAGGCGGATGCCGTGCCGCTCGGCGAGCTCACCGAGCGTGCTCACGCGCATCGACCCGGTGAAGTGCAGGTGGAGGTGCGCCTTCGGGAGCAGGGCCAGGTCGCGCACGGCCGTCAGTCTGCCAGGTGACCAGCGACGTCGATCAGCCGAGTGAATCTTGTCCACCCTGGGGATGGCGCGCACGTCTGGCTTGCCCGTTTCTCTACGATGTGCGGGCCGTCGCCTCCCTGGCGCCGCGCGACGACCCCAGGGGGTTACATGAACCACGACCCGTACGCCGCGCTCCTCGACGACCCGTCGACGTCCGCGGCGCAGCTCGCCCGGCTCGCCGCCGAGCGCCCGGACCTGCGCGTGCGGATCGCGTCGCACCCGGCCGCCTACCCCGAGCTGCTCGGCTGGCTCGCGGCGCAGGGCGACCCCGCGGTGGCGGCGGCGGTGGCCGCGCGAGCAGCCGGTGTGGCGCCCGCTGCCCCCGCGCCGGCCCCTGCACCCGCTCCGGCGCCGCAGCCCTACGCCGGCGGCCAGCCGCAGGCCGCGCCGCAGCCCTACGTGACGACGCCGGGCCTCGTCCCCGACGGCTACCCCCAGCCCGGTCAGGACGGCTACGACCCGACGGCCGAGTTCGCGCCCGTCGGCGAGCAGCCGCGGCGCCGTCGCACCGGCCTGTGGGTCGGCGCGGGTGTCGCGGCCGTCGTGCTCATCGGCGCGGGCGGGTACGCGGCGTGGGCGACGGTGCTGAGCAAGCTCGGCGGCGCGTCCTCGCCCGACGCGGCCGTGAGCCAGCTCCTCAAGGGTGCGACCGACAAGGACGTCATCGCCGTGTACGGCGTGCTCGCACCGTCGGAGGTCGCGACGTTCCGCGACGCGTTCGACGGGCTGGGCGACCTCGCGGGCGACGACACGTACGTCGACACGGAGAAGCTGTCGGAGGTGCTCGACGCGCTCGAGGTGGACCTCGAGGGCCTCGAGCTCACGGTCGAGGAGGTCGACGAGGGTCTCGCGAAGGTCACGATCGCCGAGGGCACGCTCACGGTCGACGGTGACCCGCAGACCATCGCGGACCTCATGGTCGAGGCGGTCGAGCCGCTCATCGAGGCGAAGGTCATGCCCGAGCCGACCGACGAGGAGCGCACCGAGACGGTCGACGAGCTCGGGGCGGAGCTGCCCTGGTCGGTCAGCGCCGACGAGCTCACGTGGCAGTCCCAGGCGGGCGAGGAGAAGCCGTTCCTCATGGCCGTCGAGGAGGGCGGCGACTGGTACGTCAGCCCGCTCATGACGATCGGCGAGTACGTCACCGTGGGCACGGGCGGGACCCGGGGCGCCATGCCGTCGGACGACGACGAGGGGTTCTCGTCGCCGCAGGACGCGGGCACGGCCCTCGTCGAGGCGCTGCCTGGTCTCGCGACGGGCGACCTGAACGCGCTCGGCGACGTGCTGTCGATCGGCGAGCGGCGGTTCGTCTCGGTGTACGCGTCGCAGTGGACGAACGGGTCGTCCTCGTCGGACGGCGACGGACTCACGGTCGACTCGGCCACGTTCACGTCGAAGGACCTGGGCAACGGGCGCGCGCTGCTGCTGCCCGAGAAGGTCGTCCTGACGGCCGACGGTGAGACGGCCACGGTCGAGGGCACCTGCGTCACGGCGCCCGGCGCCGGCGGGTCCGAGAAGATGTGCCTCGCCGACAGCAACCCGGGCCTGACGGAGCTGGGCGTGGACGAGTGGGGCCTGGTCGCGGTCAAGGAGGACGGCGGCTGGCGCGTCTCGGCGCTCGCGACGTTCGCCCACCTGATCGAGAGTGTGAGCGAGAACGTCGCGCGCCTCGAGGACGAGGGCAAGTTCGAGGACCGCGAGTGGGTCGAGGACACGTTCGGCGAGAGCCTGTCCGGCCTGCTCGGCGGCGGTCTGGGCGGCGGCCTCGGTGGACTCGGTGGCCTCGACGCGGGTGGTGGCTGGACCGGCGGCGACGACTGGCTCGACGACGCCGAGGACCTCGACCTGGGCGGCGGCACGGACGACGCGGGCACCGACGACGGCGACGACACGTTCGACGACTGGGACTCGACGGCGTGGGACGTGCAGTCCGACCTGTTCACGCTCGGCATCGAGGTCTCGATGTACTACATCGACCCGAAGGGCGCGCTCACGCCGAACGCCCTGGCCATCACGGACGGCCAGTACGTCCTGACCACGCCGGACGGCTCGCGCGAGGTCGGCGAGGTCTCGGACGGCGTGACCGGGGTGCGGTTCCTGCCCGGCTCGGACGACGGCTCGGACTTCTGCGTCGAGCTCACGACCGCTGACGGACCGTGGTCGTACACGCCGAGCGGCAGCGCGGCCGAGGGCGGCTGCGAGGGCTGAACCACCGCCTGCCGTCCGGCTGGCCCGGGGTGGACCCGCGGTCAGTCGGACGGCAGGTAGCCGCGCGCCATGGCGACCGTCACGGCGTGCGTGCGGTCGTCGACGCCGAGCTTGGCGAACACCCGCAGCAGGTGCGTCTTGACGGTCGCCTCGGCGATGAAGAGCTCCTGGCCGATCGCGGCGTTCGACAGCCCGCGCGCGACCGCGGCGAGCACCTGCGTCTCGCGAGCGGTGAGCCGCTCGTCGCTGCCGCCGCGCAGCTGCTGCACGAGGCGCCGCGCGACCGACGGCGACAGCGCGGCCTCGCCGCGCGCGGCCGCCCGCACCCCCGCGACCAGCTCGGCGCGGGGCGTGTCCTTGAGCAGGTACCCGGTCGCACCGGCCTCCACGGCCCGCAGGATGTCGGCGTCGGTCTCGTACGTCGTGAGCACCAGCACGCGCGTGCGGGGCAGCTCGGCGACGAGCCGCGCGGTCGCCGCCGCGCCGTCGAGCCGCGGCATGCGCAGGTCCATGAGCACGAGGTCGGGTCGCAGCTCGTGCGCGATCGCGACCACCTCCTCGCCGTCGGACGCCTCGCCGACGACCTCGACGTCCGGCTCGACGCCGAGCAGCCCCGCGATGCCGGACCGCACCACGGGGTGGTCGTCCGCGATGACCACACGGATCATGCGAGGTCCTCCGTCCTGGGTGCGCGAGCGGGTACGGGCAGACGCAGCGTGACACGCGTCCCCGCTCCGGGTGTGCCGTCGACCTGCAGCCGGCCGCCGGTGACGCGGGCGCGCTCGCGCATCCCGCGCAGCCCGGTGCCCTCGCGGTCGTCGGCGCGGAACCCGCGACCGTCGTCGTCGACCACGAGCTCGACGTGGTCCCGCCGGTCCCGCGCCTCCTCGTCGTCCGTCTCGCGGGACCCGGGACCGCTGCCCGCAAGTCGACGCAGGCGCACCGTCACGCGGCGCGCACCTGCGTGCCGACGCACGTTGGCGAGTGACTCCTGCGCGGCCCGCAGCACGGCGACCGCCGCGTCCTGGTCGACGTCCACGTCGTCGACCTCGACGGTCACGTCGATCCCCGTCTGGGCGTGCAGCTGCTCGGCGAGCCTGCGCAGGGCGGCGGCGAGCCCGCCGTCGAGCGCGGGCGGCGTGAACGCGGCGACGAGCGCGCGCGCCTCGGCGAGGTTGTCCCGCGCGACCGCCTCGATCTGCGTGAGGCGCTCGCGGGCGCGCGCGCCCTGCCCGGCGTCGAGCTCGGCCGCCGACGTCTGCGCGAGCATGACGACGCTCGTGAAGCCCTGCGCGAGCGTGTCGTGGATCTCCTGGGCGAGCCGCGCGCGCTCGGCGTACACGCCCTCGGCGTGGTGGCTCGCAGCGAGCGCGCTCTGCGCGGCACGCAGCTCGTCGACCAGCACCGCTCGCTCCGCGCTCTGCTCGGCGACGTACGTGACCCACAGCCCGAGGGCGAGGGAGAACACGAGGCCGAGCGTCGCCTGGCCCGCGATGGCGGGCAGCTCGTGCGGCTGTGCCTCGACCCGCAGCGCGGTGGCCACGATGACGCCGATCGTCAGCGCGACCGCCCACAGGACCCCGTGGACGCGCGTCAGGGCGAAGAACCAGACCTGCGAGTACGCGACGAACAGCAGGACGATCCCGAGCTCGCCCAGCCCGGTCTCGTACGACGTGACGAGCACGAGGACGACGAGGTAGGCCTGCGTGAGGCGGGCGTCGCCGCGGTGCGCGCCGCGGCGGCCGAGCAGCTGGTAGGCGACGACGAGCACGACGAAGCCGGCGAGCGCACCGACCACCGCGTGCACGGTCCCGGCCGTCGGCACCGTGAACGCGGCCGACGTCGTGACCATGACCCAGAACGCGACGTCCCAGCCGCGCATCGACCGCCGCCAGAACTCCTCGCGGCCGCCGACCGAGCTCACGTCGCTCCCGTCGTCGTCCAGGTCGTCCCGCACAGCGGGGTGAGCGTCGTGGTGGGAGGTCACGTCAGCCGTCGTCCCGCCGCCGCCACCGGAACCAGCGGACGCCGACGACGAGCCCGGCGACCAGCCACACGAGCAGCACGAGGGCGATCGCGCCGTGCTGCCACGAGCCGCTCGGCTCGAGCGCCGCGGCCTCGTCGGGCAGGAACACCGACCGCATGCCCTGCGCCATCCACTTCAGCGGGAACACCGAGGCGACCTGCTGCATCCACGTCGGGAGCTGGTCGAACTGGAAGAACACCCCGGAGATGAACTGCAGGACGAGGACGATCGGCGTGACGACCGCACTCGCGGACCGGCCGCTGCGGGGGATCGACGAGAACCCGACGCCGCACACCGCACCGGTCGCGGTACCCAGCAGGAAGATCCAGGCGAACGTGCCCCACGTGGCGGCGTCGTCGGGCATCGGGACGTCGAACAGCGACGACGCGACGACCAGGAGGATGGCCACCTGCAGCACGCAGCTCACGAGCACCTGACCGACCTTGCCGAGGAAGTACGACGCGGCGGGCAGCGGCGTGGCGCGCAGGCGCTTGAGCCCGCCCTCGTCGCGCTCGACGGCGATCGCGAGCGCGAGGTTCTGGAAGCTCGACAGCATGACGCCGGTGGCGACCATGCCGGGCAGGAAGTACTGCGCGAACGGCACGGAGTCGGTCCCGAAGTCGATGGTCGTGCCGTCCTGCCCGAACACCGTCGCGAAGATCGCGAGCATGATCACCGGGTAGGCGAAGATGAAGATCACCGCGTCGCGCTCGCGGAAGAAGCCGCGCACCTCGTACCGCGTGCGGGCCAGCCCGAGGCGCAGCGTGCCGGGCAGGGGCGGGTTCGCACGCGCCTGCGGCCGGGCCTGGGTGGTGGCGCTCATCGGACGTCCTCCGTGGTGGGCAGGTCGCGGTCGGCCGGGTCGGTGCTCGACCCCTCGATCAGGCTGAGGTAGACGTCCTCGAGCGTGGGGCGCAGCACCTGCAGCCCGGGAACCTCGCCGTACGTGTCGGCGAGCTCGCGCACGACCGCGGTCGGCGCGTCGGTGCGCACCTCGCGCGGGCCGTCCGCCGCGGTCCAGCGCACGAGCGCCTGCCGCGCGGTCCGCCCGCCCAGGTCGGCGGGGGCGCCCTGCGCGACGACCTTGCCCGCGTTCACGACGACGACCCGGTCGGCCAGGTGCTCGGCCTCCTCCAGGTAGTGCGTGGTGAGCAGGATCGTCGCGCCGTCCTCCCGCAGCCCGGTGATCAGGTCCCAGAAGGACCGACGGGCCTCGGGGTCGAACCCGGTCGTCGGCTCGTCGAGGAACACGAGCTCGGGCCGGCCGACGATGCCGAGCGCGACGTCGAGGCGTCGACGCTGGCCGCCCGAGAGCTGCCGCGTGCGCGTCCCGACCTTCTCGCGCAGACCGACGGCGTCGATGACCTCGTCGGCGTCGCGTGCGCCGGGGTAGTACTGCGCGAAGTGGTGGACGACCTCGCCGACCGTCGCCTCGGCGAGGTCGTTCGTGGTCTGCAGGACGACGCCGAGGCGCGAGCGCCAGGCGCGGCCCGCCGTCGCCGGGTCCTGCCCGAGCACGCGCACCTCTCCCGAGTCCCGCTGCCGGAAGCCCTCGAGGATCTCGACGGTCGTGGTCTTGCCGGCGCCGTTCGGACCGAGCACGGCGAGGATCTCGCCCTGGTCGACGACGAGGTCCAGCCCGTCGACGGCCCTCTTCTCGCCGTAGGCCTTGCGCAGCGCGCTGACCTCGACGGCTGGTGCTGATGTCATGGCACCAGCCTGGCCTCTCGCCCGTCGCGGGTGAAGGACCGGAGGGCCGGTTCGGATGTCCACCGGACGGTGGACACGCGACCGCGATCCGCCCGATCCCCGACCGACCGGCGCGAACCGGACGGTCGGGTCAGCGGGCCTCGCCCAGGAGCTCCTGGATCCGGGACACACCCTCGACGAGGTCGTCGTCGCCGAGCGCGTACGACAGACGCACGAACCCGGACGGCCCGAACGCCTCACCGGGCACCACGGCGACCTCGACCTGCTCGAGGATCAGCGCAGCGAGCTCGGCGGACGTCGTCGGCGTGACGCCACGGATCGAGCGGCCCAGCACGCCCTCGACCGACGGGTAGGCGTAGAACGCGCCCTTCGGGACCGGCACGACGACGCCGTCGATGGTCGAGAGCATCTCGACCATCGTGCGGCGTCGGCGGTCGAACGCGCTGCGCATCTCGGCCACGGCCGTCAGGTCGCCCGTGAGCGCGGCGATCGCGGCCCGCTGCGAGACGTTGGCGACGTTGGACGTCAGGTGGCTCTGGAAGTTCGTCGCGGCCTTGATGACGTCGGACGGGCCGATCATCCAGCCCACGCGCCAGCCGGTCATCGCATACGTCTTGGCGACGCCGTTGAGCACGATGGAGGTGTCCACGAGCTCGGGCACGACGCGCTGGATCGGCGTGAACACCGCCTCGTCGTACGTGAGGTGCTCGTAGATCTCGTCGGTGACGACCCAGATCCCGTGCTCGAGCGCCCACCGTCCGATCTCGGCGGTCTGCTCGGGGGAGTACACCGCACCGGTCGGGTTGGACGGCGAGCAGAACAGCAGCACCTTGGTGCGCTCGGTCCGTGCCGCCTCGAGCTGCTCGACCGTCACGAGGTAGCCCTGGTCGGCGCCCGCGAAGACCTCGACCGGCACGCCGCCGGCGAGCCGGACCGCCTCGGGGTACGTGGTCCAGTACGGCGCGGGCAGGATCACCTCGTCACCCGGGTCGACGACCGCGGCGAACGCCTGGAACACGGCCTGCTTGCCACCGTTGGTGACCAGCACGTCCTGCGGACGCACCTCGTAGCCCGAGTCGCGCAGCGTCTTGGCCGCGATGGCCTCCTTGAGCGCCGGCAGACCGCCCGCGGGGCTGTAGCGGTGGTTGGCCGGGTCCCGCACCGCCGCGAGCGCGGCCTCGACGATGGGGGCGGGCGTCGGGAAGTCCGGCTCGCCCGCGCCGAACCCGATCACCGGGCGCCCGGCGGCCTTGAGGGCCTTGGCCTTGGCGTCGACCGCGAGGGTCGCCGACTCGGCGATCGCGCCGAGGCGCTGGGAGACACGGGGGCGGGAGGGCGTCTGCGGGCTCACCCGGCCATAGTGGCAGAGGTCACGCGACGCGGGCGCGCACATTCCGGCTCGCGGATGGTGGGACGCGGCGTGTGGTCAGGTCCTCCGGGTCCGCGGCCCGGGTCACGGTCCGGAACCTGTCAGGAACCTGTCCGGATCGTTCCCCGACGGCTCCCTGACGGTGGCGTGCGGACGCGGTTCGACCCGGGGCCCGCTGTCACGTATGGTTGTCCACCGGCGGTTGACGTTCGCCAAGATGACCCGTGCCCGCAGGGCCTGCTCGCAGGCTCCGCAGCGTGGTCGTCGCGGCCGCGTCGTCGTCGTAGGGCAGTGGCGCAAGTGGTAGCGCAGCGGTCTCCAAAACCGCAGGTTGCAGGTTCGAGTCCTGTCTGCCCTGCGCAAGTTCCATGCCCGCGGCACGTTCGCGGCGGGCACCACGAGTTATCGACGAGACGCAGAGGCCACGACGTGAGCGAAACCGCAGCCTCCGCGGCGCACGACGCCGAGGGTTCGGCGCGGGCGTCCGCGACGAAGAACAAGTCCGGCGAGCGCCGCGGCCTGTTCGCGCGCATTGCGCTGTTCGTGCGCCAGGTCGTCGCCGAGCTCAAGAAGGTCGTCCGCCCGACGCGGCAGGACCTCATCACCTACACGTCGGTCGTCCTCGTGTTCGTCGCCGTGGTCATGGCGTTCGTGACGCTGGTCGACCTGGGCATCGGCCGGGTCACCTTCTGGGTGTTCGGAGGCTGACCCTCCGCGGCCTGCGTGGCCGCCCCGGCTCGGTCGAGCCGCATCCCGTTCTTGAAGAAAGCAGGTTCGTACGTGTCGCACGAGTCGTCTGAGCCCACCCCGGCCGACGTCGAGCTCGAGGACGCAGTGGAGTCGGTCGAGGCCGTCGAGTCGTCGGTGGAGCCCGACGAGCCCGCTGCCGGGACCGAGTCCGACGAGGCTGCCGCCGAGTCCGAGGAGACCGCCGCCGACGAGACCGTCGCCGAGGGCGACGAGGTCGCGTCCGACGAGTCGTCCTCCGACGACGAGATCGACCCCGACGAGGACCCGGTCGCCGCGTTCAAGGCGCGCCTGCGCAGCCTGCCCGGTGACTGGTACGTCATCCACTCGTACGCGGGTTACGAGAACCGCGTGAAGGCGAACCTCGAGAACCGCACGCAGAGCCTCAACATGGAGGACTTCATCTACCAGGTGGAGGTCCCCATGGAGGAGGTCGTGGAGATCAAGAACGCGCAGCGCAAGGTCGTGCGCCGCGTCCGGATCCCCGGCTACGTCCTCGTGCGCATGGACCTGACCGACGAGTCGTGGGGCGCCGTGCGGCACACGCCCGGCGTCACGGGCTTCGTCGGCCACACGCACCAGCCCGTCCCGCTGACGCTGGACGAGGTGTTCTCGATGCTCGCCCCGACGCTCGAGGTCAAGGCGCCCACCGCGCCGGCCGCTGCGTCCAAGGCCGCGAGCCGGATCCAGGTCGACTTCACGGTCGGCGAGTCGGTCACCGTCACGGACGGCCCGTTCGACACGCTGCCCGCGACGATCTCGGAGATCAACGCGGAGAACCAGAAGCTCAAGGTGCTCGTCTCGATCTTCGGCCGGGAGACCCCGGTCGAGCTCTCGTTCAGCCAGGTCGCCAAGCTCTGACCGTGCGCGGTCGGACGCTCGCCTGAGCGGACGAGGACGGCCCCTGCCCTCCGGCAGAGGCCACTGCAACCGGGTCATCGCCCACGGCGTCGGCCCACGACGAAGGAAGGGAGGGCACCATGCCCCCCAAGAAGAAGGTCACCGGCCTCATCAAGCTCCAGATCAACGCCGGCGCGGCCACGCCCGCCCCGCCGATCGGCCCCGCGCTCGGTCAGCACGGCGTGAACATCATGGAGTTCTGCAAGGCGTACAACGCGGCGACCGAGTCGCAGCGCGGCAACGTCATCCCCGTCGAGATCACGGTGTACGAGGACCGCTCGTTCACCTTCATCACGAAGACGCCGCCGGCCGCCGAGCTCATCAAGAAGGCCGCGGGTGTCCCCAAGGGTTCCTCGACGCCGCACACGGTCAAGGTTGCGAGCCTGACCCGCGAGCAGGTGCGTGAGATCGCCTCGACGAAGCTCGAGGACCTCAACGCGAACGACCTGGACGCGGCGGAGAAGATCATCGCCGGCACCGCCCGGTCGATGGGTATCACGGTCGCCGACTGACGGTCGGCACCGCACCACCAGTGGCAGGGCCCGCGTGCGGCCCGTCTGACCACGACTGCTGAACAAGGAGAACAAGCAGATGCCCAAGCACAGCAAGGCGTACCGCGCCGCCGCCGAGAAGATCGAGGCCGGCAAGCTGTACAGCCCCCTGGCCGCCGTCCGCCTCGCGCAGGCGACGTCGACCACCAAGTACGACGCGACCGTCGAGGTGGTCTTCCGCCTCGGGATCGACCCCCGCAAGGCGGACCAGATGGTCCGTGGCACCGTCAACCTGCCGCACGGCACGGGCAAGACGGCGCGCGTCATCGTCTTCGCGACGGGTGAGCGTGCCGAGCAGGCGCGCGCCGCGGGTGCCGACGAGGTCGGTGGCGACGAGCTGATCGAGAAGGTGGCCGCCGGCTACACCGACTTCGACTCGGCCGTCGCGACGCCGGACCTCATGGGCAAGGTCGGTCGACTCGGCAAGGTCCTGGGTCCGCGTGGCCTCATGCCGAACCCGAAGACCGGCACCGTGACGATGGACGTGGCCAAGGCCGTGTCCGACATCAAGGGCGGCAAGATCGAGTTCCGTGCCGACCGGCACGCGAACCTGCACTTCATCATCGGCAAGACGTCGTTCTCCGACGTCCAGCTCGTGGAGAACTACGCCGCGGCGCTCGACGAGATCCTGCGTCTCAAGCCGTCGGCGTCGAAGGGTCGCTACGTCACGAAGGCGACCATCTCGACCACGAACGGCCCCGGGATCCTGCTCGACCAGAACAAGACCCGTGCGCTGACCGCCGAGGACGAGGACTGATCTCGCCCCTGCTGCACTCGTCCTGATCGGACGAGGCTGATCTGACGAAGGCCCGGCCCCCCGTTCGGGGGCCGGGCCTTCGCCGTGGCCGGGCACCACCCCGGCGAGCCTCGGGTCGTCGTCCCGCCCGCACGCACGACGACGACCCGACGACATCTCACTGGCCGGAGCGCTGCGCCCTCTCACCCGCGGCGTAGCCCGCCCGGTACGCGCGCGCGACGGACCGTCGAGCCGCCGCGACCGCGGCACGCGAGGCGGCCTGGTACGCCGCGACGTACGCGGCGCGGTAGGCCGCGCGCCGCACGTCCGCCGTCGTGCGCCGCACCGCCGCCGCAGCGGCGGCACGCGCGCGACGGGTCGCCGCGGCCTGTGCCGCGCGCACGCCCGCCGCGTACGCCGACCGGACCTGCGCCGCTCCCCGTCGGACCCCCGCCGCGTAGACGGCGTTGACGCTTCGTGCCGCCGAGGGCTGCCCCCCGACGCCCTCGGTGAAGGGCTCGGTGAAGGGTTTCGTGCCGAGTGCCTCCGTGAACGGCTCGGTGAACGGTTCGGTGAAGGGCTCCGTGAACGGGTTGGCTCCGAGCGCCTCGGTGAAGGGCTCGGTGAACGGCTCGGTGAAGGGCTCCGTGAAGGG
>NZ_BJUA01000020.1 GCF_007989825.1 Cellulomonas persica | reverse complement strand
CCGCGCCGCCGACCCGGGCGCCAAGCTCTGCTACAACGACTACAACACCGACAACTGGTCGCACGCCAAGACCCAGGCCGTGTACAACATGGTCAAGGACTTCAAGTCGCGCGGCGTGCCGATCGACTGCGTCGGCTTCCAGGCACACTTCAACTCGGGCAACCCGGTGCCGTCGAACTACCACACGACGCTCGGCAACTTCGCCGCGCTCGGCGTGGACGTGCAGATCACCGAGCTCGACATCGAGGGCAGCGGCTCGTCGCAGGCCGACCAGTTCAAGGGCGTCGTCCAGGCGTGCCTCTCCGTCGCGCGCTGCACCGGCATCACGGTCTGGGGCGTCAAGGACTCCGACTCGTGGCGCGCCTCGGGCACGCCGCTGCTGTTCGACGGCTCGGGCAACAAGAAGCAGGCGTACACGAGCGTCCTGAACCAGCTCAACGCGGGCGGCACCCCGGTCGAGGGCGGCCCGACGGGCAACCCGACCAGCAACCCGACGAGCAACCCGACGACGAACCCGACGACGCCGCCTCCGTCCAGCGGTGGCACCTGCTCGGTCTCGTACTCCGAGGGCCAGAAGTGGAGCGACCGCTTCAACGGCAACGTCACGGTCCGCGCCAACGGCAACATCAGCTCGTGGACCGCGACCGTCCAGCTCGCCTACCCGCAGGTCATCAGCGCGGTCTGGGGTGCCCAGGCCAGCTGGCCCGCCCAGCGCACGATGGTCGTGACGGGCGGCAGCCTCGCCAACGGACAGTCGACCACGTTCGGCTTCACCGTGAACCACGGTGGGAACTGGTCGTGGCCGCAGATCAGCTGCTCGGCCTCCTGACGGGCTGACCTCGACGGTCGTCCCGACCGACCTCGAGACCGACCCACCACGACGGGCGCGGCATCCGCACAGGGTGCCGCGCCCGTCCGCGTCCCGGGGACGCGCCGGCAACGACGGCGCCGGCCGCTGTCGGGTGGCGGCGCGGGGCGCGCGTGTCGGAGGACGGTGGGACGGTGGATCGATGGAGATCACCAAGCTGCAGCCGGCCGGGCTGGTCGTGAGCCCGGCATT
Source organism: Cellulomonas persica (assembly GCF_007989825.1). Classification (GTDB taxonomy): domain Bacteria; phylum Actinomycetota; class Actinomycetes; order Actinomycetales; family Cellulomonadaceae; genus Cellulomonas; species Cellulomonas persica. The sequence goes on along the minus strand of NZ_BJUA01000020.1, from coordinate 37,918 downwards.
CAGTCACGTCGCCGTCGTGCCCGCGGGGGCGACGACGATCTACGTCGGCGGCCAGAACGGCGTCGACGACCAGGGGGCACTCGTCTCCGACGACGTCGCGGAGCAGTCGGTCCGCGCGCTCGACAACGCCGCCACGGCGCTCGCCGCCGCGGGGGCGTCGCTCGGTGACGTCGTCCAGTGGACAGTCCTCATCCACCAGGACGCGGACCTGCGCGCGGCGTACGGCGCGATCGCCGCGCGCCTCGCCACCGGCGGCACTCCGCCGCTGGTGACTGCCGCCCGGGTCGCGGGCCTCGGCGTCCCGGGCGCCCTCATCGAGATCGCGGCCGTGGCCGCCACGGACGGAACCCCACCCGCCGCATGACGACCCAGCGCCTGCTGCGGCTCTCGCGCGCCTGAGCCGGAGCGGACGCCGGCTCGGACGGGCACGCGTGGGACCGTGCCGATCTACGACGACCCGGGTGCCTCGGTGCACGCATCCGCGACGGCGCCCACCGCGGACCCGTCCTGGTCCGTGCCCGGGTCGGAGCACATCATCGCGACGACGGCCGACCGTCGGTCGAGGTGCGCGCGGGCGATCCCCTGGAAGCCCGCACCCCATCCGTGGGTCTGGACGACCGTCTCGGTCCCGTGGCGCAGCAGGAACGCGCCGAGCGCCGCGTGACGCGTCGGACCGGGCGCGGACCACAGCGTGCGCGCGCTCGCCGGTGTCAGCACGCCGTCCGACGAGCCGTGCCACGAGTCGACGAGGTCGACCAGCAGGCGCAGGAGGGCTGTCGGTGTCGCCCAGAGCCCGGCCGCCGCGAGCCCGCGGTACACCGCGCGCTCGTCGTCCAGCGCGGTCCCGTCCGTCCCGTGCCCGACCGCGGCGCCCGAGTCGACCACGCGGTCGAGGCGTCCGCCCGTCCCGGCGTCCACGTACGCCCAGGCGGTCGGCGCGTGCGTGCCCGCGAGCGGGGCGGACTCCGCGGCCGGGACGGGCGTCGGACCCGTGAGGCCCAGGGGTGCGAGCACCAGGTCGTCGACGACGTCCGGGTACGGCCGACCGGTCGCGCGGGTCACGGCGTGCTCGACGAGCCAGTAGCCCACGTCGGAGTAGACGAACTCCTGCCCGGGGGGCCGGGTGACGGCGACCGGCCCGGCGCCCGGTACCACGCCTTCGTTCAGGAGCGCGGTCAGGTCGGGCGACGCGCCCGCCACGACCGGCTCGCCCGCGGCGTCCGGGTCGACGAGCCCGGCCTGGTGCGAGAGCAGGTGAGCGAGCGTCACCGGCCGGTCGTGCGCGTCGTCGGCTCGCAGCAGCGGGACGTCCAGGTACCGCGAGGCGTCGGTGTCGAGGTCGAGCGTCCCGAGCTCGACGAGCCGCAGCACGGTGACGGCTGCGACGAGCTTGCTCATCGAGCACGCGTGCAGCAGCGTGCCGGGCAGCAGCGGGCGATGCGTGCGCACGTCGGCCTGACCTGTCGCGCACGCGTCGGGCGCGAGGCCGCTGCCGCCGACGGCGACGCTCAGCCCGACCGCGGCGCGGTCGGACGGCACGCCGGCGACCAGAGCCCGGGCGTCGAGGCCCCGCGCCACCCGACCCGACGCGTGCGCGTCTGACGCTGGTCGACCCGCAGCGAGCGGGTCGACGGCGGCTTGATCAGCGGGAACGGTCGACGTCCGGGGCTCGGTCACGACGCGACCGTAGGCCCGACCACCGACAACCTCCGCGACCCAGCGCCTGCTCCGGCTCGCAGGGGGAGAGCCGGAGCAAGCGCTGGGTCGCGGAGGGGGCCGGGGGTCAGGGGATGGTGTAGCCCGCGGCGCGCAGGAGCTCGTACCACTCGGCGCGCGTGAGCGTCAGGTCCGAGCCGGCGGCCGCCGCGGCGACGCGCGCCGGCGTCGTCGTGCCGAGGACCACCTGCGTGCGGCCCGGGATCCGGGTGATCCACGCGGTCGCGATCGCGACCGGGTCGACGTCGTACTGCGCCGCGAGCCGGTCGATGACGGCGTTGAGCTCGGGGTAGCGCTCCGGGTCGAGGAACACGCCGTCGAAGAAGCCCGCCTGGAACGGCGACCACGCCTGGATGGCGATGTCGTTCAGCCGGCAGTAGTCGAGCAGGCCGCCGCCGTCGCGCACGACCGACTGCTCGAGCCCCTGCATGTTCGCCGCGACGCCCTGCGCGACGAGCGGCGAGTGCGTGATCGAGAGCTGGACCTGGTTCGCGACGAGCGGCTGACGCACGTGCGTGCGCAGCAGGTCGATCTGGCGCGGCGTGTGGTTCGAGACGCCGAAGTGCCGGACCTTGCCCGCGGCCTCGAGCTCGTCGAACGCGCGCGCGACCTCCTCGGGCTCGACGAGCGCGTCGGGGCGGTGCAGCAGCAGGATGTCGATCCGGTCCGTGCCCAGCGCGCGCAGCGAGCCCTCGACGGCCTCGATCAGGTGCTCGTACGAGAAGTCGAAGTACGGGCCGTCGGTGACGATGCCCGCCTTGGTCTGGATCGTCAGCTCGTCGCGCTGCGACGGCGTCAGTGCCATCGCCTCGGCGAACCTGCGCTCGCACGCGTGGACGTCGCCGCCGTAGATGTCGGCGTGGTCGACGAAGTCGATGCCCGCGTCGCGCGCGGTCCGGACGAGCTCGCGGACCTCGTCGTCGGACTTGTCGGCGATCCGCATGAGCCCGAGCACGACCTCGGGTGCCTCGACGTCGGTGCCGGCGAAGGTGAAGCGCTTCATGGGTGGGTGCTCCTGGGTGTCAGAGCGCGGACAGGGCCGCGACCTCGTCGTCGGTCAGCTGCAGCTCGGCGGCGCGCAGCGAGTCCTGGATGGTCTCGGGCCGCGACGAGCCGGGGATCGGGATCACGACGGGCGCGAGAGCGAGCTCCCACGCGAGCGTGACCTGCTGCGGGCTCACGCCGTGCGCGTCGGCGACGTCCTGGAACACCGCGTGCCGGCCGCCGACCTCGCGCGCGCGGCTGATGCCGCCCAGCGGGCTCCACGGCAGGAACGCGATGCCGAGCGCGGCGCAGTGCTCGAGCTCGCCCTGCGACGAGCGGAAGGCGGGCGAGAACTGGTTCTGCACCGAGACGAGCCGGCCGCCGAGGATCTCGTTCGCGAGGTCGATCTGCTCGACGTCCGCGTTGGAGATGCCCGCGAGCTCGATGACGCCCTCGTCGAGCAGGTCGCGGATCGCACCGACCGAGTCGGCGTACGGCACGGCCGGGTCGGGGCGGTGGAACTGGTACAGCCCGATCGCCTCGACGCCGAGGCGCTTCGCGGACGCCTTCGCGGCCTCCTTGAGGTACTCGGGCCGGCCGTCCTGCGTCCACGAGCCGTCGCCCGGGCGCAGGTGACCGCCCTTCGTCGCGACGAGCACGCCGGACGTGTCGCCGCCGTACGTGCGCAGCGCCCGGGCGATGAGCTCCTCGTTGTGCCCGACCTCGTCGGCGTGCAGGTGGTAGGCGTCGGCGGTGTCGATCAGCGTGACGCCCGCGTCGAGCGCGGCGTGGATCGTCGCGACGGAACGGGCCTCGTCGGGCCGTCCCTCGATCGACATGGGCATCCCGCCGAGGCCGATCGCCGAGACGGTGCGGGGACCGAGGGTGCGCTGCTGCACGGCTGTCTCACTTCTCTCGTGGCGTCCGGGTGGGCTGTTCCGACCGTAGGTACGCTGGATCAAGAAGTCCAACAACTAGCAGCGATGCCATTCACCACCGGAGTCGATCAATGGACCTGCGTCAGATGGAGTACCTCGTCGCCCTCGCCGACGAGCAGCACTTCACGCGTGCCGCCGCGATCGCGGGCGTCTCGCAGTCCGGCCTCTCCGCCGCCATCCGCAGCCTCGAGGACGAGCTCGACGCACCGCTGTTCCTGCGCACCACCCGCCGCGTCGAGCCGACCGACGCGTGCCGCGCGCTCCTGCCGCACGCCCGCGCGATGCTCGCCGAGGCCGTCGCCGGGCGCGACGCCGTGGTGCGCGCGACGAGCGAGCTGTCCGGGCGCCTGCGCGTCGGCGCCGAGCAGTGCCTCGGGCTCGTCGACGTGCCGAGCCTGCTGTCCCGCCTGCAGCGCCGCTACCCGCAGGTCGACATCGACTTCACGCAGGGCGGCTCGCACGCGCTCGCGGCGCAGGTGCGCACGGGCGACCTCGACGTCGCGTTCGTCGCGACGGGTGACCACCTCGGGGCCGCGTCGCGCACCGTGCTCGGTCGGCGGCCCGTCGTGCTGGTGTGCCCGCCCGAGCACCCGCTCGCGACCGCGGGTCGGCTCGACTGGACCGAGCTCGCCGACACCGACTTCGTCGACTTCCACGCGTCGTGGGGCGTGCGCTCCCTCAACGACGCCGCGTTCGAGGCGCGCGGCGTGCACCGCCGCGTGCGCTGCACGGTCGACGACATCCACACCCTGCTCGAGCTCGTCGATCGGGGGATGGGCGTCGCGCTCGTCCCCGAGCACATCGCCGCCAAGCCCCAGGCCGCGCGCCTCGTCACCGTGCGGATGCTGCCCGAGTCCGAGCCGCAGTGGGTCGTCTCCGCGGTGCACACCAGCCCCGCGAGCCCCGCCGCGCTCGCGCTGCTCGAGCTCCTCGACGCCGCCGACGCCCCGCGCGAGCCGGTCCCCGCCTGACCTTCGGCCCGACCGTCGCCTCTCGCCCCGCCTCGTCGTGCTCGCGCGTCGCGGCGTCCCGGCGGGGGGTCTCGTCGTCCCGCCCCCCGTCCGGACGACGAGCGTGCGCCGCTGTATCGGCGCTGTATCGAGCCCGGTTGACCGCGACCTAGCCTCGCCACGCCCGCAGGCCGTGCGTCCCGAGGACCCGCGGCCGCCGACGACGAGGAGTGCCGTGGACACGCTGAGCCTGGCCTGCCGCATCCTGCTGGTCCTGGTCTTCGCCGTGTCCTCGACCAGCAAGCTGCGAAGCGGCCCGTTCGACGAGCTGCGCACCTCGGTCCGCACGGCCCGCCTGCTGCCCGCGCGCGTCGTCTCGCCGGTGCTCGGCGCCATGGTCGCCGCCGAGGCCACGGCCGCCGTCCTGCTCGTCGTCCCGACGACCGTGCGGCTGGGTGCCGGGCTCGCCGCGCTGCTGCTCGCGGCGTTCGTCGTCGTGATCGTGACGTCGGCACGCCGTCGCACGGGGCTGACCTGCCGGTGCTTCGGCGGCAACGGCGCAGCGCTGGGAGGTCGCCACGTCGCGCGCAACGCGATGCTCCTGGTCGCGTGCGCGGTCGTTGTCGCCGGACCCGGGGCGCTGCCCCAGCACGCCGAGTCCGTCGCCCTCGCGCTCGTCGCGGCCACCGTCCTCGCCGTCCTGGTGATCCGCCTGGACGACCTCGCCGCCCTCGCGCTCCCGCGCGCCCGTACCTAGGAGCCCGCCGTGCCCTTCCTCGCCACCGCCGTCCTGCTGCTCGCCGTCGTCGTGCTGGTCCAGCTGTGGGTGACGCTCAACCAGTCGCGTGTGCTCGTCCAGCTCCAGGCGGCGATCGGCCGGCTCGAGGCGCGCCTCGCCGAGATCCCCGCACCGCCCGCCGCGATGGGGATGCACCCGGTGGGCCTGCCCGTCGGCGAGTTCGACGCCACGACGCTCGACGGCGAGACGCTCACGCGGGACGACCTGTCCGGGTGGACGCTCGTCGCCGCGGTCAGCCCTGACTGCCCGCCCTGCCAGGAGCGTCTGCCCGAGCTGCTGTCCGCCGCGGCGGTGGTCCCCGGCGGCCGCGACCAGGTGCTCGTCGTGGTCGTCGACGACGGCACCGTGCCGCCCGCGCTCGCTGCGCAGCTCCAGGAGATCGCCCGGGTGGTCCCCGCCCGGGCCGAGAGCAGCGTGTTCGGCGCGCTCGGCCTGCAGTACGTCCCGACGTTCCGGTGGGTCTCGCCCGATCGGGTGGTCGAGTTCGCGGGACCCTCCGTCGACCTCGCCGTCGTCGCCGACCTCCTCGCTGCGCAGGTCGAGGCCTCGGCGTGACGTCCGGCGCCGCCGGCCCGCCGCGTCCCGACGAGCTGCTTCCCGACGACCGGGCTTCTGACGACCGGGCTCCCGACGACGTGGATCCCGACAGCCCGCATGCCGACGGCGAGGGTCCCGACGAGCAGGTGTCGGCGACGAGCAGCGTGCGACTCGCGGGGCGCGCGCTGCGGCTGGCGTGGGACGCAGCACCGCGCGTGACGGCCACGTACGTCGTCGTCGCGCTCGGCACGCCCCTGCTGCCGGTGCTCGTCGCGTGGGCGACGAAGGCCGTGCTCGACGGGCTGCAGGCGGGCGCCCCGACCGGCGACCTCCTGGTGTGGACGCTGACGCTCGCGGGGATCGGGCTCGTGGCCGGGTGGGCACCGCAGGTGCAGCAGTACCTGCGGGCCGAGCTCAACCGGGCCGCCGGCGTGCGCACGCTCGAGCTGCTCTACCGGGCCGTCGGGCGCCTGCAGGGGCTCGTGCGGTTCGAGACGCCGCGGTTCCTCGACCGGCTGCGGCTCGCGCAGCAGTCGTCGCACGGCGTCCCGACCATGGTCGTGCAGACGGTGTTCGGGCTGCTCGGAGGTGCCCTGACGATCGTCGGGTTCCTGGCGTCGCTGCTCGCGATCAACCGGGTCATGGGCGCGGCCGTGGTGCTCGCCGCGGTGCCGGTGCTCGTCGTCGAGATGGTGCTGGCGCGCCGCCGCGCGGACGTCATGTGGCGCACCACGCCCGCGCAGCGCCGTGAGTTCGTCTACGGCACGTACCTCACCGACCCGCAGGCCGCGCAGGAGATCCGGCTGTTCGGCTTCGGGCCGTTCCTGCTGGGGCGGATCCTCGCCGACCGGCGCGCGGTGAACGCGGCCGACCGCCTCGTCGACCGGCAGGACCTGCGCCTGCAGGTGCCGCTCGGGCTGTGCTCCGCGGTCGTCTCGGGAGCCGGGCTCGTGTGGGCGGTGCTCGCCGCACGGGCCGGCCGGTTGACGGTCGGCGACGTGACGCTGTTCGTCGCGGCCGTCGCCGGGGTGCAGGCCGCGCTGAGCGCCGTCATCCAGTCACTCGCGCAGGCGCACGAGAGCCTGCTGCTGTTCGGTCACCTCGACGTGGTGCTCCGCGCCCCCCGCGACCTGCCGGTGCCCGCTGCACCGACGCCCGTGCCGCCGCTGCGTGACGGGATCCTCGTCGAGGACGTGTGGTTCCGGTACGCGCCCGACCTGCACTGGGTCCTGCGTGGCGTCGACCTGTGGCTGCCCGCGGGCACGTCGCTGGGTCTCGTCGGGGTCAACGGCGCGGGCAAGAGCACGCTGGTCAAGCTGCTGTGCCGGTTCTACGACCCCGAGCGTGGCCGCATCCTGTGGGACGGCGTGGACCTGCGCGACCTCGACCCGGAGCAGCTGCGCTCCAGGCTCGGCGCGGTGTTCCAGAACTTCGTGACGTACGACCTCACGGCGGCCGAGAACATCGCGCTCGGGCGGGTGGACGCGGTGCGTGACCGCGCGCAGGTGGTCGAGGCGGCGCGCCTCGCCGGGATCGACCCTGCGGTGCGGGACCTGCCGCGCGGTTACGACACGCTCCTGACCCGGCAGATGACCGGGTTCGAGCCGGACCCTGAGGGCCCCGACCCGTCCGACGACTCAGGTCACGACGCGACCGGGGTTCCGCTGTCCGGCGGTCAGAGCCAGCGGCTCGCGCTCGCGCGGGCCTACCTCGGCAGCAGCGACCTGCTCGTCCTCGACGAGCCGAGCTCGGGTCTCGACGCGGCCGCCGAGCACGAGATCCACCGCAGCCTGCAGCACCTGCGCGCCGGCACGACCGCGCTGCTGATCTCGCACCGGCTCGGCGCGCTGCGGTCCGCCGACCGGATCGTCGTCCTGGACGCCGGCGAGGTCCGCGAGGAGGGCGACCACGCCACCCTCGTGGCGGCGGACGGTGTCTACGCGCGGCTGTTCGCGCTGCAGGCGCAGGGGTACGGCGACCTCACGACGACGAGCGTCGCGGTCGAGCCGGCCGGTACAGCCGCCCTGTAGGGGGAATGTGCGCGGCCTTCCTAACGTCGCCGGTGCCCGAGCCGAGCGGCCGGGCCGACGAGAGGAGAAGCCATGAACGGCTACTGGCAGTACAGGTGCGCGGGGACCACGTGGCAGCGTCGGTGGTGCGCCGGGAGCATCTGCGCACCCGTGTGGACCACGATCGGCCGCTGCGGCTGACCTTCGTGCTCGGCCGGGCCGCCGCGTCGTCGCGGTGCCCGGCCGAGCCGCGCCGGGCACGGACGTGGCGACCGGGTGCGGGTGTGCTCCACGCGCGTCGTCGCGGCTGGACGGTTCACCGCGCGGGCGGTTCGGCCCTCGTCCCCGGCGCCCGGCGCCCGACGAGGCGGCCGAGGGCCTCCGCGACGACGTCGGCGTCGTCGGACCGGGAGGTCACCAGCCGGGTCAGGTCGTTGCGGGACGAGCGGCCGAGCGCGACGACGACCGCCGCGAGCAGCTCACCCTCGTCCGGCACCACGGCGTCGTGCAGCTCCGGGTCCCTCGTCGGGTCAAGCAGCCTCGGGTGATGCTGCGGCGGGTCGTGGAGCATCGACTCGTGCGCCCGGGCGTGGGGTGGGAGCGCTACCACGTTGCCAGAGGGCAACGAGGCCGAGCGCGAGGACTCCTCGACGAGCGCCCGCTCGAGGTCCTCGAGCGACAGGTCCGGACGACCCGCCAGCCGGGCGCCCGCGAGGCAGACCTGCTGCGGACGCAGGTCGCAGCGCCTGACGACCCGGGCTGCCACCGCCCGTTCGGGCCCGGTGACCGACCGCCGCGCCGCGGCCTCGAAGAGACCGATCGCGTCCGCCTCACCGAGCGTCGGCACGGCGACGTCGACGGCCGAGACCAGGGTGGCAGGCAGGGCGCGGCAGGCGACCAGCACGGCCGAGCTCGCGTCACCGGGCAGCAGCGCGAGAGCCTGGGCGGCGTCCACCGCGTTGTCGACGACGAGCAGGACACGGCGGCCATGGAGCGTCGAGCGCAACCTGGCGGGCGCGTCGCACCGCAGCGGCGCGGACGGGCCCCGCTCGGCACCGAGCGAGCGCAGCGCGCCCTCGACGAGCGTCGCCGGGTCGCGACGCCCGTGCTGCAGGTCCAGGTAGACCTGGCCGTCGGGGTAGTGGGCCGCGACGGCCCTCGCACCCGCGGCGACGACGCTCGACGTCCCCGCGCCGGACGGCCCGTGCACGGCGACCACCACGGGGGCGACCCGCGGACCGCCGGAGCCGTCGAGGGCGCGGACGACCAGCTGCACGGCCTCGTCGACACCGACCAGCAGGGCGGGCGGTGCAGGGACCTCGTGCGGGACCACACCCCGCGCCTCCGGCGCGTGCGGCGCGAGGGGATGTCCGACGGGACCGTGCGCGACGCCGGAGCGCGCGGCGGCACCGTGCGGCACCACGGGGTGCGGGAGGGCGACGTGCGCGGCAGCACCGTGCGGCGCGCGCGAGGGCGCGGTCGAGCCCTGAGGCCACGCCTGCGCGGACGGCGGAGTGGGTGCGGGAGCGGGCTGGCCGGCCGACGGGTCGGCACGGCCGTCGTGCGCTCGCGGCTCGGGCGTGGCACGCAGGTGCTCGGCCACGCCCACCTCGACCACGTTCGTGAAGCCAGGCAGGGCAGACGGCGCGACGTCGCCCAGCAGGATCCCGCGCTGCACACGCTGCAGCCCCGCGCCCGGCTCGATCCCGAGCTCGCCGACGAGCGTCGCACGCGCTGCGGCATAGACGCGCAGCGCACCCCCGTGGTCGCCCACGTGCCACAGCGCGAGCATCAGCAGCTCCTGCGCGGACTCGGCGAGCGGGTTCGTCGCCGCGTGCGCCCGCGCCGCCGCGACCACCTCGCCGCCGCGTCCCAGCGCCAGGGCGACGCGCAGCCGCAGCTCCGTCACCGCCCGGTGCTCGTCCTCGAGCGCGGTCCGTACGGCCTCGAGCCTCGACCCGAGCACGAGCCCTTCGAGCGGACGCCCGCGCCACTCGGCGCACGCGGCCTCGAGCAGCGGCAGCGCGGCCGCGAGGTCGCGCCCGTCGACCGCCGCATCGACCGCGGCACGCCCGCGCGCCGCGAGCGCACGCGCGCGCGTCAGGTCCACCTCGTGCTCGTGGGTGAGCAGGCGGTAGCCCGAGCCGACGGTCTGGAGCCGTCCGCGCGGCAGGCACCGGCGGACCTGGGTCGCGTACGTGCGCAGGTTGGCGACCGCGGAGCGCGGGCAGCCCTCGGGCCACAGGTCGTCGAGCAGGCCCTCGACGGTCGCGGTGCGGTCGGCCCGCACCAGCAGCGTCGCGACGAGGGCCTTGACCTTCGCGGCACGCAACGGCACCACCACGCCCCGCACCCGGATCTCCGGCTCGCCGAGCACGCGGCACTCCAGCGCGGCCGCCGCCGTCACCTCGTCGTCGTCCATGACAGACATGCATCGCCCCCCGCCCGGCCCGCAGCGCACCCCCCGACGCTGGAGGGTCCGGCCGGACCGTGAACGGATCGGAACATAGCAGCGCAACCGGTCCAACTCGTACGAACCCCCGCCCCCGGCCGGGGTCGGCGGCGTCGCTGCCGGGGCAGAGCGAGCTCGCGGGAGTCGGACACGGGTCCAGTCGCCGCGCGGGCGGGGCAGCGCGAGCATGGCGGAGCCACCCCTGTGCACCGATGGAGCTGCCACCATGACGACCACGACGCGGGACCTGCCCGAGTACACCGACGACGAAGCGGCGGAGGTGCTGCGGGACGACACCGGGGTGCCGGTCGGCGTCGTCGAGAAGCCGCGGTGGACGCCCGCGAGGATCGCGGTCTGGGTGGCGGTGGCGCTGCTCGGCGCGACCGGCTGGACCATGCTCGCGGTCGTCCGCGGCGAAGAGGTCAACACCATCTGGTTCGTCGTGACCGCGGTCGCCTCCTACGCGATCGCGTACCGGTTCTACGCGCTGTACGTGCAGCGACGGGTCATGCGACCCGACGACACGCGCGCCACGCCGGCGGAGCGCGTCAACAACGGCCGCGACTTCGACCCGACCGACCGGCGCGTGCTGTACGGGCACCACTTCGCCGCGATCGCCGGCGCCGGGCCGCTCGTCGGTCCCGTGCTCGCCGCGCAGATGGGCTACCTGCCCGGGACGCTGTGGATCATCTTCGGCGTCATCGTCGCCGGCGGCGTGCAGGACATGCTCGTGCTGTTCTACTCGATGCGGCGCGGCGGGCGCTCGCTCGGGCAGATGGCGCGCGACGAGATCGGCCGGTTCGGCGGGACCGTCGCGATCGTCGTCGTGTTCGTCATGCTGATGATCGTCCTGGCGGTGCTCGCGCTCGTGTGCGTGAACGCGCTCGCGGACAGCCCGTGGGGCGTGTTCTCGGTCGGCTGCACCATCCCGATCGCCCTGCTCATGGGTCTGTACCTGCGGTTCCTGCGGCCCGGACGGGTCTCCGAGGTCTCGATCATCGGGTTCCTCGCGCTGCTCGCCGCGATCATCGGCGGGCGCTACGTCGCCGAGTCGTCCTGGGGCGACTTCTTCCACCTGACGCCGACGACCCTCGTCGTCTGCATGGTGATCTACGGGTTCCTCGCCGCGGTGCTGCCGGTGTGGCTGCTGCTCACGCCGCGCGACTACCTGTCGACGTTCATGAAGGTCGGCACGATCCTCGTGCTCGCCGTCGGGATCATCGTGGTGCGGCCCGTCGCGCAGATGCCGGACTTCACCGAGTTCGCGTTCAACACCGAGGGGCCCGTGTTCGCCGGCGCCCTGTTCCCGTTCCTGTTCATCACCATCGCGTGCGGCGCGCTGTCGGGCATGCACGCGATGGTCTCGTCGGGCACCACGCCGAAGATGATCCAGAAGGAGTCGCAGACCCGGATGATCGGGTACGGCGGCATGCTCATGGAGTCGTTCGTCGCGATCATGGCGCTCGCCGCCGCGGTGTCGCTCAACCAGGGCATCTACTTCTCGATGAACATGTCCGGCGCGTCGATCGAGGCCACCGCGGGCTCGTCGTACTCCGCCGAGGCGACCCCCGAGCAGAACGCCGAGGCGGCGATCGCGAACCTGGGCGTCTCCGACCCGGCGGGCAACCAGCCCGAGATCATCTGGGAGACCGTCGTCGACGGCGAGGAGGTCACGCTCACCGGCGCGCCCGCGCTCGAGGCCGTCGCCCAGGACGTCGGGGAGCCGTCCGTCGTGTCCCGCACCGGCGGCGCGCCGACGCTGGCCGTCGGGATGGCGAACATCATGCACAACGTCGTCGGCGGCAAGGCCATGATGTCGTTCTGGTACCACTTCGCGATCATGTTCGAGGCGCTGTTCATCCTGTCCGCCGTCGACGCCGTGACGCGCGTCGCGCGGTTCCAGCTCGGTGACGCGATCGGCAACGTCCTGCCCAAGTTCCGTGACCCCGGGTGGCGCGTCGGCTCGTGGCTGACCACGGGCGTCGTCGTCGCTGCCTGGGGCTCGCTGCTGCTCATGGGCGTGACCGATCCCAACGGCGGGATCAGGACCCTGTTCCCGCTGTTCGGCATCGCGAACCAGCTCATCGCCGCGTGCGCGCTGACCATCGTCACCGTGATGGTGGTCAAGAAGGGCTACGTCAGATGGGCGTGGATCCCGTTGGTGCCGCTCGCGATCGACACCGCGACGACCTTCACCGCGTCGTTCCAGAAGATCTTCTCGAGCGACCTCGCGCTCGGGTACTGGGCGCTGCACAACGCGACGAAGGACAAGATCGCCGCGGGCGGCCTCGAGGGCCAGGCGCTCGCGGACGCCGAGGCCACCGTCCGCAACACCGCGATCCAGGGGACGCTGTCCATCGCGTTCGTCGTGCTCGTCGCGCTGCTCATGGTCACCGCACTCCTGGCGGTGCTCCGGGCGCTGCGCGTCGGCGGGGGCAAGGAGATCGAGTCCAGCGAGGACCCGTTCGAGCCGTCGCGGTTCTACGCACCGTCCGGGCTGCTCGTGCCGACGCCGCTCGAGCGCAAGGTCGAGGCGGAGTACGCGCAGGTGGGCGACCCGAAGCTGCTGGCAGGAGGGCACCACTGATGAGTCCTGCCCTGGAGAGGTCTCCCGTGCTCCGCGCGCGGCCTGCGGCTCGGCTGGCTGCCGGCGTGCGGGCGGTCGCGACGAGCGTGCGGTGGTACGTGCGCGAGTCGACGGGTGAGGCGGCGTACGACCGGTACGTCGCCGCGCACGCGGCGGACCACCCCGACCACCCGCCGCTCACCCGCGCGCAGTGGTGGCGCGCCCGCGACGCCGCGCGCGAGCACACCGTCACCACCGGCTGCTGCTGACCCCCGCCCGCCACACCGCCGCCCGCTTGGCAGCTGCCGCCCGGCGCGCCTGGCCCGCGCTCTGGGTGGAGAAGCGCTCGCTCAGCGAGCGGAAGTCCACCCGCTCGGGCCGCGCGGGCCGGTGGCGTGCGGCAGGGTGGGGGAGTTGGCGGCGCACGGTCGGGGGCGCCGGCGGGGAGTTGATCGGGGGAGTGGCGTGACGGATCTCGGGGTTGCCGTGGTGGAGCGGCTCGACGCCGCGCGGGCGTCCGCGCACGGCCGGGACGCGCAGCTCGTCGTGCACGACGGCGTGCTGCGCCAGACCGTGCTCGCGCTGGTCGCGGGCACCGAGCTCGCCGAGCACAACTCGCCGCACGCGGCGAGCCTGCAGGTGCTCGTCGGCCGCGTGCGCGTGACCGGGGTCGAGGAGTCCGAGGTCGCGGCCGGGCACCTGATCGTCCTCACGCACGAGCGCCACGCGGTGCTGGCCCTCGAGGACTCCGTGTTCCTGCTGACCACGGTCACCAGCCTCGAGCCCAGCCAGCGCACGGCCTGACCGGCCCCCGCAGGACGGCCCGCTCGCCCGGGTGCGGAATCGCCCGGGTGCGGAATCGCGCAGCTACGGGTGGCGGGGCCGAGAACGGTGGTCGGTCGTCAGTCGGCGGTCGGTCGCCAGACGGTGGTGAGTCGCCAGACGGTGGTGAGTCGTCAGTCGGTGGTGAGCAGCGCGGCGAGCTCGTCGAGCTGCGCGACGACGTCGTCGCGACCCGCGCTCTCCGGCAGCTCGGCGCGCGCCACCGCCGGGAGCTGGGCGACCAGACCCGCCAGCTCGGAACGCTGCTCCGGCGCCAGGTCCTCGAGGCTCAGCGCCCCCAGGTTGTACTCGCTGATCTCCCGCAGCACCTCCGCGAGCGGCTCCGACGCACGCGCGGCCAACGAGTCGATCGCCCAGTAGAAGATCGACGAGGACGTGCTCCAGTCGCGACCGTCCTCGAGGAACACCGATCCGGCCATCACTTGTCTCCCACGATCACGACCTGAGCGTTCGCCAGGTCGACCACGAACGCACGGACCAGCGCCCGCTGATCCTCGCTGAACTGTGCCACGTCCACCGGCACGACCTGCGCCTTGCCCAGGTGCAGCCGGATCTGCTTCTGCAGCGTGGGCCACTGCTTCTCGAAGAACGTCGCCGGGAAGTTGCCGACCGCGTCGTAGGTCGTCCCGTGGTCGTCGACCCAGTCGTGCCGGGCGCCCTCCTCCGCGCGGCGCAGCCGGACCTGCCGCTCCGTGATGATGCGCACCGCGGTCTCGTACTCCGACTGCCGGTACTTCTTCACGGCCGGGTCGTACGCGAGCAGGTAGGCGGGTGTCCCGACGTCCGGCTTGTCGGGCAGAGCATCACCCGGGCCGACGAAGCCGTCGGCGACCGGGCCGGCGTCGTCGTCGTTCATCATGCGGCGGACCGTGCGGTCGCCGTGCCGGCGCAGCCGGTCGAACGCCCCGGCCGCGTGCGCCTCGCCGTGCGACGCGGCGTCGTGGTCGGGGGCCGCGGGCTCGTGCGCGAGCGGTGCGGGGAGCAGGGGTGTCGGCTGCGTGGCGGTGGGCGTGGTGCGCTCGGGCGCGCGCGAGCGCGCGACGTCGTGCGTCAGCTCGGTCACCGAGGCCCCCTTCCGCCCTCGCGGGTGACAGCGTGCGGGCGACGCGTCCAGCCTCGCGCCCGGCCGGCCGGACCGCGTCGGTAACCGCTACGCAAACCGCCCGACGCCCGCACCGCGCGCCCGCACGGAACGGCAGGCGCCCGCGAGCCTCGCCGTGCGGAGGGGCGGGCGGGTCCGACCTGACGCGGCCTCGTCGGGCCGCGTGGCGTCGCGGACGTCCGTATCGTCGGACGGCATGGGGATCGATCCACGGCAGGCGGGTGCCGACGACGTCGCGGCGATCCACGCGCTGCGGCGTTCGCTCGAGGACTGGATGGCCGAGCGCGGGATCGACCAGTGGCCCGTCGGGTCGGTGCCGGTCGAGCGTGTGGCCGCGCAGGTCGCGGACGGGCAGTGGTGGGTGGTGCAGGACGACGAGGGCGTGGTCGCCGCCGTCCGTCTGCTCGCCACGGACCCCGAGTACTGGGGCGACGAGGACACGCCCGCGCTCTACGTGCACGGCCTGATGGTCGACCGCCGCGCGTCGGGATCCGGGCTCGGGCGGGCGATCGTCGAGTGGGCCGACGCGCGGGCGCGCGCGGCGGGAGTGACGTGGCTGCGCCTCGACCACCGTCTGTCCAACCCGCACCTCGACGACGTCTACCGCTCCTGGGGCTTCGAGCCGGTCGGCGTCACGGACCGCCCGGGCTACGACGTCGTCCTCATGCAACGCCCGCTCCACTCACCCGCGCCCCTCTCGGCGCTCGCGCGAGCGTCTCGCCGCACGGCCTCCGGGTCGATGCAGGGATGAATGCAGGGTGGGTGGCCTCGGAGTGCACGGCGGCTGCACGCATTGCTGCAGCCACGGTGGGGATCGATATCGGCCCAGATGCCGCAGTTGCCGCGCTCGCGGGCCGTAGGCTCGCTCGGCATGGGGGTCACACCGCACGAGCCGAACCAGCCCGGTGAGCAGCCGGCACCGCCGCCGAGCCGGCCGCAGCCGTACGCGGTCCAGCCGCAGGCCGACCGGCCGCAGCCCGGCCAGCCATCCGCCGGCCAGCCGTATGGCGGGCAGCAGCAGCCGGGTCTCTCTGCTGGTCAGCCGTATGCCGGGCAGCCGTACGGGGGGCAGGGGTACCCGGCGGGGCCGGGGGCGTACGGGCCGTACGGAGGCCCGCGACCGGCTGTGCCGCAGCGACCGGTCGCGACGTCGCTGCGTGGGCCGGTCACGATCACGACGATCGGCGTGCTGCTGCTGGTCGCGACGGCGGTGGTCGCGTTCTTCGTCGTCCGGACGTTCGTGTCGATCGTGCCGTTCGGCGTGCTCGACGGCAGCGGCAACCCGGGCTCGGCGTCCGTCGCGTCGACCACCGCCCCGGGTACGACGACCGCGACGCTCGAGCCCGGCTACTACGACCTCTACCTCGTCGTCCCGGCCAGCGAGCAGTACGCGCGGCTCGAGGGGACGGCGCAGCTCGTCCACGCGGACGGCACGTCGGTCACCGCCGAGCCGCCCGGCGTGAACGGCACCGCGACGATGGGCGGCAGCCGCGCGTTCATCGTGGCGGGGTTCCGCGTCGAGACGGCCGGCGAGCACACGCTGACCGTGCCGGTCGCATCGTCGCCCGACGCGCAGGTCGTGCTCGTCGAGGGCCACGACCTCGCGGGGTTCATGTCGGGTGTCTTCGGGACGGTCGGGGGCGTGTTCCTCGCGATCGGGCTGGGCGTGGTCGGGTTCGGCCTGACGGTCGGCGGGGTGATCTGGTGGGTCGTGCGGGCCCGTGCGCGCCGGCGGGTGGCTGCCGGACGGCAGCCCGTCTAGCGACGTCGTCGGTCCGTCAGACGGTGAAGACGGAGACCTTCGTGCGCAGGTCGGTCGCGAGCTGCGCGAGCTCGTCGATCGCCGAGCGCATCTGACCCGAGACCTCGCTGGTGGTGCCCGCGGCGGTCGCGATGCCGGTGATGTTGCCGGCGATCTCGCTCGACCCGGTGGCGGCCTCGGTCACGCCGCGCGACATCTCGTTCGTCGTCGCGGTCTGCTCCTCGACGGCCGACGCGATGGTCAGCTGGTAGGTGTTGATCTGGCTGATGATCTGGCTGATCTGCTCGATCGCGGCCACGGCGCCGTCGGTGTCGGTCTGGATCGCCTCGACGCGACGCGCGATGTCCCCGGTCGCCCTGGCGGTCTCCTGAGCGAGCTCCTTGACCTCACCGGCCACGACCGCGAAGCCCTTGCCGGCCTCACCGGCCCGCGCGGCCTCGATCGTCGCGTTCAGCGCGAGCAGGTTGGTCTGCTCGGCGATGGTCGTGATGACCTTGACGACGTCGCCGATCTCGCGCGAGCTCGCACCGAGCTTCGCGACGGTCTCGTTGGTCTCGGCGGCGACCGTGGTGGCCTGCTCGGCGACCTTGGCGGCCTCGTGCGCGTTCTGCGCGATCTCGCGGATGCTGGCGCCCATCTGCTCCGCGCCGGCGGCGACGGCCTGCACGTTGCGCGACACCTGCTCGGCCGCGGCGGCGACGACACCGGACTGGGCCGACGTCTCCTCGGCTCCCGCGGCGACCTGGGTGCCCGCCGCGGAGAGCTCCTCGGAGGCGGCGGCGACGGTGTCCGACGAGCTCGTGACCGACCGGACGGTCTCGCGCAGCGTCGTGACGGCACCGGCGAGCCCGTCGGCCATCCGGCCGAGCTCGTCGGCGGTGTGCACGTCGGGCTCGACGGTCAGGTCACCGTTGCGGAGCGCGGCGATCGCGTCGCCGACCTTGGTGATCGCGTGCGTGATCTGGCGCACCACGAGCACGACGACGACGGCGGCGACGACGATGCCGATCGCGAGCGTGACCAAGAGGAGCAGCTGCGCACGATTGGCGTCCTGGTAGCCCCGCTCGTTGAGCTCGTCAGCGAGGTCGGCCTGCGCCTTCGCCTCGTCGGAGATGAGATTGAGCGTCGCGTCGATCATCGGGTAGAACTCGTCCTGGTAGAGGCGCGTGAGGTCCTCGTGGTCGTTGACGATCGTGTCCAGCCACGTCGTGCGCACGTACTCGTGGAACTCGGCGATCTTGACGGCGGCCGGACCTGCGTCCGGGGTGGCGTACTGCTCGTAGTCCTCGACGAGTGCCAGGACGTCCTTCTCGCGCTGGTCGAGCTCGGCGAGCTGGTCCTCGCGAGCGCCCTCGTCGAGGAA
The DNA here is from genome assembly GCF_007989825.1 of Cellulomonas persica. Lineage (GTDB taxonomy): Bacteria > Actinomycetota > Actinomycetes > Actinomycetales > Cellulomonadaceae > Cellulomonas > Cellulomonas persica. The sequence continues at coordinate 19,897 of NZ_BJUA01000020.1, read as the reverse complement.
GCCGAGCGTCATCGCGCGAGCGCGGCTGCCCTGGACCTCGCGCTGGATGTCGCCGATGAGGACGAGCGGCACGACGCGCTCCTGGTAGAGCTCCTGCTGACCCTCCTCGAGGTTCCTGGTGCTCATGTACCCGGTCACGCCCATCGTGACGGCCACGACCGCCACCACACCCACCGCGGACGCGATGCGTGCCGCGATCGGCAGGTCCGCGAACGACCGCCGTCCGCGCCCCGTTGCTGCCTTGTCCCTCGTGTCGCCACCCATGCCTGCACACCCCTGATCCGTCGTCGTCGCCCGGTTCGGCTACCGGAAGGACCGATCGACGTCGCGTGAGGGGATGTGACCCGGGCACAGGGTGACGTTCCCGATGTCGGGTGTGACGTCCGTGACGTCGCGGCGGCGCCTCGCCCGCTGCGCGCCGCCTCGTCGCGGGTCGCCTGCGGTGACCGTCCCGGCAGGGCGTGTCCCGGTCTGACCGGGTTGTCCCGACGGGTGGCGGGCACGGGGTGGGCTCCTATGCTCGCTGGCATGGGGGACGGTTTCTCGGTCGATCTCACCGCGCTCTCGGACGCGGCCAACGGGATCCTCGACACGATGGACCAGATGGCGACGACGCGCGTCGAGGACCTGGAGCCGTCGTCGGACCAGGTGGGGCACGACGCGCTCGCGGGCACGCTCGGGCAGTTCTGCCGACGGTGGGACATCGGCGTGGTGAACCTGGAGAAGGACGTCGACGCGGTCGTCACGCAGCTCGCCGAGGTGGTGCGGGCGTACTCGGGCACCGACGAGGCGCACGCCGCCGGGTTCCGCGGGGTGATCGGACGCTCGACGGGCGACGACCCGGGTGCGCCGTGACGGGCGTCGTCCGACGACAGGGGGCGGGCGATGACTGAGCTCGGGCAGACGACCGACGCCCGGGCTCTGGTCCCGGGGGACCCGTCGGCGCTCGCGGACCTCGTCTGGAAGCTGCGTGCCTACGGGGAGTCGCTCGACACGGCGGGGCAGGGCCTGCGCCGGATCGACACCGAGGCGGGCTGGAGCGGCGAGGCCGCCGACGCGTTCCACGAGCGCTACCGGGCGCAGCCCAAGCGCTGGCTCGACGCCGCCGACGCGTTCTCGGACGCGGCGGGCGCGGTCGACACGTACGCCTCGACGCTGCAGTGGGCGCAGGGCCGGGCGTCCGAGGCCATCGACCTGTGGGCGCGCGGCGAGCAGCAGACGGTCGACGCGCGTGCGGCGCACGACGCGCAGGTCCGCGACCACGACGCCCGACGACGAGCCGCCGAGCAGTCGGGCGGTCCCGTCCCCCCGCCGGTGCCGGCCTTCCAGGACACGGGCGAGGCCACACGCCAGGCCGCTCGGGACCTCCTGGCCGACTCGCGTGCGCAGGTGCGTTCCGCGGGGGACACCGCCGAGCGGGTCGTCGCGCGCGCCCGCGACGGCGCGCCCGAGGAGCCGAGCTTCTGGGACGAGGTCGGGGACGCGATCGGCGACGCGGCCGAGTGGGTCGGCAACGGGCTGCAGGACGTCGGCATCGCGGTCGTCAACGGGCTCGCGTCGTTCGGCAACGCGATGGTCCACCACCCGGGCGACGCGGCGCTGCTGCTCGGCGGGCTGCTGCTCATGGGCGTGAGCGGTGTCGGCGAGGGTGGCGGGCTCGCGCTCGACGCGACGGGCGTCGGCGCCATCGTCGGCGTGCCGCTCAACGTCGTCGCGGCCGCGGGGATCGTCGCGGGTGCGGGGATGGCGGCGGCGGGTGCGGGTTCGCTCGCGCAGCACGCGGCCGGGGACTCGCGCGTCGAGGTGCTCGAGCAGCGCGCGAGCCAGCCGTCCTCGCCCGGGTCGCAGGGCCGGTCCGGCACCAAGACGGACCGCATGAAGGAGCACCTGACCGACCGCGACCTGGACGCCGCGCGCCGTGAGCTGAACGGCGAGGTCGTCGCCCGCAAGCCCGACGGCCGGCCGTGGGACCACGTCGGTGAGGTCCGCGACGCCCAACGCGGGCTGATCAACCGGATCGAGCAGCTCAAACGCCAGCTCGGCGACTCCCGGCTGTCCGACCAGGCGCGACAGGCCGCGCAGGACGAGCTGTCCGAGGCGTCGAGGCTGCTGGACTACTCCCGTCAGTTCGTGCCGCCGCAGTGAGGGCGACGGTGCGGACGACAGTGCGGACGACGACAGTGCGGACGACCCCGAAGACACGGCACGACGAGCGCGCGGCCCGACGACCGCGTCGCGACGACCAGGACCGAGCCGCCCCGCGGCGAACCACGAGGAGCACCCGATGAGCGACGACGGCACGGCGAGGGTCCCGATCCCCGCCGAGATCCTGGCGCTCGCGTCGAGCACGCTCGACGACGTCGACCGTCCGGCCTGGCCGCCGGCGCCCGACGACGCGCCGAGCACCGTGCGCCGCGTGCACGCGCTGCGCCGCGTCCCGCTGGGCGAGCTCACCGTCGAGGACCTGCGCCTGCTCGTCGGGCAGCACGTGGCCTTGGGTACGACCGTCCCGCTCGCGCTCGGCATGCTGCGCTACCGCCCGCTGCTCGAGGGCGACCACTACCCGGGCGACCTCCTCATGGCGGTGCTGCACGTGCCCGACGAGTACTGGGCGCAGCGGCCGCAGGAGCTCGCGGTGCTGCGGGAGGCGTTGTCGCGCCTGGATCCCGACGACCCGGACTACCCGGTCCTGGAGGACGACGAGCTCACCCGCGCCGCGTCGCGCTTGCGCGCCTGAGCGTCTCGCCGCGTCGGGCGGGAGCGATCAGTCGGCGACCTGGAAGACCGTCGCGGAGCGCGGGCGGCGCGAGCGGCGACGGCGCCACGCGGTCCGGATCCACACGACGCGACCCTCCGTGACGGTGTCCTGCGTGAACGGGACGCGCTCGACGCGCCCGTCCGGGAACGTGACGACGGCCTGGCCGGGCACGTCCTTGACCTTGTTGCGGCCGTAGCGCCGGCCGTCGGAGCGGGCCTCGAGCGCCTGCGCGTAGTCGGCGAGGGACACGCCGCGCGCGGGCGCCGTCCCGGGGCGGTTCTGCACGCGCGTCACGGACGCGCGCTGGTACGTCGAGTGCATGGGTGTCTCCGGGAGTCGTCTGCGGGACCGGCGGGGGTGCCGGCGTCCGCGCAGGTGGCGGATCGGGGTGGGGGACGAGCCGGTGGGTGGCGACCCTGCCGCCCAGGCGTGGGTGAGGAGCGCGACGCCGGGCGCGTGATACCTCGCTACCGTGGCGCCATGGCCCAGGGTCGTGTCGCGCTGCGGTGGGCGCGGCTCGTGCTCGGGGTCGTCGCGGTGCTCGTCGGCCTGTTCCTGGCGCTGCGGCCGTTCTCGTCGCTCGCGGTGCTGCTGATCGCAGCGATCGTCGGACTCGTCGCAGCGGGTGTGGCGCAGCTCGTGACAGCCGCCCGGGAGGGCGGCGCGCTGCGCTGGGCGTCCGGTGCGCTCTACGTCGCGGCCGCGGTCGTCGTCGTGGGGTGGCCCGGTCCGACGATCCGGGTGCTCGCGGTCGTCGTCGGTGTGGCGCTCGTCGTGGACGGCGTGCTCGACGTGCTGGCGGGCGTGCGCGCGAGATCCAGCGCGCGCTGGAACGCGTGGCTCGGGGGAGCGGCGTCGGTGCTGCTGGGGCTCGTGGCTCTCGCGTGGCCGGACGTGACGCTGCTCGTCGTCGGCCTGGTCTTCGGTCTGAAGGTCGTGATGCTCGGTGCGCGCGAGGTCGTCGGCGCGGTCACGGGCCGCGGTGCGCGACGACCGCCACGCGCACGGGCACGGGCCGGGCGGTGGCGGCTCGGCGGCAACGTCGCGGTGCTGGTGCTCGCGCTCGTCGTCGCGGCCGTCAGCGTGGGCCTGAACCGCGGCGCGCACCGCCCGGACGCGTTCTACACCCCGCCCGACTCCGTGCCCGCGCAGCCGGGGGAGCTGATCCGCAGCGAGCGGTTCGAGGCGGAGTTCGTCCCGGAGGGCGTCGTGGCCTGGCGGATCCTGTTCACGACGACGCGGGACGACCGCACGCCCGCGGTCGCGTCGGGTCTGGTGCTCGTGCCGCAGTCGGCGGTCGGGGAGCACGCGCGGCCCGCGGACGTCATCACGTGGGCGCACGGGACCACGGGTGCGTCGCCCGGCTGCGCGCCGTCGGTGCTGGAGTCCGGCCTGTCGTCGGGGGCGATGTTCGTGGCCGACGAGGTCGCGGCGCACGGCTGGGCGATGGTCGCGACCGACTACGTGGGGCTCGGCACGCAGGGACCGCACGCGTACCTCGTCGGCGACGCGACCGCGCGTTCGGTGCTCGACTCGATCCGTGCGGCGCACCAGCTCGACGGCGTCGCGCTCGCCGACGAGACCGTGGTGTGGGGGCACTCGCAGGGCGGCGCGGCCGCGCTGTGGACGGGGGTGCTCGCGTCGTCGTACGCGCCCGAGCTCGCGATCGACGGCGTCGCGGCGCTCGCGCCCGCCGCGAACCTGCCCGCGCTGGTGCACAGCCTCGACGGCATCACCGGCGGCGAGCTGTTCGCCGCGTACGTCGCCGAGGGCTACACCCGCACCTACCCGGACGTGTCGTTCGACGAGTACGTGCGACCCGCCGCGCGCACGCTCGTGCGGGAGATGGCGCAGCGGTGCCTCGAGGACCCGGGCGTGCTCGTCTCGGTGCTCTCGTCGCTCGTCCTCGACAAGCCCATCTGGGACGGCGACCCGGACCGCGGCGCGCTGCACGACCGTCTCGCACAGAACGTGCCGAGCGGCCCGATCGCCGCGCCCGTGCTCGTCGGGCAGGGTGCGGCGGACTCGCTGGTGCTGACCTCCGCCCAGGACGCCTACGTGCGGGCGCGGTGCGACGCCGGGTACGCCGTCGACTACCGCACGTACGCGGGGCTGAACCACGTGCCGCTGGTCGAGCCCGGCTCACCCGCGATCGACGAGCTGTTCGTCTGGACCCAGCAGCGGTTCGCCGACGAGCCGGCCACCGACACCTGCTGACGTCTCCGGTCGGCCCGTCGCGGCCCGCGTGCGCCGGGGCCCGTGGGGAAGGGTGGGCGGATCCGCGGGTCAGGCCGGACCGGCCCGGCGCGCCTTGCGGAACGCGTCGATCGCGTCCCACACCGCGCTGCCGACGATCACGAACAGCAGCACGGTCGAGACGATCGACGTCACCTCGGCGGCGTCCTCGTCGACCAGCGACGCGAAGAACTCCGGGTTGACCAGCCGGTCCTGCGAGTACAGCCACATGACACCGGCGGCGAGCCCGACGTCGAGCAGCGCGTTCACCGCTGCCAGCGGCGTGGTCCACCGACGACGCGCGTAGACCGTCACCGCGAGCAGCGCCTCGGCTGCGAGCAGGACGAACAGGCCCGTCGTCCACGTCGGCCACAGCGACGGGTCGAGGAAGGACTCGTCGGTCTGGCTCGTCACGACGAGCCCCCGCGCGTGGTCCCAGATCACGGCTCCGGCCGCGACCGCGAGCAGCACCAGCGACGTCACGAGCTCGGCGACGCTCCGGCCCGAGTCCTGCTGCTCGGGCAGCTTGTCGACGCTCCACGGCGCGAACGGCGCGGCGTCCTTGCCCGCCGACCGCTCCACGATCGCGAACACGAGCGTCGTCCAGAACGCCAGGTGCACCGCGACGCCCAGGCCGGTCACCACGACCGACCCGATGATCGCGCCGAACGGGTCCTCGTCCAGCGCGCCACCGAGCGCGACCGCGCCCATCACGGCCGGCACGACGATCGCCAGGAGCAGCTTCAGCAGGCGCCACCAGTCGAGGAACAGGCGCGGGCCGATCAGGTACAGCGGGCGGTCGGTGTACCCGGCGGCGAGCCGGTCCGGGTCGCCGAGACCGGTGAGCACGGCGCGCTCGGCGGAGTGCGGGTCCTCCCCGTCGGCGATCCGGGCCTCGACCTGGTCGTCGATGGACGCGCGCAGCTCGGCGGCGAGGTCCGCGCGCTGCGCCTCGGGCACCGTGCGCATCGCGGCGTCCACGTACCGCGCGGTGAGGTCGGCGGCGCGGGTGGCGGCAGCGGTCGATGCGCCCGCCGGGACCCGGGCGGGGGTGGTGGCCGTGCCGGTTGCGTGCTCGCGGTCGATCGGGCGGTTCATGGTCACTCCTTGCCGGGTAGGGCGTCGACCGCAGCGGCGATCGCGCGCAGCTCGTCGGTCAGCACGGTCGCGAGCTGCCGGCCCTGCGGGCTGGTCCGGTAGAACTTGCGCGGCCGCGCCTCGTCGGTGTTCCACTCGCTCGTGAGCTGCCCCTGCTTCTCCAGGCGGCGCAGGAGCGGGTAGAGCGTGTTGGCGTCCGTCTCGAACCCGCGGGCGGCGAGCTCTTCGAGGAGCCCGTAGCCGTACCCGGGGCGCTCGAGCAGGCGCAGGCAGGCCAGCACCACGGTGCCGCGGCGCAGCTCCTGCAGGTGGCCATCCAGTGTCTCGCGCTCCGTCACGTCCATCACATTACTGTGCGTCGCACACTATCGTCCAGCCCATACGGTACCCGCATGCCGTGACCCGGCGCTCGCCCCGGCCGGGCGGCTCGGGGCGTCGGGGCGTGGGGCGGGTCAGGGGCGGTGCGTCGGGAGGGCGCGCAGGTACCGGGCGGCCATGAGCTCGAGGGCGGCGACGAGCTCCGGCGGGTCCGTGACGTGGAAGTCCATGCCGAGCATGCCGATGTACGCCGCGATGGTGTGGACGCTGTCGGCACCGGTGACCAGCACGCAGTGGTCGTCGTCGACCCGCTCGACGACCCCCACCGTCGGGTTGATCCGCGCGAGGACCTCGTCGGCGGGCGCGTCCACGGTGATGCGCGCGTGCACCGTGTAGCCCTGCTCGGCGACGTCGCGCAGGACGAGCGCCTGCGCACGTTCTTCGCCTGAGCCACCACCGCCCACGAGGGGACCGCGGGCGGGGTGCGGCCGCCGCGGACGTGCCGACGACGCCCGTCGCGGCGCCCCCGCCCGTGGTCCTCCGTTCGTGTGAACGGACCCTGCCGACCCGCTCGTTGGGCGTGAATCCGTCACGAGATGGCAAAGAGGTACTGGACGGCACCGCTCTGACCTGGGACGCTACTCCGTTCGCCGGTAGAGACCCAGGCCCCCAGGACCTCAAGTGGGAGCCGCCGGTGGACGTCCCTCGTGCGCCACCCGGCGCGGGCGGGACCCGCCTCGACGAAGGAGTAACGCATGGGCTTTGCGGACAAGCTGCGCGGTCAGCTGATCGACATCATCGAGTTCCTCGACGACTCGCGGGACACGATCGTGTGGCGCTTCCCGCGGCAGGGGAACGAGATCAAGAACCAGGCACAGCTGATCGTCCGTGAGGGCCAGGTCGCGGTCTTCGTGAACGAGGGCCAGATCGCCGACGTGTTCACCCCGGGTCACTACACGCTCGAGACCAAGAACCTGCCGATCCTGTCGACCCTCAAGGGGTGGAAGTACGGCTTCAACTCGCCGTTCAAGGCCGAGGTGTACTTCGTCGCGACGCGGCAGTTCACCGACTTCAAGTGGGGCACGCAGCACCCGATCACGCTGCGCGACCCGGAGTTCGGCATGGTCCGGCTGCGCGCGTTCGGCACGTACTCGCTGCAGGTCAGCGACCCGTCGGCGCTGCTGCGCCAGCTCGTCGGGACGGACTCGAACTTCCGCACCGACGAGATCGGCGAGTTCTTCCGGCAGAACGTCATCGGCCACCTCGCGCCGGCGATCGCGAGCTCGGGCATCCCGATGCTCGACCTCGCCGCGAACCAGCAGTCGCTGTCCGCCACGCTCGCGCCGGCGCTGAGCGCCGAGCTCGCGGAGTTCGGGGTCACGATCCCGAAGTTCGTCATCGAGAACGTCTCGCTGCCGCCCGAGGTGGAGGCCGCGCTCGACAAGCGCACCCAGATGGGCGTGCTGGGCGACCTGGACCAGTTCACCAAGTTCCAGACCGCCACCGCGATCGGCGACGCCGCGAAGAACCCGGGCGGCCCGGGCGAGGGCATGGGCCTCGGCATGGGCATGGCGATGGGCACGCAGATGGCACAGGCCATCGCGCAGGCGAACCAGGCGCCGGCCGCCCCCGCCGCCCCGGCCGGTCCGCCGCCGCTGCCGATCACGGACGAGCTCTGGTACTACTCGACGGGCAACGCCCAGGCCGGCCCGGTGACGCCCGAGGCGCTCGCGCAGCTCGTCGGGACGGGCCAGGTCTCGCGCGACACCCTCGTCTGGAAGCAGGGCCTGTCCGCGTGGACCGCCGCCGGCCAGGTCCCGCACCTCGCCGGCCTGTTCACCGCGCCGCCGCCGCTGCCGCCGACCGCCGCGACGCCGGGGGCCTGACGATGACCAACGACGCCCTCACGCCCCCGCCCTTCCCGGAGGCCGACGACCGCCCCACGGCCGCCACCGCGGGCTGGGGCGAGGACACCGCCGCCGTCGAGCGGGGTCGCTGCCCGGTCTGCGGCTCGTCGCTCACGTTCGGCGCAGGCACGTCCGCGCTGGTCTGCGACTCGTGCGGGCACGCGGTCGAGATCACGCACGGCGACGACGAGTCCGTCTCGGAGCACTCGTACGAGCAGTGGCTGGCCGGCAACCGCGGCTACCAGGTCGCCTCGATCGGGGGCCAGGTGCTCGCGTGCGACGGATGTGGCGCGAGCACCGAGACCAAGGACATCGCGGGCCACTGCCAGTTCTGCGGCGGCAACCTCGTCGCCGCGGAGAACCCCGAGGGCATCATCCCGCCCGAGGGCGTGCTGCCCTTCCTGATCGACAGCCGCGGCGCACGTGAGAACGTCAAGAGCTGGGTGCGCAGCCGCTGGTTCGCCCCGAACGCGCTCAAGCAGGTCGGCGACACCGAGTCGATCCGCGGCACGTACCTCCCGCACTGGACGTACGACGCCACGACGACGAGCGACTACACGGGTCAGCGCGGTGAGCACTACACCGAGAAGCAAGGTGACCACGAGGTGCAGCGCACCCGCTGGCACCACGCGAGCGGTCGCATCCGCAACACGTTCGACGACCTGCTGATCCCCGCGTCGACCACGCTGCCGCGCAACCGCGTCAGCAAGCTCGGCCCGTGGACGCTCGGCGCGGTCAAGCCGTTCACGTCCGAGTACCTCATCGGGCACTCGGCGGTGCGGTACGACGTCGACCCGCAGGCCGGGTACGCCGAGGCGAAGCAGATCATGGACGACGAGATCCGCGCGGACGTCAAGCGCGACATCGGCGGCGACGAGCAGCGGATCCACCACATCGACACCACCTACTCGCAGGTGATGTTCAAGCTGATCCTGCTGCCCATCTGGATCGCGACGTTCATGTACGCCGGCAAGCAGTGGCAGGTCATGGTCAACGCGAACACCGGTGAGGTCGTCGGGGAGCGCCCGTACAGCGTCCCGAAGATCATCGCGGCCGTGGTCGTCGGCCTCGTCGTGGCCGGGGTCGTGTTCTGGCTGTACAACCGCAGCTAGCGACCTCGTCCCACGCCCGACGGCGGCCCTGACCAGCGGTCAGTGGCCGCCGTCGTCGTGTGCGGTGAGCTCGGTCGGCGGAGGCCGACCCGACCGGGACCCGGCCGCGGCGACCGGGGGAGTGCGCCGTGGGGGCGGGGCTCAGCGGAAGTGGGTGGCGAGCCAGTCGAGGAGCAGGGACTTCTCCGCGGCCTGGACGCGTGCGCGCAGGGCGGCGACGTCGTCGCCCGGCTCGACGGGCACGACCGCCTGGGCGAGCACCGGACCCTCGTCGTACTCCGCCGTGACGACGTGCACCGACGCGCCGGTCTGCGTCGCGCCGTCGGCGAGCACCGCGGCATGCACGCGGTCCCCGTACATCCCCTGGCCGCCGTACGCGGGCAGGAGCGCGGGGTGGGTGTTCACGACGAGTCCGGCGAACGCGTCGAGCGTGCGCGGGCCGAGCTTCTTCATGTACCCGGCCAGCACGACGAGCTCGATGCGTGCGTCCGCGAGCGCCTCGACCATCGCGGTGTCGAGCGCGTCGGGGTCGGGGTGGGTCACACCGGACAGGTGCAGGGTCGGCACGCCGCGGGTGCGCGCGTGCTCGAGCGCGCCCGAGCCGCTGTTGTTGCTGATGACCAGGGCGACGGTCGCGTCGATCGTCGTGCCCGCCGCGTCCATGATCGCCGCGGCGGTCGAGCCGGTGCCGGACGCGAGGATCGCCAGGCGCGCGCGCGGGACGTCAGGGGTGGGGGTGGTCACGCGCACAGCATAGGAGCGCGGGTCGTCGCGGGACGCCGCGGTCTGTCCGGCCGGCGTGTGCTGCGCAACGGCCGGGAGGAGCGTGATCTGTGCGCAACACGGCTGTCACACTGCGCTCGTACCGTCACGGGAACGGAGCAACGACAGCGCGGTCGCCCGCGCGTCGTCGTCGCCGCAGCGCACGCAGCCGCAGCACGTCGCAGGGGAGGGCGGATGTTCGAGCACGTCGACCCGTTCATCGGCACGGACGCGACCGACCTGCCCGCGCCCACCGGCCTGGCCGCGACGTGGTGGTGGCCCAAGCCGCAGGTCGGGAACACGCACCCGGGGGCGACGTACCCGTTCGGGATGGTCTCGGCGTGCGCGTACTCGGGCGCGTACCCCACGGGGTACGGCCGGTACGACCTGTCGACCGAGGGCGTCCCGCCCGTGCTGCACGACCGGCTCGTCGCGAGCGGGTTCACGCACTTCCAGCAGTCCGGGACCGGCGCGATCCGCAAGTACTACAACTACCTGCGCGTCACGCCGATGCTGCGTCCGCTCGACGACCTGGGCCGCACGTGGGAGATCGTCGACGAGCAGGCGGAGCCGGGGTACTACGCGGCGACGCTCGCGTCGGGCGTGCGCGCGGAGATCACCGTCGGGCCGAAGTCCGCGGTGCACCGGTACACGTTCCCCGCGCACCACGACGCGCGTGTGGTCATCGACTTCTCGCTCGGCGGCCTGGACATCCCGTTCGGCCGGACCGTGCCGCTGCGCGCCCACCTGGGCGCGGTCGGGCCGGGTTCGGCGGAGGGCGAGGTCGTGGTCGAGGGTGCGCCGCTCGCGGTGCACGTCGAGTGCGACGCCCCGGGGTGGCGGCAGATGCTCTGGTACGACCGCCGCCTCATGCCCGGCGGCACGCGCCTGGACTTCGACCGCATCCGGCCGACGACGCTGCGGCCGTTCGGTCTCATGTGGGCCGGGCCGACGCACGCGGGCCAGGTGGTCGAGCTGCGGTTCGGGTTCTCGCTGCGGGGCGTCGAGCAGGCGCGCGGGTCGCTCGAGCGCGAGTGCGGGCCGGGTCCGTCGTCGTTCGACGCGCGTCGGGCCGCGACGCGCGACGTCTGGCGCGAGCACCTGGGCAAGGTCGCGGTGGACACACCGTCCTCGGACCGCGAGACGGTCATGGCGACCGCGCTGTACCACTCGCTCATCAAGCCGTGCCTGGCCCCCGACGAGTCGCCGTTCTGGCCGACGCCAGGGCCGTTTGCGTTCGACCTGTCGACGATGTGGGACATCTACCGCACGCACCTGCCGCTCATGACGGCGCTCGTGCCCGACCGGGCGGTCGAGCTCGCGAACGCGCTGCTGCAGATCGCCGAGGAGGAGGGCAACCTCCCGATCGGCTACCGCATGGCGCGCGGCGCGGACCGCTTCTCGCGGCAGGGCTCCGCGCTCGCGCACACGTTCCTGGCGGACCTGTGCGCGCTCGAGCTGCCCGGCGTCGACTGGGACTGGGCGCTGGTGCACATGCACGACGACCTGCGCCGCACGTACGGCGAGGAGTACCTGATCACGGGCATCACGCACCCGGTCAGCCACACGCTCGACATCGCGTTCGGCTACTGGTGCACGGCGGTCGTCGCGGCACGCGTGGGGGACCGCATGCTCGTCGACCAGCTCGGCGCGCTCGCGGGCGGGTGGTCGCGCGCGTTCGACCCGACCGACGGCCTGCTCGTCGACTCGACCTGGTACGAGGGCGGCAAGTGGAACTACTCGTTCCGCCTGCTGCACGACATGGCGTCGCGGATCGCGCTCGCGGGCGGCGACGACGCGTTCGTCGCCATGCTCGACCGGTTCTTCGGCGTCGGTGCGGACCCCGTCAAGCAGCCGGGCCTCGCGCCCGGGGCCGACGAGATGGCGGCCGGGTACGCGCTGCACCGGTTCGAGGGGCTCAACAACGAGCCCGACATGGAGGCGCCCTGGTCGTACATGTACGCCGGGCGGCCCGACCGCACCGCGCAGGTGGTGCACGACGTCGTGCAGCAGCAGTTCGGCACGGGCCGCGGCGGCCTGCCCGGCAACGACGACTCCGGCGGACTGTCGTCCTGGTACGTGTGGGCGTCGCTCGGGCTGTTCCCCGTGGCCGGTCAGAACCTGTTCCTGCTCAACGCGCCCGCCTGGCGTGAGGCGCGGCTCGACGTGGCGGGTGCGCCGCTGTCGATCGAGACGACCGGCTTCGTCGAACCCGAACCGGGTGGGCCGGTGCAGCACGTGCAGTCCGTCCACCTCGACGGCGAGCCGCTCGACCGGCCGTACCTGACCGGCACCGAGCTGCACCGCGGCGGGCGTCTGCTGATCGGGCTGGGGCCGGAGCCGTCCGGCTGGGGCACGCGACATCGCCCACCCAGCGCACCCCGGCCGCCCGTCGGCGTGCCGTTCACGCGTCCGACGACGCCCTGACGTCGCCCCGTCCCGCCCCGCGCCATCCGTGCTCGACCCCGCCCGACGCCTCCGGCAGATCCACTGCCGGGCCCGCCGAGCAGACCCGCTGACCTGGTCCCCGACCCCCGACCCGAGAGGACGACGACCGTGACCGCACCCGTCGCCCGCCCGAACCGCCGACTCGTCGTCGTCGTCCGCGCCGATCCCGTGATCTGCGGCCACTCCGGCGAGGCGCGCAACCTCGCCGAGGCCGCGCTCGACCGCGGGTTCGACGAGGTCCGCATCGTCACGTGGCCGATCGACCGCCTGCAGGCCGCCGGTCTCCCGCTCAAGCCGCTCGACGGCGTCCTGCCGTACCGCCCGGGCATCGTGGTCGAACGGCCCGGTCCCGTCGGCGACTACAAGGTGCCCGACGGCCGCTGGCTCGCGGGCCTGACCGGGCGGCTCGTCGAGCTGTTCACCGACGGCGTGCCGACCGTCGCGATGTCGCTGTACCTGTCGCCGCACGCGACCGCGATCGCCGACGCCGTGCACGTCGCCCGGCGGACCGGCCTGCCCGTGGACGTCGTGACCGTCGCCGAGGCGGTCGGGTCGGACGTCACCAACGTCGTCCGCGCGTGCGTCGAGGAGGGCCGGTTCGGCGCGGCCGCGCACGTGCTCGCGTCCTACCTCGAGCACGACGTGTGCCTCGCGGTCTCGCGGTACACGCGCGACCTCGTCGTCGCCGAGGCCGCCGCGCTCGACGCCGAGCACGGGACGCGGTTCGCCGCGCAGCTCGCCGAGCGCGTCGCGATCTCGTACCCGGCGATCGACGTGGCCGCGTACCTCACGCACGACGACGACGAGACCGCGCGGGCGCTCGCCGCGCGCGGCCTGACCCGGGGCGGGTACGTGCTCTTCCTGTCCCGGCTCGCGCACGCCAAGGGCGTCGACGACCTCATCGCCGGATGGGCGCGTTCCGGTGCACCCGCCGCCGGCCAGCGTCTGGTGATCGCCGGCAACGGACCCCAGGCCGACGAGCTGCACGCGCTCGCGGCCGCGTCCGGCCACGGCGACCTGGTCACGTTCCTGCACGACGTACCCGACGACGAGAAGGTGCACCTCATGGCCGGCTGCACCGCGTTCGTGCTGCCGTCCAAGCCGCGGCCGGAGTTCGTCGAGACGTTCGGCATCGCGCTCGTCGAGAACATGCTGTCCGGCGGCGGACCCGTGGTGACCACCGAGACCGGCGGCATCGGGGAAGCCGTCGGGGACACGGCGTTGATCGTGCCGGTGTCCGACCCGGCCGCGATCGCGGCGGCGATCGACAAGGTCGTCGCGATGGACGACGACGAGCGCCGCGCCTGGTCCGCGCGCGCCCGCGAGCACGCGCTCCAGTTCGAGCGCGGCGCGGTGCTGGACAAGATCCTCGCCCGCGTCGCCGCCACCACCCGCACCCCCGCCCTCACCCCCTGAACCCCCCACCCCCACCCCACCCCCGACGCCCATACGCCCCTCAGCACCCGCCCGCGCCCGCACGACAGCTCCGCGCCGGTTCGTTGCTCGCGGGTGCCGGTTCGTCGTCTGGGCGTCGGTTCGTCGCCGCGAGCCGACGAACCGGCGCGGGACCGACGAACCGGCGTCCGGAGATCGGCGCGGGACCGACGAACCGGCGTCCGGAGGTCGGCGCGGAGCGGGTGGGACGGGGATCGGGTGGTGGGCCGTTGGGCCGTCGCGCGGGCCGGTGCGCGGCGGGAACCTGGGGGCAGCGGGCTGCACTCAGGGTGGAGGGGTCGTGGCAGTCGAGGTCGTGTGGGTGCCGGTGGGCGCGGGCGAACGGGTCTCCGTCGTCGCCGTGAGCGGATGGCTCTACGAGCGGGTGGTCGCCGCGATCGCGCGTCGTCGGCCGCGCAGGCTCGTGCACGCTGCGCTCGTCGTCCACCTGCCGCCCCCGCCCGGCCGCGACGAGAGCGCGCGCGGCACGTGGACCGTCGAGATGGTCCCGGCGTGGACGGGACCGCCCGGCACGGCTGTGGCGGTCTCGGGGCCGGTCGGCCTGAAGGTGCTGGGGCGCTCGCGGTGGTTCCGGTACGAGGTGCGCGTGCGGCCCGGCGTGGCGATCCCGGACGTCGCGTACGCGGTGGCCCGCACCGAGCTCGACGAGGGCGACGAGCGCGCGGGGCTGCTGCTCGCGTGCACGTCCGACGTCCCGCAGCTGACGTGGGGCCGGCCGGTCGGGACCGCGGGCATGTGGAACTCGAACTCGGTGGTCGCGTGGCTGCTGCGCGCGTCCGGTCACGACCTGAAGGACGTGCGTCCGCCCGACGGGTGGCGCGCGCCCGGCTGGGGGGCGGGGCTTGCCGTCGGTGCGCGGTCGTCGCGGCACCTGCCCCGTGTGCTCGGCATCTGGGGCCCGGCGAGCCGCGTGCACTGACGGCGCGGGCGGGAGCCAGGGGAGTCGACAGCCTGCGGGCGAACCGCCACAATCGCGACGTCCTGTGAGCCGACGAAGGGGACGCGCACATGCCCGGGTCCACCCCGCGGGAGGCGCCCGTCCCGCGCGTCCCGACGAGCGTGCGCGTGCTGTGCGGCATCGGTGGGGCGGCCCTCGTCGTGCTGGGCTGCGTCGCGGTGTTCGTCTCCGAGAACAGCGCCGGCACGGCTGCGTTGATCGCGGCCGGGATCGCGCTCCTGCTCGTCGCGGTGCTCGCGGACCGGATCACGGCGGTCGAGGCGGGCGGCGTCAAGGTCGAGCTGGGCGCGGTGGCACGCAAGCTCGACGAGGCAGACGAGGCCGAGAGCCACGGTGATCTCGAGCGTGCGGCCGAGCTGCGCGACGAGGCGCGCGCGCTGATCGCGGGCAACGCCGAGGACATCGCACGGTTCGCGCGGACCCGACGCTCGTCGCCCGGGTGGCGGCGCTCGGCCGCGCAGGAGCTGCAGATGCGCGCGTGGGCGGACGCGGCGAAGGCGAGCCGACCGTCGCGCGAGGCGCTCGAGGCGTTGTACGACGACGGGTCCGACGAGGACCCGGGCACGCCCGAGGGCCGTCACGTCATGGCGCTGGCGATGATGGCCGGCTACCCGCCCGCGGCCAGCCACGCCGTCGCGACGCGGGCGATCACCGAGCCGATCAGCGCGTTCGAGCAGTACCACGGGCTGGCCGTCGCCCGGGTCCTCGCGCTGCACGACCCGGCCTCGCGCGAGACCCACGCGCTGCGCGAGGTGGTCGCCGACGGGCTGGCCGCCGGGCGGTTCGGGCACGCGGACTCCGACCGTGTCGCCCTGGCCCGCCGCGTGCTCGAGCTGGTCCCGGCGCGCCCGCCCGCGGCCCCGGAGCGGCCCGGGACGGCGCCGTGACCCGGCGGACCGGGGCGCACACGGAAGTCGCGGTGCGGTGACGGCGCGCTCGCGGCCGGAGGGTGCCCGCGCCGGCCAGGCGACGTTGCACGACGTCGCGCGCCTCGCCGGGGTGTCGATCAAGACCGTCTCCGAGGTGGTCAACCGCACGGGCCGGGTCACGCCCGCGACGACCGCGCGCGTCGAGTCGGCCGTCGCGGCGCTCGCGTACCAGCCGAACCTCAGCGCGCGCCGGCTGCGGCGCGGCACGACCGGGGTGATCGGGCTCGCCGTGCCCGAGCTGTCGATGTCGGGGTACTTCAACGAGCTGAGTGCGCTGATCGTGCGGGCGGCCGCCGCCCGGGGGCTGACCGTGCTCATCGAGCAGACCGACGGCACGCGCGAGGGCGAGCTCCGAGCGCTCTCCGGTCCGCGGCGCAGCGTCATGGACGGACTGCTGCTCAACGCGACCGCGCTCGACGAGCAGGACCTCGCCGACCGTCTGCCGCTGCCGCCGACCGTGGTGCTGGGGGAGCGACGGCTCGGCGCGGGGCTGGACCACGTGACGTTCCGCAACGAGGAGGCGGCGCGCCTGGTCGCCGAGCACCTCGTCGGGCTGGGTCGGCGGCGGATCCTGGTCCTGGGCGGCGACCCGACGACGAGCGCCTCGGCCGCACGCCGGCTCGACGGCCACCGCGCGGCGTTGGAGGCGGCCGGGCTGCCGTTCGACCCGGAGCTGGTCCGCGACGTCGGGCTGTGGGACCACGACGCCGGGCACGCCGCGGTGGTCCGCGCGCGCCGGGACGGGCTGCGGTTCGACGCGGTCGCCGCGGTCAACGACTCGATCGCGATCGGGGCGCTGCGCGCGCTGCACGACGAGGGTGTCGCCGTGCCGGACGAGGTCGCGGTCGCCGGGATCGACGACATCGTCGACGCGCGGTTCACGTTCCCGCGGCTGACGACGGTCGACCCCCGCCGGGACGAGCTCGCCGAGCGGGCGGTCCGGGCGCTCACCGAGCGGATCGCCGACCCGACGCGCCCTGCCGTCGTGCAGGAGATCGAGGGCTACCTGCGGGTGCGGGGCTCGACGCTCGCCGGGGCCGACCGGCGCGATCCGTAACGTTTCGGACCTCGTCGGACCGTTGTCCGACGCGCGTCGCGAGCCCTACTTTCACAACGTTTACCAAGGCCGCACAGCCCGCCGGACCCCTCCTCCACCGCGACCTCAGCCGCGCGGTGGACGACCTCGATGGAGAGCTCGATGAGACGACCGCGCACGCTCGTCACCACCGCACTGGCCGCCGCGACGCTCGTCGTCGCCGGCCTCGCGCTCACCCCCGCGGGTGCCGCGGACACGCCGTCCGACGACGGCCGCGGCACCTACCTGGGCGTGTTCCGCGAGACGTCCCCGCTGACCGCGGTGGCCGACGGGTTCCACGCCGACGCGGGCGTCGAACCCGCGTCCGTGCAGTGGTTCGAGGCGTGGAGCAACCGCCGCGCGTTCCCCGTGCAGCAGGCCCGCGACCTGTGGGCGCGCGGGATCATGCCGCACTGGACGTGGGAGCCGTGGGACCCGTCGCTCGCCGCCGCCGACCCCGGCCAGCCCAGCCTGCAGGAGATCGTCGACGGGGAGTGGGACGCCTACATCCGCGCCCGCGGCGCCGAGCTCGCCTCGCTCGGGACGCCGATCATCGTCCGGTGGGGCCACGAGTTCAACGGCAACTGGTACCCCTGGGCCGTCGGGCTCAACGGCAACGACCCGCAGCAGTACGTGCGCGCGTACCGGCACGTGCACGACCTCGTCACGGGCGCGGGTGCGACGAACGTGCAGTGGGCCTGGACGTTCAACGCGAGCTCGACGCCCGTCGCGTCCTGGAACGAGGCGGCCCGCGCGTACCCGGGAGACGCGTACGTCGACTGGGTCGGCATCGACGGCTACAACTGGGGTCGCGGCCCGTCGTGGGATCCCGCCGGCGACTACTGGACGTCGTTCGACGGCGTGTTCCGTGACGCGTACCGGATCGCGACGCAGGTCGCGCCCGGCAAGCCGATCGTCGTCGCCGAGACCGCGTCGTCGGAGGACGGCGGCGACAAGGCCGCCTGGATCCGCACGATGCTCGCCGACCTCGCCGCGGGCCGCTACCCGCAGATCCGGCTCCTGACCTACTTCGACGAGCTCAAGGAGGAGGCGTGGGCCATCACGTCGTCGCCGGGGGCTCGCGCCGCGTTCGCCGCCGGGGTCGCCGACCCGTGGTTCGCCGGCACGGGACGCGACCTCGCGCTCGTCGTCGGCGGCTCGGACCCGACCCCGACCCCGACGCCCACCCCTACGCCGACGGCCACCCCGACGCCGACTCCCACCCCGACCCCCACGCCGACCTCGTCGCCGACGGGCGGCCCGGGCGGGTGCACCGCGGTGCTCACCGTGCTCGGCTCCTGGCCCGGCGGGTTCCAGGGCGCGATCGAGGTCACGGCGCGCGCGGCAGCGATCACGTCCTGGCGGACGTCGTTCACGCTGCCGCCGTCGACGACGATCCAGTCCGGCTGGAGCGGCGAGTTCTCGACCACGGGCAGCACGACGACCGTGCGCAACGCCCCGTGGAACGGGTCGCTCGGCGCGAAGGCGTCCACCCAGGCCGGGTTCGTCGCGGCGGGCACCGCACCGTCCGGCCCGGTGACGCTCACCTGCGACTGAGTCCGCAGCGGGGGCCGGCCGCGCGGTCCCCGCTGCCGGCTCGCGACGGTGCCGCGCTGTTCCGCGGCCCGGCACCGGACCCGCTGGGCGGGCGGTCGGCCCACCGCCCGCTCAGCGATCCGATGCGGTCCTCGTCCGGCTCTTGCGGAACGGGACGGCGTCCCGGCGCCAGCCGAACCGACGGGTCGGCCGCGCGACGGCGGGCAGGCGGTAGTACGGCAGGTGGAGCGTGGGGCGGAAGCCCAGGCTCGTCGCGAGGCGGTACGAGCCGACGTTGTCCTCGCGGCACGACCACACGGGCGTCAGGTGCGTGACGAGCAGGTTGTCGATCATGGCCGCCGCGGCGGTCGTGGCCAGCCCCTGACGTCGCCACGCAGGTGCCGTCTCGATACCGAGCTCGACCTGCTGGTCGACGCGGTACGACGCGAACGCCATCGCCGCGATTTCGTCGCCGTCGGCCACGACCCAGCCGCCGCCGCTCGCGAGGAACGTCTGCGCGTCGGGCCAGAAGCCCGACGGCACCACCGAGCCCGGCCACTCGAAGTCGTCGGCCGTCGCGCGCCGCACCTGCCAGGGTTCGGTCGGCAGGTGCGCGTCCCGCTCCGCCCAGAACGCGGCCCTGTCGAACGCGAAGTTCACGCGCGTGTGACGGACCACCTGACCGGCGCCCGCGAGCTCGTCGTGATCCTCGAACGCGACCGCGCCGAGCCGGCCGTCCCAGTCGAGCGACGCCCACCGCGGCTCGATCTGCAGCCACTCGCCCTGGCCTGCGGCCCAGCGCTCGCCCAGGTACGCGACGACGAGGTCGAGCGCCTCGTCGACCGCGGGACCCCACACGAGCGACATCCCGTACGGGTGCACCGCGTGGAACGCGCGCGGCTCCTCGGCACGGTCCGCCCACAGGTCGCCCTCGACGGTCTCGTCGACGACCGCGCGCGCGAACGCCGTGTTGATGGGGACCTCGGCGAGGGCGTGCGCTGCGAGTTCGCGCAGGTCGGTGCTCACGTGCTCCCCGAGTCAGAAGGTGAACGTGGCCACCCGTTCGCGCAGGCTCCGCGAGAGGCTGGCGAGCTCGGCCACGTGGTCGGAGACCGATCCTATGGCGCGCGTGCTCGACAACGCGGCGTCCGCGACGCCCGTCATGTTCGCGGCGATCTCGCCCGAGCCGGTCGCGGCCTCGGCCACACCGCGCGACATCGCGCTGGTGGTCGCGGTCTGCTGCTCGACGGCGGTCGCGATGGTGAGCTGGTAGTCGTTGATCGACGCGATGATCGCCCCGATCTCA
>NZ_BJUA01000019.1 GCF_007989825.1 Cellulomonas persica | reverse complement strand
CGGGCGAGCCGGCTCGCGGACGCGAACGTGCGCGTCGGTGTGGTCCGGGCGTTCTTCGACCCCGTGATCGACCTGCTCCCGAACGTGGGCACGCTCGCGGTGCTCGTCGTCGGGACGTGGCGCGTGTCGACGGGGAGCATCGAGACGGGTGACGTGGTCGCGGCCGCGTACCTGCTGACGCTGCTCGCGGTACCCGTACGCGCCTTCGGCTGGGTGCTCGGGGAGATCCCGCGTGCGCTGGTCGGCTACGACCGGATCGCGCGCGTGGTCGACAGCACCGGCGCGCTGCCCGCCGGCTCGACCCGCTGGAGCCCGGCGGCCGCCGGGGCGGCCGTGCGGTTCGACCACGCGACGCGCGTCGTCGAGACGCCGCAGGGTCCCCTCACGCTCGTCGACGACGTCGACCTGGAGCTGGGCGCAGGCCGCATCGTCGCGGTCGTCGGGCCGACGGGCGCCGGCAAGACGAGTCTCGTCACGCTCGTGCCGCGACTGTCCGACCCCGACCGTGGTGCGGTGCTCGTCGACGGCGTGGACCTGCGCGACCTCGACCCGCACGACCTCGCGAGCCACGTCGCGCTCGTCGCGCAGCACGCGTTCGTCTTCGAGGACACGGTGCGCGGCAACGTCACCCTCGCCGACGCCGACGACCCCGCGTGCCCGACCGACGACGAGGTGTGGCACGCGCTGCGCGTCGCGCGGGTCGACGACGTGGTCCGGGCGCTGCCCGGCGGCCTGGACGCCCACCTGGGCGAGCGCGGCGCGAACCTCTCGGGCGGTCAGCGCCAGCGGCTCGCGCTCGCGCGCGCCCTGGTACGGCGTCCGCGCGTGCTCGTGCTCGACGACGCGACCTCCGCGGTCGACCCGCGTGTCGAGCAGGAGATCCTGCGCGGTCTGCGCGGCACCGCGGGCGAGCCCGGGCCCACGGTCCTGCTGGTCGCCTACCGCATGTCGTCGGTGCTGCTGGCCGACGAGGTCGTGCACCTCGACGGCGGCCGGGTGGTCGACCGCGGCACGCACGCCGACCTGCTCGCGCGCGACCCGGGGTACCGCGAGCTCGCGACCGCGTACGAGCGTGAAAGCGAGCGGCGCGCCGGCCGGGCGTGGGACGAGGACGAGGACCTCGACGCCCCGCTCGACGAGACGGCGGACGCCCGATGACGCGCGCAGGTGAGGAGCCCACGGTGACGGACGGCACGGCGACGGACACCACGGCGACGGACACCACGGCGACGGACACCGCGGCGACGGACAGCGCGGCGACGGGCTCGACGGCGACGGACACCGCGGCGACGGGCTCCACGACGGTGGACGGCTCGAGCGGTTCCGACGACGGCGCGACGCGCGGGCACTCGATGGCGTCCGCGAGCAGCCTGGGCGTGCTCGCGACGCTGCGGCGCGGCATCGAGGTCTCGCCCCGGCTGGTCGAGGGCGTGTGGGTCACCATCCTGCTCGCGACGCTCGCCGCGGTCGGTCGTGTGCTCGTGCCGATCGCGGTGCAGCAGACCGTCGACACGGGGATCCTCGCCGCCGGCGGGCCGGACGTCGCGCGCGTGGCGACGCTCGCCGGGATCGCCGCGACCGGGCTCGTGCTCGGCGCGCTGTGCTCCGCCGCGGTGAACATCCGGCTGTTCCGCTCGAGCGAGGCCGGGCTGCTGCAGCTGCGCACGCGCGCGTTCCGTCACGTGCACGACCTGTCGGTCCTGACGCGCGGCACCGAGCGCCGCGGCAGCCTCGTGTCGCGCGTGACCTCCGACGTCGACACGATCTCGCTGTTCGTGCAGTGGGGCGGGATCATGCTGCTCGTCTCGGTGCTGCAGATCCTGGTCGCCACGGCGCTCATGGCGGTGTACTCGTGGCAGCTCACGCTGCTGGTCTGGTTCGGGTTCGTGCCGCTCGTCATCGCGCTGCAGCCGCTGCAGAAGCGGGTCAACGCGCGCTACTCGACCGTGCGCGAGCGCTACGGGGCGATGCTCGGTGCGATCTCGGAGTCGGTCGTCGGCGCCGAGACGATCCGCGCGTACGGCGTGGCTGACCGCACGCAGCGCTCGACGGACGCGGCGATCGGCGCGACGCGCCGCGCGATGATCCGCGCGCAGAACCTCGTCGCGACGGTGTTCTCCTCCGGCGCGCTCACCGCGAACCTCGTGCTCGCGGTCGTCGTGGTCGCGGGCACGTACCTCGGGGTCGCGGGAGACCTCACCGTGGGGCGGCTGCTCGCCTTCCTGTTCCTGGTGCAGCTGTTCACCGGTCCGGTGCAGATGGCGACCGAGATCCTCAACGAGCTGCAGAACGCGGTGGCCGGCTGGCGCCGCGTGCTGGGCGTGCTCGAGACCCCGGTCGAGCTCGTCGACCCGGGGGAGAGCGGCACGGTCTCCCACCGGGCTCCCGCGCGCGTCGAGCTACGGGGCGTCGGGTTCGCCTACCCGGACGGCCCGCCGGTGCTGCACGACGTGGACGTCGTCGTGCCGGCCGGCTCGTCGGTCGCGGTCGTCGGGGCGACGGGCTCGGGGAAGACGACGATCGCGCGCCTCGTGGCCCGGCTCGTGGACCCGACCCGCGGCCAGATCCTGCTCGACGGGGTCGACCTGCGCGAGATCCGGCACGACCACCTGCGGCGCCGCGTCGTGCTCGTGCCCCAGGAGGGCTTCCTGTTCGACGGCACGCTCGCGCAGAACATCGCGTACGGCCTGCGTCACGACCACGACCCGCGCTGGACCCCACCGCACGACGACCCGCGCGTGCGCGAGGCCGTGGACGCGCTCGGGCTCGGACCGTGGGTCGACGAGCTCGTCGCGGGCCTCGGGACGCCCGTGGGGCAGCGGGGCGAGTCGCTCTCGGCGGGCGAGCGGCAGCTCGTCGCCCTCGCGCGGGCCTACCTCGCCGACGCGGACCTGCTGCTGCTCGACGAGGCGACCTCGGCCGTCGACCCCGCGACCGAGGTGCGCCTCGCTCGCGCGCTCGCCGGGCTCACCGCGGGCCGGACCACGATCACGATCGCGCACCGGCTCTCGACGGCCGAGGCGGCGGACGCGGTCGTGGTCGTGGAGGCGGGCCGGGTGGTCGAGCACGGTCACCACGACGAGCTCGTCGCGGCGGGCGGTCTCTACGCGAGCATGCACGGCGCCTGGGTCTCGCAGACGCGCTGACCACGCGCGGGGCAGGTGCGGTCGGTCCGCGCGGCGCGGACAGGCCGTGGACGTCCGGGCCGGTCGTGGCAGGATTCTCGGGTGCCCACCCTGGATCCCGCAGTCGCCTCGCGCCTGAAGCGCGACGAGGCAGGTCTCGTCGCCGCGATCGTGCAGCAGCACGACACGCGCGAGGTGCTCATGCTCGGCTGGATGGACGACGAGGCGCTGCGTCGCACGCTGTCGTCCGGTCGCGTGACGTTCTGGTCCCGCTCGCGCCAGGAGTACTGGCGCAAGGGGGACACGTCGGGCCACGTGCAGCACGTGATGTCCGTGAGCATCGACTGCGACGGCGACGCGCTGCTGGTCCAGGTCGACCAGGTCGGCGCGGCGTGCCACACCGGCGCCCGCACGTGCTTCGAGGCCGGGGGTGCGCTGCCGTTGACCCTGCCCGGGCAGGCGGGGGAGACCCGATGAGCGGCGCCGAGACGGCCCAGGTGCCCTGGGGCGGGACGTGGCCCACTCTCGAGGGCTTCCGGGAGCTCGCGCGCGACCGCCGCGTGGTGCCGGTCGTGCGGCGGCTGCTGGCCGACGACGTGACGCCCGTCGGCCTGTACCGCACGCTCGGCGCGGGGCGTGCGGGCACGTTCATCCTCGAGTCCGCGGAGGCCGACGGGACGTGGGCACGCTGGTCGTTCGTCGGCGTCCGCTCACGCGCGACCCTCACGGTGCGCGACGGCGAGGCCGTGTGGACCGGTGACGTGCCCGTGGGCGTCCCGACGAGCGGGGACGTGCTCGACGTGCTGAGCGAGACCCTCGACGTGCTGCGCACCCCCGTGCTGCCCGGGCTGCCCCCGCTGACCGGTGGCCTCGTCGGCGCCCTGGGTTGGGACATCGTGCACCACTGGGAGCCCACGCTGCCCCGGAAGGCACCCGAGGAGCTCGACGTCCCCGAGCTGACGCTGCTGCTCGCGACCGACCTGGCCGTGGTCGACCACCAGGACGGGTCGGTCTGGCTCGTGGCGAACGCGATCAACTTCGACGACACCGACGAGCGCGTCGACGACGCGCACGCGGACGCCGTCGCGCGGCTCGACGCGATGCAGGCGCAGCTGCTGCAGCCCGCCCCGTCGGCGGTCGCGGTGCTGGTGGACGTGCCCGAGCCCGAGCTGCGGTTCCGCTCGACCCGTGAGGAGTTCGACCACGCGGTGCGGTTCGGCAAGGACGCGATCCGGGACGGCGAGGTGTTCCAGGTCGTCATGTCGCAGCGGCTCGACCTGGACTGCCCGGCCGAGCCCCTCGACGTCTACCGCGTGCTGCGCACCATCAACCCGAGCCCGTACATGTACTACCTGCAGCTGCAGGACGCCGACGGGCGGGACTTCGCGGTCGTCGGCTCGAGCCCGGAGACGCTCGTGAAGGTCGACGAGGGCCACGTCACGACGTACCCCATCGCCGGCTCGCGGCCACGTGGCGCGACTCCCGAGGAGGACCGCGAGCTCGCCGACGAGGTGCTCGAGGACCCCAAGGAGCGCGCCGAGCACATCATGCTGGTCGACCTGTCGCGCAACGACCTGGTCAAGGTGTGCGACCCGACGAGCGTCGAGGTCGTCGAGTTCATGGCCGTGCGCCGGTTCTCGCACATCATGCACATCACGTCGACGGTCGTCGGGCGCCTGCGTGCGGGGGCGACCGCGCTCCAGACGCTCACGGCGACGTTCCCCGCGGGGACGCTCTCGGGCGCACCCAAGCAGCGGGCCATCGCGCTGATCGACGAGGTCGAGCCCGCACGTCGCGGCATCTACGGCGGCACCGTCGGTTACTTCGACTTCGCCGGAAACATGGACATGGCGATCGCGATCCGCACGGCGCTCATCCGCGACGGACGCGCGTCGGTGCAGGCCGGTGGCGGGATCGTCGCCGACTCCGTGCCCGAGCTCGAGTACGCCGAGTCCCGCAACAAGGCGCAGGCCGCGGTCCGCGCGATCCAGGTCGCGTCCCGGCTGCGTCGGGCCGACTCGTCGCGATGACGGCGTCCGACGACGGCTCGTCCGTCGCACCGGTGCCGGCGCCGTCCGCCGGGCGTGCCGGTCGCGGCCGCGCCGCGGGTGCCCTGCTGCTCGCCGCCGCGCTCACGGGCCTGAGCGCGGTGCCGACGTGGCTCACGGCGACGACCGAGTCCGTGCTCGGCGCGGCCGAGACCATCCGGGTCTCCGGAGCCGCGGCGGCGCCGACTCTCGTCGCGGCGGCCCTCGTCCTGCTGGCCGCGACCGGTGCGGTCGCGCTCGTCGGGCGGATCGGTCGCTGGGTCGTGGTCGCCACCGTGGCGCTGGCGGGGCTGCTCGTCGTGGGCGGAGCCGTCGGCGTGCTGCGGGATCCGGCTGCCGCGATGGCGCCAGCGGTCGCGGACCAGATCGGGATCGAGCGTGTCGTCGGTGACGTCGTCGTCGCGGCCTGGCCCTGGGTCGCCCTCGGGGTCGGGCTCCTCGACGTGCTCCTCGCGGTGTGGCTCGCGCGGGCGTCGGGCGGATGGTCCGCCACCGAGCGGCGCGACCGGCACGCCCGTCCGGAGCGCCACGCGCACGGAGCCGCCGCCGGAGCGACCGCAGGGCCGCGCACCGGCACGCGCGACGAGCCCGTCGACGAGCGTGACCAGTGGGACGCGCTGTCCCGGGGCGACGACCCGAGCGAGGCCGACGACCCGGCCTCGGGCGGGCGCTGAGCGCCCGCGCACGTGTGTCCACCGTCGCAGCGGACGTGCCACGTGGCGCGACGACCTGCACGCTAGGGTGAGCGAAGAACCACTGGAGAAGGGTCGACCATGGCCGACAACACGCTGGCGCACCGCGCACAGAACCCCACCGTGACGGAAGCGGTGCACCTGCCGCCCAGCGCGCCGCCGACGAACCACGGGCACACGGTGGCCGCGTGGACGACGACGTGGACCGTCGTCGCGGGTGCCCTGATCGCTGCGCTCGCGATGGTCTTCGCGCAGGTCTGGCTGTTCTGGGCCGGGCTCGGCGTCTGCGTGGTCGGTCTGGTGGTGGGCAAGGTGCTGCAGGTCCTCGGCTACGGCCAGGGTGGCGCCGCGACCCTCGCGAAGCAGGCGCACGGCGGTCACTGAGCCGCGGCCGGCGGGTCGCGCCCGCTGAGCTCACCGCGGCGCGGCCGGCAGGCCCGTGCGCACGCCGCACGCCGGCGTCGGCGCTTCACGTTCTGCGACGAAGAGGACACATGAGCACTCCTGCGCAGCCGCCCGCCCCCGACGAGCCGCACGAGCCGTCGGAACCGCTCGACCCCTCGGTGCCCGGTGCGTCCGCACCGGACGACGAGGCGCTCTCGAGCCCGGACGCGAGCCCGACGGAAGCGGCGCGCCCCGGCCCACCCGCGTACGAGCCGCCGCCGGCGTACGAGCCGCCCCCGGGCTACACCGCACCGTCGGTCTACCAGGCGCCCGCGACGTTCGGGACGCCGTCCTCGGGCGGCGCGTCGGACGACGACTCCGAGCCCGGCGGCGACGGCGACCCGGACCCCGCGCCTTCTCAGACCCGTGGTTCGGCGCCCGCCGGAGGCGAGGCGCCGGTTCCCGAGTACGGCACCCCGCCGGTCTACGGCACGCCTCCCGCGTACGGCACGCCTCCGACGTACGGCACGCCGGCGACCGAGGACGGTCCGGCGAACGGTGCTCCTGCGTACGGGACGCCCGGTGACGGCGCGCCCGGCGCCGGTGAGCCGCCGCAGCCTGGCTCACCGTACGGTGCCCCCGCGTACGGCTCCGAGGCCTACGGACCTCCTGCGTACGGACCTCCCGCGTACGGACCTCCGGCGTACGGAGCGCCCCGGCGCCCGTACGGGCCGGCGACCGGGGCCTCGTACGCGACCTGGGCCCTCGTGCTCGGCATCCTCGGCGTCGTGCTCGCGTGCGCGTGCCCCGTCGTCGGCCTCGCCGCTGCGATCGCCGCGATCGTCCTGGGCGGCCGCGCGACGTCCGCCGCTGCGCGCGGGCTGGTGGTCAACGCCGGCCAGGCCAAGGCGGGCGTCGTGCTCGGGTGGGTGGCGGTCGGCCTCACGGTGCTCTCCTTCGTCGCCCGCGGCATCGGCTCGATGAGCTCGAGCGGGTTCTGAGCGGACGACGGGCGCAGCAGGGTGGACCAGCGATGAGCACCGTCGAGCACCGCGCGGTTCCCGCCGCGCGGGTGTGGCGCGGGCCGCTGCTGACCGCCGGGATCGTGGGTGCGGCGACGCTCGTGCTCGCGGTGCGGGACCCGCACCGGTCGGGGAGCTACGGGTTCTGCCCGCTCTACGCGGCGACCGGGCTGGCGTGCCCGGCGTGCGGCGGGCTGCGCGCAACGCACGACCTCGCGCACGGCGACCTCGCCGCGGCCTGGGCGATGAACCCGCTGTGGGTCTCGCTCGTCCCGGTGGTCGTGGGCCTGTGGGTCTGGTGGGTGGTCCGCGCGGCGCGCGGTCGCAGCGCCCCGACGCTCCCGGCGTGGTCCGCCTGGGCACTGCTCGTCGCGATCGTCGTGTTCGGCGTCGTGCGCAACCTGCCGGGCTTCTCGGCCCTGGCCCCCTGACGGACCGCCGTCCGTCCGGCCCCGCACCGGCCCGGCCTGCTCCGCGCAGCGCGTGACTCCTGGCAGAGTGAGTCCCGACGACGACGCGACGCGACGGGAGCAGACCTGATGAGCACGCCCGACCAGCCCTCGGACCCGCTGCAGCCGAGCGACCCGGCGAGCTCGTCGCCGTACGCGCCGCCGCCGGCCGACGCCTCGGCGCCCGGTGCTCCCGCGAACGGTCAGGCCGCCGCCTCGGTACCCGCCTACGGTGGGCCGCCGGCACACGACCGGCCTCCGGCCTACGGTCAGCCTGCGGCCTACGGCCAGGCGCCGTACGGGCAGCCGCCGTACGGCCAGGCGCCCGCGTACGGGTACGCGGCAGACCTGCCCAAGAACGGGCTCGCCGTGTGGTCGCTGGTCCTCGGGATCGCGAGCCTCGTGCTCTGCGGCCTCTTCTCGGGCATCCCCGCGATCGTCGTCGGCAACAAGGCCAAGCGCGCCGCGGCGGCCGGCGAGGCGAACAACGAGAGCCTGGCGACGGGCGGCATCATCACGGGCTGGATCGGCACGGTCCTGTCCGGCCTCGGCGTGCTGATCGTCCTCGTCGCGACGCTCTCAGTCTGGCAGACGTCCTGAGCTCGTGTTCGGAGCGGCGGCTCGACGTCCCGGGCCGCTCGTGGGACAGTCGGCGGCGCCCGCCCGGCCGCGCCGAGGACCGGCACCGGCTCCTGCGCCGCGTGACGGGCCACGCGCCCAGCTCGTCGGTCCCCGGACTTGTCCGCAGGGCGGGAACGACCGATAGCAGTGATCAGCAGCACCCCACCGACCGTCCGACCCCTGGAGCGCCGCATGTCCACGCCTTATGACCCCTACAACCCGTCCGGCGAGCAGCCGAACGGCGGGCAGCCCTACGGCGGGCAGCCCGGTGGACAGCAGCCCGACGGCGGGCAGCAGCCGCCGTACGGCACCCCGCCGGCCTACGGGTCCACGCCGTCGTACCCGTCGACCCCGTACGGCGCGCAGGCTCCTGGGTACCCGACCGCTCCGCCGCCCGCGGGCGGCGCCGGCTACGGCGCCCCGCCGCCGCCCAACTACCTCGTGTGGGCGATCCTGACGACCGTGCTGTGCTGCCTCCCGCTCGGGGTGCCGTCGATCGTGTTCGCCGCCCAGGTCAACAGCAAGTGGTACGCCGGCGACGCCGCCGGTGCGTACGACGCGTCGCGCAAGGCCAAGCAGTTCGCGATCTGGAGCGCGGTCGCGGGCGCGGTCGGCATCCTCGCGTACGTCGCCCTCGTGGTCGGCGGGATCCTGTCGAGCGACTCGAGCAGCATGTGACGACGAGCGGTGCCGAGGACCGCACGGTCGCCCAGACCCTGCGGTCCTCGGTGGCGCGCTCGGCACCGGCGCCCGACCGGGCGGGCGTGCGTGCGGCGGTGGCCGTCGCCGCTGCCGCAGTGGTGGGCGTGGCCGTGCTCGCTGCGGTCGACCCGCACCAGCCGGGCCACTACCCGACGTGCCCGTTCCTCACGCTGACCGGGCTGTACTGCCCGGGCTGCGGGTCGTTGCGCGCGGTGCACGACCTGGCCCACCTGGACCTCGCCGGCGCCTGGGCCATGAACCCGGCTCTCGTGCTCACCCTGCCCGTGCTCGTCGCGGCCTGGGTCGCGTGGCTCCGCCGCGGCGTCACCGGCCGGCCGCGGCGGCTCGTCCTGCCGGCGTGGAGCATCTGGACGCTGCTCGTGGTGATCCTGGCCTACTGGGTCGCACGCAACGTGCCCGCGCTCGCGCCCTGGCTGGCCCCCTGAACCGGTCGCTGACGGCTCGGCCGCCCGTCATCGCCGGGTGACCTGCACGACGCCCGTTCGGCGCCGCTCCGGGCGGTCGCCGCATCCGGCGTCCCGCCCGCGCCGGCGCCGGTCCACCAGGCGGGCCGTGGTCGGGGTCACTCTCGGACCCCTCTACGATGGCCGGGAGCGAACCTCGCACATGCCGCACGGCCGGAGGTTCCGGGGGTCGTAACGAGGGGTGAGGCAGCCATGAGCGTGCTCGACGAGATCGTCGCCGGAGTCCGGGAGGACCTGGCCGCCCGAGAGGCGCTCACGCCGTTGGCGCAGGTCAAGGAGCTCGCGGCGCGCCGCGAGTCCGCGATCGACGCCATCGCGCGCCTGCGCGTCGAGGACGCCGTCACCGTGATCGCGGAGGTCAAGCGCTCCAGCCCGTCGAAGGGCGAGCTCGCGGCGATCTCCGACCCGGCCGCGCTGGCCGCGGAGTACGAGACCGGCGGCGCCGCCGCGATCTCGGTCCTCACCGAGGCCCGGCGGTTCAACGGCTCGCTCGCCGACCTGGACGCCGTGCGGGCCCGCGTCGACATCCCGGTGCTGCGCAAGGACTTCATCGTCACGCCGTACCAGGTCTGGGAGGCACGGGCGCACGGCGCCGACCTGTGCCTGCTCATCGTCGCGGCGCTCGAGCAGACCGTGCTCGAGTCCCTGGTCGAGCGCGTGCACTCGCTCGGCATGACCGCGCTGGTCGAGGTGCACGACGAGGACGAGGTCGCGCGGGCGGTCGACGCCGGCGCGCGCGTCATCGGGGTGAACGCGCGTGACCTGCGCTCGCTCGAGGTCGACCGGGGCACGTTCGCACGGGTCGCGCCGTCGATCCCGTCGGACGTCGTCAAGATCGCGGAGTCGGGCGTGCGCGGGCCGCACGACGTCATGGACTACGCCCGGGCGGGCGCGGACGCGGTCCTCGTCGGGGAGGCGCTCGTGACCGACGACGCGCCGCGTCGCTCCGTGGCCGACCTCGTCGCCGCGGGTGCGCACCCGTCGCTGCGCGCGGTGCGCCAGTGACGGCGGACGTGGGCGGTCGCCCGCTCGTGCCCGGTCAGGAGCCGCGGCTCGGCTCGCTCGCGACGCACGTCGGCCCGTACTGGGGCGAGTTCGGCGGACGGTTCGTCCCCGAGGCCCTCATCGCGGCGCTCGACGAGCTCGACACGGCCTACCACAAGGCGTTGGCGGACCCGGCGTTCGGTGCCGAGCTCGCGCGCCTGCACCGCACCTACACGGGCCGCCCGAGCCCGCTGACGGAGGTGCCGCGGTTCGCGGCGCACGTCGGCGAGGGCGTGCGCGTGTTCCTCAAGCGCGAGGACCTCAACCACACGGGCTCGCACAAGATCAACAACGTCCTCGGCCAGGCGCTGCTCGTGAAGCGTCTGGGCAAGACGCGCGTGATCGCCGAGACGGGTGCGGGCCAGCACGGCGTGGCGACCGCGACCGCCGCGGCACTGCTCGGGCTCGAGTGCACGGTCTACATGGGCGAGGAGGACACGCAGCGGCAGGCGCTCAACGTCGCGCGCATGCGCCTGCTCGGTGCCGAGGTCGTCCCCGTGACGATCGGCACCCGCACGCTCAAGGACGCCATCAACGAGGCCCTCCGCGACTGGGTCGCGAACGTCGAGACGACGCACTACCTGCTCGGCACGGTGACGGGTCCGCACCCGTTCCCCGAGATGGTGCGTGACTTCCACAAGGTCATCGGCGAGGAGGCGCGCGCCCAGCTGCTCGCCGAGATCGGGCGCCTGCCCGACGCGGTGGCCGCGTGCGTGGGCGGTGGGTCCAACGCGATGGGCATCTTCAACGCGTTCCTCGACGACGAGGACGTCCGGCTGTTCGGCTTCGAGGCGGGCGGTCGCGGCCTCGGGCACGGCGACCACGCGGCGCGCTTCCAGGGCGGGGCGCCCGGCGTGCTGCACGGCGCGCGGTCGTACCTGCTGCAGGACGAGGACGGGCAGACGATCCCGAGCCACTCGGTCTCCGCGGGCCTCGACTACCCGAGCGTCGGTCCCGAGCACTCGTGGCTGCACGACATCGGGCGCGCCACGTACCTGCCCGTGTCCGACGACGAGGCGATGGACGCCTTCCGGCTGCTGTGCCGCAGCGAGGGGATCATCCCCGCGATCGAGTCGGCGCACGCGCTGGCGGGCGCGATCCAGATCGGTGCCCAGGCGGCGCAGTGGTCGAACGAGCCGGTGGTCCTGGTGAACCTGTCGGGCCGCGGCGACAAGGACGTGGCCACAGCCGCGCGGTGGTTCGGCCTGCTGGGTGACGACGACGGCGAGGGAGATCGGTGAGCGCGGTGGAGGCCACGAGCCAGACGACGGGCGCGGCGGACCCGTCCGCGAGCCCTGCGACGACCGGCCCCCTCCTCGACCGGTTCGCGGCCGAGGGACGCTCGGCGCTCGTCGGCTACCTGCCGGTCGGCTACCCGAGCGTGCCCGGCTCGGTCGACGCGGTGCGCGCGCTCGTCGACGCGGGTGCGGACGTGGTCGAGCTCGGCATGCCGTACACCGACCCGGTCATGGACGGCCCGATCATCCAGCGCGCGGTCGACCACGCGCTGCGGGGCGGCACGCGCGTGCGCGACACGCTCGCGGTCGTCGAGCAGGTCGCCGGTCGCGGTGCGCCGGTCCTCGTCATGACGTACTGGAACCTCGTGCTGCGCTACGGCGTCGAGGCCTACGCGCGCGACCTCGCGGCGGCGGGCGGAGCCGGGCTGATCACGCCCGACCTGATCCCGGACGAGGCCGCGGAGTGGATCGCCGCGTCGGACGCGCACGGGCTGGACCGTGTCTTCCTCGTCGCGCCGAGCTCGACGCCCGAGAGGCTCGCGAGCACGGTCGCTGCGTCGCGGGGTTTCGTCTACGCGGCGTCGACGATGGGCGTCACGGGGGAGCGGGCCACGGTCGGCTCCCGCGCGCAGGCACTCGTGGCGGACACGCGAGCGGCCGGGGCGGCGCACGTGTGCGTCGGTGTCGGCGTGTCGACCCCCGCGCAGGCCACGCAGGTCGCGAGCTACGCCGACGGTGTGATCGTGGGCTCGGCGCTGGTGCGCACGCTCGTGGACGCACCCGACGAGGCGACCGGCATCGACCGGCTCGCGCAGCTCACCTCCGAGCTCGCCGCCGGCGTCCGCGCAGCCGACCGCCCGGCCTCCGGCGGAGCGGGTCGGTGACTCTCACGGCCCTGACGGAGGGCGTACGGGCCGCGATCCCCAGCCCGTCCCAGGGTGTGTGGTACCTCGGACCGTTCCCCGTGCGCGCGTACGCGATCGCGATCCTCATCGGCATCGTCGCGGCCGTGCTCATGACGCAACGGCGCTGGGCGGAGCGCGGCGGCGACCCCGACCAGGTCGTCGAGATCGCGTTCTGGGCGGTGCCGTTCGGCATCCTCGGCGGCCGCATCTACCACCTGATCACGTCGCCCGACGCGTACTTCGGCAAGGGCGGCGACCCGTGGCGGGCCTTCGCGATCTGGGAGGGCGGCCTCGGCATCTGGGGCGCGGTCGCGCTCGGCGCCGTGGGCGCGTGGATCGGCTGCCGCCGGCTCGGCGTGCGTCTGACCGTGTTCGCGGACGCGCTCGCACCCGGTCTGCTCGTCGCGCAGGCGATCGGTCGCCTCGGCAACTGGTTCAACCAGGAGCTGTTCGGCGGCCCGACGACGCTGCCGTGGGGCCTGCGCGTCGACGACGCGGTGGCGGAGGCGGCCGGTCACACCGCGGGCACGCTGTTCCACCCGACTTTCCTGTACGAGATGGTGTGGAACCTGCTGGGTGCCGCGCTCCTGATCTGGGCGGACCGCAGGTTCCGGCTCGGGCACGGCCGGGTGTTCTGGCTCTACGTCGTCGTGTACACCTCGGGACGGCTGTGGATCGAGGCGCTGCGCATCGACCCGGCGCACGGTTTCCTCGGGCTGCGACTCAACGTCTGGACGTCGATCCTGGTGGGCCTCGGAGCGCTGGTAGCGTTCATCGTGGTCGGCCGTCGCCATCCCGGACGTGAGTCGACCGTGACGCTGGACGGCCTGCAGGTACCCCCCGAGCAGCAGGAGGACCAGCACCAGGACGTCCCGCAGGGCGCGGAGGCCGACGAGGCCACCGTCCCGACGGACGACGAGGACGGTCGCCTGGCCACCTGACGGCAGGGTCCGACCGCCCCAGAACGGCCCGGCTCGGTGTGAGCCTGGTCACACAGGGCGATGCGGCTCCCCGTCTCGGCGGGTTGTATCGTCGCCCCACCACCAGGGCCGACGACGTCCCGATCCCCCCAAGTTCGTGCGAGCCCCGGACCCGTCCGGGGCACTGTGAGGACGGTAGAGATGACGTCGCCCAGCGGTCTGCCGAGCACGTCGCTCGACCGCGCGTCGTACCCCATGTACGACGCGTCGGCCGAGCACGACGCCTGTGGTTTCGCGTTCGTCGCGACGCTGCGCGGCACGCCGGGACGCGACATCGTCGACGCCGGCCTGACCGCGCTGCTCAACCTCGACCACCGCGGCGCCGTCGGCGCCGAGGAGGACTCGGGCGACGGTGCGGGCATCCTCACGCAGATCCCCGACGCGTTCCTGCGCG
Source organism: Cellulomonas persica (assembly GCF_007989825.1). Taxonomy (GTDB): domain Bacteria; phylum Actinomycetota; class Actinomycetes; order Actinomycetales; family Cellulomonadaceae; genus Cellulomonas; species Cellulomonas persica. Next base: position 28,971 of record NZ_BJUA01000019.1, on the reverse strand, counting down.
ACGTGGTCGACGCCGAGCTGCCGCCCGTCGGCTACTACGCGATCGGCATGGCGTTCCTGCCGCAGGACGAGGTCGAGCGCGCCGCCGCGGTCGCCGCGGTCGAGGCCGTGGCCGCCGAGGAGAAGCTGGACGTGCTGGCGTGGCGCGACGTCGTCGTGACCGCCGACCTCGTGGGTCCCACGGCCCGCGCGTCGATGCCGGTCTTCCGCCAGCTCGTCGTCGCCGACCCGTCCCGCGAGCTGTCGGGCATCGCGCTGGACCGCCGCGCCTACCGCCTGCGCAAGCGCTCCGAGCGTGAGCACGGCGTGTACTTCGCGTCGCTCTCGGCACGCACCATCACGTACAAGGGCATGCTGACCACCGGCCAGCTCGAGCCGTTCTTCGCGGACCTGTCGGACCCGCGGTACGCGTCCGAGATCGCGCTGGTCCACTCCCGCTTCTCGACCAACACGTTCCCGTCGTGGCCGCTCGCGCAGCCGTTCCGGATGATCGCCCACAACGGCGAGATCAACACCGTCCGGGGCAACCGCAACTGGATGGCGGCGCGTGAGGGCATGCTCGCGTCCGAGGAGCTGGGCGACCTCGCGCCGCTGCTGCCCGTGTGCACCCCCGGTGGGTCGGACTCGGGCAGCTTCGACGAGGTGCTCGAGCTGCTCCACCTGTCGGGCCGGTCCCTGCCGCACGCCGTGATGATGATGATCCCGGAGCCGTGGGAGAACCACGCGCAGATGGACCCGGCCACGCGCGCGTTCTTCGAGTACCACTCCACGCTCATGGAGCCGTGGGACGGCCCGGCGGCCATGACCTTCACCGACGGGACGCTGATCGGTGCCGTGCAGGACCGCAACGGCCTGCGCCCGGGTCGCTACTGGGTGACGGAGGACGGCCTCGTGGTGTGCGCGTCCGAGTCGGGCGTGCTCGACCTGGACCCCGCCTCGATCGTCGCGAAGGGCCGCCTCGAGCCCGGTCTGTTCTTCCTGGTCGACACCGGCCAGGGCCGGATCATCGCGGACTCCGAGGTCATGGCGGGCCTCGCGGCGCAGCGTCCGTACGCGCAGTGGGTCGAGGAGAACTCGGTCTACCTGGAGCAGCTGCCCGAGCGTGAGCACGTCGCGCACTCGGCGGCCTCGGTGCGCCGGCGGCAGCGCGCGTTCGGGTACACCGAGGAGGAGCTCAAGGTCCTCCTGACGCCGATGGCCGCCAACGGCGCCGAGCCGCTCGGCGCCATGGGGTCCGACACGCCCGTCGCGGTGCTCTCGCAGCGTCCACGCCTGCTGTTCGACTACTTCACGCAGATGTTCGCCCAGGTGACGAACCCGCCGCTCGACGCGATCCGCGAGGAGCTCGTCACGGCGATCGGCGGCGCGATCGGTCCCGAGCCGAACCTGCTGCAGGACGGGCCCGAGCACGCGCGCAAGCTGATCCTGCCGTTCCCGGTGCTCGACAACGACCAGCTCGCCAAGATCGTGCACGTCGAGAAGGAGCCCCGGCACGGGTTCCGCTCGACGATCATCCGGGGCCTGTACAAGGCGTCCGGCGGTGGAGCGGCGCTCGAGGCCCGCCTCGAGGAGATCTTCGCCGAGGTGGACCGTGCGGTTGCCGACGGCGTCAGCTTCGTCGTCCTGTCGGACCGCAACTCGGACGCCGAGCTCGCGCCGATCCCGTCGCTGCTGCTGCTCTCGGCGGTGCACCACCACACGTTGCGCCGCCACACGCGCACGCAGATCTCGCTCGTCGTCGAGGCGGGCGACGTGCGCGAGGTGCACCACGTCGCGCTGCTGATCGGCTACGGGGCCGCGGCCGTGAACCCGTACCTCGCGATGGAGTCCGTCGAGGACCTCGCGCGCAACGGCTACCTCGGCGACGTGACGCCCGACAAGGCCGTCAAGAACCTCATCAAGGCGCTCGGCAAGGGCGTCCTGAAGGTCATGTCGAAGATGGGCATCTCCACCATCGCCTCCTACCGCGGTGCGCAGGTGTTCGAGGCGATCGGTCTGTCGCAGGCGCTCGTCGACCGGTACTTCACGGGCACGACGAGCCGCCTCGGTGGCATCGGCCTGGACGTCATCGCGGCCGAGGTGGCGGCACGGCACGCCGACGCGTACCCGGCCTCCGGCAACCGCCAGCCCCACCAGCGGCTCGCGGTGGGCGGCGAGTACCAGTGGCGCCGTGACGGCGAGGACCACCTGTTCGACCCCGAGACGGTGTTCCGCCTGCAGCACTCGACCCGCACGCGGCAGATGGACGTGTTCCGTCAGTACACCAAGCGGGTCGACGAGCAGAGCAAGCGCCTCATGACCCTGCGCGGCCTGCTGGCCTTCAAGGAGGGCGTGCGCGAGCCCGTGCCGCTCGACGAGGTCGAGCCCGTGAGCGAGATCATCAAGCGCTTCAGCACGGGTGCGATGTCGTACGGCTCGATCTCGGCCGAGGCCCACGAGACGCTCGCCATCGCGATGAACCGCATCGGCGGCAAGTCGAACACCGGTGAGGGCGGCGAGGACCCGGAGCGCCTGCACGACCCCGAGCGCCGCTCGGCGATCAAGCAGATCGCCTCGGGCCGGTTCGGCGTGACGTCGGAGTACCTGACGAACGCCGACGACATCCAGATCAAGCTCGCGCAGGGCGCCAAGCCCGGCGAGGGTGGTCAGCTGCCCGGGCACAAGGTCTACCCGTGGGTCGCCAAGACGCGGCACTCGACGCCCGGCGTCGGGCTGATCTCGCCGCCCCCGCACCACGACATCTACTCGATCGAGGACCTCGCACAGCTCATCCACGACGCGAAGAACGCGAACCCGAAGGCGCGCATCCACACCAAGCTCGTCTCCGAGTTCGGCGTCGGGACGATCGCCGCGGGTGTCGCCAAGGCGCACTCGGACGTCGTGCTGATCTCGGGCCACGACGGCGGTACCGGAGCGAGCCCGCTCACGTCGCTCAAGCACGCGGGCACGCCGTGGGAGATCGGCCTGGCCGAGACCCAGCAGACGCTCGTGATGAACGACCTGCGCGACCGCGTCGTGGTGCAGGTGGACGGTCAGCTCAAGACCGGCCGCGACGTCGTGATCGGTGCGCTGCTCGGTGCCGAGGAGTTCGGCTTCGCGACCGCGCCGCTCGTCGTCTCGGGCTGCATCATGATGCGCGTCTGCCACCTCGACACCTGCCCGGTGGGCGTCGCGACGCAGAACCCGGAGCTGCGGGCGCGGTTCACCGGCAAGCCCGAGTTCGTCGAGGCGTTCTTCGAGTTCATCGCCACCGAGGTGCGCGAGCACCTCGCCGCGCTCGGCTTCCGGTCGATCCAGGAGGCCGTGGGCCACGTCGAGCTGCTCGAAACGCGTGCGGTGATCGACCACTGGAAGGCCGAGGGCCTGGACCTCGCGCCGGTCCTGGCGGTCCCGCAGCCCAAGCCCGGCTCGGCGCTGCACCACACGAAGGACCAGGACCACGGCCTCGACCGCGCGCTCGACAACCGGCTGATCGCGCTGTCCGCGGACGCCCTCGAGCGCGGCGAGCCCGTGCGCATCTCGCTGCCCGTGCGCAACGTCAACCGCACGGTCGGCACGATGCTCGGGCACGAGGTCACGCGGCGCCTCGGCGGTGCGGGTCTGCCCGACGACACGATCGACGTGACTCTCACGGGGTCGGCCGGGCAGTCGTTCGGCGCGTTCCTGCCGCGCGGTATCACGCTGCGTCTGTTCGGCGACGCGAACGACTACGTCGCCAAGGGCCTGTCGGGCGGTCGCGTGATCGTGCGCCCCGACCGCAGCTCGGTGCTCTCGTCCAGCCACAATGTCATCGCCGGCAACGTGATCGGCTACGGCGCCACCTCCGGCGAGGCGTTCCTGCGCGGCCTGACGGGCGAGCGCTTCGCCGTGCGCAACTCCGGCGCGACGCTCGTCGTCGAGGGTGTGGGCGACCACGCGTGCGAGTACATGACGGGCGGGACGGTCGTCGTGCTCGGGCGGACGGGCCGGAACTTCGGCGCGGGCATGTCCGGCGGCACGGCGTACGTCGTCGACCTGCAGCCCGAGCTCGTCAACGTCGAGGCCGTCCGGTCGGGCGAGCTGTCGCTCGCGCCGCTGGACGACGACGACGCGGCGCTCGTCGAGTCGCTTCTCGTGCGCTACGCGCAGGACACGGGCTCGCCCGTGGCCGCCGAGCTGCTCGAGGGCGACTGGCGCCCGCGCTTCACCCGTCTCCTGCCCACCGAGTACGCACGCGTCCGGCGCGCGCTCGCGCAGGCCGAGGCCGAGGGCCTCGACCCCGCGGCCCCCGGCGTGTGGGACCAGATCCTGGAGGTGGCCCGTGGCTGACCACCGTGGCTTTCTGAAGGTCCGGGAGCGCGAGCTCCCGCCGAACCGTCCCGTCGAGGTGCGGCTGCGCGACTGGAAGGACGTGCACGCGCACCTCGAGGAGGGGCAGCCGTTCCTCAAGGAGCAGGCCGGCCGGTGCATGGACTGCGGCGTGCCGTTCTGCCACAACGGGTGCCCGCTCGGGAACCTCATCCCGGAGTGGAACGACCTCGTCTGGCGCGGCCAGTGGTCCGACGCGATCGAGCGCCTGCACGCGACGAACAACTTCCCCGAGTTCACGGGCCGGATCTGCCCGGCCCCGTGTGAGTCGTCGTGCGTCCTGGGCATCAACCAGCCGCCCGTGACGATCAAGAACATCGAGGTCTCGATCATCGACGAGGCGTTCGCGCGCGGCCTCGTCACGCCGCAGGTGCCGCAGCGGCTCACGGGTCACACCGTGGCCGTCGTCGGCTCGGGCCCGGCCGGCCTGGCCGCGGCCCAGCAGCTCACGCGCGCCGGTCACACCGTCGCCGTGTACGAGCGTGACGACGCGATCGGCGGCCTGTTGCGCTACGGCGTGCCGGACTTCAAGCTCGAGAAGGTCCACATCGACCGTCGCCTCGCGCAGATGGAGGCCGAGGGCACGCGGTTCCGCCCGGGCGTCGAGATCGGCCGCGACCTGTCGTGGGAGCAGCTGCAGGCGCGCTACGACGCGATCGTCATCGCGACCGGCGCGACCGTGCCGCGTGAGCTTGCCGTGCCCGGCAAGGACCTCGACGGCGTGATGTTCGCCATGGACTTCCTGCACCCGGCGAACGCGGCGGCCGCGGGCAAGCCCGTGGCCGGTCAGGTGACCGCCGAGGGCAAGCACGTCGTGATCATCGGTGGCGGTGACACCGGCTCCGACTGCCTCGGCACCGCCCTGCGTCAGGGCGCGGCGTCGGTCACGACCCTCGCGATCGGCAAGCGCCCGCCCACCGAGCGCCCTCCGCACCAGCCGTGGCCCACCGACCCGATCCTGTTCGAGGTCTCGTCCTCGCACGAGGAGGGTGGCGAGCGCGCGTACCTCGCGTCGACCGTGGCGTTCGAGCCGGACGCGACCGGCACGCGCGTCGCGTCGCTGCGCCTGGCGACCACGCACTACCTGGAGGACGGCCGCCGCGTCCCGACGCCGGGGACCGAGCGTGAGCTCCCGGTCGACCTGGTGCTCATCGCGATGGGCTTCACGGGCCCCGAGACCCAGACCGCGGTCGCGCAGCTCGGCCTCGAGCTCACCCCTCGCGGTGCGTTCGCCCGGACCGACGACTACGCCACGGCCGTGCCGGGCGTCTTCGTCGCGGGCGACGCCGGCCGCGGGCAGTCACTCGTCGTGTGGGCGATCGCGGAAGGCCGCGCGGCGGCCGCCGCCGTCGACACGTACCTGTCAGGTGCGACGGAGCTCCCCAGCCCCGTCGAGGCCAGCACTCTGGCCCTTCGCCCCTGACCCCTACCCGCGGGCCGCGGTGGTCCGACGGGACGTTCGGACCCAGCACATGTGAACGAAAGGCATAGGCTCGCCTTCATGCGTAGAGCAAAGATCGTCTGCACCCTCGGCCCGGCAACGGAGTCGCTCGACATGATCCAGGCGCTGGTCGACGCCGGGATGGATGTCGCCCGCATCAACCGGAGCCACGGCGAGCCCGAGGAGCACGCCAAGGTCATCAAGAACGTGCGTGCCGCCGCCCAGGCGTCCGGCCGCTCGGTCGCGGTCCTCGTCGACCTGCAGGGCCCGAAGATCCGTCTCGGCCGGTTCGTCGAGGGCAAGCACGACCTCGCGGTCGGCGACACCTTCACCATCACGGTCGACGACGTCGAGGGCACCAAGGAGCGCGTCTCGACGACGTTCAAGGGCCTCACGGGCGACGTGAAGCCCGGCGACCCGATCCTGATCGACGACGGCAAGGTCCTCGTGCGGGTCATCGAGGTCGTGGGCAACGACGTCGTCACGCGCGTCGAGGTCCCCGGCACCGTCTCCAACAACAAGGGCCTCAACCTGCCCGGCGTCGCGGTCTCCGTGCCCGCGATGAGCGACAAGGACGAGGCCGACCTGCGCTGGGGCCTGGCGCAGGGCTGCGACTTCATCGCGCTGTCCTTCGTCCGGTCCGCCTCGGACTACGACCGCGTGCGCCAGATCATGGAGGAGGAGGGCCGGATCGTCCCGGTCGTCGCCAAGATCGAGAAGCCGCAGGCCGTCGAGAACCTCGCGGAGATCGTCCAGGCGTTCGACGGCATCATGGTCGCCCGCGGTGACCTGGGCGTCGAGCTGCCGCTCGAGCAGGTCCCGCTCGTCCAGAAGCGTGCTGTCGAGCTCGCTCGCCGCAACGCCAAGCCGGTCATCGTCGCCACCCAGGTGCTCGAGTCGATGACGACGAACCCGCGTCCGACCCGCGCCGAGGCCTCGGACTGCGCGAACGCGGTGCTCGACGGCGCCGACGCGGTCATGCTCTCGGGCGAGACCAGCGTGGGCGACTTCCCGATCGAGACCGTGCGCACGATGGCGCGGATCATCGAGGCCACCGAGCAGCTCGGCCGCGAGCGCATCGCTCCGCTCGGCTCGACGCCGCACACGCGCGGCGGTGCGATCACCCGCGCTGCCGCCGAGATCGGCGAGCGGATCGGCGTGAAGTACCTCGTGACGTTCACGCAGTCCGGTGACTCGGCGCGCCGCATGTCGCGTCTGCGTTCGCCGATCCCGCTGCTCGCGTTCACGCCGGTCGAGTCGGTGCGCAACGTCCTGTCGCTGAGCTGGGGCGTGCAGACGCACCAGGTGCCGCAGGTCGGCAGCACCGACGAGATGGTCGGCCAGGTCGACAAGACGCTGCGGGCCAACGGTCTCGCCGAGGTCGGCGACTACGTCGTGGTCGTCTCGGGCGCGCCGGTCGGCGTCGTCGGCTCGACGAACTCGATCGTCGTCCACAAGATCGGCGACGAGTCGGACCGCGTCGCCTGACGTCGCTCCTCACCTGACATCGACGGGCTCGCCGCCCGGTCCTCGCGACCGGCGCGGCGGGCCCGTCGTCGTCAGGCGCCGCGCTGCGGTGCGAGCTCGCGGAGCGCGGCGACGAGCACGCGGTTGAACGCCTCGGGCGCGTGCGTGTTGACGTCGTGCCCGGCACGGGGGACGACCGTCAGGCGAGCCCCCGCGTGTGCGCGCAGGTAGCGACGCTCCTCGAGGCGCAGCGGGTCGTGCCGCCCGTTGACGAGCCAGACCGGCAGGGTCAGCCGGCGCAGGTCCGCCAAGGGGGAGTAGGCCGCGAGCGCGTGCAGCATGTCGGTGACGACGTGCCACGTCCCGCCACCCAGGTGCAGCACGTCGGCGACGCGCGTCGAGACGCGGCTGTAGGCGCGCAGGAGCGGGCCGCGGGTCTGCGTCGAGCAGCCGGCCGCGACGACGCCCGCGACACGGTCCTCGTGACGTCCCGCGTACGCCAGGCTCACGTACCCGCCGAGCGACAGCCCGACGAGGAGCGGGGGAGCCGCGCACGACGTGACCGCGGCGTCCACCGCGTCGAGCGCGCCCTCGAGCGTGAACCGCTCGTGCGTGCGGGCGCCGTGGCCGGGCAGGTCGATCGCGACGGTCCCGTGCCCGCGGCGCTGGAGCTCGGCGACCTGCGGCGCCCAGATGGCCGACGACGTGCGCGTCCCGTGCACGAGCACGATGGGCCGCGCGGGGGCGCCGAGGCCGCGGGTGGCGGAGATCACCGCTTCGTCGATCTCCGCTGCGTCGACCGCCGCGGCGTCGACCACCGCGGCGTCGACCACCGCGGCGTCGATCATCGAGCCGTCGTCGGCGCGCTCGGCCGGGGTGCGCTCGGCGGCGAGCGGGGCGTGGCTCTGCTGGGGGAGGACGGCGGTGACCGGGCGAGCTGAGGTGGTGATGGGGGACTCCTGGACGCGGGGGATCCCGGGAGCATACGCGCGGCGCCTGGGAGCACGGCGGTCGCGACGGCTCCCGCGCGGGGCGTGCACGAGGTCTCCTCAGGTCGCTCGCGTCACCCGCCTGGTGACGGATCGTCAGGTTGTCCTCAGGCCCGGTGGACGGCGTGCCGATAGGTCGATGACGACGGTCATGTGCCACTGGGAGGTGCCGTGAAGCAGCTGGGCGAGATTCTGCTCGAAGAGGGTCTGGTCACGGAGGCGCAGCTGTTGTCTGCGCTGGACGAGCAGATGACCGCCGGTTCGTCGCTCGGTCGCACGCTCGTCGAGCTGGGGATGCTCACCGAGGGACAGCTCGTGCAGGCGCTCGCCGCCCAGGTCGGGATGCCGTTCGTCGACCTCGACGAGTACCCGGTCGACCGCGCCGCGCTGGCGATGGTGCCGGGGGGCATCTGCCGCCGCTACACCGTCCTGCCGGTCGCGATCGAGAACGGTGTGCTCGTGCTCGCCACGGCCGACCCCGGCAACGTGCTGGCGGTCGACGACGTCCGGTCGGTCTCGGGCATGCAGGTCCAGCCGGTCGTCGCGACGTACGACAACGTGCTGCGCGCGATCGACCGCTTCGTGCGGGCCGACGACGAGATGGAGGACCTCTCCAACGCGTTCGAGGAGTCGCAGGCCGAGGCCGAGGCCGCCGACCTGGCTCGGATGGGCGACTTCGTCGAGGACGACGCGCCGATCGTGCGGTACGTCAACCTCCTCGTGACGCAGGCGATCACGGACCGTGCGTCCGACATCCACATCGAGCCGACCGAGCACGACCTGCGTGTCCGGTACCGGATCGACGGCGTGCTCCACGAGACGCAGCGTTCGCCGAAGAACATCACCGGTGGCGTGATCTCGCGCGTGAAGATCATGAGCGACATCGACATCGCCGAGAAGCGCAAGCCGCAGGACGGCCGCATGTCGGTGATGCACAACGGCCGCAAGATCGACCTTCGCGTGGCGACGCTGCCGACGGTGTGGGGCGAGAAGATCGTCATGCGTATCCTCGACAACTCGACCGCGAGCCTCGACCTGCGTGACCTGTCGTTCCTCGACGAGAACTACGCGACGTACAAGGAGTCGTACAGCAAGCCCTACGGCATGATCCTGGTCACCGGGCCCACCGGTTCCGGGAAGTCGACCACGCTCTACGCGACGCTGAACGCGGTCTCGAAGCCCGACATCAACGTCATCACCGTCGAGGACCCGGTCGAGTACCGCCTCGCGGGCATCAACCAGGTGCAGGTCAACCCGAAGGCCGGTCTGACGTTCGCCGCGGCCCTGCGCTCGATCCTGCGCTCCGACCCGGACGTCGTGCTGCTCGGTGAGATCCGTGACCACGAGACCGCGCAGATCGCGGTCGAGGCCGCCCTCACGGGTCACCTGGTGCTGTCGACGCTGCACACGAACGACGCGCCGTCGGCCGTCACCCGTCTCACGGAGATGGGCATCGAGCCGTTCCTCGTCGGCTCGGCGCTCGACTGCGTCGTCGCCCAGCGTCTCGCCCGTCGCCTGTGCCCGAAGTGCAAGGTGCCGTACCAGCCGTCGGTCGACGAGATGATCGCGGCCCGCTTCCCGTGGGTGGACGGCGAGCCGATCCCCGAGCTGTTCCGGCCGGGCGGCTGCACCGCGTGCTCGAAGACCGGCTACAAGGGTCGCCTCGCGCTGCACGAGGTGATGCGCGTCACCGAGGAGATCGAGCGGCACGCGGTCGCCCACTCGTCGTCGGCCGAGATCGCCGCCACGGCCGTGAAGCAGGGCATGATCTCGCTCCGCAACGACGGCTGGCAGAAGGTCGCGATGGGGCAGACGTCGATCGAGGAGATCCTGCGCGTCGTCGCGTGACAACTCCATGTTGTCCGGTTCTCAAGTACGTCCGACCTGGGGCCGATGAACCGTCCAGGGCATCGTGGCCGATGCTGCGCAGGCGCGCGCCGCGCCGTTTCGGGAGGGGAAAGACGTGACCGAGCACTATCAGCCGTCGCCGGGTGATCCCGCACGGCCGCTGCCGCCGTACCGGCCGGCGGGTCCGCAGGCGGGCCCCGCTCCCGTGCAGCCGCAGGCGATGTTCTCGCCGATCCCGTCGCAGTCCGCGGGCGCGCCCGCACCGGCCGCGCCGATGGGCGTGCCGGCGCAGGCCGCCGCGCCGCAGTCCGCCCCGCTGTCGGTCGCGGCCGCGCGCGAGCAGTACGGCGCCCCGGCCGGTGGCACGGCTGCGCACCCCACCTACACGCCCGCGGGCGGTGCCTACCCCGCAGTGCCGGGCCAGGCCCCGAGCGCGCCCGCGGCGTCCGCGGGCTTCGTGCCCGGCGGCGGCGGTGTCCCGGCCCGTGCGACCTTCACGCCGGGCGGCCCGGCGACGAGCTTCTCGCCCGCGCCGACGAGCTTCACGCCCGCGCCCGCGACGACCACGTTCACGCCGGCTGCGCCAAGCGTGCCGTCGGCGCAGGCGCCCGCAGGTGGCGCGCCGGCCGCGCCCGCGGCGCCGCAGGCTCCCGCCGAGCAGCGCAAGACGCGCGACCGCGGCGCGTCGCGCGTCGGCATGGCGCAGGGTGCCCAGGAGGGTGACCTCCCGATCGACGAGGTGCTCACCCGCATGGTCGAGCTCGGCGCCTCCGACGTGCACCTGACCACGGGAGCGATGCCCATGGTCCGCGTCTCCGGCTCGCTCAAGCCGCTCGAGGGCTTCGGCCAGATGTCGCCCGAGCCGCTGCGGCGCACGCTGTACTCGATCCTGACCCAGAAGCAGCGCGAGACGTTCGAGGCGAACCTCGAGCTCGACTTCTCGTACGCGGTGCGGGGCCTGGCGCGGTTCCGCGTGAACATCTACCAGCAGCGTGAGTCCATCGGTGCGGCGTTCCGCGTGATCCCCTACGAGATCAAGCCGCTCGAGGACCTCGGCGTCCCGGCGGTCGTCGGGAACTTCGCGGGTCTGCCGCGCGGTCTCGTGCTGGTGACGGGTCCGACGGGTTCCGGCAAGTCGACGACGCTCGCGTCGATCATCGACCTCGCGAACCGCACGCGCGAGGACCACATCATGACGGTCGAGGACCCGATCGAGTTCCTCCACCGCCACAAGAAGTCGCTGGTCAACCAGCGTGAGGTCGGCGCGGACACCCTGTCCTTCGCGAACGCGCTCAAGCACGTGCTGCGTCAGGACCCGGACATCATCCTCGTCGGTGAGATGCGTGACCTCGAGACGATCTCCGTTGCGCTGACCGCGGCCGAGACCGGTCACCTCGTCTTCGCGACGCTGCACACGCAGGACGCGGCGCAGACGATCGACCGTGTCATCGACGTGTTCCCGTCCCACCAGCAGTCGCAGGTGCGCACGCAGCTTGCCGGCGCGATCCAGGGCGTCGTCTGCCAGACGCTGTGCAAGCGTGCCGACGGCCCGGGCCGTGCGGTCGCGACCGAGGTGCTCGTCGCGACGCCCGCGGTGCGCAACCTCATCCGTGAGGGCAAGACGCACCAGATCTACTCGTCGATGCAGGCGGGCGCCTCGCAGGGCATGCACACCATGGACCAGCACCTGTCGGAGCTGGTGAAGAAGGGCACGATCTCGTACGAGGTCGGGCTCGAGAAGTGCCACCACGTCGAGGACTTCAACCGCCTGACCGGCCGGTTCTCCGGTGGCCCGCAGGGCGGAGCCGCGCTGGCCGACGCGCAGTTCGGAGCCCTGTGATGGCGGCGACGGCAGGCAAGACCTTCGAGTACGCGGTCCGGGACAAGTCCGGGAAGATCATCAAGGGCCGCGTCGAGGCGAGCAACCAGGCCGCGGTCGCGAACCGTCTGCGCGAGATGGGCCTCGCGGCCGTCTCGATCAACGAGGTCTCGACCTCCGGACTGCAGCGCGAGATCACGATCCCCGGCATGGGCGAGAAGGTCACGCTCAAGGACCTCGCCGTCATGTCCCGCCAGATGGCGACCATGATCTCGGCCGGTCTGTCGCTGCTGCGCACGCTGTCGATCCTCGCGGAGCAGACCGAGAGCAAGCCGTTGGCCAAGGTGCTCGGCGCGGTGCGCGCCGACGTCGAGACCGGTGGCTCGCTGTCGTCGGCGCTGCAGAAGCACCGCGACGTCTTCCCGCCGCTGATGATCAACATCATCAAGGCGGGCGAGGTCGGCGGCTTCCTGGAGCAGGCGCTCGTCTCCGTCGCGGAGAACTACGAGGCCGAGGTCAAGCTGCGCGGCAAGATCAAGTCCGCGATGGCTTACCCGACCGTGGTGTTCTGCATCGCGATCATCGCGGTCGCGGTCATGCTCATCTTCATCGTCCCGGTCTTCAAGAACATGTTCGAGGGGCTCGGCGGCGAGCTGCCGCTGCCCACCCAGATGCTCGTGTGGCTCTCGAACCTCATGCGCTGGCTCGGACCCGTGCTGATCGTCGCCGCGATCGTCTTCATGTCGTGGTGGAAGAAGCACAAGAACGACGACAGCGTGCGTCAGCGGGTCGATCCGTGGCGCCTTCGGCTTCCCGTCTTCGGCGCATTGTCGAAGAAGATCGCAATTGCCCGTTTCTCGCGCAACTTCGGCACCATGATCGCCTCCGGCGTCCCTTTGCTCCAGGCCCTCGACATCGTCGGCGAGGTCTCGGGCAACTGGGTCATCGAGGCCGCCATCAAGGATGTGCAGGAATCCGTGCGCCGGGGCGAGTCGTTGACCGGTCCGCTGGGCAAGCACGAGGTGTTCCCCTCGATGGTGACCCAGATGATGGCCGTGGGTGAGGACTCGGGTGCGCTCGAGACGATGCTCGAGAAGATCTCGGAGTTCTACGACCAGGAGGTCGAGGCGACGACCGAGCAGCTCACGAGCCTGATCGAGCCCATCATGATCCTCGGTATCGGCCTCGTCGTCGGCGGCATGATCGTCGCCCTGTACCTGCCGATCTTCAACGTCTTCGACCTCATCGGCTGACCTTTCTGCGGCCGTTCGGGTGAATTCGGATCCCGGGTGGAACTGCCGCTCAAGGCCGAGTCGGACCCGGACGATAGACCGGATGCATCACCCGAACCGGCCCCGCAGGCCGGGGCTTTGATTCTGACAACGACAGACTCCGCTCGAACGAAGAGGACATCATCATGATGGCTCGCATCCGTAAGGCGATGAACGAGAAGGACCAGGGCTTCACGCTGGTCGAGCTCCTCGTCGTCATCATCATCATCGGCATCCTCGCGGCGATCGCGATCCCGGTGTACCTCGACCAGCAGAAGAAGGCCAAGGACTCCGCGGCCAAGACGGACCTCGGCAACGCCCGCATCGCGGTGGCGTCGGTCCTGACCGAGGCGCCCGACGCGACCGGCGTCACCGTCGGTGGCACGGCCCCGGCCTACACCTTCACGGCGACGGGTGGCTCCGCCACGGCCGCTCCCGAGGACTTCCAGGCGAGCCCGGGCGTCACGATCACGATCGCGAGCACCTCGCTCGACGACCTGTGCATCGGTGCCCACGTCGACGGTGGCAAGGTCGAGGACTTCTCGACCAACATGAGCGGCGAGATCTTCTCCGGCTCGACCACCTGCTGATCTAGTCCCCGCTGGGACTGGTTCCAGTCATGACAGTCCCGCTGTGGGGCACCACGCACGTGGTGCCCCACAGCGGTGTCTCGGAGGAGGTTGACGTGGCGCGGTGGCTGCCGGCCCGGCGTGGGGACGACGAGGGCTTCGGCCTGGTCGAGGTCATGGTCTCGATGCTGCTGTTCGCGCTCCTCCTGATCACGACGATCGCGCTGCTGTTCTCGGCGATCAACGCCTCCGCGCGGAACTCGGCGATCGAGTCCGCGACGCAGTGGGCCTCCGAGCAGGTCGACACGGTGCACGCGTCGGTCGCCGGCCTCGACTCGGTCAAGGCGTGCCCGAAGTGGGCCGACGTGGTCTCGGCCGGTGCTCCGCCGAACCGCACGGACGGTCGCGGGCTCCCGCTCAAGATGATCGTCTCCGCGGGCGTAGCGCCCGCCAACTGCACCACCTCGTCGAACGCGCCGGTCGTCACCTACACGGTGACGGTCGTCGAGGCGTCCGACACCAGCAAGGTGCTCGCCACGAGCACCACGCGCATCGCGCTGGGGCTCGAGTGATCGCCCGCCTGCGCACCCGCGTGCGCCGCGCAGTGCGTGAGGACCGCGCCGACGCGGGCTTCTCGATGGTCGAGCTCATCGTCGCGAGCATGATGTCGATCATCATGCTCGGCATCATCGGGTCGCTGTTCATCAAGACCCTGCAGACCCAGGGTGCCGTCACGGATACGACCACGACGAGCAACAACGCGAAGGTCGTCTTCGACGAGCTGCAGGCCTCGGTGCGCCTCGCCGTCGAGACCGACGTGCGCTCGTCGACGTCCATGGCCGTCGAGCCGACCGACGGCCGCGGGGACGTCCTGATCCTCAAGACACGGCAGAACCAGGGCGAGGTCGCGAGCACGGGTACGTGGCGGTGCGTCGCCTGGTACCTCGACGCCGACGACCAGCTGCACAAGATCACCCGACCCGCGCAGGCGAGCGGGACGCCGGCGACCTCGGTCAACCCGGCGTCGTGGCCCATCGTCGCGCGCGGTGTGGCTGCGATCAGCGGTGCGAGCCCGTTCGTCGCGCTCGAGCCCGCGGTCGACGCCGAGGCCTGGTACCCCGGCAGCATCCAGGCCGCCCTGACCTTCCGCGAGGGCGACTCGCGCGTCCCCGTCGACCTCTCGTCCACGATCGTCCCGCGCCGTCAGCTGCAGCTCGACGGCGAGACCCCCGGAGGCATGCCGTGCGTGTAGAGAGCCGCGTGATGTCGCTCGTGCGTCGGGCCCGTCGCGACGACGAGGGTGCGTCCCTGGTGGCGGTGATCGGCGTGAGCGCCGTGATCGCGGTCCTCATGGTGGCCCTCGTCGGCACGGTGGTGTTCGCGATCGGGCAGACGACGGCCTCGCGCTCGTCCGTGAACGCGAAGTCGGCCGCCGAGGCAGGCATGGAGACCGCCGCGGCGAACGTCTCGAGCGGGACCTGCTGGTCCGGTGGCACGGGGTCCGGTACGAGCCCGGCCTGGCGTGCGCAGGTGCAGCGCCTCGTCTCGGCGGGCGCCGACCCGGCGCTCGAGGCCTCGTGGACGAACGGCTGCCCGGTCGCGGCCCCGCCCGGGGGCACCCCGACGCCGTTCCGGGTGATCTCCACCGGGTGGAGCGGCACGCCGGGTACCGGCAACGACTCGGGCGACATCCGCACGATGGTCGGCCAGTTCACCGTCGTGTCGCGTCCGACCTCGCCCGAGTTCGACTCCGCGATCTTCGGCGACGTCAAGACCGAGGCCAAGACGAACCTCACGCTCGTCGGCGCCGACGGCGACATCGTCACCGACCACTTCGACTGCTCGTCGGCGATGGACACCGACGGCGGCGTGTTCGTGAACTCGTCGCTGTCCGAGACGTCGATCATCAACACCGTCTGCAAGATGGACGGGAGCTTCATCAGCAAGGGCAACCTGACGTGCCCGGCCGACGGCTTCGTCGGCGGCGACGTGATCGTCGCGGGCAACGTCACGTGGAACACGACGTGCAAGGTCAACGGCAAGATGTGGGTGGGCGGCAACTTCTACTGCCCGACCTCCGGTGCGACCGTGCTGGGCGACCTCGTCGTCGTCGGCAACGTCGAGATCTCGTCGGCCTGCAACCTCAAGGGCAACATCCAGATCGGCGGGCAGCTCAAGCTGTCCAACCCCCAGACGTGGAACGGCAACGTCACGATCGCGAACGGCGTCAACGCGAACAGCTCGGTGACGATCACGACGCCGGGCACGGTGCGGATCAAGGGCTCGCTCACCGGCGGCTTCACCGCCGCGAAGGTGACGGCGGCCTCCAAGACGATCCCCGACTCGTCGGTGTCCGCGCCGGCGGCGCCGGACATGAGCGTCTACTTCCCGCCGGGCGACCCGAGCCTGGAGTACCCCAAGCTGACCAAGACGGACGCCCGCTGGAGCGGCTGGATCCAGCGCAAGTGGCGGGTGGACCTCGCCGCGCTCAAGACCGGCCCGTACCTCGCGGACGAGTGCTCGCAGGACTGGGTCAGCGGGTCCTCGAACTTCAGCGGTCCACTGGTCATCGCGACCCCGACGATCTACGACCTGCAGCAGCCGACCGCCTCGGGCGGCTGCGGGACGTCGTCCGTCGGGCTCGGAGGCGGGCTGACGATCAAGCTCTACGCGGACGCGGTGCTGTTCATGTCGGGCGCCACGGTCAAGACGGCGTTCCGCGTCGAGTCGGGTGACGGCAACAAGCACAGCCTCTACCTCGTCGAGCCGTGGCCGTCGGGCAAGGCGGACTGCGCGGCCGTCGGCAGCGCCGGCAAGGGCATCACCTTCAACACGACCGGGTTCTCGCAGGGCCCGAACACGCAGGTGATGGTCTACACGCCGGGGACGGTGAAGAACACGACCGGCGGCAGCCCCATGCTCAGCCTCACGGGCCAGCTGTACGGCTGCTCGGTCACGCTCGACACCCAGATGAAGCTCATCTACTCGGCGGCGACGTCGGGCGGCGGTTCCGCGGGCCGGGCGTTCGTCGTCTCGGAGCGCTTCCGGATGGACAACCAGGCGCTCTCGCTTGCACCCTGAGCCCTCGTGATCATCGTCGTCCTCCTCGCCGGGCTGCTCGGCCTCGCGGTCGGGTCCTTCCTCAACGTCGTCGTGTGGCGCGTCCCGCGGGGCGAGTCGGTCGTGTCGCCGCCCAGCGCGTGCCCCCGGTGCGGCCACCGCATCCGCGCGCGCCACAACGTCCCGGTGCTGGGGTGGCTCGTCCTGCGCGGTCGGTGCTTCGACTGCGGTGAGCCGATCGCGGCGCGCTACCCGCTGGTCGAGGCGGGGACGGGGGTGGCGTTCGCGCTCGTGACGTGGTTCGCGGGCGTCTCGTGGGTCCTGCCGGCTCTGCTCTACCTCGCGGCCGTCTCGATCGCGCTCGCGCTGATCGACCTCGACTGCACGCGGCTGCCCGACCCGATCGTGCTGCCGTCGTACGGTGTGGCCGCGGCGCTCCTCGCGCTGGCGGCCTGGAACCTGGGCGGGACGGCGCAGTGGTCGGCGCTGGTGCACGCCGCCATCGGTGCGGCCGTGATGTTCGTCGTCTACTTCGTGCTGCTCGTCGTGTACCCGTCCGGCATGGGCTTCGGCGACGTCAAGCTCGCGGGCGTGCTCGGGCTGTACCTCGGGTACCACGGCTGGGCCAGCCTCGTCGTCGGCTGGTTCGCGGCCTTCCTGCTCGGTGGCCTGTTCTCGGTCGCTCTGCTCGTCGGCGGTCGCGCGGGGCGCAAGACGAAGGTGCCGTTCGGTCCGTGGATGTTGCTCGGGGCATGGGTCGGCATCGTCCTGGGGGACCCGATCGGCTCCTGGTACCTGTCGCTCATCTAGGCCCTCCGGACGCCGCGCGACCAGGAGAAAGAGCGCGGCATTCGCCCTCAAGTCGGACGAGTGGTCACCCGATAGGACTGTCGGAACCGCTCTACTGACGGAGGTCGGCCTGTGGCCAGCACACGTGTGATCGGACTCGACATCGGCGCGGGCGCGGTACGCGCCGCCGAGCTCGAGTTCGGCTCCGGTGGTCCTGGCGGGAAGAACCCGCCCACGCTCGCGCGGTTCGGTGAGGTCCCGCTGCCGCTCGGCGCCGTGCGCGACGGTGAGGTCGTCGAGCAGGGCATCGTCGCGAACGCGCTCAAGCAGCTGTGGTCGAAGGCGAAGTTCCCGACGAAGGACGTCGTGATCGGCGTCGGGAACCAGCGCGTGCTGGTGCGCGAGACCGAGCTGCCCTGGATGCCGCGTCAGCAGCTCACCGACTCGCTCGCGTACCAGGTCGGCGACCTCCTGCCGATGGCCACCAACGACGCGCTGCTCGACTACTGCCCGACCCTCGAGGTCGACGGTCCCAACGGTCGCATGGTGCACGGCCTGCTGGTCGCGGCGCAGCGCGACACGGTCAACGCCAACGTGCTCGCCGTCGAGGGCGCCGGCCTGCGTCCGGTCATGGTCGACCTCAACGCCTTCGCGCTCGTGCGGGCGCTCGCGCGCGGCGACTACGCGCACCGCACCGTCGCCCTGGTCGACATCGGCGCGCAGATCACCACGGTCGTGGTCGCCGCGCAGGGTCAGCCGCGCCTCGTGCGCGCCCTGCCCGTCGGCGGTCACCAGGTCACCACCGCGGTCGCGAGCGCGCTCGGCATCTCCGCCGCGGAGGCCGAGACGGCCAAGCGCGAGATCGGCGTCGGCTACGCGGTCGCCCCCGAGCGTCAGCAGGCCGCCGAGAACGTCGCGGAGGTCGTGCGCCAGCTCGTCGAGTCGGTGCGCAACACGTTCGTGTACTACGCGGGCAACAACCCCGGTGCGGGGATCGAGCTCGTCGTCCTCACCGGTGGGGGCGCGCACCTGCCGGGCCTCGGGCAGTACCTGTCGAGCGCGAGCCGCATCGCGGTGACGCTCGGCGACCCGCTCGCCGGCCTGCGTGCGGCCAAGTCAGCCGGTCGTGAGCGCCTCGCGGGACGTGAGTCGCTCATCGCCCTCCCCGTCGGTCTCGCGTACGGAGTTGCCGCATGACCTCGTTGCTGGATCGTCCGACGAAGTCGAAGTCGACGAAGGCCAAGGCGCCCCAGTCGATCATCACCGGCCTCCCGCAGGTCAACCTCCTGCCGCCCGAGGTGCGCGCCGCGCGCGGGCTGCAGAGCATCAAGCGCTGGCTCGTCATCGCGCTGCTCGCCGTCCTCGTGCTGTGCGCGCTCGTCTGGCTGCTCGCGCAGACCATCGCCGCGAACGCGCAGTCCGACCTCGAGACCGCACAGGCGGAGACCGCACGGCTGACGCAGGAGCAGGCGAAGTACGCCGAGGTCCCGCGCGTCCAGGCGCAGCTCGCCCAGGCGGAGCGCGCGCGGCAGATCGCCGGCTCGACCGACGTCGTCTGGAAGCCGTACATCGACGCGATCACGGCCGTGCTGCCCGAGGGCGCGAGCATCGACTCGTTCATCGTGGCCGGCGCGACCCCGATGGAGGGTGCGGCCGCGCCGGCGAACCTCCTGCAGGCCCCGAGCATCGGCAACCTCACGTTCGCGGCCCGGTCCGTGACCGTCCCGGACGTCGCCGCGCTCATGGACGCGCTCGACTCGATCCCGGGCTTCGCCGACTCCTTCGTGACCGCTGTGACGATCACGGAGACCGAGGGCTTCGGCGTCTACTACAAGATCGACGGCAGCGTGCAGATCCAGCCCAGCGTCCTGTCGGGGCGGTTCGAGCCTGCCGACCCCGCCGCTGACGCGGCTGCGGACGCCGACGCGGACGCGAAGGACGAGGGCGAGTGATGGGGAACAGCAAGAAGTCCACCTGGATCGGCGGCACGGCGTTCATCGCGGTCGTCCTCATGGCGATGGCCTGGTTCCTGCTCGTCTCGCCGGTGCTCAGCCAGGCCGACGAGACGAAGGCCCAGACCGAGCAGACCGAGCAGCAGAACGTGGTCCTGCGCCAGAAGGTCGACGAGCTGAAGGCCGACTTCGCGCACCTCGAGGAGTACAAGGCGGAGCTCGCCGGCCTCCAGAAGGGCATCCCCACCACCGTCCAGCTCTCGTCCTACCTGCGTCAGCTCAACGACGTGGCTGCCGCGTACGGCGTCGTCGTCACGCAGCTCACGCCCTCGAACCCGCAGGCGATCACGCTCGCGACGCCCGTCGGCACCAACCCGGCCGACGCGTCGGGCGGCGTCTCGACCGAGGCGCCCGCGAGCGACCCCACGCCGAGCCCGAGCGCGTCCGCGGGTGCCGGGGACGCGACGGCGGAGCCCGCGCAGCCTGCCGCACCCGCGGTGCCCGCGGGCATGAGCGCGGTCCCGGTGTCGGTCATCGTGATGGGCACCTACCAGAACACGCTGGCCTTCCTCGACGGCCTGCAGAAGACCGAGCGGCTCTTCCTCGTCGGCGGTATGAACGCGCAGGCACAGGAGGAGAACGCGCAGCAGGACGGCAGGCCCGCGACCGAGCTCGCCGACCTCGAGCTCACCGTCGACGGCTTCATCTGGGTCCTGCCCGACGGCACGCTCGGCGCCGCACCGGTCGGCGAGGGCGAGGAGGAGCCGCCGCTGCCGACCCCGGGCTCCGACCGCAACCCGTTCTACCCGATCGAGGGCTCCGACTCGGCCTCGTCCGACTGAGGACGGCAGCCACCCGTCAGGCCGACCAGGGCCGTCCCGCGTGCGGGGCGGCCCTGGGTCGCGTGAGGGGCCCGGCCGGACGGCGCGTCCACGTCGCAGACGACGGACGAGTGGCCGGCACCTGCATGGAAGGATGACCGCATGCTGCGCTGGTTGACGGCGGGGGAGTCTCACGGCCCCGCACTGGTCGGGATCCTCGAGGGCGTGCCCGCGGGGGTCGAGGTGCGTACCCAGGACGTCCAGGACGCCCTGGCGCGTCGCCGCCTCGGCTACGGCCGGGGCGCACGGATGAAGTTCGAGCAGGACGAGGTGCGGCTGCTCGGCGGCGTCCGGCACGGCCTGACCCAGGGAGGTCCGGTCGCGATCGAGGTGGGCAACACCGAGTGGCCCAAGTGGGTCGACGTCATGTCCGCGGATCCCGTGGACGACCCGGCGGTCCTGCAGCGCGCCCGCAACGCCCCCTTGACGCGGCCCCGCCCGGGCCACGCCGACCTCGTCGGGATGCGCAAGTACGCGTTCGACGACGCCCGTCCCGTGCTCGAGCGCGCATCGGCTCGCGAGACCGCGACGCGCGTCGCGCTCGGGGTCGTGGCCGCGAAGCTGCTCGAGCAGGCGGCGGGCATCCGGCTCGTCTCGCACGTCGTCGGCATCGGGCCCGTCGCGGTCCCCGACGACGCCGAGCTCCCGACGCCGGACGACGTCGCGGCCCTCGACGCCGACCCGGTGCGGTGCTTCGACGCGGACTCGTCGGCGGCGATGGTGGCCGAGATCGACGAGTGCCACAAGGACGGCGACACGCTCGGCGGCGTCGTCGAGGTGCTCGCGTACGGCGTGCCGTCCGGGCTCGGCTCGCACGTGCACGGCGACCGGCGGCTCGACTCGCGCCTTGCCGGCGCGCTCATGGGCATCCAGGCGATCAAGGGCGTCGAGGTCGGTGACGGCTTCCGCACCGCGGCACGCCGCGGTTCGCAGGCGCACGACGAGATCGACCGCCTCGACGGCCGCGTGCAGCGCCGGTCCAACCGCGCGGGCGGCCTCGAGGGCGGCATGACGAACGGCGAGGTCCTGCGCGTGCGTGCCGCGATGAAGCCCATCTCGACGGTCCCGCGCGCGCTCGCGACGATCGACACGAGCACGGGCGAGCCGGCCACCGCGCAGCACCAGCGCTCGGACGTGTGCGCGGTCCCGCCGGCGGCGGTCGTCGCCGAGGCGATGGTGGCGCTCGTCCTCGCGGACGCGCTGCTGGAGAAGACCGGAGGGGACTCGGTGGGCGAGGTGCGGCGCAACCTCGAGGCGTACCTCGACGCGATCCCCGAGCTGCTGCGCTGAGCCCCGGCGGCGGCGCCGGCCCGCACGGCACGGCGCGCGCTCCTGAACGACGAAGGTCCGGTCACCCCGAGGGGTGCCGGACCTTCGTCGTCGGACGTCTGTCGCCGGGCGCGGGTCAGCGGGCGACGACGCGCACCTTCGAGCTCGCCGGGCTGTTGCCGAGGTTACTCTTGGCGATGACGCGGAAGTAGTACGTCTTGCCCCTCGTGGCGCTCGACCAGGTCCAGCTCGTCGTGCTCGCCGTCGTGGTCTTGAGCGACCTCCACGTCGTGCCGTTCGTCGAGTACTGCACCGTGTAGCCGGAGATCGTCGAGCCGTTCGCGTTGGCCTTGGCCCAGCTCACCTTGATCCTGCTGGAGCCCGTCGCCAGTGCGCTCACGCCGGTGGGCGCCAGCGGCTTGCCGGCGGGAACCACCGAGACGGCGGAGGAGGCCGTGCCGTCCTTCGCCACGAGCGTGCGAGCGAGCACCCGGAACTGGTACTTCGCACCGTTGACGAGCGAGGAGATCGTGGCCGATCGCGACGGCGTCGTCGTCTTCGTGACCCAGGCGGACCACGTCTTCGTCGTGGCCGAGTAGGAGCGCATCTGCACGACGTACTCGCTGAGCAGGTCTCCACCGAGAGAGCTCGGGGCGCTCCAGGTGAGCGTGACCTTGCGGTCACCGGACTTGGCCGCGAGCGAGCGAGGAGCACTCGCGGTGCCGAGCGCCACCTGCTCCCCGGTCGCCGGCAGGCCGGTACCGACGACGTTCTGGCCCGCGACCTCGACCCGGTACTTCTTGAGCGCGGACAGGCCGGTGATCGTGTACTTCGTGGCGGAGGCCGGCAGTGCGACCGTCGTCCACGTCGACGAGGTGGTCAGGCGGTAGCGCAGCGTGATCGCGGTGAGCGAGGCACCCGACGTCACGGGCTTCGCCCAGGCGACGTCCAGCGAACGCAGCTTGGACGTGAGCGTGAGAGTCGCGGGTGCCGACGGCACCGAGGCCGTCGTCTTCTCGCTGGTCCTGGACCAGGGCCCCTGGCCCTCGCTCGTGCGCCCCGCGACCTCGAACTGGTAGGTCGTGCTCGACGCGAGCCCGCTGACCGCCACGTTCGAGCCGGTGATGGCGTCCAGGTACGTCCACGTCGCCTCGGGCGTCTGCTTCACGCGGTAGCGCACGACGTACTCGACGGTGTCGTCCGAACCCGCCGCGGCGCCCGTCAGGGGCGTCCACGCGTACGTCAGCCCGCCGGTGCTCAGCGTCGGCGTCGTCGTCGCCGGAGCGGCAGGTGCCGTGCGGGTGAAGTACCGGCCTTCCGTGGACTCGCCGAGGACCGGGCGCGAGGCGCTCCCGTACTTCTCGCCGACGGCCCGCACCCGCCAGTAGTAGGTCGTCCCGTACGACGCGACCGTCGTCGGGGCGTACGCGCTCGCGATCGTCTCGACGACCGCGGCGCTCGCCAGACCGCCCGAGGTGGTCGCGACCTGCACGAGGTAGCGCGACGCACCCTCGACCGGCGCCCAGTCGAGCACGCGCGTCGAGGTGGTCAGCACGTCGTCGACGGGCGTGCGCAGGGTCGGCCGACGCTCCCCGACGGCGAACGTCGCACCCGTGCTCCAGGGCGACGCGTTGCCGGCGGTGTCGATCGAGCGGACGCGCCAGCCGTACGTCCCGGCCGAGAGGTCGGTCAGGGAGAGCGCACCCTGGGCGAGCGACTCCGTACCGAGCTTCGAGACCGTGATCTCGCTGCCCGCCGCAGCCCAGTACTGGACCTCGTACCGGGACGCCGTCGCGCTCGTCTGCCAGGACAGCGTGGCGCCCGCCGCGGTCGTCCGGCTCGTCGGCGTGTGGGGGGCGGGCGTCGCGGTGCTGAACTCGATCGTCCTGCTGGGACGCCCGGGCGAACCGTTCGCGTCGAGCGGCGCGACCGTCAGCTTGTAGGAACCGGGCGCGAGGGGCTGCTCGGTCTTCGGGTTGACCGCGACGAAGTACGGGTACTCGATCTTCTGGGTCCCGACGAGGGTGCCGCCGCTCGTGGTGAGCGTCACCTGGTACCCACGTGAGCCGCCGTCCGCGGGCGCGGTGTCGGCCTGGGGGCGCCACGCGAAGACGATCGTGCCGTCGGCGCTCACGGTGCGCGTCGTCTCGTCGTCGAAGAACGACGTGGCCGTGCTGGTCTTCGTCCAGCTCGGCTTCGTCGCGGATCCCAGCGCGGTGTACGTGACCGCCGTCCAGTTCTGCGTCCAGAAGGGACGGACCTGCCAGTAGTACGGCATGCCCGTCTCGTTGTCGCCGAAGACGCCGTTGATCCGCAGACGCGTCGACGGCGTGCGCGTCACCGAGACGGGGTTCGTCATGTCGGGGTTGAGCGCGACCGTGACCTCGTACCCGTCGACGGGCGTCAGCTCCAGCTCCGGGTCGGTATCCGTCCCGCCGACCTTCTTCCAGTACCGGGCGGTGTTCCACGAGAAGGTCGGGGACGGCTGGCCGGCGACGGCGGTGCCGGTGGCCCAGGCGGTGGTGTCCGGCTCGACGTCGAGCGCGCTCGTGTCCCGGGGTGAGGTGACCTCGATCCAGCGCTCCCGGTCGCTCGCCCCGCTCTCCTCGGGGTCGGACCACGCGCTGACGAGCGTGCCGACCGGGTTCGTCGACGCGCTGAGCGCGGTCGTGTCCTTGCCCGAGTAGTCGATCGCCCGCACACGCCACGTGTATGTCCTGCCCGGGGCGATCCGCTTGGCGGCATCGCCGTTCCAGAGGCACTGGCTCTGGCCGACGAGCGCACCGGGCGTGCCGGCTCCCGCAGCGACGTACCCGACGATCGTGGCCGAGGTCGACGCGGTGCGGCAGGTCAGCCGCGGGTCGCCGTTGTGCGGCACGACCTGCACCTCGTACAGGGTCGCGCGGGGCACCGGGTCCCACGAGAGCTCGAAGTCGTCGATCGACACCGGCGTGGGCGCGTACTGCGGTCCGCCGACGAGCGGCGCAGGGTACGTCGCGTCGGCGGCGGGCGCCGTCTGCGGGCCGGTCTGGCCGCCCCAGAGCTTGCGGAACTGCCGGACCTCCGATGCCGTCCCGGGGTTGCCGGCCAGGTCGTACGGGATGACCTGCCAGAAGAAGTTGCGGTCGGCGAACGCGATCGTCGGCACCCACGTGGTGAAGGGCGTCGTGCCGCTCGCCTCCTGGATCCGGCTCGTGACGCTCGTGCCGTCGTCGCTGCGCGACGTCCCGATCACGACCTCGTACCTCGAGGCCCCGGCGACGGGCGTCCACGTGAGCTTGACGTCCGAGACGCCGGGGGCTCCGGCGACCCAGTTCGCGGGCGACGTGAGGGTCGGCTGCGAGGCGGACGCGGGCCACTCGACTCGGAACTCCCACGGCTGCGAGTACGGACCGGTCGTCCCGGCCGTGACTCCGGTGTAGAGGACCGCCTGCACGCGCCAGTGCCACGTGATCGGGAAGCCTCCCGACTCACGTGCGAGCGGCGTCGCGGGTGTGTAGGTCGTCCCCGTCGTCGTGTACGTCTTGAGGTCCGTCGTGAAGCCTGCGTCGGAGGCGTACTGCAGCCGGTAGAGCTGGGCCCCTGCGACGGGCTCCCAGGAGAAGACCACCGGGTCGGGGTAGGTCACGACGCCGCCGGTGGCGCTGCCGGGTCCGAGGAGCGTCGGCACGGCTCCCGCCGTGATGTCGAGCTGCGTCGGCGCGGAGTACGCGCCGAGCGTGGAGCTCGTGGTGCCGGTGCCGTACGACGCGACCCGCCAGTAGAGCGTGCGGTCCTCGGTGGTGCTCCACGACGTGGGAATCACCCAGCTGACGTTGTACGTCGCCACCGTCGTCAGGATCGAGCCCGAGACGAAGCTCGGGTCGGTCGCGACCTGCAGCGAGTAGGCGCTCGCGCCGTCCGCGGGTGCCCAGGTGAGCGTGATGTCGCCGTCCTGGTCGACCGCGGTGGAGGACGTGGCAGGCGCCTCGGGTGCGGCGGTCGCGGCGGGGGCGGTGGCGGCCACCGCCGAGACGATCAGGGTGGTGGAGACGAGGACGGCGAGCGTGCGACGCAGCACGGTTCCTCCGGGTTAGGGCCGACGAGTCAGTCGGCTACTCGGCATCTGGCCGCGTCGAGTTGAGACCGGATCCAGGAATTGGGGCAAGAAGGACCCGAACGGCCCACACCGGACGGCGCAGGAGGCTGAGTCGTCGTCCCGCACGTGGCGTCCGCCCAGGTCAAGCGTGAGTCGCGCAGGCAGGCACGGACACCATCGGGATGCGGGTCGTGGCTGGACTAGGCTCCCGCCCGTGCCCTCCACCGACCGCCCCGGACCCCGCATCGTCCTCGTCGGACCGCCGGGTTCCGGCAAGTCCACGGTCGGCGCGGCGCTGGCCGAGCGGTGGCACCTCGCGCTGCGGGACACGGACGGTGACGTCGAGGCGCGTGCAGGCAGGACCATCCCGGAGATCTTCTTCGACGAGGGCGAGCCGGCGTTCCGCGCGCTCGAGCGCGACGCGGTCGCCGCGGCCGTGGCCGAGCACGACGGGGTGCTCGCGCTGGGCGGGGGCGCCGTGCTCGACGCGGGCACGCAGCGCGTCCTCGCGGATTACGTGGCCTCGGGTGGCGTCGTGGTGTTCCTCGACGTGACGCTCACGCACGCCGCGCCGCGCGTGGGCTTCAACCAGTCACGGCCGCTGCTGCTCGGCAACCCGCGCGCGCAGTGGCAGGCGCTCATGGAGGCCCGGCGCCCGGTCTACGAGCGGGTGAGCACGGTGCGGGTCCTCACGGACGGGCTGCGCCCCGCCGACGTGGCGGAGGCAATCGAGGTGGAGCTGGCGGCGCTGCGGACGGCGCGCGCGACGGGCGAGCCGGCGCAGGCACCGGCACCGACGGACGAGGGGGACGTGTGAGCGACGTGCGACGAGTCACGGTCACGGGGGAGCGCCCGTACGACGTGGTGATCGGCCGGAACCTGCTCGCGGAGCTGCCGGCGACGCTGGGGGAGGCGGTCCGGCGCGTGCTCGTCGTGCACCCCGCGGCGCTCGCGACCACAGCGGACGTCATCATCGAGGACCTCCGGGCGCACGGCTACGAGACGTTCGGCGCCGAGGTGCCCGATGCCGAGGAGTCGAAGACCGCGCAGGTCGCCGCGTTCCTGTGGGGCGTCCTGGGTCAGGCGGACTTCACGCGGTCCGACGCGATCGTCGCGGTGGGCGGCGGCGCGACGACGGACCTGGGCGGCTTCGTCGCCGCGACGTGGCTGCGGGGGATCCGCGTGGTGCAGGTCCCGACGACGGTGCTCGCGATGGTCGACGCGGCCGTCGGCGGCAAGACCGGCATCAACACGGCCGAGGGCAAGAACCTCGTCGGGGCGTTCCACCCCCCGGCGGCGGTGCTGTGCGACCTCGCGGCGCTCGAGTCCATGCAGCCCTTCGACTTCGTCGCCGGGCTCGCGGAGATCGTCAAGGCGGGCTTCATCGCCGACCCGCGGATCCTCGAGCTCGTGGAGGGGAACGTGGACCTCCTGAAGGACCCGGTCGCTGCGGCGCGCTCGGAGGTCCTGCTGGAGCTGGTCGAGCGCGCGGTGGTCGTGAAGGCACGCGTCGTGGGTGAGGACCTGAAGGAGGCCGGCCTGCGCGAGATCCTCAACTACGGCCACACGTTCGGCCACGCGGTCGAGCACGTCGAGCGCTACCAGTGGCGGCACGGCGCGGCGGTGTCGGTCGGCATGGTCTACGTGGCGGAGCTCGCGCGCCTCGCGGGGCGCCTGTCCGACGACGTCGTCGCGCGCCACCGTGCGGTCCTGACGTCGCTCGGTCTGCCGACGACCTACCGCGGCGACCGCTGGGAGCGGCTGCTGACCGCGATGCGTCGCGACAAGAAGACGCGCGGGGACCTGCTGCGCTTCGTCGTGCTCGAGGACATCGGCAAGCCGGTGCGCCTCGAGGGACCCGACCCGACGTTGCTCGCGGCGGCGTACGCCGAGATCGCCGAGGGCGCTGTCACCTCGTCGGCCGTCTCGCTGTAGCGGCGCCCGGGTCCCGGCCGGGCGCGTGACGGACCCGTGCGTGTCGGTGGGCAGGTCGCGGGTGGGCGAGGTCGTGCTGACTACGCTGGCGCCATGACACGTGTGCTGGTGCTCAACGGTCCGAACCTGGCCAGGTTGGGCACCCGCGAACCCGAGGTCTACGGCT
Organism: Cellulomonas persica; assembly: GCF_007989825.1. Taxonomy (GTDB): domain Bacteria; phylum Actinomycetota; class Actinomycetes; order Actinomycetales; family Cellulomonadaceae; genus Cellulomonas; species Cellulomonas persica. Next base: position 1,091 of record NZ_BJUA01000019.1, on the reverse strand, counting down.
CGGCGACGTTGGCGGACCTGACGGATGCGGTCAAGGTCTGGGCGGCCGAGCTGGGGCTGGACGCCGACGTCCGCCAGACCGACGACGAGTCGGAGCTGATCGGGTGGCTGCACGAGGCCGTCGACGCGCGCCTCGACGTCGTGCTCAACCCGGCGGCGTTCACGCACTACTCGTACGCCCTGCGGGACGCTGCGGCGCAGGTCACGGGGGCGCACCTGCGGCTGGTCGAGGTGCACCTCACGAACCCGTACGCGCGCGAGTCGTTCCGCCACCTGTCGGTGATCGGCCCGGTGGCCACGGGGACGGTCGCGGGCTTCGGGGTGGACTCGTACCGGCTGGCGCTCTCCGCCCTCGTCTGACCCGGAACAAGCCTTTGCGCTTGTTGGGCGTGGAACAAGGCCCTACCATGGTGCCATGTTCGCCATGACGATCGACCAGCGCGCCAGCCGCCGGGACGGGGACCGGGTGCCGCAGCTCCTCGACGCGTTCGAGGCCCGGTGGCCCGGCGTCGTCGCAGGCTCGACCGCACGGCGAGCTCCCGGGTGCGTGCGCGGGTTCGAGCGCACCGTGGGCGACGAGGTGCAGGCGCTGTTCGAGGACGCCGCGCTCGTCGTCGAGCTCGCGCTGTGGGTCCTGCGGCACGGGGGATGGAGCGTCGGGATCGGGGCGGGTCCTGTCGACGAGCCCCTTGCCCCGAATGCCCGCGCGGGCTCCGGGCCCGCCTACGTGCTCGCGCGTGACGCGGTCGAGGCCGCCAAGAGCCGGCAGCGGGTGGTGCCCCTGTCCGTGCGCGGCGCGCACCACCAGGCCGGGCTGGACACGGAGGCGGTGCTGACCCTCGTCGCCGCGATCGCGGTGCGGCGCTCGGCCGCGGGCTGGGAGGCCGTCGACGCGCTCGAGGCCGCGGGCCCCGACGCGCGTCAGGAGGACGTCGCCGCCGCGATGGGCATCACGCAGCAGGCCGTGAGCCAGCGCCTGCGGACCGCGCTGTACGACGAGTCGCGCACCGCGGCGCGCGCCGGTGCGCACCTGCTCGTCAGCGCCCAGGGCTGACCCGGGCCGCCGCTGGGGGAGCCGGACGTCCGGTGCTA
>NZ_BJUA01000018.1 GCF_007989825.1 Cellulomonas persica | reverse complement strand
CCCCCCAGGATCTTGCGATCCTGAGCGAGAGGCTTGTTTGTCTTCCCCGTGCGCCTCGGCGCTTGGGGCCTGCCTACTGTACCCGATCTCCCGGCCGTTCGGAACCACCCTTGCGGGCTGCTCCGCGTCCAGGATCCTGGGCGCCCGACCGAGTCCGGGGCGCACGAAGCGCCTGCGATCTGATCGGGGGTGGCCGCCTGCGGGACCGTCCACCGCCTGGATCCTTGCGGATCCGGCTCCGTGTCCGTTCCTCCCTGCCGGGCGACATCGAGAACATTACGCAGGACCCGCTCGGATCGCCAAATCGAGAGGGGCGTGACGCCGCTCACCCGCCTGCGCACCGCCTCTGACCTGCGTGGATGTCGCCACACGGCGTCGATCCGGGTCCAGGCACGGCCCCGACCCGAGCGGTGCCGTCGACGACGACGGCCGTGCCGCTGCTCCGAGGTGGAGCGGCGGCACGGCCGGGGATCGTGCGTACGCCGGCGGCCCCGTTCGGGCCGCCCCGCGCTCAGTGCTGGGTGTCGACGACCGCCAGGGTGCGCTTGCCCCGACGCAGGACCGCCCACCGTCCGTGGAGCAGGTCCTCGGGGGCCAGGGTCGCGTTCTCGTCGGGTACGCGGACGTTGTTGATCGACGCCCCGCCCTCGGCGATCGCGCGCCGCGCCTCCGACTTGCTCTTGACGACACCGGTCGCGGCGAGCAGGTCGACCACGAGGTCCCCGGCCGCACCGGGCGCGGTGGGCAGCTCGGCGACCGCCGCGCCGAGCGTCGCCTCGTCGAGCTCGCCCAGCGACCCGCGGCCGAACAGCGCCTGCGACGCGGCGACCACGGCGTCGGCCGCCGCCGTCCCGTGCACGAGCGCGGTCACGTCGTACGCGAGCGCCCGCTGCGCCTCCCGCGCCGCGGGCCGCGACGCCACCGCCTGCGCGAGCTCGTCGATCTGCTCGCGCGTGCGGAACGTGAAGACCTTGAGGTACCCGACCACGTCCGCGTCGTCCGCGTTGAGCCAGAACTGGTAGAAGGCGTACGGCGTGGTCATGTGCGGGTCGAGCCACACGGTGCCGGACTCGGTCTTGCCGAACTTGGTGCCGTCGGCCTTGGTGACGAGCGGCGTCGTGAGGGCGTGAACGGCCGTGCCCTCGACCTTGCGGATGAGCTCGACGCCCGACAGCAGGTTGCCCCACTGGTCCGAGCCGCCCGTCTGCAGCGTCACGCCGTGCCGGCGGAACAGCTCGAGGTAGTCCATGCCCTGGAGCACCTGGTAGCTGAACTCCGTGAACGAGATGCCCTGGTCGCTCGCGAGACGCCGCGCGACGGTGTCCTTGGCGATCATCGTGCCGAGGCGGAAGTGCTGGCCGACGTCGCGCAGGAAGTCGATCGCGGACAGCGGCGCGGTCCAGTCGAGGTTGTTGACCATGGTCGCGGCGTTCTCACCGTCGAACCGCAGGAGCGGGGCGATCTGGGCGCGGATGCGCTCGACCCAGCCGGCGACGACGTCGCGGGAGTTGAGCGTGCGCTCCCCCGTCATCTTCGGGTCGCCGATCAGGCCCGTGGCGCCGCCGACGAGCGCGATCGGCCGGTGGCCCGCGTCCTGCAGCCGGCGGACGGTGAGGATCTGCACGAGGTTGCCGATGTGCAGGCTCGGTGCGGTCGGGTCGAAGCCGCAGTACAGGGTCACGGGACCCGCCGAGAGCGCGTCGCGCAGGGCGTCGGCGTCGGTCGTGCTGGCGATGAGCCCGCGCCAGGCGAGCTCGTCGAGGATGTGCGTCACGTTCGGTTCTCCGGTCGATGGGCCGCGCGCAGGGCGCGGCATGAGGTCAGCGCAGGTCAGCGTCGAGGAGCGAGCACGGCCGACGTCGTCGCCCCGTCACGGGGCGTCTTCCGACGCCGGCGTCCGATACCCGTCGGACGGCGTCGCGGTCCGGCGCGACGCGCGATAGGCGGGCCGGTACGCCGAGACCGTCCGCTCTCCCGTGATCCAGTAGCGCCACGGGTGGCGCATCGAGTCGCCGCCCGGGCCGGACACGCCGACCCGCGGCCCGCTCGCGTGCGTCGCGTGCACCGCGGCCTCGCGCCGGTGCACGACCACGCGGCCACCGGCCTCGGTGACGTCCGCCCCGTTCCACTCGCGGTCGATCCCCAGGCACACCGCGAGCCGCGCCGGCCCACGCGCGAGCTGCCGCGCGGAGTCGACGACGCCGACCGCCTCGCGCCAGCTCCAGGCGAGCTCGGCACCCTCGACCACTTCGCCGGCGCGCAGCAGCACGGCCGCGGGGCGACCGGTCGGCTCGGCGACCACGTTCACGCAGTGGTGCAGGCCGAGGTGGCGGTAGACGTACAGGCGCCCCGGCTCGGCGAACATCACGGCGTTGCGGGCGGCGCGTCCGCGGTACGCGTGCGAACCCGGGTCGTCGGCACCCGCGTACGCCTCGACCTCGGTCAGCCTGATCGTCACCGTGCCCGCGGGCGTGCGCGTCGTGACGTACGCGCCCAGCAGGTCCTTGGCGACGGCGTGCACGTCACGGCCGTACCAGGTGCGCGCCGGGATCACGGCGAACGCGTGCGCGTCCGGGACCTGCGGCGCCGTGGCGCCGGACGGCACGGCTGCGAAGGCGGTCCCGAGCGCGCCCGCGTGCGCCGCGTGGGCCGACGAACCACCCGACGAACCGGCCGGCGAACCAGACGACGAGCTCACCGACGCACCCCGCGCCGACGAGCCGTCGGGCTCGGGCGCGCGCGAGGCGTCGGCGAACGGTGTCACGGGGTCATCCTGCCAAACTCGTCGAGCCTGATGTCGGCCCGCTCACGGGTGCGTTCGCGCGTGAAGTGCACGTGCTCGTCGTCCATCCACCGAAGCCACTGCTCACGCGCGTGCTCGCCGTCGCGCGCCAGGCCCCGCTCGAGCCGCAGCGCGGCGTCCGCCTCGACCCAGACGCGCAGGACCGCGACCGGGTCGCACGCGCGGCGGGCGGCGCCGCAGCCCTCCACGACGAGCAGCGCGGGCACGGGGACCTCGACCCAGTCGGCGAACGCCCCGGCGTGCCAGTCGTAGCGCTGGAACCGACCGGGCAGGCCGCGGCGCAGGGGCTCCAGGACCTGCGCGGACAGGCGCGGCCACAGCGAGCCCTCGAGCCCGGACCAGCCCTCGTAGAGGTCGTCGAGGTGCACGACGCGCGTCATGACGCCGCGTGCGGTCGCGGCCCCGACCACGCGTGCGGCGGTCGTCGTCTTGCCCGAGCCCGCGGGGCCGTCGACGCACACGAGGCGCACCGGGCCCAGGCGCGGGGACGCCGCGAGGGCGCGCTCCACGATCGTGAGCGCGCCCTCGTCGGACGGTGTGGTCATGCCGGCCGTCAGGACACCCAGCCGCGCAGCTCGGCGGCGCGGGCCTGCGCACGCGTGAGCTGCTCGGCGACGCGCACCGGGGCGGTCCCGCCGTGCGCCGAGCGCGACGCGAGCGAACCCTCGACCGAGAGCACGTCACGCACCGCGGGCGTCAGGTGCGGGGAGATCGCGGCGAGCTCGTCGTCGGTCAGCTCCCACAGCTCGATCGTGGGCTCGTGCGCCTCGCACGCGCGGACGCACTCCCCCGCGACCTCGTGCGCGACGCGGAACGGGACGCCCTCGCGCACGAGCCACTCGGCGATGTCGGTCGCGAGCGAGAAGCCCTGCGGCGCGAGCGACGCCAGCCGGTCGGTGTCGAACGTGAGCGTGGCGACCATGCCCGCGAACGCCGGCAGCAGGACGGTCAGCTGGTCGACCTGGTCGAAGACCGGCTCCTTGTCCTCCTGCAGGTCGCGGTTGTAGGCGAGCGGCAGCCCCTTGAGCGTGGTGAGCAGGCCCGTCAGGTCGCCGACCAGGCGGCCCGCCTTGCCGCGCGCGAGCTCGGCGATGTCGGGGTTCTTCTTCTGCGGCATGATGCTCGACCCGGTCGAGAACGAGTCGTGCAGCCGGACGAAGCCGAACTCCTTGGTCGCCCAGAGGATGACCTCCTCGGCGAGCCGCGACAGGTCGACCGCGAGCATCGCCGAGACGAACGCGAACTCGGCGACGACGTCGCGCGACGCCGTGCCGTCGATCGAGTTCTCGACGGGAGCGTCGAAGCCGAGCTCGGCGGCCACGGCCGCCGGGTCCAGGCCGAGCGACGAACCGGCCAGCGCACCCGAGCCGTACGGCGAGACCGCGGCACGCTTGTCCCAGTCGACGTACCGCTCGACGTCCCGCAGCAGCGGCCACGCGTGCGCGAGCAGGCTGTGGGCGAGCAGCACCGGCTGCGCGTGCTGCAGGTGCGTGCGCCCCGGCATGGGCGCGTCGCCCGCGGCGGTCGCCTGCGCCGTGAGGGCGTCGACGACGTCCAGCACGAGGCCCGCGATCGTGCGCGCCTCGCGGCGCAGGTACATGCGCACGAGCGTCGCGATCTGGTCGTTGCGCGAGCGGCCCGCGCGCAGCTTGCCGCCCAGGTCCGCACCCGCGCGCTCGATCAGGCCGCGCTCGAGCGCGGTGTGCACGTCCTCGTCGTCCGGCGACGGGCCGAACGCACCCGACGCGACGTCGGCCCGCAGCCGCTCGAGCGCGTCGACCATGCCCGCGACCTCGTCGTCGGACAGCAGACCCGCCGCGTGCAGCACGTGCGCGTGCGCGACCGAGCCCGAGATGTCGACGTCCGCGAGGCGCCAGTCGAACTGCGTCGAGCGCGACAGGTCGGCCAGCGCCGCGGCCGGGCCGGACGCGAACCGACCGCCCCACAGGGCGAGCGGCGCGTCCGGCTGACCGGCCACGGGCGTCTCAGGCACTGATGCCACCCTGCGAGCCGAGGTCCACTCCGTTGCCGAACTTCACGTCGCGCGCGGCGGCGAGCTTGCTCGACAGGCCGTAGATCTCGATGAAGCCCTTCGCGGCGGCCTGGTCGAACGTGTCGCCCGTGTCGTACGTGGCGAGGTTGAAGTCGTACAGCGACGAGTCCGAACGGCGACCCGTGACGGTCGCGCGGCCACCGTGCAGCACGAGGCGCACGTCGCCGGAGACGTAGCGCTGCGTGTCCGCGATGAACGTGTCGAGCGAGCGCTTGAGCGGGCTGAACCACTGGCCGTCGTAGACGAGCTCGGTCCAGCGCTGCTCGACCTGGCGCTTGAAGCGGGCCTGCTCGCGCTCGACCGTCACGTTCTCGAGCTCCTGGTGCGCGGCGATGAGCGCGATCGCGCCCGGCGCCTCGTAGACCTCGCGCGACTTGATGCCGACCAGGCGGTCCTCGACGATGTCGATCCGGCCGACGCCCTGGGCACCCGCACGACGGTTCATCTCCTGGATCGCCTGCAGCGGCGTCACGGGCACGCCGTCGAGCGCGACCGGGACGCCCTGCTCGAACGTGATGACGACCTCGTCGGCGACCGGGGGGAAGGTCGGGTCGTCGGTGTAGGTGTAGACGTCCTTCGTCGGGCCGTTCCAGATGTCCTCGAGGAAGCCGGTCTCGACCGCCCGGCCCCACACGTTCTGGTCGATCGAGAACGGGTTGTGCTTGGTGGTCGCGATCGGGAGCTTGTGCCTCTCGGCGAACTCGATCGCCTTGTCGCGCGTGAGCGCGAGGTCGCGGACCGGCGCGAGGCACGTGAGGTCCGGCGCGATCGACGTGATGCCGACCTCGAAACGCACCTGGTCGTTGCCCTTGCCCGTGCAGCCGTGCGCCACGGTCGTCGCGCCGAACTGGCGCGCGGCACGCACGAGGTGCTTGACGATCACCGGGCGGGACAGCGCCGAGACCAGCGGGTACCGGTCGAGGTACAGGCCGTTGGCCTGCAGCGCCGGCATGCAGTACTCCTCGGCGAACTCGTCACGCGCGTCGGCCACGTAGGCCTCGACCGCGCCGCAGTCGAGCGCGCGCTGACGGATGACGTTGAGGTCCTCACCGCCCTGGCCGACGTCGACGGCGACCGCGATCACCTCGGCGCCGGTGGCCTCGGCGATCCAGCCGATGCCCACGGAGGTGTCCAGACCGCCGGAGTACGCGAGGACGACGCGCTCAGTCATGAGATGTCACTTTCTACGAGCTGGGTTGCTGCGAGCAGGGTTCGGGTCGTACAGGGATGCCGGTCAGGCGGGTCGCGGCGGGCTCAGGAGGTCCCGGTCGCGAGGGTCAGGAAGCGCGACGCCAGCGCGGCGCCGTCGGGGTCGCGGGACACGACCAGGATCGTGTCGTCCCCCGCGATCGTGCCGAGCACGGCGGGGAGCACGGAGTGGTCGATCGCGGAGGCGAGGTACTGCGCGCCCCCGGGCGGGGTGCGCAGGACGACGAGGTTGCCCGACGACTCGGCGGTCAGCAGCAGCTCGGCGCACAACCGCTCGAGCCGTGCCGCGAGGTGCTCGGCGTCGGCAGCGGGGGCGGTCGGCAGCGCGTGGACCGCACCCTCGGCGGGCACGGCGTAGACGAGGGCACCCGACGGCGCGCGCACCTTGACCGCACGCAGCTCGACGAGGTCGCGCGACAGCGTCGCCTGCGTGACCGAGACGCCCTCGTCCGCGAGCAGCTGGGCGAGCTGCTGCTGGGAGTGCACGGGCTCACGCGTCAGCAGCGCCGCCACGAGCGACTGCCGGGCCGCCTTGGTCTGCGGCACGGTGGACCGGGCCGTGCCGCTCGTCGTGCTCGAGACCGTCACCGCGCTCACCGGGCCTCGAGCAGGAACGTCAGGAGCGCCTTCTGGGCGTGCAGCCGGAACTCCGCCTCGTCCCACACGATCGACTGCGGGCCGTCGATCACGTCGGCGGTGATCTCCTTGCCGCGGTACGCGGGCAGGCAGTGCAGGACGTGCGCGTCCGGCGCGGCGAGGGCCAGCGCGGCGGCGTCGAGGCGGAACGGCACGAACGGCGTCTCGCGCTCGATCGCCTCGGCCTCCTGCCCCATCGAGACCCACGTGTCGGTCGCGACGACGTCCGCGCCGGACACCGCCTCGGCCAGCGAGCCGACGACCGCGACCGAGCCACCCGTGCTCGCGGCGATCCGCTCGGCGTCCGCGACGACGCCCGGGTCCGGGCGGAAGCCGTCCGGCGAGCCGATCCGCACGTGCATGCCCGCGGTCGCGCCGCCGAGCAGGTAGGAGTGCGCCATGTTGTTCGCGCCGTCGCCGACGTAGGCCAGCGTGAGCCCGGGCAGCGCGGCGACACCGCCCCGGTGCTGTGCGACGGTCGCGAGGTCGGCCAGGATCTGGCACGGGTGGAAGTCGTCCGTGAGCGCGTTGACCACGGGGACGCCGGCGACCGCGGCCATCTCCTCGATCCGCGACTGCGCGTGCGTGCGCCACACGATCGCGGCGACCTGCCGACCGAGCACGTGCGCGGTGTCCGCGATCGACTCGCGCTTGCCGATCTGCGCGAGCTTGCCGTCGACCACGAGCGGGAAGCCGCCGAGCTCGGCGATCCCGGTGCTGAACGAGACCTGCGTGCGCAGCGTCGGCTTGTCGAAGATGACGGCGACCGCGCGCGGACCCGACAGCGGCTTGCGGATGTAGCGGTCGTCGCAGAACGCGAGCGCGAGCTCGAGCACCTGCGCCTGCTCGTCAGGCGTCAGGTCGTCGTCACGCAGGAAGTGCCGGGTCACGCCGCCACCTCCCCCGGGTCGAGCGAGGCGAGGAAGTCGACGAACGTGCCGAGCTGCTCGTGCGTCACGACGAACGGTGGCGCGAGCCGGATCGTCGTCGGGTTCACGGGGTTGACGACGAAGCCGGCCGCGAGCGCGCGTGACGCGACCGCGGGCGCCACGGCCGAGCTCAGGCCGATGCCGACGAGCAGGCCCTCACCGCGCACCGAGTCGACGAGCGGGTGGTCGAGACCGGCGACGCGCTCACGCAGTCGGGCGCCCACGTCGCGCACGTGCGCGAGCAGGTCGTCACGCTCGATGACGCCGATCGTCGCCAGGCCCGCGGCCGCCGCCACCGGGTTGCCGCCGAACGTCGTGCCGTGCTGGCCGCGCCCGAGCAGCGTCGCGGCGGTGTCGCCGAACGCGATGAGCGCGCCGACCGGGAAACCACCGCCGAGGCCCTTGGCGACCGTGACGGCATCGGGCACGATCCCGCCGCCGACGTGCGGCAGCTGGTGCGCGAACCACTCACCGGTCCGGCCCATGCCGGTCTGCACCTCGTCGAGCACGAGGAGCGTGCCGTGCCGGGCGGTCAGCTCACGAGCGCGCGCGAGGTAGCCCGGGGGCAACGGCAGGACGCCGGCCTCACCCTGCAGCGGCTCGACGAACAGCGCGGCCACGTCACCCGGAGCGAGCGCCGCCTCGAGCGCGTCGGCGTCGCCGAACGGCACCCACTCGACACCCGCGGGCAGCGGCTCGAACGGCTCGCGGTACGCGGCCTTGTGCGTGAGCGCGAGCGCCCCCATGGTCCGCCCGTGGAACGCGCCCTCGAGCGCGAGGATCCGGGTACGGCCCGTGCGGCGCGCGAGCTTGAACGCGGCCTCGTTCGCCTCCGTGCCGGAGTTGGTGAGGAAGACGCGCGACCCGGCGGGCGCCTGCGCGAGCGCGAGCAGCCGCTCCGCGAACGCGATCTGCGTGGGGCTCGCGAAGAAGTTCGAGACGTGGCCGAGCGTGCCGAGCTGCGCGCTGATCGCGGCGGTCAGCGTGGGGTGCGCGTGGCCGAGGCTGTTGACCGCGATCCCGCCCAGCAGGTCCAGGTAGCGGTTGCCGTCGGCGTCCCACACGTACGGACCCTCGCCACGGACCAGGACGCGCTGCGGCGGGCCGAACGTGTCCATGACCGCGTGCGTGTACCGCTCGGTCCACTGCGCGACCGAGCCCTCGGCGACCGCCACGGGGATGCCGTCCACGGTCGCGGCGGCCTGGCGCAGCGCGCGCCGGGTCGTGGGCACCGGCGGGTGGGCCGATGCAGGGGCCGGCGCGGTCGTCGGCTCGCTCATGCGGACACCTCCGGGTGGACGACGGGGATCGGGGCGGTGAAGGGGGCGTCGGCAGGCTCCTCGTCCGGCAGGACCATCGTGCCGATGCCGTCCGAGGTGAAGACCTCGACGAGGATCGAGTGCGGCGCACGGCCGTCGATGACGTGCGCACGGCCGACCCCGCCGGTGACGGCGCGCCAGCACGCCTCCATCTTGGGGCGCATCCCGGAGTCGAGCGTGGGCAGCACCTCGGCGAGCTGGCTCGCCGCGATACGGCGCACGAGCGAGCCGCGGTCGGGCCAGCTCAGGTAGAGCCCCTCGACGTCGGTCAGGACGATGAGCTTGCGGGCACCGAGCGCGACCGCGAGCGCGGCCGCCGCGGTGTCGGCGTTGACGTTGAGCACCTGGGTCGGGTCGTCCATGTCCGGGGCGACCGTGCTGACGACCGGGATCCGGCCCGCGTCGAGCAGGTCCTGGACCGCGCCCGGGTTGACCTTGACGACGTCGCCGACGAGGCCGACGTCCACGGGCTCGCCGTCGACGTACGCGTGCCGCCGCCGCGCCTGGAACAGGCCGCCGTCCTCGCCGGACAGGCCGACCGCGTGCGGGCCGTGCGCGTTGAGCAGGCCCACGAGCTCGCGCGAGACCTGGCCCGTCAGGACCATGCGGACCACGTCCATGGCCTCGGGAGTCGTGACGCGCAGGCCGCCGCGGAACTCGGACTCGATGCCGAGGCGGTCGAGCATGGAGCTGATCTGCGGTCCCCCGCCGTGCACGACGACCGGCTTGAGACCGACCTGCCGCAGGAACACCATGTCTTCGGCGAAGGCGCGCTTGAGCTCGTCGTCGATCATCGCGTTGCCGCCGTACTTGACGACGACGAGGGCGCCCGAGAACTTCTGCAGCCACGGCAGCGCCTGGATGAGCACCTCGGCCTTCTGGTCGGGCCGCAGGTCCGTGCGCGTGTCGAAGTGGAAGTCGTCGGGGACGGCGTTCGTCTGGCCGCCGCTCGTCGGGTCGGGCTGGGTCACGTCGAGTACTCGCTGTTCTCGGAGACGTAGGCGTGCGTGAGGTCGTTGGTCCACAGCGTCACGACCTCGTCGCCCGCGTGCAGGTCGATGAGCACGTGCACCTCCCGCGACGCGGCCAGGTCGACCTTCGAGCGCGGCTCGTGCGCGCCGCCGGCGCGGCAGATCATGACGCCGTTGATCGTGACGTCGAGCTGCTCCGGGTCGAACGGCGCGACGTCCGCGGGCACGGTGCCGACCGACGCGAGGATGCGGCCCCAGTTCGGGTCGTTGCCGTAGACGGCCGCCTTGAACAGGTTCGAGCGCGAGACCGCGCGGGCGACGGCGAGCCCCGCCTCCTGCGACGACGCGCCCGTGACGGTGATCGCGATGTCGTGCGTCGCGCCCTCGGCGTCGGCGACGAGCTGGCGCGCGAGCTGCGCGGCGACCGCGGTGACCGCTGCGGTGAAGCCCGCCGGGTCCGGTGTGACGCCGGACGCGCCCGACGCCATGAGCGTGACGGTGTCGGACGTCGACATGCAGCCGTCGGAGTCGACGCGGTCGAACGTGTCCCGCGTCGCGGCGCGCAGCGCGGCGTCGGCGAGCTCGGCGTCGACGACCGCGTCGGTCGTGATGACGCACAGCATCGTCGCCAGGCCCGGCGCGAGCATGCCCGCGCCCTTCGCCATCCCGCCGACGTGCCACGTGCCGAGGTCGCCGTCGACCGTCATGTCGGCGGTCTTGGGGACGGTGTCGGTCGTCATGATCGCGCTCGCGGCCGCCGGTCCGCCCGTGGTCGACAGCGCGTCCCGCGCCGGCGCGATGCCGGCCAGGAGCGTGTCGATAGGCAGCCGCTCGCCGATGAGACCGGTCGAGCAGACGACGACGTCGCCGGGCGAGACACCGAGCGCCTCACCGACGGCCTCGGCCGTGCGGTGCACGTCGAGGAAGCCGTCAGGCCCCGTGCACACGTTCGCGCCGCCCGAGTTCAGGACGACCGCGCTCACGACACCGTCGGAGACGACCTGGCGCGACCAGGTGACCGGGTGGCCGACCACGCGGTTCGACGTGAAGACCGCGGCACCGACCTGCAGCGGGCCGTCGTTCACGACGAGCGCCAGGTCCGGCCGTCCGGAGACCTTCAGGCCGGCGGTCGTGCCGCTCGCGCGGAAGCCGGCCGGTGCGGTCACGCCCGGGGAGAGCTCGGCTGCGTCCTGCGCGGTGATCGTCACGGTGCCACTCCGTCCATGGGCAGGCCGAGCGTCTCGGGCAGCCCGAGCGCGAGGTTGAGCGACTGCAGCGCACCACCGGCGGTGCCCTTGACCAGGTTGTCGATCGCGGTGACCGTGACCACGCGCCCCGCGCGCTCGTCGACGGCCACCTGCACGAGCGCGGTGTTGGCGCCCAGCGTCGCAGCGGTCGTCGGCCACTGCCCCGGCGGCAGGAGGTGGACGAACGGCTCGTCGGCGTACGCGGTCTCCCACACGGCACGGACCGCGGCCGGGTCCGTGCCCGGCACGAGGCGTGCGGTCGCGGTCGCGAGGATGCCGCGGGACATCGGCACGAGCGTGGGGGTGAACGAGATCGTGACCTCGGGCGCACCCGCGGCGCGCAGGTTCTGGGCGATCTCGGGGATGTGCCGGTGCGTGCCGCCCACCGCGTACGGCTGGGCCATGCCGAGGCCCTCGGACGCGAGCAGGTGCGGCTTGAGGCTCTTGCCCGCACCCGAGTAGCCGTTCGCGAGCACCGCGACGACGTCGACGGGCTCGATGACGCCGGCCGCGACACCGGGCTGCAGGCCGAGCGTCACCGCGGTCACGTTGCACCCGGGGACGGCGATCCGCGTGGTGCCCGCGAGCTGGGCCCGCTGCGCCGCGGCGACCTCCTCCCCCGTGTGCAGGAGCTCGGGCAGCCCGTAGGGCCAGGTGCCGGCGTGCTCGCTGCCGTAGTAGGTCACCCAGTCCGCCGCGTCCACCAACCGGTGGTCCGCGCCGAGGTCGACGACGACCGTGGCGGGGTCACGCTCGGCGAGCTCGGCGGCGACCGCACCGCTCGCGCCGTGCGGCAGCGCCAGCACGACGACGTCGTGCCCGGCGAGCGCGTCGGGCGTCGTGGGCTGCAGGACGCGGTCGGCGAGCCGGCGCAGGTGCGGCTGGTGCTCCCCGAGCGTGCTGCCCGCGTTGGAGTGCGCCGTGACCGCGCCGATCTGCGCCTGTGGGTGCTGGAGCAGCAGGCGGAGCATCTCGCCCCCGGCGTACCCGCTGGCTCCCGCCACCGCGACTGTGAACACCATGCGCATGAACATACACGCCGACGCGAATCAATGCACGTAAGTCCGGCCACCGACGCCGGCGAGCTCGTGGGCTGCTGCCGTCGAGCCCGAGGTCGCACCCGCGACGGGGATGAAACGAGCGACCGCGAGCGTTCGCCTCGACGTGCACGCCGTCATCGCCACCCACGCCGGTGGACCCGAGGTCCTGTCGTCCGTGACGCAGCCCGACCCGAGCCCGGGGCCCCACGAGGCCCTCGTGCGGGTGGCAGCAGCCGGCGTCAACTTCATCGACACGTACCGCCGCGCCGGCGTGTACCCCGTGCCCTACCCGCACGTCCCCGGCTCGGAGGGCTCCGGGACCATCGTCGCCGTGGGCGAGCAGGTCACCGGGTTCGCACCCGGCGACCGCGTCGCGTGGTCGGCCGCGCCCGGCTCGTACGCCGAGCTCGTCGTCGTGCCGGAACGCGAGCTCCTCGCCGTCCCCGACGGCGTGGACGACGAGACCGCTGCCGCGCTGCTGCTGCAGGGGCTGACCGCGCACTACCTGGTGACGTCGACGTTCCCGGTCGAGCCCGGCGCGACCGTCCTGGTGCACGCCGGCGCGGGTGGCGTGGGCCTCCTGCTCACCCAGCTCGCGACGCAGCGAGGAGGGCACGTCATCGCGACCGTCGGGAGCGTCGAGAAGGAGGCGCTCGCGCGAGCCGCGGGAGCACGCGACGTGATCCGGTACCGCGAGCTCGGCGACCTGACGACGGACCTGCCCGCGCAGGTGCGTCGGCTCACCGACGGCCGCGGCGTGGACGCCGTGTACGACGGCGTCGGCCGGGACACGTTCGACGCGTCGCTCGCGTCGCTGGCTCGGCGCGGGATGCTCGTGCTGTTCGGCGCGTCGTCCGGGCCCGTCCCGCCCGTCGACCCGCAGCGCCTCAACGCCGCGGGCTCGCTGTTCCTCACCCGGCCGACGCTCGGTCACTACGTCGCCGACCGCTCCGAGCTCGAGTGGCGGGCCGGGGAGCTCTTCCGGGCCGTGGCCGACGGCCGCCTCGACGTGCGGATCGGTGCCCGCTTCCCCCTGTCGGCCGCGGCCGACGCCCACCGCGCGCTCGAGTCGCGTTCCACCACCGGAAAGGTCCTCCTGCTGCCGTGAGCATCCCCACCCTGAACGCCACCCGTACCGTCACGGTGGAGGTCTGGTCCGACGTCGCCTGCCCCTGGTGCTACATCGGCAAGCGACGCTTCGCGCAGGCGCTCGAGCGCTTCGACCACCGCGCGCACGTCGACGTCGTGTGGCGCTCCTTCCAGCTCTCCCCCGACACCCCGCGCGGGCCGGGGCGTCCCGAGGCGCAGGCGCTCGCCGAGATGAAGGGGATCCCGCTCGACCGCGTGCAGCAGATGTTTGCGCACGTCACGAGCGTCGCCGAGAGCGTAGGACTGCGGTACGACTTCGACACCGTGCTCGCGTTCAACTCCTACGACGCGCACCGCCTCACGCACCTGGCCCGCGAGGTCGGCGGGCCGGCGCTCGCCGACCGGACCGTCGAGGCGCTGTTCTCGGCACACTTCGAGCGCGGCGTGGACCTCGGCCGCGACGAGTCGCTCGTCGCGGTCGCGCGCGAGGCCGGGTTCGGTGACGCGGGGTACGACGACGAGGCCGTCGCCGCGTTCCTCGCGGGCGACGACCAGTCCGACGCGGTCGACGCCGACCTCGCGGCGGCGCGCGAGCTCGGTGTGTCCGGCGTGCCGTTCTTCGTCGTCGACCGCCGGTACGCCGTGTCCGGGGCCCAGCCCGTCGAGGTGTTCACCCAGCTCCTCGACGCGGGCTGGCGGGAGGCGAACCCGCTGCAGGTGCTCGCCGGCGACGCGTCCGCCGACGCGTGCACCGACGACTCGTGCGCCCTGTGAGCCCGGCGGTGCCCGCAGACGCGCCCACGCGCGCCGTCGACGTCGCGGTCCGCGACGTGCGGGCGGACGACCTGCCGCTGCTGGCCGCGCTCAACGACGCGGCCGCGCCCGCCGTCAACGCGCTGGGGCTCGACGGCCTGACGGCGCACGTTCCCGCGTGCGACGCCGCTCTCGTCGCCCACGCGGGCGACGAGGTGCTCGGGTTCCTGCTCGCGCTCGCGCCCGGCGCGCACTACACGAGCGAGAACTACCGGTGGTTCTCGCAGCACCGGCCCGGCTCGCTGTACGTCGACCGCATCGTCGTCGCACCGCACGCGCACGGGAGCGGCGTCGGACGCGCGCTGTACGCCGCCGCCGACGCACGCGCCCGGGCGCTCGGCCTCGCCCGCGTGACGTGCGAGGTCAACCTCGACCCGCCCAACCCCGGCTCGTCGGCGTTCCACGCGCGGCTCGGGTTCGCCCGCGTCGGCGAGCTCGACACCAAGGACGGGACGGTGCGCGTCGAGCTGCTCGAGCGGTCCCTGGACGCCGGCGCGCGCTGAACGTCACGCGATCACTGCGGGTCAGCGCACGGGTGGTCGCACGGGGTGGTCGCACCTCAGGGCGTCCGGCAGGTGAGAGCGGCCAGGTGAGCACGCGCTCTCCCCTAGGCTCACCGTGCGGACCACGGCGTCGTGGTGCACGCGCGTCGGCGGCCCGCACCGCACCACGACGCGCCCAGGAGGCCCCCGCATGACGACATCCCCGGACGTCCGGCCCGCTCCACGCCCGCTCACGGAACCCGTCGGCACGGTCGTGCCGTCGCAGGTCCCCACGCACTGGTACAACCTCGCGGCCGACCTGCCCGAGCCCCCGCCGCCCGCGCTGCACCCCGGCACGCGCGAGCCGCTCGGCCCGCAGGACCTCGCCCCCCTGTTCCCGATGGCGCTCATCGCGCAGGAGGTCAGCACCGAGCGGTACGTCGAGATCCCGCAGACGATCCGGGAGATCTACGCCCTGTGGCGGCCCTCGCCGCTGGTCCGCGCACTGCGCCTCGAGCGCGCGCTCGGCACGCCCGCCAAGATCTACTACAAGTACGAGGGCGTCTCGCCGGCGGGCTCGCACAAGCCCAACACCGCGGTCGCGCAGGCGTACTACAACGCCGTCGAGGGCACGACGAAGCTCACGACCGAGACGGGTGCGGGTCAGTGGGGCGCGTCGCTGTCGTTCGCGTGCTCGCTGCTCGGGCTGCAGTGCGAGGTGTGGCAGGTGCGCGCCTCCTACGACGCCAAGCCGTACCGCCGGATGCAGATGGAGACGTACGGGGGTGTCTGCCACCCGTCGCCGTCGGACCTCACCGAGGCCGGCCGCGCGATGCTCGCCGCCGACCCGGACACCACCGGCTCGCTCGGCATGGCCATCTCCGAGGCCGTCGAGGTCGCCGCGCAGGACCCGAACGCGCACTACGCGCTCGGCTCGGTCCTCAACCACGTGCTGCTGCACCAGTCGGTCATCGGGATCGAGGCGCTCGACCAGCTCGACGCGATCGGCGAGACGGCCGACGTCGTGTTCGGCTGCGCGGGCGGCGGGTCGAACCTCGGCGGGTTGAGCTTCCCGTTCATCGGTCGCAACCTGCGCGACGGGACGACGACGCGCGTCGTCGCGTGCGAGCCTGCGGCGTGCCCCTCGCTCACGCAGGGCGAGTACCGGTACGACTTCGGCGACGTGGCCGGCCTGACCCCGCTGCTCAAGATGCACACGCTCGGCAAGGACTTCGTGCCGCCGCCCATCCACGCCGGCGGGCTGCGCTACCACGGCATGGCGCCGATGGTCTCGCACGCGTACGAGCTCGGTCTGCTCGAGGCGATCGCGGTCGAGCAGGAGGTCGCCTTCGCGGCGGGCGTCGAGTTCGCCCGGGCCGAGGGCATCATCCCGGCGCCCGAGTCGACGCACGCGGTCGCCGGTGCGATCGCGCACGCACGCGCCGCCACGACCGACGAGACGATCGTCATCGGACTGTCGGGGAACGGCGTGCTGGACCTGCCCGCCTACCACGACTTCCTCTGACGGGTTCCTCTGACCGGGACCGACGGGGGCCGGGTGTCGTCTGACGCCCGACCCCCGTCGTCCCGGCTCACGTCGCGGCGACGGGTACCCGCCCGGGCGCGACGGCCTCGTCTCCCGCGGCGCGCTCGTCGTGCCGACCAGGACCCGGCCAGGACTGCGCGAAGAACGCGAGCTCGTGCTCGCACGAGCGGACGAAGGCCTCGGCCATGAGGCGCCGCTGCGTCTCGTCCACGCCGCGAGCGGCATCGTCGACCAGGGCCCGCGCCTGCGCGGCGCGCGCCGCGAACTCCGGGTCGCCGTACAGCGCGATCCAGTCCCCGTACGGGTGGCCCGCCAGGTCTCCGGCACGCGCGAGCAGACGCATTCCGACGTCCGCGTACAGCCAGTAGCACGGCAGGACGGCCGCCACGACCTCGGCGTACGAGCCGCGTGCGGCGGTCGCGAGGAGGTGGTCGACGTACGCGCGCGTCACCGCCGACCGCACGCCGCCCGTCCGCCGGTCCGCACGGGCGAGCCGTGCCTCGTGCAGCCGCTGCTCGACGTCCAGGCACGCGGCGGCGCCCCGCGCGAAGAAGCCCTGCGCCGTCGGGCTCGGCGCGGCCTGGCTCGCGTGCGCCAGGACGCGCGCGTAGTCGGCCAGGTAGAGCGCGTCCTGGTGCAGGTAGTCCTCGAACGCGGTGAGCGGCAAGGTGCCGTCGCCGAGCGCGCGCACGAACGGCAGCGCGTCGCACGCGGACCGGATGGCCGCCACCTCGTCCCAGACCTCGTCGGTGAACGGACGACGCCCGAGCGCCGGCAGGTGGTGCAGGTGGTCGACAGGGCCGGCGCCGGATCCCACGAGCAGCGCGTCGCCCGCCGCGATCGCCCCGGTCAGCCAGGCCTTCGCCTCCCGCGCCGCGGTGGGCCAGTCCGCGCGGACCGGCCGCAACGCGGCCAGCGCGGCCGACAGCGAGCAGCCCGTGCCGTGCGTGCTCGTCGTGGCCACCCGGTCCGCCGCGAACTCGACGACGCCCGCGGCCCCCACGAGCGCGTCCGGGCTCGCCGGGCCCGTGAGGTGCCCACCCTTGACGAGCACGGCCGTGCCGCAACGGTCCGCGAACCGACGGGCCTGGTCGAGCGCCATCGGCCACGTCGCGGCGACGGGCTCGTCGACGAGGACCGCCAGCTCGGGCAGGTTCGGCGTCACCAGGTCCGCCCGGACCGCGAGCGCCCGCACCCGCGACTCGGCGTCCCGGGAGAGCAGGCGGTCGCCGCTGCTCGCGACCATCACGGGGTCGAGCACGACGACCGGCGTGCGGCCGCGCGCACGCTCGCGGTCGAGCCAGGCCGCGACGTGCTGCGCGACCTGCGCGGTCGCGGTCATGCCGATCTTCACCGCGTCGACGACCACGTCGTCGCTCACGGCGTCGAGCTGGGCGTCGAGGAGCTCGACGTCCGGGACGTGCACCGCGCGCACCCCGTGCGTGTTCTGCGCGACGACCGCGGTGACCGCCGCCATGCCGTACGCGCCGTGCGCCGCGAAGGACTTGAGGTCGGCGGCGATGCCCGCCCCACCCGTGGGGTCGGTGCCGGCGATCGACAGCGCACGCACGCGTCGCGGCCGCGCCACGTCCGCCGGGCTCATGCCACACCTGCGCGGCTCGGTCCGGACATGCCCGAGGGCTGCTGCTGCCACGCCTCGACCAGCATCCGCGCCGCCCGTGCCGGGTCCGCGGCCGCGCAGATCGCGCTCACGACCGCGAGCCCCCGAGCACCGGCCCGTCGGACGGCGGGCACGTCGTCGAGACCGAGCCCGCCGATCGCGACGACCGGCAGCACGCTGGTCCGTGCGGCCTCGCCGAGCCCGTCGAAGCCGGCCGCCACCGCGGCCTCCGGCTTGGTGCGGGTGAGCCGCACCGGCCCGGTGCCGATGTAGTCGACGACGGCGGGGTCGACCGCGCGGACGTCCTGCGGGCGCGCGGCGGAGACCCCGATCAGCGCGCCGGGACCGAGCAGCGCACGCGCGTCGCCCGCCTCCAGGTCGCTCTGGCCCAGGTGCACGCCGTCGACCCCGGCGCCCCGTGCACGGGCCGCGAGCGCGACGTCGACCCGGTCGTCGACCAGCACGAGGGCCGGTCCGGCGAGCCGGACCGCGTCGGTCACCGCCACCGTCAGGTCGACGAGCTCACGCACGCCCACGTGCTTGGCGCGGACCTGCACCGTTCTTACGCCCGAGCGCACCGCTGCGGCGGCGAGGTCGGCGGGTCGCCGGCCGACGGCCGCGCAGACCGCGGCGTCGACCACGAGGTACGGGCCGGGCGGCAGCGACGCGCGGCCCCCGGCGCCGCCGGTCATGACCGCGCCCCCGGGACGTGACGACCCGTCGAGCCGCCGGCCGGGGCGCCCTCCACGGCCTCACCCGCCGGTCGGGCCGCGACGCTGTCGACGGTGAGCCGCTCGCCGGCGGCCTCGAGGTCCTCTCCCCGCAGCAGGTGCAGCTCGTCGAGGAGCGCCACCTGGAACGACGCCGGCCCGCGCGCGAGCGCCCTGGCTCGCTCGGCGGCGATCCCCAGCGCGAGCGACGCCCCGACCGCCGCGGTGATCGGGTCCGTCACCGCGGCGAACGCGGCGACGAGACCGCCCAGCGCGCAGCCCGCCCCCGTGACCGAGGTCAGCAGCGGGTCGCCGGCCTCGACCCGGACGGCGACGTCGCCCGCCACGACGAGGTCGGTCGGACCCGACACCGCCACGGCACCTCCCGTCGCACGCGAGACCCGCACGGCCGCGGCGTAGGCGGCGTCGACCGTGTCCAGCGCGTCGACCCCGCGGCCGGACGAACGCAGGCCCGCGAGCGCACGCACCTCGCTCGCGTTCCCCCGCACGACGGCCGGGCGGGCCGCGAGCAGGTCCTCCGCGAGGCGCGTCCGCACCGACAGCACACCGACGGCCACCGGGTCGAGCACCCACGGCACGCCCGCCCGCAGTGCGGTCGTCACGGTCGGCTCGACGCACGCGCGCTGGTCGGGTCCGGGCGTGCCGAGGTTCACGAGCAGGCCGCCGGCGACGGCCGCGAGCTGCTCCGCCTCGCCCGGCACGGCCGCCATCGCGGGTGACGCGCCGATCGCCAGCAGGGCGTTGGCGACGAGGTTCGTCGTGACCTCGTTCGTCAGGCACTGGACCAGTGGGGCGCGCTCCCGGACGGCGACCAGAGCGGCCGCGGCGTCGTCGGCGAGGGTCGCGCTCCGCATGGCGGGTCGCGCGGTGGTGGCGCGCAGGGGGACGGCAGACGTCATCACGATGACATCCCTTCGCTAGTACGAACTAGATCAGGTTCGGCGGGTGTGATCTCAGCCCTGCGAGCAGGGCACCCCGTGTCAGTGCGGTCAGGCTAGCGCTGCCGCGACCCGTCCGTCCGCCCCTCGACCGCCCAGTGGGACGGCACGCCGAAGGGCGCCCGGCCGGGGTCTCCGGTCGGGCGCCCTTCGGGTGGTGAGGTCAGGGCTTGGGCTTCGGGTGCGGCGGACCGCCCTTGCGGTCGACCTCGAGCCGCTCGTGCGCGGACGCCGACGCGTAGCCGTCGTCACCGGCGTAGGTCGCGGTGACCTTGACCGACTCCGTCACCGCCCCGAGCGTGAACGTCGCAGTGCCGTCGCTGAGCGTGCCCCGGTACGTGGTGCGCCCGACCTCGAGCGCGACCTTCCCGGTCGGCGCCGGCGCTCCCGGGGCTCCGGTGACCGTGACCGTGATGACCGGCGTGCTGCCCTTCGTCACCGTCCAGCTCGGGGTGGCCATCGTGACCTTCGGACGCGCCTTCGTCACGGTCAGCGTGACCGGCTTCGAGGTCGACGCCGTGACGCCCGCGCCACCCCCGTAGACGGCGGTCAGCGAGTGCGTGCCGACCGCGATCGTGCGCGGCAGCACGACGGTCGCCGTCGCGGTGGACGGCTTGGGCCTGCCCGGTCCCGGCTTCGCGGTGCCGGGGCCCGCGGGCACGAGCGTCCCGACCGCCAGCACGTCGTGGCCGTCACGGATCTGGACGACGCCCGTGGGCACAGCCCCCTCGGCCTTCACCGTGACCTTCGCCGTGACCTGCCCGCCGAATGCGACCTTGTGCGGCGTGACCTGGAGCACCGTGGTGGACGACGACGTCCGCACGATCGTCACCGACAGCGTCCCCGTGGACCCGTCGTGCCGGTCGTCGGTCGGGGTGAACACGGCGCGCAGGTCGTGGGCGCCCGCCGTGAGCTCGACGTCGAGCGTCGCCACGCCAGCCCGGACCGCGACCGTGCCGAGCCAGGCCGTGCCGTCCACGAACGTCACGGTCCCCACGGCGGCCTCGGGCGAGACGGCCGCGTGCAGCGTCTGCGTCGCGCCGGCGACCGGGTCACCGGTCATCGTGAGCACCGTCGTGGTCGGGGTCGCCGCCTCGACGGTCAGCGGGATGTGCACCGTCGTGCCGCTCGGGTCCGCGACGAGCGTCAGCTCGTGCGCACCCGCCGCGGTCCCGACCGGGACCTGGAACGCGACCGTGGCGGCGCCGTCGCTGACCGCGACCTCGCCGATCGACTCCCCGTCGAGGCGGATGTCGAGGCTCGTGTTCTGCGGGGAGCCCAGGCTCGTGAGGTCGAGGTGGGACACGCCGAACGAGACCGAGTCGCGGGCGGACACCGTGGACGGCAGGTCCGACACGGCGACCGCGTGCCGCGCGAAGTCGGGCGACAGGTCCGGGTGCGACTCGAGGAACGCGATCCACGCGTCGCGGTCGACCAGACCCGAGTCGCGCGTGTCGGAGCCCTCCGTGAACACCCGGAAGTTGTCGCCACCCGTCGCGAGGAACGAGAACGTGCCGACCCGGTAGTCCGCCTCGGGATCGAGCGGCTCGCCGTCGATCGTCACGGACGTGATGCGGCTGCCCTCCGGCAGGGTCGCGTCGTACGTGTACGACACGTTGTCCGAGAGGCCGAGCTGCAGGTACGCACGCGACGGCACGTTGCCGTTGGCGTCGCGCTGCCACTGCTGGTTGAGCATCGTGAGCAGCTGGGCACCCGTCAGCGTCGTGGTCCAGAGGTTGTTCGCGAACGGCAGCACCGCGTTCGCCTCGGCGTACGTGACGATCCCGTCCGTCTCCTCGGCCCCCGACTTCGCGTAGTACAGCTCGTTGCGCAGACCGCCCGGGTTGACCACGCCGATCTGGGCGCCACCCAGGCGCTCGTCGGCGAGCGTGTCCCGCAGCGCGTTCGCGACGAGGTTGCCGAGCGTCGACTCGCTCGCGCGGTCGTCGCGCCCGGTCGACGGCAGCGGGCCCGGGCCCACGTACACGCCGTCGACGTACGAGCCGCCCGTGTAGGCCGTCGTGATGTCGGCCGTGACCGAACCCACGGGCTCGCGACCGATCACGTCGGCGTACGCGATCGCCTCGTCGACGATCTGCTTGACCTGCGCGACGCGCGGGTAGGTCGCGATCAGCGTCGCGTCCGCGGTGGTGACGCGCGCGACGTTCTCCTCGGTGTGCGACAGCACCTCGTCGGTCGCCGGGTCGTACCGCAGCACGACCTTGCCGAGGAACTCGCCGTACGAACCCGTCTGCAGGATCGGACGCGTCTTGCCGGCGACGCCGGGCACCGCGCCCGCCCACGCGTACTGCTTGTGGGTGTGGCCCGTGAAGATCACGTCCACCGCGGCCGAGGTCTCGGTGACGATCTCGGCGAACGCGCCGCCCGCGGCGACCTCCTCCTCGAGCGTCGAGCCGTCGGGCGTGCCCGAGCCCGCACCCTCGTGGTACTCGGCGACGATGACGTCGGCCTCGCCGTTGCTCTCGTCACCGTCCGTGAGCTGCGCCGCGACGCGGTTGACCGCCTCGACGGGGTCCCCGAAGTCGAGGTTCGCGATGCCCGCGGGTGTCACGAGCGCCGGGGTCTCCTCGGTGACCGCGCCGATCACCGCGACGGTCACGCCGTCCATGTCGAACGTCGTGTACTCGTCGAGCGCGGGCGTCGTCGTGCCGTCGAGGTAGACGTTCGCGCCGAGGTAGTCCCACTGCGCGTTGCGGTCGCCGTCCGGGCCGATCACCCGGTCGGTCAGGTCGGCGTAGCCCTGGTCGAACTCGTGGTTGCCGACCGCGGAGGCCGCCAGCTCGAGCGCGTTGAGCACGTCGATCGTCGGCTGGTCCTGCTGGACCGCGGACGCGAACAGGGACGCACCGATGTTGTCGCCCGCGGACAGGAACGCGACCGGTCCGGTCGCCTCCGCCCGGAGCTTCTCGACGGTCCCGGCGAACTTCACCGTGTTCGACGACGTGACACCGGCGGTCGTCACCGACTCGATGCGGCCGTGGTAGTCGTTGATGTTGAGGAACGTCAGGTCGAGCGGACCGCCCGCCTGCTCACCGGCACCCAGCCCGACGATCACCGGGTCGTGGTCCGACGAGCGGTACTCGTCGCCGGAGTAGAACAGCGCGCCGTGGTAGTTGTACCGGCTGTACTCGAGCGCGATGGACTCCTCGGCGTTGATCTCCCAGATGTCCGCTCCCGTGGCGCGCTCGAGCGCCGCGTCGTTGAGCAGCACGTGGTCGAGCGACCCCGACAGCCCGCCGAACGAGTACGAGTACTCCCCCGGCGCGAGCTCGGCGGCCGCGTCGGTGTAGCCCGCGTCGTACAGCACCTCGAGCGGATCCTCGAGCGTGTAGGAGTTGAAGTCCCCGACGAGCGCGACCGCCTCGACGTCACCCTGGATGTCCGCGACCCAGTCGCGCAGCGCGGTCGCCTGCGCGACGCGTGACGCGTTCGACGCGCCCTGCCCGTCGCCCTGGTCCTCGTCGCCGGGCAGCGGACCCGCCGAGCCCTTGGACTTGAAGTGGTTGACCGCGACGAGCACCGGCTCGCCGCCGCCGACGGGCTCGAAGGCCTGCGCGAGAGGCTCGCGCGCGTTGTCGAACGGCTCACCGGCGTCGGACAACGTCCCGAGCGCGCGCGACTCGCCCACGCGCGACACCGCGGCCGGCTGGTAGATGAGCGCGTTCGAGATGACATCCATCGTGTCGGGGTCGGGCAGCTCGGCCGACGACGGTACGAACGCCCACTTCTCACTGCCCGCCGCCGCGTTCAGCGCGTCGACCAGCGTGCTCAGCGCCTCGTCGGCGACGCCGTCGACGACCAGGGAGTTCTCGATCTCGAGCAGCCCGACGACGTCGGCGTCCAGGTCGTTGATCGCGGTGACGATCTTGGCCTGCTGACGCGCCAGGTCGTCCGGGTCCCACGCGCCGCGCGGGTCGCACCCGGTGTTCACCGTGACGGGGTCGCCGGTGCGGTCGGTGTACGGCACGCAGCCGGACGTCGTCGCACCGAGCGTCGTGAAGTAGTTGAGGACGTTGAACGACGCGACCGTCAGGTCGCCGCCGACGTCGCGCGGCCGCTCGGTGCGCGTGTTCTCGAACGTCACGGGCCCGTCCGTCGGGCCGCCGAGCGGCCGGGTCGGGTCGAGCTTCCACGCGTTGTTGACGTAGGTGACGACGACCGGCTCGTCGAACGTGACGGCAGCGCCGACGCGCACCGGGTTCGTCAGGGACACGTACGGCGGCACGAGCGCCTGGTTGGCCGACGAGAGGTAGTTCGTCGTCGCGCCGTCGTCGAGCACGACGCCGCGAGCGGCGTTGTCGTCCTTGACGGCCTGGATCGCGGCGGTGTCCTGCGGGTCGGCGACCTCGGTCCACTGCAGCAGCGGCGTGGTACCCGTCGCGAGGCCGACCTCGCCGTACTGGTTCGTCGAGAAGGTGTTCGAGACCGTCAGGTCGCCGCTCGGGGCGAACAGCATCGACTCGATCGACTCGCGCGCCGCCGCGGTCGCCGGCCAGGCGCCCGTCAGCGGGGTCACCGTCGCGTCGGAGTCGAGGACCTCGAGGCCCGCCGCGCTCGTGACCGTGATCTCGGTCAGCCCGTTGAACTCGCTGACCGCGCCGGTGACCGTGACCTCGTCACCGATCGCCACGAGGTCGTCGGTGCTCGAGGAGAAGACGAACAGGCCGTCGGACGCGGTGCGCTCCCCCAACGTCCCGCCCGTCCCGGCGGTCTGGATCACGTAGCCGTTACGCCCGCCGGTCGGGTACGCGGCCGTCACGACGCCCTGCGTGGTCACGGTCTTCCCGACGTACGGCGAGGTGTCACCGGTGCCCTGGATCTGCGCGATCGCCAGCACCGACGGGTCCTCGGGGTCCGGGTCGCCGTCCCCGTCCGACTTCTGCGGGCTCGGCGCGCCGACCGTGAAGTCGGCCGCGTTGTCGGCGGTGTTGCCGTGCTCGGCCGACCGCGACGCCGACGTGGTGGCCGACAGGTTGCTCGTCGGGCCGGTGCCCGCGAAGTCGTTGGTGGCCGCGCCGTACCCGACGAAGTCGACGACGGCGTCGATCGTCGCGCAGCGTGTCGCGCTGGTGCAGCCGAGCGCCGTCGTGGACGACGACAGGGCGACCTTGCCCGCGGCCGCGCCCATGGCGATCGTGCCGTTGAGGTCGGTCTCGATGTCGGCCTGCGTCCCGGCCCCCGTGGCCTGGCCGACGAGGAAGAAGTCGTGCGGCTGGATCGTGCCCGACAGCGCGGTGACGAGGCCCCCGTTCCCCACGGTGCCCGTGGACGACCCGTACTGGATCGACCATCCGGCGAGGCTCACCGGCTCGTCGCTCACGTTGTACAGCTCGACGAAGTCCCGCAGGATCGGGGCCCCGCTGTTGCCCCCACCGCCGTAGACCTCGTTGATCACGACGGGAGCCGTCGGCGAGACGGCGGCGGTCGCGGGGGCGGCGGCGACCACCGAGCTCGCGAGCACGACGGCGAGGGCGGCGAGGCCCCCGGTGAACGATCGGTTGCCAGGACGCACGGGGGCTCTCCTTCATCGGGGAACACAACCTGGCCGCGGGGTGAGCAGCCACCGCTCACCTTCCCGCCCGGTCCGAAATGTCGCAACTACTCGTCAGTAACGATGCGGTGAACTCCCGAGACGCACGAGGCCCCCCGGGCTGGGACCGTGTCGGGTCCCGGCCCGGAGGCCTCGTGCGGACTGGCGGGTCGAGCCGGTGGCCGAGCGCGGATCAGGCGCGCAGCGTCGCCCCGAACCGCGCCGCGGCCTCGACGACCACCGCGTCACGCACCGCCGCCGTCTCCGCCGCGGTCAGCGTGCGGTCCCCCGCACGCAGCCGCAGCGCGAACGCGAGCGACCGGTGGCCCGCCGGGACCTGGTCGCCCTCGTAGACGTCGAACAGCCGCACGTCCTCGACGACGTCGCCCGCGGGGCTCGCCGCGGCGCCCGTCCGCACCGCGTCGAGCACCTCGGCCGCCGGCACGTCGGCCGGCACGACGAGCGCCACGTCCTCCTTCGCGACGGGGAAGGTCGAGACCGCCCGTGCCTGGAGCGCGTCCGTCGGCGCCGCGCCGAGCACCGCGTCGAGGTCGAGCTCGAACGCGGCGGCGCGCGCGGGCAGGTCGTGCGCCGCGACCACGTTGGGGTGCAGCTCACCGGCCCAGCCGAGCACGACGCCGTCGAGCGTCTCGACTCGCGCGCACCGGCCCGGGTGCCACGGCGCGCGCTCGGCGTCGGCGACCAGCCGCACGGGCAGCCCGGCGACCTGAGCGACACGCTGCGCGGCGGCGATCGCGTCCGTGTGGTCGGCCCGACGGCCCGGCCCCCACACACCCGCGGGCTCGACCCGGCCCGCGAGCACGCCGGCCACATGACGCGGCTGCGGCGGGACCGCCGCAGCGATCGCGTCCAGCTCCTCCTGCGACGGCCGTACACCACCCGGGAGCGCGGGTGCCGCGCCGGAGCCGGCCACGGGCCGGGTCACCAGCCCGATCTCGTACACGCACACGTCGACGTTGCCGCGCGCGACGTTGCGGCGCGCGGTGTCGAGCAGCGTCACGAGCAGATCCGTGCGCAGGAGCGGCTGGGCGTCCGAGAGCGGGTTGACCAGACGCACGGTGCGGCGCCGCTCGTCGTCGTCGGGCAGGCCGAGGGCGTCGAGCTGCTCGGTCCCGACGAACGGGTAGGAGAGCACCTCGACCAGACCCGCCTCCGCGAGCGCGTCCGCGATCGCGCGCCGGGCCCGCTGAGCCCACGTCAGCCCCAGGCCGGCGGGCGCCGGCGGGATCACGCTCGGGATCGCGTCGTAGCCGCGCAGCCGCGCGACCTCCTCGACGAGGTCCACCGCGACCGTGAGGTCGGGCCGCCACGTCGGCGGCGTCACCTCGGCGACGCCGGTCCGCGCGTCGCGCACGGATGCGCCGATCTGCGTGAGCACGTCGCGGACCTCGTCGTGCGTGTACGGCACGCCGACCAGACGGCCCGGGTGGTCCAGGTCCAGCTCGATCGAGGCGGGCGGCGTCGTGCGGTCCACGTCCGTGAGCTCGGCGTCCACCGTGCCGCCGCCGTGCTCGACGAGCAGCGCCGCGGCGCGGGCGACCGCGACGCGCGGCAGGCGCGGGTCGACGCCCCGCTCGAACCGCTTGCTCGCCTCGCTCGGTAGCTTGTGCCGGCGCGCGGTGCGCGCGACGCTCACCGGGTCGAAGTGCGCGGCCTCGAGGAGCAGGTCGGTCGTGGACGCGCTCACCTCGGTCTCGCCGCCACCCATGACCGCCGCCAGGCCGATCGGGCGCGAGCCGCGACCGTCCGGGCTGTCGGTGATGAGCAGGTCCTGCGGGTCGAGGGTGCGGACCTGGTCGTCGAGCGTACGCAGCTTCTCGCCCGCGCGGGCACGCCGCACGACGATCGGTGCCGTGAGCGTCGCGAGGTCGTAGGCGTGCAGCGGCTGACCCAGGTCGAGCATCACGTAGTTCGTCACGTCGACCGCGAGCGAGATCGGCCGCATGCCGGCCTGCTGCAGGCGACGCTGCATCCACGCCGGCGACGGGTCGTTCGCGCGCACGCCACGGACCACCTGGGCGACGAACCGGTCGGCCCCGGGCACGCCGTGGATGGGCGCGTCGTCGTCGATCTCGACCGCGAACCCGGCCGGGCGCACGTCGGTGGGCTCGGGCAGCGCGGGGTCGGTGAACGTCGCGCCCGTGGAGTGCGCGTACTCCCGCGCGACGCCGCGCATCGAGAAGCAGTAGCCCCGGTCCGGGGTCACGTTGATCTCGAGGACCTCCTCGCCGAGCCCGAGCAGCTCGCGCGCGTCGGTCCCGACCGGCGCGTCCAGGCCGATCTCGCTCAGCACGATGATCCCGGAGTGGTCCTCGCCCAGGCCGAGCTCGCGCGCCGAGCAGATCATGCCGTCGGACACGTGCCCGTACGTCCTGCGCGACGCGATCGGGAACGGGCCGGGGAGCACCGCACCGGGCAGCGCGACGACGACGTGGTCGCCCACGTCGAAGTTGTGCGCGCCGCACACGATCCCGCGCGGCGTGCCGCCGGGCTCGTTGTGCGCCGGGCCGACGTCGACGCGGCACCAGTTGATCGTCTTGCCGTTCTTCTGCGGCTCGGGCGTGCGCTCGACGACGCGTCCGACGACGAGCGGACCCGTCACCGCCGCGGCGTGCACCGCCTCCTCCTCGAGACCGACCTTGACGAGGTCGGCCGCGAGCTGGGCGGCCGTCAGGTCCGCGGGGAGCTCGACGTGCTCGCCGAGCCAGGACAGGGGAACGCGAGGCATCAGATCACCGCCTGGAACTGGGTGGAGAAGCGCACGTCGCCCTCGACCATGTCGTGCATGAGCCCGATGCCGTGCCGCAGCATGAGCGTGCGCTCGATGCCCATGCCGAACGCGAAGCCCGAGTAGACCTCGGGGTCCACGCCGCACGCGCGCAGCACGTTCGGGTTGACCATCCCGCAGCCACCCCACTCGATCCAGCCGGGCCCACCCTTCTTCTGGGGGAACCACAGGTCCATCTCGGCGGACGGCTCGGTGAACGGGAAGTACGACGGGCGCAGGCGCATGCGCGCCTCCTCGCCGAACATCGCCTTGGCGAAGTGGTCCAGCGTGCCCTTGAGGTGCGCCATCGTCAGGCCCTTGTCGATCGCGAGGCCCTCGACCTGGTGGAACACGGGCGTGTGCGTCGCGTCGAGCTCGTCGGTCCGGAACACCTTGCCGGGGCACGCGATGTAGACCGGCACGCCGCGCTCGAGCAGCGAACGTGCCTGCACGGGGCTCGTGTGCGTGCGCAGGACGAGGTTCGACGGCTCGTCGGAACCGTCCGGGTGCGCCACGTAGAACGTGTCCTGCATCTGGCGCGCCGGGTGGTCGACGCCGAAGTTCAGCGCGTCGAAGTTGAACCACTCCGCCTCGAGCTCGGGGCCGTCGGCGATCTCCCAGCCCATCGCGACGAACACGTCGGCGACGCGCTGCTGCAGCGTCTCCAGCGGGTGCCGCGCACCGCGGGGCCGACGGTCGACGGGCAGCGTGACGTCGACGGTCTCCTCGACCAGGACGCGCGCGTCGCGCTCGGCCTCGAGCACCGTCTGGCGCTGCGCGACCGCGGCGTTGACGCGCCCGCGCGCCTGGCCGACGAGCCGGCCGGCCGCACCCTTGTCAGCCGGGGCGAGCCCGCCGATCGCGCGGTTCGCGAGCGCGAGCGGGCTGCGGTCACCGGTGTGCGCGAGCCGCACGGTCTTCAGGTCGTCGAGGTCGCCGGCCGCGGCGATGTCGGCGAGGGCCGCCTCGACGGCGGCGGCGACGCCGGCCTCGTCGAGGGGCGACAACGGGGCACCGGCAGCGGCGCTGTCGGTGGCAGGGTTCTCGGGCATCCGAACCTTCCGGGGGTGGTCTGGCGGTCGCGCGCACGAGCGCGCCGACCAGCGGGCAAGTCTAGGGCGCCCGCTCCGAGGCCGTCCGGGAGGTCCACCACGCGGGGCGTCCCGCAAGGGGACGACGAGCCTGCGCGGCTCAGCTCACGTGCGCGTCAGCGCGGCCCGGAACGGGCCGCGGAAATCGGCGACCAGCCGCCGCGCGTCGAGAGCTCACGCGTCCAGCATGGCACGCCGCACGCGGCGGGCACCACCTCGTTCGGCGTGCACCGCACCGCACCGCGGCGCCCGGTCGCCGCTCAGCGGCCGAGCCCGACCCGCTCGACCGTGCGGTACAGCGGGCCGCCGCCTCGACCGGCGCCCGGCGTGGACTCCACGACGAGCACCTCGGCGACCGGCCAGGTGGGTCCCTCGTAGACCGCCAGCGCGCGCACGAGACCCGCGAGCGGGTCGTCGTCGAGGCGGCTCGAGTCCCGCGGGCGGGACGAGCGCCTGCGGGGCGGGCCGCTGCCCGGCCGCGCCCGCCCGATGGTCAGGTGCGGCCGCTCGCGCGCCCGGCCGTCGTCGTGCACCCCGAGCTCGGCGCCCGCCTCGCGACACCGCGCGGTCAGCGCACGGTGCTCGGCCAGCCCACCGGTCGCCCCGACCCACAGCGTGCGGTGCGAGAACACGCCCGCGCCGCGCAGCGCCAGCTCGTACGGCGTCAGGTCGGCGCACGCGTCGCGCAGCGCGTCGACGAGCGCCGGGACGAGACCGTCGGGGACCTCGCCGTAGAACGACGTCGTCAGGTGCCACGTCTCGCGCGCCGACCACCGCACGTCCGCGGACCGCCCCGCGGCACCGCCGCGCACGCTCGCGAGGGTCAGGTCCAGGTGGTCCAGGACCTCGTCGCGCGGCCACACCGCCGCGAACAGGCGCACGGTCAGCGCCCGCTCGCCCGTTGGGCGCGAGCGCTCGCGTAGAGGCACACGGTCGCCGCGGTCGCCAGGTTGAGCGACTCGGCGCGCCCGTGCAGCGGCACCCGCACGACCGCGTCGGCGAGCGCGCGGTCCGCCTCGGGCAGCCCCCACGCCTCGTTCCCGAACACCCACGCGGTCGGTGCCGCGAGGTCCGGCACGCCGTCGGGCGCGCGTCCCGCGACGTCGAGCAGGTCGTCGATGTCGTGCTCGCCGGACCCGTCGGCCGCGAGCACGGTCATCCCCGCGCCCCGCAGCTCGCGGACCGCGGTCGACAGCGCGACGTCGTACGCCACGGGCAGGTGGAACAGCGAGCCCGCGGTCGAGCGCACGACCTTCGGGTTGTGCACGTCGACGCTCTCGGCCGTCAGGACGACCCCGCCCGCGCCCGCGGCGTCCGAGGCGCGGATCACCGTCCCCGCGTTCCCCGGGTCGCGCACGCGCGCGAGGACCGTCACGAGGCGCGGATGCTCGTCGATCACGCGGTCGAGCCCGCCGCCGAGCAGGTCCGCCACGGCGATGACCCCCTGCGCGTCGGGGCTCATCGCCGCGAGCACGTCGGCCTCGCCGATCGTCGTGCGCACGCCCCGCGCCGCCGCGGCCGTGACGATCTCGTCGTACCGGTCCGCGGCCGCCGCCGTCAGGTACAGGTCCCGCACGCGCGTGCGGGAACCCGACACCGCCTCGCGCACGGACTGCGGTCCCTCGACGACGAACCGGCCGTGCCGCTCGCGCACCGGGCGCCCGGCCAGGGCGCGCACGGCCTTGACCCTGTCGCTGCGCGGGTTGGTCAGCACCTCCGAGGCATCCACGCCCTCATCATCGCGGGTCACGGCGCCGTCCTGCGCCATCCTCGCCCGCCGGTCGCCGCGCGAGGCCCGAGCCGTCTCGAGCCCCGCGGCCTGGGAACGCCACAGCGCCCCCGCAGGACCGTGGTCCGCGGGGGCGCTGTGCGGCAGAGCGCAGGGGGCGCTGTGCTGGAGAGCTCGGGTCAGGCCGCCTTGGGGGCGTTGACGTCGGCCGGGAGCGCGTCCTTGGCCGCCTTGACGAGCGTGTTGAACGCCGCCACGTCGTTGACCGCGAGGTCCGCCAGGACGCGGCGGTCCACCTCGATGCCCGCGAGCTTGAGGCCCTGGATGAGGCGGTTGTAGGTGATGCCCTCCGCGCGGGCCGCAGCGTTGATGCGCTGGATCCACAGCTTGCGGAAGTCCGCCTTGCGCGCCTTGCGGTCGCGGTAGGAGTAGACGAGGGAGTGGGTGACCTGCTCCTTCGCCTTGCGGTACAGGCGCGAGCGCTGGCCGCGGTAACCGCTGGCCCGCTCGAGGGTCGAACGACGCTTCTTCTGGGCGTTGACTGCCCGCTTCACGCGTGCCACGTGATGCTCCTTGCTTGGTCAGGGCCGGTAGTGACCCCGGGCGCCGGTGGCGCCCGGACGAGTCACTTGCCGAGCAGCTTCTTGATCTTGGGGGTGTCGGCAGCGGAGACGACCACGTCACCGGCGATGCGGCGGGTGCGGCGGCTCGACTTGTGCTCCAGCAGGTGGCGACCGTTGGCCTGCTCGCGCATGACCTTGCCCGTCCCCGTCACGCGGAAGCGCTTCTTGGCACCGGAGTGCGTCTTGTTCTTCGGCATGGCTGCCGTGTCTCCTTGTCGTTCGCATCGCACGGGTTCGTGCGACTCGTTCGTGGTCGACCGGACCGTCGGGCGTCCCGGCCGTCGTGATGTCAGTCGGTGGAACGCGGCTTCGGCCGGGGTGCCGGGCGAGGTGCGGCGGGCTTGGCTGCCGCGGGGCTCGGCTTGGGCGTCGCGACCGGCTTCGGGGCGGCCGCCGGCTTGGGCGTCGCCGCGGGCTTGGCAGCGGCGGGCTTGGCAGCAGCGGGCTTCGCCGCCGCCGGTCGCGCAGGCGCGGCCTTCGGGGCAGCGGCCTTCGGAGCCGCAGCCGGCTCGGCCGGAGCGGGCTCCTGGCCCTCCGGAGCAGCAGCCGGGTCCTCGACCGGAGCAGTCTCGGCCGCAGCAGTCTCGACCGGAGCAGTCTCGACCGCAGCAGTCTCGACCGCCTCGGCGACCGGGGCAGCCGCGGGGGCCGCAGCGGTCTGCTCGACCTCGGCCTCGGCGGGTGCCTCGGTCGCAGCCGTGCGCTCGCTCGCCGCCTTCGCGTTGGCCTCGCGAGCCGCCTGGGCCTGCGCCTGGCGGCGCTGCTCCTGACGCTGCTCGGCCTTCTTCTTGTTCGGGCCGATGACCATGATCATGTTGCGCCCGTCCTGCTTCGGCGAGCTCTCGACGAAGCCGAGCTCGGCGACGTCGGCCGCGAGGCGCTGCAGCAGGCGGAAGCCCATCTCCGGGCGCGACTGCTCGCGGCCGCGGAACATGATCATGACCTTGACCTTGTCGCCGGCCTTGAGGAACCGCTCGACGTGCCCCTTCTTGGTGGCGTAGTCGTGCGGGTCGATCTTGAGCCGGAAGCGGATCTCCTTGAGGACCGTGTTGGCCTGGTTGCGCCGGGCCTCGCGGGCCTTCATGTCCGCCTCGTACTTGTACTTGCCGTAGTCCATGATCTTGACCACGGGCGGGCGGGCTTCCGGGGCGACCTCGACCAGGTCGAGGTCGGCGTCCTGGGCCAGGCGCAGTGCGTCTTCCACGCGGACGATGCCGACCTGCTCGCCGGCGGGGCCGACCAGGCGGACCTCGGCGACGCGGATCCGATCGTTGATGCGGGGCTCGCTGATGGGTGCTCCTCTAGGTTCGTCGTGACGGACCTCCGGGAACGAAGAAGGCCTCCGTCCCTGGGCACAGGAGGAGGCCTCGCACGATCCACCGCACGACACGCGTGCGCCGACGGCCTGCCGCGTGCGCGGCTGCGAGCCGAGCGCGACGACCACCGTCGTACGGACCGAGACCCGGTCCCCTTCGCCGGCGAACCGGGAGGGACCCAGGTGGGAGAGTTCTCCACTTGTGCACCTGCGCCGCATCCACCGGGCCTCGATCGCTCGAGGCTTACGCGGGCACAGCACAGGTCAGTCGGTGCACGAGGCTACCAGACCCACGGCCGCACACCCACCGCCCCTGGCGCCGCCGAGGCGTTGCCGGGTCTACACCCGACTCGTTCCAATTCTTGAATCGTTCCAGATTTTGTGCTGAGATGCAGGTCATGGACGACGACGAGCTCCTGCGCAGTCGCGGCCTGCGAGTCACAGCCCCCCGGCTCGCGGTGCTCGCGGCCCTCGACGACGCCCCGCACGCCGACGCGGACGCGGTGCTGCGCGGCGTCCGCATGCGCATGCCGTCGGTCTCGGTCCAGGCGATCTACGACGTGCTCGCCGCGCTGACGCAGGCGGGCCTGCTGCGGCGGATCGAGCCCGCGGGTCACCCCGCGCGCTACGAGCGCCGCGTCGGTGACAACCACCACCACGTGGTGTGCCGATCGTGCGGCGTCCTCGAGGACGTCGACTGCGTCGTCGGCCACGCGCCGTGCCTCGAGCCGAGCACGACGTCCGGGTTCGCGATCGACGCCGCCGAGGTCACGTTCTGGGGCCTGTGCCCCGCGTGCCGCGCTGCGGCCGACCCCGCCGACGCACCCGCCGGGACGGCCGCGCAACCCGTCCCCTAGACCGGCTGCGCCCGGCCCCGTCCCCCAGACCGGCTGCGCCCGGCCCCGTCCCTCAGACCGGCTGTGCCCGGCCCCCCGCTCACGCCGACGTCTCGTCGGCGTGCCGACCTGTCACGCCCACCCATCGAGAGGACATCCATGTCTCACGTGCCCCCCACCACGACGAACTCGGGCGCCCCGGTCGCCTCCGACGCGCACGCGCTGTCGGTCGGCTCCGACGGCCCGATCGTCCTGCACGACCACTACCTCGTCGAGAAGCTCGCGCAGTTCAACCGCGAGCGCGTCCCCGAGCGCGTCGTGCACGCCAAGGGTGGTGGCGCGTTCGGCACCCTGCGGGTCACGAACGACGTGTCGGCGTACACGCGTGCCGCACTCTTCCAGCCGGGTGTCGAGACCGAGATGCTCGCGCGGTTCTCGTCGGTCGCCGGTGAGCTCGGCTCGCCCGACACGTGGCGCGACCCGCGCGGCTTCGCGCTGAAGTTCTACACGTCCGA
Organism: Cellulomonas persica; assembly: GCF_007989825.1. Lineage (GTDB taxonomy): Bacteria > Actinomycetota > Actinomycetes > Actinomycetales > Cellulomonadaceae > Cellulomonas > Cellulomonas persica. Next base: position 25,583 of record NZ_BJUA01000018.1, on the reverse strand, counting down.
GGGCAACTACGACCTCGTCGGCAACAACACCCCGGTCTTCTTCATCCGCGACGGGATCAAGTTCCCCGACTTCATCCACTCGCAGAAGCGCCTGCCGGGCTCGCACCTGCGCGACAACGACATGCAGTGGGACTTCTGGTCGCTGTCGCCCGAGACCGCGCACCAGGTGACCTGGCTCATGGGCGACCGCGGCCTGCCCTCCTCGTGGCGGCACATGGACGGCTTCGGCTCGCACACCTACCAGTGGATCAACGCCGCGGGTGAGCGGTTCTGGGTCAAGTACCACTTCAAGACCCAGCAGGGCATCAAGAACCTCACCGCCGACGAGGCCTCGCAGCTCGCGGGCTCCGACGCGGACGTCCACATCCGCGACCTCTACGAGCACATCGAGGCCGGCGACTTCCCGCGCTGGACGCTCTCGGTCCAGGTGATGCCGTACGAGGACGCCAAGGCCTACCGCTTCAACCCGTTCGACCTGACGAAGGTCTGGCCGCACGCGGACTACCCGCTGATCGAGGTCGGCGTGATGGAGCTCAACCGCAACCCGGAGAACTACTTCGCGCAGATCGAGCAGGCCACGTTCGCGCCCAGCAACTTCGTGCCGGGCATCGCGGCCAGCCCCGACAAGATGCTGCTCGCGCGGATCTTCTCCTACGCGGACGCGCACCGGTACCGCGTCGGCACCAACCACGCGCAGCTCCCGGTCAACGCACCGAAGTCGCCCGTGCACTCGTACTCGAAGGACGGCGCGGCGCGCTACACCTTCGCGTCCGCGCAGACCCCGGTCTACGCGCCCAACTCGGTCGGCGGCCCCGCCGCGGACCCGGCACGCGCGACCGACGGCAGCTGGGAGTCCGACGGCGAGATGACCCGCTCGGCGGCGGCTCTGCACGCGGAGGACGACGACTGGGGCCAGGCCGGGACGCTCTACCGCGAGGTGTTCGACGACGCCGCGCGCGCTCGCTTCCTCGACACGATCACCGGACACGTCGGCGGCGTGAAGAGCGACGAGATCCGTGAGCGGGCGGTCCAGTACTGGACGAACGTCGACGCCGGCCTGGGCATCGCGCTGCGGGCGAACCTCGAGGGTGCGCCCGTCGAGACCGGCACGCCGGCCACGTCGGCCGTCCCGGTGGCCTGACCGGTCGTACCACCTGTCGACGGCCCTCGTACCCCCAGGGGTGCGGGGCCGTCGACCGTCCTGGCCGAGCGCTCCCACGGCACGGCGAGGTCGTCCCCGGTGGCGGTGCGCGGTCACCCCCGTGGTCGGGACCCGAGACGCGCGGTGGAAGGATGGGCGCATGACTGACCAGCCCGTCGACGAGGCCGCCCCCCAGCAGGACCCGACCCGCGACGCCACGCGCGACATCGCCGACGTCGCCGCCGTCGAGGTGATCGTGACCGCCGCGGTCCATCTCATGAGCGCCGCCGCGGTCAAGTGCGGTCTGGCCGAGGAGCAGGGCGAGGAGTACCTCGACCTCGACGAGGCGCGCAAGCTCATCACGGCGCTCGCCGCGCTCGTCACCGCCTCGGCGCCCGACATCGGCAACCAGCACGCGCGGTCGCTGCGCGACGGGCTGCGGTCACTGCAGCTCGCGTTCCGTGAGGCGTCGCCCTACCCGGACGAGCCCGGCGAGGGTCCGGGCGAGGCGTTCACCGGCCCGGTGAGCTGACCTTCTCCACGCCGGGCGCCGCGTCGGTCGCCAGCGCGTGCGCCTCCTGCGGTCCCGAAGCGCCGGTCAGCCCGCGGCGTCGGCGCACCGCGCGCTGGACGGCGAGCCCGGCGACGGCAACCCCGGCCCCGACGAGACCTGCGGTGAGGAAGCCGGCGCCCGGGTTCGTGCGGTCGATCACCCACCCGCACAGCGGCGCACCCACGGCGTTGCCGACGGTCGACATGGTCCCCGACCAGCCCATGACCTCACCGCGCCGCTCCTCGGGCGCGAGGCGCACGAGGGTCGCGTTGATCGAGGCGAGCGTCGGCGCGCACGGCAGGCCCGAGACGAAGACCGCCACCGCCAGCCACACGGGCATCGGCGCGAACGCGGCCGGCAGGATCGCCAGTCCCAGCACGCCCGCGAGCACGAGCGGCGGGGGTGAGCTCGTGCGCGCACCGTGGATCAGGCCGCCGACGACCGAGCCGCCCGCCCACAGCGCGATCATCCAGCCCACGTCGCCGGGCCGTCCCGCGTCGTTGAGCGACGCGACGAGCGACACGTCCGTCCCGATGAGCACGAAGGACGCCGTCGCCGCGGCGACGAGCAGCACGACGAGCTCGGGGCTCATGACCTTCTGCCTGCGGGCCGGCGCGGCGTCGTGCGGTGCCGGCTCGGCGTGAGCGCCCGACGAGCGCGTGGGCGGGTCGGCCCACATGAGCAGCAGGCCGCCGCCCACCGTCGCGCACCCCACGACCGTGAGGGCGGCGGTCGTCGAGACCTGCGTCGCCAGCAGCACGCCCACCACGGGCGCGAGCATGAAGGTCAGCTCGACGAGCACCGAGTCGAGCGCGAACGCCGTGCGCTGCTGTGCGACCGGCACGAGCACCGAGAGCGACTGGCGCGCGACCGAGAACACCGGCACCAGGAACAGCCCTGCGACGAACGCGGCGACGACCAGCGCGTGGTAGCCGAGGTGCGGCGCGAGCACCCAGACCGCCGACTCGACCACGATCGACGGCGCGATCGCCCGTCGCAGGCCGAACCGGTCGACGAGCCGCCCGCGCCAGGGCGCACCGATCGCCACGCCGATCGTCGAGGCACCCGCGACGACACCCGCCTGCCCGTACCCGCGGTCGAGGGAGGTCACCACGTGGAGCGTGAGGACGACCCCCACCATCGCCGCGGGGATGCGGCAGACGAACGCCACGAGGTACAGCCGTCCCACCGACGGCAGGCGCAGCAGGGCCGCGTAGGACGAGCGGGACATCCCACCATTGTCGCTCGCTCTCGCGCGTGCTCCGGCCCACCTGCCTATCCTGTGCGGGTGCCGCTGCAGGACACACCCGCCCCTGAGGGTCGCCCGACGGGCACCCCGGGCTGGGCGTCGCGCGCCGAGCGCGCCGCACACGCCGACGAGGTGCCACCCGAGGCCGCGTCGCCGGCCGACACCGGTGCCCCGTCCGAGCCGGTCGTGCCGGGTCCCGAGCCTGCGTCGACACCCGGTCCCGCGGTGTCACCCGGGTCCGCGACGTCACCCGGTCCTGCGGCGTCCGGGTCGGCAGCGTCCTTGGCGTCCACAGCGTCGCCACGTTCCGCGGCGTCGCCCGACTCGGCGGCCTCGCCCGCCTCCGACGCCCTGCCTGGCCCCGCGACGCCGGCTCCCGCGTCGCTGCCGACGACACTGTCGGCCGTCCCCGCGGCGCGGACGCCCCACGACCTCCCGTCGCGCGCGCGCGACGTGGACGAGACGCCGCCGCCGGGAGACACCGGCGACGACGACCGACCGCGGCGCCGGTCGCGCGCCGTCCCGGTGCTGGCGACGCTGCTCGTCGTCGTCCTGCTCGTCGCCGGACCGCTGGTCGCCTACCTGTGGCGCACGACCGACGAGTGGCGCGCCTCGAGCGAGGACTGGGAGGACCTCGCGCGCGGGACGGCCGTCGAGCTCGAGCGCACGCAGGGCGATCTCGCCGCCGCGCAGCGCACGCTCGACGACACGCGCGACCAGCTCGCGACGGCGCAGGAGCGCATCACCGAGCTCGCCGACGAGAAGGCACAGCTGGGCGACGACTCCGCGGCTCAGCAGCAGCTCGCCGACTACCAGGCCCGCGTCTCGCAGGCGGCGGGCAAGGTCGCGACCGCGCTCGCGACGTGCATCGCCGGTCAGAGCCAGCTCATCGGGTACATGGACGACGCCGACTCCTACGAGCCCGACGTGCTCGCGCGGTTCCGCGAGGACGTCGACGCGCTGTGCGGACAGGCCACCGAGGCGAACGAGCAGCTCCAGCACGAGCTCGAGCCGTGACCCGGGCACGCCTGCTCGTCGGGCTCACGGCCGCGACGTGCGCGGGCGTGCTGGCCGCGTGCGGCACGCTGCCCCCGCGACCCGACCCGGTGCCCACGTCGCTCGACGCGGTCCAGCGCCGCGACGAGGCACCGTCGTCCGCCGGTGCGCTGTCCCCCGACGGCTTCGACGCGGCGCAGCGCATGGCGGTCCGCATCCGCAACGTCGGCTGCGGCTCGCTGTCGACCGGCTCGGGGTTCGCGATCGACGACCACACGCTCGTGACGAACCGGCACGTCGTGGCCGACTCCGCGGCGCTCGAGATCAGCACGTACGACGGCCGTGACGTGCGCGCGCAGACCGCCAGCACGGCCGCGCTGGCCGACCTGGCGTTCGTCCGGACGGTCGACCCGCTGCCCGCGTACGGCGGGCTCGCGCCGCTCGACCCGGTCCCGGGCGCGTCGGTCACGGTCGTGGGCTACCCGCGCGGCAGCCGGCTGACGATGACGACGGGCAGCGTGATCGGTGCGACCACCGACCCGTTGCACGAGAACCTGGGCGAGGTGCTCGTCACGGACGCGCAGGTCGACCTCGGCTCGTCCGGGTCCCCGGTGCTCGACGCCGAGGGCCGGGTCGTCGGGGTCGTGTACGCGAAGGGTCAGGACGGCGCGAGCTTCGTCGTCCCGGTCAGCACGCTGCGCGCGATGCTCGACGACGAGACGCAGGTGTCCGCTGCCCCGACCTGCGGCGACTGAGCGTCCGGACGCTCGCGCGAGTGAGCGCACCGGACGCTCCTGCGAGACGGCGGCCCGCTCCCCCTGGACCGCGGGACGACGGCGCACGATGATCGGGGGACGACCGATCGCTGGAGGCTCCCATGACCCGCGTGCCCCGCTTCGACCCTGCCTCGCTGAGCAGCGCCGCCAACGAGACGTTCACCGTCCGGCGCGTGTTCGGTGAGGCGTACGAGCGCGACGGGGTGACCGTCATCCCCGTCGCCAAGCTCTGGGCCGCGACCGGCATGGGCGCGGGCGACGGCGAGGGCGGTGGCAGCCTCCCGCAGGCCGGCCCGACTGCGGCCGCGTGGGCACGGTCGGCGCGCGCCGCGTGGTCGCGCGCGACCGGTGAGCGGACCTGGGACGACGAGGAAGAGGTCGAGCCTGCCGCGACCGAGGACCCGAGCGACGTGGAGCCCGACGCGGCCGAGACCGGCGCGTCCGACGGCCACGGCGGGTACGGCGGCGGGCACGGCGGGGGTGGTGGCTACGGCGTGCGCGTCAAGCCCGTGGGCGTCTACGTCGTCGACGACACGGGCGTGCACTGGCGTCCCGCGCTCGACCTCAACCGCGTGATCCTGGGCGGGCAGGTGGTGGGCGCCACCGCCGTCGCGTCGCTCGGCCTCGTCCTCGCGGTCAAGGCGGTCGCCGGCGCGGTCGCGAAGTCGGTCACCGCGTTCGCGAACCGCTGACGCAGCGCGTCAGGAGGCTCGGCGCAGGCGCAGCTCGAGCGAGTCGACGCGCTCGGCGACCACGTCGTTCGCGGCGAGTGCGGCGTTGACGCGCGCGACCGCGTCGTCGAGCCCGGCCCGGTCGAGCCCGTCGACGAGCGTCACCACGACCGCGAGCTCGGCACGCCGCCCGGGCTCGACGTCCGCCCGGACCACCGCACCCACGCCGGACAACGCCGCGACGACCGCGGCGGCGACGTCGGGCGCCACGACGGCGCCGTCCACCGCGGGCTCCCACGTCTCCTGCTTGGCGAGCGACCAGACCGCGGGACGCGGCAGGAGCGCCGTGACCGGTCCGCCGGCGTCGACGACGACGACCTCCCAGCCCTCCTGCACCGCGGACAGCGCGGCACGCGCCACGTCCGTCGGCACCGGCCGTGCGTCGCGGCGCCAGGCGGCCATCGTCGCGACCGACGAGAACACCGGGAGCGCCCGACGGCCGTCGGGGGCCCGCAGCGCGACGATGCCGGCCGAGGCCTCCTTGTCGACCGTGTGCTCATGGCCGTCGTGCACGGCCGTGCCCTCGACCTCGAGCTCGGCGAGCACCGGGACGAGCACGCGCGTGCCCGCGAGCGCCGCGACGACGCCGGCGAGCGACCCCTCCCCAGCGCCGAACGCCGCGAGCGCCGCCGCGACCCCGGGGTCGGCCGACCCGTCGTCGGCCGCGAACGGCGACGACGGCGGCAGCTCGCGCCCGGCCACCGCTCAGGCCTGCGCGGGACGACCCGCGACGTCGAGCGCCTCGGGCAGCGTGAACGCTCCCGCGTACAGCGCCTTGCCGACGATCGCGCCCTCGACGCCCTCGCCGACGAGCGTGCGCAGCACCCGCAGGTCGTCGAGGCTCGAGATGCCGCCCGAGGCGACGACGGGCGCGTCGGTCCGGGCGCACACGTCGCGCAGGAGCTGCACGTTCGGGCCCCGCAGCGTGCCGTCCTTGGTCACGTCGGTGACGACGTACCGCGCGCAGCCTGCGTCGTCGAGGCGCGCGAGCACCTCCCAGAGGTCGCCGCCCTCCTGCGTCCAGCCGCGCGCCGCGAGCGTCGTGCCGCGCACGTCGAGCCCGACGGCGATCTGTGCGCCGTGCGAGCCGATCACGCGCGCGGTCCACTCCGGGTCCTCGAGCGCCGCGGTACCGAGGTTGACGCGCGTCGCCCCGGTCGCGAGCGCGCGCTCGAGCGAGGCGTCGTCGCGGATACCGCCCGACAGCTCGACCTTGACGCCCTTGCCGGCGAGCTCGGCGGTGACCTCGGCGAGCAGCGCCGCGTTCGAGCCGCGACCGAAGGCGGCGTCCAGGTCGACGAGGTGGATCCACTCCGCACCGCCGGCGTGCCAGTCGAGCGCCGCGGACAGGGGGTCGCCGTAGGAGGTCTCCGAGCCGGCCTCGCCCTGGACGAGTCGGACGGCCTGGCCGTCGGCCACGTCGACGGCGGGCAGCAGCTCGAGGCGGGGGTCGGTCATGCTTCTCGGTCCTCCAGGATCGTGGGGGTGCAGGAGCGTCGTGGGAAGGCGGAGGCGCGGGGTTCAGCGCAGCGAGTCGAGCCAGTTGCGCAGCAGCTGCGCGCCGGCGTCGCCGGACTTCTCGGGATGGAACTGCGTCGCGGACAGCGGGCCGTTCTCGACCGCGGCGACGAACCGGTCGCCGTGCTCGGCCCACGTCACGAGCGGCGCGGCGACGTGCTCGGACGGCGAGTCGTGCAACGGGAACGAGCGCGCCGCGTACGAGTGCACGAAGTAGAAGCGCTCGTCGCCCAGGCCGTCGAACAGCACCGACCCGGCCGGCGCCTCGACGGTCGCCCAGCCCATGTGCGGGACGACGTCGGCCTCGAGCCGGTCGACGACGCCGGGCCACTCCCCCAGCCCGTCGGTGCGCTGACCGTGCTCGACCCCCTCGGCGAACATCACCTGCATGCCGACACAGATCCCCAGCACCGGCCGCCCGCCCGCCAGACGCCGGTCGACGACCTGGTCGCCGCCGACGCCGCGCAGACCCGCCATCACGGCCGCGAACGCGCCGACACCCGGCACGACGAGGCCGTCCGCCTCGGCGGCGGCGCCCTTGTCGGCGGTCAGCTCGACCTGCGCCCCGACGCGCTCGAGCGCGCGGACCGCGGAGCGGACGTTGCCGAAGCCGTAGTCGAGGACGACGACGCGGGGGGTGGAGGGCACGGCGTCAGGGTACCCGCGTGGCGCATCGGAACCCCGTCCGCACCAGCACGCGAGACGTCACCCGTCCTGCGAGCTGCCCTGGGCTCCACGCCGGAAGCGGGCGGTCGCGAGGTGCGAGCGAGATGATCACCGCGGCGTCGTCCGGGTGCGACAGGACGAGCCCACCGGGCCGACCGCTCAGCGCTTGCGTCCGCGCGCGAGCGCGCGCATGGCCTTCCACCGCGACATGCCGACGCTGGTCACGACGCCCGGGACCTCCGAGACGTCCACGCCGCCCAGGAGCAGGTCCTCGAGCACGGCGGGTGCGTCGGAGAGCACGAGACCAGCGGGGAGCTCGTCGTCGTGGGCGCCCCCGATCCAGCGGGCTGCGGAGATCTGACCCTCGCGCCGGGTCAGGAGCACCACGGGAAGCTGACGCAGGAGCTGCGAGATCGCCGCTGCGCCTGCCTCAGCGGCCGCCGGGTCACGCAGGACGGCGACGGCGCCGACCGACGTCGGCACCGCGTCGACCTGGACGTTCGCGAGCGCGCACGCCGCCGCGAGCGGCTCGGGGGCGGCCACCTGCGTCACGACGAGCGCGATGCTCGGGACCTCGGCCGTCTGCTCGAGCAACCCGGACAGGTCGTCCGGGACGACGACGTCAGGCCCCTCGTCGTCCGCGAGGGCGTCGTCCACGGTCGCGACGTCACTCGGCTCGTCGGTGACGAGCCCGCTCAGGTCGTCGGGCACGACCACGTCGGCCAGGTCGTCGGGAGCGCCGGGCTCGACCGCCGGCTCGTCGTCGCGGGGCGTCTCGTCGGACGTGCTCACAGCGCTCCCTTGGTCGAGGGGATGCCTTCCACGCGCGGGTCGAGCTCGACCGCGAACCGCAGCGCGCGAGCCAGCGCCTTGAACTGCGCCTCGACGATGTGGTGCGGGTCGCGGCCCTCGAGCACGCGCACGTGGATCGAGAACGCCGCGTGGTGCGCGATCGACTCGAGCACGTGCCGCGTGAGCGAACCCGTGAAGTGCCCGCCGATCAGGTGGTACTCCTGCCCGGGCGGCTCGCCCGTGTGCACGAGGTACGGCCGGCCGGACACGTCGACGACGGCCTGCGCGAGCGCCTCGTCGAGCGGGACGAGCGCGTCGCCGAACCGCGAGATCCCCCGCTTGTCGCCGAGCGCCTCCTTGAGCGCCTCGCCCAGGCAGATCGCGACGTCCTCGACCGTGTGGTGCGCGTCGATGTGGGTGTCGCCCGTGGCCGTGACGGTCAGGTCGATGAGCGAGTGCTTGCCGAGCGCGGTGAGCATGTGGTCGTAGAACGGGACCGTCGTCGCGATGTCGGTCTTCCCGGTGCCGTCCAGGTCGAGCTCCACGACCACGCTCGACTCGCTCGTCGTGCGCTCGATGCGTGCCGTGCGGCGCGCGCGGCGCCCCGTCCCCGTCGAAGAGTCCGTCGAAGGGCTCACAGTCCTGCCACCTCCACCAGGGCGTCCTTGAACGCCTGCGTCTCCCGCGGCGTGCCGACCGACACCCGCAGCCATCCCGGCGGGCCCACCTCGCGGATGAGCACGCCACGGTCGAGCAGACCCTCCCACACCGCACGACGGTCCTCGAAGAGGCCGAACAGCACGAAGTTCGCGTCGGAGTCCGCCACCTGCAGACCCCGCTCACGCAGCCAGACGACGAGCGCGTCCCGCTCGTCGCGCAAGGACCCGACCTGGGCCATGAGCTCGGTCGAGTGCGCGAGCGCGGCGCGGGCGACCGCCTGCGTCACGGCCGACAGGTGGTACGGCAGCCGCACCACGCGCAGCGCGTCGACGAGCTCGCGCGACGCCGCGAGGTAGCCGAGTCGCGCACCCGCGAGGCCGAACGCCTTGGACATCGTGCGGCTCACCGCGAGGTGCGGGTGGTCGGCCAGCAGCTCGAGCGCGCTCGGGGTGCCGCGGCGACGGAACTCGCCGTACGCCTCGTCGACCACCACGACGCAACCGCCGGGGACCTGCGCGGCGGCGTCGAGGACCGCGAGGATCGTCGCGGTCGGCAGCGCGGTGCCCGTCGGGTTGTTCGGGCTCGCGAGCAGCACCACCGACGGCGCGTGCTGCGCGATCGTCGCGCGCGCGACGTCCGGGTCGAGGCTGAAGTCCTCCTCGCGCCGCCCGGCCACCCACGCGGTGCTCGTGTCCCGCGCGTACTCGGGGTACATCGAGTACGTCGGCGCGAACGACAGCGCGGTGCGCCCGGGACCGCCGAACGCCTGCAGCAGGTGCAGCATGACCTCGTTCGAGCCGTTCGCCGCCCAGAGCTGCTCGACGCCCAGGCCGACACCCGACTCCGTGAGCAGGTAGGCCGCGAGATCCGCGCGCAGCGCCTCGAAGTCGCGGTCCGGGTAACGGTTGAGCCCGCGCGCCGCGTCCGCGACAGCCGCCGCGATGTCCGCCACGACCTGCTCGGACGGCGCGTACGGGTTCTCGTTGACGTTGAGGGCGACCGGCACGTCGAGCTGCGGTGCGCCGTACGGCTCGAGCCCCGCGAGCTCGGGCCGCAGGGGCAGGCTCGTGGGTCCGGTCACGGTCGTGTCGAGGTCGGCGCTCACGCCCGCGATTGTAGGGAGCGTGCCGTCCGGGGTGTCGGCGTCGTCCACGGGCGCGCGCTCAGAACCGCGCCCGCACCGCGTCGCCGTGCGCGGGCAGACCCTCGGCGTTCGCGAACGCGACGATCCGGTCCGCGACGACACCGAGCGCGTCGGCGTCGTACTCGATGACCTGCACCGCGCGGACGAAGGAGTGCACGCCCAGCCCGCTCGTGAAGTGCGCGCAGCCACCGGTCGGCAGGACGTGGTTCGAGCCCGCCATGTAGTCGCCGAGCGACACGGGTGAGAACGAGCCGACGAAGATCGCCCCGGCGCTCGTGACGCGCTCCGCGACCGCCGCGGCGTTCTCCGTCTGGATCTCGAGGTGCTCGGCGCCGTAGGCGTTGACCACCTCGAGGCCCGCCTCGAGGTCGTCGACCAGCACCACGGCGGACTGCGTGCCGCCCAGCGCGGTGGCGACACGCCCCCGGTGGAACGTCGACTCGACGAGGTCGACGAGCTTGGACTCGACCGCGCCCGCGAGCTCCACGCTCGGCGTGACGAGCACGGACGCGGCCAGCGGGTCGTGCTCCGCCTGGCTGATGAGGTCCGCCGCGACGTGCACCGGGTCGGCGTTCCCGTCCGCGAGGATCGCGATCTCGGTGGGACCGGCCTCCGCGTCGATGCCGACCACGCCGCGCACCACCCGCTTGGCGGCCGCGACGTACACGTTCCCGGGCCCGGTCACGACGTCGACCGGCTCGCACAGCACGGCGCCGTCGGCCTCGGTCTGGCCGTCCGCGCCGTAGGCCAGCATGGCGATCGCCTGCGCACCGCCGACGGCATACACCTCGTCGACGCCCAGCAGCGCGCACGTGGCGAGCACGACCGGGTCCGGCAGGCCGTCGCGGTCCCTCTGCGGCGGCGACACCACCGCGAGCGACCCGACACCGGCCTCCTGCGCCGCCACGACGTTCATGACGACCGACGACGGGTAGACCGCCAGCCCGCCCGGCACGTACAGCCCGACGCGGCGCACGGGCAGCCAGCGCTGGCGCACCTGGGCGCCCGGCGCGACGTCGACCGTGAAGTCCTGCGGGCGCTGCGCGGCGTGCACCGTCCGGACGCGGGTGATCGTCTCGGACAGTGCGGCCCGCACCTGCGGGTCGAGCACGTCGACGGACGCCTGGACGACGTCGGCCGGCACGCGCAGGTGCTCTGGGCGCACGCCGTCGAACCGCTCGGCCAGGTCGCGCAGCGCCGCGGCCCCGCGGTCGCGGACGTCGGCGATGATCGGGGCGACGGCGGCCGCGGCGTGCTCGACGTCGAGCTCGGCCCGGGGCAGCTCCGCGAGGAGCTCACGACGTGACAGACGGCGACCGCGCAGGTCGATGCGGGAGATCACGACGTCGAGTCTAGGCCGCGCACCGAGCGGCGGCCGGGCCGTCCGGTGTGCGATCAGGGCCCGGCGCTCGGGCGCCCGGTCGGGCCCGGTGGGGGTCCGGCCGGGGCCGGGTCGGGGTGCGGACGGGGCCGCGGTCAGGCGCGGTAGCGGGCTGAGCGCTGGTCGTACAGCGCGTCCCACGGCCGCACCGGACGGTCCGCGCAGTGGTCGTCGAGCTGGTCGAGCACCACGTGCCAGCCGCCGCCGTACCCGCGCGCAGCCGACGGCTCCAGGCCGGTGTGGACGAGCGTGAGCAAGGCCCCGTCGTCGTCGGCCTCGATATGCACGCGCACGTGCGACGTCCGCTCGCCCGGGAACGACCACGTGAGCTCCAGGAGGTGCGGCGGGGCGCACGTGCGCACGTCGCCGCGAGCGACGTCGTCCGCGTCGGGCCGGTCCTCCCCCATGCGCAGCTCGTAGGACCCGCCGGCCCTCAGGTCACCGTGCAGCGCGCCGAGCCACCGGCGGGCCCGCTCGGGATCTGTCACCGCCGACCACAGGTCGTCGGGAGTCGTCGCGTAGCGGCGGCGGAACTCGACCCGGGCGCCGTCGGCGTCGACCTCCACGGTCCCGTCCGGGCCGAGCACTCCTGCGGGTGTCGGGGTGCTGCCGGGCGTGTGCGTGCTCATGCGTCCTCCTCGTGCGGTGCCGTGCTGGGACGTGCGGGACTAGGACGGGCTGCGCTGCTGGGACCGGCTGTGCTGGGACCCGGGGCCGGCAGTCCGTGCCGCGCCCGCGTCGTGGCCGGCACGCGCCGCACGGCGACCTCGCGCGACCTCCGTCGCCAGCGCGTCGAGGCGCGGCCGCCAGGCCCGCACGACCTCGTCGGCCCAGCGCCCCACCTCGTCCACGGCCTGCGGGCGCAGGGCGTACAGGCGCACCGTGCCCTGGGGGCGGGACTCGACCAGCCCCGCCTCGCGCAGGACTCGCAGGTGCCGGGACACCGCGGGCTGGCTGATGCCGAACTCCGCGCCGACGGCCGCCGCGAGATCGCCCGCGGGCCGCTCGCCCGCGCCGACGAGCTCGACCAGCCGCCGGCGGACCGGGTCACCGAGCGCGTCCATCGGGTGCATGGCCGCCATATTTGCGCAGTCTGTTAAATAACGCAAGGGTTAGATACGGCAGCGGCCGGCCGTGCCGCACACTGGTGCCGTGAGCCACCCCGACGCGCCGATCCGTCTCGGCCAGTTCCTCAAGCTCGTGAGCCTCGCCGAGTCCGGCGGGCACGCCCGCGCGCTGCTCGACGACGGCGCCGTCACCGTCAACGGCGAGCCCGAGACGCGCCGAGGTCGCCAGCTGCGCCCCGGCGACGTGGTCGAGGTCGACCTCCCCGGCGGCGTCCAGCGCGCCACCGTCGAGCTCTAGCCGCAGCGCACGGTCCGGGACGCCCCGCACGCGTCGCGTCAGCCCGCCAGGCAGCCCGGGCCGAGCAGGGCCTTGAGGTCGCCGAACAGCGACGGGTTGCGCGTCACCCGCAGGCCGTCGTCGAGCCGCATGACGGTCGCACGCCCGGGCTGCGTGAGGCGCAGGTGCACCTCGGTGATCCCCGGGTGGGTGCTGAGCACCTCCTTGAGCCTCTCGACGACGGGTGCCGTGCACCGCGCGACGGGCAGCGTCACGACGACGGGCGCGTCCGCCGCGACGTTGACGTCGGGCAGCGTGACCTCCATCGCCTGCAGCTGCATCGTCTCGTCGCGCCGCCGCACGCGACCCTTGATCACGACGACCGCGTCCTCGGCCAGCACGGTCGAGTACGCCACGTAGGTCTCGCCGAAGAACATGACCTCGACCGAGCCCTCGAGGTCCTCGAGCGTGACCGCGGCCCACGCGTTGCCCTGCTTGGACATCTTGCGCTGCAGGCTCGTGATGAGCCCCGCGACGACGACGGTCGAGCCGTCCGGTCGCAGCTCGTCGGCGTTGAGCGTCGCGATCGAGACGTCCGCCGCCTGCGCGAGCACGTGCTCGAGACCCGACAGCGGGTGGTCCGAGACGTAGAGGCCGAGCATCTCGCGCTCGAACGCGAGGCGCTGCTTCTTGTCCCAGTCGGGCAGGTCCGGGATCGCCACCTGGAAGCCGACCTCGTCCTGCTCGCCGAACACGTCGGCGAACAGGTCGAACTGCCCCTCGGCCTCCTTGCGCTTGACGCCGATGACCGCGTCGACCGCCTGCTCGTGGATCAGCAGCAGGGCCTTGCGCGGGTGCCCGAGCGAGTCGAACGCGCCCGCCTTGATGAGCGACTCGATGGTCCGCTTGTTGCACACGACCGCCGGGACCTTGTCGAGGAAGTCGGTGAACGACGTGTACGCGCCCTTCTCCTCGCGCGTGCGCACGATCGCGTCGACGACGTTCGCCCCGACGTTGCGGATCGCCGTCAGGCCGAACCGGATGTCGACGCCGACGGCGGTGAAGTTGGCGGCCGACGAGTTCACGTCCGGCGGCAGCACCGTGATGCCCATGCGCCGGCACTCGTTGAGGTACAGCGCCGACTTGTCCTTGTCGTCGCGCACGCTCGTCAGCAGCGCCGCCATGTACTCGGCCGGGTAGTGCGCCTTGAGGTACGCGGTCCAGTACGAGACGAGCCCGTACGCCGCGGTGTGCGCCTTGTTGAACGCGTAGTCCGCGAACGACTCGAGCACGTTCCACAGCGCCTGCTGCGCGTCCTTCGAGAAGCCGCGCTCGGTCATGCCGCCGAAGAAGTCCGCCTGCTGCTTGTCGAGCTCGGACTTCTTCTTCTTGCCCATGGCGCGGCGCAGCACGTCGGCCTGGCCGAGCGTGAAGCCGGCGACCTTCTGGGCCGTCGCCATGACCTGCTCCTGGTACACGATCAGGCCGTAGGTCGAGCCGAGGATCTCCGCGAGCGGCTCGGCCAGCTCGGGGTGGATCGGGGTGATCTCCTGCTGGCCGTTCTTGCGCAGCGCGTAGTTCGTGTGCGAGTTCACGCCCATCGGGCCGGGGCGGTACAGCGCGAGGACGGCGGAGATGTCCTCGAAGTTGTCCGGCTTCATGAGGCGCAGCAGCGAACGCATCGGGCCGCCGTCGAGCTGGAAGACGCCGAGCGTGTCGCCGCGCGCCAGCAGCTGGTAGCTCTCGAGGTCGTCGAGCTCGAGGTCCTCCAGGACCAGCGGGGGCTTGCCGTTCATCACGATGTTCTCGAGCGCGTCGTCGAGGATCGTGAGGTTGCGCAGCCCCAGGAAGTCCATCTTGATCAGGCCGAGGCCCTCACACGTGGGGTAGTCGAACTGCGTGATGACCGCGCCGTCCTGCGGGCGGCGCATGATCGGGATGATGTCGATCAGCGGGTGGCTCGACATGATGACGCCGGCGGCGTGCACGCCCCACTGACGCTTCAGACCCTCGATGCCCTTGGCGAGCTCGACCACACGCTGCGCGTCCGGGTCGGCCGCGTGGACCTGACGGAACTCCTCGGCCTCGTGGTAGCGCGGGTCGTCGGGGCTGAAGATGCCCGTCAGGCTGATGTCCTTGCCCATGATCGCGGGCGGCATCGCCTTGGTGAGCTTCTCACCCATCGCGAACGGGAAGCCCAGCAGGCGTGAGGAGTCCTTGAGGGCCTGCTTGGCCTTGATGGTGCCGTACGTGACGATCTGCGCGACGCGGTCCTCGCCGTACTTCTCGGTCACGTACTTGATGACCTCGCCGCGACGACGCTCGTCGAAGTCGACGTCGAAGTCGGGCATCGAGACGCGGTCGGGGTTGAGGAAGCGCTCGAAGATCAGGCCGTGGCGCAGCGGGTCGAGGTCCGTGATGCGCATCGCGTACGCGGCCATCGAGCCGGCACCCGAGCCACGGCCCGGACCGACGCGGATGCCGTTGTTCTTGGCCCAGTTGATGAAGTCGGCGACGACGAGGAAGTACCCCGGGAAGCCCATCTGCGTGATGACGCCGGTCTCGTAGTCGGCCTGCTTGCGCACGTCGTCCGGGACGCCGCCGGGGTAGCGCTCGTGCAGCCCCTTCTCGACCTCCTTGACGAACCAGCTGGTCTCGTCCTCCCCCGCCGGGACGGGGTAGTTCGGCATGTAGTTCGCCTTGGTGTTGAACGAGACCTCGCACTGCTCGGCGATGCGCAGCGTGTTGTCGCACGCCTCCGGCAGCTCGGCCCAGATGCGGCGCATCTCCTGCGCCGACTTCACGTAGTAGCCGGACCCCTCGAACGCGAACCGGTTACCGCCCTGCTCGTACGTCGGCTCCGTGAGCGCCGAGCCCGAGTTGATCGCGAGCAGCGCCTCCTGCGAGGACGCGTCCTCCTCGGTCACGTAGTGCAGGTCGTTCGTCGCGACCAGGGGCGCGCCGATCGTCTCCGCGAGCCGCAGGAGGTCCTTGAACACGCGTGTCTCGATGTCGAGCCCGTGGTCCATCAGCTCGACGTAGAAGTAGTCCCTGCCGAAGATGTCCTGCAGCTCGCCCGCGGCCCGCACGGCCTCGTCCCACTGCCCGAGCCGCAGGCGCGCCTGGACCTCGCCCGACGGGCAGCCGGTGGTGGCGATCAGTCCGTTGCCGTAGCGCTCGAGCAGGTCGCGGTCCATGCGCGGCCACTTGCCCATCTGCCCGTCGAGCGACGCGAGCGACGACGCGCGCATGAGGTTGTGCAGGCCCTCGTTGTTGCGGGCCAGCAGCGTCATGTGGGTGTACGAACCGCGCGCGGAGACGTCGTCGCTCTCCTGGCCCTGCTGCCCGAACCGCACGCGCGTCTGGTCGAACCGGCTCGTGCCGGGCGTCACGTACGCCTCGACCCCGATGATCGGCTTGATCCCCGCCGCGGTGGCCTTGGACCAGAAGTCGAACGCGCCGAACAGGTAGCCGTGGTCGGTCGTCGCGATCGCGGTCTGGCCGAGCCGCTCGACCTCCTTGAACAGCTGCGGCAGCCGAGCGGCACCGTCGAGCATCGAGTACTCGGTGTGCACGTGGAGGTGGACGAAAGAAGGGTCCTGCACTGCTGCTCCGGCTGCCACGGAGCGAGTCTAGGCGGCGCCGGGGACACCCCCGGCCAGACTCAGCGGTAGCCGGCGGAGATCACGTCGAGCGCGTGCTGCAGGTCGTCGGGGTACCGGCTCTCGACCTCGAGCCACTCACGCGTCCCGGGGTGCTCGAAGCCCAGGCGGACGGCGTGCAGCCACTGCCGCTCGAGCCCCACGCGCTGCGCGAGCGCGGGGTCGGCGCCGTACGTGAGGTCCCCCACGCACGGGTGCCGCAGCGCCGAGAAGTGCACGCGGATCTGGTGCGTGCGGCCCGTCTCGAGATGCACCTCGACGAGCGACGCTGCGGGGAACGCCTCGAGCAGCTCGTAGTGCGTGACCGACGGCTTGCCGCTCGCGGTGACCGCGAACTTCCAGTCGTGGCTCGGGTGGCGCCCGATCGGCGCGTCGATCGTGCCCGTGGTCGGCTCCGGGTGGCCCTGCACGAGCGCGTGGTAGACCTTCTCGACCGTGCGCTCCTTGAACGCGCGCTTGAGCACCGTGTAGGCGTGCTCGCTCTTCGCGACGACCATGAGCCCGCTCGTGCCCACGTCGAGCCGGTGCACCACACCCTGGCGCTCGGCGGCCCCCGACGTCGAGATGCGGTAGCCCGCCGCGGCCAGCGCGCCGACGACCGTCGGACCCGTCCAGCCCGGCGACGGGTGCGCCGCGACGCCCACCGGCTTGTCGACCACGACCACGTCGTCGTCGTCGTACACGATGCCCATGCCGGGCACGGGTTCGGGCACGACCTCGACCGGGGCGGGCGCGGCCGACGGGATCTCGACCTCGAGCCACGCGCCGGCCGGGAGCCGGTCGGACTTGCCCACGCTGCGGCCGTCGACGAGCACGCCGCCCGCCTCGGCGATCTCCGCGGCGCGCGTGCGCGACAGCCCCAGGAGCCGCGACAGGCCGGCGTCCACGCGCTCGCCCGCGAGGCCGTCCGGCACGGGCAGGCTGCGCACGTCAGCCACGGGCGCCCCCGTCCTCGACGGGAGGCACGGCGCGGTCACGTTCGCGCGTGCCGTCCACCCCGATGCCCCGCGCGACGAGCAGCACGACGAGCCCCGCGGCGACCACGATCGCGATGTCGGCGACGTTGCCCACGAACCAGTCGAGGTACGCGATGAAGTCGATGACGTGCCCGCTCGGGAAGCCAGGCTCCCGGACGAGCCGGTCGACGAGGTTGCCGAGCGCGCCGCCCAGCAGCAGCCCGAGCGCGACCGCCCACATCGTGGACCCGAGACGTCGCGCGACCCGCACGAGCACCACGACGACCGCGGCGGCCACGAGCGTGAGCACCCACGTCATGCCCGTGGCGATCGACAGCGCCGCACCGGGGTTGAAGACGAGCTGCAGCCCGAGGAGGTCGCCCACGAGCTCGCGGCGCGCGCCGTCCAGCGTCGCGATCGCCCAGGCCTTGCTGAGCTGGTCGACCGCCAGGACACCGGCCGCGATCACGACGAGCAGCCCGACGAGCCGCCGACGACGGCGCTCCTGCGACGTCAGCTCGTCGGGCGCGGCTGCTGCGACGTCGAGCGTCGGGTCCCCGTCGGGGAGGTAGGAAGGCACCGCAGGAGTCTACGGGCGCGTTCGCGACGAGACGCCGAGGCTCGTCAGCGACGCTCCTCGCGCTGCTTGCACTCCACGCACAGCGTCGCGCGCGGGAACGCCTGCAGACGCGCCTTCCCGATCGCCTTGCCGCACGACTCGCAGGTCGCGAACGTGCCGGCGCTGATCCGCGCGAGCGCGTGCTGCGTCTGGCCGAGCATGTCGCGCGTGTTGTTCACGAGCGTGAGCTCCTGCTCGCGCTCGAGCGCGGACGAGCCCGAGTCGGCCTGGTCGTCGCCCGCGCCGTCCCCCGAGTTGCGCAGGAGGTCGGACAGCTCGGCGTCGGCAGAGGCCAGCTCCTGCGACAGGCGGTCGACGTCCGCCGCGAGCTCGTCGGCGACGTCCCGCACCTCGCGGGCCGTCCAGGCCGTCTCGCCGTCGCGGACCGGGAAGAGCTTCGCGAGGCGCGCGAGCTCCTTCGCGTCGTCGGGAACGACGACGGTGGTGCTGAGCGAGTCGTGTGCCACGGTCGGCCCCCCTGTCTGTGAAGTCACGTGACTGTAGACGTGCATACGGTCACGCACAACACGACACGCCGGGTGAAAACCCGGCGTGCCGTGGCGCTGACCAGCGTGAACGGCGGCAGTACCCCGGCTGCCGCCCGCTCGTGCCAGCGGGTCGCCCGCGTGTCGCGGGCGGATGCGATCAGGTGACCTACAGGTTGTGCCCCTCGCCGACCGGCTGGGCCTGCGACGAACGCGGCGGCAGGGCGTTGCCGCGGTTGTCGAGGTCGCCGAGCAGGTTCTCGAGGTAGCTCTTGAGGCGCGTGCGGTAGTCGCGCTCGAACACGCGCAGCTCGTCGATCTTGCGCTCGAGGAGCGACCGCTCCTGCTCGAGCTGGCCGAGCGTGCGCTGCGACGTCTCCTCCGCCTCGCGGACGATCCGGTTCGCCTGCGCCTTGGCCTCGCCGACGAGCCGCTCCGACTCCTCCTGGCCGCTGCGCACGTAGTCGTCGTGCAGCTTCTGCGCGAGCTGCAGCATGCCGGTCGCCGACTCCGGCTCGCTCGTGCGGGCGGGCGCCGCGGACACGGCGGGCGCGACGGGCGCGGGGGCGGCCACGACGGGCTCGGGCACCGGCTCGGGCTTGGGCGGCGCGACAGGCGCGGCGACGGACTGCTGCGCACCGGCGCGGCTCAGCTCGGCGATGCGCCGCTCGGCGGCCGCGAGCTTGGTCTTGAGGTCCTCGTTCTCACCCTGGAGGTCGCGAAGCGTGTTGACGACCTCGTCGAGGAAGTCGTCGACCTCGTCCTGGTCGTAGCCCTCACGGAACTTCGTCGCCTGGAACTTCTTGTTCAGGACGTCGTCTGCGGTCAGCAGTGCCATCGTCGTCACCTCGTTCGGGTAGTGCGGGGTAGGTGTTGCAGTGGTCGGCTCTCACGCGCCCACCTCGGCCACCGTAGCGGACAACGCCCGGCGGCGACGGCAGCCGTCACGCGCGCGGACGCAACCTAGAGCCGGGCCGCGATGCTCGGCAGCACGGACAGCAGGAACGTGCACGCGAAGAAGAGCAGCAGGAAAGCCAGGTCCAGCCGCACGGGACCGATCGCGAGCGGTGGCAGCACGCGACGCAGGGCGCGCAACGGCGGGTCGGTCACGGTGTACGTGGCCTCCGCGACGACGAGCACGACGCCGCGCGGGCGCCACTCGCGCGCGAAGAACATGACCCAGTCGAGGACCAGGCGCGTGAGCAGGAACAGGAAGAAGACGAAGACGACGAACGTCAGCAGCTGCAGGACGAGAGCCACGCGTCAGCTCTGGTTGTAGAAGCCCGGGCGGCTGCCGCCGGCGCTCGGCGTCTCCCCGCCCGAGACCTCGACGTGCGCGGGCGACAGCAGGAACACCTTGTTCGTGACGCGCTCGATCGCCCCGTGCAGCCCGAAGATCAGGCCCGCCGAGAAGTCGACGAGGCGCTTGGCGTCGGCGTCGTCCATGTCGGTGAGGTTCATGATCACCGGCGTGCCCTCACGGAACGCCTCACCGATCCGGCGCGCGTCGTTGTACGAGCGCGGGTGGATCGTGGTGATGCGCCGCAGCTCGCCTGCCGGCGCGGGCTGCTCGACGGCGGCGACGCGCGTCGGCCGGAACGGCGTGACCTGCGCCTCGTGCTCCTCGTGCTCCATGGCCGCGTCCGTCCCCTCGTACTCGTCGAGGTACTCGCCGTTCTCGGCGTGCTCGTCGGCCAGGCCCAGGTACAGCATCGTCTTGCGCAGCGCTCCGGCCATGGCCCCGCTCCTCCCCCGGACGTCGTCCGGACCAGCTCGTCGAACCTGCGACGCCGCAGCCCGTCACTGCGGCCTGGTGTCGCAGGCCCGTCTTATCCGCTGGTCACGCTAGCAACGCGGTTCGGATCCCTCTCGGCGCGACACGCCGTTTCGACGCCGTGTCAAGAGTGGATCTGCACAGCCGCCGCGGCCGCCGGTTGCCGTCGGGGTCCGGTCAGACCAGGCGCACGACGCCCGCGAAGCGTCCCGTGCGCTGCTCGCGTCGGTACGAGAACAGGTCCTCCTCGTCACGCGTGTCGCGTACGGAGCGGACGACGTGCGACACGCCGGCCGAGCGCAGCACGGCCTCGACACCCGCAGGCAGGTCGAGCGCGGGGGTCCCCCACGCCGTCGTCGCAGCCGTGGCCGGCACGACCGCCGCGACCTCGTCCCGCAGCGCGGTGGGGACCTCGTACGACGCACCCGCGACCGCGGGGCCGATCGCGGCCCGCACGCGCCCGGCGACGGCCCCGCGCGCGACCATCGCGTCGAGCGCCGCCTGGACGACCCCGTCGAGCAGTCCCCGCCGGCCCGCGTGCGCGACGGCGACCACACGCGCCTCGGGGTCGGCGAGCAGGACCGGCACGCAGTCCGCGACGAGCACGCCGAGCGCGACGTCGTCCGCGCTCGTGACGAGCGCGTCGCCCGTGCCGACCGGTGCGAGCACGTCGTCGGGCAGCGCGTCCGCGCCGGCGACCTCGACCACGTGCGTGCCGTGCACCTGGTCGGCGAACGCCACCCGCACCGCCAGGTGCGTCGCGAGGCGGTCGCGGTTCGTCGCCACCGCGCGGGGGTCGTCCCCGACGTGCGCGCCGAGGTTCAGCGACGCGTACGGGATCGCGCTCACGCCGCCACGCCGGTCCGTGAAGCCCGCGACGACGCCGGGGCCGAGATCGACCTCGTCGAGCTGGATCTCGGCCCCGGTGCGGGACGTCACTTGAGGAAGTCGGGGACGTCGAGCTCCTCGCGCTCACGCTCGCGACGCGGCTCGCCCTCGGTGAAGATGCGCGGCACCTCGAGCGCGCCCGTCACGGGCGTCGGCTCGGCCTGCGTCGACAGGAACGCCGGGACCTCGGGGACCGCAGCCGTCACGGCCGGGGCGGGTGCCGGGGCCGCGGACGGCACGAACGCGGGCACCGGCTCGGACGCGTCCGGGCGCGGAGCCGGGACGTGCGGGACCTGACGCGGCGCCTGCCCGCTGACCTGTCCGAGCGCACGCGCGTCACGGCGGACCGTCGGCGAGCCGCCGTCGAAGCCCGCGGCGATCACGGTCACGCGCACCTCGTCGCCCAGCGCGTCGTCGATGACCGCACCGAAGATGATGTTGGCCTCGGAGTGCGCGGCCTCCTGCACCAGGCGGGCCGCCTCGTTGATCTCGAAGAGCCCGAGGTCCGAGCCACCCTGGATCGACAGCAGGACGCCGTGCGCGCCGTCGATGCTGGCCTCGAGGAGCGGCGAGCTGATCGCCATCTCCGCAGCCTGCACCGCACGGTCGTCGCCGCGCGCGAAGCCGATGCCCATGAGCGCCGAGCCGGCGCCCTGCATGACGGACTTCACGTCCGCGAAGTCGAGGTTGATCAGGCCCGGCGTCGTGATGAGGTCCGTGATGCCCTGGACGCCGGACAGCAGCACCTGGTCCGCCGAGTGGAACGCGTCGAGCACCGAGACCGAGCGGTCCGAGATCTGCAGCAGGCGGTCGTTGGGGATGACGATCAGCGTGTCGACCTCGGCACGCAGCGCGTCGATGCCCGCGTCTGCCTGCACGGAACGGCGGCGACCCTCGAACGTGAACGGCCGGGTGACGACACCGATCGTCAGCGCGCCGAGCGAGCGCGCGATGCGCGCCACGACGGGCGCCCCGCCGGTGCCCGTGCCGCCGCCCTCGCCCGCGGTGACGAAGACCATGTCGGCGCCCCGCAGGACGTCCTCGATCTCCTCGGCGTGGTCCTCGGCCGCCTTCTTGCCGACCTCGGGGTCGGCACCCGCGCCGAGACCGCGCGTGAGCTCGCGGCCGACGTCGAGCTTGACGTCGGCGTCGGACATGAGCAGGGCCTGCGCGTCGGTGTTGACGGCGATGAACTCGACACCCTTGAGGCCGACCTCGATCATGCGGTTCACGGCGTTGACGCCGCCGCCGCCGATGCCGACGACCTTGATGACCGCCAGGTAGTTCTGCGGAGCTGCCACGGTGGGTGCCTCTCGTTCGTGCCGATCGTGCGAGCCTGTCGGGCGCGGGCCCGGCGTGTGTCGCTCCGCCGGGTCCCGGTGGTCGCGCCCCGGTCCCCCTGCGGTCCGACGTCCGCCCCGCGACACGCCGCGAGGACGAGCTCAAACCTTCACCCTCAACTTGAGGGTTATAGTTATGTCAGGTGTGCTGTCAGGGCGTGACGCTAGGTCGCGTCCCCGCGCGGATCAACGACCGCGCGCGCGTGTCGGGCCACGGATTCCCCACACCCGTCACGCGGCGTCACTTGATGATGGGCATGCGCGGCGCCGAGACGTCGACGACCGTCGCGCCCTTCACGGCGTCCGAGCCGAGCAGCGTCGTCAGGACCGCGATCTTGAGCGTCGTGTCCGACGAGCTCCCCCAGTCCACGCGCAGTCCCCCGCGCAGCTCCATCGACACCGTGTCCTGCGTGCGCGCCGAGATCGAGGCGACCTGGGCCGAGAGCTCGGCCGGCAGCTCGTGCACGACCTCGAGCACCGCGCGCAGCGTGCGCTTCTGGCCCGCGGGCACGTCCACGACCGGCAGCTCCCCGGGCGCCTTGCGCACGTGGCCGACCTGCACGCCCTCCTCGTCGAGCAGCGTGTACCCCGAGCGGCCCTGCGCGGGAACGGCGGCGACGGGCTCACGCGCGACGATCGTGACCGTCAGCCCGTGCGGCCAGTCGCGCGAGACCGACGCCTCACGGACACCCGGCACGTCGAGGACGTCCTGACGGATCCCCCCGGTGTCGAGCCGCGGCAGCGGCGTGCCGTCGCGCTCCGCGACGACCTCACGGACCTGGTCGCTCGCGACGACCGAGCCGGCGCCCTGGATCTCGATCGCGAGCTCGTCGGGGTCGAGCGCGAGCACGGGCGACCACAGCAGCACCCAGGCCACCGCCACCACCGCCAGGCCCGCCGAGACGAGCGAGATCGCCTGACGCCGCGCGATCGTCCGGCGCACCTTGGCGCGTTCGGCGAACCGGGCGGCCGACGTGGTCGACACCACCGGTGGAACACGGATCGAGACCGCGGGCGGAGGCGGCACGGGTCGCAGCACCGGGGTCGCTGCGGTGGCGGGCGTCCCGGCGCTGGCCGGCGTGCGGGGGCTCGCGGCCGATCTCGCGCTGGCAGGGCTGCTCGCGCTGGCGGCCGAACCTGCGCTGGCGGGGGTACGGGCGCCGGCGGACGTGCCGGCGCTCGCCGGCGTGCGGACGCCCGGGGGCGTCGCCGCCCCCGGCGGGTCGCCGCCACCCCGCGGGGTCTCGTCCGCGCGTTCGTCGCTGCGGGGGACCACGGGACGCGACGAGGCCGTCCGCGGCCGCCTCGCCGCCGGGACCTCGGGCTCGACGCCCGCGCCGTCCGCCCCGGCCACCGGGCGCACCCCGCCGCCGCGCGCCGCCGAGCGGGGACGCGCGGGAGGTCGGGGCGCCGGCGGCCGCGGCGGACGCGACGGGCTCACTGCGCCGGTCCCCCGTCGCCGGCGCGAGCGGCGAGCCGCTCGAGGATCGTGGGCGCGAGCGCCGTGACATCACCGGCGCCGACCGTGAGCAGCAGGTCGCCCGGGCGAGCGGCGTCGGCGATCGCGCGTGCGGCGTCGAACCGGTCCGCGACGAACGTCGCCCGGCCCGCCGTCGGCACGCGGTCGACGACGAGCGCACCCGTCACGGACGGGTCGGGGTCCTCCCGCGCCGCGTACACGTCGGTGACGACGACGACGTCGGCGAGGTCGAGCGCGGCGCCGAACTCGTGCGCGAACGTCCGCGTCCGGGAGAACAGGTGCGGCTGGAACAGCGCGAGCACGCGCCCGTCGCCGGCGACGCTGCGCGCGGCACGCAGGAGCGCGGCGACCTCGGTGGGGTGGTGCGCGTAGTCGTCGACCACGCGCACGCCGCCGGCGGTGCCGCGGTCCTCGAAGCGGCGACCGGTTCCCCGGAAGCTGCCGAGCGCGGCCGCCGCGTCCGGTCCGGGCACGCCGAGGCGCACGAGGACCGTCCAGGCGGCGGCGGCGTTGAGTGCGTTGTGCGCGCCCGGGAGCGCGAGCGTGACGGTCGTGGGCGCGGCGGTCGCCTCGCCCGTGCTGACCTCGAACGTCCAGCCACCGTCGCACGCGGTGAGCTCACCCACGCGCACGTCGGCCTCGGCCGAGCGCCCGTACGTGCGCACCTCGACGCCGCGTCCCGCGAGGTCGTCCCGCACACGCTCGACGAGCCGGCGCGCGCCCTCGTCGTCGACGCACGCCACGAGCAGCCCGCCGGACCGGATGCGGCCCGCGAACGCCACGAACGCGGCCTCGAACGCATCGCGCGTGCCGTAGTGGTCGAGGTGGTCCGGCTCGACGTTGGTCACCACCGAGACGAGCGGGCCGTACGCGAGGAACGAGCCGTCGGACTCGTCGGCCTCCGCGACGAACGCGCGGCCCGTGCCCTGCCGCCCGCCGCCGACCGAGCCCTCGGCCGTCAGGACGGTGCCGCCGATCGCGAAGGACGGGTCCGCGCCCGCGGCCAGGAGCCCCGTCGCGATCATCGCCGACGTCGTCGTCTTGCCGTGCGCTCCCGCCACCGCCACGCCGTCGCGGTCCGCCATGAGCGACGCGAGCGCCTGCGACCGGTGCAGGACGCGCACCCCGGCCGCGCGCGCGGCGGCGAGCTCGGCGTTCGACTCGCGCACCGCGGACGAGACGACGAGCGTGTCCACGCCCTCGACCAGGGCGGCGTCGTGGCCGACGTGCACGGCGACGCCCGCATCGCGCAGGCCGGGCAGCGCGGGCCCGTCCGCGGCGTCCGAGCCGCTCACCTCGAGCCCGCGCGCGGCGAGCAGCAGCGCGACCGCGGACATCCCCGCACCGCCGACGCCGACGAGGTGCACCCGCCCCAGCTCGGCGACCGGCACCGGCGCGTCGCCGGAACCGGTGCGACCCGACTCCGTC
>NZ_BJUA01000017.1 GCF_007989825.1 Cellulomonas persica | reverse complement strand
CCCAGGACATAGGCAACGCGTCCGGCGGGGATCCTCGGGCATGTCGCGTGCTCGTCTGGTCATCACCGCTGTCGTGCTCGAGGGCCGTTCGCAGGCCGAGGTCGCCCGCGCCTACGGGCTGTCCCGCTCCTGGGTCAGCCGTCTGGTCGCCCGCTACCGCGACGTCGGCGAGGCAGCGTTCGAGCCACGCTCACGTCGCCCGCGGTCCTCACCGCAGGCGACCGCACCGCAGATCGTCGACCTGATCATCGAGCTGCGCGCCAAGCTCCTGACCGACGGCATGGACGCCGGTGCACGCACCATCGCCTGGCACCTTGCCCAACACCACGACCTCACGATCGCCCCGGCCACGATCTGGCGACACATGAAGACGGCCGGCCTGATCACACCCGCACCCAAGAAGCGTCCCCGCACGTCCTACATCCGCTTCGAGGCGACCCTGCCCAACGAGCTGTGGCAGACCGACTTCACCCACGTGCGCCTGGCCGACGGCACCGACTCCGAGGTCCTGACCTTCATCGACGACCACTCCCGGTTCGTCGCGGCCTGCACCGCCCACGACCGCGTCCGCGGACCAGACGTCGTGACCACCTTCCGCGCCGCGATCAGCGAGCACGGCGTCCCGGCCGCGGTCCTGTCCGACAACGGCATGGTCTTCACCACCCGCCTGGCCGGTGGTCGCGGCGGCCGCAACGCGTTCCAGTCCGAGCTGGCACGCCTGCACGTCGAGCAACGCCACTCCCGCCCGAACCACCCCACGACCTGCGGCAAGGTCGAACGCGTCCAGCAGACCCTCAAGAAATGGCTCGCCGCGCGCCCCGCCGCCACCACCCTGCACGACCTGCAGAGGCTGCTCGATCAGTGGCGCGAGCACTACAACACCGCCCGACCCCACACCTCACTGCGCGGACGGACCCCCGCCGCGGCCTACACCGCCAAGGCCAAGGCCCACCCCCACGGCGGGGCCGGCACCCACGAACGCGTCCGCCACGACCGCATCGACAACAACGGCAAACTCACCCTGCGAGTCCACGGCCGACTACACCACATCGGCATCGGACGAACCCACGCCCGAACCCCCGTGATCATGCTCATCGCCGACCACGACATCCGCATCGTCCACGCCATCACCGGCGAACTCCTGCGCGAGCTCATCCTCGACCCCACCCGCGACTACCAACCCCAACAACGCAACAAGCCGGACCCCTGAGGGTCCGGCTTGTTGCCGATGTCCTGCGACATCACAGGGTGGAGCTGAGGGGATTCGAACCCCTGACCTTCTCATTGCGAACGAGACGCGCTACCAACTGCGCCACAGCCCCTTGAAGCGGGCTACAGACTAGCCCACGCGAGCGGTCCAAGAAAAATCGGCCTCGCTCCCCCGGTCGTCACCCGGATCGCCAGGACCAAGAGCACTCACTGACCCGACGCGCGACGCCGGGCCAGGACCGCGTCGAGGTCGATCGAACCGGTGGTCGTGGGCGCCTTGACCTCGGCCGGCACGGTCGCGGCCGGGGTCGACTCGGCGGGCGCGACGACCGCCGTCGAGCCCTCGAGGTTCTCCAGCGGCACGGGCTCGCGGCGCGGGGCCTCGGCCTTGAGCGAGTAGGTGGGCTTGGGCACCGGGACCGGCGACCACGAGTCGTCGACGACGACGCGCTCCATCATCTGCGTGGGCGTGTCCGACGGCCGCACGGCGTGACCCGTCACGGACGGCTGCACGACGCGCGTCGCGCCGGTCAGCACGCGGTTGGCGCGGGCCCGCGCCTCCTGCGCGGCGCGCGCGGCCTCGGCCATGCGCTCGGCGAACGCGGCGTCGGCGGCACGTCCCGCGACGACGGCCCGACGGCCGAGCACGACCACGGTGGTCAGGAGCGCGGCCGGGACCGCGGCCGCGAGCCAGGTGACGGCGGGCACGGCCACGGCGACCACCACGCCGACGAGCGTGAGGAACGCGAGGCTGCCCGCGAGCAGGCCGCGGCGACGAGCGGCGGCCCCGCGGCGCGCGAGGGCGGCCGCGTGCTGCGCTCGCGCCTGAGCGGTGCGACGAGCGACCTCGGCGGTGAGTCTGTCGTGCTGCGCGGTGGGTCGGTCCACGGTCCTGCCTCCTGTCGCGGTGCTCGTCGCTGCCACGAGCACCCCTCTGCCGGGGGTCAGCAACCCCGGCGTGCCGGCAGGTCGGCAGTCGGGGCCGGTCACCGGCGCCTGCGCCCGGGCGCGACCCGGGCGGTCGCTGACCGCGACCACACGCAGTGCGTCGGAGAACCGGTCGTCGACCCGGGACTCCACCAGCTGTTGCCGGTGCCGCAGCTTGTGCGGCACCAGGTACGCCACCCACAGGGCGACGAGCGCAAGCGCGATCGGCCCGGTGAGATCCTTCACGCCCCGACGTTAGGTCGCCTGCCCGTGCAGCCGCTGCACGCGTCCGGCGTGTCGCGCCCCGCATCCGACGAGTTCGCGTCTCCGCCACCGGATCGCCCCGCCGGACCGCGGATCCGGCCGCTCCGTGAGCGCCCGGCACGGGGGCCGCACGCGACCCGGACGACGAGCTCGGCAGTCCTGCGCCTGCTCGTGCATCCGGACTGCCGAGCTCGCACGCAGCTGCCGATCTCGAGCGGGCCACCGGGATCGCCGGCGGGCGCGCGGGGTCGCGAGGCCCGCGGTGGCGGGGTCAAGGGCTCGGGTGGGTGCGGCGGTAGCGCGCGAGCAGGCCCTCGGGGACCTCCTCGGCCGTCAGGGCGAACGTGCGGTGGTCGCACCAGCGGTCGCCGATGTGCAGGAACCGCTCGCGCACCCCCTCGTCGCGCAGCCCGAGCTTCTCGACGACGCGCAGCGACGGCCCGTTCTCCGGCCGGATGTTGATCTCGATGCGGTGCAGCCCGAGCGCGGTGAAGCAGTGGTCGGCCGCGAGCGCCACGGCCACCGGCATGATGCCGCGCCCGGCGACGTGCTGCGAGAGCCAGTACCCGATCGAGGCCGAGCGCAGCGAGCCGTACGTGATCGACGAGACGGTGACCTGGCCGACGAGCTCGCCGGCGTGGTCCACCGCGAACGGCAGGCTCACGCCCGAGCGCGCCTGCGCCGAGAGCATCCGCACGAACTGGTTGAACGTGGGCCGCGGCCCCTCGACGGGCACGGGGCTCGTGGCGTCCCACGGCTCGAGCCACGCGGCGTTCTGCGCCCGCAGCTCGAGCCACGCCTGCGCGTCGCGCCGCCGCAAGGGCCGCAGTCGCACGGGGCCGTCGACGAGGATCGCGGGCCAGCCCTTGGCCATCACCCCTCCAGCACGAGGCAGTGCACGACCTGCCCCGGTGCGACGGTGGTGTCGTGCTCACCGACGACCGCGAGCGCGTTGGCGTGCGCGAGCGCGCTGACGGTGGGCGCGGACGGGTCGCCGAGCGCGGTGACCCGGTAGCCCTCCTCGGGCGTGCCGAGCACGCTCGCGGGCACGAACTGGCGCAGCCCCGCGGGAGCGGTCCAGCCGTGCGTGGCGCGTGCCGCGACGCTCGGGCGGTACAGCTCGGCGTGCCCGGCCATCGCGCGCAGCGCGGGGCGCACGAACACCTCGAACGAGACCTGAGCGGCGACAGGGTCGCCCTGCAGCGCGAAGATCGGCACCGCGCGGTCGGTGCCGAGGTCGCTGCCGACCGTGCCGAACCCGTGCCGGAACCCCGGCGTCATCGCCACGTGGTCGAGCCGGACCGTGCCGAGCGTCGCGAGCACGTCCTTGACCGTGTCGCCGACGAGCTCGGACAGGCCACCGGTGATCACGACGAGGTCCGCGCGCACGAGCTGGTCGTCGAGCGCCTCGCGCAGCGTGCCGCGGTCGTCGGGCAGGATCCCGACGCGCACGGGCGTCGCTCCGGCGTCGCGGACCGCGGCCTCGAGCGCGTGCCCGTCGGTCTCGAACACCGCCCCCTCGGGCGGGCGCGCGGTGCCGGGCTCGACGAGCTCGTCGCCGACCGACAGCAGCACGACGCGCGGCGTCGGGTGCACGTGCAGCCGTCCGTGCCCGAGCGTGGCGGCGAGCGCGAGCTGGCGCGCCCCCAGGCGCGTGCCGGCCGTCAGCACGACCTCCCCGGTGCGCACGTCGACACCGACCGTGCGCACGTGCTGACCCGCGACCGCGGGCCGCTGCAGCGCGAACCGCACCGCACCGCGGTCGGTCTCCTCGAGCGGGACCACCGAGTCCGCGCCCAGCGGCAGCGGCCCACCCGACGAGACGCGCACGGCCTGGCCCGGCGCGAGCCGCAGCCCCGCCGGTCCCCCGGGCCCGACGTCGTGCGCGACGGGCAGCGTCAGCTCGCCGTCGTACCCCGCGCCCGCCGTCTCGTGCGCCGCGACCGCGTACCCGTCGCGCGCCGCGAGCGGCACCGCGGGCACGTCCCTCGTCGCGACGAGGTCACGCGCGAGGATGCAGCCTGCGGCGTCGTGCAGCGCGACGTCGAGGGGCGCGACCGGCCCGACGGCGGCGAGCACGGCTGCCAGGTGGTCCTGGACCGATCTCATGCGGGCATTGTGCCCCGCCTCAGCGATCAGACCTCGGCGCCCGCGACGTACCCGGCGAGCCACTCCTTGAAGTCGGGTCCCAGGTCCGGACGATCCGCCGCGATCCGGACGACGGCCTTGAGGTAGTCCAGACGGTCGCCCGTGTCGTAGCGGCGGCCGCGGAACACGACGCCCGTGACGCCGCCGCCCTGCTCGGCGGGCATGTCCATGAGCGTCGCGAGGGCGTCGGTCAGCTGGATCTCGCCGCCACGGCCCGGCGCGGTGTTCTCGAGCACCTCGAACACCGCCGGGTGCAGCACGTAGCGGCCGATGATCGCGAGGTTCGACGGCGCCTCGTCGACCGGGGGCTTCTCGACGAGACCGGTGATCCGCACGGTGTCGGCATCCTGCGTGCCGTCGATCGGCTCGATCGCCGCGCAGCCGTAGGACGAGATCTGCTCGGCGGGGACCTCGAGCAGCGCGATGACCGAGCCGCCCAGGCGCTCCTGGATCTCGAGCATCGGCGTGAGCAGCGCGTCGCGCTCGTCGATCAGGTCGTCGCCCAGCAGCACCGCGAACGGCTCGTCGCCGACGTGGTGCTTGGCCTGCAGCACGGCGTGCCCCAGGCCGCGGGGCTGTCCCTGCCGCACGAAGTGCACGTTGGCGAGCTCGGTGGACTCGCGGACCTTGGCGAGGCGCTCGGTGTCGCCCTTCGCCTCGAGGGCCGCCTCGAGCTCGGGGACCGCGTCGAAGTGGTCCGCGAGGGTGCGCTTCGAGCGGCCGGTGATGAGCAGGACGTCGTCCAGGCCGGCCGCGACGGCCTCCTCCACGACGTACTGGATCGCGGGCTTGTCGACGACCGGGAGCATCTCCTTGGGCGTCGACTTCGTGGCCGGCAGGAACCGGGTGCCCAGACCTGCGGCGGGAATGACTGCCTTGTGGATCGTCATGTCGGAACGCTAGCCGTGGATCCCGGGCCACGCCCAGGGCAGGCGAATGTGGCGTGGGTTACGTCGTGCGAGTGACGTCCGGTGGTCGTCGGGCGTTCACGACGACGTCGCTCGACGGCCCCGGACCGGCCGGTCCGGCTCTCGCGCACGTCCGCAGGGCGTCCGCACGGCGGGCCGGTCGGGGTCCGGGTGACCACATCCAGACGATCGTTTGAGACACTGTTGGCATGAGCAGTGCTGCCGACTCGTCGAACCACGCCCTCGCGGCGGAGCCCGAGGAAGAGAAGGAGCAGCTCCGTTCGGCGATCCGCAAGGCCCGCTCGCACCGCTCGCAGCGACGGCGCGACGAGGCGGCCGCGGCCCTCGCGCACGTGATCGAGTCGATCCCCGCGGTCGCCACCGCGCGCTGCGTCTCCGTCTACGCCGCGCGGCCGACCGAGCCCGGCACGGGCGTGCTGCTCGAGCGGCTCGCGGCGCGGGGCGTGCGCATCCTGCTGCCCGTCCTCGGCGCCGGACTGCAGCGCGGCTGGGGCGAGTACCAGGGCGTCGACGACCTGCAGGAACGCGCCCCCGGGCGGCCCCCGGAGCCCGGCGGCCCCACGCTGCCGGCCGAGGCGCTCGCGGACGCCGACGTGATCGTCGCGCCGGCGCTCGCGGTCGACACCGCGGGCGGACGGCTCGGGCAGGGCGGCGGCTGGTACGACCGCGCGCTCGAGCACGCCCGGCCGGACGCGCTCGTCGTCGGCGTGGTGTTCCCCGAGGAGGTGCGGGACGCGACCGTCGACCCGCTCCCCCACGAGCCGCACGACCGCCGCGTCGACGCCTACGCGACACCCCAGGGCTGGGTCCCGCTCACGTCCTGAGCCGCGCGAGCCGTCACCGGCCCGCCGGACGCGCTGTCGGGCCGGGCGCCGGGGCCGTCCCCCGGCTCAGGGGTGCAGGGTCAGCCGGTCGACCGCGTCGGCGGTCGTCGCCGCCGACGAGAACGGCCACGGGAACGTGCGCCCGTCCGCCCACGCGCCGAGCTGGTCGGCGTAGTGCGGGCTCGCGGGATGACCCGACGTCCCGGTGAAGCTCACCCACGTCGACGAGTCGAGGTCCCCCAGGTCGACGACCATGCGCATCGACGGCCCGGCGGTCACCTCGTACCCCTGCGAGGCGTCCCACGCGGTCGCGTCGACGATCGACGAGCTCCCGCCGACGCCGACCGGGTCGGGGTTGACGAAGTTGCGCACCAGGCCGGGGATCGACGAGCCGCCGAGCACCGGGTGCTCGGGCGCGGCCGAGTGCAGCCGGCCCCAGCGCCACTCGTCCGCGTCGCGGCCGAGCTGCTGCGTGAGCTCCAGGCGGGCCGTGACCATGGCCTGGTACAGGATCTCGTCGCGGCCCTCGAGCAGGCCGGGCGTGGTGCGGTCGTCCCACCACTCCGAGTCCGGGTCGTCGAGCAGCCCACGGACCACCTCGAGCCAGCGCGAGCCGCCGTCGGGCATGTCGCCGTCCGGCAGGTCGTCGGCGAACGTCAGCGAGAGCAGCGTCTTCCACACCGCCGCGAAGTACGCCGCCGCGGCCGAGTCCTCGCTCGAGACGCGGTCCCACGAGCGCAGCAGCTGCTGACCGTCGTCGGCGAACGTGTCCTCGATCCCGATCCGCAGCAGCCACGGCACGAGCACGTCGGCGTACGGGTTGTGCTGGTCGTTCTGCAGTGTGCCGACGTCCTCGACCGTGATCGGCGTGCCGCTCTCGATCGCGGACTCGACCTGCGTGCGGATGCGCTGCGAGCGATAGCCGTAGTCCCAGTCGTCGGTGAGGAACGGACCGACGCCCGCGGGCGTCACCGCCTGGTTCGCCGCGACGACGAAGCCCTCGACCGGGTCGAGCGCCCGCGGCATGACCTCGGGGTCGACGTAGCCCTGCCAGTCGTACGCCGGGTCCCAGCCGGGCCGCGGCCACGTGCCGTCGGACGGGACGTCGCCCGGCACGACGTTGCGCACCGGGATGCGCCCGGGCGCCTGGTAGCCGATGTGCCCGTCCGTCGTGGCGAACACGATGTTCTGCGACGGCACGTCGAGCAGCCGTCCCACGCGCGCGACGTCCTCGGCGTCGCGGGCCGTCGCCATCGCCAGCACGGCGTCGGCGGTACGGCCCGGCGCGAGCGCCGTCCAGGCGAGCGCGACCTCGTACTCGCGGCCGACGATCCCGTCCGGCAGCGGCGCGCGCTCGACCGCGTCCACCTCGAGCACGTCCGAGACGATCGGCCCGTGCACGCTCTGACGCACCTCGATCGAGACGTCGTCGCCGCCGTTGACCTTGATGACCTCGCGGCGCGTGGTGATCGGAGCGGTCTCCTCGCCGCGCAGCGTGCGGCCGTTCTCGACGCGCTCCAGGAAGAAGTCCGTCACGTCCGCGCCGAGGTTCGTCAGGCCCCACGCGAGGTCCGCGTTGTGGCCGATGACGACGCCCGGGAAGCCCGCGAACGAGAAGCCCGACACGTCGTAGGGGCACGCCTCGTCGACCGTCGAGCACCGCAGCCCCACCTGTGCCCAGACGCCCGGCGCGGAGATGCCCAGGTGCGGGTCGTTCGCGAGCAGCGGCTTGCCGGTGGCGGTGTGCTCGCCCGCGATCACCCACGAGTTCGAGCCGACGCCCTCGCCCTCGCCGACGAGGTGCGGCACCGCCGCGAGCGCCTTGCTCGCGCTGTCCAGCGCGCGCTGGATGCCCGCGTCGTCGAGGTCCAGCACCGCGCCCGGCGCCGCGGCCGCCGTCGGCGTCACCAGGTCGTCACCCGTCAGGATCGACGCGTTCAGGTCGTAGGGGTAGGCGGGGAACAGCTCGTCGACCCGGGCCACGTCCCGCACGGAGGCGTACGCGCGGGCCCGCGAGAGCTCGTCGTCGTAGTTGCCCCGCAGGTCCCACGCCATCGCCTTGAGCCACGCGAGCGAGTCGACCGCGTCCCACGGCTCGGGCGCGTCGACGTCGACCTGCAGCCCGAGCACCGTGTACTCGACCGCGATCTGCGACGGGGCCTTGCCGTCGAGGTACGCGTTCACACCGTCCGCGTAGGCCTCGAGCGCCGTGCGTGTCGACTCCTCGACCAGCCCGAGCTCACGCTCCGCGACCCGCCGCCAGCCGAACGTGCGGATCACCTTGTCCGCCTCGAGCGCGTCGGCGTTCTCGCCCACGAGCTCGCTCAGCCGCCCCGACACGACGTGCCGGCGGTAGTCCATCTCGAAGAACCGGTCCTGCGCGGCGACGTAGCCCTGCGCGAGGAACAGGTCGTGCGGGGTCGCTGCGGTGATCGTCGGGACGCCGCGCGCGTCGCGCGTCACGGTCACCTCGTCCTGCAGGCCGGCCACCTTCAGGGACCCGCTCACCTGCGGCAACGGTCGGCGGACGACGACGAACGCGGCGACGACAGCGGCGACCAGCGCCACCACCAGGACGATGGCGACGGACAGGAGAGTCAGACGAAAGGCACGGCTACGCACGACTGCGAGGGTAGTGCCGCGCCGAGACCCGCGCCGTCAGGAGGCAGCCGGAGCGGCGGCCGGGGCGCTCGTCGTCGAGGAGGACGACGGCGAGGTCGACGTGGTCCCCGAGGTCGACGCGGACGACGAGGACGTCGTGCTCGCGCCGCCCTTCGCGCTGTCGGAGGACACCGCCGGGACCGACGACGACGTCGCGCCCGAACGCGCGTCGTTGCGGTAGAAGCCCGAGCCCTTGAACACCACACCCACGGACGAGAAGACCTTGCGGAGCTTGCCCTCGCACTCGGGGCAGACCGTCAGCGACGCGTCCGAGAAGGACTGGTGGATGTCGAAGGCGTGACCGCACGCCGTGCACGCGTACGAGTAGGTGGGCACCGGGTCTCCTGGGGTTCGTTCGGTGAGCTCTCGTGCGGTGGCCGAGGGGCCGGCGCCGACCGGCGTCCGCTGGCACTCACACGTTCCGAGTGCCAATGGTAACGGCGCGCGCAACCCGACGATTCCCGCGCGCGCCCGCTCGGCACGCTGCGATCACGGTGCCTGCACGGACGAGGACCGCCGCCTGCGGTGGCGCGCGGTCCTCGTCGGTGGACGTCCGAGCCGGCTCGGTCAGGCCGTCGGTGCGGGGGGCGCCGGCGGGACCGACGGCGGCGGCGTCGGGCCGTCGGACGGCTTGATCGTCGGCGGGTTGGTGATGTCGGTGGTGAGCGCGGGCGTCGGGCGCGCGGCCAGCAGGTCGCGGATCTCCTGCAGCAGCAGGATGTCCTCGGCCGGTGCGGCGGGCTCCGGCTCCTCGCCGCGCTTGCGGCGAGCGGCGAGCTTGTTGAGCGGCAGCACGACGACGAAGTACACCGCCGCCGCCGTGATGAGGAACGTGATCGCCGCGCTGAGGATGTGCCCGAAGCTGATCGGGTCCTTGCCCTCGGGCCCGAACGCCAGGACGTGGTCGAGGTTGGGCTGCCCGAAGATCCAGCCGATCAGCGGGTTGATCAGACCGTCCACGATCGACTGCACGAACGCGCCGAACGCCGCACCGATGACGACACCGACGGCCAGGTCGACCGCGTTGCCCCGCGAGATGAAGTCCTTGAACCCCTCGAAGACCTTGGCCAGACCCTTGGCGCCTGAGCCGAGCGCTGCGCCGGCCGAGCCGGCAGCCGAGCCGAGCGGGGACTGAGACACGTGAACCTCCGGATGGGTGAAGCGACCTGGCGACGTTCGATCATGGCACGACGACCGCGGAGAGCAAGGCCGAGACGGCCGCCCCCGACAACGCCGCCGCCTCGTCGGGCGAGACCGCGACCAGCACGGGCGCCGTGTCACCGCTCGCGAGGCTCGCGGCCCAGCCGTCGTCACCCGCCCCGGGCGCGACGGGCAGCACGAGCGCGCGGCGCGCGACGACCACGCCCTGCGCCCCGGTCTCCGCCGCGGCGGCCAGCACGTCGATGCGTGTGCCGGGCTCGAGCAGCGCGGCCATCGCCGGGTCGGCGAGCCGCACGGCCGCGACGACCGTGCCCGGCGGCCCGACGAGCGCGCCCGACGCGAGCAGTCCCGGGACCACGGGCAGCCCGGCCGGCACGGGCACCGCGACGCTCTCGCCGACCACCTCCCCCGACCCCGGCGTCGTCCCGGCGACCGCGAGCCCTTCCGGGACCTGCGCGACGCGCACGTCCGCCGCGCCGATCGTCGTCCCGGCGGGCAGGTCACGCGCCGCGACGACGACCGCGCGCATGACCGGCTCGGGCGGCCGCAGCACCTGCAGCGCCGAGGTCGCCGCGAGCCCGACGCCCAGCGCGGCGACGACGAAGCGCCACCGCCAGAGCACCCCGCGCCACGCGACCTTGATCGGTCGCCGACGCCGCTCCAGCGGCGGCACCCCGCCGTCCACCCATCCCCGCACGCCGCGACGCTAGGCGCGCCGCAGCCCGCGCCGTCGGGACGCCGGACGTACCTGTGGACCGAACCCGCTCACCTGAGGGCTGGGGTCGGGTCGCGCGTCAGCCCCAGTGCGGGGGCTTGTCCAACCGCAGGCGGTCGTCGTTGTCGTCGCGACCCTCGCCCCAGCCCACGTCGGAGTCGTCGGCGCTGCGCGCCGCGAGCAGGGCATCCGTCGAACGGTCGGCGATGCGGGATCCGGGGCACGGGTCCGACGTCGCCGTCCCGTTCGAGCTCGGCGGGGCGGCCGGGAGCGTGCTGCGCAGCAGCGAGTCGTCGGTGCCGACGGTGCCCGGGGCGCGCACCGCGCGACGCGGCCTCCGGGCCGGGACGCCGGGGGTCGCCGGACTCGTCGCGCCAGCCTGCGCGCCCTCGTCGTCCCCGGTGCTCACCCTCCGATCATCCCACCGCGCCGGCTCCCACCTGCGCGTCCCGATCCGCGGGCCGAGCTGTCAGGACAGGGCGCGGGCGATCGCGGCGCGGACGGCGGTGTCGATGCGGTACGAGCGGCGCGTGACGCCGAGCTCGTCGCGCAGCTCCGCGGCCAGCTCGTCGCGCGAGCGCTCGAGTCCGTCCGACCGTAGCCAGGCGACGAGGTCGTCGAGCTGGTCGTCGCTGTACGCCGCGATCGGCAGACCGCGACGCACGTCGGGACGCGCGAGCGTCCGCACGGGCAGTGCGGGCTGCTCCGGCCGGACGAGCGTGAGCGGCCGCGAGACGGGCTGCGCGTCGGACGCCGCGCTCGGCGTCGTCTCGGCTGCTGTCGACGGCAGGTCGGCTGCGGTCGGCGTCGCGGCCGGGTCAGCCGCGGGCGTCGGGGGCGACGAGGGCCGGACGTCGGCGGGCGGCTCGGCCTCCGACGGCTCGGGACCGCTCTTGTCCTTGCGTGTGCGGCCCTTGCGGCGCAGCGCACGCCCGCGCACCATCGCGTCCGCGGCGTCCATGCGGGCGGGCGGGGCGGCCACTCCTCCGGTGACGACCGTTCCGGCGGCGCCCATGGGCTCCGCGACGGCCGCAGCAGCACCGGACGGATCCGACGAGGTGGCGGTCTGCACGGGCTGCGCAGGGACCGGAGCAGCGGTGGAGTCGCCGGGCGCCGCGGCGGCGGGGGCAGCGGCGGGCGCGACGTCCGACGCCGCGACCGCACCGGTCACGGGCCTCGGTTCGGCGAGCTCGTTCGTCTCGACCGCAACCGGGAGCTCCGCGCGGGCGGCCGGGGCGGCCGCAGCAGCGGCACGTGCGGGTCGCTCGGCGCCGAGCGCGCGCTCGTCGTCGGTCCACGACTGCGGCAGACCGATGATCGCCGTGCCGGTGCGCGGCTCGACGGGTGCGGGGACCGCGGCGTGCACGTACCGGCGGATGCGGTCTACCTCGGCCTCGGGGTCGAGGAACGCGGCGGCGGACCAGACGCGCA
Source organism: Cellulomonas persica (assembly GCF_007989825.1). Lineage (GTDB taxonomy): Bacteria > Actinomycetota > Actinomycetes > Actinomycetales > Cellulomonadaceae > Cellulomonas > Cellulomonas persica. The sequence goes on along the minus strand of NZ_BJUA01000017.1, from coordinate 52,144 downwards.
CGACGGTCCACCCGAGCCGCTCGAGGCGGTCGGCGGTGAGCCGCTCGCGCACGCGCACGCTCGGCTCGGCGACGTACGCCTCGTCGTCCGTGAGCACGGCGACGAGCATCCGGCCCGGCAGCGACGGGTGCCCGACGACCATCGGGATGCGCTGCCCGCCGGGCACGCCGTAGTCGAGCTCGACGATCAGGCCGTGCCGCCACAGGCGCTCGGCGAGGTCGACGAGCAGCCGGTCGGGGTCCACCGCGTGCGACGCGGGCGCGGTCTGCCCGGTGCCGCGCTCGGCGGCGAACGTCAGCAGGTCGTGCAGCAGGCGCGGACCGTCGCCGCGCAGGCGCTCGGTGTCGAGGTCGTCGGCGCCGAAGCACGAGACGACGACGAGCCGGTGCCGGGTCGAGCCGAGCGTGTCGAGCAGCAGCGCGGCCCCGCCGGGGCCGGACAGCGCGCCGAACGTGTGCAGCACGCGACGGTGGGGCGTGCGGCCGAGACCGAGCGACAGGATCACGGCCTCCCGGCGCAGCCCCGCGACGCCGGTCAGGTCGGTCACGACGAACGGCTCGGGCCGCGCCGGGTCGAAGAACGCCGCGAGCGCGGGGTTGGTGCGGACCTCGTCGAGCACGGCCTCGCGGACGGCCTCGGCGTGCGCGGGGGTGACCGTGACGACCGCGAGGGACTCCTCGGGGCGGCTCATCACGTGCTCGAGGACGAGCTCGACGGTGTGCGCGACCTCCGCGGTCGTCGTCTCGACGATGCCCGACGTGGGGTTCGGCATGCCGGTGCCGTCGACGACCTCGAGCCGCACGAGCGGCCGGCTCGTGGGCAGCGGGGTCGCGACGAGCGCGTCGCCGTACCCGTGCTCGGCGAGGAACGTCGTGAGGTAGGGGTCGCGCGCGACGGAGTCCGCGCGCAGCGTGGCGCGCGGCAGAACGGTCGCGAGCTCGCGCACGGCGCTGCCAGACGCGCAGCGGGCGTCCCCGACGACGACGACCTGGCGCCCACGCGCGATCGCGGCGAGCGCGACCTCGGTGGGCAGGTGCGCGGCGGCGCCGAGCACGACGAGGTCGACGGTCCGCGATGCGGGCAGCACCTGCGGCACGAGCATGGGGCTCGCGACGAGCACGGGCCGTAGCCGGCGCACGACGTCGGGGTACCGCGAGAACGTGTCGCGCAGCGACGTGATGCGCTCCTCGACGAGCTCGGCGAACAGCTCCTCGGCCTGTTCGCGGTGCCGGCGCAGCACGGCGCCGACCTGCGCGGCGACCGCGGAGCGGATCGGCGGGGCGAGGCTCGCGACGTGCTGACGGTCGAGCTCGGCGTAGCGCGCGGTCATCGCCCCGAGGGTCTCGCCGTCGTAGCCCGCGAGCGCGGGGTCCTGCGCGAGGATCTGCTCGATCACGGTGCTCCACCACGCGAGCTCGAGCTCGGCGGGTGCGGCCTGCGGTGCGACGCGGCGCTCGGCGAGGTCGTCGACGAGGTCGCCGAGGCCCGCCGCGCGCAGGGTGTGCAGCAGGCCGGTGCGGTCGGGCAGCGTCTCGAGCGCGTCCTGCGTGGCGCGCAGCCGCGACAGGCGCTCGGTGAGCGCGTCGAGCGGCACCGTGCACAGCCCCGCGCCGCCGGGCGTCGACGCGAGCACCGCGTCGAGCGCCTCGAGGTCCTCGCGGACCTCCCGGTACTCGCTCTCGAGGATCTCGAGCCCCTCGGGCAGGCGCGGCCAGCCACCGCTCGGGCAGTGCGTCTGCCAGATCTCCCGCCGCTCCTGCACCTGCTGGAGCGCGGAGTGCAGGTCCGCGACGGGACGTCCGGGGCGCACCATGTCGCGTGCCTGGCGGCGCAGGCGGCGGCGCAGCCAGTAGCCCATCGCGATGCCACGCTCGGCGCGCCACTCCTTGGTCGCGGTCGCGGCGACGAGGTCGGCGGCCGTCCGCTCGAACACGATCGGCAGGAACAGGTCGAGGGACGCGCGGACGCCGTCGAGCATGCGCAGCTGCTCGCCCCACGCGTCGACGCTCTCGGCGGGCACCAGGCCGGTCTCGGTGTCGACCTGGACGGCGCGCTCCGCGAGGCGCGGCAGGGTGTCGTCGAGCAGGCGGGCCAGGCGCCGGCGCGCGACGTCCGCGTCGGCGTGCGTGCGCAGGTCGGCGCCGTACCAGGGGGTGTCGCCGGGCCGGACGCTGTAGGCGCCGAGCTCACCCGCGCGCCGCAGGTCGGCGGCGAGCCGGGTGCGCGTGGCGTCGCCGAGCACGCCGGCGACCTCGGGGGCGAGCCGCACGGTCGTGTGCGGCGCCGGGCGGGTCGAGGTCAGACGCGCGAGGTGCTGCAGCGCGTCGTACGCGGAGACCCCGAACGGCTCGCGCGCGACGTGCAGGCCCGTGACGTACGCCCGCAGGGCCTCGCGGTGGCCGACGAGGTCGGACCGCAGCGCCTGCACGCCGCGCACGTCGACGACGGGCGACTCCATGGTCATGGCGCCCAGCAGCCGCCGGGCCGCGGCGGTGCGCCAGCCGGCCTCGGGGGCGATGTCGAGCAGCAGGTCGTGCAGGCCGTGCGCGGCGAGCCGCTCGGTCAGCGCGACCGCCGCGCGCCGGTGGCCGGGCACGTAGAGCACGGTGCGTCCGGCGGCCGCGGCGTCGGCGACGATCGCGGCGATGGTCCCGGCCTCGTCGGCGCCCGTGGGGCTGTCGACGAACAGGTGCGAGCCGGTGGCCACGACGTCCAGCACGTACTGCTGCGCGGGGTCCAGGTCGCCGACGCCACGCTCGTGCGCGGGGTCGCGGTCCCCCTCGACGACCGCGGGCAGCGGCTGGTGCAGGCGCTCCTGGTCGGCCTCGACGCCCGCGAGCGCGGTCAGCACCTCGTGGTGCGCGACGCTCGCGGCGAGGTTGTCGAGGTCGTCGACGAGCACCTGGCCCGGGTGGACGAACGTGCCGACGACGACGCGCTCGGTGAGCTGGAAGTCCTCGAGCACGGCCTCGCCGAGCGACGCGAGCCGCTGCAGCGCGGCGCGCGGGTCGAAGCCGCCCGGCGTGAACGCGCCGCGCGCGACGGCCGCGGGGTCGAGCAGCGCACCGCGCGAGCGCAGCGCACGCGCGAGGACCGGGTTGACCTCGAGCGACGGCTCGAGCGCGAGCTCGTAGTCGCTCTCCCCCGTGCCCCGCGCCCGCAGCGCGACGGGCCGCAGCAGGACGGGCGCGTGCAGGCGACGAGGCTCGTTCGTGCCCTGCTCGGGCGACGGGTCGCTCGACTGCGCGCGCGTGATGCTCGCGAGCGCCGCGACGTCGTCCTGCCCGACCTGGCCGGGGGTGCGCTCGGTCCACGTCGCGACGCCGATCGCGAGCGACGTGGGCGCGATGCCGTACCGCTGCTCGTACGCCGCCGCGCGCGAACCGACCGCGCGGGCTCGTCGTCGCGCCGCCGACAGCGCCGCACCCTCGCGCACGAGGTTCGACAGCCGGGTCTCGCGCCCGGCGAAGAGCTGCGCCATGCCGGACGGGTGCGCGGCGGACAGGTCGAGCGCGGCCTCACCCAGCAGGTCGATGTCGGCGAGCGTCGATCCGCCCGCGGCCTCGACGAGCGCGCCGCGCCACGTCGCGAGCGCACTCTCGACGAGCTCGGCGTCGGACGGGGGTTCGACGAGCGCGACGGGGCCCGCAGCCTGCTCGTCGGACGACGAGGGCTCGGGACCGGTCGGGACGCCGGCGGTCGGGGTGGTGGGGTCGGCCTCGGCAGGGCCGGGCCCGTGGTCCGAGCCGGCTCCCGTGGCTGACGCTCGCGCGGGGACGGTCACCCTGCGACGGTAACCGCGGGCGCGGCCCGTCCGGCCGTGACGCGCCGAGGGTGGGCGAGTTGCACGCCAACGCGTGACGATCCGCATGATCGTGCGGCTCGCATCGATCCGTTCACGCCCTGCAGCCGCACACGGCCTGGCCGCGACGAGGTCGGCGTGCGGGTCAGGTCAGGGGCCGTCCACCCGGTTCGACGAGCACACGGCACGTGCCCTGAGCGAACACGCGCCACCACAGAACGCGAGAGGCGGCCGCGGATGATCGCGGCCGCCTCTCGGACGTGAGAACGGTGCGCACCGCGCAGGGGGCAGGCGATGCGCACCGTCGGGAGTCATCATGCGTCATGCACTACCTGCTGGTCAACCGTCCAGTCCATGATTTTGCAGAATGTCACCAAGGACCCATTCGCTCCCTCACTCGGTCGGCACCCGACCGCAGGTAGGCGCGGCTGACGTCAGGTGATCGACGCAACCGGTGCCACACGCTCGTCGTCCGCTCGTGGGACGCACGTCCGCGCGGGCGCTGCGGCCGCGGTGTTGGATGGGCCGCATGAGCACCGCGAGCACGTCGGTCGCGCCCGCGAGCACCCGCCTGAGCGTCCCCACCATGGCGATGCTCGTCGTGGGGTCGATGGTCGGGGCCGGCGTCTTCTCGCTGCCACGGCAGTTCGCGCAGTCCACGGGCGTCGCGGGTGCGCTCGTCGCATGGGGCGTGGCGGGCGCCGGGACGCTCATGCTCGCGCTCGTCTTCCAGATGCTCGCGGTGCGCCGCCCGGACCTGGACGCGGGCGTGTACGCCTACGCGAAGGCCGGGTTCGGCGAGTACCTGGGGTTCTTCTCGGCGTTCGGCTACTGGGCCTCGGCGTGCGTCGGCAACGTCACCTACTGGGTGCTCATCACCTCGACGCTCGGTGCGGTGTTCCCCGCGCTCGGCTCGGGCGACACGTTCCTGGCGGTCGCGGTCGGCTCCGCGGGGATCTGGGTGTTCTTCGCGATCGTGCGACGCGGCATCCGCGAGGCGACCGCCGTCAACCGCGTGGTGACGGTCGCCAAGACCGTGCCGATCGTCGTGTTCGTGCTGCTGTCGGTGCTCGCGTTCGACCCGCAGGTGTTCGCGGACAACTGGGCCGGTGCGCCCGGTGCAGGCTCGTTGCTCGACCAGGTGCGCGGCACCATGCTCGCAACCGTGTTCGTGTTCCTCGGCGTCGAGGGGGCGAGCACGTTCTCGCGGCACGCGCGGCGCCGCCGCGACGTCGGGCGCGCGACCCTGCTCGGGTTCGGGTCGGTGTTCGCGCTGTTCGCGTCCGTGACGATCGTCTCGTACGGGATCCTGCCGGCGTCCGAGCTCGCGGCGCTCGAGGAGCCGTCGATGGGCGGTGTGCTCGAGGCGGCGTTCGGCTCGTGGGGCGGCACGTTCGTCGCGGCCGGGCTCATCATCTCGGTGCTGGGTGCCTACCTCGCCTGGACGCTCATGGCCGCCGAGGTGCTGCTCGTGGCGGCCCGCGGCGACGACATGCCGCGTTTCCTGCGCGCGACGAACCGGCACGACGCACCCGTCCCCGCGCTCGTGCTGTCGACCGCGCTGTCCCAGGCGGTGCTGCTGCTCACGCTGCTGTCCGAGCACGCGTTCGACTTCGCGCTCGAGCTCACCGGCTCGCTCGTACTGATCCCGTACCTGCTCGCCGCGGCGTACGGCGTGCGCCTGCTGAGACGGCCCGCGCCCGAGGCCGGACGCGGGCCGTTCGTCGTCGCCGTGCTCGCGACGCTGTACACGACGTGGCTGCTGTACGCGGCCGGCGTGGACCACCTGCTCGTCGTGTTCGTCGTGTACGCGCCCGCGACCGTGCTGTTCGTGCTGACCCGCCGCGAGCAGGACCGCCGCTGGTTCAGCGCGCGCGAGCGCGTCGTGCTGGCGGTCTCGCTCGTCGGCGCGGTCATCGGGCTGGTCGCCCTGGTCGCGGGCTGGATCCAGCTGTAGGCCAACCGGGTCCGGGCGCGCCGGGCCGTCAGGCGGCGAGCGTGTGGCTCGTCGCCGGAGTGATGTGCGCGGCGGGCGGGATCGTGGCCTCGGCCGGGACCCTCGTCCGGTCGACGACCTGTGCTCCGTCGCCGACGGTCACGCGCGTCGCGAGCCGCGTCCCGGCGCCGAGCACCGCTCCGCGGCCGACGTGCACGTGCGTGCCGAGCCGCGCGTGCGGCCCGATCACCGCATCGGGCTCCACCCAGACGTGCGCGCCCAGGTGGGCGCCGCCACCGATCTGTGCCCCGGGGTCCACCCAGGCTGTCTCCGCCACGAACGCGGTCGGGTCGACGGAGGCGGTCATGGCGACCAGTCCCCCACCGTTGTCGTGCCGGCGGTAGCGCACGACCTTGCCGTCGTCTGTCTCGAGCTCTTCGTATCGCTTTCTCATGGCGCCCATAAGAACGATTCGACCCCTCTCGATGTTCCCGCTCGCGCCCCGCTGCCGGAGGACGACGAACGCCGGCGAGCTCCGCATCCGTGAGGAGCTCGCCGGCGTCCCGGTCCCGGTGTTCGCGCCTCACCCGACCGTGAGGCGCGACCGCCGGGGCGGCTCACTCGGTGCCGAGGCTGACCCGCGCGGTGACGCGCGGGGTCGTGCGCGGTGCGATGAGGGCGCGGACCTCGGAGCCGACGTAGCGGCGGTGGCCGCCGAGCGTCCGGATCGCCGTGAGTCGGCCGGCCCGCGCCCAGCGCGTCACGGTCTTGGGATCGACGCCGAACAGGGTCGCGACCTCGTGCGGGGTCAGCAGCTCGGGCTCGTCGTTGCGCAGGTCAGTCATGGTGTCTCCCCCCGAGTCCGACGTGCGGGCCGGACTTCGTCGCGTCAGTCACTGACAAGTTTGACAGGAAGCGCCGAAAATACAACCCCTTTGCTCTAGGGTGTGGCGTATGTCCCAACCAGACACCTCCCTGCGGGCCCGCAAGCGACGCGCCGTCAAGGGCGACCTGACGCTCGCGGCGATCGACCTGTTCATCACGAACGGCTACGACGAGACGACGGTCGAGAAGATCGCAGCTGCGGTGGGGATGTCCGAACGCACGTTCTTCCGCTACTTCGCGACGAAGGACGACGTGCTCGAGCAGCTCTCGGCGTACTGGCGCGACCTCGCCGCCCGCACGTTCGCCGAGCGGCCCGCGGACGAGTCGGACTGGGTGTCCATCAGGCGATGCTTCGACGACTTCGTCGAGAGCACCCGCCGCGACGACTTCGCACTCCCGCTGCTGCGGCTCATCTACGCGACGCCGCAGCTCTACGGGCGCCACATGCACAACGTCCGGCGGTGGCGGCAGATGTTCGAGGGCGTGCTGCGCACCCGGCACCCGCAGGCGCCGGACCTGGCGATCCGGGTCAAGGCAGCATCCGCCATGGCCTGCATGGAGTGCGCGCGCGAGGCCTGGGTCGCGACCGACGGCGAGCGTCCGATCGCCGACCTGATCGACGCGGCGATGTCCGAGGTCTGGCCGCTCGTCTGACCGACGCCGTCGTCGGTCAGCCCGCTCGTCCGACCGACGTCGTCGTCGGTCGGCGGGCCCGTCTCGCACGGCCCACGAGCGCTACCCCTCGTGGGCGCGCCACAACGCCCTGACGCGGTGCACCGTCGCACCGCGTCAGGGATGAGGCGGCTGGCTCAGATCAACCTCCACCACCTCACCTCGGCGCTGTGGTCGCATTGCGGGCACGGCGGGAGCGCCTCGCCGTCCTTCAGCTCGACCGTGTGACCGCACGCGTCCAGGAACTTCCCCTTACCCGGCTTCGCCCCGATGGAGAACACCGGCATCACCTCCTTGTGATGCCCTAGGCCTACTCCTGTGCCACCGCGTGTCGCCTGGGACCTAAGGCCGTCACCGCCCGGATCGGGGCCCTCGGGTCACCGCGTCGGCGTCCCGGGCGGCCGCGCGGGGGTCAGGACGACGAGACGGGGGCCGAGCCTCCTGCGGCTCAGCCCCCGTCCGACGCGCGTGCGTCCGGGCGGTCAGCCCTGGCGGCGGTCACCGCGCGACGGGTCGCCGGCGGGACGGCCGGCGCGACGCGGACCGCCGCGGCGTGCGGACGACGACGAGCCCGACGTGCCCCACGAGCCCGACGACGACCCGCCCGTGCTCGAGGAGTACACGACGGCCGAGCCGGAGCGCGCGCCCACGCCCGCCTTCGCGGAAGCGGCACCCTGGCGCGCGGCACCCTGGCGCGCGGTGCGCTGGCCGCTGGTCTGGCCGCTCGTCTGGCCGGCGGTCTGCGCGCCACGCTGCCCGCCGCGAGCCGGCTGCGCCGCCGGCGCACCGGCGCGAGCAGCGGCGTCGCCGCGCCCCTTGCCGCCACGACGGCGCGAACGCCCCGCGGGCCGCTCGGTGCTGGCCGGGGCCGCGCCGGAGGTCTGCTGACGACGACCGGTCGGCGCGGTCGTCGTCGGACGCACCACCGGCTTGACGGGTGCCGCGAGCGCGCCGACGAGCTCGGTCAGCACGTGCGCGCCGGGGCGCACGGCCTGCGGCGTCGCCGTGATGCCGGCCTGACGCGTCATCGCGCGCACGTCGGAGAGCTGCTCCGGGAGCACGATCGTCACGACGTCACCCGCAGACCCGGCACGCGCGGTGCGGCCCGAGCGGTGCAGGTACGCCTTGTGCTCGGCGGGCGGGTCGACGTGCACGACGAGCTCGACCTCGTCGACGTGGATACCGCGCGCCGCGATGTCGGTCGCGACGAGCACGTTGACCGCACCCGTGGAGAACGCCTCGAGGTTGCGCTCACGCGCGCCCTGGCCAAGGTTGCCGTGCAGGTCCACGGCAGGCACGCCCGCGGTGGTGAGCTGCTTGGCGAGCTTCTTGGCGCCGTGCTTGGTGCGCGTGAACAGCACGCGGCGGCCCGTGCCGGACGCGAGGTGCTGGACGACCTGACGCTTGTCCTCGGCGTCCGCGACGGTCAGCACGTGGTGCGTCATCGCCGACACCGGTGAGCGGTCGGTGTCGACCGAGTGACGCAGCGGGTCCTTGAGGAAGGCGGTGACGAGCTTGTCCACGCCGTTGTCGAGCGTCGCGGAGAAGAGCATGCGCTGACCGCGCTTGTCGGTCGCGGCCAGGATCCGCTTCACGCCGGGCAGGAAGCCCAGGTCGGCCATGTGGTCGGCCTCGTCGAGCACGGTGATCTGCACGTCCGCGAGCGAGATGATCCCCTGCTTCATGAGGTCCTCGAGGCGCCCGGGGCACGCGACGACGATGTCGACGCCGCTCTTGAGCGCGGACTCCTGCGGGCGCTGCGAGACGCCGCCGAAGATCGTCGTGACGCTCAGGCGCGCGGCCTTCGCGAGCGGCTCGAGCGTCGCGGCGATCTGCGTCGCGAGCTCACGCGTCGGCGCGAGCACGAGGCCCGTCGGGCGGTTCGGGACGTGGCGCACCATCGTCGTACCGGGGACGAGACCCGCGAGACGGGCGACGAGCGGGAGGCTGAACGCGAGCGTCTTGCCGGAGCCCGTGCGGCCGCGGCCGAGCACGTCGCGGCCGCGCAGGGTGTCCGGCAGCGTCGCGGTCTGGATCGGGAAGGCGTCCGGCATGCCGCGGTCGGCGAGCGTGCGGACGAGGACCTCGGGCACGCCGAGGGAGGAGAAGCTGGTCAAGGTGTCGCCTTTCAGGCGTCGAGGGGGCGCCCACCAGGCACTTTCACACCCAGGACGCGGGCCCGCGCTGGTCCATGAGCCGCGCAGAGCCGACCCCAGTGTCCCCCATGACCGGGCGAAACCCGCTGTCGCGCTGCTCACACACCCGTTCGAGCGGCGTCCGACGGCGCTCGCGTGCGTCATCGTGGTCCTGTGCACACCACGTCCCGTCCCCGCCGGCTCCTGACCGCGCTCGCAGGCCTCAGCCTCGTGCTCGGCGGCACGCTCGCCGTCTCCCCCGCCGCCGCGCAGAGCGCGATCGCCGCTCCCGTCGCGGCCGGCGACGTCGCCGCGGCGAGCGAGGTCGCCGCCGTGTCCGCGGCCATCACGCCCGAGCCGTCGAAGGCGACCCGGGACGTGCCCGCCTACTACTCGGAGCGCTCCACGCTCGCGCCGTGGGTCGGGCGGCCCTGCCACGGCAAGGCCGCGACCAGCAACGCGGTCGTCTGCGAGTACGGCAGGGCGTCGTCGTCGGCGTACACGATCGCGCTCGTCGGCGACTCGAAGATGGGCCAGTACGCGGCCGCGTTCATCCGGATCGCCCACGCGCGCGGGTGGCGGGTGCTCATCATCACGAAGTCCGCGTGCTCGTTCACCGACGCGGAGATCGACCGCGACGGCGCCCCGTACACCACCTGCAACGCGTGGAACCGCTCGGCGCTCAAGGCGCTGCAGCGCCACCAGCCCGACCTCGTCGTGACGAACCAGGCCACCTCGACGGGCCGCCTCCCGGGCGACACCGCGTCGTCGGCGTCCTCGATGGAGCGGGGCCTGGCCTCGCGCTGGCGCACGCTGCAGGGCATGGGCATCCCGGTCGTCGTCGTGCTCGACAACCCGCCGTCACCCGCGGGCGACGTCTACCCGTGCGTCGCCAAGCACCCGACGCAGCCGTGGCGGTGCAACTTCTCGGCGGTCAGCGGGACCGCGAAGGTCCAGCAGCGCGCGGCCGACCGCGTGGGCGGCGTCGGCGTGGTCAACCTGCGTCCCACGCTGTGCCCGGGCGGGGTCTGCCGCGCGGTGTTCGACCGCGTGCTGGTCTACCGGCAGGGCTCGCACCTGACGAACACCTACGTCAAGACGATCACGTCGACGATCGCGACGAAGCTCGACGCCGCGCGGAAGGTCGCCACGGCGCAGTAGCCGCCCCCGCCCGGAGAGTCGCGCGGTCAGGACCCGTCGCGCACGTCCGACAGGCGCACCCCGCGCAGGCGCGTCTGCGAGAACGTCACCGCGCAGCCGTCGCCCATCGGCGACTGCGCCTCGAAGCCGATCCGCAGCGCGGCACCCGGCCGCTCGAGGCCGAACACGCGCACGAGCACCCAGGTCTCGCCGTCGGACGACGCGTGGAACGCGAAGACGTTGTCGATCCGCGAGACGCGCAGCCAGAAGTCGTGCCGGTCGACGACGAAGGCGTTGGCGTCGTCGGCGACCTCGCGGTTCACGACCGAGACGACCATCGCCTCGCCCGCGGGCGAGTACTCGAAGCAGAGCTTGGCCCAGTACCTCTCGTCGAGCCACAGCAGCAGCACGCCCGCGTCGAACGTCGCGGCGAACTCCACCTCGACGTGCGCACTGAGCTGGAAGTCGCCCTCGGGCGCGTCGGTCAGGAGCGTCGCGGCGTTGAGCAGCGTCGTGGAGTTGACCTGGCCGTCGCCTGCACCGGGGTCGACGAAGATGTCGCTGAGCGGCGCGGCAGTCACGCGCAGGCGGCCGTCGGCGGGGTCGACCTGCCACGTGGACCCGGGAGACGCGTCGAGCGGGTCGGGCAGGCCGGGGACGACGAGCTGGGTCACGGACGGTCCTCTCGGATCAGGGTGGCGGGGGCGTGCGTGCAGGGTGCTGCGGCGGTGCTGGAGGGTGCGGGGCCGGACCGGGCCGGCCCGTCAGTCGACGAGGCGCACGGCCGTGCGGTAGGTCCTGCTCTGGCCGGGCGCGAGGACGACGACCTCGCCGTCCCGCTCCGCCTGTGCGCGGCCGCCGTCGCGTGACGTGGACGGCTCGACGCCGAGCACGTTGACGCCCGGCGTCGGGTCGCGCCAGAGCACGAGCAGCGGCCAGCCGTCGGTGTCCTGCTCGACCTCGAGGACGTGACCGTCGGGCGAGGTCACGCAGACGTACGCCGTCGGGCCCTCGTGGGGCCGGCAGTACAGGACGGTCTCGGGTGCGGGCCCGTCGGCGAGGTCGAGCGTCCACGGCAACGCCCGGGGCGCCGCGTCGGGCCGGTCGCGCTCGGCGTACGGGTCGGCGGTGGCGGTCACGACGGTCCCCGGGGCGACGAGCGGGTAGCCGACGTTCAGGTGGTGCCGGAACATGTGGCCCGCGGGCGTGAACCCGTCGTTGGTGACCACGTCCTCCACCCGCAGCTCGGGCCGTGCGGTGCTGGCGACGATGCGTCGCCGCAGCCGCAGCGACGGACCGCCGAGGGAGGCCTCCAGCACGTCACCCGTGATCTCGACCGCGGGCACGCCCTCGTCGTCGGTCAGGCCCCAGCGCACGTTCTCGGCCGGGATGTGCCCGACGCGCCCGTGCAGCCCGTGGTGCGTGCCGTCGACGGTCGAGGCGGCACCCGTCGAGGCGAGCCCGCACGTGGACAGCAGCCCGCCGCCGAACGTGCGCGTCCAGCCCGAGCCGTGCGGCTCGTACCGCGACGAGGCCACGGGTCCGCGCGCCGAGCGCCACGCGAGCGGCAGCCCGGCGGCGTCGGCCCAGCCGAGGTCGAGCGCACGGTCCAGCAGCACCTCGAACGAGATCCCGCCGGGGTTGCGCACCACCAGAACGGGTGCGCCGCGCCCGGGTCCCTCGTCGCGCACCAGGCGGTCGACCGACACGAGCTGGTCCGGTGCCCCGACGAGCCGGCGCACCGGCTCGTCGGTGAGCACCGAGTCGGCGCCGAAGCCCATCAGCCGGCCCCTCGGACCTCGGCCGCGGACGAGCGCCGCGCGCCGAGCGCGATCGCGGCGACGAGCACCGCGCCCGTGAGCACGTACTGCCAGTAGGACGCGACGCCCAGCAGGTTGAGCGCGTTGTTCAGGACGGCGAACAGCAGCGCACCGACGACCGTGCCGAACGCCGTCCCCCGGCCGCCGCGCAGCGCGGTGCCACCGACGACGACGGCCGCGATGACGTCCATCTCGAAACCGGTGGCCATGTTGCCCTCGGCCGACGACAGGCGGCCCGCCATGAAGACCCCGGCGAGCGCGAAGCACACCCCGGCGACGACGAACACGAGCACCTTGGCCCGGTTCACGGGCAGACCCGCGAGCACGGCGGCACGCTCGTTCGACCCGAAGGCGCGCAGCGTCCGTCCGAAGTAGGTGCGCTGCAACACGAAGTACGTGCCGACGGCCAGCACGACGAACACGAGGAACGGCACGGGCAGCAGCCCGACCGTGCCGGTGGTGAACGAGCGGTACTTGCTCGACGTGATCGGCACGACCTTGCCCGAGGTCCAGATGAACGCCGCGCCCAGGAACAGGTAGAGCGTGCCGAGCGTCGCGATGAACGGGGCGATCTTGACGTACGTCACGAGCAGCCCGTTGACCAGGCCGAGCACCGCGCCGATCGCGAGCGCCAGGAGCAGCGCCGTCCCGATCGTCGTGTGCGGCAGCACGGTCGCCACGGCGATCGACGCGACCGCGATCACGCCGCCGACCGACAGGTCGAGCAGGCCCGCGGCGATCAGCAGGGTCATGCCGCAGGCCGCCAGGCCGACGAACGAGGCCTGGAAGAGCACGTTCGACAGGTTGCCCGAGCCCCAGAACGACGGCCGGGCGAAGCCGACGGCCACGCAGGCCACGACCAGCACGCCCAGGAGGTACTGCCGCCCGGCGAACTGCCGCAGGACCTGCCCGATGCCCGGTCGGGCCTCCTGCTCGGCGGACGGGACGCCCGCCGCGGGGGTCGTCACGGTGGTGGTCACGAGAGCCTCCCTTCGAGCATGCGGCGGACCGCCGCTCGCTGCGCACCGTCGATGCTCAGGGCGAAGACCAGCAGGGCTCCGAGCGCGACGTACTGGTAGAACGACGGGACGTTGAGCAGGTTGAGGCCGGAGTTGATCATCGACAGCAGCAGGGCTGCGACGAACGTGCCGACGATCCGCGGCCGGCCACCGGCCATGCTCGTGCCGCCGAGGACGACGATCGCGATGGCCTGCAGCTCGAGGCCCGACGCCACCGAACCGTTGACGACGCCGAGCTGGCTCGCCAGGAGCACGCCGCCGACACCGGCCGCGGCCCCGGACGCGAGGTAGGACAGCAGGATCACGCGCGAGACGCTGATGCCGGTGTCGACCGCAGCCTCGGGGCTGCCGCCGACGGCGACGACGTGCTTGCCGAACCGCATGCGGTCGAGCGCGAACCAGGCGCCCACGCCGATGACGACCGCGATGACGAACGGCAGCGGGATGCCGAGCACGGACGCGGTGGCGACGGACTTGAACCCGCCCGACGCGATCATGATCGGCGCACCGCCCGTGAACAGCAGGACGAACCCGCGGAACACGCTCATCGTCGACAGCGTCGCGATGAAGCCGGGCACCCGCAGCCGGGTGGCGATCACGCCGTTGAGCAGGCCGAGCCCGGCGCCCACGCCGATGCCGACGACCGCGCCGACCAGCGGGCCCGCGGAGTTCACGACCGAGGCCGCGATGCACGCCGCGAGGGCCTGCGCGGAGCCGACCGACAGGTCGATGCCGCGGACCGCGATGACGAGCGTCATGCCGTAGCCGACGATCGCGAGGATCGCCGCGTTGACGAGCATGTTGGTGACGTTGGAGCCCGACGCGAAGTTCGGGACGGCCGCGATCCCGGCGACGAGCACCAGGACGAACGGGACCATGACGCCCGCGTTCTGCAGCAGGTTGCGGCGCGAGTCGGCCCGGCGGGCCAGCTCGGCGGAGCGCGCGCGCTCGTCGGCGACGAGGTCCGCCGTCGACGTCGCGGCGAGGGTCGTGTCAGACATGGGTCGCCTCCTGCGCGGTCTGTCCGACGGACGCGCCGACGATGTTGTCCTCGGTCACGTCGCGGCCGTGCAGCTCGGCGACGCGACGGCCCGCGAAGTACACGGCGCACCGGTCGGCGATCGCGGCGAGCTCGGGCGCGTCCGAGCTGGACACGACCACGGCCACGCCCGCGTCCGCGAGCTGCTTGATGAGCTGGTAGATGTCGACCTTGGCGCCGACGTCGACGCCTCGGGTCGGTTCGTTGAGCAGGAGCACCGCGCAGCCGGACAGCAGCGCCCGGCCGAGCAGCACCTTCTGCTGGTTGCCGCCCGAGAGGTTCCCGATGAGCTGTCGGCCGTGCGGCACGCGGATGCGCATGTCGGCGCGGAGCCGGGAGAACTGGGCGGACTCGTCGGCCGGGACCGGGAAGAGGCGGCGCAGCAGCGGCAGCGACGAGCGGTCGCGCGAGACCATCGCGTTCTCGGTGACGTCGAGGTGCGGCAGGATGCCCTCGCCCTTGCGGTCCTCGCTGAGCATGAAGACGCCGGAGCGGACCGCCTCGCGCGGGTTCGTCAGGCGCACGGGCTTGCCGTCCACCCGGATCTCACCGGCCGAGGTCAGGTCCCCGAACAGCGCGCGCGTGAGCTCGGTGCGACCCGAGCCGACGAGGCCGGCCAGGCCGACGATCTCGCCGCCGCGGACCGTGAGGTCGAACGGCTCGGCGACGCCGGGCACCCGCAGGCCGACGACCTCGAGGCGAGCGGCACCCTCGTCGGACGTCGACCCGGCGCGCTCGAAGGTCTGCGGCTTGCGTCCCAGCATGTGCTCGACGAGGCGTGCCTCGTCGAGCTCCGCGGTGGGTGCGTGCGCGACGAGCGCCCCGTCGCGCAGGACGGCGACGTCACCGCAGATGTCGAAGATCTCGTCGAGGTGGTGCGAGACGTAGACGACCGCCTTGCCCTGCGCCGCGATGCGCCGCACGATCTCGTGCAGCCGCAGCGTCTCGGCGCCGTTCAGCGCGGCGGTCGGCTCGTCCATGATGAGGACGTCGAACTCGCGCGACAGCGCGCGGGCGATCTCGACCATCTGCCGGTCGCCCACGGTGAGCGACGAGACGGGACGGTCGGGGTCGAGGTCGAGGCCGAGCTGGTCGAGCAGCTCGGCCGTCCGGCGGCGCGTGCGCCCGCGGTCGACCACACCGGCGCCGGTCAGCTCGTGGCCGAGGAACACGTTGTCGGCGACCGAGAGCTGCGGCACGAGCCGGAACTCCTGGCTCACGACGCTGATGCCCGCGGCCTGCGACTCGGCCGAGCTCCGGAACGTGCGCTCGGTGCCGCCCACCAGGACGGACCCGCTCACGGGCTGCTCGATGCCGCCGAGCACACGGATCAGCGTGCTCTTGCCCGCGCCGTTCTCACCGACGAGGCCGAGCACCTGACCGGGGGCCAGCTCCAGCGAGACCCCCTTGAGCGCGCGGACCCCGGGGTACTCCTGGACCACGTCCACGACCTGCAGCAGTGCGGGCATCGACGTACCTCCTCACGTGGGGACGGGTGAGGGCGGGGCGCGGCGGCCCCGCCCTCACCGGGGGATCACTTCTGCGAGGCGCGGGCGGCCTGGAAGTCCGCCAGGTTCTCGCCGGTCACGAGCTCGACCGGGAAGAAGACGGTCTTGGCCGCGGCGTCGTCGTAGCCCGGGTCCTCGCCGTCGAGCAGCGCGAGCACGGTCTCGACGGCCCGCTTGCCCTGGCCGAACGGGTCCTGCGCGACGGTGGCGCTCATGAGGCCCTGCTCGATGAGGTCCTGCGCGCCGTCGGAGCCGTCGAAGCCGATCAGGAAGAAGCCGTCGGCGACCGACTTGCCCGCCGTCTCCATGGCGCGCTGGGCGCCGATCGCGGAGTCGTCGTTCGCGGCGTAGATGACCGCGAGGTCGGGGTTGGCCGAGAGCATGTCCTGCGCGGCGGCGAAGCCACCGTCGACCGTGTCGTTCCCGTCGAGCGACGAGACGATCTCGAACGCGTCGTTCGCCTTGATCGTGTCGACGAACCCGGCGACGCGCTCCTCACCGACGACCGAGCCCGCGTGCAGCTCGATGACGCCGACCTTGTGCGGTCCGGGCTTGTCGCCGAGCTCGGCGATCACGTGCTGGGCGGCGAGCTCACCGCCGTTGTAGTTGTTCGACAGGATGTAGCCGTCGTAGTCGCCGGCGGTGCCGATGTCGGCGATGACGACCGGGATCTTGGCGGCGTGCGCCGCGTCGATCGTCGACGGCAGCGCCGAGGGCTGGACCGGCGTCACGATGAGGCCGGAGATGCCCTGGTTGATCAGGTCGAGGCTGCCGGAGACCTGCGCGTTCTGGTCCGACTTCTGGTCGACGACGATGGCCTCGATGCCCGCGGCCTCGGCGCCGGCCTTGACGCCCGCCGAGTACGACTGCCAGTACGGGTTCTGCAGGTCGTAGACCGAGTAGCCGATCTTCAGCGGGTCCTTGGCCTCGAACTGGACCTCGGCGCCCGTGTCCGTGGAGCCGGTCGCGGCGTCGGTGGTCTCGTCGGCGCCGCTGGCGCAGGCGGACAGCAGCAGGGCGGCAGCGGCGCTGAGGCCGATGACCCGGGTGAGGGTACGCACGGGATGTCTCCTTTGACGTGGTCGTGGTGCTGCGGTGCTGTGCGGGTGGTGCTGGTCCGGTCCGGGAGGCGAACCGGTCGTGCGTGGCGGTCCGGGGTGCCGGAGCGCGCCTGGTCGGTGCGGCGCGGGCGCCGTCAGACGATCGCGGTCGCGAGCCGGCCGGTGTTGGCGGCCTCGGCGACGAACGCGTTGTCGTGCAGCCCGGCCCACGAGGGCAGCGGCACGGCCTTGTCGTGCGCGTGCTCGGTGGGCTCGTGGCTGTAGGTCGAGACCTCGCGCACGACGAGCGGCGTCGTCGCGTCGGCGGGGCAGCGGAACGCGTGCAGGTGCTTGCGGTGCATGACGAACTTCGGGTCGCCGGCGCGCAGGCGCACGTAGCTGGTGAGCTGGGCGTAGGAGTCCTCGCGTCCGGCGGGCAGCGCCACACCCTCGGGCCAGGCCTCACCGGCTGGCATCGGGTGGAACGCGAGCACGTCCTCGTCGCCGACACGCACGGGCTCGGGCGAGTAGAAGACCTCCATCTCCCCCAGCACGACCTCGTAGCTCTCGGTCTTGCGCTGGTGGAAGTGCGGCGGGCAGAACTTGCCGGGGTGGACGATCATCAGCTTGTCGCACAGTCCCGAGTACTCGGCGTGCGCGGCGCCGGCGGCCGGCAGGCCGTCCACGGCGGGCTCGTTGAGCGACTCGAAGATCACCATCGCCTCGTACGGCTCGCGGGACCACAGGCCGTTCTCGAAGGCGTCGTACTGGTCGTCACCGAAGACGATGCCTGCGCTGTCGTTCACCATCTCGGGGGTGAGCGGGTAGCGCAGGGCCTGCGCCAGGCTGGCCGCCTCGTTGAGCCACTCGTCGTACTCGCGACGGGTCACGGACGTCCTGGTCACGGATCCTCCATTGGATCGAGCGTCGCCCGGTCGAGGCGCGACGCAACGGCTTGAACCGGTTCATTTCTGAACCGGTTCAAGAGTGCATCCCGAAGTCCGTGAGTGTCAAGCGGACAAGGTCACAGTTGAGTGTCAGTCACTGACACATTACGTCACGATGCCGGGTGCCCTGCGTCTGCGCAGGTCAGAGGCTCGCGGAGGCCGCGGTCGAGTCCCGCACCACGAGCAGCGGCTCGAACTCCACGTGCTCACCCGGCTCGCGTTCACCCGAGCGGAGCAGGAGGCGCGCCGCAGCGACACCCATCTCGAACGCCGGCTGCCGCACGGTGGACAGCGGCGGGTTCAGCGCGGGCGCGAAGTCCGCGTCGTCGTACCCGATCAGCGCGACGTCGTGCGGCACCCGCAGACCCCGCTGCTGCATCGCGAGCAGCGCCCCGAGCGCGAGCATGTCGTTGACGCACATCACGGCCGTCACCTCACGCGCGTCGAGCAGGGGCGCGACCGCCTCCGCGCCCTCGTCGACCGTCAGGTCGCACACCTCGACGTCCACGACCACGTCCTGCTCCGCGAGCCCGCGCTCCGCGAGCGCGAGCACCACGCCGGCCCGCCGCTCCGCGCACCACGAGACCGACGACGGCCCGTTCACGAGCGCGATCCGGCGGTGCCCCTGCTCCAGCAGGTGCGCCATCGCCAGGCGCGCACCCTCGACGTTGTCGAGGCTCACCCACGCGCCCGTCGAGCCCGCGCCCTGCCGCTCGAGCGTCACCACGCCGAACCGCCGGTCCCCGAACGGCGCCCAGTCGGACGCCCGGTCCACGATCGGCGCGATCACGAGCCCGTCGACGCCCTGGCTCTTCAGCACGCGCAGCAGGTGCTCCTGCCGCTCCGGGTCCTGGTGCGTCGAGCCGACGACCATCGTCAGCCCCGCCTCGTCGGTCACCGTCTCGACCCCGCGCAGCACCGACGCCCAGAACGGGTTGCCCACGTCCGGCACGACGAGGCCGATCAGCTCCGAGCGCCGGCTGCGCAGCTGACCCGCGGCGCGCGACGGCACGAACCCCAGCGCCCGCATGGCCGACTCGACACGCTCACGCGTCGCGGCCCCGACCCGGTCGGGGTTGTTCAGGACGTTCGACACCGTGCCCAGCGAGACCCCAGCTCGGGCGGCGACGTCCCGGACGCCGACCGGACGCACCGCGTCACCGGTCCGCGAACCCACGCTCTTGGGCACCACGCCTCCGTCCGTCTGCATCGTCGCCGTCGCCCTCACCACGCGCGTTCTCGCACGCGGCGGAGCAGGCGTGATGCTACGGCCCCGGATGCTACATCCGAGTTCCGGGCCGTTCTGCAGGGCCATCGTCGCAGGTCAGCCGCGCACCGTCGCCCGGTGCTGTCACACCGTGCGCCCCTGGGCTGACGCTCGGGGCCGCCCCGCGCCTCAGACCTCGACGCGCCGAGCTGAGCGCGCCTGCAGACCGTCGGCCAGCCGACGCGCCACCGCGTACAGCACCAGCGACGCGGCGACGGCCGCACCGGACGCCGTGACGAGCCCGACGAGCGTCGCCTCGACCGACTCGCCCTGTGCGACGTCCCGCGCGACCGCGAACGCGGCCGCGGCCAGCCCGAGCACCGCGACCCCCGCCAGGACGACGACACCCGCGCGCGACACCTCGACCCGGCCGCCGCGCTGTCGCCACCGCGCGCCCGCGCGCGCCGCCCACACCGCGAGCACCACGAGCCCGACGACCGTGCTCACGTGCTGCAGGACGCGCGCGACGTCCATCCCCGCGAACGCGGGCTCCCGCAGCGCGTCGACCCGCTCGACCAGGAACCCGTCGCCGTGCGTGAACGAGTCCCACAGCACGTGCGTCGCGACCCCCAGCACGAGCGAGACGACGACCCACCCCGCCCGCTCGACCCGGCCACCTCGCTCGTCGGACCGATCGCTCGGCAGGCCCACGCGGTGCCTCGTCACGAGCGCGGCGAGCGGTGCCTTGACCACCCACCACGCCGCGAGGAGAGCGGCGGCGGTGGGCACCGCGACCGTGAGGGCGCCGGGCCAGTGGTGCGTCGTCGTCGCGTTGACGAACGGCTCGTACCAGGCGCCCGCGTACCGCGGCACCGTCACGAAGTACGGCACGTCGGGCGCCATCGCCCCGACGACGAGCGCGGCGGGGACCAGCGGTCCGCGCGCGAGCGGGACGACGGCAGCGGCGTGCGACAGCGTGAACGGCATGCACCCAACGATCGGCCACGAGCCCGCGCCCGATCGTCGTCCCAGGGCATCGACTCCACACGCGTCGTGTCCGACCACGGTCGGACGCCCCCGATGCGCCGCGCAGCCCGACGGTCGTCGTCGCCCCGGTGCCGCCTCGGCGCGAGGCCGGCGACGCGCTCGTCGTCGGCCCCGGGTCACCGCCGGTGCAGGCCGAGCCAGCGGGGGACGCGGCGGCGGTAGGCGTCGTAGGGCTCGCCGAACAGGCCGTGCAGGAAGCATTCCTCGGGCAGGATCGCGCCCCACAGCACCAGGCCGACGGCCAGCGGGAACAGCAGGAGCCCCCAGAACGTCGGCGCCAGGAGCGCGAGCGCCAGGTACAGGCCGAGCATCCCGACGTACAGCGGGTTGCGCGAGAGCCGGAACGGCCCCTCCTCGATGAGCGAGAGCGTCGCCTGTCCCGGCAGCAGGCCGGTGCGATGGCGGCGGAACAGCCACAGCGCCCAGCCGTTCCACACCCCGAAGACGACGAGCAGCGCCCACCCGGCCGGCACGCGCCACGGTCCGAGCGTCACCGGGTCGCCCCCGATGACGGTCGCGAGCCAGCCGACGACGAGCGGTGTGCCGATCGCCACGGGCGGCCAGATCCGGAACCCCACGACTGCGTCCTGATCGTGCGCCATGCCTCACTCTGGCAGGCAACCGCGCCCGACGGGCACTGGAAGAACCGTCGGGCGGCCGCGCTGACCCGCGCGTTCACCCTGCGCGGGTGAGGTCGCGGGTTCGTCGCCGTCCGGACAATGGCGACGGACCTGCAGCCGCGGGTGCGAGGAACGGAGCGCTCATGGGGCGTCTGGTCGGCGGGCTCGTCGGCGTCGCGCTCGTCGTCTCCGGGTGCGCGGCGCAGGCCCAGGACGCGAAGGCGACCGACGTGTGCGCGCAGGTCGACGACCTGCGCGACGCCGTGCATGACGTGCGCGACCTCGACGCCGCGACGCTCACGGCCGACCAGGTGAAGGACGCGCTCGGCCGGCTGCGCACGGAGCTCGACCAGGTCATGGCCGCGGCCGACGGGACCGCGCGGACCGACGCCGCGGCGCTGCGTGAGGCGATCGCGGACCTGCGCGCGACGGTCGTCGCCGCCGGGCCAGACGCGCTGACCACCGCCCGCCCGCTCGTCGCCCAGCAGCTCGACGCTGTGCGGGACGCGGCGCAGGCGCTGCAACGGGACGTGGCCGCGACATGCGGGACGCGGTAGGGCCGGCAAGGGGCGAAGGAGGAGCGGCGTGGACGTGGTCTTCGTTCTCGAGGCGCTGGTGGTGCTCGCGTGCATCGTGATGGGCACGCGCGCCGGGGGCGTCGGGGTCGGCCTGTGGGGCGGCGTCGGCGTCGGGATCCTGGTGTTCGTCTTCCAGGAGGCGCCCGGTGAGCCGCCCGGCTCGGCGATGCTCATCATCCTGGCGGTGGTGACGGCGGCCTCGATGATGCAGGCGGCCGGGGGCATCGACTGGATGGTCGGCGTCGCGGCGCGCGTGATCGAGAACCACCCGAAGCAGATCACGCTCATCGCGCCGCTCACGGCGTTCCTGTTCGCGGTCGGGTCCGGGACGGGCAACATCCTGTACCCGCTGCTGCCGGTGATCTACGACGTGTCGTACCGCAACGGCATCCGTCCGTCGCGGCCGTTGACGGTGACGGTCGTGCAGTCCGGGATGGCGCTGGCGGCCTCGCCGGTGTCCGCGGCGATGGCCGCGATGCTCACGCTCACGGACGTCGAGCCGTTCGGGTTCAGCCTGCCGCAGATCCTGTCGGTGACCTTCCCGGCGTGCATCGCAGGGATCGTCGTGACGGCGCTCGTCATGAACCGGGTCGGCACGGAGCTGGACGACGACCCCGAGGTGCAGGCGCGCATCGCGGCCGGGCTGCTGCCGTCACGTGCCGAGCTGCTCGCCTCCAGCGCCACGGGGCCGACGACGAGCGACGCGACTGGCCCGGTCGTCGCACCGGACGGCGGCACCGCGGGGACGACGACGAGCGGGACCGCCCCGGTGGCCACCGCACCGGTCGTCCCGCAGGCCACCACCCGGGGCCGCAACTCCGCGCTGGCGTTCCTCGTCGGCGTCGTCGTGATCGTGCTGCTGGGTCTGTTCCCGGACCTGCGGCCCGCGTTCGAGGTCGAGGGCGAGTCCGTCCCGATCGACATGACGACGACGATCATCATCGTGATGTTCGCGGTCGGGGTCGCGATCCTGTTCCTCGGCCGGCCGAAGGTCGCCGACGTCCCCGAGATGTCGGTGTTCAAGGCGGGGATGGTCGCGGCGATCGCGCTGTTCGGCATCGCGTGGCTGACGGCCACGTTCATCGCCGCGCACGAGGACGTGATCGTCGGGACGATCGGCGGCTGGGTGAACGACTACGTGGTGATCTTCGCGCTGGCCGTGTTCCTCGTCGCCGCGCTCACGACGAGCCAGTCGACGGCGACGCGGACGATCGTGCCGATCGGGCTCGCCGCGGGGCTGTCCCCCGGGCTCGTCACGGGCATGTGGGCGGGTGCGCTCAACGGCGTCTACACGCTGCCGGCCAACGGCACGCAGATCGCCGCCGCGAACTTCGACCTCACCGGGACCACCCGGCTCGGCACCAAGCTGCTGGACCACAGCTTCTTCCTGCCGATGGTCATCATGACCGTGACCAGCGTGCTCGTCGGCGCTGCGATCGGCGCGATCTTCTACTAGCCCGACCGTCAGGAGGAGCCATGCAGACCGAGGAGATCGCCAGCCGCGCGGCGGCGCTCATGCCGTCGCTGCTCGACCGGCTCGCCGAGCTCGTCGCCATCCCGTCCGTCGCGTTCCCCGGCTACCCGGCCGAGCCCGTGCACCGGATGGCGGAGCGCACGCTCGAGCTGTTCCGCGAGGTCGGCTTCACCGACGCGCGCTTCATGGACGTCCCCGCAGGCTACCCGCCGATCTACGCCGAGCTCCCCGGTCCGGAGGGCTCACCCGTGGTGCTGCTGTACGCGCACTACGACGTGCAGCCCGCACCGCCCGAGCAGGGGTGGACGAGCGACCCGTGGACCGCGACGCGCAAGGCCGACGGCCGCATCTACGGCCGGGGTGCCGCCGACGACAAGGCGGGGCTGGTCGCGCACCTCGGCACGCTCCAGGTGTTCGAGGGCCGCCCGCCGTGCACGGTCAAGCTCGTGCTCGAGGGCATGGAGGAGACCGAGAGCAACCTCGAGGCGTTCGTCGAGGCGCACCCCGAGCTGTTCGTGTGCGACGCGTTCGTCGTGTGCGACATGGGCAACCTCGAGGTCGGCCAGCCCGCGCTCAGCACCGCGCTGCGCGGCGACGTGGCCTGCGAGGTCACCGTCCGCACGTTGCAGCACCCGCTGCACTCGGGCGTCTACGGCGGTCCCACACCCGACGCGATGATCGCGCTGGCGCGCCTGCTGGCGACCCTGCACGACGAGGCCGGCGACGTGGCCGTCGAGGGCGTCTCCCGCACGCCGTGGACCGGCGAGGACCTCACCGAGGACCAGTTCCGCGCGGGTGCCGACCTGGTCGACGGCGTCTCGCTCATCGGCACCGGCACCATCGGGCAGCGCCTGTACGGCAACCCGTCGGTCTCGGCGATCGGTGTCGACACGACGAGCATCGCGGGCTCGTCGAACGTGCTCCTGCCGGAGGCCCGCGCGAAGCTGTCCATGCGGATCGTCCCCGGCTCGGACCCGACGGCCGAGCTCGACGCGCTCGTCGCGCACCTCGAGACGCACGCACCGTGGGGCGCGCAGGTCGAGGTCCGCCGCACCAAGGCCGCTCCCCCGTTCACGTGCCCGACGGACGGCCCCGCCTACGCCGCGGCGCGCGACGCGCTCGAGCAGGCGTACGGCAGGCCCGTCGGCGAGGCCGGGTCCGGCGCGTCCATCCCGCTGCTGCGCACGCTGCAGACCGCGTCGCCGGGCGCCGAGTTCATCCTGTGGGGGCCGGAGGACGTCGCCAGGTCCCGCATCCACGCGAGCGACGAGAGCGTCGACCCGTCCGAGATCGAGCACCTCGTCGTCGCCCAGGCCCTCCTCCTGCAGAACCTGGCCGCGCGCTCGTCGTGATCAGGCGGCGGCCTGCGCCTCCAGCGCCTCGGTGAGCAGGGCGACGAGGGTGTCGAGCTGCACGTCGGTCGACGACGCGTCCTCGTCGATGTCCGCGCCGTCCAGCGCGCGCGCCGCGAGGCCCGACTTGCTGTCGATGAGCTCGGCGATCTTGGCGTCGATGGTCTGCGCCGCGATCACGCGCCACGCGGTGACCGGCTCGGACTGCCCGATCCGGTGCACGCGGTCGATCGCCTGGGTCTGCTCGGCGTCGGTCCAGGACAGCTCGGCGAGCACCAGGTTGGACGCGACCTGCAGGTTCAGCCCCACGCCAGCGGCCAGGAGCGAGCAGACCGCGATCTGCACGTCCGGGTCGGTGGTGAACGCCTTGATCGCCTTGTCGCGCGCCCGCGGCGTCTGCTCGCCGCGGATCGACGCGAACGGGATGCCCCGGTCGACGAACGTCTGCTCGGCCTGGTCCATGACGTCCACGTGCTTGGCGAAGAACACGACCTTGCCGACGTTGCGCGCGAGCTGCGCCGCGTAGTCCGCCGCGAGCCCAGCCTTGGCCTGGCCGATCCGGCGGACCATCGTGAACACGTTCTCGCCCGACGCCTTCGAGTTCGAGTCCTTGAGCTCGCCGGCGGCGACGCGACGCGCGAGCTCCAGGTCGATGCCCTCGCGCACCTCGTCGACCGGACGCGCCTCCAGCGCGGACTGGTACCGCTTGACGAGCCGACGAGCGAGCGCCTCCTCCGCCGCGCGGATGGACCGCCCCACCGCACCGTCGAGCTCGACGGGCAGGTCCGCGACCCGCCGCGCGGGGATGTCCGCGACCACGTCGACCTTGCGGCGTCGCACGATGCCCATGTCGATCACGCTCGCGCGCGCCGCGGCGTAGAAGCCGGGGTCGGCGGGCGTCAGGCCGGTCTCCTCGAGGCTCGACATGAGGTCGCCGAGCGGGACCTTGTCGTCGATCCACCCGAGGAACTGCCAGATCGCCCGGAAGTCCTCGATGTCGTTGATGAGCGGCGTCCCGGTGAGCGCCATGAGCAGCGGCCGCGCGGTGCGCTCACGGATCTTCTCGGAGATCGCCAGCACGTGCTGCGAGCGCTGCGACGACTTGTTCTTGATGAAGTGGGCCTCGTCGACGACCATCCCGCCGAACCCGAAGTCCCCGAGCCAGCCGACGTGCCGGTCGAGGATCTCGTAGTTGACGATGAACACGTCCGCGAACGCGTCGACGTCCTCGCCGTCGCCGTGCACCACGGTCGCCCGACGATGCGGCGTCCACAGCCCGACCTCGTGCGCCCAGTTGGTCTTCACCACGTTCGGGACGACGACGAGCAGCGGGTAGGCGTCCGCGGCCTGCGCCGCGAGCAGCGCCTGCGCGGTCTTGCCGAGGCCCGGCTCGTCGGCCAGGAGGAACGTGCGGTGCCCGCGCGCCGTGGCGGTGACGAGCTGCGCCTGGTGGTGCATGAGCTCACGCCCGAGCGGCGTGGGCACCGGCCGCGGTTCGGGCAGGTCCATGCACGCCGGCTGCCCGGTCGCGGCGTACTCGAACGACCGGAACAGCGGCTCCAGCAGCTCCCACCCCGCCAGCCGACGAGGCCGCGCGGCGCTGCGAGCGGCGGCCGCCTCGAAGTCGGGCGCGAGGAACGGGTTCGCGAGCTTGCGGGAGATCACCGACCGCGGCACCACGCGGTTCGTCGTGGCCTGCGCGACGACGGGCGCCGGCTCCGGCTCGGGCTCCTCGGGCGGCTCCAGCCCACCCGCACGCATGACCGTGGCCTTGTAGGCCCGCGCCGCGTCGGACACCTTGGCGTCCTCCGCGAGCAGCGCGAGCAGGGACGTGTCCCGCGCGGCGATCTTCGCCAGCAGCGTCGCGACCCCGTCGAGCCGCTTGAGCTGCTCGGTCCGCCTGGCCGACGACAGCTCCGTGTCCGCCATGACCTTCGCGCGCTCCTCACGCACCAGCAGCGCCGTCACCTGGAACTGCGTGCGCACCGCGGGGCGCGTCGGCGGGCGCCGGACCGCGTTGTCCACGTCCCGCGCCACCCCGGCGAGAACGGGGATGATCCCCTCCTCGTCGGGCCGCGACGCACGACGACGCTGCCCGCCAGCATCCTGGCGCGCGCGACCTGACCCGCGCTGACCGCTGGGTCGTGCCACTTCTCCTCCTTCATGCGGCGCACCGCACCCGCGGTGCGGCACGCCGTGCCGCAGTCGCCCGTCACCCGGACGACGCCAAGCCAGCGCCCTGACGTGGGCCGCCCGTGCCGGGGCGCCCCAGAAACGGGCGCCGGGTCACAGCGCGGCAGCCAGACCGCGCGATCCCGAGGACCGCGCTCACGCCGAGAGAGACACGCAACCGAACGCGCCTCGCTGGATCACCACCGAGCGGCCCCGCCGCCCGGCTCGATCACCGAACCACCGGCAGCCTACCGCGCGGGTGCGCCGCAGCCGGAGCACATCGGCATGCACGTCCGCGAGTCCTACTCGACGCGGTGACCGTCGCTCCGACGGGTTCCGGCGCGACGTCGCGCTGTTCCGCATCCTTCAGTAAGCCGGAGTGTTGTTGAAGGCTGTCACCGGATGGGACCCTCCGCTCCGTGAGCTTCGACGTGTTCGCACAGCGCTTCGTCGGCGGGAAACCTGCTGACGCGGACGGCCAGGTGCTCCGAGCGCTCATCGCCCCCCACCTGGGCAGAGTCGAGCCCGAGACCCGCTTCGCTGAGCTGATCTTCGAGGACGGGACAGCGGACCTCTACAGCGACGACGAGCCCGGCACCGGGTTCATGGTCAACCACGTCAGCGGACGCCGCGCCTGGGACCTCATCGCACGCGTGGCCGCAGCAGGCGAGATGGCGCTCTTCGCCCCTGGCGTGCCGACGCTGATCTTCAGTGAGGCGGCGCGAGCGCACCTGCCAGCCGAGCTGGCCGACGGAGCAGTGGTGGTCGCGTCCGGCGCAGACATCCTGCGCGCCATCGCCGACGGCTGAAGTCTCACCAACGTTGAAGGCTGGGTCCGATGCACCCGAGATGGATCGAGTCCGGCACGAGGGCGGCTCGGGCGGCGGGCAGATCCGCCCAAGTGCAGGGTTCATGCTAACACTTTCGTAGAAAACGTTAGTACTGTTGAGGCATGGCAACGGAAGTCACGGCCCTCGCGGTGCCGGCGACGACGTACGAGTCGCACCACTGGCTCGCGCAGACCGACGGGATGAGCTCGCGCGCGCAGCTCTCGAGCGCCTCGGGCCCGTACGAGTCCAGCGTGCCCGCGCGCATCGCCGACCACTCCATGACCATCCCCTCCGACCTCGGGGCGGACGTCGACGAGGCGACCGCCGCACTCGCGCGGTTCGACCTGTACGCGAGCGCGAAGCTCGGCGCCGAGAGCCCGACGCTCGGCCCGATGTCGTCGATCCTGCTGCGCACCGAGTCAGCCTCGTCGTCCCAGATCGAGAACCTGACCGTGGGCGCCCCCCAGCTCGCCCTGGCCGAGATCGACCAGGCCGGCAGCGAGAACGCGAGGGCCGTCGTCGCCAACGTCCGCACGATGGAGGCGGCGCTCGCCCTCGCCGACCACCTCGACGAGAGCGCCGTCCTCGCGATGCACGCCCGGCTGCTGGGCGGACAGCGAGGCTGGGAAGACCGCGCCGGCAGATACCGCGACGAGCTGGTCTGGGTCGGCCGGAGCAGGATCAGCCCGCGCGGCGCGTCGCACGTCGCACCGCAGGCCGAGCAGGTGCCCGCGGCGATGGCCGACCTGGTCCGCTACCTGGCCCGTGACGACGTGCCCGTCATCGTCCAAGCCGCCATCGCACACGCGCAGTTCGAGACGATCCACCCGTTCGCCGACGGCAACGGCCGCACCGGGCGGGCGCTGGTCCACGCGATCTTGCGCGCCAAGCGCGTCATGGTCCGCACGACGGCGCCCGTGTCGGCAGGGCTCCTGACGGACACCGAGGCGTACTTCTCGGCGCTCGGCGCGTACCGCCGCGGTGACGCCCGGCCCATCGTCGAGCAGTTCACCCGCGCGAGCCGCTACGCAGCCTTCACCGGCGAGAGACTCGTCGACGACCTGGCCGCTCAGGTCGACGCAGCCCGCGAGGCCCTGACCGCTCGCCGACTGCGGCCGCAGGCATCCGCCTGGCGGGTCGTTCCCCTGCTCATCTCGAACCCGGTGCTCAACGCCCGGCTGCTGGTCGACCGCCTCGGCACCAACGAGGTCGCCGCGCAGCGAGCGCTGACCCAACTCACCGACGCAGAGGTCCTGACCGAACGCACGGGCATGAAGCGCAACCGCATCTGGCAGCACTCAGGGATCCTGAACGTGCTCGACCAGTACGCGCAGCAGATCTCCCGTCACTAGCTGTACCGCCGGCGACTTCGTGGGACGCGCGCGACCCGCATGAACATCGCGCGCGCCTGGGCAAACTCGAACTACCGACACGGGTTCCCGAACGCGGCGGCCTGCGGCTCCTCGGTTGATCCTGTCGGCGCGAGCCCTCTAGCTCGCAGGTGGCCCTGGGCAGATTCGAACTGCCCGACACCCGCTCTGGGGTTCGATCTTGGACGGTGGATAGCGCGCTGACCTGCGGAACTACACGCGGGTAGTTCGTGGAGGTACCCGGTTCCGGCGGGCTCGCTGACCACGCTGCAGCGGACACCAAGCGCAGACGCCCTGCGGGTACCGCAGCGTCGTCGCGCTCCCAACGCTGGCCACGATCACGCCAGCCCCGGTCACAGATCCCTTGAGGCGCCGGACCCGTCGCCCGCGAGATGCGGGCGGCCCAAGGAGGGCCATGACCCGCCCGGGCTCGACGACTACCCGTGGCAGCGCATGCCTCGCGAGGTGAGCTGCCGACGGCATCGGGCCCGACGGCCTGCCGCAAGCGAGTACCGCCCATATGTGAGCTCCTCGGCGCCTCGCAAGTGGAACACTGGCGTCGTGCTCACGACGCTCTGTCTACGCAACTTCAAGTCCTTCGGCGACGTCAGCGTGCCGTTCGGGCCCTTCACGCTCATCTACGGGTCCAACGGCGTCGGCAAGAGCAACCTCCTCGACGCACTTCGCTTCCTCCTTGCTATCGGCCAGGGGCGATCCGTGCGGGACGCCATCGAAGGTCACGCTTCTGCCGCAGGGGGCCCGACCGCCACCGTTATGACGGGGATCAGAGGAGGCGCCCAGAACCTCCCTCGATACGCCGCCCAAACGTCCGTCTTCGAGCTCGAAGTAACTCTTGACAATGAGCAGGCCGGGAAGATCACATACACAGTCGCCGTGGATACCTCCGCGTACAAGATTGTGCGTGAAGAACTCAAGGCGGCTCGCCATTCTGGCGCCTACGTCTTTAGCACACATCCGGACGTCGCGCCCCTCAAACAAGCTCCAGACTCGCCCGCCATCGCGGCGCGCTACTACACGAGTTCGCCCGGGCGGAACCCAAGCCGTTCCTTCTCATCACACGAGTTCATCATCAATCAGTTCACGGGTCGCAAGGCCGAGACAGTGGCGAACGAACGCTGGGCCGACGTGGTGCGGCGGGAACTAGCCGCGTTGACTCCGCTGGAGTTGCACCCCGAGGTTCTTCGGCAGTATTCGCCCCTCGGTCGCTTCACCCTCGGCGAGCACGGCGAGAACTTCGCGGCTGTGACTTGGTCACTTCTCGCTCGCGCAGAAATTGACCAGACGGTCACCGAGTCGCCCGGACGCGCCTGGCCGAACATCATCACGGCGGCGAGACGCGACGGTCTCGATCTGAACGATGAGTCCCTCGACGATGAGACGAGCGACGCCCGCGCGCGGTTGGCCGCCATCTGCTCCTGGCTAGCCGAACTGACGCCTCGGCAAATCGAGGGAATCGCCGTCGAGTGGGCGCCGACGAACGAGGTCATCTTCTCGCTCTTTGAGGCGCCGCACGACCGGCCGCTCAATGCGCGCGTGCTGTCGGACGGCACGCTCCGTCTCGCGGCGCTCGCTGTGGCTTTGCTTGGTGAGAATCGGCGCGAGACATTCGTTATCGAAGAGATCGAGAACGGCGTTAATCCGGCACGCGTTCAACTCCTCCTCCGCCTGGTGGAGACGGCCACGCGCCCCGGTGGTGGCAAGCAGGTGATCGCCACCACCCATGCGCCCGCGCTCCTAGATTCCCTATCGGAGTCACTGAGAAGGTACACGCTAGTTCTCGGATGGGACGAAGAGAACGAGACTTCGGTCGTCACAAGCCTCGAGGACTTGCCCGGCCTCGAAGAGGCGGAAGGCACGTCGTCACTCGGTGACCTTCTCACTGAGGGTTGGGTGCAGATGGCGGCCGACCGGTGAGCACCAAGGTTGCCGTCCTGTGCGAAGACCACACAAACGATCGATTCATTTTGGAGCCGCTCGTCGCGGCAGCGCTGAGAGCAATCGGCGTCCCTCGGCCTCGCGTTTGGTCCGTCACAAACCCCCGCATGTCGGGGTTCTCGACGCTACTGACCAACCTCTGCGCGGTGGTCACCCGCTATCACAAGACAGTCGACCTTGTCGTTGTCGCCTTCGATCTTGACGGCGAAGACGGTCTCGAAGGCCGGCCCGACAAAGCGGCTCGGGTTCGTCGGGCGCTTCGCGAGTGTGATGCAGGCGCTGTCAACGTCGTGCTCCTGGGCTGCGTCATGGAGGCCGAGATCTACGCCATCTGGGGACAACGTTCAGCGATCCCTGTGTCGTGGAGCGACGCACGAGCGGAGCCAGACCCGAAGGAGCAGTTCTTCGACGGACTCCTGCGCAAGGAAGACCGGCTGGCGAGCGACGGCGGCCGCACTCGCCTCATGAAGGACAGCCTGGGATCCGGCTGGGGAGGCCTGAGCACGGCATGCCCGGAGCTTCAGCAGCTCACGGCCGACCTTCGAGTCGTGCTCCAGCGCTGACCCCAGGGGCCACTCATGCTGGCCCAAGGGGGCACCCGTCGGGTTCGGGTGACGCGGGCGTTCGTGGTTCAAGAACGCAACCCACTCGCCCAGCTCAACCTGCTCCTGGTCCAAGATCGAGAACAGTCGTTCGGAGCCGAACTCGACGCGCATGGTGCGGTGGGAGCGTCCGGTAAGCCGCTCGTGGTCGGTGACCTGGGCGCGGCGAGTCCGCCGGTGGGTGCCGGGTCAGGTGCCGACGGAAGTCACCAGCAGGGGGTCCTCTGCCCGCAGGTGGTCGAGCACCGCAGCCAAGTTCTCCTCCCTGGCGCGGGCGAGCGCCTCGGCGTCGACTGCGACGAACTGCAGGAAGCGGACGCGGCCGTTGGGGGTGTCGATCTCGCCCAGCTCGGGGTCGGTCGCGAGGAGGACGGCAACGAGCGGAGTGTCGGGGCCGTCCGTGTGCGGGTAGCCGGTGACGGGCGTCCCGATGGCGAGGCGGCTGCCCTCGGCGAGGAGCACTCCGCTGTCGGATGCCCACTTCGCGAGCCGCTGGAGGATCGCGAATGGCCACGCCGGTGCCTCCGCCTCGGCGCCGGTGTCGCGCACTCGCCACGTCAGCTCGTAGCCCCAGCCGCTGAGCCCGTCGTTGTCGCCCTCGTCGTCGTCGAAGAGGTTGCTCAGGCCGTAGGTCACGTAGTGCCAGTGGTTGTCGGCCCGGTAGGCGCTGCATCCCTGCAGGACGGACCCGAACGCGCGGCCCGGGGAGTAGCCGACGTGTCGCGGCGTCTGGTCGCCGTATAGCCGCTGGCAGGCCGCATCGATCGCGTCCCACCCACAGGCCGTCGGCTCACCGTCGTCGAGGGGAGGCCCGTCGGCTCCACCATCGTCCGAACCGTTCGCCGTCGCGGCGTCATCACGCCGACCGCGCCACCATGGCACCGCGCACCTCCCTCGATCGCTGACGAACTTGCTGCGAACTCGCGCGGGCGAGCCCTCTGACTCGCAGGCGGTGCGCCTGGGCAGATTCGAACTGCCGACACCCGCTTTAGGAGAGCGGTGCTCTATCCCCTGAGCTACAGGCGCTCGGGCCGGGGCCCGGGCTGCCGCGTGCGACGCAGGTCGCGGCGGCGCAGGCCAGCCTACCGGCCGGCCGGCGGGTGGTTGGCGCGGGCCCGCAGCAGCGCAAGGGGGCGCATGGTAACTGGGGCGACCGTTTGCCGAAAGTCAACCGGTTCAGTGAACGAAAGTGCATGTCCGACATCTTGACCATCTCGGGGCAAGGCGCTCACACTCGGCAGGCAAGGGTCCTGCCGGGGATGATCCCCGTGCAGGTCATGGGAGTGGATCGAGCCGTATCGCCCCAGGTCAGCGGGGATTGCAGGCGCCCAACGACCGTCGAGTCTCCCCGATCCACGATTCCGCACGAAGGAGTGCAGAATGACCGCAAGTTTCGCAAGTCTCCGGCGGCCGAAGCATCGTCGTCGGTCCGTGAAGCAGGCCATCGCCGCGGTGGCCGTCGCCGGTCTCGTCGGGACGGGGTTGGCCGTGGCGCTGCCGGCGTCCGCGGCAGTGACGTCCAATCAGACCGGCAACAGCGGTGGGTACTACTACTCGTTCTGGACGGACTCGCAGGGCACGGTCTCTATGGAGCTCGGCTCGGGCGGCAACTACTCGACGTCGTGGCGCAACACGGGCAACTTCGTCGCCGGCAAGGGCTGGCAGACGGGCACGGGCCGCGCGGTGACGTACAGCGGGCAGTTCAACCCGTCGGGCAACGCGTACCTGACGCTGTACGGGTGGACCACGGGCCCGCTGATCGAGTACTACATCGTCGACAACTGGGGCACGTACCGCCCGACGGGCACGTACATGGGCACCGTGAACTCCGACGGTGGCACGTACGACATCTACCGCACGCAGCGCGTGAACCAGCCCTCGATCCAGGGCACGGCGACGTTCTACCAGTACTGGTCGGTGCGCCAGCAGAAGCGGACCGGCGGCACGATCACGGCCGCGAACCACTTCAACGCGTGGGCGTCGAAGGGCATGAACCTGGGGTCGCACAACTACCAGATCCTCGCGACCGAGGGGTACCAGTCCTCCGGTTCGTCGAACATCACCGTGTCCGAGGGCTCGAGCGGCGGCAACAACGGCGGCGGCGGGAACCCGGGCGGGGGCGGCTCCTGCACGGTCTCCGCGACCAAGACCCAGGAGTGGGGTGACCGGTTCAACGTCACCTACACGGTCTCCGGCTCGAGCACCTGGACGGTGACGGTCTACCCGTCGAACGGCCAGTCGATCCAGAACCACTGGAACGCCAACCGCAACGGCAACACGTTCACCCCGAACGGATCGGGGAACACGTTCGGCGTGACCTACTACAAGGGTCCGAACAACGTGAACTGGACGCCCAGCGCGTTCTGCTGACACACACGCACCACCGGGGGCGGGTCCGCATCACGCGGGCCCGCCCCTGTGCGCGTCAGGACCAGGACCGCGAGCCGTGGACGCTAGAGCTCCTCGGCGTCGTCGAGCGTCTCGAGCGCCACCGGGACCACGCCCCGCATGCGGACGGCGATGCCGTAGGGGTCGGCGGCGGGGAACGGGCACTCGCCCACGTGGACGAGCCACTCGTCGGACTCGTCGACGACGAGGGACAGGTCACCGAGCCCGTCCGGCGTGACCGCGTAGGCGGCGTCGAGGCCGACGACGCGCGGCTGGGCGCGGGCGGTCGCGACGAGGAGGTCGAGCGCGGTGTCGAGCACGTCGGGCAGCGCCGCGACGACGTCCTCCACCAGACGGGCGGTCGTCGGCGGGACGGGGCCGTCCGTCGTCGTCATGAGGTTCACGACGAGCGCGCCGTCAGGGCACCCCCGGTGGGCGCACGGGACCTCGAGAACGCGGTGCCAGGCCTCGTCGTCGACGTGCTGCGGCTCGGACCACGGCAGTTCAGTCGTCATGCGCTCATCCTGCTGGGTCGATCAGCGGGCCGGCGCAGAGCGCGCCGGGGCTACGGCGTCCAGCCGGTCGCGTCGGCCGCGGTGATGGGGCGCAGGACTCGCGCGGGGTTGCCGGCGGCGATGACGGCTGGGGGGATGTCACGGGTGACGACGCTGCCGGAGCCGATGACGGCACCGGCGCCGATGGTCACGCCCTGGTTGATGGTGACGTGCCCGCCGATCCACACGTGGTCGCCGATGGTCACGGGCTTGGCGTAGCAGCCGCCGTTGACGCGTTCGACGGGGTCGAGGGCGTGGTTGGAGGTGAAGATGCCGACGCGCGGGCCGAGCAGCACGTTGTCGCCGATCGTGATGGGTGCGCCGTCGAGCATCACGCAGTCGAAGTTGGCGTAGAAGTTCGAGCCGATCGTGATGTTGTCGCCGAACTCGCAGCGGAACGTCGGCTCGAAGTGCACGCCGGTGCCGATCGAGCCGAGCAGGGTCGCGAGCAACGCCTCGCGCTCGGCCGCGGGGCGCCCGAACGTCGCGTTGTACTCGTTCGTGCGCAGCACGGCGGCCTCGCGGGCGGCGACGAGCTCGGGGGTCAGGTCGTCGTACATGGCGCCGGTGAGGATGTGCGCGCGCTGCTCGGCGAGGTTCATGCGGGCCGGTCCGTTCGTCGGGAGGAGGTCCCTCATCGTCGCGCGTCCGACGACCAGCGCAGGCCAGGCGCGACGGCGCGCCGACGACGACCACCCACCCAGGCGAGACCCGGAAGGGGAGATCAGCGCAGGACCGTGACCAGGCCCTCGCGGGAGTGCACGCCGGTCTTGGAGAACACGCGCGCGAGGTGCGAGTCGACGGTGCGCACGGACAGGGTCAGGCGCGCGGCGATCGCGCGGGACGTCATGCCGCCCGCGGCGAGCGAGGCGATCTCGCGCTCGCGCGGGGTCAGCGCGACCGGCGGTTCGAGCGGCGCGAGCCACAGGCCGCAGCGGTTGAGGTCCCGCTCGGCGATGCGGGTGAGGTCCACGTCGTCGGCCACCATCGCGTCGATGTGCGCGGCGACCGCGGCGGCGCGTGCACCCTCGACCTGGCGGGCCAGCACGGCGACGCGCTCGAGCACGTCGGGTGAGCGCCCGCCGGCACGCACGAACCGGTGCAGCGCCTCGAGCTCGACGCGGAACGCTCCGCGGTCGCGGGACCACTGCGCGAGCATCGATGCCTCGACCTTGACGCCCGGGTCGCGCAGCCACGCGAGCGCGTCGAGCTTGAGCAGGCGGATCTCGGGCTCGAGCGCGGCCGCGGAGCGCAGCGGTGCGGCCTCGACGGAGAGCAGCAGGTGGCGCGCGGCGTTCGTCGAGCCGCTCGCGGCGACGGCCAGCGCCTCGGCGGCCGTGGTGAACGCGATCATGCCGCCGCGGTCGTTGACGCGCAGGCGGGCGTTGGCGGCGCGCAGCTCCATCGCGGCCTGCGACCATGCGCCGAACAGGATCCCCGCGATGCCCTTGGCGGCCTGCAGCGCGACCCAGTCGATCGCCACCGGGTTCGCGTCGAGGATGCGCAGGTTCTCCTCCTCGAGGACCGTCAGGTCCCCGGCCCACAGCCGCGTGAGCACGTCGACGACGTAGATCTCGCCCACGCCCCAGCGGTAGCGGTCGGTCACGGTCTGCGCGACGTGCAGGTGACGTTCGGCCAGGTCACGCGCGTCGGCGAACCGTCCGGCGTCCGCCAGCCCGACGAGGGTCGGGGCGACGAGGCGCACCGCGGTCGCGGGGACGCGCGGGCCGTTGAGCATCGCGAGGGCGTCCTTGCGGGTCTGCTGCGCGCGGCCCGCCCAGCCGAGCCGGACCAGACGCGTCGCGTCGAGCTCCTCGGCCCAGTCCCCCGGCGCATCCACCGACTCCAGCCAGCGCTGGGTCGACGTGACGATCTCGAGCGCGTCCGAGACGTCCGTGCCGGACACGTGCAGCGACGCGGCCAGGATCTGGACCGCGTCGACGAGCCGGCGCACCAGGCCGGCGTCGAGGGCGGGCAGCTCGCGCAGCGTCTCGAGCACGGTCGTGGCGTCACGTCCGGCGCGCACGAGCTCGCTCTGCGACCACCACGCCTCGCCGCGCCAGTTCATCAGGCACGCCCAGTACTCGCTGCCGACGGGCGCGGCGCGCAGGGCCAGGTCGACGAGGCGGATGACGACGTCGGGCTGCTGCAGCGTGAACGCCTCGGCGACCGCCGCCTCGAACCGGGGCCGTCCGACGACGATGCCGGAGTCCATCGCGAGCATCACGGACCGCATGAGCGAGGCGCCGGACGCGGCGTGCGTGGACCCGGCGACCAGGTCGAGCACCTCACGACGACGACCGCCGGGCACCCGGGCGCGCACCGCCTCCGCGTACAGGGCGTGCGCCAGGTCGACGACGATCTCGCTGCCGCCGGCCGAGGGCTGCGGTCGCAGCGTCGCGACGCCCGTGTGCGTCAGCTCGTCGACGGCGGAGCGGGGCACGACGTCGAGCACCAGGCGCAGCGGGACGGGGCACAGCAGCGCGACGGCCTCGAGCGCGCGGTGCGCGTCGGGCGACAGCCGCGCGACGTCGTTCTCGACGATCTCCAGCAGCCGCGAGCCGGGCGTCGCGCGGCCCGTCCACATCCACACGCCGTCGTACTCGCGCAGCCCGCCCGACGACCGCTCGGTGCGCACGAGCTCGCGCGCGTGGAACACGTTCCCGCGCGTCTCGCCCCAGATCCGGCGCACGGTGTCCGACGTGGGCGTGCCGCCCAGCTCCCCGGCGAGCCACTGCTCGGTCTCCGCGAGCGTGAACGCGGCGACGTCGATGCGCTCGACGACGTCGTCCTTCCACAGCTCGAGCCACGGCGAGTCCGACGCGCCCGACGGGCGTGACGTCGCGACCAGCAGGACCGCGCGCTGTCGCACGACCCACGCGAGCGCCTGCGCCGAGGCGTCGTCGAGCAGGTGCGCGTCGTCGAGCCGCAGCACCAGGGGCGCGTCACCGGCGAGCTCGGTCAGCGAGTGCCCGAGCGCACGCACCGTCCGCGCGAAGCTGCCGATCGTCAGCAGGTCGTCGCCCAGGAGCGGCTCGAGCCCGGACAGCGGCATGCCGCCGCGCGACGAGGCTCCCGTGAGCGCGACGACGAACGGCGCCCGTCCGTCGATCACGAGCCCTTCGAGCGCGCGCGCGGCGAGCGCGGTCTTGCCGACGCCGGCCTCGCCGACGACGAGCACGCTGCGTCCCTCACGCAGGCACTCGCGCAGCTGCTCGACGGCCTCGCGGCGCGACGCGGGCATCACGAGATGACGTGAGGCGAAGCCCGCCGGGCGGTCCTGCCCGGCACGGGCGGACGGGACGAGATCGGTGGGCGCTTCGTCGCGCGCCGCAGGCCGCGGGGAAGGCGGCGAGGAAGGCACGAGGTCGAGCCTTTCTGGCGGTGCGAGCGGGACGTAGGTCCTCATCATGACGGGTGACAGCGCTCCTGTGACCTGGCCTTCTCGCCTGCTGGACGAATTTCGCCCGCTCGCCCCTGGCAACGGCCGTAGGTCCCGACCGCGCGACGTTGCGTAGCGATTACCGATGACCCGG
Organism: Cellulomonas persica; assembly: GCF_007989825.1. Lineage (GTDB taxonomy): Bacteria > Actinomycetota > Actinomycetes > Actinomycetales > Cellulomonadaceae > Cellulomonas > Cellulomonas persica. The sequence continues at coordinate 14,515 of NZ_BJUA01000017.1, read as the reverse complement.
TACCGGGCCTCTTCCTAGCCTCGAACCGCGACACACCTGCGTCTGCCGATCACCCCGCGCCGGTGTCCTGACCCCAACGCGGGGGCCACAGCCGAAAGAAGGATGGCCCGTGCCCACCTACACCGCCCCTGGCGTGTACGTCGAGGAGATCCCCTCGACTCAGAAGGTCCTGTCCTCGGCCCCGACGGCCGTCGCCGCGTTCGTCGGGTTCACCGCGTCGTTCCCCACGGACGACCCCCACGACCCGGACGGCCTCGCGCCCCGGCTCGTCACCTCCTGGACCCAGTTCGAGTCGCTGTACGGCGGCTTCGTCGAGGGCGCGCTGCTGCCCCTGTCCGTGTACGGGTTCTTCCTCAACGGCGGCGCGCAGGCCTACATCGTGCGCGTCCCGAACGCCGAGCCGTCGGGTGAGCCCGCGCGCCTCGCGCTGCCGGCGTACGACAAGTCGCTCGGCCTGCCGCTCGCGATCGAGTCCGTCGAGCCCGACGCCGACATCACGGTCGTCGTGAGCTCCGGCGAGGCCGCGGACGACGAGGACGGGCCCGCACCGTTCAGCATCACGATCGTCGAGGGCGGCGAGGCCGTCGAGTCCTACGACGACCTGACGCTCGGCGGTCCGCGCGACGCCGCGACCGTCATCAACAAGACGTCGACCAAGGTCAAGGTCGAGATCAAGCTCGCCGAGGACACCGACCTGTCGAGCCAGCTCGAGCTGCTCAAGCCGGGCCAGTACTCGCTCGAGAAGGCCGCGCCGAAGCCGGTGCCCGTCTCGGGCCGCAAGTTCGCCGGCTCGGAGACGAGCCGCTCGGGTATCAACGGTCTCGCGATCGCCGAGGACGTCACGATCGTCGTCGTCCCGGACCTGCTGACCGCCGCCACCAAGGACGACGGCTCGCTCGACCTGGGCCTGTGGAAGGCCGTCCAGACGAGCCTCATCGCGCACTGCGAGCAGCACGCGAACCGCGTCGCGATCCTCGACGCGCCTCCCGGGCTCACGCCGCAGCAGGTCAAGGAGTGGCGCAGCGAGGCCGCGCAGTACGACTCCGCCTTCGCGACGCTGTACTACCCCTGGATCAAGGTCGAGAACCCGACCGGCACCAACGGGAACGCCGAGATCCTCATCCCGCCGTCGGGTCACGTCGCCGGCGTGTGGGCGCGCACCGACGAGACGCGCGGCGTGTGGAAGGCCCCGGCCAACGACACGATCCGCGGCGTGCTCGACGTCGAGCGCTCCATCACGCAGAACGAGCAGGGCATCCTCAACCCGATCGGCATCAACGCGATCCGCCCGTTCGGCACGCGCGGCATCCGCATCTGGGGTGCGCGCACGCTCGCCTCGGACACGGACTGGCAGTACATCAACGTGCGCCGCCTGTTCAACATGATCGAGTCGACGATCCTCGAGGGCACCCAGTGGGCGGTCTTCGAGCCGAACGACGTCTCGCTCTGGGAGGGCGTCAAGCGCACCCTCAACGCCTACCTGCGCGGTCTGTGGCAGGCCGGGGCGCTGTTCGGCCAGTCCGCCGACCAGGCGTTCTTCGTCAAGTGCGACGAGACGACGAACCCGCCCGAGTCGATCGACGCCGGCAAGCTCGTCGTGGAGGTCGGGATCGCGCCCGTGAAGCCCGCCGAGTTCGTCATCTTCCGCATCAGCCAGAACAAGCAGATCGCCAGCTGACGACAGCTCGCGCGACCCCCTGACCAGACGAGGAGAACCCCATGCCCAACGACCTCATCGACGGTGACCCGCTCATCGCCCAGAACTTCTTCCTGGAGATCGACGGCTCCGTCGTCACGATCCTCGCCTCGGTGTCCGGCCTGGACATCGAGATGGAGGTGGCCTCCACGCAGCAGGTGGGCAAGGACGGCAAGTCGCAGACCATCAAGACCCTCGCGGGCCGCAACAAGCAGGGCGACCTGACGCTCACGCGCATGGCCCCGCCCGACGCCACCTCCGACAAGCTCTGGCAGTGGTTCCACGAGATCCGCAGCAAGGGCATCCTGCAGTCGGACCGCACGAACAACCGCAAGAGCGGCTCGATCGTGCTCTACGACTCGACGCACGCGGAGGTCGCGCGGTTCAACTTCACCAACGGCTGGCCGAGCAAGATCTCGACCGACCAGCTGAGCGTCGACTCCAACGACCCCGTCAAGGAGAACATCACGCTCACGATCGAGACCCTCGAGCGGATCAAGTGACCCTGCGCACCCGCTACGAGTTCACCCTGCCGCGCGGGTACGTCGACCGCGACGGGGGCGTCCACCGCGACGGCGTGATGCGCCTCGCGACGGCCCGTGACGAGCTGGAGCCGCTGCGCGACCCCACCGTCACGGGCCCGGACGACCCGCGCCTGACGATCGTGGTCCTCGCGCGGGTCGTCGAGAGCCTCGGCACGCTCTCGCAGGTCACGCCGCACGAGATCGAAGGTCTCTTCGCGGCGGACCTGGCCTACCTGCAGGACTTCTACGGGGTCATCAACTTCGGGAGCCAGCAGGAGTTCGAGGAGTTCGTCGCCGCTCAGCGTGCGCTCGGTCAGGCGCCCGGGGTCTCGTCGTCCGACGAGGCCCCGGCGCCCGCCGCCGCGAGCGAGCCTGCTCCGGAGGCGGCGCCGGCCGCGCCCGCCGAGGCTCCGCTCCCCCGGCCCGGTCGCGCCGCGATCGAGGAGATCCGCTCCGAGGCCCGTCACTAGGCCCTGACCATGCTGCGCTACCCCGTCGACGTCCTCTGGCAGGAGATCGCCTACCTGGCGTACCACCTGCACTGGCCGCTGTCCGACCTGCTCGACCTCGAGCACATGGACCGCGTCCGGATGGTCCGGGCTGTCTCAGCGATGAACGCACGAGCATGGGAGGCGGTGCGCGACAGTGCCTGAGACACCACTCGGCGGAGACGCACCCGTCTCCGCCAACTTCCTGTTCGAGGTCGACGGCGTCGAGATCGGGCACTTCGTCGAGGTCACCGGCCTCGAGATGACCGTGAGCACGCAGGAGTACCTCGAGGGCGGGCAGAACCAGTACGTGCACCGGTTCCCCGGGGTGATCCGCTGGCCGAACCTCGTGTTCCGGCGCGGCATGGTGAACTCCGACGCGCTGTTCCAGTGGGTCGCGAGCTCGTCGGGTGAGGGGTTCGCGGGCAAGAGCAACACGCTGACCCGCTCGACCGGCGCCGTGACGGTCGTCGACGGCTCGGGTACGCGCCTGCGCTCGTGGGAGTTCGAGGGCGTGTTCGCGGTCTCGTGGGCGGGGCCACGACTGTCCGTCGACGCGACCGAGGCGCTCGTCGAGACCCTCGAGGTCGCGCACAACGGCTTCCGCGCGAAGACGCTGCAGTGAGGCGCCCGTGACCGAGACGACCGGACCGGACGCCCGTCCGACGACCGCGGCGACCGACGAGCAGCAGCGACTGGACCCGACCCGCCTGGGCCGGGCCGTGGCGCTGCGCATGCGCCGGCCGGGCCCGCGGCTCGGGACCGCGCGCCCGTCGCCGATCGGTTCGCTCGCGTCGTCGTCCGTGCGGTTCGCGCACGGCTGGGGACGGCCCGTGGACGTCCGACGAGCACTGGCCGGCCCGGCCACGACCGTCACGCCGCGCCGCACGCCCGAGGAGGTCGCCCCGCCGCGCTGGTGGTCGCAGGTCGCGCCCATCCGCGCCGCGCACGACGCTCAGGCCGAGGCCGCCTCGATCCCGCGCGGCCTGCCGCGCATGGTCGACCAGATCCCCGCCGACGGCGCGCGCCGCCCCGGCAGCGTCCGCGACCGCCTCGCGCCGCAGACCGTGCGCGTCCGCGTCACGCCTGACGTGCGCGCGGCCGGTCGCATGGTCACGGCCTCCGACACCGCGCGCCCACGCTCCGCCGCGCGGCTGCCCGCGAGCCCACCGGGTGCCGCACGGTCGCAACCGGGGAACGCCCCGGGGTCCGGACCCTCGTCGTCGCCCGCGGTCGCCACCGGCCCGGCGGACCGGACTCCCGCCGCCGCGACGACGAACCCCGTCCGCCGGTCGTTCGCCGCACCCTCGTCGCCCGCGACGAGCGGGTCGGCGACGAGCATGTCCGCGAGCGCGGGCGGCAGGGCTGCGGCGAGCGCGTTCGCGAGCGCAGGCGGGTCCGCGGCGACGAGCGCGCCCGGTCCCGCCACGGCGCTGCGTCCCGCCGGACGCTTCCTGCGCCGACGAGCGCGCGCGGCCGCCGTGACCGACGCCCGCGTCGCGCGCGCCCTCCCGCCCGCCGTCGGGGTGGCCGCTCCGTCCGCGGCCGCCGCGAGCCCGACGAGCTCGGCCACCGCCCCGGTGGCACCGTCCGCGAGCGGCGCCCCGTCGACCCCGGCGTCGACCCCGGCGTCCACCCCGGCACTCACGTCGGGCTCGTCGGTCACGGGCCCGGCGGGCGCCGCGGGGACGACCGCGGCCCGTGCGGACTCGACCGCGGGTCCGCACACCGACTCCGGACACGTTGCCGCTGGCCCGTCGCCCGCGGCGGCCCGGACGGGCGGCGCGTCCACCCCGGGTGCGTCCACGCCGCAGGGGCAGGCCGACGCTCCCGCACTCCCCCGCGCGCTGAGCGCCGACCGGTCCCTCGGCGGCGACGTGCTGCCGGGGGCCGCGCGCCGCGGGCTGCTCGGACCGGTCCGCCGCATGCTCACCGGACGCGGCTCGCCGCTGCACCGGCCGGCCACCACGATCCCCGACACCGCGACGTCCGCGGCCCGCCGGGTGCTCGCCCCCGCCGCGCACCCGGCGCGCGGCATGACGGTCGACCAGCCCGTCCCCACCGGCACGACGAGCACTCGCTCGCAGACGTCGGCCGGCCCGGCCGCCGTGACGAGTGCGCCGCTTCGTCGGTGGGCGCGCGGCGACGCGTCGGTGTCGGGTGGTCAGCCCACCGCAGGCGCTGCACCGGCTGCGAATGCCCGGGTCACCGCGACCGAGGCGTCGGGCCACCGCGCGGGTGTGCCGTCGGCTGCCTCGCGCGGGGTCGGCGGGCTGCCGGGTGGCGGTCACCGGCGGGCGGGGCACCGGCCCCGCTGGATCGACGACGCGCGACGCGGGCTGGGACTCGAACCGGCGGTGCTGCGTCGCGCGACGCGCTGGTCCGGCTCGCTGCCCGCCCGCACCACTCCCACGGAGGCGCCCGTCGCACGCCGTGCCCAGGATCCCGCCCCTCCGGCCGCGAGCGCGCTCCAGGGCCTGCCGCGCGACGCCGCGCCCGCCGCCCTGCGCCGCAGCGCCACGTCAGCACCCGCCACGTCCGCACCTCTGAGGTCCGCACCCGCGACGCCGGCATCGACGACGCCCTGGCCGGCGGCCTCGGGCGGCCTCGAGACGTCGTCCGGCGTCGGCGCGGGCCTCAGCGGTGCCGATCGCCAGGCGGCGAGCAGCAGCCGGGCGGGCTCCGGCGGGACGAGCGCCGGCGCCGTGCACCACACGGCCGGGGGCGTCCCGACGCCGCGCATCGACGACGGCGCGTCCGCGCGTTCGTCGCTCGGTCGCGATGCCGCCACGCCTTCGGCAGACGGCCGGGCCTCCACGAGCCCGGCAACGAGCGCTGCCGCCGCACCTCCCCTGCGGCGGCAGTGGGCCGGCGTCGACTGGTCCGCAGTCGGCTCGCCCGCGTCCTGGGAGCCCGCCGGCACGACGAGCCGCGGTCCCGGTCACACGGTCGCGCTGCTCGCTCCGGTCGCCGTGAACCCGTCCACCGCGCGGAGCACGGGCACACCGCCCGTCGCCGGACCCGCGATCGGTGCGCTCGCGCGCACGAGCGGCGCCGCCCTGACCGCCTCCGGTGGGGCCGCGGCGAGCGGCACCCCGCTGCGGCGTTCGACCGTCGGCGCGGCACCCGGCTCGCAGCACGCGGACGCCTCGTCGCGCCCCGGGGCGCGCTCGCCGGTGCGGCGCTCGACCGAGCGCGGCGCGTGGCGACCCGCGGCACCCGCCCCGAGCACGGCCGCGAGCTGGTCGCCGTCGGGCTTCTCGGACGCGGGCTCGTCGTCCGCAGGCTCGTCGTCCGCAGGCTCGTCGTCCGCAGGCTCGTCGTCCGCAGCGCTCGGCGCCGGACGGCCGACCGCGCTGTCCGCGAGCGCGCTCGCGGACGAGGCGCTCGCGACGAGCCCGCTCGGCGGACGCGGCCCCGCACCCGCGCGCCCGTCGACGGCGTCAGGCGCACCGTCGCTGCCGACCGCGTGGTCGGTGCTCCCGCCCCGCACGGTCGTGCGCCGCTCCCCGTCGACCACCACGCCCGTCACCCCGGCCACGTCGCCGGGCGGCGCCGCCGCGGGCCGCGCGAGCGCACCGCCGGTGATCCCGGCGTCGGCCGACCAGACGGTGCGTCGCTGGTTCACCGGGACGCCGACCGGCGCGCGCGGCTCGACGACCATCGGCGGCTCCCGCCGCGAGAGCACTGGAGGTCCCGTGGACCCGTTCGCGCCCCCGGTGGCCGCCCCGACCGCGGGGCCGCTGACCGGCGCCGAGACGACGCTGAGCGCGGAGACGCTCGGGGCGATCGCGCGCACGGTCGAGGAGCGCGTCGTCGCGCGGCTGGACGCGTGGCGGCGCGACGAGCTCGACGAGCACGTGCTGCGCCTGGTCGAGCGCCGGCTCGAGGAAGAGACGGAGCGGCGCTCCTGGCGGCGCGGTTCGGAGGTGTTCTGATGGCGGTCGAGAAGGCGTTCCTCGAGGTCGAGGGCGGGACCCGGATCCCCTGCCTGTTCAACCCGTCGCAGCTGCAGATCACGCGCAGCAACTCGTGGGCGGGTGCGGCCGTGCCGGGCCGGGACGTGCCGCGGCTGCGCTACACGGGTGCCGAGTCGGGCGTGCTGCGCGTGGACCTGTTCTTCGACACCACGCACGACGGCTCGTCGGTCACGGCGCACACCGGCAAGATCGTCGCGCTCATGGACGTCGACCCCGCGCTGCCGGGGTCTGACGAGTCGAGCCACAACGTGCGCCCGCCGTACGTCACGTTCCACTGGGGTGACCTGCACTCGTTCAAGGCGGTCGTCGCGGACCTCGACCTGACGTTCACGTACTTCTCCGGCACGGGCACGCCGCTGCGCGCGACGGTCGGGCTGACGCTGCGGCAGTACGAGCCGTCGCAGGCGTTCGGGCGGCAGAACCCGACGTCGGGCACGCCCAAGCCGCACCGCGTGCACCGCGTGCAGTCGGGCGAGACGCTCGACCGGATCGCGGCCCGCTACTACGGCGACTCGACGCGTTGGCGCGCGCTGGCCGCCGCGAACGCCATCGCCGACCCGCTCGCGCTGCGTCCCGGGACGCTGCTGACCGTGCCGAGGATCGACTCGTGACGGTCGTCCGGGAGGAGATCCTGCTCACCTGGCCGCGGGTGGTCGTCGACGGCCAGGATCTCGACGGTGTCTGGGCGGACCGGCTGGTCGAGGTGCGCGTCCGCACGGGGCTGCGCGCGATCGGCCGCGTGTGGCTCACGTTCGCGGACCCGGGCTTCGAGCTCGCGTCGGCGTCGACGGTGACGATCGGGTCGACGCTCCGCGTCACGAGCGTCGACGCGAGCGGCACGTCGCTGCTCGTCGGGACCGTCACGTCGGTGTCGAGCGAGACGGACGGCGACGGCCCGCGCCTCGTCGTCGCCGCTGACGACCACGCGATCGAGCTGACGCGGCTGAGCGACGCCGAGACGTACCACGAGATGAGCCTGTCGGACGTGATCGGCAAGCTCGTGGAGAACCCGCTGCGGATGGGGAGCAAGGAGGGTGTCCCGACGACGAAGGTCCCGTTCGTGCTGCGCAACGGCACGCCGCTCGCGCTCGTCGACGAGATCGCGCAGCGGTACGGGCTCGACTGGGTGGTCACCGAGGAGACGCTCGACCTGTGGACCGCGTCGACCGGCAGCGCCCCGGGCACGTCGGCCGTGCCGCTCACGCTCGCCCAGGACCTGCACACGTTCTCGGTCCGGCAGGTCAGCGACGGCCCGACCACCGTGAAGGTGCGCGGCTGGAACCCCGAGCAGCAGGAGGCGATCGAGGGCGAGGCGACGACCCCGAGGTCCCGCTCCGGTCAGCAGCCCGCCGCGGGCGACAAGCAGTTCACGTACACGGGCACGCGCGTCTCGCCGGCCTCGGCGCAGGAGGCGCGGCTGCTGGCGGCCGGCATCGCGGCGCGCACGGGACGCATGGTCGCGCGCGGCCGCGCGCTGTTCACGCCCGCGCTGCGGCCCGGCGGCACGCTGCAGATCTCGGGCGCGGGCCCGGGCAACGGGACGTACTACGTCCGGGAGGTCACGCACGTCGTCGACCGCTCGGGTGCGCGCACGCTGTTCGTCGCGGGTGACCGCGACCCCGTGACGCTCGCCGACCCGTGGGACCAGGGCCCGAGCGCGTCGAGCTTCCGGCACTCGGGGCTCGTCGTCGGGGTGGTGGACGGTCTCAAGGACCCCGACTCGCTCGGCCGCGTGAGTGTGTCCCTGCCGACCGCGGCGCAGCAGGCGAAGTCCGCGTGGGCGCGCGTCGTGCACATCGGCGCAGGCGCCAAGCGCGGGCAGGTGTTCATGCCGTCCGTGGGCGACGAGGTGCTCGTCGGGTTCGAGAACGACGACGTCGCGCGGCCCGTGGTGCTCGGCGGCCTGTTCAGCGCGAGGTCGACCGCCCCCGACCAGCTGCTCATCCAGGACGGCAAGGTCATCGGCCACCTCATCCGCACCGAGACGGGTCATGCCGTGCACCTGTCCGAGGGCAGCGCCGACGCCGAGTCGTTCATCGAGCTCCTCGCCGCGGGCGGCAAGCAGAAGATCCGGCTCGGGAAGACGGGCGTCGACGTCGTCGCGGACGGCGACGTCCCGCTCACGGTCACGGTCGGACGCTCGTCGCTCACGTTCGACGGCCGGGGCGCGGTCACGCTCAAGGGCTCGAAGATCACGATCGAGGCGACCGACGGGATCACCCTGAGCTCGCAGCAGAAGATCGAGGCGAAGGGCCAGCTCGGCGTCGCGATCGAGGGGCTCGAGGCCAGCCTCAAGGGCAAGGCGAGCACCAAGGTCGAGGCCGGCGGCGTGGTCGAGGTCAAGGGAGCGATGGTGAAGATCAACTGATGAGCGAGATCACCAGCGCGGCGGACTTCGTCGGACGCGGCTTCGCGTGGCCGCTCGGCGTCGACCACACCGGCGCGATCGCCCTGACCGCACCCGGCGGCGACATCGAGGACGCGATCCGCGTCGTGCTGCTGACCGCACCCGGGGAGCGCCTCATGCGGCCGCAGTTCGGCTGCCGGATCTGGGACCTGATGTTCGAGCCCGTGAACCACAACCTGCTCGGCCTGATCTCGCAGGCCGTGCGGGACGCGCTCGCGCAGTGGGAGCCGCGGATCGACGTGGAGGACGTGCGGCCCGAGCAGGACGGCGACGACTCCGGCCTGGTCCAGATCCGGATCACCTACCGCGTGAAGTCCACCAACGACCGCCGCAACCTGGTCTACCCCTTCTACGTGATCCCCCGTGAGGACGCCTGATGGCCCCGCTCGACCCCCCGCACCTCGACGACCGCACGTTCCAGGACATCGTCGACGAGACCAAGCGCCTCATCCCGCGGTTCACGCCCGAGTGGACGAACCACAACGTGGCCGACCCGGGCGTCGCGCTCGTCGAGCTGTTCGCGTGGATGAGCGAGATGGTGCTGTTCCGGGTCAACCAGGTGCCCGAGCGCATGTACGTGCACTTCCTCAACCTCGTCGGGATCGAGCCGTTCCCGCCCGCCGTGGCGCACGCCGACCTGACGTTCTGGCTGTCGGCGCCCGCGGACCGCGCCGTGCACGTGCCCGCGGGTACGGAGGTCGCGACCGTCGGCGAGGAGCCCGTGGTGTTCTCGACGAGCGTCGAGGCTGTCGTCTCGCCGCCCGAGCTCGTCGCCGCGCAGGCGATCAACGCCGAGGGTCAGGCGACCGACGTGTGGGAGGACCTGACGGTCCCCGGCGCGTCCGCGACGTGCTTCACGTCGCACCCGGTCACGCCCGGCGACGCGCTGTACCTGGGCGCTCGCGAGTCCCTCGCCGGGTACGCGGTGCGCCTCGACCTGTCCGCGCGCGCCGAGGGCATCGGGGTGGACCCGACGAACGCCCCGCTCGCGTGGGAGGCGTGGGACGGCGAGGCGTGGATCGCGTGCCACGTCGAGTCCGACACCACCGGCGGGCTGAACAAGTCCGGGTCGGTGCTCCTGCTGCTGCCGCAGCGTCACGAGCCGCTGCTGCTCGGCGGTCAGCTCGCGCACTGGGTGCGGGTGCGGCTGCAGCGCCCGCAGCCGGGCCAGCCGACGTTCGCCGCGTCGCCGCGGGTCGCGAGCGCGTCGATCCTCGCGCTCGGCGTGACCGTGCCCGCGGAACACTCGACGCGGCTGCCCGCCGAGCTGCTCGGCCGCTCCACGGGTCAGCCGGGCCAGGTGTTGACGGTCTCGGGCGCGCCGGTCGCCCGCCGGCGCGACGAGGAGGGCGTGCTCGTCGTCGCCCGCGGCGTCACCGAGAGGTGGACCGAGGTGCCGGACTTCGCGTCGTCGGGGCCCGGCGACCGCCACGTGGTGTGGGACTCGACGACCGGCGAGGTCCGGTTCGGTCCCGCGATCCGGCACCCCGACGGTGCGGTGCGCCAGCACGGCGCCGTCCCGCCCGACGGCGCGGAGATCCGCGTGACTCCCTACCGCACGGGCGGCGGCGCGCGCGGGAACGTCGGTGCGCGCACGCTCACGTCGCTGCGCAGCGGCCTGCCGTTCGTCTCGTCGGTCTCCAACGCGCGCGCCGCCTCGGGAGGCGTCGACGCCGAGACGGTCGCCGAGGCCAAGGTCCGCGGCCCGCTGACGCTGCGCACCGGTCAGCGGGCGGTCACCGCCGCGGACTTCGAGGCGATCACCCGGCAGGCGTCCGTCGAGGTCGCGCGCGCCCGCTGCCTGCCCGCCGCGACCAGCGGCTCCCCCGTCGTGCGCGTCCTGATCGTGCCGCAGGTCCGCACCGACGCGCGCACGCACCGCATCGACGACTTCGCGCTGTCCCCGACGCTGTTCGACGCGGTCGCGTCCTCGATCGACGAGCGCCGCATGGTCGGCGTGCCCGTCGAGATCGGCACGCCGTTCTACCAGGGCGTGAGCGTCGCCGCGCTCGTGCGCACCCTGCCGGGCCGTCCCGCGGCGATGGTCCGCCAGCGCGTGTCCGACGCGCTCACCCGGTACGTGCACCCCCTCACCGGCGGCCCCGACGGCACCGGCTGGCCGTTCGACGCGTCGCTCACGGCCTCCGCGGCGACGCAGGTGGTCGAGGGCGTCGACGGCGTGCTGGCCGTCGACGAGCTGCAGCTCTTCGAGTACGACCTGCGCACCGGACGGCGCATCGGCGGCGGCCGCGAGACCATCACCCTCGCCGAGCACGCGCTGTTCCTGTCCGCGGACCACCGCGTGGTGGTGCGATGACCGGCCGCCCGAACGACTGGCTCCTGCGCCAGCTCCCCTACGGGATGCTGTCGGAGGACTTCTTCGTGCGGTTCGTCTCGATCTTCCAGGAGCAGGCCGGCACGCTCCTGCAGCACGCCGACAACCTGCCGTACCTCGCGGACGTCGACGTGACGCCCCCCGCGATGGTCCGGCACATGGGCGAGTGGCTCGGGATGCCCGGCATCGACACCTCCTACCCGGCCGCGACCCAGCGACGTATCCTGCGCACAGCGGCGCAGACGCTGCAGTGGCGCGGCACGGTCCGGGGGCTGACCCACCTCCTCGAGCTGTACTCCGGCGGACCGGTGCACGTCACCGAGAGCGGCGGCGTGTACCGCGAGGGCGCGGCGCCTGACGACCCGGCCTGGGCGGTGCTCGAGGTCGACTCGACGGGTCCGCTCAGCGAGTCGGACTTCCTCGCGCTGGTGCTCGACGAGGTCCCCGCGCACGTGCAGGTGGAGGTGCGAGTGGCGGGCCGGACGGTGTGGCCCGTGCTCGCCGAGGAAGGGGAGATGGCGTCATGACGGACGTCGACGCGTCGCGCGACACCCTCGAGGTGACGTGCCCGGAGTGCGGGGCGGTCGCCCACGTGCAGGCCGGCGCACGCCTCGCGAGCGACTTCTGCCCGCGGTGCGACTACCCGCTGTTCTGGGCGCGGCCCTCGTCCGCACCGCTGTCCGACGAGGAGACCGACGACGCGCGCTGGCGCGCCCCCGGCGCGTCCGGGTCCGCGCTGTCCGCGACGCTCGCGTGCCCCGTGTGCGCCGAGCTCAACACACCCGTCGCCGTCACGTGCGTGCGCTGCGGGTCGAGCATGACCCCGCCACCGCCCGTGACCCCGCCGGCTCCACCACCGCCAGCACCCGTGGTCGTCGTGCAGGCGCCCCCGCAGCTCATCCCGTGCAACCACCCGGACACGTGGTGGGTCGTCGTCCTGACCGCCGCCGCCACCGCGGCCGTCACCCTCCTACTGGTCTGGCTCTTCTAGCCCGCCCACGACCGTGTAGCCGTCGCCGGTCACCATCAGCACGTCGACAAGATCCGTAGCCCGGTTCGCCCCCGGGTGACGTCTGGACAATGTCCCCGAGCGCGACGTCGTGCAGAAGAACGGGATGCGGCAGACCCGAACAAGGGGCAGACCACTTCCACGGAACGCGGCACACACCCCGAGCCTCCACTGAAGCCGGGGCGGTTCACTCTCACGAGCGGGTACATCATTTTCCCGGCAGATGCGCCTGAGACAGATGGGCCGTCGCGCGGCGCAGCACCTCGACCTCCTGCTCGAGGAGCCGGTTGCGGCCCCGCAGCTCGCGCAGCTCGGCCGACTCGCTCGTCGTCACGCCAGGACGGTTGCCGTCCTCGACGTCCGCATCACGCAGCCAGTTCCGCAGACACGACTCGGCGATGCCGAAGTCGGACGCGATCTGCTTGATCGGAGCATCGCCACGGCGGGCGAACGCCACGACGTCCGCACGGAACTCCTGGGGATAGGGCCTGGGCACGGTGCACATCCTTCCAGCGGCGCCATCCGGCACCACAGGTCAGGTGTCACCTATCCGTGCAGCAGACCCCGGCGACATCATCGATGCTCTGACCCGCAAAGCGACCACCGCTGCTGAACATCTCGCTGTACGAACTCTGCGCGAACCGAGCGCCTGCAATGTCGGCCCCTGCGGTGTTTGCGGCAACTACGTCGCCGCCGACGGAGACAGACCGCCCCCATGACGCAGCTCCCGGCCCCGACGGCGAACCCCGCACGTCCCTCGCGACGGTGTCCGGCGGCAACAACCGCGCTGGGGCAGCGTAGACGTAGGCCGCCGTGTCGTAGGCGTACGTCGTCCCCACGGCCGACGCCGTCGCCTCTCCCACCACGAGGCCAGCCAGGCCAACGACGACGACCGCGACGGCGCTGGCCAGGAAGGCGCCGACCCAACGCTGCAGAGCAGGCGATCGGCTAGCCCGGCTCATCATCGCCACCGGCCGCCACGCGACGAGCGACCCGCTCACCCTTGGTCGTCAGCCTCAGCCAGAAGCCAGCCCCCATCGGACGCCAGCCCAAGCGGTCAAGCTCCGCCTCCGAGCGAGTGACCCAGCCGTCCGAAGGCGGCCCCCAGTCCTCGAACCCCGACGCCCCAAGGTCGCCAGGAACCATGAGCCCGTCCGAGTACAAGGACTCAAGGACCTCCAGCACGATGCGCTTCGTTCCTGGGTCGATCGCACCATGGGTGGAGAGCCACACGACATGGTCCAGCAATACCCAGTCGTCGAGGCCAATCTCCAGCAGTTCGCTGATGATCCTGGGCTGCGTCACCACGTCACACCGTCCGCGAGATGCACCGTGCGCGGGCGCCCACTCGGAGTGATGATGTCGATGCTCGGGCCACCCGTCCTTGAGGTCGTGCGCCACTGGACTACCCCACCATCTGGCAACTGAACCGCCCCGGCTTTAGTGGAGGATCGGTTCTCTGGTTTCCAGCGTCGTCGACGCCGGGTTCTGACGGTAGTAGTTGGCCTCCTGCTCGGCCGGTGGAATGTCGCCGAGCTCGGTGTGCAGACGTCGGTTGTTGAACCAGTCGACGTACTCGAGCGTGGCGATCTCGACGTCGTCCAGGGTCCGCCACGGGCCCCTGCGGCGGACCAGCTCGTACTTGAACAGCCCGATCGTGGACTCGGCCATCGCGTTGTCATACGCATCGGCGACAGTCCCGATCGAGGCTCGCATGCCCATGGCGGCGAGCCGGTCGGTCAGTGCCAGGGAGACGCACGTGGTGGGTCGTCGTCCTGACCGCGGCCGCGACCGCAGCCCTGACCCTCCTACTCGTCTGGCTCTTCTAGCTGTACTGACCAAGACCGTTGTTGACGTAGCGAGAGACCTCCGGGTCGAGTTGGAGCTGTCTAGGAACCGACTTTGACCACGGAGGTCTCTCGTGTCTCACGCTAACGCCCGTCTGACCCCTGCCGGCAGGCTGGTTCTGGTCCGTCGCATCGCAGCCGGGCGCCCCGTCGCGCACGTCGCCGCGGAGATGGGCGTCTCGCGGACCACGGCGTGGCGTTGGTGGCGCCGCTTCACCCTCGAGGGCAT
>NZ_BJUA01000016.1 GCF_007989825.1 Cellulomonas persica | reverse complement strand
GGGCTGCCCGTCGACCCACAGCTTGGCCCGCAGCGTCGTCGTGCCCTCACCCTCGGCGAGGAGCCGCAGGTGCAGCTTCGTGCCCGCCGTGTACGTCAGGCCCGGCACCACCACGTTCGCCAGCGACGTGTCACCCGCGGCGAGCCGGCGCACGATCCGCAACGTCACACCGCCCGTCTGCGAGATGCGCGCCTGCGCCTGGTACTCCGAGGTCCAGCCCGACGTGCGCGCCGACACCCACACCAGCGCAGTGCCGGTGTCCGACAAGCGGTCGAGCGAGACCACCTGCGAGACGTCCACGTCCCGGCCCGAGACGTCGTCGAGGCGGACCCGCGGGGTCGCCCCCGGGTTCGCGGTCAGACGGCCCGCACCGCCCGAGACGGAGTACAACGACGCCGTACCGCTGAGCGTCCACGCGCCACCGGTGTCCGCCGACCCCCAGCCGTTGCTGACCGTGCGGCCGAACGCGTCCGTCGCCAGCACCGCCGGGGCGGGCTCCTCGACCGTGACGTCGTGCGACACCGAGTGCTCCGCGCCGTCGTCGTCGGTGACCGTGAGCGTCACGGAGTACGTGCCGGGCGCCGCGTACTCGTGCGAGGCCGTCACGCCGGTGCCGGTCGCGCTGTCACCGAAGTCCCACGCGTAGGCCGCGATGGTCCCGTCCGAGTCGCTCGAGCCCGAGCCGTCGACCGACACCGTCAGCCCGTCCGTGGACGAGGTGAACGCGGCCACGGGGGCCACGTTCGGCACGGGGGCCGTCACGGTGACGTCGGCGCTGTGCTCGCCCTGGCCGCCGCGGTTGTCGGTCACGGTCAGCGTGACCTCGTACGTGCCGGCTGCCGCGTAGTCGTGCGAGGCGGTGACGCCGGTTGCGGTGTGCCCGTCGCCGAAGTCCCACTCGTACGTGGCGATCGTGCCGTCGGAGTCGCTCGAGGTGCTCGCGTCGAACGCGGCCGTCAGGTCGTCGACCGTCGACGTGAACGCCGCCGTGGGCAGCGCGTTCGGCGGCTCACCGGTGCGGCCGAGCGAGTTGTGCAGGGCGATGACGGCGGGCGAGAGCTCGGTGCCGTAGACCGCGACCTCGTCGATCGTGCCCGCGAACCACGGCTGCGGGCCCCAGGTGGTGTCGCCACCCACGCGCCAGTACCCGGTGAAGTCCTCCGCGACCGCGGGGCCTCCGGAGGCGACCTGCGCGCCGTCGACGTAGATCCGCATCGCCGACGGCGTCTTGGTCGTCACCAGGTGGTGCCACGCGCCGTCGTTGTACGCGTTCTCGGACGAGATCGTCGTCGCGGAGCCCGTCCACACGCCGAACGTGAGGCGGCCGTCGTTCTCCATGTACACGTGACGGTCGTAGTTGGACGACGTGCCCGTGTTGGCGCCGCCGAGCCCGATGAGCTTGCCGCCCGAGGTCGTCGTCGTCTTGAACCACAGCTCCTGGCTGAAGACCTGCGGGTTCGACCACGTCTGGTTCGAGACGACGAACCCGCTGCTGCCGTTGAACGTCGCGGCGCCGTTGGTGACGCCGGCGAGCGCGCCCGCCGCGCCGGGGGCGGCACCCGTGCGGTACGTGCCCGGCGACCCGTACGCGCTCGTGTCGAGCGCGGTCGTGCCGGAGGCCTCGTTGAACCGCCAGTACAGCTCGGGGTCGGACTCGCGCACCGACTGGCCGTACGCGTCGGCGGGCACGGGGGCCACGGCCGTCGTGCGACCGGTCGCCTCGTAGTGCGCGCGGACCTGGGCGAGCGTCAGGGCGCGTCCGTAGACGGCGACCTCGTCGATCGAGCCGTTGAGGTAGTTCGACGACGGCGCGTTCGGGAAGTTGTTGACCCGGTCGCCACCGATCCGCCAATTGCCCCAGTACTGGCGCAGCCAGGTCACGTCGATGCGCTGCCCGACGCGCACGCCGTCGACGTACAGCCGCATCATGCCCGGCTCGTACGTGCCGACCACGTGGTGCCACTGGTTGTCGTTGATCGCGTTCGACGAGCGCAGGTTGACGCGCGAGGCCGAGTAGAGGCCGAAGCTCACGCGACCGGTGTTGTCGAGGTACAGCGCGCGGTCGGCCGTGTCGGACAGACCCGTCTGGCGGTTGCCGTAGTTGACGATCGAGCCACCCGAGGTGCTCGAGCTGCGCACCCACGCCTCGACGGTGAGCTTCTCGGGCGCGTTGAGCTGCGGTGCGAAGCCCGCCGAGGCGCTGCCCGAGCCGGGGAACCGCGTCGCGGTGTCCGTGTCGTCGGGGATCGCGCCGGCCTGGCCGCGCTGGTGCCCGCTGCCGGACGTCGTCATCGGCAGGAAGCCTGCGGCGTCGTCCAGCGTCGAGCCCGACGCCTCACCGAGCCGGTACTGCAGGGTCGGTCGGTCGGCGCGCACCGCGGCCAGGTAGCTGCTGGTCGCTCCCGCGTCGGCCACGGTCACGGCCATCGTCGAGCTCACGGCGCGGTTCCCGAACGGGTCGGTCGCCGTGACGATGTAGTTGATCGACGACCCCGGCGTCCGCCCGGTGTCGGTGAACCCGAACGGCCGCGGCGTGAACCAGGGGTTCGCCGTGAGGGCCTGGGTGTAGATGGGCGTGGTGTTCACCGAGCCGCGGTACACGCGGTACGTGAGCGTCGTGTTGTCGCGGTCGAGGTTGGCCGCCCAGGTGATGCGGACCTCGCCCGCCGCGGTCGACTGCGCGCGCGTGCTCCAGCCCGTGCCGCTCATCCGCGGACCCTGGTCGTTGGGGGCCTTGTCCGACTTGGCGAAGCGCGCCAGGCCCTGCTGGAGGCGGCCGTTCACGCCGGGGAACTCGCCGCCCATCACCACGTACTCGTCGTTCGACTCGATCGACCAGCCGGCCTGACCCTGACCCGTGAACGAGCCCGTGTAGACCTGCGGGTCGAAGTAGAGCGCGGCCGGGGCCGGCTTGCCCGCCGAGTGGTTGTAGCCGTAGATGTCGGGGCTGTTGATGCCCTTGGGCGCGACCGTGTACGCGTTGACCATGTGCTGCGTCCACGGCTCGGTCTGCGGGTACCCGTCGGGGATGTTGCCGCAGTAGTGCGAGTGCGAGACGGCGTAGAGCACGTCGTCGAGGCGCGTCACCGAGTAGGTGTCGCCGTGGCAGTCGGCGATCCAGATCGTCTCGCCGGTCACCGGGTCGGCGCGGAACGCACCCTCGAGGTTGCCGCCGGCGCCGAAGTGGTAGCCCGTGCCGTAGACGCCCGTCTCGTCGGTGTACAGGTCGAGGATCGACGAGTCCTCACCGGCGTTGCGCACGTCGTTCTCGACCGGGAACGAGACCCGCGCGCCGGTGACCGGGTCGACCGCGCCCAGGCCGTAGCCGGACGCGCCGGAGAGCGTGGTGAAGCGACCTCCGATCACGACCTTCTGCAGGTCGGGCGTCATCGTGAGCGCCGTGACCGGGGCGTTCGCGTCGGCGTTGAACGGCTGCAGCGCACCCGTGGTCGCGTTGAACGCGGCGACGTAGGCGCGCGGCTGGAGCGTCGCACCCGTCTGCGGCGCCACGCTCGTGAAGTTGCCGCCCACGTAGACGGTGCTGTTGGTGGCCGTGACCCCGAGACCGCGCGCGGCCAGCGTCGGGCGGAAGTTCGGCAGCAGCTGCCCGGTCGCCGTGTCCCACCCGGCGATGCGCACGCGCCACTGGCCGTCGACCTTCTGGAAGTCACCCGTCACATAGATGCGCGAGCCGTCGGGGGTCTTGGTGATGTGCAGCGCCTGGCCGTCGAGCACCGGCGCGAAGCTGGTGTCGAGCACACCCGTGCGGATGTCGTAGGCGAGGATGTTCGCGCGCGGGACGGTGCTGGTGCCCGCCGCGGCGCCCGCCGGCCTCGCGGCCGAGAACGAGCCGACCGCGTAGACCTTGTTCCCGACGATGACCTGGTCCCAGACGACCCCGTTCTCGATCTGGACGGTCGGCAGCGCCGACGCGCTGACCGTCGTCGGGGTGTCGGGCTGCTCCGGGTCGCCGGGCGCGGAGTCGGCCTGGGCCGGCATTCCGACAGCCGTGACGATCAGGGCTGCGACCGCGAAGGACGAGACGATCCCTCGCTTGATGGTCATGGTGATGCTCACGGCTTCCTCGCCCTCTGCGGCACGCCGCAGTCCGGTCATTCGGGTACAAACCGGACCATAAGGTCTGCCACCCACGGGCCCATCACCCCGGCGGAGACTTCACCCGCAGCGTCAGGGTGTTTTCACCCGAGAGGATCAGACGCCCTCGAGGCCCTGTAGCACGACCGGGGAGAAGGTCGCCCCGAGCAGCACCTGGAGCGCGAGCGCGTCGCCCTCGTCGGGGCTCATGAACACGTACGTGCCGCTCGCCGTGGCCCCGGCCGCGACCTCACCCTCGAGGTGGTCGTTGCGGCCGTCGGAGTCGACGGGCGACAGCGGGACGCCCTCCGTCCCGCCGAACGCGGCGACGGCCACACCCGTGGCGTCGAACGGCTCGGTCGTCGTGTTGCGGAGCTCGAGGGTCACGACGATGCCGGGTCCCACGACGTCCCCCGGGCCCTTGACGTCGGTCGTGACCGCCGTGAGGGACGTGGCCGCGACCTCGATGCCCCCGGTCGACACCACGTCGTCGCCGCGCCCGACCACCGGGTCCTTGTCACCCAGTGGTGGCACCGGGACGTCCTGCCCGGCCGGCGGCTCGCTCGCGCCCGGCGTGGCCGCTGCGGTGGGGGTCGGCTCGGCGCTCGGGTCGGCCGCGCCGGTCGGCGAGGGGTGCGCGGACGCCTGCGCGCCGGCCGACGTCGTCGCGCCCGCCGTCGCGGTCGGCGTGGCGTCCGCCCCGGGCGACTCGTCGTCGCCCTGCAGGGCGACCACGAGGGCGACGACGAGCACGACCGCGCCCGCACCGCCCACGACCCACCACCGCGTCGACCTCGACCTCGACGTCTCCTCGCTCACGTGCCCTCTTCCCGATCCGACGAGCCCGAACCCGCGCGACGCGTCGCGCGACCGCCGGGCGCCGCCACGCGGACGCGCGACGGCTGCCGTGCGTCCGCCACGGCCCCTCGACGCTAGACGCGGCCGGCCGATCCGGACAGACGGCACTCGGGTGATATGTCGGACCCGACCCCCTTTGTCACCACCCGCGCACCTACACTCGCTGCGGTCGAGCCCCAGCCGGGCCGGCTCATCGATCGGCGAGGGGGGACTGTGCGGGCTCTGGTGCTGTGGGCGGACCATCGGTCGTCGAACCTGGGGGTCCGCGTGCTCGCGGCAGGCGCGGCCGCGCTCGTCGAGCAGGTCCACCCGGGCGCGGAGGTCGTGCACCTGCACTACGGCTCGGGGACGGCGCCGACACCCGTGGGCGACTGGCGTCGGCTGGTCCGCTCGCGCGTCGACCCGCGCGAGCCGCTGCGCGACTGGCTCGCCGGGTTCGACCTCGTGGTGGACACCCGTGCGGGTGACAGCTTCGCCGACATCTACGGCCTGCGCCGCCTCGTGACGCACAGCCTGCTGGCGCGGATGGCGACGACCGTGGGGACGCCCGTCGTGATGGCACCCCAGACGATCGGGCCGTTCACGACGCGCCGCGCGCGGCTGGTCGGGCGTCGGTCGATGAAGGACGCGCGCCTGGTCATGTCCCGCGACTCCGCGAGCGCGCAGTACGCGCGCAGCCTGCGCCGGCCGGTCGACGTCGAGTCCACCGACGTCGTGTTCGCGCTGCCCCGGCCGACGGTCGGGACGACGCGCGACGTCGTGCTCAACGTCTCGGGGCTGCTGTGGGCCGACAACCCGCACGTGGACCACACCGCCTACCGCAGGGCCGTCACGCACGTCGCGCGTGGGCTGCTCGCCGACGGCCGGCGCGTGTCGCTGCTCGCCCACGTGCTCGACTCCCCCGTCGCGGACAACGACGTGCCCGCCATCAAGGAGCTCGCCGAGCTGCTCGACGACGGCGACGTCGAGCTGGTCGTGCCCGACGACCTGGACGACGCGCGTGCGGTCACCGCCTCGGCGCGGCTCGTCGTCGGCTCGCGCATGCACGCGTGCCTCAACGCGCTGTCGACCGGCACCCCGGCGGTGCCCCTGGCGTACTCGCGCAAGTTCGAGCCGCTGCTGCGCGACCTCGGCTGGTCGCACACGGTCGACCTGCGCACGGCCGAGGACCCCGCGGGCGCCGTGCTGGCGCTCGCGCGGCAGGACCTGACGGACCAGGTCGACGAGACGCTCGCGCGCGCCGACGAGCTGCTCGGGCGCGCGGTCGTCGCGCTCGGGGAGCTCGGGTGAGCGAGGGCGCCGCCGCCCGGCTCGACGCCCTGGTGGACCGGGTCGTGACGTCCGGGTGCTGCTCGGGCTGCGGGATGTGCGCGCAGCTCGACGAGGGCCTCGAGCTCGCGCTCGACGACCACGGCTTCGCCCGTCCCCGCCGCGTCCGCCCCGGGACCGCCGACGAGGCGGCCGTGCGCGCCTTCCGCGCCGCGTGCCCGGGCATGACGGTGCGCGCGCAGCACCACCCGGACGCGGTGTACGACCCGCAGCTCGGACCGGTGCTGCAGTGCTGGGAGGCCGCCGCGACCGACCCCGAGCTCCGGCACCGCGGGAGCTCGGGCGGCGTGCTGAGCGCGCTCGCGGCGTGGGCGACGTCGACGGGCGAGGTCGCCCACGTCGTCGGCGCGCGTGCGGGTGACGACCCGCGCCGCACCGTCTCGGTGACCATCACGACGCGTCGCGAGGCGCTCGAGTCCGCGGGCTCGCGGTACGCCCCCGCGTCGGCCGCGGCGCACCCGCTCGCGACCGACCCGAGCGGCGCGACGATCGGCAAGCCGTGCGAGGCCGCCGCGCTGCGTGCGCTGGCCGGCGCGCGCGGGGCCGACGCCCCGCTCCTGCTCTCCTTCTTCTGCGCCGGGACGCCGTCGGCGCACGCGACGGACGCGCTCGTGGAGTCGCTCGGCGTCGCTGCGGGCACGGTCCCCGACGCGCTCTGGTACCGCGGGCGCGGCTGGCCCGGACGCTTCACGGTCCGCACGGGCGACGACGAGGTGTCCGCGTCGTACGAGGAGTCGTGGGGCGGCGTGCTCGGCCCGGCCGTGCAGTGGCGGTGCCGGACGTGCCCCGACGGCATCGGCGAGAGCAGCGACGTCACCGCGGGTGACTTCTGGCGGGCCGACGAGCGCGGCTATCCGGTGTTCGACGAGTCCGACGGCTGGAGCGCGCTGGTCGCGCGCACGCCGCGCGGCCTCGACCTGGTGCAGCGCGCGGTCGCCGCGGGCGTGCTCACCGTCCGGCCGATCACACCCCGTGAGGTCAT
This sequence comes from Cellulomonas persica, assembly GCF_007989825.1. Taxonomy (GTDB): domain Bacteria; phylum Actinomycetota; class Actinomycetes; order Actinomycetales; family Cellulomonadaceae; genus Cellulomonas; species Cellulomonas persica. The sequence goes on along the minus strand of NZ_BJUA01000016.1, from coordinate 65,572 downwards.
GGCCGTGCAGCCGTCGCAGCGCAAGCGCCGCCGCACGCTCGCGGGGCGGCTGCTCGGTGCGCGCGCCGCGGGCGCACGCGTGCCGCGCTACCGCGGGTTCGGCCTGCTGCGCCTGGCCCGCCGGAACCTGCGCGAGTCCGTGCAGACCGCGCGCGGGACGTTCCGTCGCGTGCGGTCGGGCGCCGTGCGGCGGTCGGCATGACGATGTCGCTGCAGCGCAGCGCCGCGCGCGGGGTCGTGCCGACGGGCCTCGGCCTCGTCGCCCGGCTCGTCATCCAGCTGCTCACGGTCGTCGTCCTGGCGCGCCTGCTTGACCCGCGGGACTACGGCCTGGTCGCGATGGTCGTCGCGGTCGTCGGCGTCGGCGAGATCCTGCGCGACTTCGGTCTGAGCTCGGCGGCGATCCAGGCCGCGACCCTGACGCGCGAGCAGCGCTCGAACCTGTTCTGGCTCAACTCGGCGATCGGCGCGGCGATCGGTCTGGTCGTCTTCGCGCTCGCCGTGCCGCTCGCGCACCTGTACGACGAACCGGCGCTCGTCGCGATCACGCGCGCGCTCGCCGTGACATTCCTGCTGAACGGCATGATGACGCAGTACCGCGCGGACCTCGTGCGGGCGATGCGGTTCGGCGCGGTCGCGCGTACCGACGTGCTCGCGCCGGCCGTCGCGCTGCTCACCGCGGTCGGGCTCGCCCTGGCCGGCGCCGGGTACTGGGCGCTCGTCGCGCAGCAGCTCGTGCAGGCCGTCGTCGCGCTCGTCGCGTTCGCGGCGTCCGCGCGGTGGCTGCCCGGCCGGTACGACCGGACGGCCCCGATGCGCGGCCTGTACCGGTTCGGACGCAACCTGCTGATCAGCCAGCTCGTCGGCTACCTCGCCAACAACGTGGACTCCCTGACGATCGGCTACCGGTTCGGGGCGGCGTCGCTCGGCATCTACAACCGCGCGTTCCAGCTGCTCATGAACCCGCTGAACCAGGTGCGCGCGCCCAGCGTGACCGTCGCGCTCCCGGTGCTCAGCCGCGCGGGCATCTCCCCCGCGTTCGACCAGATCGTCCGCACGGGCCAGCTCGTGCTCGCCTACCCCGTGACCGTGGCCCTGGCCGTGCTCACGGGCGTCGCCGTGCCGCTCGTCGCGGTCCTGCTCGGCGAGCCCTGGGCGGACGTCCCGCCGGTGCTGCGCCTGCTGGCGGTCGCGGGGATCTTCCAGACGCTGTCGTACGTGGGGTACTGGGTGTACCTGGCGCGCGGGCTCACGCGCGACCTCATGCAGTACACGCTCGTCTCGGCCGCGATCCGGATCGCGTGCGTCGTCGTCGGGAGCACCTGGGGTGTCGTGGGGGTGGCGGCGGGGTACGCGATCGCGCCGATGCTCGCGTGGCCGATCTCGCTGTGGTGGCTCAGCCGCGTCACGCCCGTCCCCGTGCGGAGCCTCTACGGCGGCGCGGGGCGCGTGCTCGCCGTCGGGGTCGTCACGGCCGCCGCCACCTGGCTCGCGGTCGACGCCCTGCACGCCGCGAACCCGTGGTGGCAGTGTGTCGCGGGTGGCGTCGCGGGCCTGCTCGCGGCCGCGGCCTGCGCGTTCGTCGTCCCGGCGCTGCGCCGCGACCTGCACACCCTGCGGCACGCCGGGCGCGCCGCGCTCCGGCGCCCCCGGCCGGGCGCGAGCCCGGTCCCCGGGCCGAGCTGAACCGGATCGGCGCCGACCCGGCCCGCTCGGGTCGGGTGCGCGCCTCAGACGCGCTCGTACTCCGAGACGACCTTCCCGGCCGCGCCCGCGAGCATCCCGACACCGCGCTGCGTCGTGCGCCGGCCCATGAGCTGCTCGACGGGGTCGCGGCGCAGCGCGCCGAGCACGGTGCGCGCGGCGCCGCCCGCGACGCGCAGCGTGCCGCGCACCGTGTAGCGCACGGTCACGAGCGCTCGCTGCGCACCCGGGCGGGCGACGGCGTGCTCGGCGCGCGCCGCCGAGTTCCCGCTGCGCCGCGCGCGCCGCAGCACCCACCCGGGCGTCATGCGGTCCGCGGGGATGCGCTCGCGCACCACGGCCTCGTCGCACGTCACGAGGCGCAGGCCCCGCGCGACGAGCGTGCGCGTGAACATCGTGTCGCTGCCGCCGCTCAGGCCGAACCGCTCGTCGAACCGGACGCCCAGCGGCCGCACCGCACGCAGGTCGAGCAGCAAGTTGCCCGTGCCCGCGGCCTCGAGCTCGGTCCCGGTGCGCAGGCGACGGCGCCCGAAGAACGGCGCCGCGGTCATCCAGCTCTCGGGCGGCTGCGCGTAGTCCGCGACGACCGCGCCGACGACCACGGGCGCGCCCGTGCTGCGGTGGTAGCCGAGCATCGCCTCGAGCCAGCCCGGCTCGGGGCGCTCGTCGTCGTCGACGAACACGAGCACGTCGTCGTCCCCGGTCTCGTCGAGCGCGCGGTTGCGGGCCGCCGCGATCCCGGGACGGGGCTCGTGCGCGTAGCGGAGCCGGTCGTCGCCGTAGGAGGTGACCCACGCGCGGGCCGAGCCGTCGGGGTCGTTGTCGACGACGAGCAGCGTCGCACCCTGGTCGGCGGACGCGGCGAGGAACGCCGGGACCGCCTCCCGCAGGTCCTCGGGCCGCCGGTAGGTGAGCATCGCGACGACGACGCGCTCGCTCGTCGGCCCGGCGTCCCGACCGTCGGCCGTCTCCGTCTGCATCCGTCGCTCCCCTGCTCGACCACCCGTCTGACCACGGAGTTCACCCTCCGCCGCCCGGGTGGGACAGTACCGACTTCGATAGCATCCAACGGCCCACTTCGCCCGCTTTCCGGCGATTTCGCCCGCACCCGTTCGACCGCACTGGAGGTCCGCCGTGGCATCGCGCACGACGAGCGGGACGCGCCGGCTCGTCGTCGCCCACCCGTCCACGGAGCTGTACGGCGCGGACCTGCAGATGCTCGAGTCGGTGCGTGCGGCCCTCGCCGCAGGCTGGGCGGTCACGCTCGTCCTGCCGGGGCCCGGACCGCTCGCCGAGCGCGCGTACGACCTGGGCGCGCACGTGCTGACCGCGCCGTTCCCGGTGCTGCGCAAGGCGCTGCTGAACCCGCGCGGGCTCGTCGCGCTCGGCGCCCGGTCGGCCGCCGCCGTCGTGCGCGCGGCCCGGTTCCTGCGCGAGACGCACGCGACCGCGCTGTACGTGAGCACCGTGACGATCCCGGCGTGGCTCGTCGCGGCGCGGCTCGCGCGCGTCCCGGTGCTGTGCCACGTGCACGAGGCTGAGGAGGACCAGGCACGCGTGATCACCGCGGGCCTGACCGCGCCGCTGCTCCTGGCCGACGCGCTCCTGGCGAACAGCGAGGCGGCGCGCCGCGCGCTGGGCCGGGTGTTCCCGAGCCTCGCGGAGCGGACCACGGTGGTCGTCAACGGTGTGCCCGGCCCGCCTCGCCCGCCCCAGCAGCGCGCGGGTGACGGCCCGCTGCGCGTCGCGCTCGTCGGGCGCCTGTCCCCCCGCAAGGGCACGGACGTCGCGATCGAGGCCGTGAGCCGGCTCGTGCACGAGGGCTACGACGTGCACCTGCGTCTCGCGGGCAGCGTGTTCGAGGGCTACGAGTGGTTCGAGGAGGAGCTGCGCGAGCTCATCGCGCGGCGCGAGCTCGAGGACCGGGTCGAGCTGCTCGGGTTCGTGCACCCCGTGTGGGACGAGCTCGAGCGCGCCGACGTCGCGCTCGTGCCCTCGCGCGTCGAGCCGTTCGGGAACGCGGCGGTCGAGGCGCTGCTCGCGCAGCGCCCGGTCGTCGTGTCGCGCGTGCAGGGCCTCGCGGAGATCGTGCGGGACCGGGAGACCGGCCTGCTCGTGCCGCCCGACGACCCCGCCGCGCTCGCGTCCGCGGTGCGCGAGCTCGCGGACGACACCGCGCTGCGGGAGCGCCTCGCGGCGCAGGGCCGCGCCGACGCGCTCACGCGGTTCGGCACGCAGCGCTACGACGACGCGGTGACCTCCGCGCTCGACGACCTGGCCGGCGCGCACGGCCCCGCGGACGCGTCGTGAGCGTGCCGCAGGTCCTCGTCGTCGTCCCGGCGCACGACGAGGAGCGCGTGATCGCGCGCTGCGTGCGATCACTGCTGGCCGCGGACGGCGTGCGCGTGCGCGTGGTCGTCGTCGCGAACGGCTGCAGCGACGCGACCGCGCAGCGCGTGCGCGACCTCGACGACCCGCGCGTCACGCTCGTCGACCTGCCGACCGGGGGCAAGGCCAACGCGGTCCGCGCGGGCCTGGCGCACGCGTCGCACGACGACGACGTCGTCGCGGTGGTCGACGCGGACGTCGTGCTCGACGACGCGGCGCTGCCGGGGCTGGCGTGCGCGCTCGCCGGCGCCTCACCGCTCATCAGCGCCCCCGCGCTCGCCCTGGACCTGTCGGCGTGCTCGTGGGGCGTGCGGCGCTACTACGCGGCGTGGCTGCACGAGCCGCACGTGCGCAGCGGCGACATCGGCGCGCGGGGCGTCTACGCGGTGAACCGCGCGGGCCTGCCGCGCCTGGCGGACCTCCCGGACGTCATCGCCGACGACGGCTGGGCGCGTGCGGTGTTCGCGCCGCACGAGCGCGTGGTCAGCCCCGGGACGTCGACCGTCCGCCCGCCGCGCACGCTGCGCGCCCAGGTGCGCCGTCGCGCGCGCATCATCGCGGGGGGCCACGAGCTCGCCCGCGTGCTGCCCGTCGAGCGTCGGCCCGCGGCACGGCCCGACGCGCCGCCCCGGCGCCCGCCGCGCACGTTGCGGAGCCGCCTGGCCGACGACGGGCTCGTCGGGACGGCCGTCTGGTACGCGGTCGAGCTGCCGGCGCGTGCGATCGACCGCCGCCACCGCCGCCGCGGCTCGGCGACGCCGTGGGGCCGCGACGCGACGACCCGCTAACGCGCGAGCACCGTCCAGGTGCCTGCCAGAGACCCGCGCAGCGCGGGCCACAGCGTCGCGGCGGGGTGCCGCAGCGCGTTCCCTCGGCCGCCGCGCGTCCCGACGTCCCACGCGTAGCGCGGTGCGCCCGCGACCCACCGCAGCGCCGCGCGTCGCGGCAGGTTCCGGCGCGCGAACAGCAGGCGGTTGCGGCAGTTGTAGTAGCGGTAGAGCGACGACTTGCCCGCACCCTGCGTGCCGCCCGCGTCGTGCACCACGACGAGGTCGTCGCGCACCACGAGCCGCGCCCCGGAGCGCGTGGCGCGCACGCTCAGCTCGAGGTCCTCCCAGTACATGAAGTACGCGTCGCTGAACCCGCCGGTCCGGCGCCACAGGTCCGCGGACAGCGCGAGGCACGCGCCCGTGAGCCACGGCTCGAGCCGCGGGTCGAGCGCGCCGCTGGTGCGCAGCGCACCGGTGCGCAGGTCGAGCGTGCCGCGCGAGAACGCGGGCCGGCCGTCGCCGTGCCGGACCGCGGGCGCGACCATCAGGTGCTCGTCGTCAGCGACCTGCGCGAGCAGGTCGGCGGCGCCGTCGGGCTCGATCTGCACGTCGGGGTTGAGCAGGAGCACCGCGGTGCTCCCGAGCTCGAGGGCACGCGCGACGCCCGCGTTCATGCCCGCGCCGAAGCCCACGTTCGGCTGGGCGACGAGCTCCCACCCGTGCCGGCGCGCGAGTGCCGTGATCGCGGCACGCTCGTCGGCCGTGCTGAAGTTGTCGACGACCACGACCCGCGGACCGCCCGCGGCCGGGAAGGGGGTCAGGTGCCGCGCGAGCAGCGCGGACGAGCCGTAGTTCACGACGACGATCGCACCATCGGTCCCGGGATGGGCGGTCTGCGGCATGTGCCCGATCGTAACGACGCGCGCGGCGCGTCGTGACGTGGTTCTGCAGGTCAGCTGCGGGGTCGCGCCTTGACCGCCGTGCCGTCGGACCAGGTGTTGCCCGAGATCGTCAGGGCGTTGAGGGTCCCCTGGTCCGCGATGATCGCGCAGCCCGAGTGGATCTGGGTGCGGGTGAACACGTTGTTCGTGAGCGTCGTGGGACTGATCGTCCCGTAGCCCTTCTCGGCGAGGTTCACCGCGCAACCGCCGTCGCTGATGTGGTTGCCCGACAGCACGAGGTTGCTCACCGCGCCCTGGTCCTGCGTGACCATGAGCGACGCGCTGCTCGAACCCGAGAACGTGTTGCGCAGCAGCTTGATGTTGTCGCCCTTGCTGATCTGCACGTTGTCGTCGTGCGTCGTGGCGCCGCCCTGGTTCGGGTCCTTCTCGAACCGCACGTTGTCGTGCAGCCACGAGTCCTGCACCAGGACGTCCCCGTCCGTGAGCATGAGCTGGTCGGTCACGGTGTGGATGTCGACGCGCGTCAGCGTGAAGTCGCTGCCGATGATGCCGCGCAGGTACGGGGACGGGATCCGGGCGTAGAGCTCGGAGTCCTCGATCGTCACGCTCCCGCCGCTCTGCACCATGACGAGCGCGAGGCTCGAGCTCACGGCACGGCCGTTGATCACCGAGTTGCGGATCACGGTGCCGGGCGCCTGCACCCAGACGATGCCGCGGATCTCCTTGCCGCTGATCACCGTGTTGGGCTCGGTCACCTTCACGTCACCCTCGACGACCGACAGCTTCGTGCCGGTGGGGACGCCCGTGTTGTCGGGGCCGGGACGGCCGCTGGACGGCGGCGCCGTCGTCGGCGGCTTGGTCGGCGTCGGGCTCGCGCTCGGGCTCGGACTGCGGGTCGGCGTGGGGCTCGCGCTCGGCCGAGGCGTCGGGCTGCTCGTCGGCGAGGCGCTCGCGGTGGGCGTCGCGGACGGGCTCGGAGCGGGGGTGGTGATGCCGGGACGGTTGCGCGAGATGGGCCGGTCGACGCCGTTGCAGCGCCAGAAGCCCGCGAGGCAGACCGCGGCGGCGCTGCCGCCGGTCCCGGCCGCGCCGATCGTCCCGGACCCGCCGAACGTCCCGGTCGCGGACGAGCCGGCCGGGGAGCCCCCCTGCCGCGGGGCGGAGCCGGCACCTGCCGCACCGGGCGCGGGGGTGGGGCGTGCGGCGACGACCGGCTCGAGCGGGGACGCCGACTGCTCGAGCGTCACCTGTGCGGAGGCCACTCCGCCCGCCACCATGCCGAGGATCAGCGCGCCGACGACGGTGGCGACCGTCGAGAGTGCTCGTTGTCCGATCATGGCCCGGTGTGTCCCTACGTCCGACGATCGCGGTCACGCGCGTCGTGCCCGACGCGCCACGACGGCGCACGGGGCGTCGTCGCTGGTCGGTGAGCCTAGGGGGAGGGACACGGACGAGTGAATGCCGCCTGCCGATCGGGTGGCGCGGCCGGATGTCGGGCACGGCCGGGGCCGGGCGTGCGTCTGCCGCATCTACCAGGCATGACGGCAGAAACGTGACGTCGCCGACATCAAGATGTGACCTTCGTCACACTGACGAGGGAACTATGACGAATAGGACAGGTCAGGCGAGCTCGCGGAACCACTTCACGAGAGCGGCGACGAGGAACAGCGTCGTGCACACCACGAGCAAGCCGTACACGGACAGGAACACGAGGGGGAACCCGAGCAGGAGGAAGGAGACGCACAGGACGCCGTAGTCGGTGGGCACCAGGAGCAGCGCACGCAGCCGGCCCGCCGCCCCCGGCTCCGCGACGCTCGTCGTCCCCCGCGCGCGGCGCATCTGCTCGGTGAGGATCATCGCGAAGAACAGGACCGTGCCGACGACCGCGTGCAGCAAGGGGATCAGCAGCCAGCCGTCGCCGAGCTCGCCGAACCGGGCGAGGCCCACGAGCAGCGCGAGCGGCAGGGTGACGACCTTCGTCGAGTCGACGACGTGGTCGAGCCACTCCCCCGCCTGGCTCGACGTCCCGGACAGCCGCGCGACCTGACCGTCGGCGGAGTCCAGCGCGTAGCCCAGGACGAGCAGCGCGGCGACGACCGCGCCGAGCCAGAGCGTCTGCGGCAGCAGGGCGAGCAGGGCGATGCCCGTGAAGGTCGCCAGGGCGCTGAGCCCGGTGACCTGGTTGGGCGACAGGCCGCGCGAGTACGCCCAGGCAGCCAGGAACCGCCCCAGCCGCCGGTTGACGTACCTCGAGTACGCGGGGGCGCCGCGCGCGGCGGTCTTCTGCGCCGCCACCAGGCGTGCGTACGCCTCACGGTACGAGCGTGAGCGCTCGCCGGGAGGCACGGCCGTCGATCGCTCAGTCACCGTGCGCCACCGCCGTCGCCGCGACGGGTCGCGCGGCCTCGCGCTCGGGCGCACCCCGGCGCCGCACGCGCTGCGGGCCGGGCACGCGTCGCGCGACCAGGTCCCGCGCGAGCTCCTCGTACCCCGCTGCGACGTCGTCCCAGTCGAAGTCGCGCGCACGCTCGCGCAGCCGCTCGCCCGCCGACGCGGTCGCGCCCGGGTCGGCCTCCGCCTCGTCGAGCACGCGCGCGAGGCTCGCGGCGTCCCCGAAGTAGCGGCCGTCCCCGCGCAGCACGTCCCGGTTGAACGAGACGTCGAACGCGAGCGTCGCGGTGCCGGCGCCGATCGCCCGCAGGAGCGAGGGGTTCGTCCCGCCCACGCTGTGGCCGTGCACGTAGGTGGCCGCGTTGGCGTAGAGCTGGTCGAGCAGCTCGGCGTCCCACACGCCGCCGAGGAACCGCACGCGCGGGTCGCCCGCCGCGGCCGCGTGCACACGCTGCGTGTACGCGTCCGCGTACGGCGCCGAGCCGACGACGACGAGCGGCAGCGTCGCCCCGCTCGCGACGTACCCCGCGACGGCGACCTCGACGTGGTTCTCGGGCTCGAAGCGCGCGACGACGAGGTGGTACCCGCCGGGACGCAGGTCGAGCTCGGCGAGCCGGTCGCCGTCGGGTGCGATGACGGGGGCGCCGTACGCGAGGTAGCGCGTCGGCACCCCGAACTCGTCGTCGTAGTACTGCGCGATGCCCGGGGCGTCCGCGATGAGCGCGTCGGACCAGCGCACCGCGAGCTCCTCGGCGCGGCGGTAGTAGCGCCGCCCGGTGGGCCCCCACTTCGCGCGCTTCCACTCGAGGCCGTCGACGTGCGTCGCCACCGGGATGCGCGCGGCGCGCAGCACCGGCAGGAGCGGGGCGTTCGCGGCGTTGAAGACGAACGCGGCGTCGACCCGGTGCCCCAGCACGTGGCCCACCGACAGCGCCGTGTGGCTCAGCGTCTCGAGCGACCGCTTGCGCAGCGCGGGGAGCACGACCCGCTCCATGCCGAGGTGGCTGCGGCCGCCGTCGTCCTGCGGGTGCGAGCGGGAGTAGACGACGACCCGGTGGCCGCGGTCGGCGAGCCGACGGCCGACCTCCTCGATCGCGGTCTCGAACCCGCCGTAGCGCGCCGGGACGCCGCGCGTCCCGATCATCGCGACGGCCAGCGGCCCCGACCCGCGGTCGGCCCCCTGCCGCTCCTTGCCCAACGTCATCAGCTCCCCGAGTAGGCGACCACGCGAGGATATCGACCCTTTTCGCGTCTTTCACGCCGTCTTGTCCGGTTTCACCCGCTTGGCCCTCGCGCCGCGGGCGAGCGGGCCGCAGGCACCGGCCGTGGCGTAGCGCACATGTGCGAGCAAAGGCCCGACGAATAGGTGACCCGCGTCACGGCGCAATTCGGACATGTGGCACCAGTTGTGCAATCTGCCACCGGTCCACGCGATTTGCCAGGGACGCTCACAACTCCCTCACATGTCCAATTTGCTCATGCCTGCATGTCTGTGACCTGCATTGTTGCCCGGAGCATTGTCGACATCTGGGACTTAATAGGCCCTAAGGACCACAAATCCGGAACCTGCTCGCCGATAACTTCTATGCCGGTTCCTCCGATTGGTCCAGCGAGGCGCATTCACCGACCGCCCCCCGAGCCAAAGACGCTCCGGCCAATTTCACCCGCACATTCACCCCCTTTGATGGAGCACGCATGAAGCACCCCTCCCTGCCCGGCGTGAGCGCTCGCAGGCCGTCCGCCCTGCTCAGCGCGACCGCACTGGCAGCACTCGTCGCCGCCGGCCTGGCCCTCCCCGCGCAGTCCGCGACCGCCGCCGAGGTCTCCCTCCCCGACGCGACCGTCGAACCCACCGTCCGCCAGGAGTGGCGCACCGTCGGGGCCGACACGTTCACCCGCACGAGCTCCGCCGGATGGGGCACCGCCGAGACGGGCGGCGCCTGGGAGCACACGGGCACGGCGACGCAGTTCACGGCCACGGGCGGCAAGGGCCTGCTGACCGTCACCCGCGCAGGCTCGACCATCACGTCCGCGCTCCCCGGCGCGACGTCCACCGACACCGTGCTGACCGCGACGACCACCGCGCAGTCCGCGCAGACCGGCTCGGGCACCCACCTGTCCTACCTCGCGCGCCGCGTCGGCAGCGCCCACTACGGCGCGAAGGTGCGCCTGCAGACCACCGGCGTCACGACGCTCGCGCTCGTCGAGAGCGGCACGTCGCTGACCACCACGACGCTGCCCGGCACGTTCGGCGCGGGCGACGCGATCTCCGTCAAGGTCGAGGTCGTCGGCACCTCCCCCACGACGCTGCGGGCGAAGGCGTGGGCCGCGGGCACGGCCGAGCCCAGCGACTGGATGCTCACCACCACGAGCTCGACCGCCGCGCTGCAGCAGGCGGGCGACGTCGCGGTCAACTCGTACCTGTCCGGCTCGGTCACCAACGTCCCGCAGACGTTCGCCTACGACGACATCACGGTGTCGCAGCTCGTCGACGTGCCGAACACCCTGCCGACCGCCGCCTTCACGAGCGAGACGGCCGACCTCGCGGCACAGTTCGACGCCGCCGACTCGCAGGACACCGACGGCGAGATCGAGCAGTACACCTGGGCGTTCGGCGACGGAACGGTCACGACCGGCCCGACCGCCGAGCACACCTACACCGATGCGGGGACGTACGCGGCCACGCTCGCCGTCACGGACAACGACGGCGACACCTCGGTCACCACGAAGGACGTCGTCGTCACCAAGCCCGCGCCCGTGACGCTCGCCGCGGACGACTTCTCCGTCGCGCGCACCGGCGGCTGGGGCACGGCCGACCAGGGCGGCACCTGGACGCACGCCGGCAGCGCCTCCTCCTACTCCGTGGCGTCGAAGACCGGCCGCCAGGTCGTCACCGCCGGCGGCTCGACCCGCACGTCGGAGCTCGCCTCCGTCGCGAGCACCGAGACCGACCTCACGACCACCGTGAGCGTCGACAAGCCCGCGACCGGTTCGGGCGCGTACGTCACGGTGATCGGCCGCAAGGTCGGCTCCAGCAGCTACAGCGCCCGCCTGCGCCTGCTCGAGGGCGGCGCCGCGCAGCTCGGCGTCGCGGCGAACTCCTCGACGCTGAAGTACGTCACGTACCCCGGCTACACGACCGGCGACAAGGTCCGCATCCGGGTGCAGGTCTCGGGTACCGCCCCGACCACGCTGCGCGCCAAGGCATGGAAGCTCGGCACCGCCGAGCCGACCGACTGGATGGTCGTCGCGACCGACAGCACCGCGGCGCTGCAGGCCAAGGGCGGCATCGGGGTGAGCACCTACCTCGGGAGCAACGCGACGAACGCCCCGTTCACCTCGTCGTGGAGCGACCTGCGCGCGACGACGACCGACGACCGGACCGTCACGCCCGACCCGTCCGACCCCGGCACCGACGAGACGACCGAGACCGGCAAGGAGCAGCCCGGCGCGACCAACACCGGCGCTCGCACGGGCAAGTTCTCGACCGTCCACGAGGGCAACCTCACGGTCACCCAGGACGGCACCGTCATCGACGGCTGGGACATCCGCGGCTACGTCCTGATCAAGGCCAAGAACGTCGTGATCCGCAACTCCTACATCCGTGGCACGGTCCCCGCGCAGCGCAACGACATGGTGCGCGTCCAGAACGACGCCTACTCGGTGACGATCGAGGACACGACGATCCGTGCGAGCGAGCTGTCGCCGAACGTCGACGGCGTCAAGGGCTGGAACTTCACGCTGCGGCGCGTCGACATCTCCGGTGTCGTCGACCCGGTGCACATCCACGGTGACAACGTCACGGTCGTCGACTCGTGGCTGCACGACAACTCGCACTACGACAACGACCCGAACTGGAGCGGCGGCCCGAGCCACGACGACAGCATCCAGATCCAGGGTGGCGCGAACATCACGATCCACCACAACACGATCGAGGACTCCTACAGCGCGGCCCTCATGATCACGCAGGCGACCGCACCGGTGACGGGCATCACGGTCACCGACAACTGGATCGACAACGGCGGCTGCTCGATCAACCTCGCCGACAACCGCGGCGCGCTGCCCGGGGCGACGATCACCGGCAACGTCTTCGGTCGCGGCCAGATCCACAAGAACTGCGCGATCCGTGTCCCGTCCGCCTGGACGCTCGACGTGACGGGCAACGAGTGGACCGACGGCACCGAGGTGAAGCGCACCAACTTCTGACGCGGTGAGCGTCTAGCACGACGCGACGAGGGCGGGCGTGGCGAGAGCCGCGTCCGCCCTCGTCATGTCCTGGGTCGCCGGCGTCATCCCGCGCAGCGCAGCTCCGGACCCTGCCGGCCGGCGTCGAGCCCTGGCGTGCGCTCGACGCCGATCGCGTCCTGCCCCGCGGCCGAGGACATGCGCACCTGCACCGTCGCGCTCTGGCCGGGCGCGAGCGTGAGGTCGACCGCGCCGACCTCACGTCCGTCCTGCACCTGCACCTGCGGTCCGACGACGACCGGCTCCGCACCGTCGATGCTCACGGTCACCTCGCCGAGCGTGCCGTCGCGCGGCGCGTACAGCAGCACCTGCGTCGCGATCCGCCCCGCGGGCACCCCGTTGACCCCGCCGCCCGTGACGTACACCGGCAGGCTCGTCGCCGCGTCGGCGGGTGCGGTGCTCGTCATGGTCAGCGTGAGCTGCGCGCTCGCGCCGTCCGTCCCGCACGTCAGGTCGTCGGCCACCAGGTCGGTCCGCAGGTAGTAGTCCATCTTCGAGACCGTGCGGTCGTTGAGGAACACCCCCGCGGTCCGGCTCGCCGCAGGGTCGTCGCCCAGGAAGTCGTGCACGAGACCCGCATCTCGCAGCGCGGCCATGAGCGTCTCGTCGGACGTCCACACCGCGACGCGCCCGTCGTCGACCGCACCGCGCAGCGCATCGACCATCGCGGCGCCGTCGTACCCGCCCGCGAGCGTCGCGCTCGTCACGGCCTGCGCGACGGCCGCGAAGTACGCGTCCGAGTCGTCGCCGTCCGGGAGCTGCCGGTAGACGTCCGAGAGCAGGGTGGGCAGCGCGTTGTCGGCGTCCAGCACGGTCCCGTCGGGGGTCGTCGTCGGGCCGATCACCGTCAGGAGCGAGGCGAGCACGACAGGGTCGACGGTCAGCACGCCGTCGACGTCGCGGCCCGTGTCGAGCGACCACAGCGCGCGGGCGAGCTCGGCGGTCCGCGCGAAGTCGGGCGTCGCCGTGACCGACTGCATGAACCGCGCGGGCGCGTCGCCGAGCAGCGCACGCTCGGCGACGGTCAACGGCAGCACGGTGCCGTCGGGCCGGGCCAGCGACCGCGACGGCCGCTGCTCGCCGAACTCGAGCCGGCCGTCGGTCGCGTGCAGCTCGAGCACCGAGCCCACGATCCCGCCCGCGCTGCGCAGCTCGGCGGGGTTGAGCACGAGGACGAGGTACGAGCGTGGCCCGTCCGCGCCGAGCAGCGCGGGCACCGTGGCCAGTGCCGTGTCGGCCTCGTCGAGCCGCGCCGCGAGCACGGCGAGCTCGTCGCGCACGGGCACGAACCGCTCCGCGAGCGCCGGGACGAGGCCGTCCACGTCGACCGCGTCCAGCGCCGCGACCGCCTGCGCGGTGGACGCGTTCGCCTGCGCGACGGCCGGTGCCGCGCCCCGCAACGCAGCGACGTCGATCTGCCCGTCGCGCGGCACGAGGGCGTCGGCCGACAGTCCGGCCGCGGCGTCGACCAGCGGCGGGAGCGCGCCGGTCGCGATGTCGTCGAGCGCGTCGCTCACCGCGGAGGCGGCTCGGAGCTGACGGCCCAGGTAGGGCACGTGCTCGGCCGCCCGCCACACCGGGTCGCCGGTCGCCGAGCTCGCGCGTCCCGCTGCGTCCTGCAGACCCGGGACGAGCGCCCCGAGCGCCGCGACGTCACCCGAGTCGACCGCCGCGCGCGCCGTCCCCATGTCGTCCTCGGCGTCCTGCAGCGCACCCGCGAGCTGGACGCCCCGCCACACCAGCCAGCCGACGGCCACGACCAGGAGCAGCAGCACGACTCCCGCGACACGCAGGACGAGCCTCCCCCTGCGTCGAGGACCAGGCGTCGCGCTCTCGTCGGACACGTCGCCCGCCGCCTGCGGCTCGCCGACGGCGGCCGGCGTCGGCACGGTCAGTACGCTCCCGTCCCGGCCAGCACGGCCCGGCCCGTCTTCCACAGGATCATGAGGTCCATCGCGACCGACCAGTTGTCGACGTACCGCAGGTCGAGCCGGACCGACTCCTCCCAGTCGAGGTCGGAGCGTCCACTGACCTGCCACAGACCCGTCAGTCCGGGCTTGACGTGCAGCCGGCGGTGCGCGCTGTCGTGGTAGTCGGCGACCTCGGACTCGAGCGGCGGACGCGGTCCGACGATCGACATGTCGCCGCGCACCACGTTCCACAGCTGCGGGAGCTCGTCGATCGAGAACCGGCGCAGCACACGGCCCACGCGCGTCACGCGCGGGTCCTGCCGCATCTTGAACAGGACGTCGTTGCCCTCCGAGAGCGCCTCGAGCTCGGCGCGACGCTGGTCGGCGTCGACGTACATCGTGCGCAGCTTGTAGATCGTGAACGGCTGACCGTCGATGCCCACGCGCGTCTGCTTGTAGAACGCCGGACCCCGCGAGTCGAGGCGGATCGCGACGGCGCTGACCAGCACGACCGGCAGCGCGACGACGCTCGCGACGAGCGAGACCACGAGGTCGAGCAGCGACTTGCCGACGAGCCGGCGGCGCGGCTGGTCCACCTGGACCTGGAGCAGCGACAGGCCCGCGGTCGGCCGCACCGAGAGGCGCGGACCGGCGACCTCGACCAGGTCGGGCGCGACGACGAGGTGCGCGCCCGCGCGACCGAGCGCCCACGACAGGCGACGCAGCGCCTCGCCGTGCACCGACGCGCCGGTGACGACGACGACCTCCGCCGCACGGTCCGCGACGACCTGCACCACGTCCGCGATCGCCCCGACCACCGGGACGCCCTCGACGAGGTCCGCGTCGTCGACCGACGGGAGGCACACACCGTCGACCCGGTAGCCGTGGTACACGGCGTCCGACAGGTCCCGCACGACGCGGCCCGCCGACTTCTGGTCGCCCACGACGATCGTGCCCATCATGGCCTCGCCCGACGAGCGCTGACGGTGCAGCCGCAGCCGCATCACGTAGCGCTGCAGGCCGGCGAGCACGACGACCCCGGGCACGCCGACGAGCACGACCTCGCGCGGGACGTCGACGCGCGTGAAGTACGCGACCGCCATCAGCACGACGCCGAGCGTCAGCGCGGCGCGGCCGATGGCCTGGAACTCCGTCGGGCCGTCGCCGAGCACGTTGCGCAGGTAGCCGCGGTAGGCACCCACGGCGGCGACGAACAGCGGCGCACCGAGTGCCGCCAGCACCACCGAGCGCGACGTCGGCTCGACCATCACGGCCACGGCAGCACCGACGAGCGCTGCCGCCACCAGGTCGCTCGCGATCGCGAGGAGCGCGTACCGCACCCCCATGTGCTGCCACAGCACGCGCCGGGCGTTGGTCGAGTTGAAGATCGTGTCCCGGACGACGAACGGCTCGGTCGACGCCCAGGACCGTCGAGGTTCGACCGCTCGTCCACGTCGATCCGGCAAGCCGGGAAGGGTGGCCGGGGTCCTCCCCACGGTGAGCGTCATCAGCAGTTCTCCCTGTCCGTACCTGGAACGTCCCGCACGACGTTCCAGTGACAGAAGGAGGCTATGCGCCCGATTACGCCTCGTCAGCGTTCTTTGTCCGATTTCACCCGGTTCCGGATGGAGTGTCCGCCCATCGGGTGACCGCGGTGCTCAGGCCTTCGTGTGGTACCTCTGCTGCGCGTTCTCGAGGCCCTCGAGGACCACGGCCTCGACGGCGTCGGCCGCGTGGTCGAGCAACCACGGCAGGTCCTTGGCCTCGGTCGTGGAGAAGTCCTTGAGCACGAAGTCCGCCGGGTCCTGCCGGCCCGGGGGCCGGCCGATGCCGACGCGGACGCGCACGTACTCCTTGGTGCCGAGCGCCTTCGTCGTGTCGCGCAGGCCGTTGTGCCCGCCCTCGCCGCCGCCGCGCTTGAGCCGCACGTCCGCGAACGGGATGTCGAGCTCGTCGTGCACCATGACCACGCGCTCCGGCTCGACGCCGTAGTACTTGGCGAGGGCCGCCACGGGCCCGCCCGAGACGTTCATGTAGGTGGTGGGCTTGGCGAGCACGACGCGCGGGCCGGGCGCTCCGCCGGGCAGCACACCGAGCCGCGCCTCGGCGACCGCGGCCTGAGGCCGGCGGGACAGCAGCCCGCTCGCGCGCGCGCCGAACGTCGCCCCCGTGCGGCGCGCGAGCTCGTCGAGCACCATCTGCCCGACGTTGTGCCGGTTGCGCGCGTACTGCGGCCCGGGGTTGCCGAGCCCCACGACGAGCCAAGGTCCGTCGGTCACGGAGGTCCTCCAGAGTGGGCGGTGCGGAGTCCGGACGCGCGGACGCCCGGTACCGCGCGAACGGTACCGGGCGTCGGCGTCGATCAGGTGCGGCTCAGGCCTCGTCGGCCGCGCCCTCGGCGTCCTCACCCAGGTCCTCGGCCGAGGCACGCGGCGTGGAGATCGCGACGATCGTGATGTCGGCGTCGCCCGCCAGCGTCGTGCCCTGCGGCAGCGTGACGTCGCCGGCCTTGACGATCGTGCCGTCCGCGAGGCCGTCGATGTCGACCTCGACCGACTCGGGCAGGTGCGTCGCCTCGGCCTCGAGGGACAGCGTCTGCGTCTCGACGACGTGGATCGTGCCGGGGGCCGACTCGCCGACGACCGTCACGGGGATCTCGACGAGGACCTTCTCGCCCTTCTTCACGATGAGCAGGTCGACGTGCTCGATGACGTTCTTGACCGGCTCACGCTGGACGTCCTTGGCGAGCGCGAGGACCGGCTTGCCGTCGATCTGGATCTCGAAGAGCGCGTTGGCGTGCTTCACCGCGAGCATCGTCTCGTGGCCCGGCAGCGCGACGTGCACGGGCTCGGTGCCGTGCCCGTACAGGACGGCGGGGATCTGACCGGCGCGGCGCAGGCGGCGCGCGGCGCCCTTGCCGAACTCGGTGCGGGCGGTGGCGGCGAGCTTGACCTCGGACACGATGACTCCAGTGGTGCTGGGCGCACGGTGGCGCGCGGAACTGACGAAGACTGGCGCTTGGCCGGTGGCCCCACGAGGGGACGGAAGATCGGGCGTGGCCTCGACGCGGGGCGCAGGACGGGCGTCACGCACACGCGGAGGCGCTCGCCCAGTCGATCACGGACTGAGCGGGCGGTGGGTGGTGCTCCTACCGTCCGACGTCCCTCGCCGAGGCAACCCGTAGATCTTACAGGGTGCGGACGGGTTGCCCAACCGGGTCCGGCGTGATCCGCGTGCTGCCTCTCGAGCGGCTCGCTCGCGCGCCGCTCGGGTGCGAGGCCTCAGGCGTTGCCGTCGAACAGGCTCGTCACCGAGCCGTCGTCGAACACCTCACGGATCGCCCGGGCGATCAGCGGAGCGATCGACAGGACCGTGAGCTGCTCGAACCGCTTCTCCTCCTCGACCGGCAGCGTGTCGGTGATGACCACCTCACGCACGCCGCACGAGCTGAGACGACCGACGGCGGGCTCGGACAGGATGCCGTGCGTCGCGGCGACGATGACGTCCTTCGCGCCGGCCTCCTTGAGGACGCGCACGGCCTCCGAGATGGTGCCGGCGGTGTCGATGAGGTCGTCGACGAGCACGCACGAGCGGCCTTCGACGTCTCCGACGACGCGGTTCGCGACGGCCTTGTTCGCGGTGCGCACGTCACGCGTCTTGTGCACGAACGCGAGCGGCCCTCCGCCGAGCTTGGCGGCCCACTGCTCGGCGACGCGGATACGACCCGCGTCGGGCGAGACCACGGTCACGTTCGTCAGGTCGACGCGCGTGCGGACGTAGTCCACGAGGATCGGCATCGCCCACAGGTGGTCGACCGGCCCGTCGAAGAAGCCCTGGATCTGGGAGGTGTGCAGGTCCACCGACATGATCCGGTCCGCACCCGCGGTCTTGAACATGTCCGCCAGCAGGCGTGCCGAGATCGGCTCGCGGCCGCGGCTCTTCTTGTCCTGCCGCGCGTAGCCGTAGAACGGGGCGACGACCGTGATCGTCTTGGCCGAGGCGCGCTTGAGCGCGTCGACCATGAGCAGCTGCTCCATGATCCACTTGTTGATCACGGGCGACGCGTGGGACTGCAGCACGAACGCGTCCGCGCCACGCACCGACTCACCGAACCGCGTGTAGATCTCCCCGTTCGCGAAGTCGTACGCGGTGGTGGGGACCAGCTCGATGCCGAGCTCCTCGGCCACCGACTCCGCCAGCTCGGTGTGCGCGCGGCCCGAGACGACGACCAGTCGCTTCTCGCCGTCGTGGGAGATGATCCCGGTCATCGCGTGTAGGTCCCCTCAGTGCCGTTCTCGGTGTCCTGTGCCGGGTCCGGCAGGTGGGCGGGCTGGTCGGGCAAGGTCGGTGGCGGCGTCACCGGGATGCCGCGCGCGGCGGTCGCGGCGCGCTCGCGCTCGGCGCGCGCCTGCGGCGACAGCTCCTCCTCGCGTGCGGCGGGGCCGTTCGCCTTCGCCGCGGCCTCGGCGGCCGGGGTGCCCGCGCGCGACCGCTGCACCCAGCCCTCGATGTTGCGCTGCGCGCCGGCGCTCACGCCGAGCGCACCCGCGGGCACGTCGCGGCGGATCACCGAACCGGCGCCCGTGTAGGCGCCGTCACCGATCGTGACCGGCGCGACGAACATGTTGTCCGCCCCCGTGCGGGCGTGCGAGCCGATCGTCGTGCGGTGCTTGTTCACGCCGTCGTAGTTGACGGTCACGGACGCGGCACCCACGTTCGAGTGCTCGCCGATCGTCGCGTCGCCGATGTACGACAGGTGGGGGACCTTCGAGCCCTCGCCGATCTGCGCGTTCTTGGTCTCGACGAACGTGCCGATCTTGCCCTTGCGGCCCAGGACCGTGCCGGGGCGCAGGTACGCGAACGGACCGACGCTGGCCTTGTCACCGATCACCGCGAGGCTGCCGTGCGTGCGCGACACCGTCGCGCCCTTGCCGACCTCGACGTCGGTGAGCGTGGTGTCCGGGCCGACCGTCGCACCCTCGCGGACCACGGTCGCGCCGTGCAGCTGCGTGCCGGGCAGGAGCGTCACGTCGCGCTCGAGCTCGACGTCCACGTCGACCCACGTGGTCGCCGGGTCGACGACCGTCACGCCGTCGCGCATCCAGTCCTCGAGCAGGCGGCGGTTGAGCTCGGCCGCGAGCGCCGCGAGCTGGACGCGGTCGTTGACGCCCTCGACGACGAACGGGTCGTCGGTGCGCAGCGCGCGCACGTGCCCGCCGTCCTCGCGGGCGATCGCGAGCACGTCGGTCAGGTAGACCTCGCCCTGCGCGTTGTCGCGGCCCAGGCGTCCGAGCGCGCTGCGCAGCACCGCGGCGTCGAACACGTAGATGGAGGAGTTGATCTCGCCGATCGCGCGCTCGTCGTCGGACGCGTCCTTGTGCTCGACGATCCGCAGCACGTCCCCCGTGCCGGGCTCACGCACGATCCGGCCGTAGCCCGTCGCGTCCTCGAGCTCGGTGGTCAGCACCGTCACCGCGTTGCCGTCCGCGTGGTGCGCCGCGAGCAGCTCGCCGAGCGTGCCCGCGTCGAGCAGCGGGACGTCACCCGCGACCACGACGACCGCGCCCTCGAGCAGCACGCCCGACGCCGACCCGGGCACACCCGGTCCGTCGAGGGCGGCCACCGCGCCGGCCTGCGCGGCGGCGTCGAGCGCCGTCATCGCGACCTGGACCGCGCGGCCCGTGCCCGGGATGGCGTCCTGGTCGGCGATCAGCGCGGCGGGCGCGATGTCCGCGACGTGTGCCGCGACCTTGTCGCGCTCGTGCCGCACGACGACGACCACGCGGGCCGGGTCGAGGGCCTGAGCGGTCGCCAGCGCGTGCCCGAGCATGCTCCGGCCGGCCAGGGTGTGCAGGACCTTGGGTGTCGCCGAGCGCATCCGCGTTCCCTCACCTGCGGCGAGGACGATGACGGCGGCTGGGCGGGGGGTGGTCACCTGTGGGTGCTCCTCGCGGGGTGTGCCCGACGATCCGGGCGGCGGAACCGTGCGCGTCCGTCACTCTACCGCCGCGCTCCCCCGCTCCCGGACGGTCCGGGAGTCCCGGCCGTCCGGTGTGACCAAGGACCCACCCGTGTGCACAGGCGACGACGAGACGACCCCGACGCGCCGACCTGCGGCGACACACCACCCGTTCGCCGGATCGACCGGCCGCCGCCGCTCTGCGACGGTGCTCACGGCGCGCACCGTGCGCGGTCAGACAGGGGGCCTCGTCATGAGGACACGCATGGCCGCGTCGATCGGCGCACTCGTTCTCGCACTGGGGGTGCTGATGGCCCCCGCAGCGTCGGCCGAAGACCCGACCTTCAGCGTCACCGCGACCGTCGCGACGCGCGGCGGCACGCCGATCCCCGACGAGGACGTCAGGCTCCTGCCTGCCGGCGGTTCCGACGAGGACCCGGTCGACGAGGGTGCCACCGACGCCTCCGGCGTCATCACCTTCCGGGACGTCCCCGCGGGCGACTACGTCGTCTCCTACCGCAGCGTCTGGGAGCAGAGCGCGCCCGCGACGGTCGCCGTCACCGTCGACGGCAGCGAGGAGGTGTCGTTCGTCCACCCACGCCTCGTCGCCCTGTCGGGCCGGGTCGTCGACGACCTGACCGGCGAGCCGGTCCCGTACGTGATGCTCTCGGGCTACCGCGAGCTGCGCACGGCCGAGCTCACGCTCCCGACCGACGTGAACGGTCGTGGAGCGACCTTCGCGCCGGCCGGCTCGTACACCGTGCGCTTCGACGAGTGGCACGAGGTCTACCGCCGCACCGTGCTCGCGAAGCTGACGCTGAAGGCGGGCTCCGACGTCACGGGCAGGGCCTTCCGGCTCGTCCGCAAGTCGCACGTGACCGGGCGCGTCACTCTCGGTGACAAGGCTGTCGACGACGCGCGCGTCCTAATCGGCAGCGGATACGTCCAGACCTCGTCGTCGGGCCGGTACTCACGGGACGTCGAACCCGGCTCCTACTCCGTGCGGGTCTCCGGCGACTCCGAGCGGCGCTGGTTCACGACCTACCTCGGCGGCACCGTGCGCAAGCCCGACGCCAAGAAGGTCGTCGTCCCGCTCGGCAGGGACGGCGTCGCGGACATCGCGCTCGTGCGCTCGGCGACCGTCAAGGGCCGTGTCGTGGGCCGCGACGGCCGGCCCGCGAAGGGCATCACGGTCTACGCGTGGAACACCGACCGCGAGGGCCAGGTGAACGCCAGGACGAACAGCGACGGCCGGTACACGCTGCGCGGGCTCGCCACCGGCGAGGTCGCGCTGCAGGCGCAAGGCGGGACGTCGTCGCTGCCCGCCGAGGGCAAGACGACCGTGTGGGCACGGCAGGGCGAGGCCGTCGCGGCCAAGCAGATCACCCTGATGGACGACGCGATCATCTACGGCCAGGTCACGACCGCGGGCTCGAGCCCCACCAGGCAGGACGTGTCGCTGTCGACCTCGACCGGCACGTTCCTGGGCACGTTCCGGCCCGACGCGGACGGGTGGGTCGGGTTCGCGGCGTTGCCCGCCGGGACGTACTACGTGCACGTCGACGGCTCGAACCTGCGCCGTCAGGTCGTCGTCCGCGCGCACAAGACGGCGACGTTCGGCACCCTCACGCGCGGCGAGCTGCGGACCGTGTCCGGCAGGGTCACCGACTGGGCGGGCAAGCCCGTCGCGGGGGCGTCCGTGCACGTCTACGACCAGTACGGCACGGCGTACGCGACGGTGCGCACCGGGTCCACCGGCAGGTACACGATCCGCAGCGTGGTCTCCGGCAGCTACCAGGTGAAGGTCACACCGAAGGCGTCCAGCCCGCTCGCGTGGGGGCAGGTCGCCCTCAGCGTGCGCGCCGGGAAGGACTCCGTGCGGGACGTGCGGCTCGGCAAGGGCGCGACCATCACCGGGCTCGTCGTCACCACCAAGGGCAAGCCCGCGATCGGCGTCACGGTCTGGTCGCAGGAGGGCCACAAGGCCACGACCGACGCGACCGGCCGCTACACGCTCACGGGCGTCAAGCCCGGCCGGCAGACCCTGAAGATCACCGACCCCGACTACGTGGGCGGCTACCGCGACGCGACGACGACCGTGACCGCGAAGGGCGGCGCGACCGTCACGGCTGCGCGAGCGACCGTCCGCTGACCTCGTCCCCGCCTCGTCCGAGCGTCCACCGCCGGGCGAGGCGGCGGGCAGTCACCGCACCGACGACCACGGTCGCGCCGAAGCCGACGAGCAGCAGCGCGACGAGGTCGAGCTCGCGGCCCTCGCGCAGCGGGTGGTCGGCCAGGTCGACGAGCGCGGTGGTCGCGGTCCCCCACCCCAGCACGACGCTCGTCGTCAGCACCCCGACGAGCCCGACGACCGCGCGCCGCGTACGAGCCTCGATCGCCCCGCCCGCCGCGGCGGGCACCATCAGCACCGAGAACACGATCGCGATCCCGAGCGTCCCGACCACCGAGAACCCCGTCTCGGCGTCGACGACGTCCGCGACGAGCCGCATCAGCACCCGCGCGACGAGCGCGGTCCCCACTCCGACGACGACCGCCGTCCCAGCCGCGGCACCGACCACCCGACCCCACCCCGGCCGCGGCGCACCGTCACCGCGCTCGGGCACGTCGTCCGTCACTGCCCCCGCGCCGCGGACCACGGCCGTCGGCGGGGCAGCGGACGTCGGGGCGACCGGGGTCTGGGTCGTCGGGTCGGCGGTCAACGTCGTCTCATCTCGACTCATGCCGCTCCATGAGCCGGTCGCGAGCGCCCACGTACCCCAGCGGCGCAGGATCACTCCTTCGAGTGCCTGGGCTGGGCGCCGGCTGGCTCCGCCCCCAGGATTCGAACCTGGACCGCGAGGCTCCAAAGGCCTGCGTGCTGCCGTTACACCAGGGCGGAACGTCGGCCGCGCGCGGCGCCCGACGGCGCCCCAGTCTGCCAGCCCGACCATCCCTGCCCGACATCCCCGCCCGACATCCCCGCGCGCGAGCTCGGCAGTCTGGTGCGAGCTCGGCAGTCCGGACTGCCGAGCTCGGTCCGGAGTGCCGAGCTCGGCACGACGGCCGGCGTCGCCGGGGGCGCGCCGGTCGCCCGGCCGCGTGATGCCGCCGGTCACGGCGTGGGACGGGGCCTGGTCGGGTGCGGTGGCACGGCATGATGGGGCCGTGGCGGAGAAGCGAGCACCCCGATCCCGGATGACCGGGGTGCAGCGGCGCGCCCAGCTGCTGGACGTCTCGCGCAAGCTGTTCGCCGAGAAGGGCTTCGACGGCACGAGCGTCGAGGAGATCGCGGCGCGCGCCGAGGTCTCCAAGCCGGTCGTCTACGAGCACTTCGGCGGCAAGGAAGGCGTGTACGCGGTCGTCGTCGACCGTGAGGTCCAGGGCCTGACCGGCGCGCTCACGGGCGCGCTGGAGGGCGGCGGCCACCCCAAGGTGCTCGTCGAGCGGACCGCGCTCGCGCTGCTGTCCTACATCGAGTCGAACGAGGCGGGTTTCCGGATCCTCGTGCGGGACTCGCCGGTCGCGCAGGCCATCGGCACGTTCTCGAGCCTGATCGGCGACGTCGCGACGCAGGTCGAGCACCTGCTCGCCGACCAGTTCAAGAAGCAGGGCCTGGACCCCAAGACCGCGCCGATCTACGCCCAGATGCTCGTCGGGATGGTGGCGCTGACCGGGCAGTGGTGGCTCGACGCGCGTCGGCCCGGGAAGGCCGACGTCGCGGCGCACCTGGTGAACCTCGCCTGGAACGGCCTCATGGGGCTCGAGCGTCGGCCCACGCTGACCAAGGCCACGACGAACGAGACGATCGGCCAGTCCCCGGCGACGTCCGGGCGCACGGCCGCCGACGACTCCTGACCGGCGCGGAATCGGATCCCACCCGAGACGGCCCGCACGTCCTGGGCTCAGATCTGTCGATGTCAAGTAATCTCGTCGGCATGGCACACGAGGACCGCGCGGCCCACGACGAGGTGGACCGGATCGTCGCTGCCTGGCACCGGGAGCGACCCGACCTGGACGTGCGCCCGCTCGAGGTCCTCTCGCGCGTGAGCCGCCTCGCGCGGCACCTCGACCTCGCCCGGCGCGGCGCGTTCGACCGGCACGGGCTGGAGACGTGGGAGTTCGACGTGCTGTCCGCGCTGCGGCGCGCCGGCACGCCGTACCGGCTCTCGCCCGGCGCGCTCCTGACGCTGACGCTCGTGACGTCGGGGACCATGACGAACCGCATCGACCGGCTCGCGGAGAAGGGTCTGGTCGAACGTCAGCCGTCGCCCGACGACCGCCGCGGCGTGCTCGTGCAGCTCACGCCGTCGGGCCTCGCGCGGGTCGACGCCGCGTTCGCGGACCTGCTCGACACCGAGCGCACACTCCTGGGCGACCTGTCCGAGCAGGACCGCACGCAGCTCGCGAGCCTCCTGCGCGAGGCGCTCCTGCCGTTCGACGCGCCTCACCCGCACTGACGCGGGACGCGGGTCAGGTCGCGAGCTCGGCGGCTTCCAGCCAGGCCTCTTCGAGCTCGTCGCGCTCGGCGGCCAGGGCGCGCAGCTCGGTGTCGAGCCGCTGGATCGCGGCGTAGTCCGTCGCCTGCTCGGCGAGCTGCGCGTGCAGCGCGGCCTCGAGCTCGGTGATCTTCGCCAGCCGACGCTCGATGCGCGCGATCTCCTTGCGCGCGGTGCGCACCTCGGCGGCCGACCGCGTCGGGGCGGGTGCCGCGCCGGCACCGGCTCCCGCGGTCTCGTCGGACGACGAACCCGCCACGCGCGCGGGCAGAGCTGAGGACACAGCCGACGACGAACCCGCCGACGACGCGGTCGGCGAGCCGGCGGCGAGCGCCGCGCGGCGCAGCGCGAGGTACTCCTCGACGCCGCCGGGCAGGTCGCGCAGGTGGCCGTCGCCCAGCAGCGCGAGCTGCCGGTCGCACACGCGCTCGAGCAGGTAGCGGTCGTGCGACACGACGATCAGCGTGCCGGGCCAGCCGTCGAGCAGGTCCTCGAGCGCCGCGAGCGTGTCGGTGTCGAGGTCGTTCGTCGGCTCGTCGAGCAGGAGCACGTTGGGCTCGCCGACGAGCAGGCGCAGCAGCGAGAGGCGGCGCCGCTCGCCGCCGGACAGGTCGCGCACGGGGGTGCGTGCGCGGTCACGCGTGAAACCGAGCCGCTCGACGAGCTGGGCGGCGGTGAGCTCCTTGCCGCCCACGACGACGGACCGCTTCTCGGCCTCGACCACCTCGACGACGCGCAGGTCCGCGACCTCGTCGAGGTCCTCGACGTCCTGCCGCAGCTCGGCCACCTGGACGGTCTTGCCGCGCTTGACGCGCCCCGAGTCGGGCGACAGCCGGCCCGAGAGCAGCCGCAGCAGGCTCGTCTTGCCCGCGCCGTTGACACCGACGAGCCCGTAGCGGTCCCCCGGCCCGATGCGCCACGTGACGTCGTCGAGCAGCGTGCGCCCGCCGAGCGCGAGCGTGACGCCCTCGACGTCGAGCACGTCCTTGCCGAGCCGCGCGGTCGCCATGCGGGACAGCTCGAGCGAGTCGCGCGGCGGCGGCTCGTCGGCGATCAGCGCGTTCGCGGCGTCGATGCGGAACTTGGGCTTCGACGTGCGGGCCGGCGCGCCGCGGCGCAGCCACGCGAGCTCCTTGCGCAGCAGGTTCTGCCGCTTCTCCTCCGTGACGGCCGCGGTGCGGGCGCGCTCGGCGCGCGCGAGCACGTAGGCCGCGTACCCGCCGTCGTACTGGTCGACGACACCGTCGTGCACCTCCCACGTGCGCGTGCAGACCGCGTCGAGGAACCAGCGGTCGTGCGTCACGACGACCAGCGCCCCCGAGCCGCGCGCGAACCGCTGGACCAGGTGCTCGGCGAGCCAGGCCACGCCCTCGACGTCGAGGTGGTTGGTGGGCTCGTCGAGGACGAGGACCTCGTCGTCGCTGACGAGCAGCGCGGCGAGCGCCACGCGCCGGCGCTGACCACCGGACAACGTCGCGACCTGCGCCTCGAGGTCGACGTCGGGCAGCAGCCCGGCGTGCACCGCACGGATGCGCGGGTCGGAGGCCCACTCGTGCGCGTCGGCCGAGCCGTGGATGGCGTCGAGCACGGTGCCGGCCGCGAGCTCGTCGCGCTGGTCGAGCATCGCGAGCCGGACCCCGCCGGCACGCGTCACGCGCCCGTCGTCCGGCTCCTGGACGCCCGCGAGCACGCGCAGGAGCGTGGACTTGCCGGCGCCGTTGGGACCGACGACACCGATCCGCTGCCCGTCGTCCAGGCCGAGGCTGACCTCGTCGAGAAGGACGCGGGTGCCGAGCGCGAGGGAGACGCGATCCGCGCCGAGCAGGTGAGCCATCAGGGCACGAGGCTACCCGGCCCCGCGCGCCCGGCTCGACGACGCCCGCGCGCTCAGCGGCTCAGGTACGCGCCCAGGGAGTCGAGGATCTGCGCGCACCCGGTCTCGCGGTTCGCGGCGTCCTCGGCGCCGCCGGTGTAGACGCCCTGCTCGGTGTAGGTCAGGCGCGTGCCGCCGTCGACCGCCTCGAACGTCGTCGTGACGAGCGAGGTCGAGAAGTACTCCTCGCCGATCCACATGTCGTACGTGTGCACGATGCGGCGGTTCTCGACGAGATCGCAGTACCGGGCGACGAAGCGCGAGCGCGGTCCGCCGTGCCACTGGCCGTCCTCGACGGTCTTCCCGCCGACGACGAAGTCGTGGCTGGCCTCGGTGGTGTCGAAGCCCGGGTCGTTGCCGAACCACTGCGCACGCTCGTCGGCGTCCGCGTGCGCGGCCCAGACGCGCTCGACCGGGACGGGGTAGGTGCGCTCGATGACGAACGTCGCGTGTGCGAGGTCGGTGGTGGTGCTGGTCATGGCTGCTCCTGGGAAGAGTCGGATGCCTCGGGTCCGCCGGCCGCGGCGAGGTGGTCGCCGAGCCGGTCGAGGCGGCGCTCCGCCGGCAGGCGCTGGTGCTGGAGCCAGGCCGTCGGGCCGGCGAGGGCGCCGGGGACGAGCGAGCAGGTGCGGACGCGGCCGACCTTCTGCGACGTCACGATCCCCGCGGCCTCGAGCACCGCGAGGTGCTGGAGGACCGCCGGGAGGGACATCGCGAGAGGCTCGGCGAGCGTGCCGACCGTTGCGGGACCGCGGACGAGGCGTTCGACGATCGCCCGGCGGCTCGCGTCCGACAGGGCGCGGAACGCCGTGTCGAGATCCGAATGGTTAAGCATCTCCTTAAGTATTAGCCGGCACGCATCGGCCGTCAAGCCCGGAGCGAGATCAGCCCTGCAGGACCAGGCGTCTGCGGCAGTCGGCCGCGACCACGCGGATGCGTCAGTCGGCCGCGACCACGCGCGCGCCCGGCACCGGACCCGACGCCGTGAGGACGCGGTCCGCCGCCCCCGAGGCCGTGAACGCGGCCGCGAGCACGAGCGCGTGCTGCCGGCTGCGCGCGAGCGCCGCGACCGTCGGGCCCGAGCCCGAGACGACCACCCCGAGCGCACCCGCGTCCTGCGCGACCGCGAGCGGCTCCGCCAGGCGCGGGTCCAGCTCGAGCGCCGCGGGCTGCAGGTCGTTGTGCAGGGCCGCCCCGAGCGCGCGCGCGTCCCCCGCGCGCAGCGCCTGCAGGAGCGGCACGTCGTCGTCCACGTGCGGCGGGAGCGCCACGTCGGACGTGCCCCCGCGCAGCGCGTCCAGCGCGCCGTACACGACGCCCGCCGACAACCCGCGGTCCTGCACCGCGAACGCCCAGTGGAACTCGCCGCGCCCCAGGACCGGCGTCAGCAGGTCGCCGCGCCCCTGGCCGACCGCGGTGTGCCCCTGCAGCACGAACGGCACGTCCGAGCCCAGCCGGGCCGCGAGCTCGAGCAGGTCCGCGCGTGACAGCCCGGTCTGCCACAGCGCGTCGCACGCGAGCAGCGCCGCGGCGGCGTCCGCCGATCCACCGGCCATGCCGCCCGCGACGGGCACGCCCTTGTCGATGTGCAGGTGCACGCCCTCGTCGATGCCCGCCGCGTCGGCGAGCAGCTCCGCGGCGCGCATCGCGAGGTTGGAGGAGTCGGTGGGCACGAGCTCGTGCTGCGGGCCCGAGACCGTCACGAGGCGCTCGTCGGACGTGCGCGCCGTGACCTCCTCGAACACCGACACCGCCTGGAAGACCGTCGTCAGCGGGTGGTACCCGTCGGCGTCGACCGGTCCCACGTGCAGCGAGAGGTTGACCTTGCCGGGGGCGCGGACCCGCACCTCGCGCGTGGTGGCCACGTCCACCGGGCTGAGCGTCACGGCTCCACTGTGCCAGCCCGCGACCGACCGCGCGGGTCAGGGCGCAGGCTGGTCGCCGGAAGTCGCTCCGCGATCCGGGCGAACCCGTCGATGTCGACCGTCTCACCGCGCGCCTGCGCGTCGACACCCGCCTCGGCGAGCGCCGCGACCGCGGCCTCGCCCGAGCCGAACCACGGTGCGAGCGCCGCGCGCAGCATCTTGCGCCGCTGCGCGAACGCCGCGTCGACGACCGCGAACACCTGCTCGCGCGTCGCCGTCGTCGTCGGCGGCTCGCGCCGGTCGAGCCGCACCAGCGCCGAGTCGACGTTCGGCACCGGCCAGAACACCGAGCGGCCCACGGTCGCCGTGCGCCGCACCTGCGCGTACCAGGCGGCCTTCGCCGACGGCACGCCGTACGTGCGCGAACCGGGCGGCGCGGCCAGCCGGTCGGCGACCTCGGCCTGGACCATGACGAGGCCGTGCTCGAGCGTGCCGAACCGCTCGAGGAACGTCAGGAGCACCGGGACGGAGACGTTGTACGGCAGGTTCGCGACGAGCGCGCGCGGCGGCGGCCCCGGCAGGGCCGTGACCTCGAGCGCGTCCTGCAGGACGACCGTCAGGCGCGCGCGGCCCTCGTCGTCGCGCAGGACCGCGTGCCCGCGCTCGTCGTCGTCCCGGCGCAGCCCCGGCACGTGCTCCGCGACGGTCTGCGGCAGCAGCCGCGCGAGGACCGGGTCGATCTCGACCGCGACGACGTCCGCGTCCGCCTCG
Source organism: Cellulomonas persica (assembly GCF_007989825.1). Classification (GTDB taxonomy): domain Bacteria; phylum Actinomycetota; class Actinomycetes; order Actinomycetales; family Cellulomonadaceae; genus Cellulomonas; species Cellulomonas persica. The sequence continues at coordinate 36,298 of NZ_BJUA01000016.1, read as the reverse complement.
AGCAGCCCGAGCGTGAGCGAGCCCAGGCCGGGCCCGACCTCGACCACCGGCATCCGGGGGGTCACGTCGGCCTGGCGCACGATCTTGCGCACCGTGCCGCCGTCGAGCACGAAGTTCTGCCCGAGCGTCTTCGTCGGCCGCACGCCCGCACGCTCCGCGAGCTCACGGATCTGGGCGGGCCCGAGCAGCGTCACGGGCGAGGTCATGCCCGCAAGCCTACGAGGACGCCCGCCCCGGTCGCGCCACCGCCTTCGCGGGGCGGTGCGGTCCGGGACGGGCGTCCTCGTCGTGCAGGGTGCTCGGTCGTGCAGGGTGCTCAGTCGTGCAGGGTGCTCGGTCGTGCCGGGTGCTCGGTCGTGCCGGGCGCTCAGTCGTGCCGGGTGCTCAGCTGAACAGGCGCGGCCCGCAGTGCGGCCACTGGCCCGCGCCGGAGCGCAGGTAGAGCATCTTGGCGCGCGCGGTCTGCTCGGCGGGCGAGGCCTGCGAGGGCAGACCCGCGCCGCCGACCGAGCGCCACGTGCCGACCGAGAACTGGTACAGCCCGTGGTACAGGCCGTTCGCGGAGACGATCGACGGGTTTCCGCCGGACTCGCACTTGGCGAGCGCCGCCCAGTTCAGCGAGTCGGCGTCGCGCGTGTCACCGATCGGTCCGGCCTTGCCGGAGCCGCCGCCGCCCGTGACCACGGGCCGCTTCTTGGTGCCGACCGCCACGACCTCGTCGACGGGGTTCAGGGTCTGCGTGTCGGCGACGAGCACCCGCTCGGTCTCGGTGCCGTCGACCGTCGTCACGCGCTCGAGGATCGTCCGCGCGCCCGCGACACCCTTGGTCGCGACGACCTTGGTGCCCTCGTAGCGCGACGCGTCGTCCTTCGTGCTCGACGAGAACGGGACCTCCTCGGTGCGCACGAGCGTCTGGACCACGACGCGCTGCACGACGACGCGCACGTCGCCGGCGTCGTCGTTGTCCAGCGAGACCGTGTCGTGCGTACCCAGCTCGACGCCCGCGGCCTCGAGCGCGTCGGCGACCGTCGTGCGCGCGTCGTCGACCTCGAGCTCCTGGCCGTCCACGACGATCGTCGCGGGGCCACGCAGCGCCAGGTCCAGCGCGAGCTCGGGGCGGCCGCCGCCGGAGCGCGAGGCCACGAGCTGGACCTCGGGATCGCGGACCGCGAGCAGGTCGAGCGCCTCGTCGGCCGTGAGCGCGGTCGTCCAGACCGTGCGCTCCTCGCCGCCGCGCGACACCGTCACCTCGTGCGCGTGGCGCACGGTCACGACGTCTCCGTCGGACAGGCTGCCCGTGGGGGTCACGGAGTCGCGCTCGGCCACGGTCACGCCGTGGTCGTCGAGCAGGCCGTCGACCGAGCCGGCGAACGTGGAGACCTCGCGCACCGAGCCGTCGACGTCGATCGTCACGGTCTTGTGCGCGTGGGCGAAGGCGGCGGCACCGCCGGACAGGACGAGTGCGCCGGCCGCGACCGCGGCGGGCAGGGCCAGGCGTCGGCCCGGTCGGCCGCCCTGGGTCTGCGTCGTGCTGAGGTTCGTCGTGGGGTCCACGGCGCTGTCCGTGGAGTCCGACGAGGTGGCGCTCTGGCGCGCGAAGGGGCGGACGAGTCGGGTCGAGAAGGGCACGGGGCTCCAGCCGTCGTGGTTCCCGGGCACGGGGTACGGGGCGCGTCCAGCACGGACGCCCGACGCGCGTGCCGGACGAGCCGGCGTTGCCGTGGCGGCTGGAGGGAGCCGTCACCATCGGTCCCGGATCCCCGATCCGGCTGACTGTGGTCGGACCGCTACGTGCGGGGCCGACCGCGTTGCAGCTCCCACCCGCGGGGGTCCACGGGCCACGAACGGAGCAACGACCAGCGACCGTAACCTTCTCGTGACCTGTACGCCAAGCGCTGTTGCCCCGGGCTGCAGGCTTCGCCGGTCACGCCGACGCCGCGGTCGCCCCATCCGTCGGTGAGGCGATGGTCAAGGATTCGTCAGTACCAGTGCTTGGCGGTGAAGTGCGCCCAAGCGCCGCACGGGGTCTTGTAACGCCCCTTGATGTAGTTCAGGCCCCATGTGATCTGCGTCGCAGGATTGGTCCGCCAGTCGCTCGCGACCGACGCCATCTTCGAGCCCGGCAGGGCCTGCGGGATGCCGTACGCACCCGAGGACTTGTTGTGCGCGTCGACGCGCCAGCCGCTCTCGTGGTTCCACAGGGTGAGCAGGCAGGCGAACTGGTCGTCGCCCCAGCCGCGCGCCGCGGCCATCTCCTTGCCGAGCGCCTGCGCGCTGCCCGGGGACACCTTCGCGTTCGTCGGCAGCTGCGACGTGCCGACCTTGACGATCTGCGTCACGGGCGCCGTCGTGATGATCGACGTGACCACCGTGCGGCCCACGACCACGCCGCCCACGACCTCCAGGTCGTACGTCGTGGTGCGCACACCCGCGCGCCCGGCCTGCGTGATGATCCGCGTGCCCTTGATGAGGTCGTCGTCCTCGATCTCCTGCGTCTCGAACGGCAGGGCCTCGGTGACGACCTCGCCACCGTTCTGGCCGCGCGTGACCAGGACCGCGAGGCCGTCGACCGCGGCGGCGTCGAGCGGCACCGAGAGCTGGTCGCCCTCGTTGAGCACCAGGCCGATGTCCCGCAGCGCGTCGCGCACGGTCGTCGCGGTGGACACGCCGTCGATCACCTGGCCGTCGACGACGAGGTGGATGGTCTTCTGGGTCGAGACGTGCAGCGTCCCGCGGCCGAGCGACGACGAGCGCGACGCCGACAGGCGGACCTCACCGTCCCGCAGACCGAGCGCCTCGACGGCCTCCCCGACCGTGAGCGCGGTGGTCCACACGGTCTCGGGCTCGCCGTCGACCTCGACCTGGAGCTGGCGTGCGTGGCGCACGACGATCTGGTCGCCCTTCGTCACCGCCTCGCCCGTGCCCGGCGCCACGAGGTCGCGCTCTCCGACCTCGACCCCGCCCGCGGCCAGCACCTGACCGACCGTGCGACCGAAGCCCTCGACCTGCACGAGCTGCCCGTCGACGTCGACGGTCACCTCCTTGTGCAGCACCGCGAACGCGCTGGTGGCACCGACGACGAGCGCCACGACGAGCCCCTGCGCGAGCCGGGCGCCGGCACGGCGCGGAGCGACCCTGCGACCGCCGTCACGCGCGCCCCCACGGCGCTGCGGAGTGCGGTGCGCGGTGCTCACGCTGCGGGTCCTTCCGTCGGCTCGAGAGTCAGGTCCGTCGTGCTGTTCAGCCCTGCCCCGGCCGGACGCAGGTCCGACCGTAACTGATTCGTGATCGGCGGCGGTAGCCGGTCGCTGGACCCTTCCGCCCTGTGGTCACCCGGTCGCGCGACGACGCTCGGCGTGTCGCCCGGCGTGTCGCGGTGGTCCGGCGTGACACGGTGCGGCGGCGGCGCGATGGTCGTCGCGCTCACCACGGTCCGTACACGTCCTGCGACGTGCGCAGGAGCGTCTCGCACACGTCCGTCAGGGCCTCACCACGCGCCGCGGCGAGCGCGCGCACCGTGCCGGGCAACAGGTACGGCGCGTTCGGGCGGCCGCGCAGCGGGTGCACCGTGAGGTACGGCGCATCGGTCTCGACGAGCAGCAGCTCCGCCGGCAGCAGCCGCGCGGCGTCCCGCAGGTGCCCGTTCGACGGGAACGACACCGGCCCCGCGAACGAGCAGAACCAGCCGTGCTCCACGGCGAGCGCCGCCAGCTCCGGCCCGCCCGAGAAGCAGTGGAACACCGTGCGCTCGGGCGCGCCGTCGCGCAGCAGCACGTCGACGACCTCGTCGTGCGCGTCGCGGTCGTGGATCTGCAGCGCCAGCCCCAGCTCCTTCGCGAGCGCCACGTGCGCCCGGAACGCCTCCCGCTGGATCTCACGCCCACGCGGACCTGCCCGGAAGTGGTCCAGCCCCGTCTCGCCGATCGCGCGGATCCGCTCGTTGCCGCGCGCCGTGCGGGCGACGAGGTCGAGCGCCTCGTCGAGCGGCAGGTCGTGCCACGGCTGCGGGTCCGGCTCGAGGCCGTCCGGCGCGACCTCGTGCACGCCCGCGTGCAGCACGGCCTCGTTCGGGTGGATCGCGACCGCACCCAGCAGCGCGCCGTGCTCGCGCACGACCGCGTCGGTCCAGCGCACCGCCTCGACGTCGCAGCCCACCTGCACCATCCGCGGCACGCCGACGCCCGCCGCGCGCTCGAGGTGGGCCTCGAGCGTCGGCGCCGCCGCCTCGTCGTCGGACGCGTCACCCTCCGGCACGCTCCCGGCGGACCCGTCCCAGCCGGGCGCGCGCCAGCCGACGACCGTCTCGAGGTGCGTGTGGTTGTCGACGACCGGCAGCGGCAACGGGTCCGGCGACGCGGGCCAGCCGCGCTCGCGTGCACGCGCCATCAGCGGGCCTGGTACCGCGCGAGCTCCTCCTCGACGATCGAGTCGTCGAGCTTGGTGAACACCGGCGTCGGCTTGGCCACGGCGGTCCCCGGCACGAGGCGCGTCGAGCCCCACGCGGGCACGTCGCGGTAGTCGCCCGTGATGACCGGGTACCGGCGCGACGCGTCGTCGAGGTCCGTGACCTCCTCGATGCGCGGCTGCGGCGCGAACACACCCGTGCCGCCGAGGGTCTCGTGCACCTTCTGCGCCGAGTGCGGCAGGAACGGTGCGAGCAGCGTGTTCGCGTCGCTCACGACCTGCGCCGCCGTGTTGAGCACGGTGCCGAGGCGCTCGCGGTCCTGCGTGAGCTTCCACGGCTCGGTCTCCGAGACGTACCGGTTGGCCTCCTGGACCAGGCGCATCGCGGTGTCGATCCCCGCGCGGTGGCGGTGCGTGCCGATCAGCTCGCCGACCTTGCCGAACGCCTCCGACGACTGCCGCAGGAGCGCCGCGTCGACCTCGTGCAGCTCACCGGCCGCCGGGATCTCGCCGAAGTTCTTGTGGATCATGCTCGCCGTGCGGTTGACGAGGTTGCCCCAGCCGGCGACGAGCTCGTCGTTCGTCCGGCGCAGGAAGTCCGCCCACGTGAAGTCCGCGTCCTGGTTCTCCGGACCCGCGACCGAGATGAAGTAGCGCAAGGCGTCCGGCTGGTAGCGCGCGAGCATGTCGCGCACGTAGATGACGATCCCGCGCGACGACGCGAACTTCTTGCCTTCCATGGTGAGGAACTCGCTGCTGACGACCTCGGTCGGCAGCTGCAGCTCCCCGTACGGGCCGGGCGTGCCGCCCTTGTCGCCCTCCCCGTCGTAGGCCAGCAGCTCCGCGGGCCAGATCTGGGAGTGGAACGTGATGTTGTCCTTGCCCATGAAGTAGTACGACAGCGCCTCGGGGTCGTTCCACCACTGACGCCATGCGTCGTCGTCGCCCGAGCGACGCGCCCACTCGATCGAGGCGGACAGGTAGCCGATCACCGCGTCGAACCACACGTACAGGCGCTTGTTCGGGTTGTCCTCCCAGCCGGCCAGCGGCACGGGGATCCCCCAGTCGATGTCGCGCGTCATGGCGCGCGGGCGCATGTCGTCGATGAGGTTGAGGCTGAAGTTCAGCACGTTCGGACGCCAGTCCTTGCGGCCGCGCAGCCACGTCTCGAGCGCGCTCGCGAACGCGGGCAGGTCGAGGAAGAAGTGCGTCGACTCGACGAACTTCGGCGCCTCGCCGTTGACCCGGCTGCGCGGGTTGATGAGGTCGATCGGGTCGAGCTGGTTGCCGCAGTTGTCGCACTGGTCGCCGCGAGCGCCGTCGTAGCCGCAGATCGGGCACGTGCCCTCGATGTAGCGGTCGGGCAGGGTGCGGCCCGTGCTCGGGCTGATCGCGCCCATGGTCGTCTTCTCGACCATGTAGCCGTTCTTGTGCACCGTGCGGAACATCTCCTGCACGACCGCGTAGTGGTTGCGCGTCGTCGTCCGGGTGAACAGGTCGTACGTCAGGCCGAGCGCCGTGAGGTCCTCGACGATCACGCGGTTGTACCGGTCCGCGAGCGCCTGCGGCGTCGTGCCCTGCTTCTCCGCCTCGACGAGGATCGGCGTCCCGTGCTCGTCGGTGCCCGAGACCATCAGCACGTCGTGGCCCGCCATGCGCATGTAGCGCGAGAAGACGTCCGACGGGACGCCGAAGCCAGCGACATGACCGATGTGGCGGGGACCGTTCGCGTAGGGCCACGCGACGGCCGACAGGATGCGGGACATGCGCCCGATCCTAGGTGAGCCGCACGCGCGTCTGCGGGGCCGGCCCACGAGGTGACCGGTGAGCACGACGAGCGCGCCCCGGCGGGCCGGTGCCCGTCCGGGACGCGCTCGCTCAGATGCCGCGTCGTCGCGTCGCTGCTCCGACCGGGTGCGGCCTGGTGTGCAGCGGGGGCACGCCGGGCGGTCCGAAGGGCGCCGCCGCGAGGCGGTGCCGACCCAGCCGCTCGAGCACGACGGCCCGGTCCAGCTCGCGCCACCAGTCCGCGGGCAGGCCCAGGTCCGTGCGCGGCGTCCGCTCGGTCGAGCCGTGCGTCATCGCGCGGCCGACGCCAGGCGACGCCTGGCGACACGCGCCACCGCGAGCGCCGCCAGGCCCGCCATGAAGAGGGTCCAGCCGGCGACCCAGCCCTGCGCCGCGCTCGCCCCGGTCAGCGCCAGCGCGCCCATCGAGGTCGCGTCCAGCTCGTACATGGTGGTGCTCCTTCCTCGCCCGACACCTCGGGCGCTCGGGGATCCGGTGGCCTCACGCCACGCCGGTCGGAGGGGGCGCGACGTGGTTCCACGTCACGTCGCGGCGCGCGACCGCGCAGACGACCGCGCGCAGGAACGCCGCCTGCAGGGCGACGTCGTAGACGATCTCGGGGAGGATCGCCGCCGCGAGCAGGCGACCGTCGCGGCCCACGGGCCACACGGTCACGAGCCGGTTGACGACGAACACGCCGCCGATCGCCAGCCAGAAAGGGCTGACGGCGAACACCCCGGCGACCACCGAGGCGACGGTCAGCACCGTGAGCAGCGCGAGCGTGGCCATGCCGACGCCGATCATGAGCTGCTGCCCGATGTAGCGGGCCGTGACCCGCGAGACGCCGTACTCGCGCAGGTTGTCGAGCATCCCCTTGTACCAGCGCACGCGCTGGCGGTGCAGGTCGCCCCACGTCGGCATGAGCTCGGTCAGGCACGCGCACTCCTGCGGCGCGTCCAGCCGCCAGCCGAGCGTCTTGAGCGCGAGCGTCAGCTCGGAGTCCTCGGTGATCGCGGCGCGGTCGTACACGTCCCCCGGGCTGCCCGGCAGACGCCCGCCGCGCGCGGCGGCGACCTCCTCGAGCGCCGCGCGGCGGAACATCGAGGCCGTACCGGTCACCACGCTCACCCGCCTCGTCGTGAGGATCTGCGTGCGGTAGCGCTCGTACTCGTTGGCCTGGAGCTGCTGCAGCACCGACCGCGGGCGCTCGCCCTCGAAGATCCCGCTCACCGCGCCGAGGCGCTCGTCGTCGTCGAGCCGTGCCAGGGCCGTCTCGACGAACGTCGGGGCCAGTCGCGTGTCCGCGTCGACGACGAGCACGTAGTCCGCCGGCGACGTCCGCAGCCGCACGAGCGCCTGGTTGAGCGCGCCGGCCTTGCGCGCACGGTTGGCGACCGTCTCGACCACCTCGGCGCCGTGCGCACGAGCCACGTCCGCCGTGTCGTCCGTGCAGCTGTCGGCGACGACGAGGACCCGCTGCGGCGCGCTCGTCTGCTCGGCCAGCGCGTCGAGGGTCCCGCCGAGCGCCTCGGCCTCGTCGTGCGCGGGAACCAGCACGACGAGGCGGTCGGCCGGCACGCTCCGGCGCGTGCGCTCGCTCGTCGTCGCCTGGACCTGACCGCCGTGCATCGTGACCGTCCGTGCTGCCGGGGCGGCCCCCTCGGCCGCGTTCGCCTCCATCGCACGGCGGTGACAGGGGGTGCTCAGGGGCGGTCGCCGGCCGACGAGCAGCGCAGGGCGCTCGCATGAGCACGCCGGTCCGGCGGGTGGGTACGTCGACCCGCACCCGTGTGCGCGGCAGCGCCGACCAGGGTGGGCGGTCCGGTGCCGTCGCCTCGGGCCGCGGGCAGGGCGCTCCGGACCGTCCGGCGTGGCGATCGGACGCGATGGTCGACGAGACGGTGAGAGGAGACGGTCAGACGAGGCGGGCGAGATCCTCGCGGGACGCCACGCCGAGCTTGCGGTAGATCCGGTAGAGGTGGTTGTCGACCGTGCGGTCGCTCACGACGAGTCGCTCAGCGGCCTCCCGGTTGCTCAGGCCCGACGCGACGAGCCGGGCGACCTCGAGCTCACGTGCGGTCAGCTCCGCGGTGGTCACCGCCGAGGGCACCAGCAGGTGCAGCTCCTGCCCGGTCTCGGCGACGAGCTGCGTGAGCCGCGCGGCCTCTCGCACCGCAGCAGCCGGGTCGCCGCGGCGGCGCAGCACACGCAGCGCGTTCACGTGCGCGAGCGTCGCGTGCAGGATCAGACCGGCCTCGCGCAGGGCGTCGGCGGTCCGGAGCAGCTCGTCGGCCGAGCCCTCTGCGGCGGCCGCGAGGTGGCGACCCAGCAGCGGCAGCAGCGTCCCCTGCGCCCCGTGCGCGAGGACTGCGACCCGTGAGGCGACCGCCGGGTCGACGTGGATGTCCGACAGGACGGTCGCGTCGAACGCGGCCGCGAGCGCCCAACCCTGGTCGACGAGCGCCGACACGGCCGACCAGGCCGGTCTCGTCGCCACGGCGCCCTCGTGCCCCGCGGCGAGCGCCAGCGCCGCGCGCACCGGCCCGGCCCGGCCCGCCGGGAACGACGCCCCGAGCACGCGGAGCCCCTCGAGCTGCTCGGTCATGCTGCGAGCGCTCGGGAGGTTGCTCTCGGCGAGCGACAGCAGCGCACCGAGAGCGAGCAGGCCCGCGCGGTGCTGCGGGCGCAACGGCGACGGCGCGTTGAGCGCGAACATGACCGTCAGGTGCTCACGCAGGTCCGTGAGCCTGCCCCCGAGCAGCAGCCCGAGCGCGACCGTGTACCCGTGGGGCTCGATCTCCGCCTGGTCGAGCCGGCCCTGCGCCTCGTCCAGCAGCCGCATCGCGGTGGACGTCGCCTCCTCGACCTCACCGACGCACAGCCGTGCGAGCGGGCCGAGCGCCTCCCCGTCGTGCCGCGGCGACGTCGCGGGCAGCGCGAGCCGACTCAGGAGGTCTGCGGCGTCGACGACCCGCCCGTCGGCCAGGAGCCGCTCCCCGCGGATCATCCCGACGACGGTGCCGACCTGCTCGTCCGGTGTCCCCGGCGCCACGCGTCGGCGCGCGTCGTGCGGGGGCGCGTCAGCCGGGTCCGTGAACGTGAGCGGTACGGTCCCCTCGGTCGCCACCCCGAGGAGCCGCAGGTGCTCCTGGGTCGCGTCGAACAGCAGGTGCTGCTCGGGATGCTGCTGGCGCGCAACGTCGAGCACCCGCTGCGCACCCGCGGCGTCGTCGAGCTCGAGCGCGCGGTACGTCGCCTCCCACGCGAGCACCAGCGTGTGCACGGGCGCGTCGGTCGGCGGGTCGAGCGTCCGCACGTGGTCGAGCACCGCCTCGATCGCGGCGGTCGGGGCGCCGTGGGCCAGCAGCGCGTCGAGGTACCCGAGCGTCGACCTGCCCGTGGGCTCGCGCTCCCAGGCCTGACGCCGGACGAGCAGCGTCGTGCGGGACTGCTCGCGCAGCATGCGTCCCAGCACCGCGGCGGACTCGGGCGACGACGACCAGCGCAGCGCGGAGCCCAGGACGGCGGGATGCGCGCCGGGGGCGTCGGTGCTGCGCGCGAGGGCGGCGCTGATCTGCTCGGCGGCCCGCCACCCGCGGGCGCCGCGCTCCGCGTGCCGCAGGTGGTCCGCGAGCACGGGCGGGAACAGCGCGACGACCAGGCGCCCCTCGGTCTCGACGAACCGCACCAGTCCGTGGTCGTCGAGCGCCACCAGGACGGGCCACGGCACGAGCTGCAGCACGGTCTCGAGCTCGGCGGGCCCGAGCGCTGCCAGGACGTGCAACGCGTCGCGCGCCGGCTCGTCGAGACCCTCCTGCAGGCGCGCCGCGACGACCGCGAGCGCGGGCGTCACGAGGTCGTGACGGGCGACCCAGCGCTCGCCGTCCGGCACGAGCCGCCCCGCGCGGCGCGCCTCGACCACGATCGTCCGCGCGATCCCCGGCACCCCACCCGAGAGCCCGAAGACACGACCGACCACGTCGACGTCGACGTCCCCGCCCAGGAGCTCGACGGTGAGTCGCTGGATCTCCTCGAACGCGAGCGGCGGCAACGGGACCAGCATCGTGTCCCCGACGCCGAGGACCAGATCCACCGCACGCGCCCCCGGCACGGGCGGCCGGGACGCGACGACGACGGTCGTCTCCTCCCGGGCACGCACGGCGCCGACCACGGCCGCGGACGACTCGTCGAGGCGCTCCGCGTCGTCCACGAGCAGTACCGTCCGGCGAGCCGCGACGCGCTGCGCGAGCTGGTCCGCCGCCGCCGCCAGCGCGCTCGCGGCGGCGGGACCGGTCAGCAGGCCCGCGAGCGCGAGCGACTCGAGCGGGCGACCCTCGCCGCGCACCGCCGTGAACCTCAGGACGTCGAGCCCGGCGTCCTGGAGCGCGTCGCGCACGTGTCCGAGCAGACGGGTACGTCCCGAGCCGGGTAGGCCGAGCACCGCGACGTCGGTCCGCGCCAGCACCGCGTCGCGGATGCCGTCGACGAGGTTCGAGCGTGCATCGGGACCGACCACTCCTCCACCCTAGGTCGGCGTCGGCGCGCCCGCTGAGCGTGGCCCGGAGCCCCGCGCCCGCACGGCTCAGCCACCCGGCGGGGAGGGCGACCGCGCGCCGGACGGGGCGGGCGGCGGCGCGGGCGACGGGCCAGGAGAGGGCACAGGAGTAGGTCCAGGAGGTGCTGGAGACGGCGTGGGAGCGGGCGCCGGGGGCGGCGGCGCCGGCGCGGCAGGAGCCGGGGGCACGAAGGGCGCGACACCGGTCGTGAAGTAGCCGACCTTGTCGACGGCCGTCTCGACCTTCCTGCTCGTGTCGATGACGGCGCCGTAGTCGACCAGCTGCCGGTGCGCGCGCACGAACGCCGCCAGCACGTCGTCGGCCAGGTCCCGCAGGGTGCGGACCGTACGGGCGACGCCGTCGACCATCGGGCGGACGTTCGTCGCCGCGTGCGCCGCCATCCTGGCCGCACGCGCGGCCGCCGTGACCGGGCCGCTCAGCGAGCCGACGAAGGTACCGACGATCTCCGCGAGCAGGTCGCGGACCATGTCGTGCACCGCACGGACGACCTGCGCGCAGATCTCGATGGCCGACCCGACCACGCGGGCCGCATCCGCGAGCGCACGCGCGGACCAGGCGATCGCACCACTCGCGGCCGCGTACGCCGTGACCGTCGGCCCGTGCATCCCCGCAGTGTCGAGGCGCACGTCGTCGCAGTAGCGGTCCGTCAGCTCGTCGAGCGCCGCGCCGATCCGAGCCCACGTCGCGGCGTACGCGACGACCGCGTCCGCGTCGCCCGCGAGGGCGTCGAGGATGTCGTCGAGCGGCGACACGTGGTCGAGCAGCCAGCCGACGCCCCAGCTGACCGCCGACCCCAGCGGGTCGATCGCCGCGCCCGCGACCGACGCACCGAGCGCGACACCGGACACGGCCGCGTCGACCCACGCGCCGCTCTCGATCGCCCGCGAGCACGAGATCAGGTCGTCCACCGCGCCCGCACCCGACCACGCCGACTCGCTCTCGACGACGGGCGTCGGCAGCACCACGACGCCGCTCATCGCAGCACCCGGCGGAACGTCGCGCCCACGATCTCGTCGACCGCCTCGCTGACCTGCGCTCCCGCGCGCGCTGCGTCAGCGCTCGCTCCGAGCACGATGGACAGCCCGCCGATCGCGCCCGCGGCCGCGTCCTGCACCGCCGAGATGGTCAGGCCCAGCGGAGCGAGCGCGAGCCCGTACGCCCCGACGCCCGCCACCATCGCACGCGCCTGCGCGGCGAAGCCCGCGACGTCGGCCGCGTGCCCGTCCACCCGGTGCGCGTGCGCGCGCCACCGGTCCGTGTCGACCTCGTACCCGCTCATCACAACCCCCTGCTCGTCGGACGGTGTCGTGACGGTAGCCGCGGCAGGGCGAGCGCCGCGGAGGGCCTGTGGACAACCAGGAGTCAGCAGCCGCCGAGCCAGCCGTCACCCGGTGGTCCGCCGGTCGCGCGGGTGGTCGGCGGTCGCGCAACGGTCGCGCGGTGGTCGCGCGTGGCGGTCAGCGGACGACGACGCGCAGGATCCGGTCGTCGCCGTCGCGCGGGTCGCCGCGGCCGTCGGTGTTGTTCGTCGCGACCAGCAGGGACCCGTCCGCGGCGACCACGACCGCACGCAGCCGCCCGTGCTCCCCGGTCAGGAGCGCCTGCGGCGTCCCCACGCCCGCCGCGTCGTCGCCACCCGCGGGACGCAGCGGCAGCCGCCAGAGCCGCTCGCCGCGCAGCCCCGCCACGTAGACGGCCTCGTCGGTCACGGCGAGCCCGCTCGGCGACGCCTCCGACGTCGCCCACACCGCCACCGGGTCGACGAACCCCTCGTCGGCCCCGCCCTCACCCTCGACCTCGGGCCAGCCGTAGTTCGCGCCCGGCCGGACGACGTTGACCTCGTCGAACGTGTTCTGCCCGAACTCCGAGGCGAACATCCGCCCGTCTCCCGCCCACCCCAGGCCCTGCACGTTGCGGTGCCCCAGGCTCCACACGGGCGAACCGGGGTCGGGGTTGCCCGGCGCGGGCTCGCCGTCGGCGGTGACGCGCAGGATCTTGCCGCCCAGGTCGGCGGGGTCCTGGGCGCGCGCCACGTCGCCCGCGTCGCCCGTGCTCACGTAGAGGAAGCCGTCCGGGCCGACGGCGAGCCGACCGCCGTCGTGGTGGCGTGCCGCGGGGATGCCCGTGAGCACGGCGGTGAGCTCGCCGAGCGTGCGGTCGCGCAGCGTGCCGCGCAGCACCCGGTTGTCGTCGGCCGTCGTCGCGTACAGCGCCAGGTCGAGCCCGTCGTCGGACTCCCCCAGCACCGCCACGCCCAGCAGCCCGCCCTCGCCCTGCGGCTCGACGACGTCCGCGAGCTCGTCCGCACCCGGTCCGGTGACGTCCTGCACCGCGCCGTCCGGCGTCACGACGACGAGCCGCGCGGCGTCCCGCAGCGTCACGAGCAGGCTCCCGTCGTCGAGCGGCGCGAGCCCCCACGGCACGTCCAGCCCGGTCGCGAGCGTGCTCACCTCGACCTCGACCGTGTCGGGCCCGGACGGCGCGCCCGACGGTGCCGTCGGCGACGCGCTCCCCGGGTCGCCCGTCGTCCCGTCATTCGTCGTCCCCGTGCAGCCCGCCACGAGCGCGACCGCCAGCACGAGCCCGAGCGGCCCCCGACACCGGGCCCCGGACCGGGCCCCGCACCCGGCCCGACCTCCACCTCGTCGGGCGGCATCCTCGCGACCGCTGGGTCGTCGGCCGGTCTCCACGTGAAGCGGCGGATGCCCCGGCCCGGTGGCGGGTTCGACCGAGCGGTCGCCGGGTCGGGGGCGTGCGGGCGGCGCCGGCGGTCGTGGGACGCGGCGCATCGCGGCTCAGTCCGTGACGTCGTCGAACGCGGATCCGCTGTCGACGAGCACGACCCCCGCCGCCCGGAGCTCGTCGCGTGCCGCCGCCCCGAGCTCGGGCGTGACCGGGACGGTGAGGTCCGTCAGGACCCGCGTGCGCAGGCCCTCGGCGTGCGCGTCGAGCGCGGTCGCCCGCACGCAGTGCGACTCGGCGATCCCGACGACGTCGACGTCGGTCACCCGCTCCTCGCGCAGGATCCCCGCGAGCGGCCGACCCTCCCCGTCGACGCCCTCGAAGCCCGAGTAGGCCGCGGCGTACTGGCCCTTGCGGACGCTCGCGTCGGGGCCGAGCTCCGACAGCGCCGGGTGCAGCTCGGCCTCGGTGGTGCCCGCGACGCCGTGCGGCGGCCACGTGTCGACGAAGTCCGGGTGCTCGGAGAAGTGCTCGCCCGGGTCGATGTGCCAGTCCTGCGTGGTCACGACCAGGTCGTACCGGTCGCGGCGCGCGGCTGCGTAGCGCGCGATCGCCTCGGCCACGTCGTTGCCGCCCGCGACGGGCAGCGCGCCGCCCTCGCAGAACGTCGGCTGCACATCCACGACGAGCAACGCCCGACGCCCCTCACCCATCACGCCTCCCGGCTCGAGCCCACCCTCGTCGTCCCAGCGTCGCACGCCCCCGGCGGCACCACCACGCCCCGCGCCCGGCGCCTCCCCCGGCCGTTCCCCGCCCCCGCGCGGTCCACCCTCCCCGACCTCCGATCGGTGGAGCCGGCGCGGGGGGCGGTGCGAGGGCGGGCGGAGCGAGGGCGGGCGGAGCGAGGTCAGGAGCGGGGTGGCGTCGCGGACGGGAGCGAGGCGTCGTAGAGCGCGCGGGTGGGGACGCCGGCGGCCGCGGCCACCGCGCGGGCGGCGTCCTTCAGCCGCTCCCCGGCGTCGACGCGCGCGCGGACCTGCGCGACGAGCGCCGTCAGGTCGCCGCCGCGCGCCGGTCGGGTCGCGCCGCCGACGACCACGACGATCTCGCCGCGCACCTCGCCCGACGCCCACTGCACGAGGTCGGCGAGCGTGCCGCGCCGGACCTCCTCGTACGTCTTGGTGAGCTCGCGGCACACCGCGGCCGGGCGGTCCTCGCCGAACGCCTCGGCCATCGCGGTCAGCAGCGCACCCACGCGGTGCGGCGCCTCGAAGAACACCATCGTGCGACGCTCGTCGGCCAGGGCCGCGAGCGCACGTGCCCGCTCCCCCGGCTTGCGAGGGGCGAAGCCCTCGAAGCAGAACCGGTCGGTCGGCAGCCCCGACAGCGCGAGCGCGGTGAGCACGGCGCTCGGGCCGGGTGCCGCGGTCACCGGCAGCCCGGCCTGCACGGCGGCGGTGACCACCCGGAAGCCGGGGTCGGAGACCGCGGGCATGCCCGCGTCCGTCACGACGACGACCGTCCCGCCACCGGCGACCACGTCGAGCAGGTCCGCGGCGCGCTCCGCCTCGTTGTGCTCGTGGTACGAGACCACCCGGCCGCGCACCTCGATGCCCAGACGTCCGACGAGGGCGCGCAGGCGACGGGTGTCCTCGGCGGCGACGACGTCGGCTGTCGCGAGCAGCTCGCGCAGGCGCACGGACGCGTCGTCGACGTTGCCGATGGGGGTCGCCGCGAGCACGAGCCGGCCGGTCGAGGCGTCCACGTCCATGCGCTCAGCCTGCCACCGCGACCGGTCCGGCTCGGCATCCACCCACCCACGGGCGGACGCGCGCGACGCCCTCGTGGCACTCGCGCGAGCGCAGGCAGGCCCGCGGCGCCGGAACCGTCGGTCGGGTGGCTGAACGTTTCGGGGGCGGACGAGTCCCCACGAACTGGTCACGCCCGTAGCATGTCCGCGTGCCGCAGCCGCATGACGATGCCGTCGAGCCCACCCGGGGCGACCCCACGGGCGCGCGCCCCACCGGCGCCGCGCGCTCCGGCGACGACCCCTGGGCACCGCCGTCCGGCCGCCCCGACGAGCCGTCGTCGCACGGCCTCGGACGGCCCGACGAGTACGGCAGCCCCGACGTGTACGGCCGCCGGCCCGACGCACCCGGGCAGGACGCCCGGCCCGACGACCACGGCCCGCGCCCCGACGAGTTCGGCCCGCCGGACGAGTACGGCCTGCGTCCCGACGAGCCCGGCCGCCCCCACGCTCCCGGCCCTCGTCCCGACGACTACGGCGCACGTCCCGACGAGTACGGCGCACGTCCCGACGAGTACGCACACCCCGACGAGCGCACGCTGAACCCCGGCGGCCTGGGCCGCCCCGACGAGTACGGACGTCCCGACGAGTACGGCGGACCCCGGACGACGTCCACCGACGGACCCGGCCCGCACGACGCGCGTCGTGCCGGTACGCCGGCGCCGGACGAGCCCGGCGCCGCCCCGGCGCCCACCGCCTGGCCTGCGACGACGCTCGTCCTGCCAGACCCCGCCGGCCCGGACACGGACCCGACGGCCCCATCCCCGCGGCCGGGCCCGCCGAGCAAGGACGAGCTCCTCGAGCGCCTGCTCGGCCCCGCGACGCTCGCGCTCGACGCGACGCGACGCAGCCGGCTCGTCGGCTGGGCGTGGACGCTGGGGATCACGGTGTTCGCGGGCGTCCTGCGGTTCTGGAACCTCGGCTCGCCGCACTCGCTCGTCTTCGACGAGACGTACTACGTCAAGGACGGCTGGGCCCTCGTCACGCGCGGGTACGAGGCGGAGTGGGGCGACGACCCCAACCCCGGGTTCGAGGCCGGCGACGACTCGATGCTCAGCACGCGTGCCGAGTACTTCGTGCACCCGCAGGTCGGCAAGTGGCTGATCGGGCTCGGCATGAAGGTCGGCGGCGGGATGGAGTCGTCGTTCGCCTGGCGGCTCGCTGTCGCTGTCATCGGCACGCTGAGCGTGCTGCTCATGGTCCGGATCGCGCGGCGCCTGTTCGCGTCCAACGCGTGGGGCGCGGTCGCGGGCGGCGTGCTCGCGGTCGACGGGCTCGCGATCGTCATGTCGCGCACGTCGTTGCTGGACCCGTTCCTCATGTTCTTCTCGCTGGCGGCGTTCGGTGCGCTCCTGCTGGACCGCGAGCAGTCACGACGACGCCTCGCGGAACGCTCCGCGGCGGTCCTCGCCGGCGGCCGTGACCTCGGCTGGGGTCCGTCGCTGGGTATGCGCTGGTGGCGTCTGGCGGCGGGTGTGCTGCTCGGCCTGGCGATCGGCACCAAGTGGTCCGGGCTGTTCTTCCTCGCGGTGTTCGGGCTGCTCACGGTGGCGTGGGACGCCACGGCGCGCCGGACGGTCGGGGTGCGGATGTGGCCGGTCGCCGCGCTCGTCAAGGACGCGCTCGTCGCGGCGGTCGTCATGGTCGGCTCGGCGCTCGTCGTGTACGTCGGGACGTGGTGGTCGTGGTTCACGCACCCCCAGGCGTGGGGTCGCGACTGGGCCGAGACGCACCCCGGTGAGGGGCTCCAGCTCCTGCCCCCGGCGTTGCGGTCGCTGGTCGACTTCCACGAGCAGATGTGGATCTTCCACCGGAACCTCGACTCGCCGCACACGTACCAGGCGCACCCGCTGGGCTGGATCGTGCAGTGGCGGCCGACGTCGTTCTACTGGGGCGACGTCTCGAACCTGACCGGTGCCGAGGCGCAGGACGCGTGCGGCGCCGACCACTGCGCGCAGGCGGTCCTCGGGGTCGGCAACCCGGTCCTGTGGTGGGCCGGCGCCGCCGCGGTGCTGGTCGCGCTGTTCTGGCTGGTCCGTTACCGCGACTGGGTCGCCGGCGCGGCGCTGTCCGGCCTGCTCGCCGGCTGGGTGCCGTGGCTCTTCTACTCGGACCGCACGATCTTCACGTTCTACGCGATCGCGTTCGTGCCGTGGGTGGTGCTCACGCTCGTGTACGTCCTGACCCTGATCGTCGGTCCACCCACGCTCCCCGACCGTGCCCGGCGCGGCGCGATCATCGGCGTCGGGGTGTTCCTCGGCCTGCTGGTCGGGGTGGGGCTGTACTTCTACCCGATCTGGGCGGGCTGGGTGGTCCCGTACGACTTCTGGCACCAGCACATCTGGATGCGCCAGTGGGTCTAGCGGGTCCCGGCCGGTAGGCCCGGTCCGCGGTACCGCGTCGCACGCTCAGGTGCGGGCGACGCGCGTCAGCGTCACGCGCTCGGGGTCTCGCGGACGGGGTCCGCGGTCGGGGTCAGGCGCGGCTGGTCGCCGGCCAGTCGACCTGGGGGCTCGCGTACCACCGCAGCCCGATGCGGTTCCACAGGTCGCTGTGCTGCGCGACGCGCGAGCGGAAGTCCTCCCACTCCCGGCGCTCCGGGTCGGTCCAGGCGACCTCGGCGACGGCCGCCAGCCGCGGCAGCAGCATGCTCGTGAGCGCGTCGAGGTCCCGGATCGTCTCGGTCCAGACGGCCGCCTCGACACCGATCACGGCGTCCGCGGGCAGGCCCTCGACCAGCGTCGTCGGCTCCCAGTCGTAGGCGTCGCGCAGCTCGATGTGGCCGGCCCACTCCAGGCCCAGCTCGGTGGTCGCGTCGTACTTCATGTCGAGGTACGCCTTGGACCCGGGGGACATGAGCAGCTTGGCGCCGGCGTGGGCGGCCGCGACGAACGGCGCGGGGTCGACGCGCGTGTCCCAGTACTGCACGACGGTGCCGGGCTCGAGCGGGGTGGTCGCGATCTCCTGCCAGCCGACGACCTCCTTGCCGGCGGCGCGCACGGCCGCAGCGGCCTGCGCGACGAGCCGCGCGTACTCGTCGTGCTCCATCGTCAGGACCTCGTCGCCGCCGATGTGGACGTACTGGCCGCGGGTCATCCCGGCGACGTCCGTGAACACGTCGCGCAGGAACTCGCCGGTCGCGGGCAGGTCCGCGTAGAGGCGCGAGAAGCCGACCTCGATGCCGGTGTACACCTCGGTCGGGACACCGTCGGGCGTGAGCTCGCCGTACGCGTGGGTCGCGGCGTTGACGTGACCGGGCACGTCGATCTCCGGGACGACGGTGATGCCGCGCACGGACGCGTACTGCACGAGGTCGCCGAAGTCGGTGGGCGTGTAGTAGCCGCCCGGGTCGCCGCCCACGGACGTGCCCGACGACTTGCGGGTCAGGTGCGGCCGCGACGGGACGTGCAGGCGCCAGCCCTGGTCGTCGGTGAGGTGAAGGTGCAGCACGTTGAGCTTGTAGTGCGCCATGAGCCCGACGACGACCTTGAGGGCGTCGATCGGCAGGAAGTGCCGCGCGACGTCGACGGACAGCCCGCGCCACGCGAACCGGGGCGCGTCGTCGATGCGCGCGGCGGGCGCGCTCCACGAGCCGTCGCGTCCCTGACGCAGCGCCTGGCGCAGCGACGCCAGGGCGTGCGTGAGCCCCTCGGACGAGCGCGCGACGGCCTCGACGCGCTGCGGCGCGATGACGAGCCGGTACGCCTCGTCGCCCGCGAGCAGGTCCGGGTCCTCGTCGACGATGCGCATCCGGATGACCTCGCGCGCGCCGCGCGAGTCGTCGCTGTAGCGGACCTCGACGGGCTGGCCGGTCACGCGGCCCAGCAGGTCGGCGGCGAGCACGCCGTGGGCGATCAGGTCGGGGTGCGGGTCGACGACGACGGTCGTGGCCTCACCGACGACGAACGCCGCGCCGTCCTGGACGTCACAGCGTGCCGGAAGGGGGACGATCCCGAGCTGCGTCACGGTGCTCCCTCAATGCGCTCGCGCGGTGCGGCCGCGCGGATGGTGTCGGACGACCCGGTCGGGACCGGTGGAGCCGGACGAATCGTCAGGCGGCACGCTACCTGACCGCACCCAGCCTCCGGGCGACCACGGCACAGGTCGCGAGCTGGATCTGGTGGAACACGATCACCGGCAGGGCGACGCTCGCCGCCACCACCGGCGCGAACAGCACCGCAGCCATCGGCAGCCCGGTCGCGAGGCTCTTCTTCGAGCCGCACATGAGCAGCGCGACCCGGTCGGGCCGGTCCAACCCGATCCGCGCACCGCTCCACCACGTCAGGCTCAGCATCGCGGCCAGCAGCACGCCGCACACGACGACGAGCGCGCCGAGTGCGGCGAGGGTCACGTGGTCCCACGCCCCGGTGGCCTGCGCCTCGCTCACCGACGTGTAGGCGACGAGCAGGATCACGAGCCGGTCGCACACACGCGTCAGCAGCGGGCGGGCACGCAGCCACGGCCCGAGCCGGCGCTCGACGACCTGACCTGCGACGAACGGCAGCAGGATGTGCAGCACGACCCCCCGCACCGAGCCGGCGTCGAGGCCGCCGGTGGACGCGCCGAGCAGGAGCGTCACGAGCAGGGGCGTCAGGACGACCCCGAGGACGTTGGAGAGGGTCGCGCCCGTGATCGCGCCGGCCACGTTGCCGCGCGCGAGCGACGTGAAGACGATCGAGGCCTGCACGGTCGAGGGCAGCACGGACAGGTAGAGCAGCCCGGTCTGCAGCTCGGGGGCCAGGAACGCGTCCGGCACGAGCTGCGCCAGGAGCCCGAGAGCCGGGAACACGACGTAGGTCGCGGCGAGCATCGAGCCCTGCAGCCGCCAGTTGCGCAGGCCGCGCAGCACCTCGTGGGTCGGCATGCGCGCGCCGTACAGGAAGAACAGGACGACGATCGCGCCGGTCCGCACGACCTCCAGCACGTCGGCGAACGCGCCGTGTGCGGGCCACAGCAGCCCGACGACGAGGACCGCGACGATCATCACGACGAGCGGGTCGACCCAGGCCTTGACGCGGGTCAGCACCGTCCTCGGGCGCGCCTCGTCGTCCTGGTCGGGCTCCGGGCTGGGGTCGCGGTCAGGCACGGACGCCATCCTGCCTCACGTGCCGCGGCGCCCCCTGCGCGCCGCGGCACGTCCTGCCCGCGCGGCCCGCGCACCCGGGAGCGCGGCCGTGCGGTGGCCGATCGCCCTCCCGATCGGCCACCGCCGTGGCCCACGCCCGCTGCGGCGGACGGGACGTCAGTAGATGCCGCAGGTCGCGTCGGCGCTCGAGCTCCCGGAGGACTTGCCCTTGACGCGCCCGCACGGCGTCTTGGTCTGCACGACCCACGAGCCGACGGACAGCTCGAACTTGTGCCGGGTGTACGAGCGTCCCTCGTTCGAGACGACGCCCTTGCCGCTGCCGACCACCCCCTCGTAGGACCAGCCGGGCGTCGAGGTCTCGCCGCCGTAGTCGGCGATCTTCGCGCTCGTGACGGTGGAGCCGGACGAGCACCAGTGGCCGACGTGGTAGTACGTGTAGAGCGTGTTGCCGGCCGCGGCCTTGGGCGCCCAGGTCCAGCGCTGCGACCAGCACCCGGTCGCCATCGGGGTGACGGACCGCCCGGCGATGCGTGACGCCAGGACCGACGCGAGCGCGGTGCTGTCGGCAGGCAGCTGTGAGCCCACGGTGACGTCGACGGTCTCCGGGAGCTGCGTCTCGATGAACTGCTCGCGCTCGGCGGGGTCCAGCGTCTCGAGGTAGGCGGCGAGCTGCGGGTCGAGGTCGTCGTCGACCCCGTCCTCGCCGTGGGCCACCGAGCCGCCGGCAACGAGCAGCGCCGCGGTCACGACCGCGGTCACGAGCTTCTTCGCGTGGTGCACATAACCCCCTTGTCGGGTCGGCGGACGGCTGCGGCCGCCGCAGGTTCCCACCAAAGCAGAGATCTTTGCAACAATCACTACCTTGCGCCGCAAGAGACTGCTACGTTCCCCCACATGGCCGCAGAGTCAGACGCGCTGCTGACGCAGCTGCGCAAGGGGGTTCTGGAGTACTGCGTGCTCGCCTGCCTGCACTCCGGCCGGGCCTACGGGCTGGAGCTCGCGACCCGGCTGTCACGTCACCAGGTGCTCTTCGCGAGCGAGGGAACGCTGTAACCGCTGCTGTCGCGACTACGCCGGCTCGGCTGGGTCGAGACCACGTGGCAGGAGTCGACGAGCGGTCCTCCGCGCCGCTACTACGAGCTGACCGCGGACGGCAGGTACGCGCTCGAGCAGTTCACCCGTGCGTGGGAGCCGTTCCGGCAGGACGTCGACACCGTGCTGGCAGAGTCCCGATGACAAGGACGACACCCATGTCAGAGCACCCGCTCGTCCAGGCGTACCTCGCGGACCTCGACCGCGCGCTCGCCGGCTCCGACCCGCGCGAGCACCAGGACACGCTCGAGGCCGTGCGCGAGCACCTCGAGGAGGCGCTGGGCGAGTCGCCCTCGTCCGACGAGGTGCGCGCGGTGCTCGCGGGGCTCGGCTCGGTCGACGCGATCGCCGCGGGCACGACGCCCGTCGCCACTGTCCCGACCGTGACCGTCCTGCAGCCGGCGCCCACGCCCGCACGGCCGGACCCCGGCTCGGTCGTGGCGCTCGTCGCCTCGGTGGTCGCCCTGCTCTCCCTCGTCCTCAGCCCGTTCGTCGCGATCCCGCTCGCGCTCGTCGCGCTCGTCGTCGCGGTCGTCCGGGTCCGCCGGCCCGCCGGCCGGACCACGCTGGCGTGGTCGGCTGTCGTCGTGTCCGGCACGACGCTCGTGCTCAGCGGCCTGCTCGCCCTCCTGCTGCTCGCAGCGGGAGACACCACCCCCGAACCCGGCCCGGTGCACAGTGAGCCCGTCGCCGAACGCTGACGTGGCCGCCACGCGGTCCGACGACGCCTCGCGGGCGGTCCGCCGCGCGGCCTACCTGCAGCGGCGCGCACTGCTCGCGCTGCCGCTGCACCAACGCATCGCGCTCGTCCTGCGCGGTGCCGGATCCGAGCACCGACGGACAGCCCGCACCTCGCCGTGAGGCCGCCCACCCGACACGCACCCCGGCTGCGGTGCGACGTCGGCCGACCCGTCGCGCAGCCGCTACACGAAGGAGAAACCGTGCACCGCCCGCCCGCGCGGTCCGCCGTGCCAGACACCGTCCCGTCCGCCTGGACCTCGCGTGAGCCTGCACGCGAGCTCCTCGTCATGTCCGCCTCCGAACCGGATCGGTGGTCGCCACTGCCGGCGGCCGCGCTCGGTTCCCACCTCACCCGCCTCGCGGCGGGCGACGCCGTGATCGTCACGCTCGAGGTCACCGACGTCCGTCTCGCGCAGGTGGTCCGCGCCGTCCCCGGTGACGGCTCGTGCTTCCTGGTCGAGCTCACCGGCGAGCTCGGAACCCACCAGATCGGCACCGGCAACGACCCGGGCGCCGCGGTCACCGTGGTGTCCCGCGTGACGCGCCGCTGCGGGCACGCGCCCGTGGTGCGCGTCGGGCCGGGCTGGCGGCACACCGCGCGGACGGCGCCCGCGCTGGTCCTGTCGTGGTTGCTGCGCGGCAACGTGGGCGCGCAGTACACCGTCGCACCGTTCCTGTGCGGCGGGTCCTGCCCGACACAGAGGACCGCATGACGTCGAGCCCCCTGCGCAGTGTGTGAGGCAGGGTGCGGCTGAGCAGGGGGTAGCCGCACCCGACGCACGACGAGGCCCCGGATCGGGGGAGCCGGGGCCTCGTCGTGCGGTTCGTCGACGAGCTCGTCGACGCGGACGTCACCGCATGAGCATCACCTGGTGACCTTCACCGAGGCCGTCCCGGTGCTGGCGGACAGCGTGCCGCTGCCGCCGTAGACGGCCTTGACGTGCAGCGTGCCGACCTTCGAGCCGGACACGGTGACCGTGGCCTTGCCGTCGGCCCCGAGCTTCTTCGTGGTCAGGAGCTTCCACGAACCACCCGGCTGCTGCGTGTAGACCTTCACCGAGGCGCCGGCCGTCGCCGAGCTCGGGCTGACGGCGATCGTCGCGGTGACCTTGGCGCGCACCTTGGCCGACGACCTCACCGAGACCGAGGTCTTCGTGGCCTTCTTGACCACGCTGACCGCCTTCGCCGGCGACGTCGACGCGACGTAGCGGGCGTCACCGGCGTACACCGCACGGACCGACAGGGTCACGGCGCTGGTCGGCGCGGTGAACGAGTAGGACGCGGTGCCCTTGCTGGTCAGGCTCACGGTCGTGGCCGTGGACCACGAGCCGCTGCCCTTCTTGACCTGCACGGTGACCTTGCCGCCCGGCTTCGTGCCGGCGGTGCCGCCGGACAGCGTCACCGTGCCGGAGACCTTGCCGCCGACCGTGACGGACGTCGGAGCCGTCACCGTGGCGGACGTGGCCTTCTTGGCGACCGTCACGTCGGCGGAGACCGTGCCGCTCGCCGCCACCTTCGTCGTGCCGTCGAACGTCGCGGTGACCGTGTAGGCACCGGGCGTCAGCCCGGCCGGGAGCGCGACCTTCGCGGTGCCGCCGACGAGCGTGAGCGTCGTCGACGTCGTGCCGTAGGTGAGAGTCACGGTGCCGGTGGACGCCCCGTCGACCGCGACGGTGCCGGTGATCGGCGTGCCGTACACGGTGCTCGTGGTGCCGAGCGCCATCGAGATGGTCGACAGGCCCTTGCTGAGCAGGAACGAGACGACCTCGGACGTCGAGGAGGCGGCGGTGGCCGTCTCGCCGAACGTCGCGACGAGCGCGTGCTCACCGGCGGCGAAGCCCTCGGCGACCTCGAGCGTCGCGACGCCCTCGACCACGTCGGCCGTGCCGAGCACGGTCTCGCCGTCGAGGAACGTGACCGTGCCCTCGGTCTCGGCACCCTCGACTGTCGCCGTCAGGGTGACGGCCTCCTCGATCCCCGGCAGCTCGGGCGAGAGCGCGAGCTGCGTCGAGGTGGGTGCGAGCACGGTGACCGTGCCGGTGGCCGTGCGGCCCGAGCCGGCGCCGACCGCCGAGATGCCGACCGAGCCGAGCGTGACGTCGTCCGGTACGACGACCTCGGCCGTGACCGTGCCGTCGCCGGCCGCGACGGCCGAGGCCGTGCCACTGCCGAGGGTGAACGCGACCGACTCCGACGCGCGGAACCCGCCGCCGGTGACGGTGAGGGTCTCGCCCGGGCCGACCTTGTCCGCACCCGGCGTGAGCGTGCCCGGCGCGGCCGTCAGCTCGGCGCACGGGTCACCCTGCACGCCGTACGCGGGGGCCGCAGTGCCCGAGGTCACGCCGTCGTCCTCGCGGACGACGAGCGGCGCGAACGCGTCGGAGCCCATCACGGCGTTGCTCGTGTTGGTCACGGCGATCGTGTAGGTCGTGGTGGCCGCCGAGCTCGCCGCCGCGTCGCCGTACGTGGCGACCGGGACGGTCGTGCACGTCTCGCCCGGGGCGAAGACGACCTTGCGCATCTGCATGCCGGCCTTGGCGGTGGCGGTCGTGCCGCCGATCGCCGAGACGTAGGCGGTGACGGGCTTCGTCGAGGGCTTCGAGAGGTGGACCGGGATGAGCGCCTCGTCGGGGCCCATGCCCTCCTCGACCCGGACGGGAGCCGTGCCGACCGTGATCTCGGTCGCGGGGGCCGCGGTCCCGAGCGCGGACGACGCGAACGCGAGGTCCGTGAGGAACACGCCGCCGCTGACCGAGTCGCCCAGGCCGACGCCCGCCTTGATGCGGACCTCACGCACGTCCGTCAGGTCGATGTCCACCGCGTCCAGCGGGAGCCGGACCTCGTGCAGGACGATCTTGCCGAGCGTCGTGGGGTTCTGCGTGCTCTGGGGCAGACGGACCAGGGCGTTCGGGTTGAGCTCCGAGACCTTAGCCGTCGACGTCGCGCCGGTGCCGTCGACGAGGGTGATCGTCAGGTCCGTGCCGGTGCCGTACGCGACCGACTCGTCGGGCGAGGCCTTGATCGTCAGGAACTCGTGCGCCGAGGCGTCACGCGCCGCGCGCGGGACCGAGACGCGGATCTCGCCCGTGCCGCTGGTCCACTGCATCCGGGTCATCGGGCTCGCGGGGACGTCCCCACCGAAGCGGACCGAGGTCCAGTGCGGCAGCTGTGACGACGCGAGCGTCGAGCAGTACGGCAGCACCTGCGGGACGGCACGCCCCGACATCGATGCGCACAGCGTGGCCGTGGCCGTGCCGTACGTGCGGGCGGCACCGGCCGTCGTGAGCGTCGCGATGTCGGTCCGGGCCGACGAGGGCTGCGTCGCCGAGACGCGGATGTCGACGTCCTGCGTCGAGTCGACCTTCGCGCCCGAGCCGTCGAACATCGGCAGGAACTCGTCCTCGCCGCCGACCGTCAGGCGGAACCAGCCGGACATGAGCGTCGTGCCCACGTCGTACTGCTCGGCGTCCGTCAGGCGGATCGTCGTGCCGACCGCGTCACCCGTCGTGCCGCAGACGGAGTCCGTCGAGCGGGCCGACGTCGGGTTCGTCCCCGACCAGTCGTCCGAGGACGAGAGCGGGTACTGCGACGGGGTCCAGACCGTGTTGAAGAAGTTGTGGTTGGCGCCCATGACCCACACGTCGGTGCGGAGCACGTCGTCGTCGAACGCGTAGCGCGAGTCGTCGTTCATGTGCTGGCCCTGCTGGCTCGACACGTCGCCGTCGCAGTAGGGCAGCAGGAGCATCGTCGGGATGTCCGGCGTCGTCATGCGGCCGAAGTCGACCGGGGCGAGGGGCAGGATCGAGACGATGTCGAACGGGTCCTCGAGGCCGGCGTTGAGCGTCGCGGCCGACGTGACGCCCTCGCCACCGCGCGAGTGGCCCATGAGGCCGACGCGCGAGAAGTCGAGCTTGCCGACGAGGTCGGCCGGCGTCAGCTCGACGATCTCGTCGTCGAGCGCCGCGGCGGGCAGCCCCTCGTTGCCCGCGAGCGCGTCGGCGAGCGTGACGTCCGCATCCGTCTGCGCGTCGTGCAGCGTCGTGGACGTGCCCTCGTTCGCGTCCCGGAAGATCGCGAGCGTGTCGAGGATGAGCTGGCCGCGCGCCTGCGCGCCGTAGTCGAGCGCGAGCTGGTTGTCGTTCGCGTTGACCGCGTTCGCACCGATCGAGATCACGGCGTAGCCGTGGCTGGCCAGCGCCTCGGCGGCGCCGTCGTAGCCCGCGTAGCTCGGGATGTTCGTCTGCGTCGGGAGGCAGGGCCAGCGCGCCGGGTTCGAGCCCGACCCGCCGCACGAGGTGTGACGGCCGTGCAGGAACAGCACGACGGGCGCGGCCTCGTCGGTGTCGGGCAGGTAGATCTTGCCCTCGACCTCGCCGCGGATGCCGCCGATGCCGGCGAGCTCGATCGCGGTGTTGCCGAACGAGTACAGCGCCTTGGAGTAGCTGTACTCCCCCGGGACGGACGGGTCGGGAGTGCCCTGCGGGGCGTCCTCGATGTCACCGGGCTCGGGCGCCTCGGCGATGTCGGTGGGCTTCACCGACATCGTGCCGGCGTCACTGAACCAGCCCGCCTCGACGCTCTTCGCGGTCAGGACGGAGGCGTCGTCGGTCAGGACCGTCAGCGCACGGCCCGTGGCGGACTCGGTCGCGAGACCGACCTGCTTGCCGTCGACGAGCAGCGTGGGGGCGTCGCTGCGCATCTCGAGCGGGCGGTCGAGGTCGAGCGTGACCTGGTACATGCCACCGAGGTCGGTGACCGACCAGTCGTCGCCGGAGGCGACCTCGCCGTTCGTCGTGGTCGGGGTGCCCGCGGCGTTCGCCGCCGTGGCCACCGTCGTCAAGGTTCCTGTCGTGAGCGCCACGGCGAGAGCGACCGCCGTGATCCTCGAGCGCGGGGGAGTTCGCACGTCGTTCCTTTACCTGGGGGAGGGTCCCGACGGGGGCGAGCGGGACCGTGCCTGACGCTACGAAGGCGCGCGCACCAGAGGTTGTGAGCATGTTTCCTCCGCGTCACAGTTCGCGGGCGCATGTTCTGAGCGTGTTAACCGGACTCCACGGGAAAACCAGGACTCGGCGGGCGAGTCGTCACACCCGCCAGTACGCTCGCGAGCAGGTCGGCCGCACGACGAAGGTGGTCGGAAGATGCCTGTGGTGGTCCCGCGCTGGGAGTGGCGGACCTTCGGTCAGCACCTCGGTGCCGCCGAGGCCGTCCTCGCCGCGCGTGAGCCGGACCAGGTGCACGACAGCGACGAGCTCTACCTCCTGGCGCCCGGGCGCTCGTCGTCGGGACGCGGCACGGTCGTCAAGGTGCGTGACGAGCTCATGGACGTCAAGCGCCTGCACGACGTGAGCCCCGACGGCCTGCAGCGGTGGGCGCCCGAACGCAAGTCCCCGTTCCCGCTCACGCACGACGACGCGCTCGCGGTCCTCGAGGCGCTCGGCGTCGAGGGCGCGGGCCTGCCCGTGCGCGACGCGCACTCGCTCCCCGGGCTCCTGGACGCCCTCGCCGCGACGGCACCCGACGTGCTCGTCGTCGAGGTGCACAAGGAGCGCCGCCGCTACACGCTCGACGGCTGCCCCGCCGAGCTGAC
The DNA here is from genome assembly GCF_007989825.1 of Cellulomonas persica. Taxonomy (GTDB): domain Bacteria; phylum Actinomycetota; class Actinomycetes; order Actinomycetales; family Cellulomonadaceae; genus Cellulomonas; species Cellulomonas persica. Next base: position 8,531 of record NZ_BJUA01000016.1, on the reverse strand, counting down.
GCACGTGCGGACCAGCCACGGCAGCACGCGCACCATCGCCGTAGAGCACGCGGATCCCGACCTCGTCCGGGCGACGGTGCGCGCACTCGGCCTCGGGCACCGCGCGAACACCTCCTACCCGCGCGGCCTGGAGGCGCTCCTGGGCCCGCGACCGGGCCGCTTCGCGGTGATCGACGTCGGCACGAACTCGGTCAAGCTCCACGTGGGCGAGCGGCACGCCGACGGCACGTGGACGACCGTGCTCGACCGGGCGGACATCACGCGCCTCGGCGACGGCCTGCGCGAGACGGGGCGCCTCCGCCCGGAGCCGGTGGCCCGCACCGTCGACGCGATCACCCGCATGGCCGACGAGGCGCGCACCCTCGGCGCGGTCGAGATCGCCGCCGTCGGGACCGCCGGGATGCGCATCGCCCCGAACGCGGCGGACGTCGTGGACGCCGTCGCGCAGCGGGCCGGTGTGGTCCTGCAGGTCATCTCGGGCGAGGAGGAGGCGCGTCTGGCCTACCGCGCGGCCACCGCCGAGCTGCCGCTCGCGGGGCGGCAGGTCGTGTTCGACACCGGCGGCGGCAGCTCGCAGTTCACGTTCGGGACCGCTGGCCGGGTCGACGAGCGGTTCAGCGTCGAGGTGGGCGCCGTCCGGTTCACCGAGCGGTTCGGTCTGGACTCCGTGGTCGGTCGCGACGTGCTCGACGACGCGCTCGCCGCGATCGCCGCCGACCTCGGGCGCCTCGACGGCCGCCCGGTGCCGGACTCGGTCGTCGCGATGGGCGGTGCCGTCACCAACCTCGCCGCGGTGCGCCACGGGCTGAGCTCGTACGACCCGGACGTCGTGCAGGGCACGGTGCTGGACCGCGCCGAGATCGACCGGCAGATCGAGCTGTACCGCACGAGCGGTCCCGAGGAGCGCCGGGCGATCGTCGGCCTGCAGCCCGCCCGCGCGGAGGTGATCCTGGCCGGCGCATGCATCGTCCGCTCCGTGCTCGACCGGCTGGGCGCCGACGCCCTGACCGTCAGCGACCGCGGCCTGCGCTACGGCGTGCGCGCCGAGGCGTTCGGCTGAGCTCGCGTCGTGACCCGAGGAGGAACCCCATGAGCGCAGGCCCGAGCACGGAACCCGGCACGGACCCGGGCCCGGCCCCCACGCTGGTCCCAGCGTCCGTGCTCGCGATGATGGACCTCGTCGCGCAGTCCGACTCGGTCGAGCTCAAGCTCACCGTGCCCGCGAGCGCGTACCGCGTGGGCGCGCGGGCACTCGAGATCGACCCGATCGCCGCGCAGATCCGGCAGGTGTACTTCTTCGACACCCCCGACCTCGCGCTGGACCGCAGCGGCGTCGTCGTCCGCGCCCGACGCATCCAGGGCCGCGACGCGGACTCGACGGTCAAGCTGCGACCGGTGGTCCCCGACGACCTGCCCGCGGACGTCCGTCGCTCGCCGCAGCTCACCGTCGAGCTCGACGCGATGCCCGGCGGCTACGTGTGCTCGGCGTCGATGCGCCACCGTGTCCCGCCCGACGCCGTCCTGCCCGCGGTGACCGGGAGGCAGCCTCTGCACGGCCTGTTCTCCAAGGAGCAGCGGCGGTTCCTCGCGGCGCACGCGCCGCAGGGGCTCGAGATCGACGACCTCGCGGTGCTCGGTCCGATCCTCGTGCTCAAGCAGCGGCTCGAGCCGGCCGGGTTCTCGCGGCGGCTCGTCGTCGAGCTCTGGACGTACCCCGACGGGGCGCGCGTCGTCGAGCTCTCCACGAAGTGCGCACCGGGCGAGGCCGTCGCCGTGGCGCTCGAGACGCGGCGGTTCCTGACGTCGAAGGGCGTGCCGCTGGGCGGCGACCAGCAGACCAAGACGAGGACGGCGCTGGAGTTCTTCGCCGCCGAGCTCGCGGCTCAGGCGGGGTCCGCGGGCGCGTGACCTGCTCGTCGGGCACAGTGCTCGGGCACGGCGCTCGGGCACAGCCGGAGAACGCCTCAGGGCCCCGCACCGAGGTGCGAGGCCCTGACGGGGTGGACCTGCGTAGAGAGTTTGAGAACCCCTGCCCAGCCCTGAAAACCCTATCTTTGCGCAGGTCACGCGGCTTCTACAAGCAGGACCGCCGTTCGTCGGGGCCGGCAGTGGCGGACTCGCGCGGTCGGATGGTGCGGACGCTCCTATGGTTCGTCAAGCCGGTAGCACGCCGTGTTCGAGTTGTCGGAACAGGTCTCGGGCGATGTAGCGCTTGAGGCAGCGTCGGATCTCGCGGTCGGTCTTGCCCTGGGCTCGGCGGCGTTCGATGTAGTCGCGGGTGGTCTGGTCGTAGCGGGCGCGCGATAGTGCGACGACGTGCAGGGCGCGGTTGAGCTGTCGGTCGCCGGAGCGGTTGAGGCGGTGGCGGGTGCGCAGGCCGGAGGAGGCAGGGATCGGCGCGGTGCCGGCGAGCATCGCGAACGCGGCCTCGGAACGGATCCGTCCGGGGTGGGACCCGCAGATCAAGATCTGCGCGGCGACGATCGTCCCGACGCCGGGCTGCTCGAGCAGGTCCGGTCGCCAGGCCCGCACGATCTGGGCCATCGCGTTCTCGTGGTCGCGGGCCTCGGTCTGCAACGCCCGCGCGCGCCGCGCCAGCGCGCGCAGCACCGACGCGGTCGTGACGGTGTGCGCGTCCCAGCCGGCCCGGGTGCGCAGCCGGGCAGCGGTCGTGGTCATCGCGGTGGTCGACCGGCCACGGAACAGCGCGCGCAGCGTCTCGGGGGCGGCGATCACCAGCGCGTGCAGCTGTCGTTGCGCGAGCGTGGCGGCCTCGACCGCGGACCGGCGCGCGGCCGTCAACGCGGCCAGCTGACCGCGCGGCCCGTCGGTCTTGACCTGCGCCAGACGCGCCCGCCCGAGGGCCTCCCGGGCAGCCCGGGCGGCGTCCAGCGAGTCGGACTTCGCGCCATGGCGGCGCGCGGCCCGCGCGGGACGGTCCAGCTCGACGACCTGCTCGCCGGCGGCGCCCAGGTGCCGGGCCAGGCCCGCTCCGTAGCCGCCGGCACCTTCCAACGCCCAGGCGCGGGCCTGGCCGTGCTCGCCCGCCCACTGCAGCAGCCGGCCGTAGCCGCCCGGATCAGTGGACACCGTCAGCTCGGCGAGCAGCCCGCCGGTGGCCGCATCGACGACCGCGGCGGTGTGGGTGTGCTTGTGGGTGTCGACCCCGATGACGACATCGACGACTTCGGCAAGACTGGGCATCGCGTTCATCTCCTCGGACTGGGGGAACGTAGGTTCCGGTCCGGTCGGAGACGGCAGGACTGTGACGGGACACGCCCGCAGCCACGGGCGGTCAAGCTCCTGATCAGGCCAGCAACTCCGGTCGGGCCGGGGCCGGCAACCACGCGCGGACAAGTCCGCTCAAAGGCACCAAGCCAGTCAGGCGAAGGGTCACACGCGCGGCCACTGACGAGGACCCCGTTGGCTCGTTGACACTTCCCTGAGCCGTCGGGCTTGGGGACGATGGTCGCTCGATCGCCCGAGGAGGGCTGATGAGCGAGAAGCGCAAGTACCGGCAGTTCACGCCGGAGCAGAAGACCGAAGTCGTGCTCGCGGGGTTGCGCGGGGACCGGTCCGTGCGGGACGTGTGCCGCGAGTACGAGATCTCCGAGACGCTCTACTACTCCTGGCGGGACAAGCTGCTCGAGGGCGGCAAGGCCGCCCTCGCGTCATCGAACGCCCGGACGCCGGAGCACGTCGAGGTCGTGGAGCTGAAGAAGAAGGTCGCCGCCCTGGAACGGTCCCTGGGGCGCAAGACCTACGAGCTGGAGATCGCGGGGGCACTCTCGCGGGACTGGACGTGAGCACCCGGGTGTCCAGGGCCCGCGCCGTGATCGCCACCGGGCGCCAACCCGCCGTCGTCGCACGCGTCGCTCGCGTGAGCCGCCAGGCGCTCTACCGGCCGATCTTGCGCCGCCCACCAGGCGCCGGCCCGGGCCGCGGTCGACCAGGCGACGACGCGATCGTCGAGGTCGCCCGCGCGAACCCGGTCGACGGCACCCGGATGGTCGCCGCCCTGGCCTCACGAGCGCTCGGTGAGCCGGTCAACCGCAAACGCGTGCAACGCGTCATGCGCGCCCACGGGCTGCTGCAACGCTCGCGGAACACCGACCGACGCCGCCGACCCGGCTACTTCCGGGTGCGGCGCCCCGACGAGCTGTGGCACCTGGACATGACCACGGTCTGGACCGCGGCGCACGGCTGGGTCTACCTGCACGTCGCCGTGGACTGCTGCACCCGGGAAGTCGCCGGCTGGACCCTGGACGTGCGCACCCGCACCGACGAAGCCATCGCCTGCGTCGAGGGCGCTGTCCTCGCGCGATCGGTCACGCCGGGGCGTCTGACGCTCGGGACCGACAACGGGTCGCAGTTCACCTCGCGGGGCTTCCGCACGCACCTGTCCGCACGCGGGATCACCCACCGCCGCGGCGGCTACCGCGACCCCGAGTCCCAGGCGTTCATCGAGTCCTGGTTCGGGCAGTTCAAGAAGCGCTGCGCCTGGCGCACCGAGTGGGAGACCATCGACCAGGCACGTCACGAGATCGCCTCGTACATCGACACCTACCACCACCGCCCGCACTCCGGGCTGGCCTACCGCACCCCCACCGAGGTCGCCCGCACCTGGGCCGACCCCGAATCCCTACACACCACAGCGACCTGACCCGTCAACAACGACGGGGTCCACGTCACGTCCTTCGACGGCGAAGCGCAGCAGTTCCTCGATCTCCTCTTGCGTGGCCTCGCCGCCCGGGTAGATGAGCTTCATCAGGCCAGAGAAGGTCTTGTGGATGCCGTCGCGGTCCCGAGTGGAGATGTCGGAGCCGAGCGTGAAGTGCTGCTGGTAGCGGTCGGAGTAGTCGATGTTGCGCAGTGGCCTACATCGCTGCCTTTGACGCGTCTCGGATGCATCCTGACGGTACCGGCTATCGGGGTGTGGCGACGTGTTCGAGTGCATCAATGTCGAGGATGGAGACGTCTCGGCGTCCGTGGAGTTCGATGATGCCGGAGGTGGAGAGCGCGGCGAGGCGTCGGCTCAGGGTTTCGGGCGTGGTTCCGAGGTAGGCGGCGATGTCTTGTTTCGCCATCGGCAGCCTCACCGTGGGTATGCCTGCTCGCATGCTGCCGGGCAGATCTAGCAGGTAGGCCGCCACGCGGGCGTTGACGTCGCTGGAGGTGACGGCGCCCAGCAGTCGCTCGACTGAGGAGAGCCGGTCGGAGAGTGTCCGCAGCATCCGCTGACTGATGTCGGGGTAGTCGCGGAGCAGGGCCGAGAGGTCGGCGTGGTCGAAGACGCACATCCGACTGTCTTCTAGCGCGACGACGAGGTCGACCGGGCGGTGGCCCGTCAGGAAGGCCCGTTCTCCCACGACATCACCGTCTGTCACCGTTCGCAGAATCTGTTCCTGACCATTGGCCGCCGTGTGGCTGACCTTGAGCTGTCCGCTGTGCATCACCAGCAGACGCGACACCGACTGTCCGGGGGAACAAACAATATCCCCCTTGTGGACGCACACCGGGCGAACGAAGTCGGCGACGTGCAGCTGCTCCTGGCGCGTCAGTCCTTGGAAGATCGGTACGCGAGCTACGCACAGGTCATCCTCAGACATGCCTCAAGCCTACCGGAATCGGCGCGGGCGCCACCGTCCCAGATGCCCCAGGGGGCGCCTCGTACGGTGCCGTCCGGACTTGACCTGGGTCAAGGAGTTCGCAGTGGCGCGAACCTATCGTGAAGGTGTCAATACGGAACACCACCAAGAAAGGGATTCTCACAATGACTACCTCCACCGCCACCCACACCCTTTTGAGGGCCGAGGGATTCTCCTGCCCGTCCTGCGTGGCGAAGATCGAAAAGCAGGTCGGCCGCCTCAAGGGTGTCGAGAACGTGAAGGTCCATTTCGCCTCATCCCGCATCGAGATCGACCACGACGCCGAGCGCGTCTCCGTGGATGACCTCGTGACTGCCGTGGCGAAGGCCGGCTATAAGGCCACTCCTTCAGCCTTCTGAGGCACGCGGGCCCCTGTGGGGTCGCGCATTTTTCGCTCATACCCGATCTGCCGGTCCGCTGGCACTCATCGCAGAAAGGTCGTACCCGAAAGTGAACAGGCTCCAGAAATGGGTCTATGGGAACTGGTCGGTCCCCGTCGTGTCCGGCGTACTCATCATCATCTCCTTCGCCGTTCAACGGCTGGCCGAGGGTGCGGCCAACCTCACCATCAGCCCCCAGTGGTGGCTCGATGCCGGCGCCCACGCCACCCATGCCACCGCGGTCTTCACCCTCGCGGATGCCTTCATGGTCGCCGCCGCCGTGGTCGCCGGCTACGGGATCGTGATCAAGGCGGTTCGCGCGCTGATCGCCAAGGTCATCGGCATCGACCTGCTGGTGTCGGTGGCGGCCATCGGCGCGGTCATCATCGGCAACTTCTGGGAGGCCGCGGCGGTCACGTTCCTATTCGCCATCGGACACGCTCTGGAAGCGGCGACCCTGAACAGGACCCGCTCGGCCCTGGCCGAGCTGGTCGCCGTCGCCCCGGATTCCGCCGTCGTTGTGCGCGATGGTGAACAACAGGAGATCCCTGCCGGACAGGTGAGAATGGGCGAGATCGTCCTGGTCAAGAACGGCTCGAAGGTCCCCGTGGACGGCCAGGTCGTCTCCGGCTCCGGCGCCATCGATGAGGCCTCCATCACCGGCGAATCGATCCCGGTGGAGAAATCCAAAGGTGACCAGGTGTTCGCCGGCACTGTCTCCCGCGGCGGCTTCCTGCAAGTGCTGGCCACCGGCATCGGCGCGGATACCACCCTGGCCCGCATCATCCACCGGGTGGAGGAGGCCCAGGACGCCAAGGCCCGCACCCAGGCCTTCATGGACCGCTTCTCCCGCTGGTACACCCCCGCCGTCATGGTGCTGGCACTGGCGGCCGGACTGATCGCTGGTGATGTGGTCCTGGCGTTGACCCTGCTGGTCATCGGCTGCCCCGGCGCCCTGGTGATCTCCATTCCGGTCGCGATCGTGGCAGGCATCGGCCGGGCTGCCCGTAATGGCATCCTGATCAAGGGCGGCGAGTTCCTGGAGACCTCGGCCAAGATCTCGGCGGTCGCCGTGGACAAGACCGGCACCCTCACCGAGGGCCAACCTGTCCTCACCGATGTCGTGGTCCTGGATTCGGCACGGGACCGTGCCGACGTGCTGCGCTGGGCCGCGGCCGCCGAGGCTGGTTCGGAGCACCCGCTGGCCCGTCCCATCCTTCAGACGGCGCGCGATGAGGGGGTGGCCCCCGAGGGGGTCCCCGGCACCGTCACCCCGGTCCCCGGTAAGGGCATCGTGTCCGACGTTGCCGGCCAACGGGTGCTCATCGGCAACCCGCCGCTGCTGGACCAGTACGGCGTTCCCGACGACGGCAGCGCCGCTCGGGCGGCGGAAACGCTGGCCTCCGATGGAAAGACGCCGATGATCGTGGCCGTCGACGACCAGGTGATCGGCGTCGTCGCCGTGGCCGATCAGATCCGGCAGGACGCCGCCGAGATGGTCGCCCGGCTCCACCGAGCCGGGGTCGAGAAGGTGGTCATGCTCACCGGTGACACCCGACTGGTGGCCGAAGCCGTCGGGAAGGCCACCGGGATCGACGAGATCCACGCCTCCCTGCTCCCCGAAGACAAGCTGGACGTGGTCGCACAGTTGCAACGCCAGGGCCACACGATTGCCATGGTCGGGGACGGTGTCAACGACGCCCCCGCTTTGGCCACCGCGAACATCGGCGTGGCAATGGGCGCGGCCGGTTCAGCCGTGGCCGTGGAGACCGCGGACATCGCCCTGATGGGCGACAACCTGCTCAAACTGCCCGAAGCCATCGGTCTGGCCAAGCGGACTGTGTCCGTGATGCGGCAGAACATCGCGATCGCCCTGATCACCGTGGTGCTGCTGCTGGCCGGTGTTTTCGCCGGCGGGGTGACCATGTCCGTCGGCATGCTCGTCCACGAAGCCTCCGTACTGGTCGTCATCATCAACGCAATGCGACTGCTACGGAAGACCCGCGGTTCGACCACGACGCCACCGGCCGAGAGGACCACGGAGAAAGGGGCACAGCAGGTAACCGCCTGACATCCAAATCCGCACCGGGGCCCTGGGGCCCGCACGCCTCCGGGTCATCCCGAGGACGCGATAAGCACGAAAACTCAGACAGCGACATAGAGACAGCCATACAGGAAGCAGAGGAGATCAGCCATGACCGAGAAGAACTTCACCCTTGGAGACAACGTCGAGCACTTCACCATCGCGGACGTCGCCCGGGACAATCCGGACTTCCGGAAGGTGCTGTGGACCGGCGAACGCGCCCAGATCGTCGTCATGACGATTCCGCCCGGTGGTGAGATCGGGGACGAGGTCCACGAACACACCGACCAGATCCTGACCTTTGTCTCCGGTATCGGCGAGGCGGACCTCAACGGTCACACCCACCCCATCGAGGCAGGCGACCAGTGCGCGGTTCCTGCCGGCGCCCAGCATAACTTCCGCAACACCGGCGAGGAGTCG
>NZ_BJUA01000015.1 GCF_007989825.1 Cellulomonas persica | reverse complement strand
AGAAGGTCTACAACGGCGAGGAACTGCCGAAGGAGACCATCGTCGTCGACCAGGCCTTCGACCAGACGATCACGCAGGCCGACGTCGACGCTCGCGCGTACTGACGCGAGAGCGTCCCGGTACGCGCCGTGGCCGCACTGACGCGGACGACGTACCGAGTGACACCATGACAGCCGTGCGGCGGGGCCGCTCGCCCCGCCGCACGGCTGTTGCACTTCCCGCAGCGTCCGCGACGACGCGAGGCCTGTCCCGGCCACCCGTGACGCGGTCGCTGCCCGCAAAGCTGCTCCCACATCAGGACGGATGACCCACGATGTCTCTCACGTCCGACTCCGCCCCCGTCGTGCAGATGCGCGGGATCACCATCGAGTTCCCCGGCGTACGGGCGCTCGACGGCGTCGATCTCACGCTCCGACCGGGCGAGGTCCACGCGCTCATGGGCGAGAACGGCGCCGGCAAGTCGACCATGATCAAGGCGCTCACCGGCGTCTACAAGATCGACGCCGGCGAGATCCGCGTCGCCGACGAGCCCCACCAGTTCCACTCGACCGCCGAGGCCCAGGAAGCCGGCATCAGCACGGTGTACCAGGAGGTCAACCTCTGCTCGAACCTCTCGGTCGCAGAGAACGTGATGCTCGGTCACGAGGTGCGGTTCGGCCCCTTCATCAACTGGCCCGCCACGCGGCGCAAGGCCAAGGAGTACCTGGCCCGGCTGAACCTCGACATCGACCCGTCGTCGCAGCTGGGCACGCACTCGATCGCCGTCCAGCAGCTGTGCTCGATCGCACGCGCGATGGTCGTCGACGCCCGGGTGCTCATCCTCGACGAGCCGACCTCGAGCCTCGACAAGGCCGAGGTGGCCGAGCTCTTCGCGGTCGTGCGCCAGCTGCGTGACAGCGGCGTCGCGATCCTGTTCGTCTCGCACTTCCTCGAGCAGGTCTACGAGATCAGCGACCGCATGACGATCCTGCGCAACGGGCGGTTCGTCGGCGAGTACCTGACCGCCGAGCTGCCGCGCATCGAGCTGATCTCCAAGATGCTGGGCCGCGCTGGCGACGAGCTCGCCGCGATCGAGGCCGGCGCGCAGCGCGTCGCGCACGACGAGCGGCAGGGCACGCCGCTTCTCTCGGCGGTCAAGCTCGGGCGTGAGGGCTCGATCGAGCCCGTCGACCTCGAGGTGTACGAGGGCGAGATCGTCGGCTTCGCGGGCCTGCTCGGCTCGGGCCGCACGGAGCTCGCCCGGCTGCTGTACGGCGCGGACCGCGCGGACTCCGGTGAGCTGACGCTCTTCGGCGAGAACGTGAAGTCGGCCGCGCCCCTGTCGTCGCTCAAGGGCGGCCTCGCGTACTCGACCGAGGACCGCAAGCGCGAAGGGATCATCGCCGACCTCACGGTCCGCGAGAACATCGCGCTGGCGATCCAGGCGAGCCGCGGCATCTGGCGCCGGGTCCCCGCCAAGGAGCTCGACGAGGTCGTCGACCACTACATCGAGGCGCTGAACATCCAGCCGCCGAACCCGAACATGCTCATCAAGAACCTGTCGGGCGGCAACCAGCAGAAGGTGCTCCTGGCCCGGTGGCTCGCCACGTCGCCCCGGCTGATCATCCTCGACGAGCCGACGCGCGGCATCGACATCGGCGCCAAGGCCGAGATCCAGCGCCTCGTCGTCGAGCTCGCCTCGCAGGGCATGGGCGTCGTGTTCATCTCCTCCGAGCTGGAGGAGGTGCTGCGCCTGTCGCACCGCCTCGTCGTCCTGCGGGACCGCGAGAAGGTCGGCGAGCTGACCAACGGCCCCGACGTGACATCGTCCACGGTCCTGGAGACCATCGCAGCGAGCGGGAGTGACGCAGCATGACCGGCACCGTGCAGGTACCCACCTGGGTCTCGCGCGTGACCAAGCACCACCTGTTCTGGCCCGTCGTGGCCCTCGTGGCGCTCTGGATCGCGTGCGGCATCGTGAGCCCCGGCTTCCTCGACGTCAAGATCGTCGACGGCCACCTGTTCGGCCAGCTCGTCGACATCACGCGCAACTCCGTGACGTTCCTGCTGCTCGCGCTCGGCATGTGCCTCGTGATCGCGACGGGCGGCATCGACCTCTCGGTCGGCGCGGTCATGGCGATCTCGCTGTCGGTGGCCCTGACCTACATCGACAACTCGGGCACGGGCGAGCAGGCCGGGACCGCGCTCATCGCGATCGCGCTCGCGCTGGCCGTCGCCGCGCTCGTCGGGGCGTTCAACGGGTTCCTGGTCTCCGGGCTGGGGATCCAACCGTTCATCGCGACCATGATCATCCTGGTCGCGGGCCGCGGCATCGCGCTGGCCTTCACGGGCGGGCAGATCACCACGACGCACTCCGCGCCCTTCAAGTCGATCGGCTCCGGGTTCGTCCTGGGCATCCCGACGCCGGTCGTGATCGGTGCGGTCGTGTTCGCCGCGGTCGCCTTCTCGGTTCGCAAGACCGCGCTCGGCATGCTCGTCGAGTCGATCGGCATCAACCGCACCGCGAGCCACATGGCCGGTGTCCGGTCGCGCAACATCACGTGGCTCGTCTACGTGATCTGCGGTCTGCTCGCAGGCCTCGCGGGCCTCGTGTACGGCGCGCCCACCATGGCCGCCGACGCCAACAACATCGGCCAGCTCATGGAGCTCAACGCGATCATGGCGGTCGTCATCGGCGGCACGAAGCTCGACGGCGGCAAGTTCAGCCTCGCGGGCACGATCGTGGGTGCGCTCATCCTGACGACCCTCGACCGCGCGGTGATCATCTTCCACCTGCCGTCGGAGTCCAAGGACCTGTTCAAGGCCATCGTCGTCATCGCGATCTGTATCGCCGGCTCGGAGCGCCTGCGGGAGTCTGTCGGCCTGCGCCGCGTCCCGCGCCTGCCCGAGCCGCCGGCATCGCGGAAGTCCGTGGAGGTGGCGGCATGACCGCGCAGACCGTGTCGGAGAAGCTCCCGACGAAGAAGACGCCCACCGTGCAGACGTCGCAGTGGTGGCGCCGGCTCACCGACCGTCGCTACCTGCCGACCGTCGGCACCGTCGCGACGCTGATCCTGCTCCTGGTCGTCGGCCAGCTGCGGTACAGCACCGACGACCGCAGCTTCATCAGCGCACGCCTGTTCTCGAACCTGTTCATCGACAACTCGTACCTGCTGGTGCTGGCCATCGGCATGACGTTCGTCATCATCTCCGGCGGGATCGACCTGTCGGTCGGTGGCGTGGTGGCCCTGACGGGTCTCGTCGTCGCGAAGCTGCTCGAAGGCGGCGCCCCGCTGCCGCTCGTGCTCGTCCTCGGCGTCCTCGTCGGGACGACGATCGGGACGCTCATCGGGGTGATGGTCCAGTACTTCAAGATCCAACCGTTCATCGCCTCGCTGGCGGGGCTGTTCCTGGCCCGCGGCCTGGCGAACATGATCGGCACCACCGCGATCGGCATCAAGGACGAGGGCTTCGCGTCCCTCGCCTCGTGGAAGATCAAGTTCGGCGAGAAGCCCGACATCTGGTACGTCAACCTGTCGATGATCATCGCGCTCGTCGTGCTGCTCGCCGCCGTCTACCTGCTGCACTACACGCGGTTCGGCCGCACGGTGTACGGGCTCGGCGCGGGTGACAACGGGCAGGCCGCGGGCCTCATGGGTCTGCGTCCGGGCGCGACCAAGATGTGGGTCTACGTCATCTCGGGCACGTGCGCCGGCATCGGTGGCCTGCTGTTCGCCTTCTACACGAAGTCCGGCTACAACCTGTCGGGCGTCGGGATGGAGCTCGACGCGATCGCGTCGGTCGTCATCGGTGGTGCGCTGCTCTCCGGCGGCGTCGGCTACGTGCTCGGCACGTTCGCGGGCGTCACCGTGTACGGCCTCATCCTGACGATCTGCAACCGCGAGGGCCTCGAGATCTGGTGGAACCGGATCCTGATCGGCGTGATCCTGCTCGGCTTCGTGCTGCTGCAGCGGGTGCTCGTCGCGAAGCGCAGGTAGCGCGGACAGCTGCGGTCGGGTGGCGCGACGGTGCGCCGCCCGACCGCGACAACTGAAGACGCGAGACCCTCCCGTCCGACCGGACCCGGCTGCCACCGGGGGTGTCCCGGCGGACGGGAGGGCTTTCCCGGCGAGTCGCAACGAGGCGACCTCGGGTGCTCACCACGCCTTGGAGAGGTAGGAGCACAAGTGATGATTCCACACGCCCTGGTCCCGGAGCACCACGAGGGCGCGGGCCGCCACGCGCGGTCGGGCCGGGACGAGGACGTCCGCTCAGGCCCGAGGGACACCGCCCCGCCGTCTCACTCGCTCGGCACGCCGGCGCAGGTCGCGGCAGCCGCGTAGCGGGCACCTCCGCGATTCCCCATCGACCCGGACGACGACGGTCGTCCTCCGCTGACGTCCGCACGTGCGGGCCGCGCCCCCCGGAGCGGCCCGCACCCGGCGGACACGTTCACATCCCCGAGTGCAAGGAGTGCACAACATGCGCGCACGACGACTATGGGGTGCGGTGGCCGCGGCCTCCGTCACCCTGGCGACGGCACTGGTGGCGACGCCCGCCGGTGCCGCCGTCGACGACGGTCTGGTAGGCCGGTGGCTGCTCGACGAGACCAGCGGCACCGTCGCCGCGGACTCGTCGGGTCACGGCCGGCACGCGAGCGTGACCGGCGCCGCGTCGTGGAACGGCGGTGACGGCTTCGTCTTCTCGGGCGGTAACAGCAGCGCGGGCAACGCGATCCGCCTCCCCGACGGCCTGCTGAGCGGTCTGGACACGGTGACGGTCGACCTCGACGTCAACATCGCCACCGGCATGACCGCGAACTACTTCCTGTTCAACCTGGGCAACCCGGCCGGGTTCTCGTCGGGCACCGGGTACGTGTTCGTCACGGGCAGCGACAATGAGGGCCGGCTGCGTGGCGCCATCACGACCGGCACCTACACCACCGAGCAGAGCACGATCCGCTCGACCGCGCTCGCGACGGGTTCGTGGCGGCACCTGACCTACACGATCGTGGGCGGCACGCAGGCCTCGCCCGGCTACTCGGTGCTGTACGAGGACGGCGTCGAGGTCGCGCGCAACAACGCGATCACCGTCAAGCCCAGCGACGTCGGCGAGGGCGGCATCGCCAACTACATCGGCCGCTCGGCGTGGGCAGCGGACAAGTCGTTCAAGGGCATGGTCCGCGACTTCCGCGTGTACGACCGCGTGCTCACGTCGGACGAGCTCACCGAGCTCGCCGACGACATCGTCGGCCCGGCCGTCGCCGCGGATGCCGCGGCGCTCACGCTCGGCGACACGTCCGCGGTGCGCTCGTCGCTCACGCTGCCGGTCCTGGGGGACCAGGGCTCATCGATCACGTGGGCGTCGTCCGACCCGTCGGTCGTGTCCACGACGGGCGTCGTCACGCGTCCGGCGTCCGGCTCGGGTGACGCGACCGTGACGCTCACCGCGACGATCGCGCGGGGCAACGTGACCGAGACCCGCGCGTTCACGGTCACCGTCCTCGAGCGGCCCGACGCGCCCGGACTCGTCGCCGAGGACCTCGCGGCCCTGACGGTCGTCAACGTCGACGACGTGCGCGGCAACCTCACGCTGCCGACGTCCGGCGCGAACGGCACGACCTTCACGTGGGAGTCGTCCGACCCGTCCGTCATCGACGGCACGGGCGTCGTGCACCGGCCCACGCACGGCCAGCCGACCGCGACGGTCGAGCTCACCGCGACGGGCGCGCTCGAGAGCGCCACCGCGGAGCGGACGTTCACCGCGACCGTCCCCGCGCTGCCCGCCCCGGCCGAGACCGAGGCGTACCTGTTCGCGTTCTTCGAGGGGGAGAGCGCCGACGACAGCGAGTCGATCTTCCTCGGCGCGAGCCAGGGCGACAACCCGACCAAGTGGGACGACCTGAACGACGCCGAGCCGGTGCTGACCTCGTCGTACGGCGAGCAGGGCCTGCGTGACCCGTTCATCATCCGCTCGCCCGAGGGCGACAAGTTCTACATGATCGCCACCGACCTCAAGATCTACCCCGGTGGCAGCTTCGCGCGTGCGCAGCAGTCCGGCTCGACGTACATCGAGGTCTGGGAGTCGACCGACCTCGTCACCTGGTCCGACCAGCGGCACGTGAAGGTCTCCACGGACTTCGCGGGCAACACCTGGGCCCCGGAGGCGTTCTACGACGAGGGCCTCGGCGCGTACGTCGTGTACTGGGCGTCCAACCTCTACCCGACGACGACCGTCGCGGGCCGCAGCTACACCTCGACGTACAACCGGATGATGTACGCGACCACGCGTGACTTCGTGACGTTCAGCGAGGCGCAGCCGTGGATGGACGTCAAGCGCGGCACGGGCCTCGGCATGATCGACGCGACGATCGTCAAGGACGGCTCGACCTACTACCGGTTCGTCAAGGACGAGGCGTCCATGACGGTCCGCCAGGAGAAGTCGACCAACCTGCTGGCGACCGTCACCGGCTCGCTGCCGACGACGACCTCGTCGCCGGGCTGGCAGCTCGTCAAGGAGCGCATCGGCGTCGGTCAGGCCAACCCCTGGGGCAGCACGTTCACCAACGGCGAGGGCCCGACGGCGTTCAAGGCCAACGGTGACAACGACGACTGGTACCTGTTCATCGACCAGCCGAGCTACCACGGCGGACGCGGCTACATGGCGTTCAAGTCGACGAACATCGCCGCCGGCACGTGGACCGCGCAGACGAGCGCGCAGCTCCCGTCGAGCCCGCGGCACGGCACGGTCCTGCCGATCACGCAGGCTGAGCTCGACGCCGTCCGCGGCGCCTACCAGCCGAACCTGCTGGTGGAGTCCGTCGAGCCGACGACCGTGACCACGGGTCCGGGCGTCGCCCCGACGCTGCCTGCGACGGTGCCCGCGCACTTCGCCGACGGCTCGACGCGCCCCGTCGCCGTGACCTGGGACGCGGTCGACCCGGCGCAGTACGCGGCCGTCGGCGAGTTCACGATCTCGGGCGCGGTGACCACCGGTGCGTCCGTCCGGGCGTCGCTCACGGTGGACGTCGTCGACGACACCGACCCGGTCGTGACGCTCGCGGCGACGCGCGCGCCCAACGGCTCGGCCGGCTGGTGGCGCTCGTCGTCCGTGCCGGTCGCCGCGACGGCGACCGACTCCGCGG
Organism: Cellulomonas persica; assembly: GCF_007989825.1. Classification (GTDB taxonomy): domain Bacteria; phylum Actinomycetota; class Actinomycetes; order Actinomycetales; family Cellulomonadaceae; genus Cellulomonas; species Cellulomonas persica. Next base: position 68,950 of record NZ_BJUA01000015.1, on the reverse strand, counting down.
GGGTGACGTCCGTCGACCTGGCCGTCGACGGCGCCGCGTGGGCCACCACGGCCGGCTCGTCGGCGACGACGACCGTCACGGGTGACGGCGCGCACGTCGTGAAGGCACGGGCGACCGACAGCTCCGGCCGCGTGTCCTCCCCGGTCTCGATCGAGGTCGGCATCGACTCGACCGCCCCGGTCACGCGCGCGACCTTCTCGACGTCCTCCCGGGCGGTCACGCTGCGTGCCACCGACCGCACCTCGGGCGTCGCGCGCACGCAGTACCGGCTCGGTTCGGGTTCGTGGACCACGTGGAAGGGGTCGCTCACGGTCGGCTCCGCCGCGACCACGCTGCAGTACCGCTCGGTCGACGTCGCCGGCAACACCGAGATCACCGGCACGCTGGGGATCCCGGCCATGACCACGACGACGGCGAGCGCGCCGACATCCGTCAAGCTCGGCAAGACGCTCAAGGTGAGCGTCAAGGTGACCGCGTCGGGCGCCACGCCGACCGGCACGGTGCGCGTGCTCGACGGCAGCACCAAGGTCGGCACGGGGACGCTGTCCGGCGGGCGGGCGACCGTCACGGTGAGCAAGCAGCTCAGCCTCGGTACGCACAGGCTGACGGTCGCCTACGACGGCGCCGGCACGTTCGCGTCGTCGAAGGGCACGGTGACCGTCAAGGTCACGCGCGCGTCGTCGACGACCAAGGCGACGACCGCCTCCGTGACCGCTGCCCAGGCGGCGAAGGTCACCGCCAAGGTGACCTCCGCGGTCAGGGCGACCGGCAAGGTCACCGTGACCGTGACCCGCAACGGCAAGACGGTCGCGACGCGCACCGGCACGCTGCGTGACGGGAAGGTCGTCGTGACACTGCCCCGGCTGGCCCAGGGCACGTACTCGGTCAAGGCCCGGTACGCGGGTTCGACCACGGTGCTGCCGTCGACGGGCGCGACCAGGCTCGTCGTGCAGGCCTCGACGGCCAAGGCGGCGGCCTGGGTGTGACGAGCAGACAGGTCCGATGACCTGACGGCACGGGCCGCGTCCGGTCCCGGTGGAGTGCACCGGGGCCGGGCGCGGCCCGTCGTCGTCCGGGAACCGCGGGCGGCGCCTCGCCAGTCCGGCTCGCCGTCCGCGTTCGCGCCTGCTGACGTGTCTCTCGCACCCGCTCGCGCGCCGCAGGCCGTGCCCGGTTCACGCTGACGCCGCACGGGGCGAGTTGGTTGGATGGCGTCATGCTGGTCCACCTGCGCGCCTCGGGCGTGAGCCTCCTGCTCGAGACCGACGACCGGTTGCCGCGCGTCCTGCACTGGGGCGCCGACCTGGGCGAGGGCCTTCTCGACGAGCAGACGAACGGGATCAGCACCGGGCGCAGCGGCGGGCACGCAGACGGGCGCGGAGACGGGCGTGACGGCGGCCGACGCGACGAGCACGACGATCTCGCGCGCGCGTTGACCCGTCCGCGTGCGGGCGCTCAGGTCGACGCGCCCGTCGCGCCGGGTGTGCTGCCCGGCCAGGCCGATGCGTGGCTCGGGACCCCCGGCGTCGCAGGGCACCGCGACGGGCACGCGTGGTCGCCGTCGTTCGTCGTCCGGTCCACGCACGTGACCAGTGACGTGACGACGGGCGCGAGCACCGACCTGACATCCGACGTGACCACGGACGCGCCGACCGACGCGCCGACCGACGCGCCGACCGGTGCGCCGACCGGTGCGGCCGCTCACGGCGACCTCGACGGGGACGGCGGCGACGGACCCCTGGGCGGGACGGTGCGTGTGACGGCGTCCGACGAGGACGCGCAGCTCGGTCTCGAGCTCGAGATCCAGCTCACGGCGCAGGGCGTGGTCCGCATGCGCGCGACGCTCACCAACGACGGCACGACCCCCTACACGCTCGACTCCCTGCTCCCGACGCTGCCGGTCCCGGCGCACGCGGACGAGCTGCACGACCTCGCGGGACGCTGGGCCAAGGAGCGCGCTCCGCAGCAGCACGCGTTCACGGTCGGCACGCACGTGCGCGAGGGTCGGCGCGGGCGCACCGGTGCCGACGCGACGCTCGTCCTCATCGCCGCCGAGCCGGGGACCGGGTTCCGTCGCGGCGAGGCGTGGGGCGTGCACGTGGCCTGGTCCGGCAACCACCGCACGCAGGCCGAGCGCCTGCCCGACGGCACGCGCACGCTCGCCGGCGGCGAGCTCCTGCTGCCCGGCGAGATGCGGCTCGCGCCGGGCTCGTCGTACTCCTCGCCCTGGGTGTACGGCTCGTACGGCGACGGGTTCGACGAGCTCGCGGGCCGGTTCCACGCGTACCTGCGCGCCCGTCCGACGCACCCGCGCACGCCCCGGCCGGTGACCCTCAACGTGTGGGAGGCGGTGTACTTCGACCACTCGCTGCCGCGTCTGCTCGAGCTCGCCGACCTCGCGGCGTCGCTCGGCGTCGAGCGGTACGTGCTCGACGACGGCTGGTTCCGCGGGCGCCGCGACGACTCCGCAGGCCTGGGGGACTGGTTCGTCGACGAGGACGTCTGGCCCGACGGGCTCGCGCCGCTGGTCACGCACGTGCACGGCCTGGGCATGCAGTTCGGGCTGTGGTTCGAGCCCGAGATGGTCAACCCCGACTCCGACCTGGCGCGCGCCCACCCCGACTGGATCCTGCAGGTCCCCGGCAGGCGGCCGCCGCTCGCGCGGCACCAGCAGGTGCTCGACGTCTCCCGCCCCGAGGTCGCCGCCTACCTGCGCGGACGCGTCGTCACCCTCGTGCGCGAGCTGGGCGTCGACTACGTCAAGTGGGACCACAACCGCGACCTGGTCGAGGCGGGCGGCGCCGACGGGACCGGGGGCGTCCACGCGCAGACCGCGGCCGTGTACGCGTTGCTCGACGCAGTCCGCGCCCAGTGCCCCGGTCTGGAGATCGAGTCCTGCTCGTCGGGCGGCGCGCGCATCGACCTGGGCGCCCTCGAACGCACCGACCGGGTCTGGGCGTCGGACTGCCTCGACGCGCGCGAGCGCCAGGAGATCCAGCGGTGGACCGCCCAGCTCCTGCCGCCCGAGCTCGTCGGCTCGCACGTCGGGGCCCACCGCGCCCACACCACGGGTCGCGTGCACGACCTGTCCTTCCGCGCGGCCACCGCGCTGCTCGGGTCGTTCGGCGTCGAGTGGGACCTCGCGGCGGCGTCCGACGACGAGCGCGCCGAGCTCGCCGCGTGGATCGCGCTCTACCGCGCCGAACGAGCCCTGCTGCACACGGGCGTCGTGGTGCGCGACGAGATGCCCGCCGCGGGCCAGTGGCTGCACGGCGTCGTCGCGCAGGACCGGTCACGCGCGCTGTTCGCGCTCGTGCAGCGCGAGCGCCCTGCGACGTGGCCGCCCGGCCTGGTCCGCCTGCCGGGCCTGGACCCGGACGCGACGTACGAGGTCGCACCGCGCGGCCCGTTCTCGCCGCCCGGCGACTGGGACCGCCCGGCCTGGTGGGCGCACCCCGTCCGCCTCACGGGCCGCGCCCTGGCCGCGGTCGGCCTCCAGTCCCCGGCCCTCGAGGTCGACCACGCGGCCCTCGTGACCGCCACGCGCCTCCCATGACCGCGCCCCCCACCGCGAGCGCGGTCGACCGGCGACCCGCCCGCCGCCGCCCGCCGCGCACCCGCGCCGGGCGGCCGCCCATGCCTCACGGGGCCGGGCGTCCCGCCAGTGCCCTCCCGCCAGTGCCCTCCCACACCCACCGCGGTAGATCGGCCGCGAGCGCACCCTCGCACCACCCGCCTTCGCGCCCGATCGCCCGCCCTCGCAACGGATCACCCGCGCTCGCCCTGCGTCTTGCGCGCTCGGGACGCTTCGCGCGTTCGCGGGGGATCTCGTGCTCGGGGTCGGGCGGCGACTCACGGCTGGGGGCCGCGCGCCCTACCAGCGCCCTCCGGCACCGAGCGCGGTAGATCGGTCGCGAGTGCACCCCCGCGCGACCCGCGTTCGCGCCCGATCACCCGCGCTCGCGACGCTTGTCCCGCGTTCGCGAGGCATCCCGCGCTCGCGTCGGGCGGCCACTCAGGACTCGGGGCCGCGTGCCCTGTCCTACCCGCGCCCTCCGCCACCGAGCGCGGTAGATCGGCCGCGAGCGCGCCCTCGCGCGACCCGCGCTCGTGACGGATCTGCCGCGCTCGCGTCGGATCTGCCGCGGGCGGGGCGGGGCGCGGCAGGGGAGGTCGGGCAGGGAGGGGTGCGGGTGGGGCAGTCAGCTGGTCGGCACTCCGTTGTGCCCACCAGCTGACATCAGGCGCGCGTCAGCGGGTGGCGTCCAGACGCGCGAGCTCGGTGGTCACGTCGAAGGTGGGCTCGGGCCAGCCCAGGCCCAGGTCGAGCAGCGCGCGCAGCAGCAGCGCGCTGGTCGCGAGCCGGGCGAACCACTTGCGGTCCGCGGGCACCACGTACCAGGGGGCGATGTCGTACGACGAGCGTGCCAGCACCTCGTCGTACGCGGCCTCGTACGCGGGGCGCGCGAGACGCACGTCGACGTCGTTCGGGGAGTACTTCCAGTGCTTGTCGGGGCGCTCGAGCCGCTCGCGCAGGCGCGCGTACTGCTCGTCGCGCGAGACCCAGAGCGCGACCTTGACGATCGTCGTGCCACCCGCGACGAGCTCGCGCTCGAACTGCTCGATGGCGTCGAAGCGGGCAGTGAGCTCGTCGGCGTCCGCGGTGCCGGCGGCGTGCGGGACCAGGATGTCCTCGTAGTGCGACCGGTCGAACAGCCCGATGCGGCCCGCGGGCGGCAGCGCCTTGCGGATGCGCCACAGGAAGTCGTGCTCGAGCTCCTCGGGGGTGGGGCGGCCGAACGCCTTCAGCGACACGCCCTGCGGGTCGACGAGACCGAGCACGTGCCGGGCGATCCCGCCCTTGCCCGCGGTGTCCAGGCCCTGCAGGACGAGCAGCACCGACCGGTTCCCGCCCGTGCGGCCGTGCGCGTACAGGCGCTCCTGCAGGTCCGACATGCGCTCGCCCATGCGCGCGAGCAGCTTCTCGCCCTCCGTGCGTCCGGCGTCGAACGACGGTGTCGAGGCCGCGTCGAGGTCGGCGATCCGGAAGCCGGGCGTGACGGCGAGGCCATACGCGACGGCGTCCAGCCGGGCGCGCACCTCGTCGTCCGACGGCGTCTTCGCCATCCGCGGACCTCCGCTCCTGGTCGGCAGCGTCCGGCACCGCCGGACGTGCTCGCGCGGCACCTCACCGGGCCGCGAGCAGCGATGGTAGCGGTGCGGCACGGCGAGCGACACCCCACCTCAGGGGCGCGCGGCGAACCGTTCGAGCAGGTCCGCGTGGCCCGAGACGATGATGATGTCGTTCTGCGAGATGCGCGTCTCGGGAGTCGCGTACACGAAGTCCAGCCCCGGTGACTTCACGCCGACCACGGTCACGCCGTAGCGCTCGCGGATCTTGCTCTGCGCGAGCGTGAAGCCCTGCGTCTCCTTCGGCGGGCGCATCTTGACGACCGTGAACCCGTCCTCGACCTCGATGTAGTCGAGCAGCTTGCCGGACACCAGGTGGGCGACCCGCGAGCCGGCGTCGGCCTCGGGCAGCACCACGTGGTGGGCGCCGATGCGCTGCAGGATGCGCGCGTGCTCGTTCGAGATCGCCTTGGCCCAGATCTGCGGGATGCCGATGTCGACGAGGTTGCCCGTGATGAGCACGGACGCCTCGAGGTACGACCCCACGCCGACGACGGCCACGGGGAAGTCACGCGCGCCGAGCTGCTCGAGCGCCTCGGGGTTGGTCGCGTCCGCCTCGACGAGCGCGATCCGGCCCGCCCACTGCGCCACGAGATCGGGGGAGCGCTCGACCGCGAGCACGTCCTGCCCGAGCCGGTCGAGCGTCGCGGCGATCGCCGAGCCGAACCGGCCCAGCCCGATCACCAGGACGCCGGAGTCCTTCTTGGGCGTGCGCGGGGCGTTCTGGGTGCCTGCCCGCGGGTCGCGCATGGTCTCAGCCAATGATCGGCCTCTCTTCCGGTAGCCGGATCACCCGACGACGGTTGCGCAGCGCGAGCGCCGCCGCAAGCGTCATCGTGCCGGTCCGGCCGATGAACATCAGGACGGTGAGCACGTACTTCGCGCCGTCGGGCAGCGTGGGCGTGATGCCCGTGCTCAGGCCGCACGTGGCGAACGCGGAGATCGTCTCGAACAGGATGGTGTCGAGCCGCTCGCCGGTCATCGCGAGCAGCAGGAGCGACGCGATGAGCACGAACGTCGCGGAGATGAGCGAGACGGCGATCGCGACCTGGAGCGCGTCGCGCGGGATGCGCCGCCCGTAGGCCTCGACGTCGCGGTCGCCGCGCGCCTCGGCGACGATCGCGAGCAGCATGACCGCGAGCGTCGTGACCTTGATGCCGCCCGCGGTGGACGCGGAACCGCCGCCGACGAACATGAGCGCGTCGTACAGCAGCCAGGTCGACTCGTGCATCTGCCCGACGTCGACCGTCGAGAACCCTGCCGAGCGGGGCATGACGCCCGCGAACAACGACGCGAGCGCGGTGCCCGACGCGTCGAGGTCCTTGAACGTGCCCGGGTTCGTCCACTCGAACCCGGCGACGAGCAGTGCGCCCGCGGCGGCGAGCGCGACGCTCGTCGTGATCGTCAGCTTGGCGTGCAGGCTCCACCGACGCGGCTCACGCAGGTGCTGCGCGACGTTGAGGATCACCGGGAAGCCGAGCGACCCGATGAACACGCCGACGATGATGGGCAGCAGCACCCACCAGTCCGAGATGAACGGTGCGAGGCCCGCGGGGGTCGGCACGAACCCGGCGTTGTTGAACGACGACACCCCGTAGAAGATCGCGTGCCAGGCGGCCGTGCCCCACGACTCGTCGTACATGTGGAACCGCGGCAGCAGGACGAGCGCGATCGCGACCTCGAGGATCGTCGACGTCACGATGACCGTGCGCACGAGCGAGCCGACCTCGCCGAGCCGCGTGAACTTCGTCTCGGAGGAGACCAGGAGGCGCTGCGTCAGGCCGATGCGCCGCGACACCGCCATGCCCAGCAGCGACGCGAGCGTCATGACGCCCAGGCCGCCGATCTTGATCGCGACGAGGATGACCACGAGCCCCCACGTCGACCAGTACTCGCCCGTCGGGACGACGACGAGCCCGGTGACGGTGCTCGCGGACGTCGCCGTGAACAGCGCGTCGACGAACGGCGCCCGGCTGCCGTGCGCGGTGGCCCACGGCGCCGACAGCAGCACCGTGACGAGCGCGATGACCGCTGCGAACACGCCCAGCGCGAGCCGCGCGGGCGACTGGCGGGCCGACCGGTCGACGATCTCGCGGGCTCGCCACAGGACGCCGGGACCCGTGCGCGCCATGCCGCCCACGCTCCCTCCTACCCGTGACGTCGCCCCGACCCGGCACACGCCGGCGGGCTCGGTCGTGCCCACGTCGTCCGCCCGTCCCGGCCCGGGCCGACGGACGTGCATCGCACACTCTGGCACGACCCGGGGCTTGCGGCCGTGCACCGCCCGCGGCCGCGAGACGGGTCGTCGGGCGTCGTGGGCCGACTCGTCGCCGGACTCCGGCCCGTCCACCGCCGGTCCACTGCCGGTCTACTGCCGGTCCACTGCCGGTCCACCGCGGCCCGCGGCCTGCGGGCCTGGGGGAGCGCGCCGTTCGACAGGGTGGCCCGGGGATGTTTGGGTGAGGGCATGACGCAGCGGCCACGCGTGGAGTGGGCCCCCGAGATGCTGCGCTACGACTTCGGCCGGGGGCATCCGATGGCACCGGACCGGCTCGCGCTCACGATCGACCTCGCGGCCGAGCTCGGGCTGCTCGAGCACGTCGACCTCGTGGCGGCCGAGATCGCCGACGACGAGCTGCTCGCGACCGTGCACGAGCCCGCGTACGTCGCGGCGGTGCGACGGGCGGCCGACGAGGGTGTGCGCGACGAGGCGCGCGGTCTCGGGACCGCCGACGACCCGCTGTTCCCGAGCATGCACGAGGCCTCTGCGCGCGTCGTGCAGGGGACGGTGGACGCCGCGCTCGCGGTCTGGCGCGGGCAGCGCACGCACGCCGTGAACATCACGGGCGGCATGCACCACGCCATGCCGGGCGCCGCGTCGGGCTTCTGCGTCTACAACGACGTCGCCGTCGCGATCCGCGCGATGCTCGCCGAGGGCGCCGAGCGGGTCGCGTACGTGGACGTCGACGCGCACCACGGCGACGGCGTGCAGGCGGTGTTCTGGGACGACCCCCGGGTGCTCACGGTGTCGATGCACGAGTCGGGGCGCTCGCTGTTCCCCGGCAGCGGTCATCCCGACGAGACCGGAGGCGCGGGTGCGCCCGGCTCGGCGGTGAACCTCCCGCTGCCCGCCGGGGTGGGCGACGCGGGCTGGCTGCGCGCGTTCGACGCCGTGGTGCCGGCGGTGGTGCGCGCCTTCCGACCGCAGGTGCTCGTCACGCAGCACGGCTGCGACACGCACGGCCTCGACCCGCTGAGCAACCTGCGGGTCTCGGTCGACGCGCAGGTCCTCGTCGCCCGACGGCTCGACGAGCTCGCGCACGAGCTGACCGACGGGCGGTGGGTCGCGGTCGGGGGCGGCGGCTACGCGATCATCGACGTCGTGCCGCGGGCGTGGGCGCGGCTCCTCGCGGTGGCCGCGCACCGGGACGTCGCGCCGGGCACGACGGTGCCCCAGGCGTGGCGCGAGCGCGTCGCGCAGCAGTACGGCCGCGAGGGGCCGGACCGGATGTCGGACGTGGCCGAGCCGACGTTCCGTGCGTGGCGGTCGGGGTTCGACCCGTCCGACGACGTGGACCGCGCGATCCGCGCGACCCGGTCGCTGAGCTTCCCGCACCTGGGCCTCGACGTCGACCACGACTGAGCGTCGGCCTGCGGCGACCCGTGCTCCGCTGCCGGGCGGGTCGCCCACGCCCGGAAGGTGTCCGGTTCGTCCTCGGCGGTGCCGATCGTCGGGGTCGTGCGTCGCACGTTCGGTTGTCACTCTCGTCACCCCTTTCACTCGTGTCCCACGCGCCACTAGGGTTGGCACCAGCCAGCCGGACGACGGGCTGGACGTGGGCACGAGCCGGACCGCCGGTCGGGCCGTGGACGAGCGTCGGACGACGCCCAGGAGGATGACCGCCAAGATGAGCGACCAGCCGGGCCGCGTGCGCTACCTGACGGTGGTGGAGGTCGCCGACGTCATGCGCGTCTCCAAGATGACGGTGTACCGGCTGCTGCACTCGGGCGAGCTGCCCGGCGTGCGCGTCGGCCGCTCCTTCCGCGTCCCGCAGGACGCGCTCGACGCGTACCTGCGGTCGTCGATGTCCGCGATCGCGCCCGAGCAGGACACCGAGCGCCGCTCGTCCTGACGCGCCGCTCGTCCTGACGCGCCGCTCGTCCTGACGGGTGCCGACGTCGTCCCGACGGGCGCGTCGGCGTCGCACCACGCGCCGCGCGAGGCGCCGCTGCGGCGGGACCGCGCCGGGTGTGACGCCCGGCATCCGTCCGGCGGCCGACTGCGCGTCGCGGGCATGCCCGCCGATCGCGTAAGGTAGGCGCTCGGACTTTCCTCTGCGTGGACGGTTGCGCGTGCGAGCGCGCCGCCGAGGCCCTCACGGGTGGCCACGCGCCGATCGACCAGCACCGGTCCGCCTCCGCGGGCCACACCCGGAAGCGAGAGTGGACCCATGGGCTCCGTCATCAAGAAGCGCCGCAAGCGGATGGCCAAGAAGAAGCACCGCAAGCTGCTGCGCAAGACGCGTCACCAGCGTCGCAACAAGAAGTGACCTCGCGCTGCGCAGGCAGCGCATGAGAGAAGGGCTCGACCGCGTGGTCGGGCCCTTCTTTCGTGTATTGACGTGACATGATCGGCCCGTTCTACAACGATGGAGAAACAGGTCGCCCAGTCCGCGGGTGGACCGTGCCTCGTCGCGTCGACGCTGTCGCGACAGGTCCGGCCCGCCCCGCTGCGAGGCGCACCGTGACAGCCCCGACGTCTCAGAAGGTCCCGCATGATCCCCGTGAGCATCACCATCGATCCCGCGTTCCGAGTGGGCCCCGTGCGCCGTCGCACGTTCGGCTCGTTCGTCGAGCACCTGGGGCGGTGCGTCTACACCGGCATCCACGACCCGTCGCACCCGACGGCCGACGGTGACGGCTTCCGCAAGGACGTCATCGAGCTCACGCGTGAGCTCGGCGTGAGCACCGTGCGGTACCCGGGCGGCAACTTCGTGTCGGGGTACCGCTGGGAGGACGGCGTGGGCCCGGTGGCCGAGCGCCCGAGCCGGCTCGACCTCGCATGGCACTCGACCGAGCCGAACACGGTGGGTGTCGACGAGTTCATGCGCTGGACCAAGGCGGCGGACGTCGAGCCGATGATGGCGGTCAACCTGGGCACGCGGGGCGTCCAGGAGGCGCTCGACCTGCTCGAGTACTGCAACGTCAAGGGCGGCAGCCGCCTGTCGGACCTGCGCCGCGCGAACGGCACGCCCGAGCCGCACGACATCACGATGTGGTGCCTGGGCAACGAGATGGACGGCCCGTGGCAGATCGGGCACAAGACGGCCTACGAGTACGGCCGGCTCGCGGCCGAGACGGCCCGTGCGATGCGCATGATCCAGCCCGACCTCGAGCTCGTCGCGTGCGGCTCGTCCGGTGTCGCGATCCCCACGTTCGGCGAGTGGGAGCGCATCGTGCTCACCGAGGCCTACGAGCACGTCGACCTCATCTCCGCGCACGCGTACTACTGGGAGGACGAGGGCGACCTCGGCTCGTTCCTCGCGTCCGCGACCGACATGGACCACTTCATCGAGTCGGTCACCGCGACCGCCGACGCGGTCCGTGCGCACAAGAAGCTCGCCAAGCGGATCCACATCTCGTTCGACGAGTGGAACGTCTGGTACCAGCACCGCGCCGAGTCCCAGCCGCCCACGGGCGACGACTGGCCCGTCGCCCCGATCCTGCTCGAGGACCGGTACAACGTCGCGGACGCGGTCGTCGTCGGGAACCTGATCATCAGCCTGCTGCGGCACAGCGACCGCGTGCACGCCGCGTCGCTCGCGCAGCTCGTCAACGTCATCGCGCCGATCATGACCGAGCCCGGCGGCCGCTCCTGGAAGCAGACGACCTTCCACCCGTTCGCGCAGGCGTCGCGCTTCGCGCGCGGCGACGTGCTGCGGGTCGCGCTCGACGTCGCGACGTACGAGACCGCCAAGTACGGCGACGCCGCGCTCGCGGACGCGGTGGCGACGTACGACGCCGAGACCGGTGACGTCGCGCTGTTCGCCGTGAACCGTTCGACGGACGAGCCCGCGCTGCTCGACGTCGACCTGCGGTCGATCCCCGGCCTGCGCCTCGTCGACGCCAGCACGCTCGCGAACCCGGACCACACGTGGCAGGCGACTGCCGACGACGACAGCTCCGTGCTCCCGCGCGCGAATGCGACCGCACAGGTCGCCGACGGTCACCTGCGCGTCGAGGTGCCGCCGGTCTCGTGGAACGTGGTCCGCCTGACGACCCAGGGCTGACGGGCGCGACCCGGGGAGGGCGCTCGGGTCACAGGACGCGCTCGAGGACGTAGTCGTCCTCGATGCGGGAACCCACGCGGAAGTGCTTGGTACCGACCCGGCGGAAGCCGTGCCGGTGGTAGAAGCGCTGCGCGCGCTCGTTGAGCTGGTTCACGCCGAGCCAGCAGCCGAGGGCGCGACGACCCCGCGCGTCCTCCAGGCTCGCGTCCATCAGCAGGTCCGCCACACCCGCGCCGTGCCGCTGCGGGCGCACGTAGCACTTCGAGAGCTCCACCGTGGGCCACAGCGAGAGCGTCGAGCGCACGTCGGGGTCGGCGGGCATGCCCGCCACGAGCATCGCGTACCCCTGGAGCTGCGTGCCGTCCTCGTCGTCCTCCGCGACGAGCACGGTGCGCCGGCCGTCGGCGAGGTAGCCCTCGAACGCGCTCTGCGAGAGCACCGTGTCGACGAACGCGCGCTGGTCCTCGGGGGTCGACCCCGGAGGGCACGCGAGCGGGAACGTCACGGCGGCGAGCTCGGCCAGGGCCGGGGCGTCGTCGTGCCGGGCAAGTCGGACATGAACGGTCACGGCGGACCACCTTAGGCGGCTTGCCCCGGGCGATCAGCCCCCGGTCAGGGCGCTGGCACCCAAGCAGACCGGTCGCCGACGAGGTCGCGAAGCGGCGTTCCCGTCGCAACCGGGACGTAAGGTTCAGGCCCCGCCTGCCTCGGTGACCGCCTGACTTGGTCTGCCGACCGCCGCGGTGGCCGTCGGGCTCGGTGTCCGTCGGGAGCAGCAGGTCACTGGCCGGACGGGGGTGGTGGGCTCAGCGCTCGGCGCGGGACAGGAACGCGCGTCGTGCCGCTCGTGCGGTGACCGCGACCGCCCACGCGCCGCCCGCGAACGTCGCGGCACCCGCGCTGCGGCGGGCCGTGCGACGCGCGGGCCGGAAGTCGCGCACCGGCCAGCCGAGCTGGGCCGCGCGGCGGCGCAGGCGGCGGTCCGGGTTGATCGCGCACGGGAAGCCGACGCTGCGCAGCAGCGGAAGGTCGTTCGTCGAGTCGCCGTACGCGTACGACTGCGTGAGGTCGAGGTGCGCACGCTCGGCCAGCGCCTGGACGGCCCGCGCCTTCGCCTCGCCGTGCAGCATGTCCCCGACGAGCCGGCCCGTGTAGAAGCCGTCGACCTCGTCCGCGATGGTGCACAGCGCGCCGGTCGCTCCCAACCGTCGCGCGAGCAGCTCGGCGATCTCGCGCGGCGACGCCGTCACGAACCAGACCGGGAGGCCCGCCGCCCGGTGTGCGTCGAGCAGCGCGCGCGTGCCGGGGTAGATCCGCAGGTGCAGCACCTCGTCGTACACGTCCTCCGCGATCGCGGTGACCTCCGCGACCGAGTGCCCGCGCATGATCGAGAGCGCCTCGCCGCGCAGCTTGTCGATCTGCCGGCGGTTCTCGCCGAGCATCCGGTACCGCAGCTGGTGGCCCGCGAACCGCACGAGGTCCCACGGCCGGAAGAACCCGCGTCGGTAGAGCCCGACAGCCAGGTGGAACGCGCTCGCACCCCGCACGATCGTGTTGTCGACGTCGAAGAACGCGGCCGCGCGTGGAGCGCCCTCACGGTCGGGACCCGCCGGATCGGCGTCGACGGGACCGCTGGGCTCGGACACCCGGCCACTGTATCCAGGCTCCCTGGGAGCCCCGTGCCGGGCTCGGTCGGACCGTCGACGGCTCGGCGCGCCCGGCCGTCCGTCGCCCGCACCCGCCGCCCGGTGGGCCACGGACGAGGCGCTGCGGCGCTCTGCCGGGCGAGGCGGTCCGGCGCGGTCGGCGTCGGGCGAGGCGTGTCGGGATCGCAGGCGATGGGCGAGACGGCCCCACGACGGCCCTCGTCGGGTCTAGTGTCGGCACGTGCCCGACGAGCCGACGACCGCCGCCCGTGTGGTGCTCTTCTCGCGTGAGGGATGCCACCTGTGCGCCGACGCGCGTGCGGTCGTGGCCGCGGAGGCCACGCTCGCGGGCACGACGTGGCGCGAGGTGGACGTCGACCGCGACGTCGAGCCCGGGCGGGACCTCGGCGAGCTGAGCGAGCTCGTGCCCGTGGTCGAGGTGGACGGCGTCCGTCAGGGGTACTGGCGGATCGAGTCGGCGCGGCTGCGGCGTGCGCTGGCCGCCCGCTGACGGAGCGCACGTGGGCGCGACGAGGAGCATGGCTCTGGCGACCGCGGCGAGCATCCCGGTGGGCACGGACGTCGCCGGTGGGGGCCGATGAGCGCGGCTCAGGTCCCCGACGCGACCGTCGCGCGCCTTCCCCGCTACCTGCACGCGCTCGAGGCGGTGCGCGACGCGGGGGTCGTGACGTCGCAGGAGCTCGCGCGCGCGGCGGGCGTCTCCCCGGAGCAGCTCCGCAAGGACCTGTCGTTCCTCGGCTCGTACGGGCGGCGCGGGGTCGGGTACGACGTGGCGCACCTCGAGCAGCAGATCGGTGTCGTGCTGGGCGTGGCGACGCGGCGCACCGTCGTGATCGTCGGGATCGGGTACCTGGGGCACGCGCTGGCGAGCTACGGCGGGTTCGCCGAGCGCGGGTTCGACGTCGCGGCGCTCGTGGACGTCGACCCGCAGGTCGTCGGGACGCGCGTGGCGGGGCTCGTCGTCGAGCCGATCGAGGACCTGCCGCAGGTCGTGGCGCGCACGGGCGCGTCGGTCGGGGTGATCGCGGTGCCGGCGCAGCACGCGCAGTCCGTGTGCGACGCGCTCGTGGCCGCGGGAGTGACGGGGCTGCTGACGTTCGCACCGCGTGCGCTGCGCGTGCCCGACGGCGTGACCGTGCGCGCCGTCGACGTCGCGAGCGAGCTGCAGATCCTCGCGTTCCACGACGCGCGTCGGCACGCCGACCTCGAGCGCGCCGCGGTCCCGCCGCGCGCCCGCTGACGCGCGGGCTCACGGCCTCGAGGACTCGCACCGCGCCGTGCTCCGGCGCAGACGCCGCGGGGCGGGCCCGACGTGCGGACCCGCCCCGCGGCGGTGAGTGGCTCGCCGACCGGCGAGCGCTGCGTCAGGCCTGCTTGATGGCCGAGACGTCGAGCGTGATGGTGACCTTGTCGGAGACGAGGACGCCGCCGGCCTCGAGGGCCGCGTTCCACGTCAGGTCGAAGTCCTTGCGGGAGATCGTCACGGACGCCTCGAACCCGGCGCGCGTGTTGCCGAACGGGTCGACCGCCGAGCCGTTGAACTCGGTCGCGAGCTCGACCGGACGCGTGACGCCGTGGATCGTGAGGTCACCGGCGATGACGTACTCGCCGCCCTCGGGACGGATCTGGGTCGAGGTGAACGACCACTGGCCGAACTTCTCGACGTCGAAGAAGTCGCCGCTCTTGAGGTGGCCGTCGCGGTTCGCGTCGCCGGTCGAGACGGTCGCGGGGTCCAGCGTCGCCGTGACCGACGTGCTCGCCAGGTCCTCGCCGACCGCGATCTGGCCCTCGGTGACCGCCACCGTGCCGCGAACCTTGGAGATGCCCGCGTGACGGACGGTGAACGCCGCCTCGGTGTGCGAGGGGTCGATCGCCCAGGTGCCCGTGGTGAGGCCGGCGGGGAGGGCGGTGGTCGTGGTGCTCATGGCGAGTGCTCCTGTCGTGGGGGGTCGTGCGGTTCGTCGTTCTCGGGTCGTGGTGCTCGGTCCGTCGAGATCGTTGAACTCTCAACAACCTGTTAGTTCAAAGTTGTACTACAGTGGGGGGCGGAGCGCAAGTGCTCGTGGTGCGCATCACGTCCGTCACGCGTCCCGGCTGCCAGACTGCGAACCGCAGGTTCGTGCGTGTCGAGCAGTCGCAGGGACGCGACCGGCAGGCGAGCGAGCCCGTGCAGGCGTTCCACGCGTCCGCCCGACCCGCAGGCCGGACCCGGCGCGACCGGCTCACGACACCGCCGCGTCGTCGCCCGCACGAGAGAGGTGACCCGTGACCGACCCGACCGCCGCGACCGTCGCGCGCGCTGCCGACGCCCGCGACCCACGCGAGGCGACCGCCGAGACCGACGCCGACCGCACGACCGTCACGGGAGACGCCCTCGACACGAGCCGCGATGCGACTCGCGAGACCGACGCCACCGGTGACGCCGCGGGCGGCGCCGACTCGGCGGAACCGCCCGTGCGCTGGCTCACCGCCGACGAGCAAGTCTCCTGGCGGTCGTTCCGGACCGCCACCGCGATGCTCTCCGACGTGCTCGCGCACGAGCTCGACCAGCAGTCGGGACTCTCCATCCACGAGTACGAGGTGCTCGTGCGGCTCTCGGAGTCGCCCGACCGCACCATGCGCATGTCCGAGATCGCGACCGGCCTCGCGCACTCGCGCAGCCGGCTCACCCACACGATCCGTCGCATGGAGTCCGACGGGCTCGTCGAACGACGCCCGTGCCCGTCCGACGCGCGCGGCGTCGACTGCGTCATGACCGAGCAGGGGTGGCAGCGGCTCGTCGCCGCGGCGCCGGGTCACGTGCGGTCGGTACGGGCCCACCTCGTCGACGTCCTGACTCCCGAGCAGTTCGCCGCGCTCGGCGAGGCGATGGAGGCGGTGCGCGCCCACCTCACCGGTGGCGGGTGTCACTCCGTATGAGGGCGGACCGGGCCACGAGCACACGGGTGCGTGAGGGACACTGACTGCCATGGTCGCGACCACCGTCCATCTGATGCGTCACGGCGAGGTGCACAACCCCGGGGGTGTGCTCTACGGCCGCCTGCCGGGCTACCGCCTGTCCGAACGCGGCCGCGCGATGGCGCGCATCGTCGCCACGCACCTGTCCGGACGCACGTACGACGGCGCGTGGCTGAGCGAGCTCGGGCACGACGACGAGGCCGCCGACACCGTCGCGCGCGGCGCGGTCAGCGACGTGCCTGCGGGACCGCGGCGTGACGTCGTGGCCGTGATCGCCTCGCCCCTCGAGCGTGCGCAGGAGACCGCGGGTCCGATCGCGGCCGCGTTCGGCCTGCCCATCGGCACCGACGCGCGCCTGATCGAGGCCGAGAACCACTTCCAGGGCATGACGTTCGGGGTCGGCGACGGCTCGCTGCGGCACCCCCAGCACTGGCCGTTCCTGCGCAACCCGTTCCGGCCCTCGTGGGGCGAGCCGTACCGCCAGCAGGTCGACCGCATGCTCGCCGCCGTCGAGGACGCACGCGAGCAGGCCCGCGGCCACGAGGTCGTGCTCGTCTCGCACCAACTGCCGGTGTGGGTCACGCGGCTCGCGCTCGAGAACCGCCGCCTGTGGCACGACCCGCGCAAGCGTCAGTGCTCGCTCGCCTCGCTGACGAGCCTGCGCTACGAGGACGACGAGCTCGTCTCGATCACCTACACCGAGCCCGCCGCCGCGCTGCTGCCGGGCGCCGCGACCGTGGCGGGGGCGTGACGTGAGCGTCCGTCAGCGTCCTGCCACGCGCCGTCGCGCCGTCGGTCGCGTCGCGCGCCGCCCGTTCGTCGGCCTCGCCGTGGCCGTGGCCGCGGTCGTCGTGCTCGCCGGGTGCGGCCCCGCGGAGCAGACGAACGACGTCGTCGGCCAGAACTACCAGTCGGGCGACGGGTCGACGACGACCTGGGCCGTCGGCGACCGCCAGGGTCCCGTGGCGCTCTCCGGCACCGACTACGCGGGCCAGGAGCAGGACGTCACGGCGTGGCAGGGCGACGTCGTCGTCCTCAACACCTGGTACGCGGCGTGCCCGCCGTGCCGCGCGGAGGCCCCCGACCTCGTGGCGCTCGCGAACGACTACGCCACCCAGGGCGTCCAGGTCCTCGGGCTCAACTCGCGCGACGAGGCCGGCGCGGCCGAGGCCTTCCAGCGCACGTTCGACATCCCGTACCCGAGCATCGACGACCGCACCGGCGCGGCGGTCGCGGCGCTGCAGGGCGTCGTCCCGCTCAACGCCGTGCCGACGACGGTCGTGCTCGACCGGTCCGGCAAGGTCGCCGCGCGCGTCGTGGGGCTCGCGGACGCCTCCACCCTGCGCACGCTGGTCGACGACCTGCTCGACGAGCCGGTGGCCTCGTGACCCTCGCCGCGACGCTCACGTCGGTGACTTCGGGGACGACGGCGGCCGGCCCCGTGCTGGCCGACGCCGGTGACGCGTTCGGCCGGACCGCCTCGAGCGGGTCGCTCGCGCTCGCGATCCCCGTGGCCGTGCTGGCCGGGCTCGTGTCGTTCGCGTCCCCGTGCGTCCTGCCGCTCGTGCCCGGCTACCTCGCGTTCCTCGGCGGCATGACCGGCGCTGCGTCGGGCCGGACGGCACCCGCCGTCGGTGGAGCTCCCGTGATCGCCGGGGGCATCGTGCGCGGCACGGCACCCGGCCTCCCGCCCGTCGGCTCGTCCGCGGGGTCCTCCGCCTCGGGGTCCTCGACGACCGCCGGCTCGTCGGTGACCTCGGCACCCGGCCGTGGGCGCGTGCTCGTCGGGGTGGGCCTGTTCGTCGCGGGGTTCTCGCTGGTCTTCGTCGTCTTCGGCGTGCTCGCGGGCACGCTCGGCGCCGCACTCGTGCAGTGGTCGGACACGCTGTCGCGGGTCCTTGGCGTCGTCGTCATCCTCATGGGGCTCGCCTTCCTCGGGTTCGTGCCCTTCCTCCAGCAGGACAAGCGTCTGCACCTCGCGCCTCGCGCGGGGCTGTGGGGGGCGCCGCTGCTCGGCGTGACGTTCGGGCTCGGGTGGACGCCGTGCATCGGCCCGACCCTCGCGGCGATCTACACGCTGTCGCTCGACCAGGCGTCCGCCGCGCGCGGGGCGGTGCTCGCGGTCGCGTTCTGCGTGGGCCTCGGGCTGCCGTTCCTGCTCGTCGCGCTCGGCGTCGAGCGTTCCGCGCGCGCGCTGGCCTTCCTGCGCCGGCACCGGCTCGCGATCATGCGGGTGGGCGGCGGCCTGCTCGTCGTCCTGGGGCTCGCGCTCGTGACCGGCGTGTGGGGCCAGTGGGCGCAGTGGCTGCAGGGCGTGTTCACCGACGACTTCGTGCCGGTGGTGTGACATGACCGCCTACCGCCCTGACGGCCTCGAGGACACGTTCGCGACGGCGGGCTCCGACGCCGACACCTCCGACGCCACTGACCCCGCCCACGGCGACGCCACCGGCACCGCCCGAGCGGGCTCGGTCACGCCCGGCCCGCGGGCCGCGGGGGAGCGGGACACCACCGCGGCCCAGCTGCCGTCGCTCGGGTTCGTCGGCTGGGCGCGCTGGGCGTGGCGCCAGCTCACGAGCATGCGCGTGGCGCTGCTGCTGCTCATGCTCCTCGCGGTCGCGGCCGTCCCCGGGACGATGTTCCCGCAGAACTCGCAGGACCCCGCCAAGGTCGCGGAGTACCTCGTCGACCACCCGACTCTCGGCCCGTGGCTCGACCGGCTCGGGTTCTTCGACGTGTACTCGTCGATCTGGTTCTCGGCGATCTACCTGATGCTGTTCATCTCGCTCGTCGGCTGCATCCTGCCGCGGGCCCGCGCCCACCTCGGCGCACTGCGCGGCCGCCCGCCGCGCACGCCCCGCCGGCTCACGCGCTTCCCGGCGCGCGCCGACGCGACGAGCGACGCCACACCCGAGCAGGTCGTCCTCGCCGCACGTGACGCGATGCGGCGCGGCCCCGCGTGGCTCCCGTTCGTGCGGTCCTACCGCGTGGACGTGCACGACGAGGGCCAGGGCACGTGGTCCGTCTCGGCCGAACGCGGGTACCTGCGCGAGACGGGCAACCTCGTCTTCCACCTCGCGCTCGTCGGGCTGCTCGTCTCGATCGCGGCCGGGCAGATGCTGCACTACCGCGGGCAGGCGATCATCCTGCAGGGCCGGGGCATGGCGAACGCCGTCAAGGAGTACGACACGTTCGAGAAGGGCACGGCGTTCCGCGAGGACAGCCTGCAGCCCTTCACGGTCCGGCTCGACGACTTCACCGCACGGTTCGACGAGGAGACCCTCGAGCCGCGCGACTTCGCCGCCTACGTGACGGTCACCGACCCCGACGGCACACCCCACGCGGAGACGATCAAGGTCAACCACCCGCTCGAGCGTGACGGCGGCAAGATCTACCTGCAGGGCAACGGGTACGCGCCGGAGCTCACCGTGCGCGACGGGTCCGGCGAGGTCGCCTTCGCGGGCGCCGTGCCGTTCCTGCCGCAGGACGAGGTCTACACCTCGCGCGGCGTCGTGAAGGTCCCGGACGTGTCCGACGACCAGCCGCAGATCGGGCTCGTCGGCTACCTGCTGCCCACCGCTGTCGAGGTCGCCGACGGCCTGTTCCGGTCGGTGCACCCCCAGCCCGACTCGCCGCTGCTCGTGCTGTCCGTCTGGTCGGGCAACCTCGGGCTCGACACCGGGGTGCCGCAGAACGCCTACCAGCTCGACGAGTCGCGCATGGAGCAGGCGGTCGACGACTCCGGCAAGGCGATCACGCTGTACCTGCGACCCGGCGAGACGGTCGAGCTGCCCGATGGGCTCGGCTCGGTGACGTTCGGGGACGTGTCGCGCTACGTCGCGCTCGACCTGCGGCACGACCCGGCACTCACCTACGTGCTCGTGTTCTCGCTCGCCGCGTTCGCGGGTCTCGCCGCGTCGCTGTTCGCCCCGCGCCGCCGTCTGTGGATCCGCGCGACCCCGACCGCCGGCGCTGGGACGTCCGAGGGGCGGCCCGCACCTGACGGTCAGCCCGCACCCGACGGTCAGCCCGCGCCCGACGGCAAGCCCGCTGCAGACGGTCAGCACGCGTCCGCCGGCGAGCAGTGCGCTGGTGAGCACGGCGCTCGTGACCACGGTGCTCGTGAGCACGGCGCTCGTGAGCAGGGCGCTGACGGTGCGGGTCCGAGCCAGGGATCTACAGTGGTGACCGCCGCCGGGCTCGCGCGCGGCGACGACGTCGGCCTCCAGCCCGAGCTCGAACGCGTGCTCGTCGCGGCGCTCGCCGCCGCCGACCGTGTCCAGCACACGTCGGGGCCGAAGCCGCACGGCGCCGACCGAGCACCGGACGCGCAGCGCGTCACTGATGAGGAGAAGGCATGAACACGGGTGATCTGAGCACGCTGCTCGTCTGGGCGGCGGCGACGGCATTCACCATCGCGCTGATCGCCTACACGGTCGACCTCGCGCGGCTCGCCGACAACGCCCAGCGGCGCGAGGGCGCCGACGCCGACGCGGCCGGTGCCGCGGCCGTCCAGGACCGCGCGAACGTGCCGGCCACCGCGGGCGTCGGTGCGGGTGCGGGCTCGTCGGCACGCGTCTCGTCGCCCCTCTCCGGGAGCGCGACGGGCGGGGGCAGTGTCTCAGCCGTCGCGGGCTCGGCCGCCGAGGCGGCGCCCGGTCGCTCGCCGCGCGCCGAGGGCATCGCGCGCTCCACGACCTATCTCGGCAGCGCGCTGCTGTTCGTCGCGATCGTGCTGCGGGGTGTGGCCGCCGGTCGGTGGCCCACGGCGAACATGTACGAGTTCACGCTCGTCGGTGTGTTCGTCGCGACGACGGTGCTCGCGATCGTGCAGCGCCGTCGCGTCATCGCCTTCCTCGGCGTCGTCGTCATGGGCATCGCGGTCACGGCGCTCGTCGTGGCGCTCGAGAGCTTCTTCGTCCGGGCCGACGCCGTCCGACCTGCGCTGCAGAACTACTGGCTCGTGCTGCACGTGGGCGTCGCGATCATCGCCACCGGCATCTTCACGGTCGCGTTCGCGACCGCGGTCCTGCAGGTGCTGCGGCACGGCCGCGAGACCGGTCGCTCGCACCTCGACCACCCGTGGAAGTCCGCCGACGGCCTCCGTCAGGCCTTCTCGGGCCTGGCCGTCACCGGCCCGCGGTTCCGCTGGCTCGAGCAGGTGCCCGACGCCCGCCGCCTCGAGGCCCTCTCGTTCCGGCTCAACGCGGTTGCCTTCGTCCTGTGGACCCTCACGCTGATCGGCGGCGCGATCTGGGCCGAGGACGCGTGGGGTCGGTACTGGAACTGGGACTCCAAGGAGGTCGGCACGTTCGTCGCGTGGGTCGTGTACGCGGGCTACCTGCACGCACGCACGACGCGCGGGTGGAGCGGTCGCAAGGCGGCCTACTTCGTGTTCGTCGGCTACGCGTGCGTGCTCGCGAACTTCACGGTCGTCAACCTCGTCCTCCCGGGCCTGCACTCGTACGCCTTCTAGCCCACTCACGCGCCTGGGGGCGGCCACCGACTCGCGTGCGAGCACGCGCTGCGTGACCGGGGCGCGCCGTCGCGCGCCGCCCGCATCCTCAGGGTCGGGGGCTGGCCGTCGCACGCCGCCCGCGTCCTCAGGGCTCGGGGGCGGGCGGTCTGCCCGCCGAGACGCGCCCCGTGCTGCGGTCACCCTGTCATGGTGCGCTCCTCCCTCACGTCACGGCGGACGGTCGTCGGCCTCGGGGAGATCGGAGGTCGTGCGCTCGGAGTCCGTGCGGGCTGGGCCGGTGGCGTGCGAGTCGCCGGTGGCGTGCGAGTCGGGCTGGTCGGACGCAACGACGCGGCCGTCGCGCGTGCGGAACGTGTAGCCGACCTGCCGGATCTCGTGCGTGCCCCCACCGGGCGTGCGGGCGATCACGAGGTCGCGGCGGTGCACCTCGTGGTGGTGGTAGCTGCACAGCAGAGCACCGTTCTCGACCGACGTCGCTCCGCCGTCCCGGTCCCACTACTGGATGTGGTGGACCTCGCACCACCGGGCGCGTGCGCCGCACCCTGACCACACGCAGCCCCGATCGCGGGCGATCACCGCGCGCCGCAGGTACCCCGAGTACAGCCGCTGGGTCCGGCCCACGTCGACGGGTCGGCCCTCGGCGTCGACGACGACGCGCGTGAGCTCGCAGTCGCACAGCAACCGCACGACCTCGCTGACGGGGATCGGAGCGCCCTCCTCGTCGGCGGGTGGCGTCACGCCCCGCAGCCCTTCCGCGAGCATCTCCGCGGGGGATCGTCGGGCGGATGTGTCCGTTCGGGGCGGGTGGAGGACGGACGAGAGCGCCGCCCACGTGTCCTGCGAGAGAACCACCGACACGTGCGGCGCCACGGACGCCGAGGGTGGTGAGTCGGGAGCCGACAGCGCGTGCTCTGCGATCGCGACGAGCGCGTCCGCACGACGCTGCTCGAGCGAGCGCGGGTCGTCGGTGGTCGGACGCGGGCTCGCGGCCTCGAGGGCCAGGCGCAGGCGATGACCCGCGCGCAGGTCGAGCAGCCCTCGCACCTGCGTGCCGCCTGGCGTGTCCGTCACGTGGAGGTGCCGGCGCTCCCGCTGGGCGGCGTGGTCCCGCTCGACCGCGACGGGGTCCACAGCCGCCGCCCAGCGGTCGACCGCGCTCGCGAAGTGGCGACCGTCGAGCCGACGCCCGAGCTCCACGAGCGCGAGCTGCTGCTCGGGCTCGGCCAGGGCCGCGGCGACCGCGGGCGTCGCCTTGGCGGCGGTGCGGGCGAGGACGTCGACGTGCCGCTGCGACAGGGTGCGGTTCGCGAGCCCCTCCTCGACGGCGGGCATCGATGTCACGACCTCCGCGGCCCGTACCTCGGCCGAGGCGGCGGGTGCGCCGCCGCGCGTGACTCGCCCACGCCACGCGGCGAAGTCGCGGTCCCCGCTCCCGGCCCAGCTGCCGGCCCGCTGCTCGGCGCTGAGCAGGTGTGCCCGCGCGGCGATGAGCGCGGCGACCGCGTCGTCGATCCCGGCGATCGCCGACTGCCGGTCAGCGCCGGCCCACCGCGCGGACGCACGCGCCGGGGCGAGCAGTGACCGGGCGAGCCTGACGAGCGAGGCCACCGCGCTCGCGACGTCCGTCCCCGACCCAGCGCCGACGTCTGGCGCTCCTCCGCCGGGTCCGCCGTTGCGCGCGGCTCCAGTCCCCGGCCCAGCGCCGGTGTCTGGCCCCCCGACGCCGAGATCGCCCGGGCGCGCGACGCCCGCCCCGGCCCCGGCGTCAGGAGCCACGACGCCGAGCGTGCCGGAGTGCGCTGCGGTGCTCGAGCGCGCGCTGCCGCCCGCGACGACGGCGACCCCCTCGGCTGCCGTCGCCGCGGGAGCACCGGAGTCCCACAGCATCGAACGCATGTACGAATCGTACCGAGATCGCCCGACATGCCCGTGTCGTCATCCACAGAGGGTGGAGCCCAGGGAAGGACGGGCCGGGGCAGCCTCCTGAAGAGGCCTCGCGCTGCGAGCATCTGCCCGCAGTCGGAAGGGTCAGCTAGGAGCGGGGCCCGTCGAGTCGCGGGGCTCGTCGTCGGTCCCACGGCCCTCGCGCCGACGGCGCTCCTGCTCGAGCCGCCACAGGAACTCCGGGTCGTCGTCGGGGGCGACGGGACCGCTCGCCACCGGCCCGGCGGCCTGCCGCGGTGCGCGTCCGGCGCGTCGCGTGCGGCTCACGGCGAGCCACACGACGCCGCCGATCAACGGGAACAGCACGACGAGCAGCACCCA
This sequence comes from Cellulomonas persica, assembly GCF_007989825.1. Taxonomy (GTDB): domain Bacteria; phylum Actinomycetota; class Actinomycetes; order Actinomycetales; family Cellulomonadaceae; genus Cellulomonas; species Cellulomonas persica. Next base: position 45,101 of record NZ_BJUA01000015.1, on the reverse strand, counting down.
CAGCGCGGGGTGCACGCCCAGGCGCTCGTCGTCCTCGCTGCGCACGATGTCGATCACGCAGTACACGACGAGACCGATCAGCAGCAGCGTCCCCAGGTACCTCATCCCGGCAGGCTATCTGCTGGGGGCCGCGCCGTGACGGTCGGTGTGGTGCAGATCGCGGCGGTGGGGCCTCGGCGCGGCCCGACGGGGCCGCGGGCCCGCCTACGCTGGCTCCGTGCCAGTCCTCGTCTACACCCTCCTGCGCCTCGCGCTGTTCGCGGTCGTCACGGTCGCCCTGTGGTTCGTCGGCATGCGTTCCTGGCTCGCGCCGGTCGCGGGCCTGTTCGTCGCGTGGGCGCTGTCCTACGTGCTGCTCGGACGGCAGAGCCGCGCGGCGGCCGCCTGGGTCGAGCAACGCGCCACGGCCCGCGCGGGGTCGCGCCGGGTGACGGCGTCCGACGAGGACGCGAGCTATGAGGACGCGGCGGTCGACGCCGCCGAGGCGCGTCTCGCCGAGCACCCCGAGGACCGAGCGGCTCGCGAGCCGCGTCCGGCCGCGCCGCCGTCCGACGACACCGCGCGGGTCGACGCACAGGCCGAGGCACAGACCGAGGCGGACGCCGACCCGGCCGCACCCCAGGCCGACGAACAGCCGGCCGCACCCCAGGCCGACGAACAGCCGGCCGCACCCCAGGTCGACGAGCAGCCGGTCGAGCGTCAGACCGACGAGCAGCCGGTCGAGCGCCAGACCGACGAGCAGCCGGTCGAGCGTCAGACCGACGAGCAGCCGGTCGGACGTCAGACCGAGCCGCGCGCCTGACGCGTCAGAGCGCGAGCCCCAGCCCGAGCAGCACCCCGAACGCGAGCTCGAGCAGCCCCGTCCCGGCGAGCACGGGCACGAGCGCCCGCCCGCGCGCCCCGAGCAGCACGACGACGGCGAGCACCCCGGCCGGCGCGAGGAGCACGCTGACCATGAGCGCCCACGGCGCCGCGAACGCGCACACGATGCCGAGCAGCACGGGCACGACGACGAGCGCCGCGTACGCCCACCGGGCGCGCCGGTCGCCGAGCCGCACCGCCAGGGTCCGTTTCCCGACGAGCGCGTCGGTGGGGATGTCCCGCAGGTTGTTGACCATGAGCAGCGCGCACGCGAGCAGGCCGACGGCCACGGCCCCGACCCACGCGACCCACGAGAGCCGCCCGGCCTGCGTGTACGTGGTGCCCAGGACGGCGACGAGCCCGAAGAACGTGAACACCCCGACCTCGCCGAGCCCCAGGTACCCGTACGGCGTGCGCCCGCCGGTGTAGCCCCAGGCCGCGAGGATCGCGAGCGCGCCGACGGCCAGCAGCCACCACGTGCCGGACGCGGCGACGAGCCACAGCCCCAGCACGGCCGCGACGCCGAACGCGAGGAACGCGGCGTTGCGGACGTCGGACGGTCGCGCAGCGCCCGACGCGGTCAGCCGCATGGGGCCGACGCGGTCGAGGTCGGTCCCGCGGATGCCGTCGGAGTAGTCGTTCGCGTAGTTCACGCCGACCTGCAGCGCGAGCGCGACGCCGAGTGCGAGCAGCGCGCGCCCGAGATGGGACGCGTCGAGCTGCGCGGCCGCGCCGGTGCCGACGAGCACGGGGGCGGCCGCGGCGGGCAGCGTGCGGGGCCGCGCGCCGGCGACCCATTCCTGCGGTGTGTTCACGCGGGGCTCCCGGATGAGGTGGGCTGGGCGGTGGACGACGCGAGGTGGGTCTCGACGACCGTGCGGGCCGTCCGGCGGTCGGGCTTGCCGGGTCCGCGCAGCGGCAGCGCGTCGACGACGACGAGGTGGCGCGGCGCGAACGGCGCACCGAGCGCGCTCGCGACGTGCGCACGCACCGTGGCGAGGTCGACCGACGGCCGTCCGTCCGAGGAGGTCGCGCCCGACGACGGGGCGGCCGAGGTGTCGAGGACGACGAGGGCCGCGACCGCCTGGCCCCACTCGTCGTCGGGGACGCCCACGACGAGCGCCTCGGCGACCCCCGGCAGCGTCGCGAGGGCCGCCTCGACGGCCGCGGGCGCGACGTTGACGCCGCCGGTGACGACGACGTCGTCGGCGCGCCCGAGCACCGTGAGGCGGTCGTCGTCGATCCGCCCGAGGTCGCTCGTGCGCAGGTAGCGGGTGCCGTCGCGCTCGACGAACGTCGTGGCGTCGAGGTCGGGACGGCCCAGGTAGCCCGCGGCCAGGACGTCGCCGCCGAGCAGCACGCGGCCGTCGTCGTCCAGCCGGAGCTGCACGCCGTCGAGGGGCACGCCGTCGTACACGCACCCGCCGCACGTCTCGGTCATGCCGTACGTCGTGACGACGCGCAGTCCCGCGTCCCGGGCGCGCGCGAGCAGGGGAGCCGCAGCGGCCGCGCCGCCGAGCAGGATCGCGTCGAACGTGCGCGCGGCCGCGGTCGCCGCGTCGTCGTCCAGGATGCGCACGAGCTGCGTGGGCACGAGCGAGACGTACCGCGGCAGCGAGCGGCGGACCGCGGGTCCAGCAGCGGGTTCGACAGCGGGCCGGCCGCCGGGTGCGCTGCTGGTCGCGCCCGCGTCGGCGGTCGCCGCGTCGTCGGTCGCGGTGTCGCCGCGCTCGTCGTCGGTCATGGTGGCGACCGCCGCGGTGAACGCGTCAGGGGTGAAGTGCGCGCCGGCGACGACGGCGGGGCGCGTCCCGGCGAGCACCGAGCGCACGAGCACCTGAAGCCCCGCGACGTGGTCGACGGGCAGCGCGAGCAGCCACCGGCCCGGACCGGACAGGCGCCGCTCGGTCGCCAGACCGGAGGCGCGCAGAGCGGCCGCGGTCAGGAGCGCCGCACGCGGCTCACCGGTCGAGCCGGAGGTCGCGACGACGAGCGCGACGTCGTCGGGCACCTCGTCGTCGCGAGCCCGATCGTCGGACGCCTCGTCGGCCGTGCGGGCGGCGCCCGAACCGGGCGTGCACGACGTCACGCGCAACGCGGGACCCGTGCCGTCGAGCGCCGGGCGCAGGAGGTCGAGCAGGAGGTCGACGCGTGCAGCGACGTCACGCAGCGGCCGGCTCACGTTCCCCAGCCTAGGTCGCGCACGCGCGTCGGCCGAACCCGTCCCGGCCTGCCGCGACGTGATCGACGCGACACGACGCACGCCGTCGTGCGGAGGCGAACCGAGCACGACGGGGAGGAACGAGGGAGAACACGGACGAACGTGGTCCGGATGCACGCGCCCGCTGCCGTCCGTGGCACCCTGGTCCCGCTGACCCTGGGGGGAGACACCGATGACGCCCACGTCCATCCGACGACCGCGCACGAACAGCGTGCGTGTACTCGGCCTGCTCGGCGCGCTCGCGCTGACCTTCACCGCCGCCTGCAGCTCTGCAGACCCGCAGCCGGCGCCCACGCCCGTCACCGAGAAGGCGACGATCGACGCCGACAAGCAGCCGGTCCCGACGCCGTCGGTGGCGGCGACCTGGCCGCTCACGGGCGTCCCGATCGAGGGCGAGCCGGTGAACCGTCCGGCGATCGGCGTGAAGGTCGAGAACACCTCGGCCGCGCGCCCGCAGACGGGCCTCGAGAAGGCCGACGTGGTGTGGGAGACGATCGTCGAGTTCCAGGTCTCGCGGTTCGTCGCGGTGTACCACTCGCAGGTCCCGGAGTCGGTCGGCCCGATCCGCTCGGTCCGCCCCATGGACTGGACGATCCTCAAGCCCCTGAACCCGCTGCTCGCGTTCTCGGGCGGTCAGCCGGGCATCGTGGCGCTCACCAAGGACGCGGGCATCCAGCTCCTCAGCAACGATGCGGGCGTCAAGGGCATGTCGCGCTCGAGCGCACGCCCTGCGCCGCACAACGTCTACGGCGACATGGCGGTCTTCTGGGGCCTCGCCGACGCGAACCACCAGAACTCCCCGGCGGAGCAGTTCGGGTTCGCCCGGACGGCCGAGGAGGCCACGGCGGTCACCAGCGGCACGGCCGCGAGCACGCTCTCGTTCCGCCTGTCGGCGGCGTCGAACCCGACCTGGACGTGGGACGCGGCCAGCGGCACGTGGCTGCGCTCGGAGGGCTCGACGCCCGCGATGGCGGCGAGCGGCGAGCGCCTCTCGGCGGTCAACGTCGTCTCGATCGTCGCGGTGCACGAGCAGACCAAGTTCAAGGCGCAGGGCGGCACGCTCGTCCCGACGTACAAGCTCAAGGGCGAGGGCGACGCCACGATCGCGACCGGCGGCAAGACGATCGCGGTGACGTGGAAGAAGGCCGCGCCCGAGGACCCGATGCGCCTCTACCTGCCGGACGGCACCGAGGCGCTGCTCGCGCCCGGGAACACGTGGGTCGAGCTCGTGCCGCAGGGCAAGGGTTCGCTCACGGTCAGCTGAGTCCACCTGTCGTCGGCCGGGCCGTCCACCCTCGGGTGGAGGCCCGGCCTTCGTGCACCCGCCCGCGGTGGGGTGAGCGCGCTGGGAGGACCGGTCCGGCGGCCGACGCGGTGACCGGTGCCCGCGGACGAACCTGGGTCCATGACCACGGATTCCGCACATGAGCTCGTCGAGCACGATGTCGCCTCCGCAGGCGCGGTCGTCGCGGCGGGCGTCGTCCTGCTCGCTCTCGTCATCGGCGCGGCGTTCGTCGTCGCGCAGGTCGTCGACGTCATGGCCTGGTTCGCGTCCGGCAGCTGACCCGGCGCCGGTGGGTGGGGGGCAGGCGCCGGCCCGACGAGGCCGCGCCGCGACCCGACGCCCGCGTCAGTACGCGTACGGGAAGCTCGACCAGTCCGGGTCGCGCCGCTGCAGGAACGCGTCGCGCCCCTCGACCGCCTCGTCCGTCATGTACGCCAGGCGCGTGGCCTCGCCCGCGAACACCTGCTGGCCCGCGAGGCCGTCGTCGGCCAGGTTGAACGCGAACTTCAGCATGCGGATCGCCTGCGGCGACTTGGTCGCGATGATCCGCGCGTACTCCAGGCCGGCGTCCTCGATCTCGTCGTGCGGCACGACGTCGTTCACCGCTCCCCACGCGTACGCCTCGTCGGCCGAGTACTCGCGCGCGAGGAAGAAGATCTCCCGGGCGCGCTTCTGGCCGACCTGCCGCGCGAGCAGCGCCGAGCCGTAGCCGCCGTCGAACGAGCCGACGTTGGCGTCGGTCTGCATGAACCGCGCGTGCTCGCGCGACGCGATCGTCAGGTCCGCGACGACGTGCAGCGAGTGCCCGCCGCCCGCGGCCCAGCCGTTGACGAGCGCGACGACGACCTTGGGCATGGTCCGGATGAGGCGCTGCACCTCGAGGATGTGCAGCCGGCCGGCGCGTGCGGGGTCGATCGCCTCGGCGGTCTCGCCCTCGGCGTACCGGTAGCCGTCGCGGCCGCGGATGCGCTGGTCGCCGCCCGAGCAGAACGCCCAGCCGCCGTCCTTGGGGCTCGGGCCGTTGCCGGTGAGCAGGACGGTGCCCACGTCCGACGACATGCGCGCGTGGTCGAGCACGCGGTACAGCTCGTCGACGGTGTGCGGGCGGAACGCGTTGCGGACCTCGGGCCGGTCGAACGCGACGCGCACGACGGGCAGGTCGCGCACCGCGTCGCCGGAGCGGTCCACGCCGCGGTGGTACGTGAGGTCCGTGAGCCCCTCGAAGCCGTCGACCACGCGCCAGCGCTGGGGGTCGAACGTGTCGGAGACGCGGGCGGGGACGGGGGCGGACGGCTCGGTGCTCACGGCGCTCACCCTAACGAGCGGGCGGCAAGGCGGCCGACGAGCAGAGGGGGTCGCAGGTGCGGCACGTAACCTGGACCGATGCTCGCCCCGGACGTCGTCGTGTGGTCGGTGCCGATGCGCACCCGGTTCCGCGGCCTGACCTCGCGCGACGGCGTGCTGGTCCGTGGGGACGCGGGCTGGGGGGAGTTCTCGCCGTTCTGGGACTACGACGACGAGGAGTCCTCCTCCTGGTGGCGGGCCGCGCACGAGGCCGCCGAGCTCGGCTGGCCCGAGCCGGTCCGGGACCGGGTGCCGGTCAACGTCACGGTCCCGGCGGTCGACGCGGACACCGCGCGCCGCATCGTGCTCGCCTCGGGCGGGTGCCGCACCGCCAAGGTCAAGGTCGCCGAGCGCGGGCAGGACGTGTCCGACGAGGTCGCGCGCCTCGAGGCGGTGCGTGACGCGATCGGCCCCGACGGCGCGATCCGCGTCGACGCGAACGCCGCGTGGGACGTCGACGAGGCGGTGCGCCGGCTCGCGGTGCTCGACGGCGCGGCGGGCGGGCTCGAGTACGCCGAGCAGCCCGTGCCCACGGTCGACGACCTCGCGGCGCTGCGGCGCCGCACGCACGTCCCGATCGCCGCGGACGAGTCGATCCGCCGCGCGGCCGACCCGCTCGCGGTCGCGCGCGCACACGCCGCGGACGTCGTCGTGCTCAAGGTGCAGCCGCTCGGGGGAGTGCGCGCGTGCCTCGAGCTCGCGGAGCGCATCGGGCTGCCCGTGGTCGTGTCGTCCGCGCTCGAGTCGTCGGTCGGGCTCGCCGCGGGCGTCGCGCTCGCGGCGGCGCTGCCCGAGCTGCCGTACGCGTGCGGCCTGGCCACCGCGCAGCTCCTGACGGCCGACCTCGTCGCCGACCCGCTGCTGCCGGCCGACGGCGCGCTGCCCGTGCGCCGGCCGCTACCCGACGCCGCGCTCGTGGCCGCCGCCGCGGCCGACGACGAGCTCGACGCCCGCTGGCGTGCCCGTACGGCCGCGGTCCGTGGTCTCCTCACGCGTCCGGAACGGGCATGATGTCCGGCGTGACGACGGCGCCCGCTCCCGGATCGCCCGCTGTCGCGGCCGCCCGCGTGCTCGTGCAGGCGCTCGCGGCGCTGGGTGTCGAGGACGTCGTCCTCGCCCCCGGCTCGCGCAGCGCGCCGTTCGCGTACGCGCTCGCGGACGCGAGCGCCCCCGACGGCGAACGCCCCGAGCACGCGCCCGCGCTGCGGCTGCACGTGCGGATCGACGAGCGTGCGGCCGCGTTCCTCGCGCTCGGCCTCGCCAAGGCCTCCGCGCACGCCGACGACGGCCCCGCGACCGCGCGCCCCGTCGCCGTCGTGACCACCTCGGGCACCGCCGCGGCCAACCTGCACCCCGCGGTCCTCGAGGCGCACCACAGCGGCCTGCCGCTCGTCGTCGTCACCGCGGACCGCCCGCACGAGCTGCGCGGCACGGGCGCCAACCAGACCACCGAGCAGGCGGGCATGTTCGGCTCCGCGGTGCGGCTCGGCGTCGACCTGCCCGCGCCCGTCGGCCTGCCGCACGAGGCGCGCGACCTGCGGCGCGTGGCGTCACGTGCGGTCGCCGCGGCCACGGGCGCGCGCACGGGCGACCCGGGTCCTGTGCACCTCGACGTCGCGTTCCGCGAGCCGCTCGTCCCGGGCGACGAGCCGTGGCCGGAACCCTCGCCGGAGGGCCTGACGCATGTGCAGTCGCGTCCGCACCCCGTGGTCCCGACGACGACCGGCGCGATCCCCGCGGTCCTCCAGGCCGCCACGAGCGGCACGACCCCGCGCACGTCCGAGCCCGCCGAGCGCGCGAGCCGGCGCGGCCCCGGCCGGCTGAGCGGCATCCCGACCGTGGTCGTCGCCGGTGACGGTGCCGGCGCCGCCGCGCGGCGCCTCGCCGAGGTCAACGCGTGGCCGCTGCTCGCCGAGCCGTCGTCGGGCGCCCGCGGCGGGCCGTGCGCGATCAGCGCGTACCGCCTGCTCCTGGCCGACGAGCGGCTCGGCGGTCGCGTGCGCCGCGTCGTCGTGCTCGGCCGCCCCACGCTGTCGCGCCCCGTCCAGCAGCTCCTCGCGCGCGACGACGTCGAGGTGATCGTCCTCGCGCCGCGCGGCGCCGACTGGTACGACGCGGCGCGCTCGGCCGACCAGGTGCTGCTCGAGGCGCCCGCGCGCATGCGCCAGGGCCGCATGCGCGGACCCGCGGGCTGGCTCGAGTCGTGGCTCGCGGCCGACGAGGCCGCACGGGCGGCGATCGACGCGGTGCTCGACGACGGACCCGAGGCCGTCCGCGGCCGCCGCTCACGCACGGGTGCGCGGATCACCGGCCCGGTGCTCGCACGCACGCTCGCGCTCGCGAGCGCACCGCAGGACGTGGTCGTCGTCGGCTCGTCCAACCCGGTGCGGGACCTCGACCTCGTCGCGCGCTGGGACACGCCCCCGCTCGTCCTGGCCAACCGCGGCCTGGCCGGGATCGACGGCACGCTGTCGACCGCGACGGGCGTCGCCCTCGGCCTGCCGCACCGCCGCGTGCGTGCGCTCGTCGGTGACCTCACGTTCCTGCACGACGTGGGCGGGCTGCTGCGTGGTCCCGGCGAGCCCGCCGTGGACCTGCAGGTCGTGGTCGCGAACGACGACGGAGGGTCGATCTTCGCGACGCTCGAGCACGGCGAGCCGCACCGCGCCGCGGTGTTCGAGCGCGTCTTCGCCACGCCGCACGGCGCCGACCTCGCCGCACTGTGCGCGGGGTACGGGGTGCGGCACACGCGCGTCGTCGAGGTCGACGCGCTGCTGCCCGCACTCGCCGCTCCGGGGCGCGGGGTGAGCGTCGTCGAGGTGCGGGTGGACCGCGCGGGACGACGAGCGCAGACGCAGCTGCTCGCCCGGAGCGTCGCAGCCGCGGCCGCGCAGGCGCTCGACGCCTGAGCCCGGCCGTGCGGGTGCGTTCCGGCCGCCCTCTCGCGTGTGCACCAAACTTCCAGCGAACTCACAGGTTCATGCAAGCGTGCGCCCAGATGCGCGACGTTCCATGGAGGCCGAACCGAGGAGGAGCTCGCGACCATGACCACGACACCCGAGAACCACCCGCAGGCAGAGCCGACCCAGCCGCTGCCGCCGGTCCCCGCACCGCCGACCCCCGCACCGCCGACCCCCGCGGCGCCCACCGGGGCCGTGCCGACGACTGCCGCGCAGCCCGCGATCCCCGCGGCCGCGCCTGCGGCGGCCCCCGCCGCGTACGCCCCCGTGCACGCCGGCCCGGCGCAGCACCAGCCGCAGCCGAACCCGTGGGCCGCCGGGCCGCAGCCGACCGACCCCGCGGCACCCGCCGCGCCGGAGCGCCCCAAGCGCCGCATCTGGATCCCGGTGACCGCCGCGGCCGCCAGCGCGCTCGTCGCCGCCGCAGCGACGCTCGGCATCACGTCCGAGCTCGACCGCGGTCCGGCCGCACCGGCGGACTCGAACGGCTCGAGCTCGTTCGCGCAGCTCGGCCAGTCGTCCACCGACACGGTGCCGGTCTCCGGCTCGTCGGACGACGCCCCGGACTGGCAGGCCGTCTCCGCCGCCGTGCAGGCCTCCGTCGTCGCGATCGAGACGACGTCCTCGTCGGGCACGGCGCTCGGCTCGGGCGTCGTGATCGACGACGAGGGCCACATCGTCACCAACAACCACGTCGTCGCGGGTGCGCAGGACGACCAGGTCGAGGTCACGCTGACCGACGGCCGCATCTTCACCGCGGACGTGGTGGGCACGGACCCGACCACGGACCTCGCGGTGATCAAGCTCGTCGACCCGCCGTCCGACCTGCAGCCGGCCGCGCTCGGCACGTCCGAGGGCGTGCGCGTCGGCCAGGCGGTCATGGCGGTCGGCAACCCGCTCGGCCTGCAGAGCACCGTGACCACCGGCATCGTCTCGGCGATCGACCGTCCCGTCTCGACGCAGGACGAGTCGGGCTCCGAGACCACGGTGACCAACGCGATCCAGGTCGACGCGTCGGTCAACCCCGGCAACTCCGGTGGTCCGCTGTTCGACGCTCAGGGCCGCGTCATCGGCATCAACTCGTCGATCGCGACGACGTCGCAGCAGTCCGGGTCGATCGGCCTGGGCTTCGCGATCCCCGTCGACCTGGTCAAGAACGTCGCGGGCCAGCTCATCGAGTCCGGCACGGCGAAGCACGCGTTCCTCGGCGTCGGTCTCGACGACGGCACCGCGACGGCCGACGGCGTGACGCGTGCGGGTGCGGTCGTCAAGCAGGTCAACGAGGGATCTCCGGCGGCGAAGGCCGGCCTGGAGGTCGACGACGTGGTCGTCGGGATCGACGGCGACGCCGTGGGCGGCGCGGAGTCGCTGACCGCGTTCGTCCGGGCGCACGCGTCGGGCGACCAGGTCACGCTGACCGTGGTGCGCGACGGCAAGGCGATCGACGTCGAGGTCACGCTCGCGACGCGGGAGGACGCGACGCCGGACCAGCAGCAGCCCGAGCAGCAGCAGCCGGGCGGCGGCCAGGGCCGCAACCCGTTCGGCCAGGACCAGGACCAGGGCCAGGGTCAGGACCAGGGCGGGGACCAGGGCCAGGACCAGGGCAGCCAGATGCCCGACCTGAACAGCATGACGCCCCAGGAGCTGTGGGAGTGGTTGCAGCAGAACCAGGGCTGACCTGAGCTCTCGGCGGGGCTCCCCCCTGAACCCGCCGAGAAGCCGCGGGACCCGGCACCCCCGGTCCCGCGCCGAGGCCCGGTCGAGTCGGCGCACGCCGACCGGCCGGGCCTCGTGCTGCCCGTGCGGGTCAGGCGTGGGCGCGGGCCGGTCGGGCGCGGGTCAGGTGCGCGTCAGGTGCGCGTCAGTCGGATCCGATGGCCGTGCGCATGGGCACGAGCTTGGCCTCGGACTCGGCGAGCTCGGCCGCCGGGTCGGACGCCGCGACGATCCCGCAGCCCGCGAACAGGCGCACGCGGTGCGGGTCGGCCGCCGACGTCTGCGCCGAGCGCAGCGCGATGCCCCACTCGCCGTCGCCGTCGGCGCCGAACCACCCGACCGGGCCCGCGTAGCGCGCCCGGTCCATGCCCTCGATGCGCCGGATGAGCGTCGCGGCGGCCTGGGTGGGCGTGCCGCACACCGCGGCGGTCGGGTGCAGCGCCGCGGCGAGCGCGAGCGAGGAGGGGTGCGCGTGGGCCTCGCCCCCGAGCACGCCGGTGACGTCGGACGCGAGGTGCAGCACGTTCGGCAGGTGCAGCACGAACGGCACGTCGGGGACGTTGGTCGAGGAGCAGAACGGCTCGAGCGCGTGCGCGACGGACCGCACGGCGTACTCGTGCTCCTCGAGGTCCTTCGACGAGTGCGCGAGGATCGCGGCGCGGGCCAGGTCCGCGGCGTCGTCGCCGGTGCGCCGGATCGTGCCGGCCAGCACGCGGGACGTCACGAGGCCCTTCTCGGAGCGCACGAGCAGCTCCGGCGTGGCGCCGAGCATGCCGTCGACGCTGAACGTCCAGCACGACGAGTACCCGTGCGCGAGCCGCTGCAGCGCCCAGCGCACGTCGAGCGGGTGCTCGGTGCGGGCCTCGACGTCGCGCGCGAGGACGACCTTGTCGACCTCGCCGTCGCGCACCGCGGCGATCCCGGCGGCGACCACGTCGCGCCAGCCGTCCGCGGTGACCGCGCCGTCGCCGTAGGTGACCGCGCCGGGCGACGCGGGGGCGGGCGGTGCGCCCACGAGCTCGGCGAGGTCCGGCACGGGCCCGAGCGCGGCGCCCACGGTCATCGTCGTGAGCCACGCGCGCCCGCCTCGTCGTCCGACGACCACGCGCGGCACGACGACGACGCCACCGGCCGCCGAGTGCTCGTCGAACGCGAAGGAGCCGAACGCGACCGGGCCGGTGCCCGGGAGCTGGACCTCGTCGCGGACCACCGCGTGCGCGAGCACCTCGCGCCACGCGCGCTCGGCCTGCGCGAACCGCTCGGCGCCGGCGACCTCGAAGCGCAGCAGCTCACCCCAGCCGACGAGCCCGTCGCCGCGGCGCACCCACGCGAGCGGCGCGGCACCGTCGGCGGCCTCGCTGCCCGGCGCGGGCAGCAGGTCGAGGAGGTCGGTCGGGTCGGCCTCGGGGAGCGTCCCGTCCGTGGGGGGCGCGGCCGCGGGTGTCGCGGGGGCGCCCGGCAGGTCGAGCGCGACGGTCCGCACGACGAGGGGGTGGGGGAGTCGCTCCGCAGGGGCGGAGGTCAGCGTGCTCATCACCGACCAGGGTAGGCCCGTGCGCGCGGTGGTCGACGCCACGCGCCGCGCCGTCGTCGGTGGCCGCGTCGTGCCGAGCCCGCGTGGGCTGGCACGATGGGCGCATGGCGCGAGCGAACCTGGACAAGCAGCCCGACGAGGTCGCAGCGATGTTCGACTCCGTGGCGCAGCGTTACGACCGGACGAACGACGTGCTCTCGATGGGCCAGGACCGGCAGTGGCGCAAGGCGACGCTCGCGGCGCTCGGGGCGCAGCCGGGCGAGACGGTGCTCGACCTCGCGGCGGGCACGGGCACGTCGTCGGAGCCGCTGGCCGACGCGGGTGTGCTCGTCGTCCCGTGCGACCTGTCCGAGGGGATGCTCGGCGTCGGCAAGCGCCGCCGCCCGGACCTGCCGTTCGTCGCGGGCGACGCGCTGCACCTGCCGTTCGCCGACGAGTCGTTCGACGCGGTGACGATCTCGTTCGGTCTGCGCAACGTGCCGGACGTCCCGGCGGCGCTCGCGGAGATGCTGCGCGTGACCAAGCCGGGGGGCAGGCTCGTCGTGTGCGAGTTCTCGACGCCGACGTTCGCGCCGTTCCGGGCGGTCTACACCGGCTACCTCACGCAGGCGCTGCCGCGCGTGGCGCGTGCGGTCGCGCGCGACTCGGACGCCTACGTGTACCTCGCGGAGTCGATCCGGGACTGGCCGGACCAGCGCGAGCTGGGGCTGACCATCAAGCGTGCGGGGTGGTCGGGCGTCGCGTTCCGGAACCTGTCCGGCGGTATCGTCGCGCTGCACCGGGGGACCCGTCCGGCGTGACGGGTGCGGTGCGGTCGCGGTCCGCCCGGGGCCGGGTCGGTGTCCGTTTCCCGGTGTTCGCGGGGACTGGGCCGACTCGCGCCACGAGGTGAGGTAAGCCTTCGCAGACACCCTCCGGAGGGCCCCTATAGACTCGCCCGAGCGCAAGTGAACAACGTCACAAGTGGAGTGAAGTCGTGGTGGTCGCAACCGATGACGCAGACGTCATCGTCGTGGGCGCCGGTCCCGCCGGGGCCGCGACCGCGTACCACTGCGCGCGTGCAGGGCTCGACGTCCTGCTGCTCGAGAAGGCGTCGTTCCCGCGCGACAAGGTCTGCGGCGACGGGCTGACGCCGCGTGCGGTCGCCGAGCTGGTCCGCATGGCCGTGCCGATCCGCGAGCAGGACGGCTGGATCCGCAACAAGGGCCTGCGCGTGCTCGGCGGCGGGCACCGCCTCGAGCTGCCGTGGCCCGAGATCTCCTCGTACCCCTCGTACGGTCTGGCCCGTTCGCGCATGACCCTCGACCAGATCCTGGCCGAGCACGCGCGTGCCGCGGGCGCCAAGCTGCACGAGCTGACGAACGTCACGGGCGCCGTGCACGACGAGCGCTCGGGTCGCGTCGTGGGCGTGACCGCGCGTCCGGTCGACGCCGACGGCAAGCGCGCGGGCGACGAGATCACGTACCGGGCCCGCGTGGTCGTCGCCGCCGACGGCGTCAGCGCACGCCTCGCCACGGGCGTCGGCCGCACCAAGCGCGACGACCGCCCGATGGGCGTGGCCGTCCGCACGTACTTCCGGACCCCGCGGCACGACGACGCGTGGATGGAGTCGCACCTCGAGCTGTGGGACGGCGCGCCCGGCCGGTCGCACCTGATGCCCGGCTACGGCTGGATCTTCGCGCTCGGCGACGGCACGGCGAACGTCGGCCTCGGCTCGGTGAGCTCCACGGCCGCCGCGACCAAGGTCGACTACAAGGCGCTGTTCGCCGCCTGGATGCGCAACGCGCCCGCCGAGTGGGAGTTCACGCCCGAGAACCAGGTGGGCCCGGTGCGCGGCGCCGCGCTGCCGATGGGCTTCAACCGCGGACCGCTGTACGCCGACGGCCTGCTGCTCGCGGGCGACGCGGCCGGCATGGTCAGCCCGTTCAACGGCGAGGGCATCGCCTACGGCCTGCAGGCCGGGCGCGTGGCCGCCGACGCGATCGCGCAGGGCCTCGCGCGCGGCACCGCCGCGGGCCGCGAGCGTGCGCTGCGCACGTACCAGAGCCGCATGAAGGACGACCTGGGCGGCTACTACACGCTCGGCCGCGTCTTCGTGAAGCTCATCGAGCACCCCGAGGTCATGCGCATCTGCACGCGCTACGGCCTGCCGCGCCCGCTGCTCATGAAGTTCGTGCTCAAGCTCCTGTCCGACTGCTACGAACCGCGCGGTGGTGACATCGTGGACCGCACGATCGCCGGCCTCGCCCGGATCGCCCCCGCCGCATGACCCCGCCGCTCTCAGTGCCGAGGAAGGACGCCCGATGACCAACCCGTACGTGCCGCTCCTGTGGCTCATGGGCATCGCCGCCGTCCTCGCCCTCGGTGGCGTCGGCGCGAGCGCCATCCTGGGCCCCAAGCGCTACAACCGCGCCAAGCTCGAGGCCTACGAGTGCGGCATCCAGCCGACCCCGCACGCCATCGGCGGCGGACGGTTCCCGATCAAGTACTACCTGGTCGCGATGACGTTCATCGTGTTCGACATCGAGGTCGTCTTCCTCTACCCGTGGGCGGTCAGCTTCGTCGAGCTCGCGCTGTTCGGGCTCGTCGCGATGGTCGCCTTCCTCGTGCTCATCACGGTGCCGTTCGTCTACGAGTGGCGCCGCGGGGGCTTCGAGTGGGACTGACGCCACGACCGGGCGGGTCCGTGCGGCCCGCCCCGCACACCACCAGCACAGCCCACGCCACGAGCACGTCCGGCACGACGAGGAGGTCCTGACATGGGGATCGAGGAAGCACCCTCGGGTTTCCTGCTGACGACGATCGAGGACCTCGTCGGCTACTTCCGCAAGGGCTCGCTGTGGCCCGTCACGTTCGGTCTCGCGTGCTGCGCGATCGAGATGATGGCCGCCGGAGCGCCGCGCTACGACCTGTCCCGGTTCGGCATGGAGGTCTTCCGCGCCTCGCCCCGCCAGGCCGACCTCATGATCGTGGCCGGGCGCGTGAGCCAGAAGATGGCCCCCGTCGTGCGCCAGGTCTACGACCAGATGTCCGAGCCGAAGTGGGTGCTGTCGATGGGCGTGTGCGCCTCGTCGGGCGGCATGTTCAACAACTACGCGATCGTGCAGGGCGTCGACCACGTCGTGCCCGTGGACATCTACCTGCCCGGCTGCCCGCCGCGGCCGGAGATGCTCATCAACGCGATCCTGACGCTGCACGACCAGATCCAGAACGAGCCGCTCGGCGTGAACCGCAAGGAGGCCGCCGCGGCGGCCGAGGCGGCGGCGCTGGCGGCCACGCCCACCTCGCACATGACGGGTCTGCTGCGATGAGCGACGACGTGAAGAAGGACGCCGACCAGGCGACGAAGCCGGGCGACGGCTCGCTCGAGGCGCAGGCCACGAGCGAGGCCGCGCTCGAGTCCGGCTCGCAGAACGTGCCGGCCGCCGGGGCGCGCACGCCGCTCGACCTGGTCGACGTGCGGCGCGGCATGTTCGGCGCGCACGGCTCGGGTGACACGAGCGGCTACGGCGGTCTCGTCACGACCGTGCTCCTGCCCGGCCCGAGCGAGCGGCCGTACGGCGGCTGGTTCGACGAGGTCGTCGACATCCTCGCCGAGCTGCTGGACGCGTCCGGCACGGGCTTCGGCAACGCGGTCGAGTCGGTGGTCGTGGACCGCGGCGAGCTGACGCTCACCATCGCGCGCGAGCACCTCGTCGAGGTCGTGCAGCACCTGCGCGACGACCAGGACCTGCGGTTCGAGCTGGGCCTGGGCGTCTCGGGCGTGCACTACCCGCACGACGAGGGCCGCGAGCTGCACGCCGTCTACCACCTGACGTCGGTGACCCACTCGCGCAGCCTGCGGCTCGAGGTCGCGGTGCCCGAGAGCGACCCGCACATCCCGTCCACCACGGGCGTCTACCCGGGCCACGACTGGCACGAGCGCGAGACGTTCGACTTCTTCGGGATCATCTTCGACGGACACCCCGGGCTCGCCCGGATCGAGATGCCCGACGACTGGCCCGGTCACCCGCAGCGCAAGGACTACCCCCTGGGCGGGATCCCGGTCGAGTACAAGGGCGCCACCGTCCCGCCCGCGGACCAGCGGAGGTCGTACACCTGATGAGCACCACACGCCCCGCCCCCCACCACAGCCCGCGCGCGACGGGCCACGTCGTCGACGACGAGACGACCGGCGTCCCCTCGTTCGAGGCGTCCGGCGGTGACTGGTCCGAGATCGCCGAGGAGGCAGCCCGCCTCGGCGAGGAGCGCATCGTCGTCAACATGGGTCCGCAGCACCCGTCCACGCACGGCGTGCTGCGCCTCATGCTCGAGATCGACGGCGAGACCGTCACCGAGGCGCGCGCCGGCATCGGATACCTGCACACGGGTATCGAGAAGAACATGGAGTTCCGCACCTGGACCCAGGGCGTGACCTTCTGCACGCGCATGGACTACGTCGCGCCGCTCTTCCAGGAGGCCGCCTACTGCCTCGCGGTCGAGAAGCTGCTCGGCATCACCGACGACGTCCCGGAGCGGGCGAACGTCATCCGCGTCCTGCTGATGGAGCTCAACCGCATCACGTCCCACCTCGTGTGCGTCGCGACCGGCGGCAACGAGCTCGGCGCGACGACGATCATGACCGTCGGGTTCACGGCGCGCGAGGAGCTGCTCAAGATCTTCGAGCTGATCACCGGCCTGCGCATGAACCACGCGTTCATCCGTCCCGGCGGCGTCGCCCAGGACGTCCCGGCGGGCGGCATCGAGGCCACGCGCGAGGCGCTGACGAACGTCGAGCACTACCTGCGCCAGCTCGAGGACCTCATGCTGGCCAACCCGATCCTGCAGCTGCGCCTCAAGGGCGTCGGGCACCTGAACCTGGCGGGCGCGATGGCGCTCGGCGTCACGGGCCCGATCCTGCGCTCGACCGGTCTGCCGTACGACGTGCGCAAGACCGCGCCGTACTGCGGGTACGAGACGTACGACTTCGACGTCCCGACCTCGGACGAGCCCGACGCCTGGGGCCGCCTCGTGCTGCGCCTCGAGGAGATGTACCAGTCGATCAAGATCGCGCGGCAGGCGCTGGACCGGCTCGAGAAGAACCCCGGCCCGGTCATGGTCGAGGACAAGAAGATCGCCTGGCCCGCGCAGCTCGCGATCGGGTCCGACGGCATGGGCAACTCGCTCGCGCACATCAAGGAGATCATGGGCACCTCGATGGAGGCCCTGATCCACCACTTCAAGCTCGTCACCGAGGGCTTCCGCGTCCCCGCCGGTCAGGTGTGGCAGACGGTCGAGCACCCCCGTGGCGAGCTCGGTGTGCACCTGGTCTCGGACGGCGGCACGCGGCCCTACCGCGCGCACTTCCGCGACCCCAGCTTCAACAACCTGCAGGCGACGTCGATCATGTGCGAGGGCGGGCAGGTGGCCGACGTCGTCGTCGCCGTCGCGTCGATCGACCCGGTGCTCGGAGGGGTGGACCGCTGATGTCCGTCGAGGAGCTCGTCCCGCGCGGCGAGGGCCAGGCGCACCGCACGTCGTACGACGAGGCGACGCGTGCCCGGCTCGACGCGGAGGCCGCGCAGATCATCGCGCGCTACCCGCAGGAGCGCTCCGCGCTGCTGCCCCTGCTGCACCTGGTGCAGTCCGAGGACGGCTACGTGAGCCCGCGCGGCATCGCGTTCTGCGCTGCGACGCTCGGGATCACGACGGCCGAGGTCTCGGCGGTCGCGACGTTCTACACGCAGTACAAGCGCCACCCCAACGGCGAGTACACGGTCGGCGTCTGCACCAACACGCTGTGCGCGATCATGGGCGGCGACGCGATCTACGAGCACCTGTGCGACCACCTCGGCATCGGGCACGACGAGACGACCGAGGACGGCAAGATCACGCTCGAGCGGGTCGAGTGCAACGCGGCCTGCGACTACGCGCCGGTGATGATGGTCAACTGGGAGTTCTTCGACAACCAGACGCCCGCGTCGGCGGCCGAGGTCGTCGACCGGCTGCGGGCGGGCGAGGACGTCGCCCCCACGCGGGGCGCGGACAAGGTCGTCTCCTTCAAGGAGATGTCCCACGTCCTGGCCGGCTTCCTGGACGGCCGGGCCGACGAGGGTGTCGGGGCGGGCGAGGCGACGCTGCGGGGCACCGTGCTCGCGCACGACGAGGGCTGGACGGCGCCGCCGTTCCCGGGCGAGGACGAGCCTGCACGTGCGCCGCGCACGAAGACGACCCCGAAGGCAGCGGGCGCGACGACCGCGAGCGCGAAGCCGAGGACGGGTGGCGAGCAGTCGAGCGCCGAGAGGCCCGTGACCTCGGAGAAGGACGCGTCCGCGTCCGAGCAGGACACCAAGCAGGCCTCGGCCGACGCGAAGGAGGACTGAGGTGGCCACGACCCTCGCTCCCGTGCTGAGCGACCACTGGGACGCCGACCGTTCCTGGACCCTGGCGACGTACGAGGCCCACGGCGGCTACCGCGGGCTGCGCCGCGCGCTGACGATGTCCCCCGCGGACGTCGTGACGACCGTGAAGGACTCGGGCCTGCGCGGCCGTGGCGGCGCCGGCTTCCCGACGGGCATGAAGTGGGGCTTCCTGCCCGCGCCCGACGGCGGTCCGCGCTACCTCGTCGTCAACGCCGACGAGTCCGAGCCGGGCACGTGCAAGGACATCCCCCTCATGCTGGCGAGCCCGCAGCACCTGATCGAGGGCGTGATCATCACGTCCTACGCGATCGGCTGCCACCACGCCTTCATCTACGTGCGCGGCGAGGTCGTGCACGTGTACCGCCGGTTGCTGCGCGCGGTCGAGGAGGCGTACGCCAAGGGGTACCTGGGCACGAACATCCTGGGCTCGGGCTACGACCTGGAGCTCACGGTGCACGCCGGCGCGGGTGCGTACATCTGCGGTGAGGAGACCGCGCTGCTCGACTCGCTCGAGGGGCTGCGCGGCCAGCCGCGGCTCAAGCCGCCGTTCCCGGCGGTCGCGGGCCTGTACGCGCGGCCGACCGTCGTCAACAACGTCGAGTCGATCGCCTCGGTCCCCGCGATCGTCGTCGGGGGTGCCGACTGGTTCAAGCAGATGGGCACCGAGCGTTCGGCCGGTCACGGGCTGTTCTCGCTGTCGGGGCACGTGGAGCGTCCCGGCCAGTACGAGGCGCCGCTCGGGATCACGCTGCGCGAGCTGCTCGACATGGCGGGCGGCATGCGCGGCGGGCGTCAGCTCAAGTTCTGGACGCCCGGTGGCTCGTCCACGCCGATCTTCACCGCCGAGCACCTCGACGTGCCGCTCGACTACGAGTCGGTCGGCGCGGCGGGCTCGATGCTCGGCACGCGAGCGCTGCAGATCTTCGACGAGACCACGTCGGTGGTCCGCGCGGTCACGCGGTGGATCGAGTTCTACAAGCACGAGTCGTGCGGCAAGTGCACGCCGTGCCGCGAGGGCACGTTCTGGCTCGCCCAGATCATGCAGCGGCTCGAGCGCGGGCAGGGCACGTCGGCCGACATCGACCTGCTGCTCGACCTGTGCGACAACATCCTGGGTCGTGCGTTCTGCGCGCTGGGCGACGGTGCGACGAGCCCCGTGACCAGCGCGATCCAGTACTTCCGGGAGGAGTTCGAGGCCGGGTGCCACACGCCGGCCGACGTCCTGTTCCCGCCCGAGCGCAGCGCGCTCTTCGACTACACGCCGCGCCGCTCGGGCGCGGCCCTCGCGGGGGTGCACGCATGACGATCACCTCGGACCGCTCGCAGGCCGCCGGGACCCCGCTGGTCCCGGCCGCACCGACCCCGGTGCCCGCCGAGCCTGCGGCCACGGTCACGTTCAGCATCGACGGCGTCGAGACGACCGTGCCGAAGGGCACGCTCGTCATCCGCGCCGCCGAGCAGCTGGGCATCGCCATCCCGCGGTTCTGCGACCACCCGCTGCTCGCACCCGCCGGCGCGTGCCGCCAGTGCCTCGTCGAGGTGTGGGCGCCCGGCCGCGACGGTCAGCTGGCGAAGATGCCGAAGCCGCAGGCCTCGTGCACGCTCGAGGCCACGCCCGGCATGGAGGTCAAGACGCAGCACACGTCGGCCGAGGCCGACAAGGCGCAGCACGGCGTCATGGAGCTGCTGCTCATCAACCACCCGCTCGACTGCCCCGTGTGCGACAAGGGCGGCGAGTGCCCGCTGCAGAACCAGGCGATGAGCAACGGCCGGCCCACGAGCCGGTTCGTCGACATCAAGCGCACGTTCCCCAAGCCGATCGCGATCTCGACGCAGATCCTGCTCGACCGCGAACGCTGCGTCCTGTGCCAGCGGTGCACGCGGTTCTCCGAGGAGATCGCCGGCGACGTGTGGATCGACCTGCAGAAGCGCGGCGCGCAGCAGCAGATCGGCACGTTCGACGTGCAGGTGCTCGGGTTCGCGGGCGACACGCCCGTGGGCGCCTCCAGCGTCGACACGAGCGGTCGCCCGTTCGCGTCGTACTTCTCGGGCAACACCGTGCAGATCTGCCCCGTCGGCGCGCTGACGTCGGCCGCGTACCGGTTCCGCGCCCGTCCGTTCGACCTGGTCTCGACGCCCGGCGTCTCCGAGCACGACTCGCAGGGCTCCGCGATCCGCGTGGACCACCGTCGCGGTGTCGTCATGCGACGCCTCGCGGGGGAGGACCCGGCGGTCAACCAGGAGTGGATCACCGACAAGGACCGGTTCGGCTTCCGCTGGCAGTCGTCGCCCGACCGCATCACGACGCCGCTCGTGCGCGACCGGCTCGCCGAGGGCACGCGTGGCGAGCTGCGTCCCGCGAGCTGGTTCGAGGCGTACGGCGTCGCGGCCGAGGGCCTGCGCACGGCGCTCGAGGCGGGCGGCGTGGGCGTGCTGCCCGGCGGTCGCGTGACGCTCGAGGACGCGTACGCCTACGCCAAGTTCGCGCGCGTCGCGCTCGGCACGAACGACGTCGACCACCGCGCGCGCCCGCACTCCGACGAGGAGGCCGCGTTCCTCGGCCACCACGTCGCGGGCCGCACGCTCGAGGTCACGTTCGCCGACGTCGCCGCGGCGCCGACGGTGCTCCTCGTCGGCCTCGAGGCCGAGGAGGAGGGCGGGATCCTCTTCCTGCGGCTGCGCGACGCGGTCGTCAAGCGCTCGACGAAGGTCTTCTCGCTCGCGGCGCTCGACAGCCGGGGCCTGCAGCGCCTGTCCGGCACGCTCGTGCCGGCGGCGCCCGGCACGGAGGCCGAGGTGCTCGACGGCGTCGTCGCCGACGCGGAGGAGGACGCGCTGTCCTCGCTCGCGCAGGCGCTCGCCACGCCGGGTGCCGTGGTGCTCGTGGGTGAGCGCGCGGCCTCGTCGGCCGGTGCGCTGTCCGCCGTCCTGCGGCTCGCCGCGCGCACGGGTGCCCGCGTCGCGTGGGTGCCGCGTCGTGCCGGTGAGCGCGGTGCGGTCGAGGCCGGGACGCTCCCGACGCTGCTGCCGGGCGGTCGCCCGGTCGCGGACGCGGCTGCGCGCGTCGACCTCGCGGCCGCGTGGGGCGTCGAGACGCTGCCCGCGACCCCGGGACGCTCGGCGTCGCAGATCATCGCCGCCGCGCGCGACGGTGGCCTCGGCGGCCTCGTCGTCGGTGGCGTGGACCCCGCGGACCTGCCGGACCCGGCGCTCGTGCGCGACGCGCTCGACAAGGTCGGCTTCGTCGTCTCGCTCGAGGTGCGCCCGTCCGACGTCACCGAGCGCGCCGACGTGGTGCTGCCCGTGGCGCCGCCCGTCGAGAAGCCCGGCACGTTCGTGACGTGGGAGGGCCGTCCGCGGCCGTTCCCGCAGGCGCTCGTGTCGCACGCGCTGCCCGACCACCGTGTGCTGCACTCGCTCGCCGACGCGCTCGGGGTCGACCTCGGGCTCGACTCCGTCGCCGACGTGCACGCCGAGCTCGACCAGCTCGGCGGCTGGGACGGCGCGCGCGTGCAGGCGCCCGACGTCGCGCCCGGTGAGCCGCCGGCGGTCCCGGCCGGCCACGCCGTGCTCGCGACGTGGCACCACCTGCTCGACTCCGGTCGCCTGCAGGACGGCGAGCCGCACCTGGCGGGGACCGCGAAGCGGCCCGTCGCCCGGGTGTCCGCAGCGACCGCCGCGTCGGTGGGCGTCGCGGACGGCGAGCCGCTCGCGGTGGGCACGGACGCCGGCACGATCACGCTGCCCGTGCTCGTCACGGACATGCCGGACTTCGTCGTCTGGCTGCCGACCAACTCGCCCGGCTCAGCCGTGCGCGACACGCTGCACGCCGTCGGTGGTGCGCTCGTCCGGCTCGCGCCGGGCACCGCGCCCACCGCCGCGGCGGACGACGAGGAGGCCTGAGGTGCACAGCGTCCTGGCTGCGGGGCTGGTGACGGCGACCGAGGGGTCGACCGCCGCCGACTTCAGCAACGACACGTGGTGGATCTGGCTGATCAAGTCGGTCGGGATCCTGATCTTCCTGCTCACGAGCGTCCTCATCGCGATCTGGTTCGAGCGCAAGGTCGTCGCGCGCATGCAGGTGCGACCGGGCCCGAACGTGCACGGCCCGTTCGGTCTGCTGCAGTCGCTCGCCGATGCCATGAAGCTCCTGTTCAAGGAGGACATGACGGTCAAGGCGGCCGACAAGGTCGTCTACATCGTCGCGCCGCTCATCGCGGTGTTCTGCTCGCTGCTGACGTTCGCGGTGATCCCGCTCGGGCCGACCGTGAACATGTTCGGGGTCGAGACGCCGCTGCAGCTGACCGACTTCCCGGTCGCGGTGCTCTACATCCTCGCGTGCGCGTCGGTCGGCGTGTACGGCATCGTGCTCGGCGGCTGGTCGTCCAACTCGACGTACCCGCTGCTCGGCGCGGTGCGCTCGACCGCGCAGGTGATCTCCTACGAGCTCGCGATGGGCATGTCGCTCGTGAGCGTGTTCATCCTCGCGGGGTCGATGTCGACGTCCGAGATCGTCTCGTCGCAGACCCAGCTGTGGTGGTTCCTGCCCCTGCTGCCTGCGTTCCTCATCTACATCGTGTCGATGGTCGGCGAGACCAACCGACTGCCGTTCGACCTCCCCGAGGCCGAGGGTGAGCTGGTCTCCGGCTACATGACCGAGTACTCGTCGATGAAGTTCGCGTGGTTCTTCCTCGCCGAGTACATCAACATGCTCAACGTCTCCGCGGTCGCCACGACGCTGTTCCTCGGCGGGTGGCGCGCGCCGTTCCTCCCCGCGGACAGCTTCCTGCAGCAGGGCTACTGGCCCGTGCTGTGGTTCCTGGTCAAGCTCTGGGCGCTCATGTTCTTCTTCGTCTGGGTCCGCGGCTCGGTGCTGCGGTTCCGGTACGACCAGTTCATGAAGCTCGGTTGGAAGGTGCTCATCCCGGCGGCGCTGACCTGGCTCGTCATGGTCGCCGTGGTCCAGGGGCTGCGCCAGTTCCCGGAGTTCGCGGACCTCGAGCTGCGCACGATCCTGTTCGGGATCGCGGGCGTCGTGATCGTCGGCGTCGTGATCTCGCTGCTCATCCCCGAGAAGAAGCCGACGCCGGCGCCCACCACGCCGCGCGTGCTCGACGCGTTCGCCGACGGCTACCCGGTGCCGCCGCTGCCGGGGCAGGTCCTGCCCCCGTCGCCGCGCCGCGCGCGGGTGACGGCCGGCGCCCCCGCCGACGAGTCCGCCGCCACGGCCGATACGACGACCGACCCGAAGGAGGTGCACGGTGGCTGAGCCGCGCAAGAAGCCGCCCGCCCCGCGCCCGCAGCAGCCCGCCGGCTCGTCGCCGCGGCCGGCCGGTGCCACGC
Source organism: Cellulomonas persica (assembly GCF_007989825.1). Classification (GTDB taxonomy): domain Bacteria; phylum Actinomycetota; class Actinomycetes; order Actinomycetales; family Cellulomonadaceae; genus Cellulomonas; species Cellulomonas persica. The sequence continues at coordinate 21,436 of NZ_BJUA01000015.1, read as the reverse complement.
CCGGCAAGGCCGTCGCGCCGCGCACGTCCGCCGGCGAGGTCGGCGCACCCGCGGTGCCGCAGTACGAGTCGCTCATCCCGAAGTCCTCGGGCGTGCGCGCGCTGCTCGCACCCGTCGGCGGGTTCGGCGTCACGCTGTCGAACATGTTCCGCAAGACCGTCACGGAGCAGTACCCGCGCGAGACGGTCCCGACGAAGCCGCGCTACCACGGCCGGCACCAGCTCAACCGCTACGCGGACGGGCTCGAGAAGTGCATCGGCTGCGAGCTGTGCGCGTGGGCGTGCCCCGCGGACGCGATCTACGTCGAGGCGTCCGACAACACGCCCGACGCGCAGTTCTCGCCCGGTGAGCGGTTCGGCAGCGTCTACCAGATCAACTACCTGCGCTGCATCTTCTGCGGGCTGTGCATCGAGGCGTGCCCGACGCGTGCGCTGACGATGACGAACGAGTTCGAGCTCGCAGGCCCGAGCCGCGCGGGCATGATCTACGAGAAGGACGACCTGCTCGCGCCGCTGCGCGAGGGGATGCTCGCCGCGCCGCACCCGATGGTCGAGGGCACGACCGACACCGAGTACTACCGCGGTGAGGTCACCGGCCCGACCGAGGCGCAGCGCGCGTGGGTGCGCGAGCACCGGCCCGACGACCCGACGCTGCCCGAGGGGGCGGGAGTGACCGCCGCCGAGCAGGTCGGCCCGACCGCCGCCGTCATGGCGCAGAACGTCGCCGCCGCGCACCGCCAGGGTGGTGTGCGATGAGCGCGCTCGTCGGTGCGGCCGAGGTGGTCGCCGGGAACCTGCCCGGCGTGGCCGGCCTGCTGCCGCAGGCCGTGGACTCCGCGGGTGACGCCTCCACCGCCGAGGCCGTGCTGTTCTGGGTCCTCGCCCCGATCATGGTGATCGCGTCGTTCGGCCTGCTGTTCGCGCGCAAGGCCGTGCACGCCGCGCTCAGCGTGATCCTCGTGATGGTCAGCCTCGCGTTCCTCTACGTCACGCAGGGCGCGGTGTTCCTCGGGGTCGTCCAGGTCGTCGTCTACACCGGCGCGATCATGATGCTGTTCCTGTTCGTGCTGATGCTCGTCGGCGTCAGCTCGGCGGACTCGCTCGTCGAGACGATCCGCGGCCAGCGGTGGATCGGCTGGCTCGCGGGGATCGGCCTGCTCGTCGTCCTCGCGGGCGTGATCGGCACGGCCGCGTACCCCACGCCGGTCGGCCTGGGGGCCGCGAACGAGGACACGAACCCGACGGGCATCGCGCGCGTGATCTTCGGCGAGTACGTGTTCGCGATGGAGGTCGTGGGTGCGCTGCTCGTGACCGCCGCGCTCGGCGCGCTGGTGTTCACGCACCGTCGCCGCCTCACGCCGCGCCTCGGCCAGCGCGAGCGCGCCGACGCGCGCGTGCGCGCCGGCCAGCACCTCGCGCCGCTGCCCGCGCCCGGTGTCTACGCCAAGCACAACGCGATGGACGTCCCGGCGCTCGACCCGTACGGCCGGCCGATCGAGAGCTCGGTGCCGCGCGTGCTGCGCGTGCGTGGGCAGGAGGCCGACGCCGCCGAGTACGCCGCGCGCATCGACCGCGTCATCGCGGGCAAGGCGGCCGTCGAGTCCGGGCGCACCGCGCTCGACGAGCAGCAGGACAACCCGCCGCCCGTCGCCGACCCGGCAGGAGCGCCCGTGGGTGCGCCGCACATCGGTGACGCGGTCGCGGGCGTGGACGCCTCGGCGCCGGACTCGGAGGAGGGCAAGTGACGCTCACCCACTACCTGGTGCTGTCGGGGATCCTGTTCTCCGTCGGGGCCGCGACCGTCCTGCTGCGACGCAACGCGATCATCGCGTTCATGGGTGTCGAGCTCATGCTCAACGCGACCAACCTGAGCCTCGTGACGTTCTCCCGCATGCACGGTGAGCTCACCGGTCAGGTGCTGGCGTTCTTCGTCATGGTCGTGGCGGCCGCCGAGGTCGTCGTCGGCCTGGCGATCATCGTGGCGATCTTCCGTACTCGTCGATCGGCGTCGATCGACGACGTCAACCTCCTGAAGAGCTGAGGGAGCGCGCGTGCACACCCTGACCTCTGTCGTCGACGGGCTCGTCCCCGCGGCGACGCTGGCCACCGACACCCTCTCCCCGGCGGGCGAGACCGTCAGCGGCGGGATCTTCTCCGTCGCACCGCTGCTCGTCGGTCTGCCGCTGGCCTCCGCCGCGATCCTGCTGCTGCTCGGCCGCCGTGCCGACACGTGGGGTCACTGGCTGGGCGTGCTGGCCTCCGCGGGCGCGTTCGTCGTCGGCCTGCTGACCTTCCTGCGGATCCTGGACCGCCCGGCCGACGAGCGCGTGCTCGACGTCCACCTCGGCACCTGGATCGACGCGGGCGCGTTCCACCTGGACGCGGGCATGCGGCTCGACCCGCTGTCGCTCACGTTCGTCCTGCTCGTGACGTTCGTCGGCACGCTCATCCACGTGTACTCCGTGGCGTACATGGAGCACGACGCGGACCGGCGGCGGTTCTTCGCGTACCTCAACCTGTTCGTCGCGGCGATGCTCGTGCTGGTGCTGGCGAACTCGTTCCTCCTGCTGTTCGTCGGCTGGGAGGGCGTGGGCCTGGCCTCGTACCTGCTCATCGGGTTCTGGAACCACCACATGCCGTACGCGGTCGCCGCCAAGAAGGCGTTCGTCGCGAACCGCGTGGGTGACCTCGGCCTGCTCATCGCGATGGGGCTGATGTTCGCGCACTTCGGCGCGCTGGACTTCGCGACGGTCCTCGACGACCCCGCGGCGCACGCGAGCGAGGGCACGCTCACCGCGATCGGGCTCATGCTGCTGCTCGCCGCGTGCGGCAAGTCGGCGCAGTTCCCGCTGCAGTCCTGGCTCGGCGACGCGATGGCGGGCCCGACCCCGGTCTCCGCGCTCATCCACGCCGCGACCATGGTCACCGCGGGCGTCTACCTGATCGTCCGCTCGGGCGCCGTGTTCGAGGCCGCGCCGGACGCGCAGCTCGTCGTCGTCATCATCGGGGCGATCACGCTCCTGTTCGGGGCGATCGTCGGCTGCGCGAAGGACGACATCAAGAAGGCGCTCGCCGCCTCGACGATGTCGCAGATCGGCTACATGGTGCTCGCCGCGGGGCTCGGCCCGGTCGGCTACGCGTTCGCGATCTTCCACCTCGTCACGCACGGCTTCTTCAAGGCCGGGATGTTCCTCGGCGCCGGCTCGGTCATGCACGGCATGGACGACCAGGTCGACATGCGTCGCTTCGGCGGCCTGGCCCGCTACATGAAGATCACGTGGATCACGTTCATGATGGGCTGGCTCGCGATCCTCGGCATCCCGCCGTTCGCCGGGTTCTTCTCCAAGGACAAGATCATCGAGGCCGCGTTCATCCCGACCGACGGTGCGCAGTGGCGCGCGTGGGTGTTCGGGACGGTCGCGCTCCTCGGCGCGGGCATCACCGCGTTCTACATGTCGCGCCTGTTCTTCATGACGTTCGAGGGCGAGCGCCGGTGGACGACGAAGCGGGACGGGTCCGAGCAGCACCCGCACGAGTCGCCCGCGCTGATGACCTGGCCGATGATCATCCTCGCCGTCGGGTCCGTGGGCCTGGGCCTGGTGCTCTCGCTGGGCGGCCGGTTCGTCGGCTGGCTCGAGCCGGTCACCGGTCACGCCGAGCACGGCGAGCCCGTCCTGCCCGAGTGGCTGCTGATCGCGCTCACGCTCGCCGTGGTCGTCGTCGGCCTGGTCGTCGCATGGCGCCGCTACGCGGTCTCGACCGTGCCCGTGGTGCCGCCGCTCGGCACCGCGCTCACGCGGGCCGCGCGCGTCGACCTCTACCAGGACGCCGTCAACGACGCCGTGCTGGTCGAGCCCGGCCAGCACCTCACCCGGTCCCTGGTCTACGCCGACCACGCGGTCGTCGACGGCGGGGTCAAGGGCCTCGCCCACTCGACCGTCGGCCTCGGCAGCCTCCTGCGCCGCGCGCAGACCGGTTACGTCCGTACCTACGCCGCGACGATGCTCGGGGGCCTCGTGGTCCTCCTGGTCGTCGTGCTCGTCGTCCAGAGCTGAGGAGAGCGATGTCGCCCGACTTCCCCTGGCTGACCACGCTCATCGCGTGGCCGGTCCTCGGTGCGCTGCTGCTGTGGTTCGCCCCGAAGGCGCTGCGCCCGCGTGCGCGCGTCCTGGCACTCGGCATCGCGCTCGTCGAGCTCGTCGTCGCGGTCCTCGCGATCACCGCCTTCGACACCGCGGACGCCGGCTCGGTCCAGCTGCTCGAGACGCACCGGTGGATCCCCGCGATCGGAGCGTCGTACGCGGTCGGCGTCGACGGCGTCGGGATCGCGCTCATCGCGATGTCGGTGCTGCTCGTGCCGCTCGTCGTGCTCGCCGGCTGGCGGGAGCAGGGCTCGGACACCACGTCGTCCGACGCGCTGCGCAAGTACCTCGCGCTCGTGATCGTCCTCGAGGCGTTCATCGTCGCGGTGTTCGCCGCGCGCGACGTCTTCCTGTTCTACGTGCTCTTCGAGGCCATGCTCATCCCGGTCTACTTCATGATCGGCGGCTTCGGGGGAGCGGGCCGGCGCTACGCCGCGGTGAAGTTCCTGCTGTTCTCGCTCGCGGGCGGGCTGATCATGCTGATCGGCGTCATCGCGCTCTACCTGCAGGGGCCGGGTGGTCCGGACGGGTTCCTCACCGAGAAGCTGACCGGTGTGGCGCTCGACCCGACCACCGAGAAGTGGCTGTTCGTCGCGTTCTTCGTCGCGTTCGCGATCAAGGCGCCGATGTTCCCGGTGCACACCTGGCTGCCGGACGCGGCCGAGCAGGCGCCCGCCGGCACCTCGACGCTGCTCGTCGGCGTGCTCGACAAGGTCGGCACCTTCGGGATGCTCACGCTGTGCCTGCCCCTGTTCCCGAACGCCTCGCGCTGGGCCGCGCCCACGATCATCGTGCTCGCGGTCGTGTCGATCCTGTACGGCGCGCTGCTCGCGATCGGGCAGAAGGACCTCATGCGGCTCATCGCGTACACGTCGGTGTCGCACTTCGGGTTCATCGTGCTCGGCATCTTCGCGTTCACGTCGACGTCGATCGCCGGCTCCTCGTTCTACATGGTCAACCACGGGCTCTCGACCGGTGCGCTGTTCCTGCTCGCCGGGTTCCTGGTCGCCCGCCGCGGCTCGCAGCAGATCGCGGACTTCGGCGGCCTGGCCAAGCTCGTCCCGGTGCTGGCGGGGCTGTTCCTCGTCTCCGGTCTGTCGGCGCTCTCGCTGCCCGGCCTGTCGACGTTCGTCTCCGAGTTCATGGTCATCGTGGGCACGTTCGGCCGGCACCCGGCCGCGGCGATCGTCGCGACCCTCGGTGTGGTGCTCGCCGCGATCTACGTGCTGTGGACCTACCAGCGGATCTTCTCCGGGACGCCGCGCGACGAGCTCGCCGGCATGCGTGACGTGACCGCGACCGAGCGCTGGGCCGTCGCGCCCCTCATCGCGGCCATGCTCGTGCTCGGGTTCGTCCCGGCTCCCGCGCTCGACCTCGTGCGACCGCCCGCCCACGTGACGCTCGACGTGATCGACGTCGAGGACGCGCCGGCCGCCGCTGCTCTCGAAGGGAGCGACCAGTGAGCTTCACCGCACCGGACATCGCGTGGGGCGCGCTGTCGCCCGTGCTGATCGTGCTCGCGGCCGGCGTGCTCGGCGTGCTCGCCGAGGCGTTCGTGCCGGACCGTGCGCGCCGCCCCGTGCAGCTGACGCTGACGTTCGGCGCGCTCGTCGGCTCGATCGTCGCCGTCGCCGCGCTGTGGAGCGGCGTGAAGTCGGACGGCGGGCACGACGTGCTCGACGGCTCGTTGCTCGTCGACGGACCGACGCTGGTGCTGCAGGGCGCGATCGCCGTGCTCACGCTGCTCGCGCTGCTCGTGGTGGCCGACCGCACCGCGACCGGCGAGGACGCGTTCGCGCCGACCGCCGCGTCGGTGCCCGGCTCCGAGTACGAGGAGCTCGCCCGCAGCAAGGGCATCACGCAGACCGAGGTCTACCCGCTGCTGCTCCTGGCGACCGGCGGCATGATGATCCTGCCCGCGACGGGCGACCTGCTCACGCTGTTCGTCGCGCTCGAGGTCCTGTCGCTGCCGCTGTACCTGCTCACCGGCATGGCCCGCCGCCGTCGCCTGCTGTCGCAGGAGGCCGCGCTCAAGTACTTCCTGCTGGGGGCGTTCGCGTCCGCGTTGCTGATCTTCGGCGTCGCGCTGCTCTACGGGTACTCCGGCTCGCTGCGCTACGCGGAGATCGCCGTCGCCGTCGGCGACCCGTCGTCGCTCGACGGGCTCCTGCTCGTCGGCTCGGTGCTGCTGCTCGTCGGCCTGCTCTTCAAGGTCGGCGCGGTGCCCTTCCACGCGTGGACCCCGGACGTCTACCAGGGCGCTCCCACGCCCATCACGGGCTTCATGGCCGCCTGCACCAAGATCGCCGCGTTCGGCGCGCTGCTGCGCGTGTACTACACGGTGTTCCCGGGCCTGCAGTGGGACCTCGACGTGCTGCTGTGGACCGTCGCGATCGCGACGATGGTGCTCGGCACGGTCGTCGCGCTCGTGCAGACGGACATCAAGCGCCTGCTCGCGTACTCCTCGATCGCGCACGCTGGGTTCGTGCTCACGGGCGTGATCGCGCTCGACGAGGCGGGCATCACGGCCGTGCTGTTCTACCTGCTCGCCTACGGCGTTGCGACGATCGGTGCGTTCGGCATCGTCTGGCTCGTGCGTGAGCGCAGCGTCGTGCCGCTGGGCGCTGCCGCGGACGGCGACGACAACACGCTCGCCGACGACGAGGGCGGGGACCTGCGCACCACGGTGCTCGGCGAGGCGACACACCTGTCGCAGTGGGCGGGGCTCGGTCGCACGAGCCCGGTCCTGGCCGGCGCGTTCGCGCTGTTCCTGCTGTCGTTCGCGGGCATCCCCCTCACCGCCGGGTTCATCGGGAAGTTCGCGGTGTTCTCCGCGGCCGTCGAAGGCGGCGCGTGGCCGCTCGCGCTCGTGGGTGTCCTGAGCTCGGCCGCCGCCGCGTTCTTCTACGTGCGCATCATCGTGCTCATGTACTTCACGCCCGCCGCGCACGAGGCCACCCAGGAGGGCGCTGTGCCGGCCACGGCCGCCGGCACGCCGGCTGCGGCCGAGCCCGCGGCTGCCGAGGGCACCGACGTCGCGCTCGCGACCGAGGGCGGCACGACCGCCGTCGCGACCCTCGTCGAGCCGTCCGCCCCGACGACGACCACCACGGTCGTGCCGTCGGAGGGCCTCGCCGCGGTGGCGATCGGGGTCTGCGCGCTCGTCACCGTCGTGCTCGGCGTCTTCCCGACACCCGTGCTCGACCTCATCTCCGACGTCGCGCGGTTCCTGCCCTGATCGGCACGACCCGTCGGGATGTCCGGATCGCCCCGGCGCCTGCGTCCGCGATGCGGAGGCAGGCGTCCGGGCGGGATAGGTTCGACCCGTGACTTCGACCGCGGCCATCCCGCTGGCCGACCCGGCCCTCGCTGATCGCCTGACCGCCCGCCTCGCCCTCGTGGAGGAGGCGCTGCGGGACACGGTCGCGCACGCCGACGCGCTGGCCGACGACGCCTCACGGCACCTCGTCAACGCGGGCGGCAAGCGCCTGCGCCCGCTGCTGACCCTGCTCGTGGCCGAGCTCGGTGACGGTGCGCGGCGTGAGGTCGTCGACGCGGCCGTCGTCGTCGAGCTCACGCACCTGGCGACGCTCTACCACGACGACGTCATGGACTCCGCCCCGCTGCGCCGCGGCGCGCCCTCCGCGCACGAGGTGTGGGGCAACTCGGTGGCGATCCTCACCGGCGACCTGCTGTTCGCGCGCGCGTCCACGACCGTCGCGGGGCTCGGCCCCGAGGCCGTGCGGATCCAGGCGCGCACGTTCGAGCGGCTGTGCCTCGGCCAGCTGCACGAGACCGTCGGCCCGCGCGAGGGCGACGACCCCGTCGCGCACTACCTGCAGGTGCTCGCCGACAAGACCGCCTCGCTGCTCGCGACCTCGGCACGCCTCGGCGCGATGTTCGCCGGGTGCCCGCCGGCCGTCGTGAGCACCGTGACGGAGTTCGGCGAGCGCATCGGCGTCGCGTTCCAGCTCGCCGACGACGTGATCGACCTGACCGCCGACGGCTCGCTGACGGGCAAGACCCCCGGCACCGACCTGCGCGAGCGCGTGCCCACCATGCCCGTGCTGCTCCTGCGCGAGCTGTGTGCGAGCCCGGACGCGACCGACGAGGACCGCGCGGTCCTCGCGCTGCTCGACGGCGACCTGACCGACGACGCCGCTCTGCTGACGGCCGTCGCCGCGCTGCGTGAGCACCGCGTCGTCGCCCTGACGCGTGAGCGGGCCGTCGCGCTCGCGATGGACGCCGTGCGCGTGCTCGACCCGCTGCCCGAGGGCCCGGTGAAGTCCGCGCTGGTCTCGTTCGCCGACGCCCTCGTCGACCGCGCGTCCTGACTCCGCCGCCGCCCTCGGTCGCGGCCGAGGAGCGCCGCACCACCTGGACGTGTGAACGCCCATCGGCCTGAGCGGACATCTCTGGCACGATGCTCGCGGCGGGACGCGATGCCTGACCCCGCCTGACGAGAAGGGGACACGGTGAGCGCCCAGAAGTGCAGCACGTGCGGTGCCGAGCTCGACAGCGGTGCGATGTTCTGCGCCGAGTGCGGTGCGCGCGTCACGGCGGTGCCGCCCGCACCCGTCGTGCCCTACCCGCACGCGGCCGCGCCGTACACGCCGCTGCCGCCCGTCCCGTCGTCGGGCCCCGTCGCGCCAGCGCCCGGCCCGTACGCCACGACGCAGCCGGCCCCCGGCCCGCACGCGGCACCCGTGTCGCCGGGTACCTACCCGCCGCCCCCGGCCGGCGCAGCCGCTGCGTACCCGCCGCCCCCGGCGGGTGATGCCGATGCGTACCCGCCGCCCCCGGCCAGTGCCTCGGGCGCGTACCCGCCGCCCCCGGCCGCGGCGCCGCCGGGCACCGGCCCGACGAGCGCTGCGCCGACCAGCGCTGCACCGACCAGCGCTGCGCCGCCGGCCGCTGCGTCCGGTCTCGCTCGTCCGGCGCCCGCCGGGCCCGCCCCTGCTGCGGCCGGTGCTGCGGGGCCCCCGGCGCCCGCCTCCCGTGCGCCGGGCGAGCCGGGCACGCGGTCGGCCGTCCGGGTCGGCGAGACCTTCCCCGTCGTGCCTGGCAGCGTCGCGCCGGTGGGGCGCCGGGTCGCCGCGTTCGCGATCGACGCCGCGGGGCTCATGCTCCTGGGGGGTATCGGCGTCGTGATCATGCTCGCCACGTCGGGCGAGCCCGAGGTGAGCCCCTCGTCGGTCGCGTCGTCGTTCGTCCCGTCGGTGCTCGTCGGCCTCGGCGGCATCGCGCTGTGGATCAGCGAGTCGATCACGGGCGCGACGCTCGGCGGCGCGCTCCTGGGCATCCGGACCGTCTCGGCGCAGACCGGTCGCCCCGCCGGCCTGCTGCGCATCCTGCTGCGGCAGCTCGTCGTCAGCCTGGGCTACGTCGTGTGCTTCGTCGGCGAGTGGCTCGTCGTGTCGTCCGGCGTCTTCGACAAGTCGCCCGCGCAACGCGGCTGGCACGACAAGGCGGCCGGCACGATCGTCCTGCTGGCGAGCGCGACGGGTGTCGCGCGCGCCGAGGACCCGTCGCGGGCATGGGACCAGGCCGTCGCGCGTGCGGTCGGGCCGGTCCCGCCGCCGCCGCCCCCGCCGCCGTCGTCGGCGCCGTCTCCGGTCCCCGCGGCGGCCGGGCCCGGCGTCGTGCCGGCCGCGCCGACCGCCCCGGAGCCTCCGGCGGCACCGGCCGGGGAAGGGGCGACGAGCCCCGGCACACCCGCGGCGGCCTCCGCCGGGTCCGACTCCGCCGCCCCGACGCACGCCGCACCGCTCCCGACGACGAGTGCAGCGACCGCGAGCACACCCGGCGCGACGACCCCCGGCACGCCGGAGATCGACGTCCCGCCCACCATCGGGCTCGTCCCGCTGCCTCCCGGGGTAGGGACGGGTCGTCCGTCGCAGCAGGCGTCCGGGCCGCTCATCACGGGCTTCCCGGGATCGTCGGGTCCGCAGACCCCGACGACCCCGTCCACGGGCACGTCCGAGCCGCTCGCGGGCGACACGCTCTCGGTACGGACCCTCGGCGACACCCCTCCGTCGGGGCACGAGCAGGTCATCGGCTCCCCGGCCGGGGCGTCGCGCGACGAGCAGGGTGCTGGCGTCAGCGGGCCCGAGGGTCACCACCCGGCCACCGGCGCGCAGGCGGTCCTCCCGCAGCCCGCCGTCCACCCGCTCGCGGACCCGGTCTCCGCGCCCCCGACCGCGACCGACCGGCACCGCGCCGACGACCCGCGCCCGGCCGCCACGCCCGACGTCACGTCCGTGCGGTGGGGGGTCGAGGAGCTCGACGAGATCGAGCTGACGCGGCTGCGCACGCCCGCGACCGGGATCGCGCCGGTCCCGCAGGGCCTGCGGCTCGCGTTCGACACCGGTGAGCGCGTCGACGTCGTCGGCGACGGCCTCGTCGGCCGCGACCCGCAGGGCGACGCCGAGCACAAGGTCTCGATCGACGACCCCGCACGCTCGCTGTCGAAGACGCACCTCGCGTTCGGCCTGGCCGCACCCGGCGAGCTCTGGGTCGTGGACCGCGGCTCGACCAACGGCACCGTCGTCGTGCGCCCGGACGGCGCCGCCGCCGCGCTGCCCGCCGGGATGCGTGCGGTCGTCACGGTCGGCTGGTCGCTGCGCCTCGGCGAGCGCACCGTCCACGTCGAGAGCCGCTGACCACCGCCACCACCGAGGCCCGCTGCCCTCCTGAACGGTGACGGGTCAGCCACCCGCAAGTACCCGTTCGTCGCCTCCGCGCGGCTGTTCGTCGTCCCGGCGTCGTTTCGTCGCCGCGAGCCGACGACCCGGCGTCGGACCGACGAACCGATGCCGGACCGACGAACCGACGCCGGACCGACCTCCGACGCCGGACCGACGAACCGGCGTCGGACTGGCGCCCGACCGTCGCCGGACCCGCCGGGCCGGTGGCGGCGGGTCAGGTCGTGGAGGGCGTCCAGGCGAGCTGGACGACCTGCAGGCCCGCGTCGCGCGTCACGAGCTGAGCGCGCCCCGGCACGGACGCGACGGGCCGCGCCGAGCCGACGAGCGCACCCTCGTCGGGGCTGCCCGACATCACGATGCCGGGCGCGGCGAGGTCGCGCAGCGCCTGCACGACGGGGTCGAACAGCGCGCGCGAGGCGCCACCCGTGCGTCGCGTCAGGACCAGGTGCAGCCCGACGTCGCTGGCCTGCGCGAGCAACGGCACCAGCGCCGCGAGCGGGTTGCCCGCCGACGTCGCGACGAGGTCGTAGTCGTCGACGAGCACGTACACCTCGGCGCCCGACCACCACGAGCGGGCGCGGAGCTGCTCGGGTGTGACGTCGGGGCCGGGGAGCCGCCCACGCAGGTACGCGGCGAGCTCGGAGATCTCGGCACCGGCCTGCTCGTGCGTCGTCAGGTAGCTCGTCAGGTACTCGTCGGGGATCTCGCCCAGCAGCGCGCGGCGGAAGTCCACCGCGATGATCTGCGCCTCCTGCGCGGTGTGCAGGCGCTGGATCTCGCGGGCGACGAGCCGCAGCAGCCCGGACTTGCCCGCGCCGGAGTCGCCGAACGCGTACAGGTGGTGCTCCTCGCGCACGTCGAGCACCACGGGCGCGAGCGCGGCCTCGTCGATGCCGAGCAAGAGCCCGGGGGCGCGGGGCGCGCGGGCGCGCAGCTCGTCGAGCGCGACCTGCTCGGGGAGCAGGCGCAACTTGGGCGGGGGCGCGCCGTGCCACGACTGCGCGACGGACTGCACGAGGTGCTGCACGCCGGCGCCGAGGGTGTCGGCCGAGCCGTCGCCGTCGACGCGCGGCAGCGCGGTCAGGACGTGGTGCTTGGAGACGACCATGCCGCGCCCGGGACGGTCGCGCGGCACCGCGGCGGCGACCTTGCGGTCGAGCTCGGAGTCCGTCGGGTCACCGAGGCGCAGCTCGAGTCGCGTGCCGAACAGGTCCTTGACCTGCGTGCGGAAGTCCATCCAGCGGCTCGCGGCGGCCAGCAGGTGCATGCCGAACGTCAGGCCACGCCCGGCGAGCGCCTGCAGGCGCGGCTCGAGCTCGTCGAACTCGGCGCGCACGGTCGACCAGCCGTCGACGAGGAGGAAGACGTCGCCGTACCCGTCGTCGACCTGCCCCGCCGCGCGGCGCTGGCGGTACGTCTCGATCGAGTCGATCCCGTGCGCGCGGAAGTACCGTTCACGCGCGTCGACGATGCCCTCGACCTCGGCGACGATCCGGCGCACCACGTCGGGCTCGGCGCGTGTGCCGATGCCCGCGACGTGCGGCAGGCCGCCGATCGGCGTGAATGTGCCGCCGCCGAAGTCCAGCACGTAGAACTGCACCTCGAGCGGGGTGTGGGTGAGCGCCAGGCCGGTCACGACGGACCGCAGCGCGGTGCTCTTGCCCGAGCGCGGACCGCCGACGACGGCCATGTGCCCGCCGGCGCCCGCGAGCGACACGGTGAGGTTCTCGCGACGCTGCTCGAGCGGCCGGTCGACGATCCCGAGCGGGAAGGTCAGCGGCCCGGCCGCGCGCCAGCCCGGCGACACCAGGCCGAGCGCGGGGTCGACCGTGAGGTCCGGCATGAGCCGGTCGTAGGTCTCGGGCACGACGAGCGGCGGCAGCCAGACCTGGTGCGCGGCGGGACCGCGGCCGGCCATGAGCGAGACCGCGATGTCGAACGTCGCGCGCTTCTCCTGGTCGTCCTCGAACGGCTCGTCGGGCTCGTCGCGCGCGGGTGTGGCCGACAGCACGGGCGCGGCCGTGAACGACTCGAGGCGCGCGCGTCCGGTGGCGACGGGCCCCACGCCACCGACCGCGGTGCGTCGTCGCGCGGGCGGCGGCCCGGACACGTAGGAGGCGCGGAACTGGATCATCGTCGTCGGGTCGGGCTTGAGGAAGCCGACGCCCGGGACCGGCGGCAGCTCGTAGGCGTCGGGCACGCCGAGGACCGTGCGGGACTCGGCCGCGGAGAACGTGCGCAGACCGATCCGGTACGACAGGTGCGACTCCAGGCCCCGCAGACGCCCCTCCTCGAGGCGCTGGCTGGACAGCAGCAGGTGCATCTGGAGCGAGCGGCCGAGCCGCCCGATCGCGACGAAGAGGTCGACGAACTCGGGCTTGGCGGACAGCAGCTCGGAGAACTCGTCGCACACGATGAGCAGCGCGGGCAGCGGCTGCAGGTCGGGCCGGTCGGTGCGCCGGGCCTTCTCGTAGTCCGCGACGTTCGCGAAGTTGCCCGCGGCGCGCAGGAGCTCCTGGCGGCGCACCATCTCGCCCTGCAGCGCGTCCTGCATGCGGTCGACGAGCGTGAGCTCCTCGCCGAGGTTGGTGATGATCGCGGAGACGTGCGGCATGTCCGCCATGCCCGCGAACGTCGCACCGCCCTTGAAGTCGACGAGGACGAAGTTGAGGTCCTCGGAGGAGTGCGTGAGCGCGAGCGCCAGCACGAGCGTGCGGAGCACCTCGGACTTGCCGGACCCGGTCGCGCCGATGATGAGGCCGTGCGGGCCCATGCCCTGCTGCGCGGACTCCTTGATGTCGAGCGCGACGGGCTGGCCCTGCGGCGTCAGGCCGATCGGGACGCGGAGGCGGTCGCGCGGCAGGCGGGGTCGCCACGCGCGTGCGAGGTCGAGGTCGCGCACGTCGCCCAGTCCGAGCAGGTCGACGAGCTCGGCGGAGACCTGGCCGTCGGTGCGCTGCGGCCCGGCGTCGACGAACAGCGGCAGCAGGCGGCGCGCGGTCGCCTCCGCCTCGGGGACGGAGAGCTGGTCGCCCTTGAGGCGCGTCGGCTCGAGCCCGACGCGCAGCACCTCGACGGGCACGCCGCCGTCGGGCAGCGCGGCGCCCAGCAGGAAGCGCAGGACGTTCGGGTCCTCGAGGTCCTCCCAGTGCTCGGGCAGCTCGAGCACGGTGATGCCGAGCACGCCGTCGGACGTGAGGATGCCGTTGCCGACCGGCACGTGCCCGCCGTCGACGACGACGAGGACGTGCGGCGTGGGTGTCGAGCCGGGCGCCGCGGGGCCGAAGCGCGGCCGGTCGGCGAGGCCCTCGGGGAGCAGCCCCTCGATCTCGGCGAGGGTCGTGCCGATCATGCGGGCGGGGCCCACCGCGTCGCGCTCGCGCGTCGAGTGCGCGTGCGGCAGCCACTTGACCCAGTCCCACGCCGGCATCGCGCGCTCGCTCGCGAGCACGGCGATCTGCAGCCGCTCGGGGGAGTGGAACGTCGCGAGCTGGGCGACGACCGCGCGCGCGAGCGCCCGGGCCTCCTGCTCGGCGCCCGCGACCTCGATGCGCGCCGCGCTGCGCACGTCGACCGACAGTGGGATGTCCTGCTGCACGCGGTGCGTCACCAGGAACCGGTGCGCGGCCGAGGCGGCGACCGGGTCGAGCTGCGCGAGGGGCGGGGTCTGCGGTGCCTCGAGGCGCAGCGAGAGCTGCTGCGCGCCCGTGCCGAGGCGAGCCCGCAGGAACTCGGGGTGGTCGGGCGTGCGCTCCCACGCGCGCGTGCGCTCCTCGGCGACCGCCGGCAGCGCGCCCGGCTCGGGCGCGTACCACTGCGCCGCACGCCGCTGCGCGCGGGCGGCCTGCCGGACCGTGCGGCGCAGGTCAGCGAGGTAGGCCAGGTACTCGCGTCGCGCGCCGACGACCGTCGCCTGGTGCTGGGCGCGCTGGCGCCAGCCGTTGACCGCCACGAACCCGAGCGAGGCGACGAGGAACATGCCGCCTGCGATCATCCCGCGCCCACCGGGCTGGGACATCGCGATGAACACGATCGACCCGACGGACCCGAGCATCGGCACGAGGTTCGACAGGACGCCGCTCACGCCGTCGGACGGCTGGATCTCGGGCGGCGGCTGCATCACGACCTGGCCCGTCGGGACGGGCGGAGGGCCGGCCTGCACGTTCCGGTCGGCGACGATCGACATGGGACTCCCTGCTGCCCGGCGGGTGCCGGTGTTCGACAGACGGCGCAACGCTACCGGCAAGCCGGGCGATCCGGACCCGTAGCATGTGGGCGGTGGCGCCCCGGTCGCCCACCGTCCGACGAGGTCCGTACCAGGCAGCACACCAGGGGAGGTGGTCGTGACGGCATCCGCCGCGCCCGCGACCACCGCGTCCCAGGCACACGTGCGGCTCGTCGTCGCGGTCGGTACCGAGCAGCGCCACGTCGCCCTGCGCCGCGACGTCGTCCTGGCCGACGCGCTGCGCGCCGCGCTCGTGCCGCTCGACGTCCCCGGCACGCTCGTCCTGGACTCGGCCGGCCGGCCGATGGACGTGCGGGCGGCGGTGGGCGCGCTCGTCGAGGACGGTGCCGCGCTGCACGTCGTCCGGCCCGCGCCGCGACCGCGCGGCCGTCGCGAGGTCGACCCTGAGGTGCTCGCGCGTCGTCCTCGGCCTCAGGCGGGCCTCCTCGCGCTCGCGGGAGCGCTCGGTGCGGTCCTGCTGCTGATGGCGATGGCGGGGCCCGTGGCGGACCTTCCCGCGGCAGCCTCCACCGGGACGACGAGCGTGCTCGCGCTCCTCGCGCTCGTCGTCGCCGGGACCGGCCGCACCGGCCGGGGGACCGCGGGAGTGGCCGCGGTCGTCGCGACGCTCGCCGCACCGGTGCTCGCCGCGGCGGCGGGGGCGTGGGCGACGCTGCCGGAGACCTCCGAGCAGCGTCGGCTCGCGGTCGTCGTCGCCCTCGTCTGCGCGACCGTCGTCGCCGGGCTCCGCGCGGTCGTCACGCGGGCGCTGCGGGCCGGGGACGACGAGGCCGTCGTGGTGCTCGGCGCGCTCGTCGTCGCCGCTTCCGTGCAGTCCGGCACGCTCCTGCTCGACCTGCCGCAGCAGGTCGGCCCCGCGCTGCTCGTCGGACTCGCTCCTCTCGTGCTGCGCGCTGCGCCGCGCGTGGCCCTCGCGATCCCCGACGAGCAGCTCGTCGACGTCTCGCAGGTCGCGCGCACGGCCGAGTCGGTGCGCTCGCCGCGGCCCCGTGCGCTCGGCCGGGTGAGCGCACGGCTCGTCGCGCGGACCGTCGACGGCGCGGAACGTCGCGTCACGACGGCGGTGGCGCTGGCGTGCGCGACGACCGTGCTCCTCGCCCCGGGTGTCCTGGCGGCACCCGAGCGCGGGTCGGTCGACCGGTGGGGCGCGGTCGTGCTGCTCGTGTGCGTCGTCCTGGCGTTCGTGCTCGTGCCGCGCGCGTCACGCGGCATCGCGGGCCGGTGGCTGCCGCGGCTCGCGGCCGGGCTCGTGCTGCTCGAGGCGGGCCTCGCCGTGCCGCCCGCCTGGCGCGTGGTCGCCGCGGTCGGCGCGCTCGTGCTCGGCGCCCTGGTCGCGGCCGTCGCCGCAGCGCTCGCGCGCGGGTGGCACTCGGTGGTGGCGTCCCGGTTCGCCGACGGGATCGAGGGGCTGGCCGTCGTGCTGGCGCTGCCCGCGTCGGTCGTCGCGTCCGGCCTGGTCGGCGTGCTGCGAGGAATGGTGGGCTGATGAGTGAGCTGACGTGCGGGGCATGCGGTCGACCGCTGCGCGAGGGGGCGCGGTTCTGCACCGGCTGCGGTGCGCCCGCGGCGCCGATGATCGTCGTCGAGGCGCAGCCGCCGACGCGCCGGACCTCCGCGCGGGGCGGCGCAGGCGGCGGCCGGTCCCGGCGGGCCCCGCGCCCCCAGACCCGGTCGCGTGCCGTGGCGGCCCCGGGCCGTCCGTCGGCCCAGCCCGGCGCCGCCGGCGCGTCCGGCGCCCCCGGTGCGCTCGGTGCGGCGTTCGACGGCGTGCGGACCGCCCGCGTCGGAGCGCGACTCGGTGCGTTCGCGCTCGACACCCTCGCCGTGGCCCTGGCCGCCGCGGCCGTCGTCGCCGCGACACGCAACGCCGTGCTCGCCGCGCTCGTCGCCGCCGAGCTCGCGATCGGCCTGGTCGTCTGGGAGGCGCGCACGGGCCGCACGGTCGGCAACCTCCTGCTCGGGCTGCGAGCCGCGCGTGAGGAGTCGCCGTACGCGCCCGGGCTCGCCCGGTCGGTCTCGCGCGCGCTCGTGCTCCTGGGAGGCCACCTCGTGGCCGGGGTCGGGCAGTGGGTCGTCGTGGGGTCCGTCGGGGCGGACCGCGGTCCGCTGCGTCAGGGCTGGCACGACAAGGCGGGCCGCGCGGTCGTCGTGGACGTCCGCGGGCCTCGTGACACGTCCGGCGCGGGCCTGGCCGCGCACGGGGCGGCCGTGCAGGCAGGGGCTCGGGCCGGTCTTCAGACGGACCCGACGGTGCGTGGCGCTGCCTCCGTCCCGGTCGGCGCTCCGGTGCCGGTCGGCGCAGCCGTGCCGAGCGCCGCGCCCGTCCTGACCGGCGTCGCCGGGCAGGGCGCCGTGCCGACGCCGGGTGCGACACCGTACGGCGGTGGGGCCGCCGGGTCGCTCTCGGGTGGACCGGTGCCGGGGTTCGCCTCGACGCCGCCGCACCCGCCGGTGCCGCAGGCCGTCACCCGGCCACGCACGTTCGTGCTGACGCTCGACACGGGCGAGGCGATGAGCGTGAGCGGTCCGGGCGTCATGGGCCGTGCGCCACGTCCCCGGGACGGCGAGCGCTGCGACCACGTCGTGACGATCGACGACCCGCAGCGGTCGTTGTCACGCACGCACGCGCGGTTCGGCATCGACGCGCGCGGGTTCTGGGTGGCCGACGCCGGCTCGGGGAACGGCACGGTCACCGTGCTGCCGTCGGGGCAGAGCGTGGTCGTCGAGCCCGAGCGGCCGACGTACGTGCCCAGCGGCTCGACGATCCGCCTCGGAGACCGCACGGTGCTCGTCGAGCAGCTCGGCTGACGCGCCATGCGGCCGACGCGCCGCACCGACCGGTGTCCCGGTCGCCTCGGGCGTACCGGCGCGCGCCTCGTCGAGACCGCAACTGCTGTCCCGACGCGAACGGGGCGGCACCGTGCGGGTGCCGCCCCGTGGGCGTGTCGTTCAGGCGCGTGCGGAGGTCACCAGGTCTCGTCGTCCTCCGCGGCGTCGACCGCGACCTTGGGCGCGTCGGCGCGCGAGCCGCGGTTGAGACCCGTCGCGCGTGCTGTGGGCGCCTCCTCGTCCTCGAGCTCGGGCGCGAGGTAGCCGAGCGAGCCGGCGCGACGCTTGGCGTCCTTGCCGGCACCCCCGGCACCGCCCATCGCGCCACCCATCATGCCTGCGGGCGCTCCGCGGCCACCGGTCACCGCACCACGGGCGCCGCCGGCCGCCGCCCCGGCCGCACCCGTCGACCCCCCGAGCACGGCGCCACCCAGCTGGCCCGCGGCGGCACCACCGAGACCGGCCGTGCCACCGCCGCCGAACCGCGCGGCACCGAAGGCCCCGAGCGCCGTGCCACCGACGGCGACGCCGCCCGCGAGCGCACCGCCAGCGGCGCCACCCGCACCGCCGCCACCGGGTCCGGAGGTGGAGCTGCCCAGACCGGGGTGCGAGCCCAGCGAGGGGCTCCCCCCGGTCCCGCCACCGCCGCCACCGCCGACGGGGCCGCCGGTGACCGGGTTCGGCCCGTACACCGTGCCGTCGCCGGGCCGGTCGTCGCCGTGCGTGTCGTCGTCGTCACCGGGGCCGGGCCACCGCGGGTCGTCGGGTCCGGGGACGTCCGGGTCCTCACCAGGAGGGGTCCGGCCGTCGTCGCCCGGGGGTGGCGGCTGCGGGGTGACCGGTCCGGGGTCGTACGGGTCGCGGTCGCCGGGGTTCCGCGGGTCGTCCTCTCCACCGGAGGGTGGCGGGGTCCCCGGCACGTACGACGACGGCGGTCGCGTGCCCGGCGGGACGTACGGGGACGGAGTGCGGGACCCGGGACCGCTGCCCGGCGAGCTGCCCCCTGGCGTGTCCTCGCGGTAGTGGTCCGCGGCCTCGGGGAGTTGCTTGGTGAGCTCCCCGAGCGTGGTCGCCGCGGCCGCGACGGCCGTCGCGGCGGCGTCCTCGCGTGCAGCGGCGAGCCCGGCCTCGATGTACGGCAGACCCGTGGTCGAGCCGGCCTCGATCAGGCGCTGGCGCTCGGTGTAGGTCAGGTACCCGCGGGGGAGGTCGTGGTAGGCCGATTGCGCGGCAGCGATCGTCGTCGCCGCCTCCTTGGCGATGCCGGCGATCCCGACGAGCGCGTCGACGCGGCCGAGCATCGCCTTCGCGACCTTCGCGAGGCTCTCCTTGGCCGCGTCACCGGACAGACCCTCGAGCCCGAGGTCGCTCGACATGCGCTTCAGCGTCGTGCTCACCGCCTGCAGGGGCTCCTGCAGCGCCTCGAGGTCCGCCGCGTCGGCGAGCGCGGCGCTGACGTCGGCCTGCAGCGTCTTGGCGAGCTCGGCCGCCTGGGTGTCGGTCATGTCACTGTCCCCCTGGTCGTGGATCCTGGCCGGGTCGGTGCGTGGGTGGTGCGGCGTCTGCCCCGTCTGCTCCGCCGCGCGTCGAGCGGGCTCGGCGCACCGCGAGCCCGACGACCGCGACGAGCGCCGCGACGATCGCGGCGGCACCGACGAGCAGCGGGACGGTGGAGTCGGAGTCGTCCGCGGTGGCGTCGTCGCCGGGCGTGGGCTGCTCGCTCGTCGCGCTGGTCGGCTCGCCGCTCGGGGCGGCTGTGGGAGCTTCGCTGGGCGTCGCCGCCGCGAGCGGCGTGGGGTCGGCGATCTCGGCGATGCTCGGGACGGCGTCGGGGTCGTCGGAGAGCAGCGGGTTCTCGTCGGGGTACGTCGTCGGGTCGTGCTCGAGCATGTGCCGGACGTTCACCACGCCGTAGCCGTACTTCTCGTCGAAGTACAGCTCGTGGTCCTCACCGTCGGTGTTGCGCACGAGCGTCTGCAGGATCTGGTTGGCGGTGGCGTCGGGGTAGGCGGACCAGACCAGGGCCAGCGCACCAGCCGTGTACGCGGTCGCGCTCGAGGAGCCGTTCGTGAGGTGGTAGCCGTCGAACTCCTCGGTGAAGGCGCGGATCTGCTCGCCGGGCGCGACGACCTTGCCGCCGCCGGCGCCCTGCCACACCTGACCGTCCGGGCCGATCGAGTCCACCCCGACGACGCCGTTGAGCCGCGCGGGGTACCCGGTGTCGTCGTCGGGTTCCGCGGCCACGATCACGACGCCGGCGTGCAGCGCACGCGCGACCGCGGGTGCGTCGAGGGGCAATGAGACACCCAGCGAGATCGAGATGATGTCGGCGCCGTCGGCCACCGCCTGGTCGATCGCCCGCGCGAACCAGCCGGTGTCCACGCCCGCGTCCGGGTCGTAGGCGGTCTGGGGGCATCGCACGTCGGCATCCGCGGGCAGCGTCATGTTCGCGTAGAAGTGGACCTCGGCGTCGGGGGCGATCCCGAGCAGGCCTCGCTCGCCGCCGATGCCCTTCCCGTTGCCGACGATCAGGGAGACCATGCCCGTGCCGTGCGCGGCCGCGGGGTCGTCGGCCGCCGCGGGCATCGCCGTGCCCCCGGCCTGCGCCGCGCAGTACGACGGTTCGCGCACGTGGAGATCGACGCCCTGCAGCTCCGGGACGTCCGGGTTGATCGCCGTGTCGATGACCGCGATCTGGACGCCCTTGCCCGTCGTCGTCTCGTGCCGCTCGGCCGTCTGGGTCTTCGTGAAGTACCACAGACCGTCGTCGGGGTCGGTGGAGGTGGTCGCGGTGGCCTGCACGGGCACCGCGACCAGGAGCAGTCCCGCACCGAGTCCGCAGGCCGCGGCTCGCAGTCGGTTCACCAGGCCACCCGGTTGCCGTCCGTGGGCATCGGGGGACGGCCGGGCAGGTACGGGCCCGGGGTCGGCGCGGGTGCGCCCTCCTCGGCGATGGTGTTGAGCCGGCTGAAGATCGCCGCGACCTCGGCCTCCGTGGCCTCGAGGTCCGCCGCTCCCTTGTCGAGCGCGGTGCGCATGTTCTCCAGCTCGGTGCGGATGGTGCGCAGGTCGTTCTCGATCTTGGCGATCTGAGCGCGGTAGACCGCCGCGAACTGCGTGGCGGCGGGGAACGGCGACCAGGTCGAGCTGTCCTGGTTGACGCGCACGCGGGTCGTCTTGGTGGTCGCAGCCTCGACCTCGTCGAACTGGGTCAGCAGTGCGCTGACCTGCTGCTTCAGGACGTCCAGATCCTCGATCCGCAGGCTGCCGGCCACGGTCCCCCCGTAGTGCTCGATGTCGCAGTGCTCGATGTCGCGATGTGCTCACCCGCGATCGCCGCCCGTCCTGCCGGCCCGACGGGCGGGGCGACGTGCGGGTGCGGTGGTGCGGTGCTGAGCGAACCGTGCCGGCGGTCCGCCACGGCTGACGTGCTGACCGGGCCGTGGCGGTGGTCCGCCACGGCCCGGTGGGTGGTCACCAGCGGGCGGCGTTGGCGCGCTCGGTGGCCTGGTA
>NZ_BJUA01000014.1 GCF_007989825.1 Cellulomonas persica | reverse complement strand
TTCCGGCAGAGGGCTCAGGTGCGCTGCGGCCGGCGGCCCACGCGCGCCACTGACCGACGACGACGCCGGTGACCTTCGGGTCGAGGACCTGCTCGCCGGCGCGCACGCGGCGCACGGTCGCGACGAGCGTCGCGGGCTCGGTGTCCTTGAGCAGGAACGCGTCCGCCCCGGCGCGCAGCGCACCGGTCACGTACTCCTCGTCGTCGAACGTGGTCAGCACGACGACGCGCACGTCATCCAGCAGCGGGTCGGCGCGGATCTGGCGCGTGGCCTCGACGCCGTCCATCCCGGGCATGCGCACGTCGAGCAGCACCACGTCGGGCCGCGTGGCCCGCACGACGTCGAGTGCGGCGGCGCCGTCGCCGGCCTCGCCGACGACCTCGACGTCCGGCTCGTGGTCGAGGATCATCCGCAGGCCCAGGCGGATCGTGGGCTGGTCGTCGACGACGACCACGCGGGTCAGGTCAGGCACGTGCGCCCTCCAGGGGAAGCGTGAGGTGGACGACCCAGCCGCCTCCCAGCCGGGGTCCTGCGGTCACGGTGCCGCCGGCCGCGGCGGCGCGTTCGCGCATGTGGAGCAGGCCGCTGCCGCCGCCGGTGTCGCGGGGCCGGGGTGGGCCCGGGTCCTGCACGACGAGCTGCAGCGTGCCGGCCCCCGCGGTCAGCGTGAGCGATGCGGTCGTCGTCGCCGAGTGCACGAGCACGTTCGTCAGCGCCTCCTGCGCGACCCGCACCACGGCGATCCCCACCGCGGGCGCGCACGCCGGCAAGGGAGCGGGCAGGTTCGCGTCCACGTCGAGGCCTGCCTCGCGGACGCGTCCGACGACCGCGGGCAGCGACTCGAGGCCCGCGGTCGGGGCGTAGGGGGCGGACTCGTCGTCGCCCGTGCGCAGCACGCGGACCACGGACCGCATCGCGTCCAGCGCCTCGCGGCCCGCCGGGGCGATCCACCTCACGGCCTCGCGCGGCGCGTCGGGCTGGGCGTCCGCGACACGGTCGGCGGCCTGCGCGCGCACGACGATCGCCGAGACGTGGTGCGCGACCACGTCGTGCAGCTCGCGCGCGATGCGCGTGCGCTCGTCGAGCACCGCCTCCCGCGCGCGCACCTCCTGCAGCGCGACGAGCTGCGCGTTGCGTTCCGCGAGCGACGCGGACGTCTGCGCGAGCCGGTGCACCATCGCCCCGATCACCGCGGCAGCGACGACGAGCGCGACGAGCTGCGCGGCCGAGGACAGGTCGAGCACGGGGTGCCAGTCGAACGTGCTCAGACCCCACGCGGCGTTGGCCACCCCGGCCTGCAGCACGACGCCCGTGACCGCCCCGACGGGCGCCGCGACCCACGCGGGCAGCGCGCCGGCCCTGGTCACGGCGTACGTCGCGGCCAGCACCGGGATCACGTGCACGAGCGCCTGCATGCGGCCGCCGTCGACGACGAGCGTGTACGTCACCGCGTACCCGACGATGACGAGCACGAAGCCTGCACGCGGCGCGGCCCGGCGCAGCGCGATCGCCACCACCAACCACAGCCCGGCCCACCACCAGGTCGCGATCGACCGCGGCATCCAGTAGTCCCACGAGCTGACGACGCGCAGCGCACCGCCCCACACCGCGCCGACGGTCAGCGCGACCACGACGTCCTGCCGGAGCACGGCACCCGCGACCCGCCCGGCACGTGCCGGGCGGGTGGTCGTCGGGCCGACGCCCGTCGGGTCCGCACCCCCTGGGCCCACACCCGCTGGAGCCGCACCGTCGTCGGGATCCGCCGGACCCACCCGGAAGACGTCCCGCGCCACGTCCGGCCGGGCGGCGCGCGGGCGTGGCGGCGGCGCGGCCGCCCACTGCCGGAGAGCCGCGGTCGCGGTGTCGTCGGGCGTCGCACCACCGGACGACGACCCGTCCGGCCTGGTCACGGCGCCGGCGGCCGGATCAGCGTGCGACATGACGCCACGCTACGCGGACCGCGGCGCGGCGCCGACGCCCTGCGGGACGACACGCTCTCCACCCTGGGGTGGACCCGGGCCGCCGGGGGTCGCCGCAGGGTGGGCACCGCGTCGACCGAGGGTCGGGCACGGCACCCGCCACGACCAGACCCCAGCCCGACGCCCGGGTCCACCCGGTCCCGCGAGGCTCGTCACCATGACGACGAGCACTGGGCCGACCAGCACCGGGCCGACGAGCGCTGTGCCCCTGAGCGCTGCGCCGACGAGCGCCGGGTCGAGGCAGGCGGGCGGCCGCTCCGTGCGGTCCCGTGCCGTCACCGCGCACGCCCCGGCAGGCGCCGTCGCCAGCCACGCGTCCGGTACGACCGACGCCACATGGAGCCGGCGACCGCTGGGCCCCGCCACCGCGACGGCGGTCGTCGACGGGAGCGTCGGCGGCCGGGGCGTCCCGGAGCCGCGTGCTCCGCGGACGGCGCGCTCGACGTGGTCGCCGGTCACCGACGCAGACGGTCGACCGGTCGCACCGAGAGCTCGCGCGGACGCAGCGTTCGCGGACGCAGTGCTCGCGGACGGCGTCGCACGGGAGGGCGTGCGGCGGCATCGGGGGCGGCGCGTGGCGCTCGTCGTCGTGCTCGTACTCGCTGGAGGGGCGGTGTACGGGCTCACGGGGGCGCGGTCGGAGGCGGTCGTCGGGTGGCTGGGGGGCCCGACGACCGTGTCCGGCGGCGCACCCGTCGGTCCCGAGCACGGAGCGGGGGCGGACGCTCACGCGCTGACGTGCCCGGAACCGGACGACGAGGGCTGCGCCGGTGGAGCCGACGGTGCGGGCGGCGCGGCCGGAGCCGCCGGCCAGGACGGCGCCCCCGGCTCGACCGGCAAGGACGGGACCGACGACGCGCACGTCGTGGCCATCTCCGACGCGCTCGTCGCGACAGGCCTCGACCCGACGCTCGCGCGGCGAGTGGCCCGTGCGCAGGCGGCGGCTGAGGCGGACGGTGTGGTGCTGAGCGTGACGTCGGGCAAGCGCACCGCGCAGGAGCAGGAAGGGCTCGTCGCCGACGCGATCAAGCGGTACGGGTCGAAGCGCGAGGCGAGCCGCTGGGTGCTGCCGCCGGAGAGCTCCGCGCACGTGCAGGGGCTCGCGGTCGACGTCGGCCCGACCGAGGGCGCGCTGTGGCTCGGCGAGCACGGCCTCGACTACGGCCTGTGCCGCACCTACGCCAACGAGGTCTGGCACTTCGAACCGCTCCCGAAGGGCGCCACGACGTGCGCCCCCATGCTCCCCGACTCCTCCTCCGGCTGGTAGCAGCCGTGAAGTCGTCAGCACCACGCGAGATCGTCAGCCGCAGCTGACGACCTCACCGGGGCCTGACGACTTCGCGAACGGGGGCGCCGGTCCGGGACCGTGCCCGGGTCAGGTGAGCTGGTTGATGCGGAGGTGGTTGCCGGCCGGGTCGCGGAACGCGCAGTCACGCACGCCCCACGGCTGGTCCATCGGCTCCTGGGTCACCTCGGCGCCTGCGCCGGCCAGCTTCTCGAACGTGCCGTCCACGTCGGACGTGGCCAGCACCAGCGTCGCGTAGGAGCCCTTGGCCATCATCTCGGCGATGGTGCGGCGCTCGTCGTCGGTCAGGCCCGGGTCCGCCCCGGGCGGGGACAGGACGATCGACGTCTGCGGCTGGTCCGGCGAGCCGACCGTGATCCAGCGCATCTGGCCGTAGCCCACATCGTTGCGCACCTCGAAGCCCAGGACGTCGCGGTAGAACGCCAGCGAGGTGTCGGGGTCGTCGGCCGGCAGGAAGGTGGTGTGAATGATGAGGTCCATACCGCCACGCTAGGAGCGCGGGGCGGCGGCCGCTTCTCGATTCCTGACCTCTTGACCGGAGCCCTGCGACGACGAGCGCGGCGCAGGGTCCGGCGCGCGCGACGACTGCCGGACGGGCCGCATCACCTGCTTGGCGACGCAGCTCGGGATGCCCGCACCGTCGTCGGCGGACCGCCGCCGGTACTCGCTCGGTGACATGCCGACGAGCTCGGAGAACCGCGTGCTGAACGTGCCCAGCGACGAGCAGCCGACCGCGAAGCACACGTCGGTCACCGACAGGTCGCCGCGCCGCAGCAGCGTCATCGCGCGCTCGATGCGCCGCGTCATGAGGTAGCTGTACGGAGACTCGCCGTACGCGGCCCGGAACTGCCGGCTCAGGTGCCCGGCGGACAGGTGCACGCCGCGCGCGAGCGCCTCGACGTCGAGCGGCTGGGCGTACTCCCGGTCGATCCGGTCACGCACGCGGCGCAGCAGCGCCAGCTCGCGCAGGCGTGCGTCGGGCGTACCGGTCATGAGGACCAGCCTGCCCGGCCCGGCACCGTGACGCTAGACGCGTGCGGGATCTCCGGCGTCGAGCAGGTCGAGCGCCTCGAGCGCCGTGAGCGCACGGTGCAGGTTGCCGTGGCTCGTCGTGCGGTACCACTGCGCCCAGTCGCCCGTGTAGCCGCGCGGGGAGCCCTCGACCGTCATGACGAGCCCGAGCCACATCCGGTACAGCAGCAGCCGGGCCGCCGGGCCGGGCGAGGAGACGTCGAGCGAGCCGACGAGCGCGGCGTCCTCGGGGCGCTCGAGCCCGTCCCACATGGGGTCGGCACCGACGACGTCCACCAGCGGCTCGCCCCACATGGCGCGTTCGGGGTCGATCACGCCGACGACCTCGCCCGTCGCGGGGTCGACGAACAGGTTCCCGGGCCACAGGTCGCAGTGGACGAGCGACGGGACGACGACCTCGTCGAGCCGGTGACCGTGCACGGCGAGGGCGGCGCGCACGCGGTCCGCGGACACGTCCAGGTCCCATGCGGCGGCGTCGGCGAGCAGCGCCTCGACGATCGCGGTGAATGCCGCGCGCCACGTCGCGGCCTGCAGCGCGGGGGACTGCGGGTAGCCGAACACGGTTCCGGTGACGTTCGCGAGCCGCCCGATCAGCGCGCCCAGGTCGCGCCGGGCGCGGGCCGCACGCGCGTCGTCGTCGAACGACCCGAACCCCGCCTCCGACTGCGGGACACCCTCCAGCCAGGACGCGACGACGACGTCACCCGGCAGCACCGTGCGCGTGAAGTCGGTGTGCAGCAGGCGCGGCATCCGCAGGCCGGGGTGCGCGGCCGCGAGCCCGTAGACGAGCGCCTCGGTGCGGATCAGGTCCTTCTCGTAGGTCATGAGCCGCGAGGAGTCGCTCGGGGCGGTCTTCACGACGACGCGCGTGCCGTCGCCGAGCGTGACGCGGTACGTGGTCGCGAAGTAGCCGCCCTCGAGCCGGACGGCGTCGGCGAGTGTGCCGAGCGGTACGACGAGCGTCGCCAGCGCGTCGAGCGGCACGGTCGCGTCGGGCGCGCGGGACTCGGTCACGCGAGTGAGCGTAGGGCGTGCTCAGGCGTCGGAGCGCAGGTCGGAAGGCCCGTCCACCTCGACCGCACGCGCGTCGGTGACCTCGTCGACGTCGTCCTCGGACACGTGACCCACGCGGGCGAGGTCGTCGGACAGGCGGGCCTCGTGGCTCGCACGCAGCGTCCGCAGCGACGCGAGCGTCCCGACGACGGCCACCGCACCGGCGATGACGACGACGAGGAAGCCCGCGTGCGAGCCGTCCGCGTCGATCCGCGCGCCCGCGACGGACGAACCGATCGACACGCCGATGCCGAGCGACGTGCCCACCCACGTGAGGCCCTCGGTGAGACGCCCCGGCGCGACGAGCTCCTGCACCAGGCCGTTGCCGTTGATGAGCGTCGGCGCGATCGCGAACCCGGTGACGAACATGACCGCGGCGAGCGCCCACAGCGAGTTCACGACGAAGAAGAACGAGACGCCGATGCCGAGCAGCACCATGCCGATCCCGAACCGCACCCACAGCGGCTGCACCCAGCGACGCGCGCCGTACAGCAGCCCGGACACCAGCGACCCCGCGGCGAACACCGCGAGGATCAGCCCGGCCACCGACTTGCGGCCCTCCTCCTCGGCGAACGCGACGGTCGCCACGTCGGTCGCACCGAAGATCGCGCCCATCGCGAGGAAGACGCCGACGAGGAGGAGCATGCCGGGCGCCGCGAGGATCGACGGCCCGCCCGTCTCGTGGTGCGGCGTGGGCGGCGGCTCGGTGCGGCGCTGCAGCAGGAACCACGTCCCGCCGACGGCCGTCGCGACGAGCGGCACGACGATGCCCGCGGTGGGGGTCACGCTCGTGGCGAGCAGCGTCGCGGCGGCCGGGCCGATGATGAACACGAGCTCGTCGAGCGCCGACTCGAGCGAGTACGCGGTGTGCAGCGCGACGGGGTCGCCCTGGAGCACGTACGACCAGCGGGCGCGCACGAGCGAGCCGAACTGGCCGCTGACGCCCGCGACGACCGCGGTCACGTACAGCACCGGCTCGGGGGCCTCCGCGACGAGCGCGACGATCAGCGCGACGAGTCCCGTGGCGCACGTCGCGAGCGCCGGGAACATCACGCGCGCCTGCCCGTACCGGTCGACGGCGCGGGAGATCAGCGGTGCGGTGACCGCCGAGGCGACCACGAAGACTGCGGAGACCCGGCCCGCCAGCGCGTACGCCTCGTAGACCGAGGAGACCGCCAGCACGATCCCGATGCCGACCATCGAGATCGGGAGCCGGGCGACCACGCCTGCGGCGGAGAACGCGAGAGCACCGGGCCGGGACAGGACATCGCGATACGGCCGGAACACGCGCCCATCGTCGCACCCGGTCCGCCGCTCGGTCGCACGCACTGCCCGGCACGGGTGCGGGCAGGCGGCGGGCGGGCCAGGATGTGCGGATGGTGGACGTGGTGGAGGTCGTCGACGAGCAGCGGTTCGAGGCGCACGACACGGACGGGTCGTTGCTGGGCATCGCGGCGTACGACGCGCAGGGGAGCACCGTGGTGTTCACGCACACGGAGGTGCTGCCCGCGGCGGAGGGCCGCGGTGTCGGGAGCGAGCTGGTGCGCGGCGCGCTGGACCAGGTGCGGGCGTCGGGGCGGGACGTCGTCGCCCTGTGCCCGTTCGTGAAGGCGTGGATCGCGCGGCACCCGGACTACCAGGACCTGCTGCGCGTCCGGGCCTGACCGAGCGCGCTGCCTGACCCGAGCGCGCTGCCTGACCCCGCGGCCTGACCCGAGTGCGCCGCGGGCGCGGTCAGTTGGCCAGGGCCGCCGCGACCACGTCCTTCGCCTCCGCCTGCACCTGCGCGAGGTGCTCGGCCGAGACGAACGACTCGGCGTAGATCTTGTAGACGTCCTCGGTACCCGACGGCCGCGCCGCGAACCACGCGTCGTCGGTCGTGACCTTGAGGCCACCGATCGCCGCACCGTTGCCGGGCGCCGCCGTCAGCCGGGCGGTGATCGCGCCGCCGGCCAGCGTCGTCGCGGTCACCTGCTCGGGCGACAGCGCGCCGAGCTTGGCCTTCTCCTCGCGGGTCGCGGCCGCGTCGATGCGCGCGTACCAGGACTCGCCGAGCTCGTCGACGAGCGCCCGGTGGTGCTCCGACGGCGACTTGCCGGTCGTCGCGAGGATCTCCGAGGCGAGCAGGCACGCGATCGGCCCGTCCTTGTCGGTGGTCCACACGGTGCCGTCCTTGCGCAGGAAGCTCGCGCCCGCGGACTCCTCACCACCGAACCCGACCGAGCCGTCGATCAGGCCGGGCACGAACCACTTGAAGCCGACCGGGACCTCGAGCACGGTCCGGCCCAGCTGCGCGCCCACCCGGTCGACCAGCGAGGAGGACACGAGCGTCTTGCCGATCGCCGCGCTCGTCGGCCACTGCGGACGCGCGCCGCCGAACAGGTAGCTGATCATCACCGCGAGGTAGTGGTTCGGGTTGAGCAGCCCGCCGTCGGGCGTGACGATCCCGTGCCGGTCGGAGTCCGCGTCGTTGCCCGTGGCGATGTCGTACGGCGCGGGGCCGTCGCCCGCGGTCATGCGGGCCACGAGCGAGGCCATCGCGTGCGGCGACGAGCAGTCCATGCGGATCTTGCCGTCCCAGTCGAGCGTCATGAACGGCCAGCGCGGGTCCACGGTCGGGTTCACGACGGTCAGGTCCAGCCCGTACCGCTCGCCGATCACGCCCCAGTACTCGGCCATCGCCCCGCCCAGCGGGTCCGCGCCGATCCGCACCCCCGCGGTCCGGATCGCCTCCAGGTCGACGACGTTCGTCAGGTCGTCGACGTACGCCGTGAGGTAGTCGTGGCGCTTGACCAGGTCGGACGTGATCGCGCGCTCGTACGGGATGCGGGCCACGTGGCGCCAGCCGTCGGCGAGCAGCTCGTTCGCGCGCGCCGCGATCGGGCCGGTCGCCTCCCCACCCGCGGGTCCGCCGTGCGGCGGGTTGTACTTGAAGCCGCCGTCCGCGGGCGGGTTGTGCGACGGGGTCACGACGATGCCGTCGGCGAGCCCCGGACCGTGCGTGCGGACGCCCTCGGACGTGCCGGCACCGTTGTGCCGCAGGATCGCGAGCGACACCGCAGGCGTGGGCGTGAACGAGTCGCGCGCGTCGACGTGCACCTCCACGCCGTTCGCGACGAGCACCTCGATCGCCGTGCGCTGCGCCGGCTCGGACAGCCCGTGCGTGTCCCGGCCGATGAACAGCGGGCCGTCGGTGCCCTGGCTGCGGCGGTACTCGACGATCGCCTGCGTGATCGCGACGATGTGCGCCTCGTTGAACGCGGTGGACAGCGACGAGCCGCGGTGGCCGCTCGTGCCGAACACGACCTGCTCGTCGGGGACCGACGGGTCCGGGACGCGGTCGTAGTAGGCGCCGACCAGTGCGTCGACGTCGATGAGGTCCTCGGGAAGTGCGGGAGTTCCGGCGCGCGGGTGCATGCCGACATCCTTCCCCGCCGAGCGCCCTCGTGCCCACCCCGCCCGAGCCCCCGACACGTCACACTCGCCGCGCCGGACCCCGCGCCGCGCTCGCACCGGGCCGCGCGCACGCGCTGCTCCCGACGAGTTCGTCGCTCGCGCGCCGCTTCGTCGGTGCGCGACGACGAAGCGATGCAGCGGCGACGAACCGCCCGCCGCGAGCAACGACCCGGTGGGCGCGGGGCGGTCGCGGCCCGGCCGGGTGGGTGCCGAGGGGGCGAGCGTGGGTGAGGGCGGGGAGGGGGTGGGCCGGTAGGCTCGCGCGCATGGCCAAGGGTTCTGTGGAGTTCGTGCTGCGTCCGTTCGAGGGGCTCCCCGGTGAGCCCGACTGGGTCGCGCTCAAGGAGGTCGTGCCCGCGGCGACGGCCACGGCGCGCACCACCAAGGAGTACGGCGCGAAGGACGTGCTCGTCACCACGGTGCTGCCGCAGGCGTGGCCCGCGCTGCACCGCGCCGACGGCGTGATCCTGCTCGCGCTGCAGACCGCGTCCAGCTCGGGTGACGCGAGCCGTGACCTCGCGGTCGCGCTGCTCGAGGCGCTCGAGGTCGAGCCCGGCACGGCGGTCGAGACGACCGGCCTGCCCGAGCCCGGCCCGCGCCTGCAGGACGTGCTCGACCTGTCCGTGCCGTTCGAGGTCACCGTGCACGACTCGTTCTCGTACTGGCTCGCGCCCGACGTCGAGCGCACGTCCGACCTCGAGGCCGCGATCGAGGACGCCGACGCGGGCATCATCGACACCGCCGCGGTCGCGGGCGTCGAGTCGGCGTACTGGTGCCGCATGGGCGCCAAGGAGTTCCTGCGCTGGGCGCAGCCGCACGACGAGCAGGTGGTGCTGGACGGTCTCGCGCGCCTGCACGCCAAGCGCGAGTCGGGCTTCGCCGACGGCAAGTTCATCGGCTACTTCCGGTCGAGCGGCCTCGTCGTCCCCGTGTGGGAGCTGGCCCGCGGGACGGAGGCCGAGGAGCTCGAGGGGCCGATCGCCGAGTTCCTGCCGCGCTTCACCGCCGCGCTCGAGAGCACCGAGCCGCTCGACGCGAACGAGCGTCGCGCCCGCGCGGGTCTGGTCGCCCGGCAGGTCACGCTGCGCTGAACGGTCGCACACCCACGACCTCACATCCGACGGTGCCCGGGCGCCTGCAGGACGACGCCCGGGCACCGCTGTCATGCGCAGGTGTGTCGGTGGTCGGGCGCAGGCTGGACGACGACGAGGGGGACGGCATGACGACGCAGCGCCTGCACACGCAGGGCCCGCACACGCAGGGCCCGCACGCGCGACGCCTCCACGCGGTGCTGGACACCCCGATCGGACCGGTCGCGGTCGCGGTCGCGGACGGCGCGGTGACGCACGTGCGGATGACCCGGTCCGACGACGCCTCACCCGACCCGTTCGGGGACGCTCCCGGCACGCGCGTCGTGCCCGACGACGACCCGGTGCTGGCCGAGGCGGCCCGCCAGCTCGAGGCGTACTTCGCGGGTGCGCTGCGCACGTTCGACCTGCCGCTGCGGCCCACCGGCTCGGCGTTCCAGCTCCTGGTGTGGGAGGGCCTGCGCCGCATCCCGTACGGCACGACGACGACGTACGGTGCGCTCGCGGCCGACCTGGGCCTGGACCCGCGCACGTCGTCGCGCGCGGTCGGTGCGGCCAACGGCGCGAACCGGATCGCGATCGTCGTGCCGTGCCACCGGGTGATCGGCGCCGACGGCACGCTCACGGGGTTCGCCGCGGGCGTCGACCGCAAGCGCTCCCTGCTGGACCTCGAGCAGGGCGACGCGGGCCGCGCGGCCACGCTGTTCTGAGGGCCGCACGCGCGCCGGGGACGGTGGCGCCCGGCCGCCGGGCGGGGCCGACGAGCCCCGCCTGCACGGCGTCCTGGTGGACGTCGCGTGCGGGTTCCGTGTCGTCGCCGGACACAGGCCCGTCCTCGTGCGGCGAGGGTGCCCCACGTCGATAGGCTGACGCTGTGATGCCCCCCGTTCCCGCCGACCCCGCAGGTGACGAGCCCGGGACCCCGGCCGGTGGCTCGTCGGCGAAGGCCGTCGGCCGCACCCCCTCCGGACCGCGCGTGCGCCAGCGCGTGGCCGTGATCATCCCGGCGAAGGACGAGTCGCGGCGCATCGCGGCCACCGTCCGCTCGGCCAAGGCGATCCCGCACGTCGACCTCGTGCTCGTCGTCGACGACGGCTCCGAGGACAACACCCAGCACGTCGCGCGTGAGGCCGGTGCGGTCGTCGTGCGGCACTCGCACAACCGCGGCAAGGCCGCCGCGATGGAGACCGGCGCCGCGGTCGTCGCGATGCGCGACGCCCCGGACCGCCCGCCGCGCGTCCTGCTGTTCATCGACGGCGACCTCGCGGAGACGGCCGTCAACACCGCGCCGCTCGTCCCGCCGGTGCTCGAGGGACACACGGACCTCGCGATCGCGCTGCTCCCGCCGCAGCCGGGCGCGGGTGGCCGCGGGATCGTCGTGGGCGCCGCACGCCGCGCGATCGCGTCGCTGACCGGCTGGACGCCGACGCAGCCCCTGTCCGGCATGCGCTGCCTGACCCGGGAGGCGTTCGAGGCGGCGACGCCGCTCGCGCACGGCTGGGGCGTCGAGACGGGCATGACGATCGACCTGCTGCGGCAGGGCTTCCGCGTGGTCGAGGTGCCGTGCGAGCTGCGGCACCGCCCGTCGGGCTCGGACCTGCGCGGACAGCTCCACCGGGCCGCGCAGTACCGCGACGTGCAGCTCGCGGCGAACGCGCGTCGGCTGCGGGCCGCGGCGGGGTCGGTCAAGCGGACCGTCACGCCCTCGCGTCCGGCGACCCACCGCTGAGCGCGACCGGCTCGCCCTACCCTGGACGAGTGCCCGACCACCGCCCTGCCCGCGCGCGCCGTGGGGTGCGGGCCGTGCGGGCTGCCCTGACGGTGCGTCGTGCCCTGATCGGGACCCTCGGGGCGGTGCTCGGTGCGGGGTTGCTCGTCGGGGGAGCCTCGGGCGCGGCGGCGCAGCCCGCGACGGACGAGATCGCCGACGCGCGTCCGGTGGTCCTCGTCGGCGTGGGCGGGCTGCACTGGGACGACGTGGACCGCACGGGCACGCCGACGCTGTGGCGGATGGTCGCCGAGGGCTCGGTCGGGTCGATCTCGGTGCACACGTCGTCGGCGCAGATGTGCCGCCTCGGCGGGTGGCTGACGATCTCCGCGGGCCGGCGCGTACCGCCCGTGAGCGTGTCGGAGGTCGCACCGTCCGGGTCAGCCGGGCAGGACGGCTCCGACAGCTCCGACGGCTCCGACGGCGACGGCTCCGACGACGGCACGGGCGACGCCGTCGACGACTGCCCGCCCATGCCCGCGGTGAGCACGGGCGGCACGTCGCCGGCCCCGGCGGGTGTCGAGGGGTGGGACGAGCTCGTCGACCCGCCGTCGGACGACGTCCCCGCGGGCTCGTACGGCGAGCCCGGCACGGTCGCGACCCTCGTCGCGACCACGCAGCGCTGCACGACCGCGCTCGGCCCGGGCGCCGCGATCGCGCTCGCCGACGCGCAGGGCCGGCTCGAGCGGTACGCACCGCACCTCGGCGCGGTGGGCGACGCGGCCCTCGCGGCCTGCCCGGTCACGGTCCTCGACGGCGGCGACCTGCCCGCGGACCGCACCGAGCGTCGCGACGCGCTGTCGCTCCTCGACGACGAGCTGCGCCGGATCGTCGCGGCGGTCGACACCGGCACGCGCGTGGTCGTCGCCGGCACGTCCGACGGCCCGGCAGGTGAGACGGGGCTGCAGGCCGTCGTGCAGTGGGAGGCCGGCGGCGGGACCGTCGGCTGGCTGACCTCGGACTCGACGCGCCGCACGGGCATCGTCACGCTCACCGACCTGTCCGCGACGCTCGTCGACGCGGCCGGCGCGGACACCTCGGAGCTCGACGGCGCGCCGCTGCGGGTGAGCGCCGAGCGCCGCATGACCGCGGACCGCACGGTCGAGAACCGCCGGTACCTGACCGAGATGACGACGATCGCGCCGCACCTGCTGCCGCTCCTGCTGGCGGTCGTGGGCGGGGCGTGCGCGCTCGCGGTCGGCGCGGTCGCGGTGCTGCGGCGCCGCCGCCGCGTACCCGCACCCGCGCTGCGCCGCCTGACCGTCGCGCTGCTGCTGCTGGGTGCGTGCACGCCCGTGGGGGCGCTGCTCGCGGCGCTCGCGCGGTGGTGGGGCTCGCCCGCACCGCTGTTCTCCGCGGCGGCGTGGTGGGGCGCGGCGACGGTCGGCATGGCCCTGGTGGCGTGGGGCGTCGCACGGCTGCTGCCGCCGAGCCGGTGGCGGCTCGCGACCGCGACGGCGGGCGTGACGTGGCTCGTCGTGACGGTCGACGGCGTGACCGGGACCGTGCTGCAGCAGGGTTCGGTCCTGGGGATCTCGACGCTCGGCGCGCGCTACTACGGGTTCGGCAACACGACGTTCGGGGTGTACGCCGCGGCCGGGCTGGTGCTCGCGGCGGGCTTCGCCGCGTACGCGATCGACCGCGGGAGCCGCCGGCTCGCTCTCATGGGTGTCGCGCTCGTCGGGCTCGTGTCGGTCGTCGTCGACGGCTGGCCCGCGTTCGGCGCGGACTTCGGCGGGGTGCTCGCGCTCGTGCCCGCGTTCGCGGTGCTGCTCGTCGGGGTGGCGGGCGGGGCGATCGGGGTCCGACGAGTCCTCGCGTACGTGGGCGCGGCGGTCGCGGTCGTGGCGTTCGTGTCGATCGTCGACTGGGCGCGGCCCGGCCGGGGCTCGCACCTGGGTCAGTTCGTGCAGCGCGTGCTCGACGGCGACGCGGCGGACGTCGTCGCGGGCAAGGCCGCGGGCGCGTGGGCCACCGTCTCCGACCCCGTCGGCATGGTCGCGGCGGTCGTGTGCGTCGCCGTGTGCGCGGTGCTCGTCGGCCCGGACCGGTGGCGTCCGGCCGCGCTGCGCCGCCTCTACGTGAGCTGGACGGGCCTGCGGCGCACGCTGCTCGCGGTCGTCGTCGCCGCGGTCCTCGGCTCGGTGCTCAACGACTCGGGCGTCGTCGTGGCGAGCGCGGTGCTCGCGGTCGCGGGTGCGCTGCTGCTCGGCTCGCTCGCGCACGACCGGTGGGCGCAGCTGCCCGACGACCCCGCACCCGTGCGCGCCCCGCTGCACCGCATGCCCGCGGTGCTCGTCGCGACGGGCGGCGGCCTGCTCGCGACGCTGCTCGTCGCGACCGTCGCCGTCCCGCTGCCCGCCGCGGTCGCGGGCGACGTCACGACGGGCAACGGGACCTCGGCGATGCCCGCGGACCAGCCGGTCGTGCTCGTCGGGACGGCCGGCGTGGACTGGTCCGACGTCGACCGCGTCGAGACGCCCACGCTGTGGAGCCTGCTGCGCGACGGCGCGCCCGCGGGCGGCGTCACGCCCGGTGCGTCGGGCCGCAACGCGTGGTGCGCGTCGGGCGGCTGGCTCGCGCTGTCGTCGGGCCGCGCGCCCGTCACGGGCAGCACGACCGGCGGCCGGTGGTCGTGCGCGAGCTGGGGCGTCACCCCGGACGCCGCGGGCGGCGCGACCGTCCAGCACTGGGACCAGCTGGTCGCGCTGCAGAGCCGCTCGGAGTTCCGGCCGAGGCTCGGGGCGCTCGGTGCGGGCCTGGCCGCGGCGGGCACGTGCAGCACCGCGATCGGCCAGGGCGCGGCCCTCGCGCTCGCGCAGCCCGACGGCTCGCTCGCGCGGTACCGCTCGTTCGAGGCCGCGCTCGCGGACCCGGACGACGCGTTCGCGTGCCCGACGACGGTCGTCGACGCGGGCTCGGCCGCGGTCGAGCCGGTGCTGCTCGACGTGCTCGGCGAGGACGCCCAGCGTGACGCGTTGCGTGCGGTGGACCGCGCGGTCGCGCGCGTGCTGCGTGTCGCGCCCGACGAGGCGACCGTGCTCGTCGTCGACACCGGACGTGCCCAGCGCGGACCGGTCGCGCTCGGCGTCGGCATCGGCGACCCGGCCACGGGGGCGGGCTTCCTCGGCAGCGCGGCCACGCGCTGGGTCGGGGTGTTCCGGCTCCTCGACGTGCCGGTCGCGCTGCTGACGCACGCGGACGCGTCGATCTCCGACGACTTCGCGGGCTCACCCGTGCGCGTGGGCGAGGACCGCCCCGCGGCGGTCGCGACGACGGTGCGCCAGCTCGCCGAGCTCTCGGTCCGGGACCGCGCCCTGCGCGGCACGTCGTCGCCCGTCACGAACCCGCCGCTCGTGCTGGGCCTGCTCGTCGTCGCGGCGGCCGCCGTGCTCGGTCCGCGTCTCGCGCGCAGCCGGCCCGCGCTCGCCGAGCGCCTGCGCCGCGTCGCGGACGCGGTGCTGCTCGCGCTCGCGGCGCTCCCGGTGGGCCTGTTCCTCATGACGACGACGTCGTGGTGGCGCTACGTCGACCCGGGCCGCAACCTGTGGCTCGGCCTCGCGGCGGGCACCGCGGCGGTCGCGGGTGTGGCGGCGCTCGCCCCACGGCGGCCGCTCACCCTCGGCCCGGGCGTGGTCGCGGGCGTGACGTTCGTGGTGCTCACGCTCGACGCGGTGCTCGGCACGCCGCTGCACCGCGGCAGCCCGCAGGGGCCCGCCGTCACGCTCGGCGGCCGGTTCTACGGCTTCGGCAACCCGACGTACTCGTTCTACGTGGTCGCGGCGCTGGTCACGGCCGCGATCGTCGGCTGGGCGCTCGTGCAGCGCGGCCGCCGCCTGCTCGGCACCGCGGCCGCCGCGGCCGTGTGCCTCGTCGCGCTCGTCGTGGACCTGTGGCCCGCACTCGGCGCGGACGTGGGCGGCGGGCTCGTGCTCGTCCCCGCGGGCCTCGTCGTGGTGCTCGGCGTCGCCGGCGTGCGCGTCACGTGGCAGCGCCTGGTGGTCGCCGGTGTCGCGGGCGTCGTGCTCGTCGGCGGGATCGCCGTGCTCGACTGGCTGCGGCCGGCCGCGGAGCGCACCCACCTGGGCGTGTTCGTGCAGCGCGTCGTGGACGGGTCGGCGTCCGAGACGATCTCGCGCAAGCTCGGGTACGCCGCGGACACCGTGACGAGCGGGTGGATCGCGGTGCTCACGCTCGCGGTCGTCGTCCTCACGGTCGTCGTGCTGTGGCCGCGCTCGCGCGTGCGGGTCCCCGCGTGGGACCTGCTCGAACGACGCTGGCCGCCCGCGCGCCCCGTGGTCGTCGGCCTGCTGGTCGCGGCCGTCGCGGGCGGGCTCGTCAACGACTACGGCGTGCGCATCGCCACCGTGATCCTGGTGGCCGCGGTGCCGCTGCTCGGGACGCTCGGGCTGCGCGCCGTCGCCGACGACTACCCTGCCCAGCACGACCCCACCGCACCCCGACCGGACGGCCACGATGTCCACGAGCCAGCCTGACGACGACCGGCAGCGCCCCCTGCGCTACGCCTACCTCGGCCCCGCCGGGACGTTCACCGAGGCCGCGCTGCGCCAGGTCGCCTCGCCCGACGAGGCCGTGTACCTGCCGCAGGTCGACGTCGCGTCCGCGATCGACGCGGTGCGCGAGGGGGTGGCCGACCACGCGGTCGTCGCGATCGAGTCGACCGTCGAGGGCGGCGTGACCGCGACGCTCGACTCCCTCGCGGTGGGCTCGCCGCTCGTGCTGCTGCGCGAGGTGCTGGTCCCGGTGCAGTTCACGCTCGCGGCCGCGCCGGGCACCGCGCTGAGCGACGTGCGGCGCATCTCGGCCCACCCGCACGCGTGGGTGCAGTGCCGCCGCTGGCTCGCGCGCCACCTGCCCGGGGTCGTGCACGTCCCCGCGACGTCGAACACCGCACCCGCCGCGCTGCTGTCCGACGCGGCCGCGCAGGGGTCGACGGCGGACCTCGGCTTCGACGCCGCGCTCGTGCCCCCGCCCGCGGTCGAGACGTACGGCCTGACGCCGCTCGCGCAGGAGGTGGCCGACAACGCGTCGGCCGTCACGCGGTTCGTCGTCGTCGGGCACCCCGGGCAGATCCCCGCGCCCACCGGCGCGGACAAGACGACCCTCGTCGTGCACCTGCCCGACAACGAGGCCGGTGCGCTGCTGTCCATGCTCGAGCAGTTCGCGACGCGCGGCGTGAACCTGTCCCGCATCGAGTCGCGGCCGATCGGCGACGCGCTCGGCCGGTATTCGTTCTCGATCGACGCCGAGGGGCACGTGAGCGACGAGCGCGTGGGCGAGGCGCTCATGGGCCTGCACCGCCGCTGCCCGTACGTGCGCTTCCTGGGCTCCTACCCGCGCGCGGACGCGGTGCGCCCCACGGTGCACGTGGGGACGAGCGACGCGGAGTTCGTCGCTGCACGCGGGTGGCTCGACGACGTGCGCGCGGGCCGCGCGTCCTGACCGGCGGGTCGCGACGCGCGACGCGGCTCAGGCCGCCAGCCCCCGCCGGACCGCCTCCGCCATGAGCGTGCGGCCGAGCTCGAGCACCAGGTCGTGCACCGCGTCGCCCGCCGTCCGCGGGTCGCGCGAGCGCAGCGCCTCGACGAGCGCGGCGGTCTTGCTCTCGACGACCTGCGGCTCCGGGTAGCCGGGCAGCAGGCCGAGCAGCCGGTCCACGTGCGGGCGCATCCCGACGACCGTGCGGGTCAGCATGCGGTTGCCCGCGCGCTCCAGCAGCACGTCGAACGCGGCGTCCAGCTCGAGCGCGCGCGTGATGCCCTCACCGTTCGCGTGGGCCTTGGTCGCCTGCTCGAGGTGCGCCTCGACGACCGCCAGGTCCGCCGCGCCGAGGTCGGGTGCGACGCGCGCGGCGGCCTGGCCGCAGAGCGTCGCGACGACGTCGAGCACGTCGTCGAGGTGGTGCGGGTCGAGCGGCGCGACGCGCGAGCCGCGGTTGGGCTGGTAGGCGAGCAGGTCCTGGTCGCCGAGCCGGCGCATCGCGTCGCGCACGGGCGTGCGCGACACGGACAGCCACGCGCCGATCTCCTCCTCGCGCACGACCTCGCCCGGGGCGAGCTCGCCGCTGACGATGACCGCCATGAGGCGCTCGTACACGATGTCCGCCAGGAGCAGCCGCCCGGACTCGACCGCTGCGGTCTGAGAGGGGACGGGCATGGTGCCTCCTGCGCGAGATGGGGCGAGTCCGTTCGAGCGTATGCACGCACACGCAGGGGCACGAGGGACCCACGTCCCGGCCCCGGCCCCGGCCCGGCGCTGGTCGCAGGGGCGGGCTCAGCCGGCGACGCGCGGCGCCCGGACGACGAGCGCGTCGGGGTCGACGCGTGCCGTGACCTCGGTGACGCGCCCGATCACCTCGCCGTCGACCTGCGCCTGCTCGCCGCCCGAGACGACGACCCGGATGTGGCGGGCACGCGTGTGGTCGATGCGGCCGACGCCCTTGGGCATCCCCTTGACGCCGACACCCTGCAGCACGACCTCCCCGAACAGCTGCGCCCAGCCGGCGACACCGCCGCGCGTGTCGATCGCCGCGACGTCGAGCCAGCCGTCGTCGACGACCGCGTCGGGCAGGAGGGTCAGGCCGCCGGGGAGCTTGCCGCAGTTGCCGACGAGCAGGCTGCGCAGGCGGGCCGACGTCGCGGGGGAGTCGTCGATGCGCACGTGCACGCGCGTGCGGCGGCCGTGCAGGTGCTTGATCCCGGCGACGAAGTAGGCGATCCACCCGACGCGCGCCTTGAGGTCGTCGTCGGTGTCGGCGACCATCGCCGCGTCGAAGCCGAGCCCGGCGATGACGAGGAAGAGGTGCTCGTCGTCGTTGTGCGCGCGGATCCCGTCGGTCTCCGCGAGGTGCGCGGCGTGCACGACCGTGAGCCAGCCGACGTCGATCGTGCGGTCCCGGCCGCCGAGGGCCACCTCGAGCGCCGCGAGCGGGTTGCCGACCGGGATGTCGAGGTTGCGTGCGAGCAGGTTGCCGGTGCCGAGCGGCAGCAGACCCATCGGGATGCCGGTGCCGACGAGCGCGGACGCGACCGCGCGGACCGTCCCGTCGCCGCCGACGGCCACGACGACGTCGGCGCCGTTGGTGATCGCGTCCCTGGCCTGGCCCACGCCGGGGTCCTCGACGGTCGTCTCGAACCACAGCGGCTGCGGCAGGTCGTGCTCGCGCGCGGCGCGTTCGATCGCCACGCGCAGCGCGGGCACGTCGGGCTTGGTGGGGTTGGCGACGAACGCGAGCTGCTGCCCGCGCTCGCGCACCTCGCGGCCGAGCGACTGCGCGCGCGGGCTGCTGATGACGGTCGAGCTCTCGAGCCGTCGGCGCAGGTCGCGCTGGCGGGCGGCCACGACGGCGGCGACGACGAGGGCGGCCAGCGCCAGCACACCGGCGACGACCGCGACCCAGGCCTCCCACCTCACATGCGCAACCTACCCAGCGCGTCGCCGCTGGTCGCCTGGAATGCGGCCGTTCACCCGGCGGTGTGCGTGGGCGGCGATCGTCGGGCACCCGGACGCGGCCCGAGCCCGGCGGTCGCGAGCGAATGCGGTTCAGCGTGCACCGGCCGGGTCGGTAGCCTTCGAGGGTGATCGATCTCAAGCTCCTGCGTGACGACCCCGACACCGTGCGTACCAGCCAGGTGACCCGTGGGGACGACCCCGGCCTCGTCGACGAGGTCCTGGACGCCGACGCGCGTCGGCGTTCCGCGCTCACGGAGTTCGAGCAGCTGCGCGCCGAGCAGAAGGCGCACGGCAAGAAGGTCGCGCAGGCCACGGGCGACGAGAAGCAGGCGCTCCTCGCGCACGCCAAGCAGGTCGCGGAGCGCGTCAAGGCGCTGCAGGCCGAGGCGGACGCGGCGCAGGCGAAGGCCGACGAGCTCGCGCGCCGGATCGGCAACATCGTCGAGGACGGCGTCCCGGCGGGCGGCGAGGACGACTACGTCGTGCTCGAGCACGTGGGCACGCCGCGCGACTTCGCCGCGGAGTACGGCGCGGACTTCGTCGTGAAGGACCACCTGGAGCTCGGTGAGGGGCTGCAGGCGATCGACACCGAGCGCGGCGCTAAGGTCTCGGGTGCGCGCTTCTACTACCTGACCGGCATCGGGGCGCGGCTCGAGCTCGCGCTCCTCAACGCGGCGGTCGACAAGGCGCTCGCGGCGGGATTCACCCCGGTGATCACGCCGACGCTGGTCAAGCCGGAGGTCATGGCGGGCACCGGCTTCCTCGGTGCGCACGCCGACGAGGTCTACCGCCTCGAGGCCGACGACCTGTACCTCGTCGGGACGAGCGAGGTCGCGCTCGCGGGCTACCACTCGGGCGAGATCCTCGACCTGTCGGACGGCCCGAAGCGCTACGCGGGGTGGAGCGCGTGCTACCGGCGCGAGGCCGGCTCGTACGGCAAGGACACGCGCGGCATCATCCGCGTGCACCAGTTCCACAAGGTCGAGGCGTTCTCGTACACGACCGTCGAGGACGCGCAGGCCGAGCACCGCCGCATCCTCGCGTGGGAGAAGGAGATGCTCGCGCTGGCCGAGCTCCCGTTCCGCGTGATCGACACGGCTGCGGGCGACCTGGGCAGCAGCGCGGCGCGCAAGTTCGACTGCGAGGCGTGGCTGCCGAGCCAGCAGCGCTACCTCGAGCTCACGTCGACGTCGAACTGCACGACGTTCCAGGCGCGTCGCCTGGGCGTGCGCGAGCGCACCGCGGACGGCCAGGTCCGCCCGGTGGCGACGCTCAACGGCACGCTGGCCACGACGCGCTGGATCGTCGCGATCCTCGAGAACCACCAGCGGGCCGACGGTTCGGTGCACGTCCCGGTCGGGCTGCGGCCCTACCTGGGCGGCCTCGAGGTGCTGGAGCCCCGATGACCCGCACCCGCCTGGTCGCGCTCGACGTCGACGGGACGCTCATGTCCTACGACGGGGTCGTCTCCGACGGCGTCCGGGAGGCGATCGGCGGTCTCGTCGACGCGGGCGTGCACGTCGTGCTCGCGACCGGACGCGGGGTGCACTCGGCGGCCCCCGTGGCCCGTGCCCTGGGGCTCGTCGAGGGCTGGCTCGTGTGCTCGAACGGCGCGGTCACGGCCCGTCTCGACGACTCCGAGCCGTCGGGCTTCGCGATCGTCGACACGGTGACGTTCGACCCGGGCCCGGCGCTGCGCGCGATCGCGCTCGAGCTGCCGGACGCGCTGTACGCGGTCGAGGACCTGGGTGTCGGGTTCCGCGTCTCGGAGCTGTTCCCCGCGGGTGAGCTGAGCGGGGAGATGGCGGTCGTCGGGTTCGACGAGCTCGCCGCGACGCCCGCGACGCGCGTCGTGATCCGAGCGCCTGGGGCGAGCCCCGAGGAGTTCCACGCGCTCGTCGAGCGTGTCGGGCTGCACGAGGTCGAGTACGCGGTCGGCTGGACCGCGTGGCTGGACCTCACTCCCGGCGGCGTGTCCAAGGCGAGCGCGCTCGAGGCCGTGCGCCGGCGCCTGGGCGTCGAGCCGTTCGCGACGCTCGCGATCGGCGACGGCGGCAACGACCTGCAGATGCTCGAGTGGGCCGCGCGCGGCATCGCGATGGGGCATGCGCCCGAGCGCGTGCGCGGGGTGGCCGACGAGGTCACCGGCACGATCGACGACGACGGTGCGCTGAGCGTCCTGCGCGGGCTCCTGGCGTAGCGCCGAGGCGGCACCACGCCTCACCCGCGGCCGGCCCGCCGCCACGGCGGTGGCCGCCGCGCGTCGGTACGTCCGTGCTGGTCGCGCGCGTGCGACGCGCCGGAGCGCGCCACGCGCATGACGGTCGATTCGTGACTCAACCGTGACCGCTTTGTCCCGTCTCTCGGGTTGCGGTGGATTTCTGCAACGGATTGCATCGTGGGGATGGCGCGCGGACGTCGACGTCCGCGGGTGCGGCCATGACGACACGGAGGTCTCATGAACGTCAAGCGCAAGCGTCGGTACACCCTCGTCGCGGCCTCGGCCGCGGCCCTCGCCCTGGTTCTCACCGCCTGCTCGAGCGACGACGACGGCGGCGGCGGGGACGGAGACGGGGGTGGCGACGCGACGTCGAGCGCGGACTGCGCCGACTTCGAGTCGTACGGCGACCTCTCCGGCAAGACCATCACGATCTACGCGGGGATCGTCGACCCCGAGGACCAGCCCTACAAGGACTCGTTCGTCCCGTTCGAGGAGTGCACGGGCGCCAAGGTCGACTACCAGGCCGACAAGCAGTTCGAGCAGCAGATCCTCGTGCGCGCCCAGGCCGGGAACCCGCCCGACATCGCGATCGTCCCGCAGCCCGGCCTGCTCGCCCAGCTCGTCGCGACCGGCACCGTCAAGGAGGCCCCGGAGGCCGTCGCGGCCAACGTCGACGAGTTCTGGGGCGAGGACTGGAAGGCGCTCGGCACGGTCGACGGCACGTTCT
The DNA here is from genome assembly GCF_007989825.1 of Cellulomonas persica. Classification (GTDB taxonomy): domain Bacteria; phylum Actinomycetota; class Actinomycetes; order Actinomycetales; family Cellulomonadaceae; genus Cellulomonas; species Cellulomonas persica. The sequence goes on along the minus strand of NZ_BJUA01000014.1, from coordinate 58,624 downwards.
ACGCCGCGCCCTCGGGCGCGAGCGTGAAGTCGCTGGTCTGGTACTCGCCGCAGGAGTTCGAGGCGAACGGCTGGGAGGTCCCGACGACGCTCGACGAGCTCACGACCCTGTCCGACACGATCGCCGCCGACTCGGGCCACAAGCCGTGGTGCGCGGGCATCGCGTCCGACGCCGCGACCGGCTGGCCGGTCACGGACTGGATGGAGGACTTCGTCCTGCGTGAGGGCGGCCCCGACGTGTACGACCAGTGGGTCAGCCACGAGATCGCCTTCAACTCGGAGGTGCCGACCGCGGCCCTCGACGCCGTCGGCACGTTCCTCAAGAACCCCGACTACGTCAACGGCGGGTTCGGCGACGTCTCGTCGATCGCGACGACCGCGTTCCAGGACGGCGGCCTGCCGATCCTCGACGGGCAGTGCTCGCTGCACCGCCAGGCGAGCTTCTACGCCGCCAACTTCCCGCAGGGCACGGACATCTCCGAGAACGGTCAGGTGTTCGCGTTCTACCTGCCGGGCAAGACGGCCGAGGACAAGCCGGTCCTGGGCGCCGGCGAGTTCGTGACCGCGTTCGCCGACCGTCCCGAGGTGCAGGCGCTGCTCGAGTTCTGGAGCACCGACACCTGGGCGAACCTCAAGGCACAGGCGAGCGTCGACCGCACGAACGGTGGCTGGATCACCGCCAACAAGGGCCTGGACGCGTCCATCCTGACGAACCCGATCGACAAGCTCTCGGCCGACATCCTGCTCGACCCGAACGCGGTGTTCCGCTTCGACGGCTCGGACATGATGCCCGCCGCGGTCGGCTCGAACGCGTTCTGGAAGGAGGCGACGAGCTGGATCACCGGTCAGTCGACCAAGGACACGCTCGACAAGATCGAGGCTGCCTGGCCGTGACATGAGGCAGGTGCCCCGGGGGCGGACGGCCCCCGGGGCACCTGCCTGCACACAGCCCCCCGCTCGTTCCCCCTGCTCTGCTGGGAGGTGCCATGCAAGCCGCTGACAAGCTGGTGGGGATGGTCGTCGCGCTCGTCGCGTTCGCCGTCGTCATCGGCGCCATCCTGCTCGTCGTCCACCTGCTCGAACGCCGCGGCGCCCGACGCGTCGCGTGGTGGTTCATCGGTCCGACGCTCCTGCTGATCGCCGTCGGGCTCGTCTACCCCGCGCTGCGGACCGTGTGGCGCTCGCTCTACGACGCCGCCGGGACCAGCTTCATCGGGCTCGGCAACTACACCGACATCTTCACGTCCGGCGAACAGCTCGTCGTGCTGCGCAACACGGTGCTGTGGGTGCTCGTCACGCCGTTCGTCGCCACGGTCGTCGGGCTGATCTACGCGATCCTCGTCGACGGGGCCAAGGGCGAGGCGGCCGCGAAGGCGCTGATCTTCCTGCCGATGGCGATCTCGTTCGTCGGTGCGTCGATCATCTGGAAGTTCATGTACGAGTACCGGTTCTACGACCCCGCGGTCGAGAACAACCCGAACCAGATCGGGTTCATCAACCAGATCATCGTGTGGCTCGGCGGGACACCGCAGAACTTCCTGCTCAACAGCCCGTGGAACAACTTCTTCCTCATCGCCGTGATGATCTGGATCCAGGCCGGGTTCGCGATGACGATCCTGTCCGCCGCGATCAAGGCCATCCCGAGCGAGATCACCGAGGCCGCGCGGCTCGACGGCGTGAGCTCGCTGCAGCTCTTCCGCTTCGTGACCGTCCCGAGCATCCGGCCGACGCTGATCGTGGTGCTCACGACGATCGCGATCGGGTGTCTGAAGGTCTTCGACATCGTCCGGACCATGACCGCCGGGCGGTACGGCACGTCCGTCGTGGCGAACGAGTTCTACACGCAGAGCTTCAGCGCCGGGAACCAGGGCCTGGGTGCCGCGCTCGCGGTGCTGCTGTTCGTGCTCGTCGTCCCGATCATCGTCTACAACGTGCACCACCTGCGGAAGGCGAGCCGATGAGCGCCGTCCAGATCGACACCGCGACCGTCGACGGGCCCGTCACGCCCGGTGGTGGCCGCGAGACCACCGCGGCAGCCGCGCGCCGTCGCCTGTCCAAGCCGTGGGCCTCGCTGTTCGCCGTGGTCCTCGCCGTGCTGTGGACCATCCCGACGCTCGGCCTGCTGGTCACGTCGTTCCGGCCTGCGACCGACATCAACAACAGCGGTTGGTGGACGGTCCTGACCAACCCGAACTTCACGCTCGAGAACTACGAGACGGTCCTGTCGAGCGACAGCTCGCAGTCGCTCGCGCCGTCGATCATCAACTCGGTCGTCATCACCATCCCCGCGGTCGTGCTGCCGATGTTCCTCGCGACGCTCGCGGCGTACGCGTTCGCGTGGATGAACTTCCGGGGCAGGAACGTCCTGTTCATCGCGGTGTTCGCGCTGCAGGTCGTGCCGATCCAGGTCACGCTCATCCCGCTGCTCAGCCTGTACGTCGACATCGACATCGCCGGCACGTTCTGGGCCGTGTGGCTGTCGCACACGATGTTCGGGCTGCCGCTCGCGGTGTTCCTGCTGCACAACTTCATGCAGGAGATCCCCGGTGAGCTCATCGAGGCCGCGCGCGTGGACGGCGCCGGGCACGTGACGATCTTCTTCCGCCTCATGCTGCCGATGCTCAAGCCCGCGATCGCGGCGCTCGGCATCTACCAGTTCCTGTGGGTGTGGAACGACCTGCTCGTCGCGCTGACCTTCGCCGGCTCGTCACGGGACCTCGCCCCGATGACCGTCGCGCTGCTCAACCTCACCGGCACCCGCGGGTCGCAGTGGTTCCTGCTCTCGGCGGGTGCGTTCGTGTCGATCATCATCCCCGCGATCGTGTTCCTGTCGCTGCAGCGCTACTTCGTGCGCGGCCTGCTCGCAGGGTCCGTCAAGGGGTAGCCGGGCTCGCTCGGTGCGGTGACGGGGCGGGCTAGCCTGACGGCGTGCCCGCCCCGCTGCTGTTCGTCGTCTCCGGGGTCACGCAGTACGTCGGGGCCGCCGTCGCGGTCGGGCTGTTCGCGCGGCTCGCACCCGCGAGCCTGGGGTGGCTGCGCGTCGTCGTCGCCGCGCTCGTGCTGATCGGCTGGACCCGGCCCTGGCGCACGCGCGCGCTGTGGACGTGGCCCGCGCTGCGCACCGCCGCCGCGTTCGGCGTCGTGCTCGCCGCGATGAACGCGGCCTTCTACGTCGCGATCGACACCCTCCCGCTCGGCACCGCGGTCGCGCTCGAGTTCGCCGGACCCGTGGCGGTGGCCGCGATCACCGGCCGTGGGTGGCGCGACCGCGTGGCGATCGTCGTCGCGGCCGGTGGGGTCGTGCTGCTCGCCGGGGTGAGCCTGCACCTGGGCGACGACGCGACGCGCGGGCTCGTCGCGATCGGCGTCGCCGCGACCTGCTGGGCGTTCTACATCGTGCTCGGGCGTCGCGTCGCGTCCGCGCCGACCGGCGGGCTGAACGGTCTGGGCGTCGCGCTGGCCGTCGGGGGCCTCGTGCTCGCACCGTTCCTCGCGCACGGCGCCGGGCCGGTGCTGGCGGACGCGCGGCTCGCCCTGCTCGTCGTCGTGGTCGCGCTGTTCTCGTCGGTGGTGCCGTACGGCATCGAGCAGGTGGTGCTGCGGCGCGTGAGCGCGGCGACGTTCGCGGTGCTGCTCGCGCTGCTGCCCGCGACCGCGGCCCTCGTCGGCGCCGTGCTGCTGCAGCAGGTGCCGCACGGCATCGAGATCGTCGGGCTCGTGCTGGTCTCCGGCGCGATCGCCCTGACCGCGCACCGCGACGACGCGACGCGGGAGGTCCCGCCGCCGGCGTGACGGGGTCCCTGCCGAGCGGTTCGTCGTTCGCGCACGGGTTCGTCGGGTGGCGGCGACGCACCGGTGCCGGGACGACGAAGCGCGGCGCCGGGACGACGACGCCGGGGGCGGATCAGCGGACGCGCGGGGTCAGAGGTACTGGCCCGTGCCGCCGCGCTCGTCGTCGGACGGCTGCGCGTGGCCCGTCAGTCCCGTCGGGTGGATCGCACCCGGCGGGAGCGCGCGGCGCATCTGCTGGAGCTGGGCCTGCGTGGCCATCTGCTGCGCGACGAGCGCGGTCTGGATGCCGTGGAACAGGCCCTCGAGCCAGCCGACGAGCTGCGCCTGTGCGATCCGCAGCTCGGCGTCCGACGGCGTCGCGTCCTCCGTGAAGGGCAGGGTGATGCGGTGCAGCTCCTCGATCAGCTCGGGGGACAGGCCCTCCTCGAGCTCGGCGAGCGACCGCTCGTGCACCTCCGCCAGCCGCGCGCGGGCCGCCTCGTCGAGCGGTGCGCTGCGCACCTCGTCGAGCAGCTGCTTGACCATCGTGCCGATCCGCATGACCTTGGCCGGCTGCGCGACCATGCCGCGGACGTCCTCGTCGTCGGCGTCGTCCTCAGGCCCGTCGCCGGAACCGGCACGGCCGGACCTGGTGGGGTCGTCGGGGGCGTCGTCGGACGCCTCGGGGCGGGAGCCGTCCGGCGGGACGACCAGGATGCGGGGTTCACGCTCGTCGTCGGTCACCCGGGCATTCTCGCCGAAGCCACCCGCCCGGACCAGGCGGGCACCCGGCCACTAGGGTGGCGCCATGCCATGGCTCAGCACGGCCGCGCACGCGCGCTGGCTGGAGCAGGAGACGGACCGGCTGCTCGCGTTCGGGCGCCGCTCGGCGCTCGTGCCCGGCGCGTTCGCGCGGCAGGACGACGCGGGGGAGCCGGTCGACGGCCCGTGGGAGCTGTGGATCGCGTGCCGCATGACGCACGTGTACGCGCTCGCCCACCTCCTGGGCCGCCCGGGGTCAGCGGCACTCGTCGACCACGGTCTGGCGGCGTTGGCCGGGGTGTTCGCCGACGACGAGCACGGCGGCTGGTTCGCCGAGGTCGGCCGGGACGGCGCACCGGTGACGACGACGAAGGCCGCGTACCCGCACGCGTTCGTCGTGCTCGCCGCGGCGTCGGCGACGACCGCCGCACGGCCCGGTGCGCGCGCGCTGCTGGACGCGGCGCTCGCGGTGCAGGCCGAGCACTTCTGGGACGACGAGGCCGGCATGGTCGTCGAGGAGTGGGACGCGTCGTTCACCGAGCTCGACCCGTACCGCGGCGTCAACGCGAACATGCACACGGTCGAGGCGTACCTGGCGGCAGCGGACGTCACGGGGGAGCGCGTGTGGCTGGACCGCGCCGCGCGGATCGTCGAGCGCGTCGTGCACCGCCTCGCGCGCGGCCACGCGTGGCGGATCCCGGAGCACTTCGACGCGCGCTGGAACCCGCTGCTCGAGTACCACGTCGACACGCCCGCGCACCCGTTCCGGCCGTACGGCGCGACGATCGGCCACGCGTTCGAGTGGGCGCGGCTGACCCTGCACGTGCGGGCCGCGCTCGAGGCGCTCGACGGCGCCGCGCCCGAGTGGATGCTCGAGGACGCGACCCAGCTGTTCGCCGCGGCCGTCGTCGAGGGGTGGCACGTCGACGGCGCGCCCGGGTTCGTCTACACCGTCGACTGGACCGGTGCGCCCGTGGTGCGCGAGCGCATGCACTGGGTCGCGGCCGAGGCCGTGTCCGCCGCCGCCGCGCTGCACGCCGCGACCGGCCAGGCCCGGTTCGACGCCTGGTACACGACCTGGTGGGAGTACGTCGGAACGCACCACCTGGACCGCGAGGGCGGCTCGTGGTGGCACGAGCTCGGCACCGACAACGCCGTCTCGCGCACGATCTGGTCCGGCAAGGCGGACATCTACCACGCGGTGCAGGCGACGCTGATCCCGCGGCTGCCGCTGGCGCCCGCGCTGGCTCCCGCGCTCGCGGCCGGCCTGCTCGCCTGAGCGTCCCGCTGTTCTGCTGTTCCGGTGCTTCCCCTGGTCCCGTGGGTGCTCAAGGGACCAGGACGAGCTTGCCGAACACCTCGCCGCTCGCGAGCAGCTCGTGCGCGCGCGCCGCGTCGTCGAGCCCGAGCGTCCGGTGCACGACCGGCCGCAGCCGGCCGTCGACGACGAACGGCCACACGTGCTCGCGCACCTCGGCCATGATCCGCGCCTTGTCGGCGGGCTCGCGCGAGCGCAGCGTCGTCGCGATCACCCGGCCCCGGCGGGCCATGAGCGTGCCCAGGTCCAGCGTCCCGCGGCGCCCCTTCTGCAACCCGATCACGACGAGCCGGCCACCCGTCGCGAGCACGCGCACGTTGTCCTCGAGGCCACCCGCACCGAGCACGTCGAGCACGACGTCGACGCCGCGCCCGTCGGTGGCGGCCAGGACCTGGTCCGCAAGGTCGTCCGCGCGGTGGTCCAGCGCGACGTCAGCCCCGAGCGCGGCGACGCGCGCCACGCGCTGCGGCCCGCCCGCGGTCGCGATCACGCGCAGCCCCAGCAACCGGGCCAGCGGCACCGCGATCGAGCCGATCCCGCCCGAGCCGCCGCGCACGAGGACCGTCTCGCCCGGTGCGGCCTGCGCCTCGCGCAGGTTGGACCACACGGTCGCGAGCGCCTCCGGCAGGGCGCCGGCCTCGACCGGCGAGACCGCCTCGGGCACGCGCAGCGCGAGGGCGGCGGACACGACGACGCGCTCGGCGTAGCCTCCGCCCGCGAGCAGCACGGCGACGCGGTCACCGACCGCGAGCTCGTCGGACCGCGCGCCGCGCGCCGGCTCTGCCGCGCCCTTCGTCGTCCGGCTCGTCGCGGCCTCGTCGGCCGCCGGACCGACGGCCAGCACGACGCCCGCCGCCTCGAGACCCGGCCACGGCGCGGCGCCCGGAGGCGGGGGATAGGCGCCCGCGCGCTGCAGGAGGTCCGCGCGGTTCACGCCCGCGGCCTCGACCGCGACGAGCACCTCGCCGGGACCCGGGACGGGCTCGGGGACGTCCTGCACCGCGAGGACCTCGGGTCCACCGGGCTCGGTCACGACGACTGCGCGCACCTGGGCACCATAGTCGGGACCTTCGGCACTCCCCATCACGCACATGTGGTGGTGCGCGTCCACCTCGTCCCGGTTCGTCGTATCCCTCTGGGTGAGGTCCGTGGCAAACTCTGGCGCGGGCTAATGGTCGATCGTCCAACGGCCGATACTGCGGCACGGGTGATCCATCGTCGTGTCCGCGCCGACGGAACCCCGCGTCAGGCGAGGAAGGGAACGAGATGCTGCGACGACTTGGCATTAGAGCCAAGGTGCTGGCCGTACTGGCCGTGCCGATGCTCGTGCTGGTCCTTCTCGGTGCCTACATCTCGGTGAGCGCCCTCGACGACCTGAACGAGGCGCGTGCCGCACAGAGCGTCACCTCCACGCTGCGCGCGTACATGCCGCTGGGCCAGGCGATCGACACCGAGTACATCGTGTCGATGACGAGCCGCGACCCCGAGACGATCGCCGCCGCGCAGGCCGCGACCGACGTCGCGCTCGCCAACGTGCGCAAGATCAGCGGCGACATCCCGCTCGACAAGTTCTCGGACGCGGTCGTGCAGCAGTGGGAGTCGGTGCAGGCCGACTACGAGACGACCCTGCCCGCCGCCCGCCTCGCGGTCGAGCGCGGTGGTGTGTCCTCCGTCGTCCGCGCGAACTTCCAGACGATCGAGAACGGCCAGCTCGAGCTCGTCGCCCAGATCGCGGAGACGTTCCCGAACCGTGACGTCGCCGCCGCCGTCACCGGCTACCGCACGCTCTCGCAGACGTCGACCGACCTCGTCGCCGAGCTCATCCAGGGCTCGTCGCTGCTCGCCGGAACCGTCAGCCCCGCGCTCGGTTCCGTGTACCAGGAGAAGGTCGACGCGGTCGAGGTCAGCCGGACCAACGCGGCCGTCGCGCTGAACCGCATGTCGGGCGTCGACCTCAAGCTGCCCGCCGGCCACCCCTCGTCGCAGTTCATCGCGCAGCGCGCGCTGCTCGCCAAGGGCGAGCTCGAGTCCGTCCAGAAGGTCGACCCGGCCGCCTACTCCGCGGAGATCGAGGAGCAGACGACCGCGCTCGTCCAGGTCGCCGAGAACGCGATCAAGCACGCGCAGACGCTCGCCGACGCAGACGTGGACGCCGCGACGCAGCGGACGTACCTCACCATCGCCGCGACCGTCCTCGCCTTCGCGCTGTCCCTGCTGCTCGCGCTCGTCGTCTCCCGGTCGATCGTCATCCCGCTGCGGCGCCTGACCTCGGCCGCCTCCGACGTCCGTGAGCGCCTGCCGCAGATCGTCGAGCAGGTGGCGACCCCGGGTGAGCAGCCGGACGTGCAGCTCGAGCCGATCCCCGTGACCTCGCGCGACGAGGTCGGCCGGCTCGCCCAGGCGTTCAACTCGATGAACTCCACCACCGTGCGCGTCGCGCAGGAGCAGGCCGCCCTGCGTGGGTCCATCGCCGAGATGTTCGTCAACGTCGCCCGTCGCGACCAGGTGCTCCTCAACCGCCAGCTGTCGTTCATCGACTCGCTCGAGCGTTCCGAGGAAGACCCGAACACGCTCGCGAACCTGTTCCGCCTCGACCACCTCGCCACCCGGATGCGTCGTAACGCGGAGTCGCTCCTCGTGCTCGCGGGCATCGACTCGGGTCGTCGTCTGCGCGACTCGATGCCGCTGTCCGACGTGATCCGCACCGCCTCGTCCGAGATCGAGCAGTACGACCGCGTCGAGCTCGACCTGCAGGTCGACCCGCACATGCTCGGGTTCAACGCGCTGCCCGCAGCCCACCTGCTCGCCGAGCTGCTCGAGAACGCCACGGTCTTCTCCGAGCCCGAGACCCCGGTCACCGTCACCACCGGTGTGTCCGGTCAGTTCGTCGCGGTCCGCATCCGCGACCACGGCCTCGGCATGACCGACGAGGAGATCGTCGCCGCCAACGCGAAGATCGTCTCGTCGGGTGCCGGTGACGCCCTCGGTGCCCAGCGCCTCGGCCTCTTCGTCGTCGGCCGCATCGCCCAGAAGCTCGGCGCCGCGGTGCGCCTCGCCAAGGCCGAGGGCGGCACGGGTACCGACACGACCGTGCTCCTGCCCGCGTCGCTGTTCTCCACCAACGAGAACTCGACGTACGGTGCGCCGTCCATCGAGGCCCAGGTCGCCGCAGCCGCCGTCGAGGCGCCCGAGGTCGCCCCCGTGGACCTCGCCGCGCTCACCGACGGCGAGACGGCGCTCGGTCTGCCGCGACGTCGCCGTGGCGAGGGCGAGCCGTCGGCCGACTCCGCGCCGATCCCGGTGCCGGGTGCCGCCGGCGGTCTGCCGACCCGCGGTGGCGGCGAGCTCCCGGCCCGACCGCGCAAGACGTTCGACGAGAACGCGATCGTCCTGCCCGAGACGGCCGTCCCGACCCTGTCTCCCGACCTGTCGTCGTCCGCGCCCGACTGGGCGCCCGCGACGCTGCAGGCGGCGTCCGGCTCCGGCCTCCCGAGCCGTGCCGCGCGCTCCACGACGCCCGCGGTCGCCCAGGCGGCCCCGGCCGCCCCGGTGCAGGAGGAGAAGCCCGCGTCGTCGGTGCCCAGCCCCGCCGCTCGTGCCGGCCTGTTCTCCGGCTTCCGGGGCCGCAGCGCGCTCGGCGAGGACGGTGGCAACGACCAGGTCCGCGCGCCGTGGATGGCGCTCGGCGCGCACGGTCTGTCCCCGGCCCAGCCCGAGGTCCCCGCGCTCGCCGAGGACGACGACGAGCAGCAGCCCGTCGACGAGCCCGCTCCCGCCGTGCTCGAGGTCCCCGGCCTCGCGCCCGACGACGACGACGAGCCCGCCGTCGCGCAGTCGCAGGAGTGGGCGCCGACCTTCGCCGACGACCTCGCGTCCGAGCCGCAGCCGACCGAGGCAGCCGACGAGCACGAGGCGGCCGACGAGCACGCGGCCCCCGCCGACGAGCAGGTCGCCTACCAGCCCGAGGCGTACACGCCCGAGCAGGCGCCCGCCGAGCAGGCGTACGAGCCGTACGCGCCGGTCGCCGAGCAGGCACCGGCCGAGCAGGCGTACGAGCCGTACGCGCCCGTCGCCGAGCAGGCGCCCGCCGAGCAGGCCTACGAGCCGTACGCGCCCGTCGCCGAGCAGGCGCCCGCCGAGCAGGCCTACGAGCCGGCGTCCTACGAGTCGGCGGCCTTCGAGCCCGCCGAGCAGTCGGTCGTCGACGCGCCGTCGTACCAGGAGCAGCCGTCGTACGAGCCCGCCGCCTACGAGCCCGCGAGCTACGAGCCCGCGCCGACCGGTGCGATCGAGCCCCTCGTGGCCCGTGCCGCGAGCGAGCCGTCGCACGACCTCCCGCAGTGGGAGGCGCCCGCGGTCGACCTCGCTCCGGCCGTCGACACGCAGCCGGAGCAGCAGTACGAGCCCTACGCGGCTCCCGCCGAGCAGCCGGCCGAGCAGGCCGCCGCCGAGGAGCAGGCCGCCGAGCAGCACGTCGAGCAGCACGCCGAGCCGTCGGTCGTCGACGTCCCGGTCGCGGCGCCGACGCCCGTGCCGTACACCTCGTACAGCGGGTACGCCGGATGGTCCTCGCGGGGCCGTGCGCAGGTCGACCCGTCGCAGCCGTTCGACTTCGAGCGCACGCTCGACGAGGCCCGCGCGTGGCACACGGGTGCGGTGCCGGCCGTCGCCGAGCCGGTGGCTGCCGCCCCCGCGGTCGAGGCCGAGCCCGAGGCCGAGCCGCAGGCGTACGAGCCCGCCTCGTACGAGCCGGCGTCCTACGAGCCCGCGTCGTTCCAGCCGGCGAGCGCCGAGCCGGCCCACGAGCCCGCTGCGTACCAGCCCGCCGCGTACCAGCCTGCCGCGTTCCAGCCGGCGGAGCCGCTGAGCTACGAGCCCGCGTCGTACGCGCCCGAGCCCGTGGCGTCCGAGCCCGTCGCCGAGCAGGTCGTCGAGGATCAGCCGGCCTGGCAGGCGCCCGCGTGGGACGCCCCGACCGAGCTGCTCCCCGCGGAGCCCGCCGCCGAGCCGGCAGCCGAGCAGGATGCTGAGCCCGTCGCCGAGGCGCCCGCGTTCGGGACGTTCGCGGTCCCCGGCCTCGCCGAGGACGAGCCCGAGCAGGACCCGGTCTGGGCCGAGACGACGCCCGCGTGGGGTGCTCCCGCGTGGCCGTCCCTCGCGCAGACCGAGACGCCCGACGCCCCGTCGGCGCCCACGGCCCCGGCTCCGTCGGTGTTCGAGGCGCAGCCGGCCCCGGTCGCGCCGCAGCCCGCGGCGCCGGTCGCTCCCGTCGCCGAGCAGCCCGCACCCGCCGCCGGGTGGAACGCGGGTAGCGCGGACGCCGGTCTCGGCGCAGCCGCAGGCTTCGGTGCGGCAGGCGTGGCCGACCTCGCGCCGGCCGCCGAGGAGAAGGGCGGCAAGAAGCGCTGGGGTCTGTTCGGTCGCCGCAAGGGCGAGCAGAGCGGCACCACCGGTGCGACGCCCGCGGCGAGCTTCACCCCCGCCTCCGAGCCGGTCGCCGCGTGGTCGGCGCCGGCCCCGGTCGAGCAGCCCGCCGCCGAGCCGACGCGTCAGTCCGCGTGGTCCGCGCCCGAGCCGCCGGCTCCGGTCGCCGCACCCGTGGTCCCGGCGCCCGCCCCGGCGCCCGTGCCGGCGTCCTCCGGCTCGTGGGCTCCGCCGGAGTGGGCAGCGCCCCGCCAGTCGGCGGCCGCCGCCACGGTGGACGTGCCGAACCCGGTGGTCCCGCAGTCGGTGGCACCGCGGATCGGCACGCTCGACGACAACGTCGCCGCGATGCTGGCGCTGCGCTCCGACATCCAGGAGCAGGCGCTGTCCGAGCTCAGCCAGCTCTCGACGTACCGGCCGAGCGTCGCCAGCTCGGGCGAGCGCCTGACCAGGCGCGTCCCGACGGCCATGCCGCCGATCGCCCCGGCTCCGTCGGAGTCCGCCGGCAAGGGCCCGCAGCGTGACCCCAACGAGCTGCGGAGCCGCCTGTCGAGCTTCCAGTCCGGCACCTCTCGTGGCCGTCAGGCCGCGGGCGACTCGCCTCGGAGCTCCTCATGACACCTGCCGCTGTTCCCCACATCGCCCCCGCCGTGGGGACGTACGAACCCGCAGTCGTCGACTGCACCAGCAAGGAGGAAGTGTGACCGCGCTCAGCACCGAGGCAGCCAATTTCGGCTGGCTCCTGGACAATTTCGTCCGGACCGTGCCCGGCACTCGCCACACGCTTGTGGTGTCGGCCGACGGTCTGCTCATGGCGATGTCGGAACAGCTGGACCGCACCAGCGGCGACCAGCTGGCCGCGATCGTCTCCGGCATGTCGAGCCTGACCCGCGGCGCGTCGCGGCAGCTGCGTGCGGGGGAGGTGCGTCAGGCGATCATCGAGATGGACACGCTGTTCCTCTTCCTGATGACCGTCTCGAACGGCTCCGTCCTCGCCGTGGTCGCCGACTCGAGCTGCGACGTCGGCCTCATCGGATACGAGATGGCCATGCTCGTGTCCCGCACCGAGGCGACCCTGACCCCGCAGCTCATCTCGGAGATGCGCGGCCAGCTCCCCGTCGACGGCGCTACCCGAGCCCCGGCTGTCTGAGGAGCCCATCCTTCATGAGTGAGCACATCGAGTACGTCGCCCGGACGGTGCGGCCCTACGCCGTCACCGGCGGGCGCGTGCGCTCGGCGCGCTCCGACCTGCCGATCGAGGCGTTGGTCGAGGCGCTGCCCGACGCAGTGTCGAGTCAGGGTCTGCCGCCGGAGCGGCGTGCGATCCTGCAGCACGCGGCGAGCACCTACATCTCCGTCGCGGAGCTGTCCGCACTGCTCCACCTCCCGATCGGAGTGATCAGGATCCTGGTCTCGGACATGTCCGACCAGCAACTCGTGCGCGTGCACACCTCTCAGCCGGTCGAGGTCAACACCGGTGAGTCCCCCGCCCTGTCCCTGAGCGTGCTGGAGAGTGTTCTCAATGGCATTTCCGCCCTCTGACGCCGCGGTGGCCGCTCCGGCCGGAACCGCCGGTGCAGTCGCCCCCACCGTCGTCAAGATCGTCGTGGCCGGCGGCTTCGCCGTCGGCAAGACCACCTTCATCGGATCCATCTCGGACATCGAGCCCCTGAACACCGAGGCCGCGATGACCGAGCACTCCATCGGCGTCGACGACGCCGGCGGTGTGTCGGACCACAAGACCACCACCACGGTCGCCATGGACTTCGGCCGCATCGCGCTGCCGGGTTCGCTGTGGCTGTACCTGTTCGGCACCCCGGGCCAGGACCGCTTCCTGTTCATGTGGGACGACCTGGTGCGCGGCGCGATCGGCGCCGTCGTGCTGGTGGACACCGACCGGCTCGACCAGTGCTTCCCGGCAGTCGACTACTTCGAGAGCCGTGGCATCCCGTTCGTCGTGGGTGTCAACTGCTTCGACGGCGTCGCCAAGCACGCGCTCGAGGACGTCCGCGAGGCGCTCGCCATCCCGGCGCACGTCCCGGTGCTCTACACGGACGCGCGTTCGCGTGCGGCCACCAAGCAGGCCCTGATCGCCCTGGTGCAGCTCGCGATGGAGCGCCTGCGCCAGCGCTGACCAGCGACCTCGACGGCCGGCCACCCGCATGCGGGGTGGCCGGCCGTCGGCGTTCGTGGGATCTCGCGCGGAGCGCCCGCGCCCGGCGCCGAGCGTGGGCGATCATGGGACCGTGCCCCAGCCCGCCGTCGGTCGCCCGCGTGTGTACGCGGACGGGTCGGCGCTGTCCCGGTACCTGCCCGGGGCGCCGCACCGCGCGCCGTGGCTCACGTGGGCACGGTCGAACGGCCCGCGGCTGCTGACGACCCAGCTCGGCGTGAGCGAGCTGCGGGGGACCGCCCGGATGCACGACGCCGAGGCGCGCGAGATCGCACAGCGCGTCCTGCTCGAGGTCGAGGTCGTGCGCATCTCCGACCAGGCCGTGAACCGCGCGACCGACGTGGCCGGGGTCCTGCCGCCGTTCGTCGCGATGCACCTGGGCGCGGCGCGGGCGCACCCGGACGTGACGGCCGTGGCGACGTACGACGCGCGTCTGGCACGGGTGGCCGTCCTGTACGGGCTGGAGATCGTGACCCCCGGCCGTGCCGAGCGCTGGTGGGAGGCCGACGCGACGCCCTGGCTGGCCTGACGCGCAGCGACCTCTGTCGCCCACGCCGGGGCGCCCCTACCGTGGGGCCATGAGCACCCCGCGGGTGGGCGAGGTCGAACCGGAGACGGTCCAGACGGCGCGCGGCCGCGCGGCGCGCGAGCACCTGCCGCGCAGGGCTCTCGCCGCGCTCGGCACGGACCGGCCTGGCCGGGACCCGGTGTCCGAGGTGCTGGCCCAGGAGGTCGACCGGCTGCCGGACCTCCTGCCGCTGCGGCACACGCGCATGGCGGCGTCGCCGCTCGCGTTCTACCGCGGCACGGCGGGGCTCATGACGGCGGACCTCGCGGGCGCCGCGCACACCGGGTTGCGCGCGCAGCTGTGCGGTGACGCGCACCTGAGCAACTTCGGTGTCTTCGGGACGCCCGAGCGTCGGCTGGTGTTCGACCTCAACGACTTCGACGAGACCCACCCCGGCCCGTTCGAGTGGGACGTCAAGCGGCTCGTCGCGAGCATCGAGCTCGCGGGACGGGCGTTGGGCCTGGACGCCGACGCGCGTCGGCGGGCGTGCGCGCGCACGGCGCGGGAGTACCGGCAGACGATCCGCACGTTCGCCGAGGCCCGGGCGGTGGACGTCTGGTACGAGAGCCTGGACGCCGCGGACGTCGGGCTCGGGGACCGTCTCGGTCTCGACCGCACGGCGCGCCGGGGCTGGCAGCGACTCACGAGCCGCGCGACGTCGCGCGACCACCGCCACGCGGCGGCCCGGCTGACGACGCTGACACCCGACGGCGAGCGCAGGTTCGTCGCCGACCCGCCGCTGCTGGTCCCCGCGACCTCCTACCTGGGTCCCGCCGAGGCGGTGACGTTCCGCGAGGGCATCGCGGACCTCGTCGGGCAGTGGCGCGCGAGCCTGCCCGCGGACCGGCGTCACCTGGCGGCGCAGTACCGGGTCGTCGACGTGGCCCGCAAGGTCGTGGGCGTGGGAAGCGTCGGCACGCGCGCGTGGGTGCTGCTGCTCGTCGGGGCGTCGTCGGACGACGTGCTGGTGCTGCAGGCGAAGGAGGCACGCGCGTCGGTGCTGGAGGCACACCTGCCGCCCGGCGCGTACGACCACCCCGGGCGCCGCGTCGTCGAGGGGCAGCGGCTCATGCAGGCGGCGAGCGACGTGTTCCTCGGCTGGCAGGACGGGATCGGGCTCGACGGCGTGCCGCGCGCGTACTACGTGCGCCAGCTGCGCGACTGGAAGGGCGCGGTCGACGTCGCACGCATCCGCCCCGAGGCTCTCGTGCCGTACGGGCGCGCGTGCGCGTGGACCCTGGCCCGGGCGCACGCGCGGTCGGGGGAGCGGATCGCGATCGCGGCGTACCTGGGCGCGTCGTCGCGGGCCGACGAGGCGTTCGCGCAGTTCGCGACGACCTACGCCGACCAGGTCGAGCGCGACCACGCGGCGTTCACGGCGGCCGTCGCCGACGGCGACGTCGGCTCCTGATCGTCGCCCGCCTGCTCGACGAGACTGCAGCACCCGGCGATCCCGGCCCCCGCCGCGCGTGCCGTCGACGATGGATGCAGCGAAGAATGCAGGTCGCGCGCACGCCGAGCGCCGATCTCCTGCATCCATGCCTGCACCGACGTGGCGAGTGGCGGCCGGGGGCGGGGCCTGCGCCGGCCCGGCGTCGGTGAGAGGGCGCCTCGGGGGAGAGGGGTGCTGTGGGAGACTCGGGGCCGCCGGTCTCGACCGGTGAGGAGGGCTGGCTGAGCGGCCGAAAGCGACGGTCTTGAAAACCGTTAGGGCGGGACCTCTCGTCCTCAAGGGTTCGAATCCCTTGCCCTCCGCCGCACACCCGAACATCGCGCCCCGTCGTCGCCACGTGCGAGACCGTCGACGGCGCGTGGGGTCGGACGAGCGTGGGGTCGTCAGACGAGCGCGAGGTCGTCAGCGACACCTGACGACCTCACGTCGTACTGACGACCCCGCGCCGACCTGACGACCCCGCGCCGATCGGACGAGCTGACGCTGAGCGCAGGCGACCCGCGCCGGCCCTCCGGCGGCGGTGGGTCAGCCCAGGAGCTTGGCCTTCTGGGCCTCGAACTCCTGCGGGGTGAGCACGCCCGCGTCGCGGAGCGCTGCGAGCTCCTTGAGCTGCGCGATCTTGTCGTCCATCGTCGGCTCGTCGGCCGGCGCCTCGACGGGTACCGCGTAGACGGGCTGCGCCGGTGCGTACGTGGGCTGCGGCTGCGCGTAGGTCGGCTGGGCGTAGCTCTGCTGCCCGGCGGCGGCGTCCTGCGCGGCCCACCGGCCCTGCTGGCGGCGCTGGACGCGGCCCGAGACCGCGCTGGCCGTCCCGGCGACCACTGCTGTGCGGGCCACCCCGCGGATCAGTCCTGGCACGTCGTCCTCCTGGTGGTTCCTGGTGCTGTGGTTCGGGTGGTTCGGGTGCGTGGGGCTGGGCGTCGCGCGGGCGCCGTCAGACCGCCTCGGCGGCGTCGAGCGCCGCGATGATCGCGGGGATCGGGATGCGTCCACCGGCGACGAGCTGGCCGCCGCCCTTGCGCAGCGCGGTCGCGAACGGCGCGGCCCAGGCGTTCTCGTAGACGAGCACGCCGGCGGCGGACCCGGGCGTCAGCGCGACGCCCACCTCGTCGAGGTCGTCCTGCCCGACGAGCGACGACGACGCACCCGCGAACACCGTCAGGTCGAAGTCACCGGTCACGTCGAGGTCGGTGATCTCCACACCGGACACGACCCCGTCGTGGTCCTTGCGGACGAACGCCAGGTCGAGCACGCGGATGATGCCGCGCTCGACGAGGTCGACGAGCAGCGGGAACGCCGTCCCGTCGAGCCGGTCCTGCGGGAACTCGACGACGAGGTAGTCGACGGGTCCCATCTCCTCCAGGTCGACATCCATCTTGTCCTCCTCACGCGCCGGGTCGGTCCCGGTGCCGTCGGTGTGCGGGGCGGTTCCCCGCGCTGCGGTGTCGAGGGCGTGCCCGGCCGACTCGAGGCGGGTCAGCAGGTCCGCGAGCTGGACGTCCTCGAGGTGGTAGGTGCGCGACCGGGCGTGCAGGAGCGTGTGCTCGGTGACGAGCAGCCGGCCCATGAGGGTGCCGAGCGCGCCGCGCACCACGATCTCGACCTCGGGCTGCTCGGCGGCATCCAGGGTGCGCAGACCCAGGACGTCGAGGCCGAGCGAGCCGAGCCGCTGCAGCACGCCGAACAGCGCGGCGCCGTCGCGGACCTCGGCGACGAGGACGGTGTGGGCGGCGCCGTACCGCACGCCCGACTCCTCGAGCGCGTCCATCTGCTCGTCGTCGACGGGCCCCTCGATCGTGAGCTCGATGATCCTGGATCGCACGGTGCCACCTCCCGCCGCGTCCCACTATCACCGCGAGGCACGGGTGATAAATCACCCATATGGGGTGTCCGAGCCCTACGCTGCCCTTATGGCGGCGCAGACAACTGCTGCTGGTGCGCTGAGGGGGCGTGGCGCACCGCCGTTGGCGCGCGCTCGTCGCACGGCGCCGCAGCCCGCTCACGTGGTGCGGCGCCCCGCGCTCGAGCAGCTGCTCGAGCGTGCCGCCGACCAGCGGCTGACGATCGTGTCCGCGGGTCCCGGGTGGGGCAAGACCGTCGCGGTCGCGCAGTGGGTGGCCGCCACCGAGCGTCAGGTCGCGTGGTTGTCGCTCGAGCCGCACGACGATGCACCGGGCGCCTTCTGGAGCGACGTCCTGGAGGCGCTGCGGGGCAGCGGCGCCGTGCCGGAGGACAACCCGCTGCGTCACCTGCGGGTGCCGGCAGCGGCCTCGCACGAGTTCCGCTCGCAGCTGCTGCGCGCGCTCGAGGACCTGCCCGAGCCGGTCGTGCTCGTGCTCGACGACTTCCACTACGTCCAGCGGCCCGACGTGGTCGACGGGGTCGAGGACCTGCTGCGCTACCCGCTGCCGCTGCGGCTCGTCCTGGTCACGCGCGTCGACCCGCTGGTGCGCGTGCACCGGCTGCGCGTCGAGGGCGAGCTCGAGGAGGTCGTCGCCGCGGACCTCGCGTTCGACGCGCCGACCGTCGCGGCGCTCGCCGCGGCACGTGGCCTGCAGCTGACGAGCCAGGACGTGGCGCGCGTGCTCGAGGACACCGACGGCTGGCCCGTCGGGGTGCGCCTGCAGCTGCGCTCGCCGGGCGGCTCGCGCGCCACGCGACCCGACCAGGACGCGTCGGACTACCTGGTCGCGGAGGTGCTCACGCGGCTCGACCCCGCGATGCAGCGCGTGCTCCTGATGACGTGCGTGACCCGGTTCACGTGCGCGGACCTCGTCGAGGCGATCCTGCCGGGTGGCGACGCGGTCGCGCCGTGGCGGGCGTTCGCCGAGCGCAACGACTTCGTGAACCCGCTGGGTTCGGACGGCACCTGGTTCCGGTACCACCCCTTGTTGCGGGAGATGCTGCTCGGTCGGTTGTCGGCGGACGACCCGGACGCGTGGCGCCTCGCGCACCGCAACGCCGCGACGTGGCTCGTCGGGCACGGCGAGCCGGTGCGGGCGCTCGAGCTCGCGGCGCGCATCGAGGACTGGGCGCTGTTCTGCCAGGTCTTCGTCGACTCGGCCGCCGGAGGACTGGTCTCCGTCGACCGAGAACCGGTGCTCGACCTCGTCGAGCGCGTCCCTGTCGCCGACCTGGCACCCGACGCGGGTGTGGAGCTGTGCGCGGGCGCGCTCGCCGTCCTGCGGGGCCGGTTCCACGCGGGGGCGGCGCACGTCGCGCGAGCGCGCGAGCTCGCGCCCCCCGATGCGCCCCCGCAGCTCGTCGCGCTGCTGGAGATCCTCGCGGCGAGCGCGGCCCGGGGCCTGGGGGACGCAGCGACGACGACGAGCTCGGGTGCCGCGGCGCTCGTCGTGCTCGACGCGGCGCCCCTGCCGACGCCCGCGTGGCCCGCGTACCGCACGCTCGCGGCGAACGCCCACGCGGTCGGGCTGTTCTGGAGCGGCGACCTGGTCGAGGCACGCGAACGGCTCGAGGCGCTCGTGCGGGCCACGGCAGGCGCCCCGCCGCTGCTGCCGGCGCTGAACGCGCGGTCGTACCTCGCGCTCGCGGCGGCGCTCGCGGGTGACCTCGCGCTCGCCGCGCGGGAGGCGCAGCGGGTCATCGCCGACGCGCGTGAGCTCGGCTGGGGGAGCTACCTGCAGTGCCGGTGCGCCTACACCGCGGTGGCCTGGGTCGCGGTGCTGCGCGGCGAGGCCGACGAGGCCGACCGGATGCTGGCGATGGCGCTCGCGAGCGACCTGGGCGGTGAGGAGCCCCCGACGGAGACGAACATCCACCTGCTGCAGGCGCTCGTCGCCGTGCAGCGTGGGCGGTCCCGCGCGGCCCGTGCGGCGCTGCGCGCGGCGGGCGAGATCTGCGCGTCGACGTCGCCCGTGCTCGCGGACCTCGCGTGGCGCGCGACGGCCGAGACCGCGCAGCTCGTGGGCGAGCAGCCGCCGGCTCCCGTGCTCGAGCCCTCGTCGACCCTGCTGCTCGTCGCCGAGGCCAGGGCTCACCTCATGCGTGGCGAGCCGCGAGAGGCGCTGCGCGTCGCGCGGCTCGCGCAGGAGCAGGCGCGCACGGAGGCCGACGAGCAGACCGAGGTCGAGGCGTGGCTCGTCACGGCGGCGGCCCACGAGCACACGGGTGACCACCCGCGGTGCGACCAGGCGCTCGACCACGCGATCGAGGTCGCGGCCGTCTCCGTGCTCGTCCGGCCGTTCCTGCTCGTCGGTGCTCCGGTGCTCGCGGCCCGGCTGCACGCGCGGCTCGACCGGCACCCGGGCGAGCTCGCCGACCACGTGCGCCGCATGGGCCACCACGAGTCGGCCGCCCGTGAGCCCGAGCCGCTGATCGACCCGCTCACGAGCCGTGAGCTGGCGATCCTGGGGGCGCTGCCGACCATGCAGACCAACTCGGAGATCGCCGCCGACTTCTACGTCTCGGTGAACACCGTCAAGGCCCACCTCAAGGCGCTCTACCGCAAGCTGGGTGTCGAGAGCCGGCGCGAGGCGGTGCGCCGCGCGCGCGAGCTGGGTCTGCTGGACTGAGCCGCCCCGCGGTCGTCGTCCGCGCGTGCGCGCGGTGCGGTGGTCAGCCGCCGAGCACGGACTCGGTCGCGTCGTTCGGCTCCGGGTCCGGGCGGCGTCGCATCCGCAGCGCGACGAGCACGCCCGCGACGCCGGACAGCAGCGGCACGACGAGCGCGACCTGCAGCGCGAGCGGACGGACCTCGGTGTTGATCCGCAGCACCTCGTCGGCCACGTCGGGCGGCTCGTCGGCGAGCAGCTCGGTCAGCTGGGTGTCGCTCATGACCTGCGCGTCGTCCTCGAGCGCGCGGGCGATCTGCGCCTTGTCGTCGGGTGGCAGCACGTCGCTCGCGTCGGTCCGGGCGGTGAAGCCGATCGCGAGGGACGCGAGCATGACCGCACCCGTGAGCGCGAGGCCCAGCGAGAGGCCGAACGAGCCCGTCGCGGAGTTGACGCCCGCCGCCTCGCTCACGCGTTCGGAGCTCACGGGCGACAGCGTGTAGTTGTTGAGCTGCGAGACGAGCAGCCCGAGCCCGCAGCCCGCCACGACGAGCGGCAGCGCGAGCCACCACCCGGTGTCCGCACGCGGGACGACGGGCAGCAGCGCGGCCACGCCGACGGTCAGCAGCGCGAACCCGGCCAGGATCACGACCGCGGGGCGCCGCCGACCTGCGCGACGACCCGCGAGCAGCGCGGTCGCGAACATGCTCAGCGACAGCGGCGCGATCGACAGGCCCGCGAGCATCGCGTCGTAGCCGAGCACCATCTGCAGGAAGATCGGCAGCGCGATCATCGCGCCGCCGAGCGCGATCTGCTGCAGCATCTGCCCGGTCACGCCCAGCCGGAACAGCGGTGCGCGGAACAGGTCGGGGTCGATCAGGGTCGGGTGGCCGCGCCGGTGCCGCACGACGAGCCAGCGCGCGAGACCCAGCAGCGCCGCGAGCCCGATCACGAGCAGCGCCGCGACCGACTCGCCGCCCTCCTGCCACACGAGCACGCCCAGCACGATCCCGCCCATGCCGACGACCGACAGCACGGCACCCAGCGGGTCGACCGCGCGGTCGCCCTCGTAGGGCGCGTCCTTGACGAGCCCCGCGCCGGACAGCACGACGAGGATCACCACGGCCTCGAGCCCGAACGCGACGCGCCACGACAGGTACGTCGTGATGAACCCGCCGAGCAGCGGCCCGACGGCGGCCGCGATCGACGCCGCCGCGCCGACGAGCGCGTACACGCGCTTGCGCTCGCCGCCGGGGAAGTTGCCGTGGATGAGGGACTGCATGGACGGCAGCAGCAGCGCCGCGCCGAGCCCGCCGATGATCGCCCAGCAGACCACGATGAGTGTCAGTCCCGTCGCGAACGTCATCGCCACCGCGCCGACGAGGTACCCGCCGAGCCCGAGCAGGTACGCGCGCTTGCGGCCGAACAGGTCGCCGATCTTGCTGCCGATGAGGATGAACGCGGCCGAGACGAGCGCCTCGAGGGCGATCGCGGTCTGCACGCCGCTGACGGTGGTCCCGACGTCCCGCACGACCGCCGAGATCGACACGTTCATGATCGACGTGTCGACGACGAGCACGAACATCGCCATCGCGAGCAGCATCGCGAGCCGACGCTGCGTGCCGTCGAGACGGCCCGCATCCGAGCCGGCGCCGCCCGGGCTCGTGCTGCTCTGGCTCGAGCTGTTCTGGCTCGAGCTGTTCTGGCTCGTGCTGTCCTCGGGGGCGGCGGGGACGCTCATGCGGCGACCGCCGCGTGCGCGCCGGCGTGCGGCCGCGCGGCCCCGGCCTCGGACGCGTCCTCGTCGAGGGCGCCCGGCCCGCGACGCCGCGCCACCGCCCGCAGGACGAGCTTGCCCAGCTCGGCGAGCACGAGGTACGCGAGCGTCGCGATCAGGCACGTGCGCCACTGCGGGCCGTCGAGCTCGACGGTGCCGAAGATCCGTTGCAGGCCGTCGATCGTCGTCACGAGGAACGTCAGCGCCACGACCACGAGCATGAGCAGCACGAAGCGCCCGTTGGTGAGCGTGTCGTGCGAGAAGACGCTCGCGAGCTGGTCGCGCCACTGCATCGCGGCGATCACGTGCATGAGCGACATCGTCGTCAGGCCCATCGTCGTCGCGACCGCGAGCCCGTACCGGTCCTCGCCGTACGCGACCACGACGAGCGTGCCGATCGCGATGAGCAGCCCGCCGAACGCGAGCCGCGCGCCGAGCGACCGCCCGATCACGGGTGTCTCGGGGGAGCGTGGTCGTCGCTTCATCAGGCCCGCCGTCGGCGCGTCGAACCCCAGGCCGATCGCGAGCACCACATCGATCGCGAAGTTGATCCACAGGATCTGCAGCGGGGTCAGCGGGGTGCCGTCGGCGATCGTGAAGATCCCCGCACCGACGAACGTCAGGATGAAGCCCGTCAGCACGACCATCTGGAAGCGGATGTACTTCATGAGGTTGTCGTAGAGGCCTCGCCCGCCCTCGACGGCCGCGACGATCGTCGCGAAGTTGTCGTCGGTGAGGATCATCTCGGCAGCGTCCTTGGTGACCTCCGTGCCGGTGATCCCCATGGCCACGCCGATGTCCGCGCGCGTGAGCGCGGGTGCGTCGTTCACGCCGTCGCCGGTCATCGCGACGATCTCGCCGCGCCGCTTGAGGACGTCGACGAGCCGCACCTTGTCCTCCGGGGCGACGCGTGCGACGACGCCGATCTGCTCGACCTGCGCGTCGAGCTCGTCGTCGGACATCGCCGCGAACTGCGCGCCCGTCAGCGCCCGGCCCTCGATCCCGAGCTGACGCGCGATCGCAGCGGCGGTCGTCGCATGGTCGCCGGTGATCATGCGCACGCGGATGCCCGCGTCGTGGCACTCCGCGATCGCGTCCTTCGCCTCCTTGCGGGGCGGGTCGACGATCCCGACGAGCGCGAGCAGCTCGAGTCCGTCGACGAGCGCGAGCAGCTGCTCGGGCGTCGCGCCCGTGAGCGAGCCGGCGGGCACGTCCCGCTGAGCCACGGCGAGGACGCGCATGCCCTCGGCGGCGATCGCGTCGTTCTCCGCGAGCACGCGCGCGCGGACCTCGTCCCACGTCTGCGACGCCCCCTGCGCGCCGCGGACACTGGTCGAGCGCGCGAGCAGCACGTCGGGTGCGCCCTTGACGAAGCACCGCACGGCGCCGTCGATCTCGTGGAACGTCGCCATGAGCTTGTACTCGGCGTCGAACGGCACCTCCGCGACGCGCGGGTACGTGCGGCGGGTCGCCTCGACGTCGAGCCCGGCCTTGGCGGCGAGCACGACGACCGCGCCCTCGGTCGGGTCCCCGACGCACGCGCCGTCGCGGATCACCGCGTCGCTCGCGAGCGCCATGGGCAGCGCGAACTGCTCGAGCGGCACCTCGCCGGTGCCCGCGACGGACAGGATCCGGCCGACGGTCGAGTACCCCTCGCCCTCGACCGACAGCCGGTGCCCGGCGGCGACGAGCGTGCGGGCCGTCATCTGGTTGAGCGTGAGTGTCCCGGTCTTGTCCGAGCAGATCGCCGACGTCGAGCCCAGCGTCTCGACCGACTTGAGCCGCTTGACGATCGCGCCCTTCTCGGCGAGCTGACGCGTGCCGAGCGAGAGCAGCATCGTCACGACCGCGGGCAGCCCGGTCGGGATCGCGGCGATCGCGAGGCTGATGCCGACGACGAACAGGCTGTCGAAGTCCTGCCCGCGTGCGAGCCCGAGCGCCACGATCGCGACCAGCGCGATCGCCGCCATGACGGTGATGATCACCGTGATCCGGTCGAGCTGCTTGGTCAGCGGCGTCTTGTCCTGCTCGACGCCGCTGAGCATCCCCGAGATGCGCCCGACCTCGGTCGTCATGCCCGTCGCGGTCACGACCATCTCGCCGCGACCTCGCGTGACCTGCGAGTTCATGTACGCCATGTCGAGGCGGTCACCCAACGGCACCTCGTCGCCCGGGACGGCGGCGACGCCCTTGGCGACGGGGGCACTCTCGCCCGTCAGCCCCGACTCCTCGATCTCGAGCGCCGCCGCGACCAGCAGCCGCCCGTCGGCGGGGACCTTGTCGCCCGCCTCGAAGCCCACGACGTCACCGGGCACGAGCTCCTCGGCCGGCACGATCTGCTGCTGGCCGTCGCGCCGCACCTTCGCGTTCATGACGAGCATCTGCCGCAGCGCCGCGACGCTCTCGGCAGCCTTGCCCTCCTGGTGCAGCCCCATGAGCGCGTTGAACACCGTGAGCGCCAGGACGACGACGCCCGTGGTCACGTCCCCGAGCGCGATGATGCTCACGACCGCCGCCCCCACGAGGACCAGCTGCATGAGGTCCTTGTACTGGCGCAGGAACGCCTGCCACCCGGGCTCCTTGCGTTCCTCGGCGAGCGCGTTCGGCCCGTAGCGGGCCCGCCGTTCGACCACCTGGGCGGACGTGAGCCCGACCGCAGGGTCGACGTCGAGGTCGGCGCACACCTGCGCGGGCTCGGCCGCGTACGCCTGGACGGTCGTGCGAGTGTCGGGTGCCGCGGTCATGGTTCCTCCCGGTACGTCCGGGTTCCACGCTCACAGCCCGGCCCCCGTGGGGGCCTCACCCGTCCCGGGTGACGCACGCAGCGATGCGCCCGGTCGCCGACGCGGTCGCTCAGTGCAGCGCGTGCTTGAGGACGATCATCACCACGCCGAGCAGACCCGTGACGAGCGCGGAGAGCACGAGCCGCACACCCCGCAGACCACCCGCGCGCCCCATGCGCCAGCCCACGACGACGAGCAGGACGACGTTCACGACGAGCGCGACGTCGACCCCGACCTTCGTCTGCACGCCCAGCGCGGCTTCGACGAGCAGCACGCCGACGGGAACGAGGCACGACGCGACGAGCGGCAGCCCGTCGGCGAGCACCGTGCGCTGCTCGTCGCGCGTGAGGTCCCTGCGGTGCACGGTGCGCGCCGCGATCCAGTGCGCGTAGGACTCCGCGACCCAGTACACGGTGAGCGTGAAGACGACCGCCGCGGCGACGCGGCCCAGCCCGAACTCGACGGGCGCGGCCGCGAGCACCGACCCGCTGATGATCAGCCCGTAGAGGTGCGACGCGCGCCGGCGGTGCAGCCGCTCCGGCTCCACCTGACCTGCTGAGTCGCTCATCCGTGCATCGTGGCACCGGTTGGGTGCGGCGACTACCCGCGGCGGGTGATGGGCCCGTGCCCGCGGTGTCCCGAGAGTGGTCACGTCAACGGACGCGTGGCTGTGAGGAGACGACCATGGACTTCTGGGACTGGTTCTGGCTGATGGTGTGGTGGTTCTGCTTCTTCGCGTACCTCATCCTGCTGTTCCAGATCATCGCCGACCTCTTCCGTGACCCCGACCTCGGGGGCTGGGCGAAGGCGTTCTGGGTCGTCGGGCTGATCGTCCTGCCGTTCCTGGTGGCGCTGATCTACATCGTCGCCCGCGGCCGTGGCATGGCGCAGCGGCAGCTCAAGGACGCGGTCGAGACCAAGCAGGCCACGGACGAGTACATCCGCGCGACTGCGGGGACCAGCAGATCGGCGGCATCGGAGATCGCCGACGCGAAGGCGCTGCTCGACGCGGGTGCGATCACGCCCGACGAGTTCGCGCACCTCAAGGCGCGGGCGCTCGCCTGATCCACGGCGCGTCGGGCCCGCGGGGAGCCGGGCCCGACGCGCCGCGGCCGGTATCGCGCTCTGCGGCGTGGCGCTCAGTCACCGGCTGCGTCGGGTTCCGGGGGCTCCGGTGCGGCAGGGTGAGTGGCCAGGTCGCGGTCCGCGCGCTTGATCTCGGGTGCCGCCTCCGGGTTGCGCGAGATCGTCCACAGCTTGAGGCCGGAGATCACCGCTTCGCTCCCGAAGTAGAACGCGACGACCGTCCCCACGGTCGCCGAGAACTGGTCGACGAGTGCCTTCGCGAACGCCGTCTCGGCGTTGGGCGCGAGCGCAGGGATCGTCAGCGCGAACGGCAGCATCGCGAGGAACGTCAGCACGAACGACGACCCGATCGCGACACGCGCTCGTCGGGAGGCGACGTAGAAGCCCCCGAACGACACGATGGCGACCGTCGAGAGCGCGACGCCGACGATCGGCTGCCACGCGAGGCCGAGGTCGTCGTCCAGGTCGTCGTTCGTGCCCAGCCAGTGGTTGAGCCCCAGCAACCCGTGCGCGGCCACCACGACCGCGGCGGACACGGCGGTCGTGACGACGACCGCCCGTGTGTTGTCGACCTCAGCAGCCATGGTCGCCCCCTCGTCCTGCGTCCACGATCCTCGGGCTCGTCGCGCACGTCGAGGATGAACCGGTGTGCTGGCCTGCGCGCATGCAGCGGCAGGCGGTTCTAGGCTCGGCGCGTGCCTCGTCGTCACGTACGCCTGGTTCCTGGTCCGACGCCGGGCCCGACTCCCACGGTCGCCGTCGACCGGGAGCGTGCCGTGGACGCCGCCGTCCGCCGCGGGCTCGACGCGCTGCGCGACGAGCTGGACGTGCCCGCCGCGTTCCCCGCCGCCGTGCTCGACGAGGCCCGGGCCCGGTCCGCCGCCGGGCCACTGCCGGCCGAGCGGGTCGACGCGCGCGACGTCCCCCTGGTCACGATCGACCCGCCCGGGTCGATGGACCTCGACCAGGCGCTGCACGTCGAGCGTCGCGGCAAGGGCTTCCTCGTCCGGTACGCGATCGCGGACGTGGGCGCGTGGCTCGAGCCCGGTCGGGCGATCGACGACGAGGCCCGCACGCGCGTCACAACGCTGTACGCGCCCGACGGGCGCACGCCGCTGCACCCTCCCGAGCTGAGCGAGGGGGCCGCGAGCCTCCTGCCGGGCCAGGAGGCCCCCGCGGCGCTGTGGGAGATCGAGCTCGACGACGCGGGTGCGCCGCGCCGCGTCGAGGTGCGACGGGCCGTGGTGCGGTCCACCGCGCGGCTCACGTACGACGAGGCCCAGGAGGCGATCGACGCGCGCACGGGGCTCGCGGCGGGGGACGGGCCGCTCGCGCTGCTGCGCCGGGTCGGGGAGCTGCGCGTCGCCGCCGAGCGCGCACGCGGCGGCATCACCTTGCCGATGCCCGAGCAGGAGGTCGAGCTCGGCGAGGACGGTACGTGGCGGCTCACGAGCCGGACCACGTTGCCCGTCGAGGAGTGGAACGCGCAGATCTCCCTGCTCACCGGCATCTGCGCGGCGGACCTCATGCTCGACGCGCGCATCGGGGTGCTGCGCACGCTGCCGTCGTCGCGCCCGCAGGACGTGGCCCGGCTGCGCCGCACGGCCCAGGCCCTCGGGGTCCCGTGGCCGTCCGGGGCCCAGGTCGGGGACGTCGTCGGAGCGCTCGACGCGGCCGACCCGCGCCAGGCCGCGGTGCTCGCCGAGGCGACCACGCTGCTGCGCGGTGCGGCCTACGTCGCGTTCGACGGCGAGCGGCCCGAGCGGCCCGGCCACGGCGCGATCGCCGCGCCGTACGCGCACGTCACCGCGCCGCTGCGGCGGCTCGTCGACCGGTTCACGACGCAGGTCTGCCTCGCGATCGCGGCCGACCAGGAGCCGCCCGAGTGGGTGCGCGAGGCGCTGCCCGCGCTCCCGGCGCTCATGACCGCGGGGGACCGGCGCGCGTCGGCCTACGAGCGCGGGTGCCTGGACCTCGTCGAGGCCGCGTTGCTCGCGGGGCGCGAGGGCGAGGTGTTCGACGGCGTCGTCGTCGACGCGTCCGACGACGGGACCTCGGGCGTGCTGCAGCTCGCGGATCCTGTCGTGCACGCGAAGGTCAGCGGGACCGGCCTGGAGGCCGGCACCCGGCAGCGGGTGCGGCTCGTCGCGACCGACGTCGCCGCGCGATCCGTGCGCTTCCAGGAGGCCTGATGCCCGGACCCCGTGATCCCGACGCGCTGCACGTGCACGCCGAGACGGTCGAGGAGTGGCGGGCCTGGCTCGCTGCGCATCACGACTCGGGGGTCGACGGGGTGTGGCTGGTGATGTGGCGGCCCCAGACCGGGCGACCGCGCGTGAGCTACGAGGAGGCGATCGAGGAGTCGCTCTGCTTCGGCTGGATCGACTCGCTGTCGAACCCCCTGGACGACGAGCGCACGCGGCTGTGGTTCACGCCGCGGCGGGTCGGCAGCCCGTGGTCCCGCACCAACAAGGAGCGGCTCGCGCGTGTCGAGGCGCAGGGCCGGATGACGGACGCCGGCCGCGCGGTCGTGGAGCGGGCCAAGCAGGACGGCTCGTTCACGTACCTCGACGACGTCGAGGACCTCGTCGTCCCGGACGACCTGGCGGCCGCGCTCGACGAGCACCCCGGCGCGCGCACGCACTGGGACGGGTTCTCACCCTCGGCGCGCAAGGTCGTGCTGCGCTGGATCCTCGACGCCCGCCGACCCGCGACCCGCGCCGCCCGCATCGCCGAGACGGCCCGGCTCGCCGAGGCGGGCGTCCCCGCCCACCAGCAGCAGCGCCCCTGACGCGACGGACCCGGCCGGGGCGGCTTGAGGCCGACCCGGGCCGGGTCCGGTGAGCCGCGCGACGACGCGCGTTCAGGTGCGTCTCACGTGGCGACCCGCGTGGAGGGTCTCACGCGGCGACGGCGGCGCCCTCGGTCGGGAGGTCGTCGCGCCGGGCGGCGATCACCGTGGCGGCGATGAGCAGCGCGATCACGAACATCACCGCACCGGCCAGGAACGCGACGTGGTACCCCGCGACGCTCGCGGTGGCCTGCGTCGCCGGAGCCGCCGGGTCCGCCCCGCCCGCGACCAGCGATGTGAGCTTGTCCGACGCGGCGGCCAGCGCGAGCGTGTTGAGCAGGGCGATGCCGAGCGAGGCGCCCACCTGCTGCGAGGTGTTGAGCATCGCGCTCGCGACACCCGCGTCATGCCCGCCGACCCCGACGAGCGCGGTCGAGGACACCGGGATGAACACCATCGCCATGCCGAGGCTCAGCACGACCAGCGCCGGGAACACCGTGGTCCAGTAGTCCGAGTCCGGCTGCGTGCGGGTGAGCAGCAGCATCGCGACGGTCGCCAGGACGAGGCCGGTGACCATGAGCGGCTTCGGCCCGACCTGCGGAAGCAGGCGTGCGACCACGCCGGCGAACACGATCAGCACAAGGCTGAACGGCAGGAACGCGAACCCGGCACGCAGCGGCTCGTACCCCATGACGTACTGGAAGTACAGCGTCATGAACAGGAACATCGACATGAGTCCCGCGCCGATCAGCAGGAAGATCGCGTACGAGCCCCCGCGGTTGCGGTCGAGCACGATCCGCAGCGGGAGGAGCGGGTTGCGCACCTTGCGCTCGAGCAGGACGAACGCGGTGAGCAGCACGACGGCCGCGACGAGCAGGCCGACCACGAGCGGGTCCGTCCAGCCGACGGTCGTCACGGTGCCGTCGGGAGCGGTGACCCGACGCGCGGCCTCGGTGAACCCGTAGACGAGGGCGAGCAGTCCGAACGTGGACAGCAGCGCACCGGGGATGTCGAAGCGGGTGTCGCCGTGCGCCTTGGACTCGCGCAGCACGCGTGCGCCGACGAAGGCCGTCACCAGGGCGATCGGCAGGTTGACGAACAGGCACCAGCGCCAGTCGAGGAACTCCGTGAGCGCGCCGCCGGCGATCAGGCCGATCGCCGCGCCACCGCCCGAGATCGCCCCGAACACGCCGAACGCCTTGGCGCGCTCGCGCGGCTCGGTGAACGTCACGGTCACGAGCGCGAGCGCCGCAGGGGCGAGCAGCGCGCCGAACACGCCCTGCAGCGCGCGGGCGCCGAAGAGCATGCCCGCGTTGGTCGCCGCACCGCCGATGGCCGACGCGACCGCGAAGCCGACGAGGCCGATGAGCATCGCGCGCTTGCGCCCGAGGTAGTCGGCGACGCGGCCCCCGAGCAGGAGCAGACCGCCGAATGCGAGCGTGTACGCGGTGATCGCCCACTGCAGGTCGTTGTCGGCGATCCGCAGCTCCTCGGCGGCCGACGGCAGCGCGATGTTCATGATCGAGCCGTCGAGCACGAGCATGAGCTGCGTGATGGCGATGACGCCGAGGATGCGCCAGCGGCGCGGGTCGGGCTCGAGGCCGGGCGCGCCGGTCGGGTCTGCGCCGGTCACGACGCCGGTCGCAGCACCGGTCGCGGCACCGGCGGGGGTCGGGTGGTCGGTCATGGGGTCTCCATCACGAGTGCGGGCGCGCGGATGGGCACGCGGGTTCGGGGGGCGGCGTCGTCGCCAGGAGCGGACGGACCAGACCGTAACGAGAGGGTCTGACATGTCCTGATACGTCCCGTCTCGACGTCCGGTGCTGAACCACCCTCGTCGGACGTCCCGAGCACACTCCAGGACCGCCGTGCAGGTCAACGGCAATATCCTCAGAGCAGAACTGTTGCCCCGGGCGCCGTACCCGCATGCGCGTCGTCCCGCCGTCCGACGGACGGCGATACTGGGCCCGTGGACGTCGCCCGCTGCCCCTGCTCGAGCGGCCTGACGTACGCGGACTGCTGCGCCCCGCTGCACCGCGGCACGGCCCGCGCGGGCACCGCCGAGCAGCTCATGCGCTCGCGGTTCAGCGCGTTCGCGGTCGGCGACGCGGACTACCTGCTGCGCACCTGGCACCCGCGCACGCGCCCCGCGGACCTCGAGCTCGACGACGACCTGCGCTGGTACCGCCTGGACGTGCTCGCGACGAGCGCGGGCGGCGTGTTCGACACCGACGGCACGGTCGAGTTCGAGGCGTTCCACCGCGGGCCGGGCGGCCGCGGGTCGTTGCACGAGGTCAGCCGGTTCGTGCGCGGCTCCGACGGCTGGCAGTACGTCGACGGGGACGTCACGACGAGCGGCTGACGCGCGGCTGTGACGAAGGTCGTCGGTCGACCCCGGCCGATCGGCCCAGCCGTCCGCGTCACGGCGCGTCAAGATGGGGCACGTGTCCACGCCCAGCCTCGTTCAGCCCGACGACGACGAGCTCGACCTGATCCGACGATCAGGCGCCGCGCTGCAGGTCGGCAAGCTCAGCCTGTCCGGTGGGACCGGCTCGTACCGCGTCAAGGCCTCGATGGCGCGCATCGCCCGCGCGATGGGCGTCGAGCGTCACGAGGCGCACGTGACCATCACCGAGATCACGACGACCTCGCACCGGGAGCGCTCGTTCCGCACCGAGGTCACCGAGGTCCGCGCGGTCGGGGTCAACGCCGACCGGCTCGCGCTGATCGAGCGCATGGTCACGCGGTTCGAGCGTCGGCACGCCGAGACCGGCGTCCCGGTCCCGGTCGACGACGTGCTCGACGCGGTCGGTGAGATCGCCGCCCGCCCGCCGCTCTACAACGCGTTCCTCAACGCGCTGTGGTCGGGCATCGCGTGTGCCGCGTTCGCGTTCCTCAACAACGGGGGACCGGTCGAGATCGGCGGCGTGCTCGTCGCGGCGTGGCTCGGCCAGCTCCTGCGTCGCGCGATGCTGCACCGCGGCTACAACCCGTTCGGCGTGACGATGCTCGCCGCGGCCCTCGCGTGCTTCACGTACCTGGGCCTGGTCACCGGCCTGCACGAGCTCGGTGCGATCTCCACCCGGCACGAGGCGGGGTACGTCTCGTCGGTGCTGTTCCTGATCCCCGGGTTCCCGCTCGTCGCCGGTGCGCTCGACCTGGCACGGCTCGACTTCTCCGCCGGCCTGTCCCGGCTCACGTACGCGTTGATGATCCTCACGTCCGCCGCGCTCGCGGTGTGGGCCGTGTCGTCGATCGTCGGCCTGCAGCCCGACCCGCCCCCGCCGCCCGCGCTCGAGCCCGCCGCGCTGTGGACGCTGCGGTTCGTCGCGAGCTTCCTGGGGGTGCTGGGCTTCGCGCTCATGTTCAACAGTCCGTGGCCCATGGCCCTGCTCGCGGCGACGATCGGGATGGTCGCGAACGTCGGGCGGCTCTTCCTCGTCGGGGAGGGTGTGGTCGCGCAGGCCGCCGCGGCCATCGCCGCGCTCGTCGTCGGCCTGCTCGCCGCCTACCTGGCCCCGCGGCTCGACATCCCGCGCGTGACCGTGGCGGTCCCCGCGGTCGTCATCATGGTCCCCGGCGTGCTCGCGTACCGGGCGGTGTTCCACCTCACCGATGGCCAGACGCTGCAGGCCCTCGCATACGGCGTGCAGGCGGCGCTCGTGGTGATCGCGCTGTCGATCGGCCTCGCGGTGGCCCGGATGCTCACCGACCGGACCTGGGCTTTCGACCGCTGAGCGACCCCGTCCCGGACGCGCTTTGGTCCCCGACGACCTGGCCGGGTAGCCTGTGCGCACTTGGAGACGTCGCATAGCCAGGTCTAGTGCGCGGCCCTGCTAAGGCCGTGAAGGGGTCAACCCTTCCGTGGGTTCAAATCCCACCGTCTCCGCCGAGTGAGTGGTCGGTGAGAGCCGACGCTCCCGACCCGGGTCACCGGTGCCGCGAGACGGCCCCAAGGCCCGGGTCGTCGTCTGTCCGGACCACGTCGGAACCGTGCGCGGGCCGGGCGTCGCCGCCCGCTCCGCGCCGTCACGTCGTCGTCCCGGCGTCACCGCGAGCGGACGCCGGTGCGCCGCGGCGGAGTGTGCTGCCGCGTGCGCGTGGTCCGCGACCGATACGGTGCCAACGCCCCACCGTCCGGCCGAGGAAGGCCCATGTACGAGCTGCTCACCGACGAGCTGCGGGTCGAGGTTCTCGACCCCGTCGCCGACCAGGCCCTCACCGGCCCGCGCTACTGCACGGGCGGGTACGTCTTCCAGGTCCACGACGCGCGCCTCGGACCGCTCATGACCGGCCCGACCTACCCGGACTCGTTCAACTGGTTCGACGGCCAGGGCATCCCGGACTCGTTCGCGCTCGCCCCGGTGCCGGTCGCCGACGACCCGAACCGCGCCCTGCTGCTCGGCGTGGGCGTCTGCGACCTCGAGGCGCCGGCCGTCGTCGAGCCGTGCGCCTGGACGGTCGAGCAGGCGGCTGCCGCGCTGACCTTCCGGACCACGCACGCGTGGGCGGGCCTCGACATCGCCCTCGTGCGCACGGTGTCGCTCGACGGGCGCACGCTGCGCTCCGTCACCGAGCTGGTCACCACGGTGCACGACGAGGCTGCGGTGCACGACGAGCCCGCGGTGCACGACGAGCGCGTCATTGCCGGTCACGTGCCGGCGTCGTTGCCCGTGCGCTGGTTCCCGCACCCGTTCTTCCCGCAGCCGTCGTCCGAGGCGCTGTTCCGGACCAGCTTCCCCGTCGCGGTGCCCGAGAACGAGGGGTACCTCGTCGACGACGAGGGTGCGGTGCGCCGGCGCGTGCTCGCGCCCGGGCACCTGGGCCACTACCAGCTCGTCGACCACACGGCCGACGCCCCGCTGACACTGGTCCACCGCCACGACGCCCTGGGCAGCATCACGATGACGACGAGCTACGTGCCCGGCCAGTTCGTCGTCTGGGGGAACCACTACACGGTGTCCGCCGAGCCGTTCCTCGAGCTCACCCTGCCGCCCGACACCCCCACCACCTGGACCGTCACCTACACGTTCTAGCCCGGCTCCGCGCTCCCCGTCCCCGCCCCGGCCCCCGCGTCGACCTTCGTCCGGTGGTGGTCGTACGCTCGCGGGGTGGTGGATCCGGGGCACTTCGAGCGCCACGCGGCGATCTACGACGACGCGCGTCCGCCCTACCCGCGCGAGCTGTGGGCTGCGCTCGAGAGCGGCGGGTACCTGGTGCCCGGCCGGCGGGTGCTGGAGCTCGGCGCCGGCAGCGGTCAGGCCACCGGCCCGATGCTCGCCGCCGGTCTGCACGTCACGGCCGTCGAGCCCGGCCGGGAGCTCGCGGCCCGGCTGCACGCGGCGCACCCGGACGCGACGGTCGTCGTCGGGCGCGCCGAGGACCTGGATCTCGACGAGGACGCGTTCGACCTCGTCGTCGCCGCGACGTCGATCCACTGGCTGGACCTGGACGTGGTGCTGCCGAAGGTCCGCGACGCGCTCGCGCCCGGCGGCGCGCTGCTCGTCTGGCGGAACGTGTTCGGCGACCTGTCGATCAGGACGCCGTTCCGCGACCGGGTCCACGGGATCGCCCGCGCCCGCACACGCCCGCCCCGGCCGGGTCCGGACGCCGAGGACGTGGACGTGACGGCCGCCGAGCTCACGCGCTCGGGGCTGTTCGAGATCGCTGAAGTGCGCAGGTTCGCGTGGGACGTCGACATGGGCACCGAGCAGATCCGGCGTCTGTTCACCACGTTCAGCGACTGGACCCCCGACGAGGTCGACGCCGCCGCCCGCGCCGTGGACGAGCTGGGCGGCACCGTGCGGGAGCACTACCTGTCCTGGCTCATCGCCCTGCACCCGACGCCCCCGCCCGCCACACCCTGACCCGCACGGGGCCTCACCGCCCGCTGCGCGCCGCCCGCTGCGCGCCGGATGCTCGTCCCGGCTCCCTCGCCGCAGGCTCGATGCAGGGATGGATGCAGCCTGCGTGGCCTGGATGCCGGTCGATCCTGCATCCATCGCTGCAGCCCTCGGTGGTGGTCGAGGAGCGGAGGCGGGGGTGCGGTGGGATGTTGGGGCGGAGGTGACGAGCATGGCGGATCAGACGGGCGGCGCTCAGACGGCGCCGGAGGCTGGGCAGCAAACGGATGGCGGGCAGGCTGGGCCGCCGACGGAGGGTGCGGAGGCCGGGCGGGGGCCGGGAGCGGTGCGGGTGACGTTCGGGCTCGACACGTTCGGGGACGTGACCAGGACGAGCGACGGTCGGCCGGTGCCGCAGCACCAGGTGCTGCGTGACGTCGTCGAGCAGGGCGTGGCCGCGGACCGCGCGGGTGTCGACCACTTCTCGGTCGGGGAGCACCACCGCGACGACTTCGCGGTGTCGTCGCCCGACGTGGTGCTCGCCGCGATCGCCGCCCGCACGCAGCACGTGACGCTCGGCTCGGCCGTCACCGTGCTCTCGTCGGACGATCCCGTGCGCGTCTACGAGCGCTTCGCGACGCTCGACGGGATCTCGGGCGGGCGTGCGGAGATCCAGGTGGGGCGAGGGTCGTTCGTCGAGTCGTTCCCGTTGTTCGGCTACGACCTGGCCGACTACGACGAGCTGTTCGAGGAGAAGCTCGACCTCCTGGTGCGGCTGCGCTCGGAGGGGCCGGTCACGTGGGAGGGCCGCACGCGTGCACCGCTGTCGGGCCGACGAGCGTGGCCGACGACCCAGCGCGGCACGTTGCCGGTGTGGGTCGGGGTCGGCGGGACGCCCGAGTCCGTGGTGCGCACCGCGCGGCACGGGCTGCCGCTCATGCTCGCGATCATCGGCGGGGCGCCCGCGCGGTTCGCGCCGTTCGTCGAGCTGTTCCACCGGGCGGTGCGCGAGCTGAACGGTGCGGACGCCGTGGTGCCGCCCGTGGGGGTGCACTCGCCGGGGTTCGTCGCGGAGTCCGACGACGAGGCGCGCGAGCTGCTGTTCCCGCACTTCAAGGCCAACCGTGACCGCATCGGTGCGGAGCGGGGCTGGCCGCCGATGACCCGCGACGACTTCGAGGCCGAGGCCGACGAGGGCGCCCTGTTCGTCGGCTCACCCGACACCGTGGCGCGGCGGATCGCCGACGTGGTGCGCACGCTGGGCGTGCAGCGGTTCGACCTCAAGTACGCGCACGGCCCGCTCCCGCACGAGCACCTCGTGCGCGCGATCCACCTCTACGGCACCGAGGTCGCCCCCCGCGCCCGAGCCCTCCTCGCCACCTGACCCGCGCCGCCACGGCACACGCGCACGCGCTGCCGGTCCCGCTGTGGGTGGAGAACCGCTCGCTCAGCGAGCGCATCTCCACCCACAAGCGGCCGCACGGTGCGGTCAGGCGGTGAGGGACGCGCGGACCAGGGTGGAGAGCTTCTTGCCGTCGGCGGCCAGGCCGGCGCGCGACGTGGCCTCCTTCATCACCGCGCCCATGTCCTTCATGCTCGTCGCGCCGAGGTCGGCGACGACGGCCGTGACCAGCGACTGCAGCTCGTCGTCGGACAGGCGGGCCGGCAGGTACGCCTCGATCGCGTCGGCCTCGGCGGTCTCGTTCGCGGCGCGCTCGGGGGCGTTCGCGTCGGTGTAGATCTGCGCGCTCTCGCGGCGCTTCTTGACCTCGCGGTTGAGCACGGCGAGCACGTCGTCCTCGGTGAGCTCCTTGACCGTGGACCCCGACTTCTCCTCGGCGCGCACCGCGGCGATCACCTGCCGCAGCACGCTCGTGCGGGCGGTGTCGCGCGCCTTCATGGCGGTGGTGAGGTCGGCGGTCAGACGGTCCAGGGTCGGGGTGCTCATGCGCTCATCGTCTCGCGGTCGCGTGCGCGGCGGCCACCGCATACCCGCGCGCGAGCCGGCCAGGCCAGGGCGGGTGCGCAGCGTCACGTCGGCTCGGTTTGGGCGTCCCGGCCCCGGACCTGTATCGTCTCTTCCGGCCCGCGAGGGTCGTGCGCCCGTAGCTCAATGGATAGAGCATCTGACTACGGATCAGAAGGTTGGGGGTTCGAGTCCCTTCGGGCGCGCAGGATGACGGCCCTTCACCGGAGACGGTGAGGGGCCGTTTTTCGTCGGTCTGGTCGGTTCGTCACCCGGGACCTTGGTCGCCCGAGTGGGTGAAGATGACCGACGTCTCACGATCATTCGCAAGAATTGCAAGCGTTTGCGTCACTCATGGGACACACACCCTGGCTACGGTGGGTGTGTGACGGCAGAGACGACACCACCCATTGCGACGCGCGAGCACACCGTCGAGGGCTTCGTGCGGGAGTTCCTGCGCGAGCTGAACTTCGGGCAGGGCGTGGACCTGACCCGGGCGTCGGTGAACGACAAGTACCTGGCGATGGCACGCACCGTGCGCCACTACCTCATGACCCGCTGGCTCTCGACGCTGCGCAGTCAGGCCAAGCTGCAGGCGAAGTCGGTGGCCTACCTCTCGGCGGAGTTCCTCCTGGGGCGCCAGCTCGACAACGCGCTGCTCGCGTCCGGACTCGAGGACATCGTCAAGGAGGGCCTCGCGAGCCTCGGCATCGACCTGGAGGAGCTGCGCCAGGCCGAGATCGAGCCCGGGCTCGGCAACGGTGGCCTCGGACGGCTGGCCGCGTGCTTCATCGACTCGCTCGCGACGATGAACGTGCCGTCGATCGGCTACGGCATCCGCTACGAGTACGGCATCTTCAAGCAGACGTTCGTCGACGGCTGGCAGGTCGAGAAGCCCGACGACTGGCTGCGCCTGGGCTCCCCGTGGGAGTTCCCGCACCCCGAGGCCGCGGTCAAGGTCGGCTTCGGCGGGCACGTCGAGCAGTACCAGGACGACGACGGCGTCGTGAAGCGGCGCTGGGTCCCGGGCTGGTCCGTGCTGGGCGTCCCGTACAACTACATGGTCCCGGGCTACGACGCCGGCCGCGTCAACACGCTGCGCCTGTGGAGCGCCCGCGCGACGCGCGCGTTCGACCTGGAGATCTTCAACTCCGGTGACTACGCCGAGGCCGTGCGCGCCCAGACGTTCGCGGAGAACATCTCCAAGGTCCTGTACCCGGAGGACTCCACGCCCCAGGGCAAGGAGCTGCGGCTGCAGCAGCAGTACTTCTTCGTCGCGTGCTCGATCAAGGACTTCGTCGACCAGGTGCTGCCGGCGGACTTCGACCTGCACAAGCTGCCGGACCGGATCGTCTTCCAGCTCAACGACACCCACCCGGTGATCGCCGTCCCCGAGCTCATGCGCGTGCTCGTCGACGAGAAGGGCTGGGAGTGGGACGAGGCGTGGGCCGTGACGAAGCAGTGCTTCGCGTACACGTGCCACACGCTGCTGCCCGAGGCGCTCGAGGTCTGGCCGGTCGAGCTGCTCGGCCGCCTGCTGCCCCGGCACCTGGAGATCATCTACCGCATCAACGACGAGTTCCTCGCCGAGCTGCGCGTCGCGTACCCGAACGACGAGCTGCGGGTGCGCCGCATGTCGATCATCGCGGAGTACCCGGTGCGCGCGGTGCGCATGGCGTACCTCGCGACCGTCGCCGGCACCAAGGTCAACGGTGTCGCCGAGCTGCACAGCCAGCTGCTGCGCGACAAGGTGCTCGACGACTTCGCGGCGTACTGGCCGGACAAGTTCACGAACGTGACCAACGGCGTCACGCCGCGCCGGTTCGTCAAGCTCTCGAACCCGGGCCTGTCGGGGCTGATCACCGAGGCGATCGGCGACGGGTGGGTCACGGACCTCGACCAGCTCAAGGGCCTCGAGCCGCTGGCCGACGACGCCGAGTTCCGCCGCCGCTTCCGCGAGATCAAGTACGCGAACAAGCAGCGGCTCGCGGGCGTCCTCGCGGAGCGCGACAACATCGTCGTGAACCCGGACACGCTGTTCGACGTCATGGTCAAGCGCCTGCACGAGTACAAGCGCCAGACGCTCAAGCTCCTGCACATCGTGTCGCTCTACGAGAAGATCACGACCGGCGAGCTCGCGATCGGTGACGTCACGCCGCGCACGTTCGCGTTCGGTGCGAAGGCTGCGCCCGGCTACGTGATGGCCAAGCAGATCATCGGGCTCATCAACGCAGTGGGTCGCACGATCAACGACGACCCGGCGCTCGAGGGCCGGCTGCGGGTCGCGTTCCCGGCGAACTACAACGTCACGCTCGCCGAGACGCTCATCCCGGCCGCCGACCTGTCCGAGCAGATCTCGCTCGCCGGCAAGGAGGCGTCCGGCACGGGCAACATGAAGTTCATGCTCAACGGCGCCCTGACGATCGGCACGGACGACGGCGCGAACGTCGAGATCCGCCAGCTCGTCGGCGACGAGAACTTCTTCCTGTTCGGGCTGACCGAGCCGCAGGTCGCGGAGGTCGTCGAGCGCGGCTACCACCCGTCGGCGTACTACGAGACGAACCTGGACCTGCGCAACGCGCTCGACCTCATCGCCTCGGGTGCGTTCTCGGGCGGGGACCGGGCGGTGTTCGAGCCGATCGTGTCCAACCTGCTCAACGAGGACCGCTTCCTCGCGCTGGCCGACTTCCAGGCGTACGTCGACGCGCAGGCGCGGGTCGACGCCGCCTACGCGGACACCGACGACTGGACGCGCCGCGCGGTGCTCAACGTGGCACGCGGCGGGTTCTTCTCGTCCGACCGTTCGATGCGTGACTACATCGAGCGCATCTGGCACACGTACCCGGTCGCGCCGGAGGCCTGAGCCGTCCCGACGAACGCCCCTCGCCCACCTCGGGCGCAGGGGCGTTCGTCGTCCGACGAGGCCACGTGCACGACGCGCGTGCGACGACGAGGCCGCGCGCGACGACGCGCGTCGTCGCCGGCGCGCGCGGCACCGGCCGACGAACTCGCTCGCGACCGTCCCGCGCGAGCGCTTGACCTGGAGCGCGCTCCAGGTTGCAGGCTCGTCGTCATGGAGAAGAACCGGACGGACACCCGCAGCGTCGAGCCCGTGCT
Source organism: Cellulomonas persica (assembly GCF_007989825.1). GTDB lineage: Bacteria > Actinomycetota > Actinomycetes > Actinomycetales > Cellulomonadaceae > Cellulomonas > Cellulomonas persica. The sequence continues at coordinate 19,282 of NZ_BJUA01000014.1, read as the reverse complement.
CGGCGCCATGTACTTCGGCACGCGCGCCGACGACGCGCTGTCGTTCGACCTGCTCGACGCGTTCGTCGACCTCGGCGGCCGCTGGATCGACACGGCCAACTGCTACGCGTTCTGGGAGGACCCGTCGGGCGTCGGCGGGCAGAGCGAGCGCGTGCTCGGCCGCTGGTTCGCGGCACGGCCCGGGATGCGCGAGCGCGTGCGCCTCGCGACGAAGGTGCGTCACCAGCCGCTCGTGCCGCACGAGTGGCCGTCGTCGGCGGAGGGCCTGTCGGCCGACGCGATCGCACACGGGTTCGCCGCGTCGCTCGACCGGCTCGGGCTCGACTCGGTCGACCTGCTGTGGGCCCACGCCGAGGACCGGACCGTGCCGCTCGCCGAGACCGTCGAGGCGTTCGGCGCGCTCGTCGCCGACGGCCGCGTCCAGCGCCTCGGAGCCTCGAACCACGCCGCGTGGCGCGTCGAGCAGGCGCGTGCGATCGCCCGCGAGCAGGGCGTCGAGCCGTGGACGGCCGTGCAGCTGCGCTACTCGTACGTGGTCCCGCGGCCCGGCGTGACGCTGCCGGAGGGCGGTCACGTGCACGCCGAACGCGACCAGCTCGACCACGCGCGCACCGAGGGCCTCGACGTGTGGGCGTACTCGCCGCTGCTCACGGGCGCGTACGTGCGCCCCGACCGCCCGCTGTCCGAGGGCTACGACCACCCGGGCACGCACCGCCGCCTCGAGGTCCTCGCGCAGGTGTCCGACGAGCTCGGCGTCACGCGTAACCAGGTGGTCCTCGCCTGGTTGCTGGACCAGGGCGTCCAGCCGATCCTGGGCGTCAGCTCGGTCGAGCAGCTCACCGAGGCGATGGCGGCACGCGACCTCGACCTGTCGCCCGAGACGCGCGACCGCCTCAACGAGCCCGCCTGAGCACCGACGCACCGGGAAGGAGTGGCACCATGACCGCCGTGACGGGGTACGCACCGGGTGAGGTCGCCCAGCGCACGGGCCTGAGCCTGGACACGCTGCGCTACTACGAGCGGGAGGGCCTGGTCGGTCCCGTCGGGCGCTCGGCGGGCGGGCAGCGCCGGTACGACGAGGACGACGTCGCCTGGATCGGGATCGTCACGTGCCTGCGTGACGCCGGGCTCGGCATCGCGGACCTGCGCCGCTTCACCGAGCTCCTGCGCGCGGAGGCCGGCGCCGACGACCGGGTCGCGTTCCTGCGGCGGCGACGCACCGAGCTGCTCGACCAGGTCGAGCGCATCCGCGCCGCGATCGACGTCCTCGACGGCAAGATCGCCCACTACGCCACCGAGCCCTGAGCCGGGCCGGCGCGGGGGCCGGGTGCGTTCACGCGTAGGGTGTCGGCGTGGCCAAGAAGACGCAGGAGATGAAGCCGTCGACGGCGGCAGCGAAGCTCGACGTGTACCTGCCGGCGACGCCCGAGGAGTTCCGGACCGGCACGGTGACGCGCGACGAGCTCGCCGAGCTGCAGAAGAACCCGCCGCAGTGGCTGACCGACCTGCGCCGCAACGGTCCGCACCCGCGCAACGTGGTCGCCGCGCGCCTGCGGGTCTCGACGTCAGGCCTGGCGCGTGCCGGGATCACCGACCCGCTCACGACCGACGAGATCAACGCGCTGATCGCCGAGCCGCCGCAGTGGCTGGTGCGCGAGCGGCAGACGTTCGAGGAGGTGCGCCGCGAGGAGCGCCGCCTCGAGGCCCGTGAGGCCGACCGCCGCGCCGAGCAGGCGCGCCGCGAGAAGGCCTGACCGCAGCACCGGTCGCCGCCACCCCGGGTCAGGGGCTACCTCACGCGCGGCGAGAGGTCAGCGCTTGCGGCCCCTGCTGGGTCCGGGCTTGCGACCGCCGGACGTGCGCGGACCGGCGCCTCGTCGGCCGCTCCCCCCGGAACGGCCCGCTCCCTGACCGCTCGTCGCGGCCTTGCCCGAGCCCTTCGTCGTCGCCTTCGTCGAGCCCTTCGTCGAACCTTGGGCGGCACCCCGGGGTGAGGGCTTCGTCGGTGCCGGGTCGGTCGCCCCGCGGCCGCGGGACGAGCTCGCGGTGCGGCCGCGGACGATGCCGATGAGCTCCTCGGTGAGGTCGTCGTAGGCCTCGGTGAGCCATGCGAGGCCGACCGCCGAGCCGGGCGCGTCGACCACGGGTCGCGTGGTGACACCGCGGCGCAGGTGCAGGCGGGCCACGGAGTGGGGTGCCACGAGCACCGCGTGGCCCGCGGCGACGAGGTCGACCGCGTCGCTCGTCGTCGCGACCGTCCCTGCGAACCGGTCGCCGGGCGCGTCGGTCCAGCGCAGCACGTCGTCGTCCGGGACGACCAGCGTCTCGTCGGCGAGGTCGGCGGCCGTGATCTCCTCGGCGGCGGTGAACAGGTGGTCCTTCGGGACGACGACGACCGTCGCCTCGGTGTACATCGGGATCGCGTCGATGCCGTCCCGGTCGACGGGCAGCCGCAGGATGCTCGCGGCGACGTCACCCGACCGCAGCGCGGCGACCGCGTCCGCCGCGGCGACGGGCACGAGCTCGAGCGTGTGGTCGCGGATCCGCTCCTTCCAGACACGCGCCCACCGGTCAGGGTTGACGCCGGGGACCATGCCGAGGCGGAACGCTGCCCCCGGGCTGTCGGGAGCCTGCGCGGGGTCCTGCTCGCTCATGCCGTGCGCCTCGCGATCACGTCGGTGGAAGGGCGGCCGGTCGCGATCGCGCGGGCCTCGAACTTGGTGACCGGGCGGTGCGGCGGACGGGGGACGGGACCGGCCGAGGCCAGACCCTCGTCGGCCGCGAGCACCTCGACCATCTGCTCGGCGTACGGGGCCCAGTCCGTCGCGACGTGCAGCGTGCCGCCCGGGCGCAGCCGCGAGCGCAGCAGCGCGACGTGCTCGGGCTGGATCAGCCGGCGCTTGTGGTGGCGGGCCTTGGGCCACGGGTCGGGGAAGAACGCGTGCACCGCGTCGAGGCTGTCCGGCGGCAGCGCATGGCGAGCGAGCTCGAGCGCGTCACCGTGCGCGACGCGCAGGTTCGTCAGGCCGAGGCGTTCGACGAGCAGGAGCAGGTTCGCCAGGCCGGGCAGGTGCACCTCGACGGCGAGGTAGTCGCGGTCCGGGTCGGCCTGCGCCATCGCGGCGGTCGTCTCACCCATGCCCGGGCCGATCTCGAGCACGAGCGGCGCGCGCCGGCCGAACAGCGCGGCGGTGTCCAGCAGGCCGTCGGACGTGCGGGGGAAGGGCGCAGCCTCGTCGTGGACCGAGAAGCCGAACCGGGGGAACAGGCGGGTCAGCGCGTCGCTGCGGTCCCGGCCGAGCGCGGCGCGGCGCGGGTGGAACGTGCGCAACGGCTCGTGCGGGCGCGCGGCCTCGTGGCGGAACGCGTCGGACGGCTGGCTCACGAGCAGCAGCCTACGGACCCCGCGCGGCCCGGTCGTCGCGTCGCTACAGTCGGCAGCATGCCGCAGACGGGCGGCGAACCCGCCTCCGTGCCACCGCGCGACCTGGTGCGCCTCACGGCCTTGGGGGCGCTCGTCGGCCTCCCCGCCGGGTTGGTCGCGTTCGCGTTCATCGGGGTCGTGCACGAGCTCGAGACGTGGCTGTGGGTGGACCTGCCTGCGCGGCTGGGGGCCGACGCCCCGCCCTGGTACCTGGTGCTCGGCCTGCCCGTGCTGGGCGGGTTCCTCGCGTACCTCGCGCGCATGCTCCCCGGCGACGGCGGGGAGCCGCCCATCCACGGCCTGAGCATGGGGGAGACGCCGCGGCCCAGGCACGCGTGGGGCGTCGCGCTCGCGGCGCTCGCGACCCTGCCGTTCGGGATCGTGCTCGGCCCGGAGGCGCCGCTCATCGCGCTCGGCGCGATCGTCGGGACGTGGGTCACCTCGTGGGCGCGCCTCGACCGGCGCGCGGGCGTCGTGGTCGCGACCGCCGGGTCCGGGGCGGCGATGTCGACGCTGTTCGGCGGGCCGCTCGTCGCGGGCCTCATGCTCCTGGAGGGCGGCGTCGGCGCCGGTGCGCTCGTCATCCCGCTGCTCGTGCCCGCGCTGGTGTCCGCGGCGGTCGCGTACACGCTCGTGACGGGCCTGGGGACGTGGACGGGCCTGTCGGTGGCCGGGCTCGCGCTGCCCGGGCTGCCGGTGTACGAGACCGTCCTGCTGCGTGACCTGCTCGTCGCGCTGCTCGTCGGGATGCTGGCCGCGGTCGTCGCACGGCTCGTGCGGCACGCGGCGACCACGTTGGCGGGTCTCGAACCCCGGCTGGGCCGGGCGCCGCTGCTGCTCGCGGGTGGCCTCGCGGTGGGCGTGCTCGCGCTCGTCGCGCGCGCGCTCGGCGCGGACTCGCAGGCCGTGCTGTTCTCCGGTCAGTCGGCGATCCCGGAGCTCGTGGCGAGTCGGTCCGCGCTCGTCGTGCTCGTCGTGCTCGTCGCGAAGGTGCTGGGCTACGCCGTCAGCCTGGGCGCCGGGTTCCGTGGCGGACCGATCTTCCCGGCGATCTTCATGGGCGTCGCGTTCGCGTCGTTCGGGATCGTGGCGTTCGACATGTCGCCGACGGTCGCGATCGCGATCGGCGCCGGCGCGGGGATGACCGCGATGACGCGCATGGTCGTGGCGCCCGTGCTCTTCGCCGCGCTGCTCGTCGGCCGGCCGGGGCTCGACGCGGTCCCTGTCGCGGTGGTCGCGACGGCCGCGGCCTGGCTCACGTCCGCCGTGCTCGACCACCGCGAGCTGCACGGTCGGCGTCCGGTCGACGCGGACGAGGCGGCCACCGCGATCGCCCCGGCCGGGACGGCGCTGCCTGCTCCCGTGCTGCCGCCGCACGCCCCGGACGCCGTCGCCCCGGAACCCGGGGCGCCGGTGGACCGGCCCGACGAGGAGCGCGGATGACCGAGCCGCGAGACACCCGACCCGCACCCGACGAGCTCGGCGGGCTCACGGCACTGCAGGCGTCCGACGACGGGCGCGGCGAGTCGGGGCTCACCGTCGTGCTCGCGTTCGGCGCCAACCTGCTGGTCGCGATCGCCAAGACCGCCGCCGCGATGATCACCGGGGCCGCCTCGATGCTCGCCGAGGCCGCACACTCGTGGGCGGACGCGGGCAACGAGGTCTTCCTGCTCATCGCGCAGCGCAAGGCCGCGCGTCCCGCAGACCGCACGCACCCGCTCGGCTACGGCCGCGAGGTGTACGTGTGGTCGATGTTCGCCGCGATCGGGCTGTTCGCGGTCGGGGCGGGGGTGTCCATCACGCACGGGATCTCCGAGCTCCGGCACGGCGAGCCCGCGAGCGACTTCGGCGTCGCGTACGCGGTGCTGGGCCTCGCGTTCGTCCTCGAGGGCGTCTCGTTCCTGCAGGCCGACCGGCAGGTGCGGGCGGCGGCACGACGACGCGAGAGCGGCGTGCTCGAGCACGTCCTGCTCACCTCCGACCCCACGGTCCGCGCGGTGTTCTTCGAGGACGCCGCCGCGCTCGTCGGCATCGTCATCGCCGCCGGCGGGATCGCGGCGCACCAGGTCACGGGGTCCGCCGTGCCCGACGCGATCGGTTCGATCCTCGTCGGCGTGCTGCTCGGGGTGGTCGCTGTGGTGCTCATCGAGCGCAACAGGCGGTTCCTCGTCGGGCAGGTGGTCGACGACCGGCTGTGGAACTCCGCGCTCGCGCTCGTGGCCGCGCAGCCCGAGGTCGCGCGCGTGACCGACCTGCGCCTCGAGCTCGTCGGTGCACGGCAGGTGTTCCTGTCCGGTGCGGTCGACCTCACCGGCGAGCCGGGGGAGACCGTCGCGTCGCACCAGCTCGCCGCGCTCGAGCGCCGCATGCGCGACGTCCCGGGCGTCGTCGGCGCGATCCTGTCGCTCTCCGAGCCCGAGGAGCCGGCGCTGACGCCGCGGCCCGTCCGCCGCTGAACGGACGACCGCGGCTGTCCTCAGCGCGTCCCGGTCGGTGAATCCGCAGGTCATCGACGCATTCCGACATGTGGCACCGCTCTCGCCGGCACGTCGCGAATCGTTACAGTCCGGACATCCGCGCCGGATCCTGCGCGAACGACCGACGTGCCCTGGACCCGCCCCCGGGTCGCCCGACCCGAACGCGCCGCTCCAGCCGGCCGCCGACGAGAGGTAGCCCATGCCCCTGACCACGTCCGTGGCCACCACCGCAGCGGCCGCAGCGCCGCTCACCCGCGCCCGCCGCGCGCTGCTCGCCCTGACCGCGGCCGTCGCGCTGCTCGTCACCGGGCTCGTCGTGCCCGCCCGCGCGGCCGACCCGCTCGACATCACCGGGCGCGTCGCCTTCCCGTCCGGGTACACGTACTCCGCCGCGGCGCCCCCACGGTTCGAGGTGCGGTACCCGGCCACTGCCACCACCACCGAGGCGGTGCGCTACCCGGTCCTGTACGTCACGGTCGCGGCCGACGGGACGTTCACCGTCCCCGGCACCCGGCTGCAGTCGACGCGCCAGTACTACCTCGTGCTCGAGGACGGTCAGCAGAAGCTGGTCAGCGGGTACGTGACGGCCTCCGGCGGGATCGCGCAGCAGCACCCGGGCGGCGCGCTGTTCTCCCCGGGTCGCACGGGCGTCGTCGTCACCGCCACGATCGGCCAGCAGATCACCGGCCGCATCGTGCTGCCGAGCGGGTACACCGCGGACCCCGACCGGCCGCTGAGCCTGTACGCGAACGTCGGCAAGCCGTACGACGGCGCGGAGCGGTGGACCTACGGCAAGGTCGCGTCCGACGGCACGTTCACCGTGGGCGGCTTCCCGTCGGGCCAGGAGGTCCGGATCTCGGTCCTCGACCCGCAGGAGAAGCTGTACGACGGGGCCTGGAACCCCTCCGACGGGTACTTCTCGCCGTCCCGGCTGAAGGCGGGCACGGTCACCGCTCCCGCGAGCGGGCTGGTGCTGCGCCCCAACCTGGCCGGCAGCATCTCCGGGCGGGTCGTGGCGGACGCGGCGATCCTCGCCAACGCCTCCGTCTCGCTGGACGCGGTCGTCGACACGTCCGGCATCAAGGAGGGCGTTTCGCACTACGCGGCTTCCGACGGCACGTTCACCATCCCGGACCTCGACACGGGCCGCTCGTACGCGATCAGCATGTTCAGCTTCGGGCCGCTGCAGTCCGGGGCGCTGCGTGCCGACGGCGAGTGGTCCCCGTTCGCGCGCGATGACGCGGGCTTCGCCGCCACCTGGTCGAGCCTCAGCAAGATCCGCCCGACGACCACGGGCGTCGTCCTGCGCCCGACGGCCACCGTCGGCGTGCGCGGCTTCGTGACCGTCCCCGACGGCTTCCAGTTCGACCGCTGGGACCCGGACGCCGCGAAGGTCCAGCTGTGGCGGCGCGGCACGGACGGGGTCTGGGCGCCGACCGACGACAGACTGGTCGAACCGAACGGCTGGTTCTCGCTGGCGGCCTTCAACGAGTCGGAGCGCACCGAGGACCACCTGCTGTACTTCCAGCCGAACGCAGCGGCGAACGCGACGAACGCGCGGTTCACTGCCGGTTTCTGGACGGGGAACACCACGCCGCTGACGGGCGACCCGGCGAAGGCCAAGGTCGTCAAGCACACGACCGGCGTCGACGTGCGGATCCCGCTGCTGGTGAGCAACCTGACGAAGCCGACGATCTCGGGGACGGCGCACGTCGGCAGGACCCTGACCGCGACCACGGGCACGTGGGACCCCGCGTCCGCCACGACGAGCTACCAGTGGCTGCGTGACGGCACGGTCATCAGCGGGGCGGCGTCGAGGACGTACAGGCTCACGGCGGCGGACGGCGGGACCAGGGTCTCGGTGCGCGTGACCGGCGAGGGCGGCACGGGTTGGCTGTCGACGACGGTGACGTCGTCGAGCGTGAGCGTGGTCAAGCCGATCACGAACGTCACGCGCGCGACGATCTCCGGGACGTTCGCCTACGGCCGGACGCTGACGGTGAGCACGGGCACGTGGTCGCCCACGGCGTCGAGCACGAGGATCCAGTGGCTGCGCGGCGGAGTCGCGATCTCCGGGGCGACCTCGAGGACCTACACGGTCACGAAGGCGGACATCGGCGCGACGATCACCGCGCGCGTCACGGCACGCGGGGCGGACGGCAGCGAGGCGACGTCGACGACCACGGGCAGGAAGGTCGGCAGGGTGACGCCGACGGTCAAGGTCACGGCTCCCTCGGTCAAGGCAGGCGCCCCGGTCAAGGTGACGGTCACGGTCACGTCGGGCCCGGTCGCCCGACCGCTCGGGACCGTGAAGGTGACCATCGGCTCGACCTCGACCAGCGTGACGCTCAAGGCGTCGCACGCCGGGAAGATCACCGTCACCCTGCCGTCGAAGGCCAAGGGCTCGTACACGGTCACCGCGACCTACACGCCGACCGGGACCTCGGCGACCTACCTGCTCAAGCGGACCTCGTCGGGCGTGACCCTCAAGGTCACCTGACGCCGACCGGTCCGGACGTGGGCCCGCCGTCGCTCGCCTCGTCGGGCGGCGCGGGCACCGCGTCCGGACCGGTGCCGCGCACCCACCGGCCCACGGGCCCGTCGTCGCACGCGCACGCGTGCCCGATCGCCATCGCGGCGACGACGACGAACGACAGCGCGAACAGCCAGCCCAGGTAGGCGAACACGACACCCAGCACACCGAACTGACGCGCGCCGGCCGTCAGCGCGAGCGGCAGGTAGACCGACCCGGCCTGGCCGAGCAGCGCCATCCCGATCCCGGTCAGCACCCCGGTCACCACGACCGGGCGGCGCGGGAGCTGGCGCCGTAGCAGGAGCTGGGGGACCAGCGTCCACACCAGCGACCAGATCAGCGCCTGCACCGCGAGCTGTGTGATCCCGCGCCACGACGCGGTGACCACGTCCCGCGTGAACGCGACGATCGACGTGGCGAGCGCGACCGCCAGCACCGTCGCCAGCCAGCGCCACGCGTTGCGCACCCCCGGGCGTCGCGCGCCCCAGACGCGCACGTAGATCCGCTCGAGCGCCCGAGCGAACGACGTCGCGGACAGCAGTGCGACGAGCAGGCCCAGGATCCCGATCGCGCTGGCGACCTCGCTCGAGTCGGGCACGGAACCCGCGAGCGCGTCGCGTGTCTCGGGCGACAGGCCGAGCGTGCTCGCGACGTGGCTCCCGACGCCGTCGCTGTTCGGCCGCAGCGCGGCGGTCACGAGCAGGAGGGGCACGATCGACGTGAACGCCTGCGCGGCGAGCGTCATGGCGCGGTCGAACAGCTCGATCGCGACGAGCTCGCGCGCGATCCGTTCGAGCAGCCGACCGGTCGCGGTGCCACGGACGTCCACCCAGCGGCGCAGACCCCAGGCGCGGGCCGCCCCGACCTGTCGTGCGAGCCCGCCCGCCACCGCCTACCCCCGTGCGGGGACGTGCTCGTCGAGGAACCGCACCACCTCGGCCAGGTAGCGCTCGCGGGCGGGGCTCGGGGACAGGGCCAGGTCGTGCGCACCGCCCGGGACGACGACGAGCGTGACGTCCGGTCCGAGCAGCGGCGCCCGTGCGGCGATCTGGTCGACGTCGAGCACGGAGTCGGTGGTGAGCACCGCGTCGTGCTCGCGGTCGTCGGGACCGGTGGCGTCCGACGTCAGCACGAGCACCGGCTCGGTGATGTCGAGGCCCCGGCCGACCCGCGCGTGGCCCTGGCGGATCGCGCGGGCGAACGAGGCCCGCGCCGGGAAGCCCTCGTGCGGCTTCCACGCGAGGTCGAACTCCCACTCGCCGCCCGACGTCGCGTGCAGCGCGCGCCCGTAGTGCGGCTGGACGCGGCCGACGACGAGGTCGGGCGCGACCGCGGCGAGCGGGCCGAGCGCGTGCGTGACGACGTGCCGCTCGAACCACGAGCCGCGCAGGTCGAGCCACGGGGAGTTCAGGACGACCGCGTCGACGACGCCTGGACGCGCGTCGGCCCACAACGCCGCGACGAGGCCGCCGGTCGAGTGGCCGAGGAGCGCGACGTGGTCGTGGTCCTCGCGCAGCAGGGCGACCGCGGCGTCGATCTCCTGGGCGTAGGTCGCGAGCTCGCGCGTGTGGTTGGCCGGGCGTCCGGGCCGGATCGAGCGCCCGTAGTCGCGCAGCTCGAGCGCGTACAGGTCCCAGCCCGCGGCGTCGAGCGCGTCCGCGACGTGGGGGTGGAAGAAGTAGTCGACGAACCCGTGCACGTAGAGCACGGCCCGACGATGCCGCGCGGGCCGGTGCACGAGCGTCGCGACGGGGTCGACGCCCTCGCGGGCCGTCTCCGCGTCGGGCGGCAGGTGCAGCGTCCGCGCCACCCACGGCTCCCCGAGCAGGTCGGGCTGCTCGTCGTCCCAGCCGGTCGCCCCTGTGCGGGCGGCGTCGCCCGTTGCGTCACCCATGCGGGCATCGTCGCACCTCGTGCCGCGATCGGTCGCACTTCCGCTCGCTGAGCGAGCGCCGCCCCACCTCTCGCCGCCGACGGGTGGACTTCCGCTCGCTGAGCGAGCGCAACCCCACCCGCTCCGGCTCGCGTGCGGGCGAGCCGGAGCGGTCCTGCTACGCGACCGGCGTCAGCGCGTGGGCCGGGCGGGCAGCGAGCAGGCCCTGGCCGGCGACGTCGTGCGCGAGAGTCGTGATGCGCACCGCGCGGGTCTCGTCGACCTCGACCGTGGTGACCGAGGCGTTCGGCAGGGCGACGAGGCCGATCGGCTCGAGCGTCGCCAGGTACGCGCCCAGGGCCAGGCCGTGGCCGACGACGAGCACGTGCTCGTCCGTGCCGAGGTGCCGCTCGACGATCCGTGCGAACACGCTCGTCGTGCGTGCCATGAAGTCCCGCGCGTGCTCGCCGCCCGGCAGCCCGGGATGCGTCCCGTCGAGCACGCCGGCGACGAGCACCGGCCACGCCACCACCGCGTCGAGGCTCTCCTCGGGCCGCCGCTCGAAGCTCCCGAAGTGGTACTCGCGTAGGTCGGCGTCGGTGCGCAGCCGGACGTCCTCGTGGTGCCGCAGGAGCTCGACCGCCGTGCTGACCGCCCGCCCGGAGGGCGACGACCATGCCGCGGTGAACGGCGTGGTCGCGAGGTGCCGCGCCGTGGTGCGGACGCCCGCGCGGCCGTCGCGCGTGAGCGGGGAGTCGCAGCGGCCCTGCAGGACGCGGCGCGCGTTGAAGTGGGTCCGCCCGTGCCGCACGAGCGTGAGAGTGAGGGTCATCGTCGCCCTTTCGTCGTCTGGTGCTCGCGACGCTACGGGCGTGAGGTGACCGGCCGACGACGGTCAGGCGTCGTGTGGGCGACGACTCGGCGTCAGCGCTGGGCCAGGGCCGCGTCGATGAGGACCTCCGCGGCGCGGTGGGCGACCTCGGCGGAGTCGCCGCAGCCCGCGATCGCCGCGGTCGTCTGGGCGCCCTCGGCGAGGAGGGCGAGCTGCGCACCGAGCGTCTCGTCGGCGCCGGCGTCCCGGGCGAGGCGGGCGACGTAGTCCTGGAAGGCCTGCTTGTGCGCGCGCGTCGCGGCGGCGACGGACGGTGACGTGGCGCCGAGCTCGCCGAAGGCGTTGATGAAGCCGCAGCCGCGGAACGAGTCGTCGGCGAACCAGTCCTCGAGGAAGTCGAACACCGCGAGCAGCCGGGCGCGCGGCTCGTCGGCCTGCTCGACCGCCCGGGCGAGCCCGGTCTCCCACTGCTCGCGACGCCAGTCGAGGACGGCGAGCACGAGCTGCTCCTTGCCGGGGAACTCGGCGTAGAGGCGCTTGAGCGAGACACCCGCGGCGCCGCGCACCTCGTCCATGCCCACCGCCTGGATGCCGCGCGCGTAGAACAGCTCGGCCGCGGCGGTGACGACCCGCTCGCGTGGCTCGAGGGCCGCCGGCTCGGCTGCCGTGCTCGTCATGATCGATGCCCTTCTTGTCCGGATCCAGAGCAGTTCGCCCTCAGGTCTTGCGGTGAGAACGATCGTTCTCTACTGTAGTCCACATCGGCGGAGAACGAGCGTTCTCCCGGACTGGAGAAGAGGGGCACCATGGGTCGCATCAAGGTCGGGACCGAGAACTCGGTCGACATCGAGCTGCACTACGAGGACAAGGGGACGGGTCAGCCCGTCGTGCTCATCCACGGCTTCCCGCTCGACGGCAACTCGTGGGAGGGCCAGACCGCCGCGCTCCTCGACGCCGGGTACCGGGTCGTGACGTACGACCGCCGCGGGTTCGGCCAGTCGAGCCAGCCGTCGGTCGGGTACGACTACGACACGTTCGCCGCGGACCTCAACACGGTCCTGGAGACGCTCGACCTCCACGACGTCGTGCTCGTCGGCTTCTCGATGGGCACGGGAGAGGTCGGTCGCTACCTCGGGACGTACGGCTCGGCGCGCGTCGCGAAGGCCGCCTTCCTCGGCTCGCTCGAGCCGTACCTGACGAAGACGGACGACCACCCGGACGGGGCCGCGCCCGCCGAGTTCTTCGAGGGCATCGCGGCGGACGTCCGCAAGGACCGGTACGCCTACTTCACCAGCTTCTACCAGGACTTCTTCAACCTGGACGAGAACCTGGGCTCGCGCATCAGCGAGGAGCAGGTGCGGCACGCCTGGGACGTCGCCGCCGGCTCGGGCTCGGTCGCCTCGGCCGCCGCGCCGCTCACGTGGGGCACGGACTTCCGCGCCGACATCCCCAAGATCGACGTGCCCGCGCTGATCCTGCACGGCACGGCCGACCGCATCCTGCCGATCGACGCGACCGCCCGCCAGTTCGCCAAGGCGCTGCCCGACGCCACCTACGTCGAGATCGAGGGTGCGCCGCACGGCCTGCTGACGACGCACACGGCCGAGGTCAATGAGGCGCTGCTGAGCTTCCTGGCGGGCTGACGACGCCGGTTGGCAGACGGGTGGGGCGGGTGGACGTACCCGCCCCACCCGTCTGCCACCGGCACGACGACGAGGCGTCCTACCCCCTGTGGGACGGCTCGTCGTCTTTCACCGTCCGGGTGCGGTGCGCTGCGCCGGTTCCGCGCGAGCGGCGCAGCGCCGCCTCCCGGACGACGTCTCAGGCCGCCCGGCAGGTGACCGTCGCGCCGGCGCCGTCGCCGACGCCCTGGAACCCGAAGGTCGCGCTCTGCCCCGCACCGAGCGTGCCGTTCCACGGTGCGTTGGTGATGGTCGGAGACCCGCCCGGGCCGGACTGCACACCGTTCCACGTGTTGCTCGCGGTCGCGCCGTTCGCGAGCGTGACCTGCACGACCCAGCCGGTCAGCGACTGGCCGGCCTTGACGTCCACCTGCGCGACGAAGCCTCCGGGCCACTGGTTGGCCACCGCGTAGGTCGCGGTGCAGCCGCCGCCCGTCGGGGGCGGGTCGCTCGGCGTGGCGGTCGGCGTCGGGGTGGGCGTCGGGGTGGGCGTCGGAGTCGGAGTGGGGGTCGGCGTCGGGGTGGGCGTCGGCGTCGGGTCGACGATGGACAGGTTCTTGCGCTGGACCGACCACTGGGCGCCGTTCGCGCACAGCCCGCAGCCCTGGTCGACGAACACGCGGCCCGCGCTGACGTCGCCCTTGAGCTGCCACTTGAGCCACAGCACGGCCGCGCGGCCGAACTCGCCGCCGTTCTGCTGGTCGTACGTGCCGCCGTGGCCGACGTTGAGGTTGCCCATGAACGCCGGCAGCCCGGAGGGCAGCTTGCCCCAGTCGTCGATCGCGTTCGGGTAGGCGATGTCGCTCGGGCCGCCGATGATGTACGCGATCGGGTGGTCGAGCCGGCGCAGCTGGTAGTCGTCGCCGTCGTTGAGCAGCCCGCTGCTGAAGATCATCGTCGTCGACACACGCGCGTCGCCGGACACCGCGTAGGCCTCCAGGCCGCCGCACGAGAAGCCCGCCACGGCGATCTTGCTCGTGTCGATCCGGTCGCGCAGCGGGCTGCCGCTGCGCGAGTTCTCGGCGACGGCCCAGTCGATGGCCTGCGTGAGCATCGCCGAGTTCGTCGAGCCCGAGCCGTTCGGCCTGCCGGTGGAGATCGCGAGGAAGCCGTGCGAGGCGATCTCGCGCAGGAAGTTGTAGGCGGACGTGCCGTTGGCGGAGCACGCGCCGTTGCCCCACACGAAGACCGGCAGCTTCGCCGACGGCAGGTTCAACGGCCGGTAGATCGTGTGGTTGGGCAGCGAGCTCGACGTCTCGTAGTCCGCCGGGTACGGGCCGGAGCCGCCCGCCGCGGCCGAGGCCGGAGCGGCGGTCAAGGTCGTCACGAGCAGGGCCGCGGCGAGCGCGGCGCCGATCGCGCCGGCGGCCGCTCGCAGCGCCCGTACGGGTCGTCTCATGGTGCAACCTCCCAGGTGGTGGGGTCCGCGTGCAGCGTCGGCGGCGGCTCTGCACGCCGACATGGGCTGCGCGCCTCCACGGTCGCGAGAGCGCCGCCGGGTGTCGAGCGGATCGGCTCTCCTTCGATGAAGAAAATCGATTCGCACGCGGCGCTGGTCGGCTCGGGGCGGGGTGCAGGAGGCTCGTGCGGGTCGGCGCGACCGCCGCCCGGGGCGCGCCGGCGGCGCGACGGTGGCACGGTGGGAGCGCGGGCCGGATGAAGTTGAGCGGAATAGACTCAACTTTGTCGCGTTGAGACGAGCAGCACTGCAGAATCGTCGATGCGCGAGTCGTTCGCACAAGGAGGTCACGTGGACGCGAAGTTCACCACCCGCTCGCAGGAGGCTCTCGGGAGCGCCTTCCAGTCCGCGAGCGCCGCCGGCAACCCCCAGCTCGAGCCGGCGCACATCCTGGACGCCCTGCTCCAGCAGGAGGGCGGCGTCGCCAACGGCCTGCTCGACGCCGTGGGCGCCGACCGGGCGGCGCTGGGCCGGGCGGTGCGCGGCATCCTGGTCAACCTGCCGTCGTCGTCGGGCTCGACCGTGAGCCAGCCACCGGCGTCGCGCCAGACGACCGCCGCGCTGCTCGCCGCGAACGACGAGGCGCGCACGCTGGGCGACGACTACGTCTCCACCGAGCACCTGCTGATCGGCCTCGCGGCGGGTCAGTCCGGTGTCGCGGACGCGCTGCGCGCCGCGGGGGCCTCGCGCGACGCGCTGCTCGCGGCGCTGCCGAGCGTGCGCGGCAACGGCCGCGTGACGTCGGCGAACCCCGAGGGCACCTACAAGGCGCTCGAGAAGTACGGCCTCGACCTCACGCAGCGTGCCGCCGAGGGCAAGCTCGACCCCGTGATCGGGCGCGACGCCGAGATCCGCCGCGTCGTGCAGGTCCTCTCGCGCCGCACCAAGAACAACCCCGTGCTCATCGGCGAGCCCGGTGTCGGCAAGACCGCCGTCGTCGAGGGGCTCGCCCAGCGGATCGTCGCCGGCGACGTGCCGCAGTCGCTGCGCGGCAAGAAGCTCGTCGCGCTCGACCTCGCGTCGATGGTCGCGGGCGCCAAGTACCGCGGTGAGTTCGAGGAGCGGTTCAAGGCCGTCCTCGAGGAGATCACCGCCTCCGACGGTGAGGTCGTCACGTTCATCGACGAGCTCCACACGGTCGTCGGCGCGGGTGCCGGCGGCGAGGGCGCGATGGACGCGGGCAACATGCTCAAGCCGATGCTTGCGCGCGGCGAGCTGCGCCTCGTCGGCGCGACCACGCTCGACGAGTACCGCGAGCACATCGAGAAGGACCCCGCGCTCGAGCGGCGGTTCCAGCAGGTCTACGTCGGTGAGCCGTCGGTCGAGGACACCGTCGCGATCCTGCGCGGCCTCAAGGAGCGGTACGAGGCGCACCACAAGGTGACGATCTCGGACGCAGCCCTGGTGGCCGCAGCCGCGCTGTCCGACCGGTACATCACCGGGCGCCAGCTCCCCGACAAGGCGATCGACCTCGTCGACGAGGCCGCCTCGCGCCTGCGCATGGAGCTCGACTCGTCGCCCATCGAGATCGACGAGCTGCAGCGTGCCGTGACGCGCCTCGAGATGGAGGAGGTCGTCCTGTCCGAGTCGGACGACCCCGCCTCGCTCGACCGGCTCGAGCGGCTGCGCAAGGACCTCGCGGACCGTCGCGAGGAGCTCGCGGCGCTCAACGCCCGGTGGGAGAAGGAGAAGGCCGGCCACAACCTCGTCGGTGACCTCAAGGCCCGCCTCGACGCGCTGCGCTCCGACGCCGAGCGGCTGCAGCGCGAGGGCGAGCTCGAGAAGGCCGCGCGCATCCTGTACGGCGAGATCCCCACGCTCGAGCGGCAGATCGCCGACGCCGAGGCCAGCGAGAGCGAGCAGGACGTCGTCGACGGCCCGCCGATGATCGCCGAGAAGGTCGGGCCCGACGAGATCGCCGAGGTCGTCTCGGCGTGGACCGGCATCCCCGCCGGCCGCATGCTCGAGGGGGAGACCGCCAAGCTCCTGCGCATGGAGGAGGTGCTCGGTGAGCGCCTGATCGGCCAGACGAAGGCCGTCGCTGCGGTCTCCGACGCCGTCCGGCGCGCCCGCGCGGGCATCTCCGACCCGGACCGTCCCACCGGCTCGTTCCTCTTCCTCGGCCCCACGGGCGTCGGCAAGACCGAGCTCGCGAAGGCGCTCGCGGACTTCCTGTTCGACGACGAGCGCGCGATGGTCCGGATCGACATGTCGGAGTACGCCGAGAAGCACTCGGTCGCGCGGCTCGTCGGCGCCCCTCCCGGGTACGTCGGCTACGAGGAGGGCGGCCAGCTCACCGAGGCCGTGCGGCGACGCCCGTACTCCGTGGTCCTGCTCGACGAGGTCGAGAAGGCCCACCCCGAGGTGTTCGACGTGCTGCTGCAGGTGCTCGACGACGGGCGCCTGACCGACGGCCAGGGACGCACGGTCGACTTCCGCAACGTGATCCTCATCCTCACGTCGAACCTCGGCTCGCAGTTCCTCGTCGACCCGATGCTGTCCGAGACCGAGAAGCGCGAGGCCGTGATGGGTGCGGTGCGCTCGTCGTTCAAGCCCGAGTTCCTCAACCGGCTCGACGACGTGGTGCTGTTCGACCCGCTCTCGCTCGAGCAGATCGGCTACATCGTCGACCTGCAGGTCGAGCTGCTCGCCAAGCGGCTGCAGGACCGCCGCCTCACGCTCGAGGTCAGCCCGGCCGCCCGCGAGTGGCTCGCGATCGAGGGCTACGACCCGGCGTACGGCGCCCGCCCGCTGCGCCGTCTCGTCCAGCGCGAGATCGGCGACAACCTGGCCCGCGCCCTGCTGTCCGGCCAGATCCACGACGGCCAGACGGTCGTCGTCGACCGCGGAGAGACGGGCCTGACCATCACGGGCGCCTGACCGCGCCGGCTCGCCACGGCACCGAGGGTTCGGTCCTCGGTGCCGTGGCGCATCTGTGCCCGTCCGAGGGTCGGATCAGGGGGTTGACCTGGGCGCGTGCGAGAGTGTGGGCGTGACGTTGCGACTGCCTGAGCCCCGGTTTCCCGACCCGCGTGATGCGCCCGTGCTGCGGTGGGGGGTGCTCGCGCCGGGGTGGATCGCCGGGCACTTCGTCGGGTCGCTGAAGCGGCACACGAACCAGCGCGTGGTCGCGGTCGCGAGCCGGGACGCGTCGCGCGCGCAGGCGTTCGCCGACGAGTTCGGGGTCGAGCGCGCGCTGTCGTCGTACGACGAGCTCGTGAACGATCCCGAGGTCGACGTCGTCTACGTCGCGAGCCCGCACAGCCACCACCCGGACCAGGCGCTCGCGGCGATCGCGGCGGGCAAGCACGTGCTCGTCGAGAAGCCGATGGCGCGCAACGCGGCCGAGGCGCGCGCGATCGTCGAGGCGGCGCGCGCGGCGGGGGTCTTCGCGATGGAGGCCATGTGGACGCGGTACCTGCCGCACATCGACGTGCTGCGCCAGGTGCTCGAGGGCGGCACGATCGGTCAGCCGCGCTGGGTGACCGGCTCGTTCGCGACGCGCACGGTCGTGCCGGACACGCACCGGCTCATGGACCCGGCGCTCGCGGGCGGGGTGCTGCTCGACATCGGCATCTACCCGCTGTCGTTCGCCTCCTTCGTCGCGACGACGACCGGTCTGCCGGCCGCGCCCACGGACCTGCAGGTCATGGGCTCGCTCGCGCCGACGGGCGTCGACGCGCAGGTCGCGTTCCAGGTCGCGTACCCGGGCCTGCAGGCACAGCTGTTCACCTCGATGCTCACGCCCGCGGACGACGCAGCGCGCGTGCACGGTGAGGCGGGCTGGGTCGCCACGGGTCCGCAGTTCCGCGGCCCGACGAGCGTGCACCTGCACGTGGGCGACGAGACCGCGACGTGGGACGACAACCGCATCGAGGACCTCGACGGACTGTGCTTCCAGGCCGCAGCGCTCGCGCGCTACGTGGACGCCGGGCTCACCGAGTCGCCGCTGCACCCGCTGGACGAGGTGGTCACCGTGCTGGAGACGGCCGACGAGATCCGTCGCCGCCTCGGGGTGGTCTACCCGGGGGAGTGACCGGGGTCAGTCCGCGAGGTCGAGCACGACGGGCACGTGGTCGGACGGCTGCTTGCCCTTGCGCTCGTCGCGCTCGATCGTCACGCCCGTGACGCGCGCGGCGAGCGCGGGGGAGGCGTAGGTGAGGTCGATGCGCATGCCCTTGTTCTTGGGGAAGCGCAGCTGCTGGTAGTCCCAGTACGTGTAGGTGTGCTCGGCGGGCACGTGCACGCGTGAGACCTCGGTGTAGCCGACCTCGGCGATGGCCGTGAACGCGTCGCGCTCGGCGGGCGTGACGTGCGTGCGGCCCGCGAACCACGCGGGGTCCCACACGTCGGTGTCGAGCGGGGCGATGTTCCAGTCGCCGACGAGCGCGACCTGGGCTGCGGGGTCGTCGGCGAGCCACCCGGCGGCGGCGTCGCGCAGGCGTGCGAGCCAGTCGAGCTTGTAGACGTAGTGCGGGTCGTCGATCTCGCGGCCGTTCGGCACGTACAGGCTCCACACGCGCACGCCGCCCGCGGTGACGCCGATCGCGCGCGCCTCGGCGGCCGCCGGGTCACCCCACGTCGGCATGCCGGGGAAGCCGATCTCGACGTCGTCGATCCCGAGGCGGGACACCACGGCCACACCGTTCCACTGGCTGTAGCCGACGTGCGCGACCTCGTAGCCGAGCGCCTCGAACGCCTCGTGCGGGAACTGCTCGTCCTTGCACTTGGTCTCCTGCAGCGCGAGCACGTCGACGCCGGACCGCTCCAGGAACGCCACCGCCCGTTCGGTACGGGCACGGATCGAGTTGATGTTCCAGGTGGCGACGCGCATGGCGGGAGGTTACCCGCGGCCGTCCACAGGTCCCGCACCGATCCCGTGTGCGCACCGATACCGGACATGTAGGGTTTCGGTGTCTGTACCGAAACTAGGGAGTTGGGCGCATGAGCGCGCACGGTGCCACGGCGGTCGCCACGAAGGCGACGAGCCACGACGAGGCTC
>NZ_BJUA01000013.1 GCF_007989825.1 Cellulomonas persica | reverse complement strand
CGTCGCCGGAACCGGTGCGACCCGACTCCGTCGGGCCCGACGGCTCGTCGGAGTCGGTCGGGCGCGACGGTTCGGCGACGGAGGCGGCCCGGCGCCCGGCAGCGGACGCCGCAGGAAGCTGGGCCTCGACGAGCTCGACCACGCGGCCCGACGCGTCGGGCACGCCGACGGACGCGGCTGCGGCCGCCATCCGCGCACGCGCCTCGGTGGCCTGCGGGCCGACGAGCAGCGCGGGCAGGTGTGCGCGGACCCACGCCGCGTCGAGGTCGGCGTCGTCGACGAGCAGCGCACCGCCCGCCGCGACCACGGGCTCGGCGTTGCGCCGCTGCTCGCCGTTGCCGATCGGCAGCGGCACGTAGACGGCCGGCAGCCCGAGCGCGGCCACCTCGCAGACCGTCCCGGCACCGGCGCGGCCGAGCACGAGGTCGGCGCACGCGAGGGCGAGGTGCATCTCGTCGAGGTACTCGCGCACGTGGTAGCGCGCGACGAGGTCGCGCTCGAGCGTGAGGGCGTCGCGCGCGGCCACCACCGGGCCGGACTTGTCCCGGCCGGTCAGGTGCAGCACCTGCACGCCCGCGGCGAGCAGGTCGCCCGCGGCACCCGCGAGCGCCGCGTTGATGCTCGCGGCGCCGAGCGAGCCACCCGTGACGAGCAGCGTCGGGAGCTCGGGGTCGAGGCCGAGCGCGACGGCCGCCCGGGCGCGTGTCCCCGCGGCGTCCTGCGCGCGCTGCTCGACGAGCGCGGCCACCGGCCCGCGCAGCGGCAGGCCCGTGACCACCGCACCGGGCAGCGACGTGCCGGGGAACGTCACCGCGACCGCGCGGGCCCAGCGTGCCCCGAGCCGGTTCGCGAGCCCGGGACGGGCGTTCTGCTCGTGCACGACGACCGGGACGTCGCGCCGTCGGGCGGCGAGGTACGCGGGCGTGGCGACGTAGCCGCCGAAGCCGACGACGACCTGAGCGCCGCTCTCGTCGATCGCCCGGCCGGCCGCCTCGATCGCGGCACGCAGGCGCGCGGGCAGGCGCAGCAGGTCGAGCGACGGACGGCGCGGGAGGGGCACGCGGGGCACGACCGCGAGCGGCAGCCCGGCCAGCGGCACCAGCCGCGCCTCGAGGCCCTCGGCCGTGCCGAGCACGGTGAGCGTCGCGTCCGGGTGCCGACGACGCAGCTCACCGGCGACCGCGAGCAACGGGTTGACGTGGCCGGCGGTGCCGCCCCCCGCCAGGAGGACGGACACGGGGCGCGCGTCAGGCACGGCCACCACCTCTCGAGGACCGGGGCGCGTCGTCGCGCGCACCACGTGAGCTGCGGCCGGAGGACGCTCGACCGAGACCGACGACGGCCAGCGAGCGCCGTACGACGCCCGCCCGTGCGGCGAGCGCGTCCGCGGCACCGGGCTCGTCCCGGGCGAACGCCACGACGACGCCGAGCGCGGCCATCGTCATGATGAGCGCGGAGCCGCCCGCAGAGACCAGCGGGAGCGGCACGCCGATGACGGGTGCGAGCCCGATCACGACCGCGATGTTGATGAACGCCTGGCCGACCACCCAGGCGAGGATCCCGCCGGTCGCGATCTTCACGAACGGGTCCGGGTGGCGCATGATCACGCGGACCATCGCGAACGCGAGCAGGCCGAACAGCCCGAGCACGACGAGCGTGCCGACGAGCCCGAGCTCCTCGCCGAGGATCGCGAAGATGAAGTCGTTGTGCGCGGCGGGCAGGTACGACCACTTCTCGCGGGACTGCCCCAGGCCCAGGCCGCCGATGCCCCCGCTCGCGAGGCCCCAGCTGCCGTGCAGCGTCTGGTAGCAGTCCGCCGACGCGCTGCACTCGTCGCCGCCGAGCCAGTTCGAGATGCGGCCCATGCGGTTGTCGCTCAGCAGCACCAGCGCGGCGACCGCGGCGCCTGCGAACACGCCCGCGACCGCGAACATCCGTAGCGGCACACCCGCGACGAACAGGGCACCCGCCACCAGGATGAACAGCACGAGCGCGGTGCCCAGGTCGTGACCGAGCAGGACCGCACCGATCGCGACGCCCGCCACCGGCACGGCCGGGATGAAGACGTGCTTCCACTCCTGCAGGTACTGCTGCTTGCGCGCGAGCACCGCGGCGAGCCAGAGCGCGAGCGCGAGCTTGATCGTCTCGGAGGGCTGCGCGGAGACGCCGCCAGGCAGGCAGACCCAGTTGGTGTTGCCGCCCTTGCCGCAGCCGAGCCCGAGGAAGATGAGCGACTGGAACGCGAGCGCCGCGCCCAGCGCGGGCCACGCGATCGCGCGGAAGAAGCGCACCGGCATCCGGGCGAGCACGATCGCGACCGGCAGCCCGAGCAGCGCGTACTTCGCCTGGTCGAAGAAGACCGCGTACGCGTTGCCCGACTTCTCGAGCGACTCGACGCTCGAGCTGGACAGCACCATGACGAGGCCGATCACGAGCAGCAGAGAGCTCGCGCCGATGAGCACGTAGTAGCTCGTGACGACGCTGTTCCACTGACCGAGCACCGACCCACGGACGGTCTGCCCCCCGGTGGACTCGTCGGCGGGGAGGGACGCGGTGGTCCGGCCGCCGGCCGGCACGGCGCTCACGCGCGACCGCCCGTCCGCTCGCCTCCCTCGCCCACCGCGGCACGCGCAGCCGCGGCGAACGCGTCACCGCGGGCGGCGTACGAGGCGAACTGGTCCATCGAGGCGCACGCGGGGGCGAGCAGCACCGTGGCGCCGGACGCACCCGCGGTGCGGACCAGCGAGCGCGCAGCGGCCACGGCGGAGGTCATCACGTCCCCAGTCTCACCGGGGACGATCTCGACGACGGGGACATCGGGCGCGTGTCGGGCGAGCGCGTCACGCAGCGGCTCGCGGTCGACGCCGATCAGCACGACGCCGCGCAGCCGGTCGCGGCGGGTCCGGACGAGCTCGTCGAACCGCGCGCCCTTGGCCAGCCCGCCCGCGATCCACACGACGCTGCCGGGCGCGAACGCGCCGAGGGACGCCGCCGCGGCGTGCGCGTTGGTTGCCTTCGAGTCGTCGACGTAGGACACCGGGCCGTCGGGCGTCGACTCGTGCGCGACCGTCTCGATGCGGTGCCGACCCGGGTCGAAGGCCCGTAGCCCGTCGCGCACCGCCACCGGCTCGACGCCGTGGGCGAGCGCGAGCGCCGCCGCGGCGAGCGCGTCCGCGACCACGTGACGCGGCACGGTGCCGTCCGGCCCGGCGTGCGCGCGCAGGTCGTCGAGCGTCGCGAGCTCTGTGGCGTGCGTGTGCCGCAGCCGGGCGAACCCGCGGTCGACGAGGACGTCCTCGACGAGGCCGATCTGGCCGACCGACGGCGTCGCCGTGGTGAACCCGACCGCGACCGCACCGTCCACGACGTCGGCGTCGCGCACCATCTGCTCGGTGCGCGGGTCGGCCACGTTGTAGACGCACGCGAGCTGGGCGCGCTCGTACACGCGCGCCTTGTCCGCCGCGTACGCCTCGAGCGAGCCGTGCCAGTCGAGGTGGTCGGGCGCGACGTTGAGCACGGCGGCGGCCTGCGCCGACATCGAGTGCGTGAAGTGCAGCTGGAAGCTCGACAGCTCGACCGCGAGCACGTCGAGCGACGCGTCGGTGGCGGCGTGCGTGATCGGCGTGCCGACGTTGCCGACCGCGAGCGCGGTGCGGCCAGCCGCGGACAGGATCGACTCGAGCATCCCGACGGTCGTCGTCTTGCCGTTGGTCCCCGTGAGCGCGAGCCACGGCGCGGGCACACCCGACGGTCCGGGCACGCGCACGCGCCACGCGAGCTCGACCTCGCTCCACACGGGCAGGCCGCGTGCCGCGGCGGCGGCGAGCAGCGGGTGGTGCGGCGCGAGGCCGGGTGAGGTCACGACGAGGTCGGCGCGGTCCAGACCGCCTCCCGCCAGGTACTCGTCGGTCGCCACCGCGTCGTCGGACGCGTCGTCGACGGGGACCACGCGAGCGCCGCGCGACGCGAGCACCTCGGCGGCGGCACGACCGGAGACCCCCAGCCCTGCGACGACGACCCGTGCGCCCTCGAGGTCCAGCGGTGAGTCGAGCGGTGACACCTAGCCCGCCACCCACTCGGCGTAGAAGATCCCGACGCCGAGCGCGACGAACAGGCCGGCGATGATCCAGAACCGGATGACGATCGTGACCTCGCCCCACCCGCCGAGCTCGAAGTGGTGGTGCAGCGGGGCCATCTTGAACACCCGTCTCCCGGTGAGCTTGAACGACCCGATCTGGATGACGTCCGAGAGCACCTCGAGCACGAACAGGCCACCGATGATCGCGGCGAGGATCTCGGTGCGGGTGAGGATCGACAGGCCGGCGAGGGCGCCACCGAGCGCGAGCGAGCCGGTGTCGCCCATGAAGATCTTCGCGGGGCTCGCGTTCCACCACAGGAAGCCGAAGCACGCCCCGGTGATCGCCGCGGCGACCACGGCCAGCGCGAGCGGGTCGCGCGTCTCGTAGCAGCGTGGTCCGGCCGACGCGAGGATCTGGCACGACTGGTTGAACTGCCACACGCACACGACGACGTACGCGCCGAAGACGATGAGCGAGACGCCCGTCGCGAGACCGTCCAGGCCGTCGGTGAGGTTGACCGCGTTCGACCACGCGGTGATGAGGAAGTTCGCCCAGATGACGAACAGGACGAGACCCACGGTCGCGCCCGCGAACGCCAGGTCGAGGTTCGTGTCGCGGATGAACGAGATGTTCGTCGACGCGGGCGTGCGGAACAGCTCGTTGGGGAACTGCAGCGCGGCGACCGCGAACGCGATGCCGACCAGCCCCTGCCCGACGATCTTCCAGCGCGCCTGCAGGCCCAGGCTGCGTTGCCGGCTGATCTTGATGAAGTCGTCGAGGAACCCGACGAGCCCCAGCCCCGTCATGAGGAACAGCACGAGGACGCCGGACACCGACGGCCGGGTACCGGTCAGCAGGAGCGCGGCGCTCCAGCCCAGCAGGGTCGCGCCGATGATGACGACGCCGCCCATGGTCGGCGTGCCGCGCTTGGTGAAGTGCGCGGTCGGACCGTCCTGGCGGATGAACTGGCCGTACTGCTTGCGGACCAGGAAGCGGATGAACAGCGGCGTGCCGAGCAGGGCGACGAGCATCGCCACGCCGCCCGAGATCAGGACGGCCCTCACGACGTGACCGCCGTCGCCGCCGGGTGCGTGGTCGGGTCCGTGAGCCGGTCACCGAGCTGCCACAGGCCCGCACCGAACGACGACTTGACGAGCACGACGTCCCCCGGGCGCAGCTCGGTCTCGAGGAACCGCTCGGCCGCGTCGACGTCGTCGACGAGCGCGACCTCGTCGCCCCAGCTGCCCTCGCGGTTGGCGCCGTCGCCGATCGGTCGCGCACCCTCGCCCACCACGACCGTCAGGCCGATGTTGAGGCGCACCACGAGCTCGCCGATCGCGTCGTGCGCGGCGCGCGAGCCCTCGCCCAGCTCGAGCATCTCCCCCAGCACGGCGACCGAGCGCCGGTCGCGACCCGCGACGACCGCGAGCGCCTTCAGCGCGGCGCGCATCGAGTCCGGGTTCGCGTTGTAGGAGTCGTCGATGACCGTCACGCCGTCGGCGCGGTCCACGACGTGCATGCGGTGCGGCGACAGCGCGTCCGCGGCGGTCAGGCTCGCCGCGACGTCCTCGAGCGTGAGCCCGACCGCGAGCGCGGCCGCGGCGGCGGCGAGCGCGTTGTGGACGTGGTGCTCGCCCACGAGCCGCAGCTCGACGCGCGCCTCCTGGCGCTGCGCCGTGCCGTCGGCGACGACGAGCGTGAACCGCGCGCGCCCGGCCCGGTCGACGACCACGTCGGTCGCGCGCACGCCCGCACCCGTGCTCGCGCCGAACGTCACGACCTCACCGGGGGCGAGCGCGGACATCGCGAGCACGCGGTGGTCGTCGGCGTTGAGCACCGCCACGCCGTCGGGCACGAGGCCCTGGACGATCTCCGACTTGGCGCGCGCGACCGCCTCGATCCCGCCGAAGCCCCCGAGGTGCGCCTGCCCGACGACGAGCACGACCGCCACGTCGGGCGGCGCGATGCGCGTGAGGTAGTCGAGGTGACCGGGGCCCGACGCGCCCATCTCGAGCACAAGGAAGCGCGTGGACTCGTCGGCCCGCAGGACCGTCAGAGGCAGACCGATCTCGTTGTTGAACGAGCGTACGGGCGCGATCGTCGGCCCTGCGGCGCCGCACAGCTGGGCGAGCAGGTCCTTCGTCGTCGTCTTGCCCACCGAGCCCGTGACGCCGATGACGCGCAGGCCGCTGCCGCCGGGCTCGAGCGCCGCGAGCCGGAGCCGCGCGAGGACCTCGCGGGCCAGCTCGCCGAGCGCGACCTCGACGTCCGGCACGACGACCGTGGGCAGCCCACGGCCCTCGTCGTCCGCCAGCGGGCGCGCCGCCAGGACCGCGGCGGCACCCGCGGCGACCGCGGTCGCCGCGAAGTCGTGCCCGTCGACGTGCTCGCCGGGCAGCGCGACGAACAGCCCGCCGGTCTCGACCTGACGCGAGTCGGTCACCACCGAACCGTGCACCACGGTGGCGGGCGCGACGGCGTGCAGGGTCCCGCCCGTGGCCGCCGCGACCTCGGCGGCGGTCAGCGCGATCACGCGACGCCCCCGTCACGGGTCGCGGGCTGCGCGTCGGCGAGGCCGTCGGCGACGGCCTGCAGGAAGACGTCTCGGTCGTTGTACCGGTGGAACACTCCGGCGATCTCCTGGGTCGGTTCGTGGCCCTTGCCCGTGACGATCACGGTGTCACCCTCGCCCGCGATCGCCAGCCCGTGGCGCACCGCCTCGGAGCGCGGGGTCACCTCGTGCACGTCCGTGAGGTCGGGTCGCACCTCACGCACGCCGGCCAGGATGGCGGCGCGGATCTCGCCCGGATCCTCCGAGCGAGGGTTCTCGTCCGTCACGACGAGGACGTCGGCGAGCCGTGCGGCGATCTCGCCCATGATCGGGCGCTTGCCCCGGTCACGGTCGCCGTCGGAGCCGAAGACGATGACCAGACGGCCCGGCGTGATCGGGCGCACCGCGTCGAGCGCGAGCACGAGCGCGTCGGGCGTGTGCGCGTAGTCGACGATCGCGAGCGGTCGTCCGGGCGCGCGCTCGACGACGCGCTCCATGCGGCCCGGCACGGCGTGCGCGCCGGCCACCGCCGTGATCGCGACGTCCAGGTCGACGCCCGCGGCGTGCGCCACGACGATCGCGAGCGCGGCGTTCGAGACGTTGACGAGCCCCGGCAGCGGGCTCGCGGCCGTGTGCTCGCGGCCGTCCGGCCCGCGCAGCGTGAACGTCGAGCCGACGCCGTCGAGGCCGACGTCCGCGGCCACGACCGACCAGTCGGCGTCCGCGGCGGCGGGGTCGCCCACGTGCGTGGCGACCGACTCGACCGGGATCTGCGCCTCGCGCACGAGGCGTCGGCCCCACTCGTCGTCCACGACGACGACGCCGCGCCGGCCCTGGCCGGGCGCGAACAGGCGGGCCTTGTCCCGGAAGTACCCGTCCATGTCGCCGTGGAAGTCGAGGTGGTCGCGCTGCAGGTTGGTGAACGCGACGACGTCGAACGTCGTCCCCGCCACGCGGTGCAGCGCGAGCGCGTGCGACGAGACCTCCATCGCGACCGCCGTCGCGCCCTGCTCGAGCGCCCGTGCGAGCACGTTCGTCAGCACGGGGGCCTCGACCGTCGTGCGGGGGCTCTCGATCGCCTCGTCGCCGATGCGCAGCTCGACCGTGCCGAGCACCGCGGTGCTCGCGTGCACCGCACGCAGCGCGGCGTCGACGAAGTACGTCGTCGTGGTCTTGCCGTTGGTGCCCGTGATCCCGACCGTGCGCAGCCGCGCCGCGGGGTGCTGGGCGACCTCGGCCGCGAGCGGACCGGCGAGCGCGCGCGGGTCCGGTGCGACGAGCACGGGCACGCGTGACGCGAGGTCCGCGACCAGCGCACGCCCGGCCTCGTCCGTGACGATCGCCACCGCACCCGCGTCGACGGCCTGGGCGGCGTACGCCGCACCGTGCACCTTCGCCCCGGGCACCGCGACGAACAGCTCGCCGGGCAGCACGTCGTCCGAGGCCATGCTCACGCCGCGCACGACCGTTCCCTCGACGGCCCTACCCGCGCTGACCAGCGAGAACAGGTCCACGAGGACGGCGAGCGGGAGGTCGACGGGATGCGAGGGGCGCATCCGGGCCGTCGAGGTCATGGGGAGGAATCTACCCCGGACCCCCGCCCCCGACGCGCGCTCGACCAGCTCCGCGGGGGTGCTCACCACGTCGTCGGGAACAGCGTCGCCTTGGCCCCCGAGGGCGGCACACCCAGCTCACTCAGGGCGTACGTGCCGATGTCCCGGAAGACCGGCGCCGCGACCACGCCGCCGTACTCCGACGACCGCGGGTTGTGCAGGATCACACTGATCGCGAGGCGCGGCTCGTCCGCGGGGACCACACCGATGAAGGACGCCGTGATGCCCTGCTTGCCGTTGACCCAGTTCTGCGCCGTGCCCGTCTTGCCGGCCACGCGGTAGCCGGGGATGGCTGCGCTCGACCCGGTGCCGTCGTCGACCACGGACTCGAGCATCGACATCAGGGTCGAGGCGGTGTCGTCGGAGATGATCCGCGTGCGCGCCGGCTCGTCGGCGTCCTCGTAGTGACCGTCGGGCGACGTCCAGCCCTTGATGATGTGCGGCTGCACGCGGACCCCGCCGTTGGCGACGGTGGCGAACACCTGGGTCGCCTGGAGCGCGTTCACCGCGACGGCCTGCCCGAACAGGACCGCGTACGGCGTGCGGTTGTTGTTGCGGTCGGCGAACGACCCGGGCGACTCGCCGCGCAGCTCGATGCCCGTCCTCGTCCCGAGGCCGAACCGCTCGAGCCACTGGTAGCGCTGGTCGGTCGTCAGCAACGAGCCGATCTGCACGGTCCCGGTGTTCGACGACTCCGCGAGCACGCCCGTGGTCGTCAGGTGCTGCGTCTCGTGCGGGTGCGAGTCCTTGAAGACCTGCCCGTTCTCGAGCTGGTACTGGTACGGGACGGTCCACTTGTCGGTCGGCGTGACCAGGCCCTCCTCGAGCACCGCGGCCATCGTGATGACCTTGCCGGTCGACCCCGGCTCGAAGATGTTCGAGATCGACGGCGCGAGCGATCCCCCCGACGACGCCCCCGGGTTGTTCGGGTCGCGTGCGCCCGAGTCCGCGAGCGCGAGCAGCTCCCCCGAGGGGATGTCGAGCACGACGACCGTGCCGGAGTCCGCCCCGGTCGCCTTGACCTGGGCGTCGAGCAGGCTCTGCGCCTTCCACGCGATGTCCGAGTCGAGCGTGAGGCGCACCGAGTCTCCCGTGGTCGCGGGCGTGTCCTCGAAGTAGCCGCCGGGCACCTGCTGGCCCTTGGCACCGCGTTCGACGACCTCCGTGCCGGGCGTGCCCTTGAGCCGCTCGTCGAGCGAGGCCTCGAGGCCCTCGAGGCCCTGGCCGTTGGAGTTCACGAAGCCGATGACGTTCCCCGCGAGGTTGCCGTTCGGGTAGACACGGTCGGCGACCTTGTCGATGTTGATCCCCGGCAGGCGCATCTTGAAGATCTCGCGCGCGGTGGTCGGCAGGACGCCCTTGACGAGGTACTTGAACTTCCGGTCGCCGACGAGCTCGCCGCCCAGGACCGCCGGGTCCATCTCGAGCAACGGCGCGAGCCGCCGCGCGACGCCGAGCGCACCGGGTGGGTCCTCGTCGGTGCCGTCGCCGCGGTACTCCCCCACGAGCAGCTGGTTGACCGAGATGTTGTACCGCTCGACGGAGCTCGCGAGAGCGACCCCGTCGCGGTCGGTGATCTGCCCGCGCGCGCCGATCACCGCGTAGGTCGACAGGCGCTTGTCCCGCGCCTGCTGCGCGAGGGACGGACCGCTGATCGCCTGGACGTACACGAGCCGACCGGCGAACGTGGCGAGCAGCAGCACGATCGCGACGACGAGCACGAGCAGGCGCGCGCGCCTGCCGGCGGGTGCGGGCTGCTCGCGCCGGGGCACGACGATCGGCGGCGCACCTGCGCCGCGCGACCGCGTCGGCTTGGCCGCGGGGTCCTGCGGCTCGCGTCCGCCGGGCGCGCGGCGCACCGTCGTGGAGCTCACGTGGCCACTGTGCCCGCTGCGGGGCGCGGCGCCCGGGACGCCACGCGGGCCGCGCGCCGCCGGGCGCTGCGTGACGTCGGTCATCAGCGCCCGCCGGCGGCGGCCTGCACCGCCTTGTCGGACAGCCGGATCCAGCCCGTCCCGTCGGACGGCACCATGCCGAGCTTGCCCGCGGCCTTCGCGAGCTGACCCGGCGACGCCTTCTGGTCGAGCGCGGCCGACAGGTCCTGCGCGTCCTGGTCGAGCCGGCTCAGCTCGTTGGACAGGTCGTACTTCTCGTAGGAGTTCTTCGCCATCTGCGTGTTGAGCAGGAGCGCGGACAGCAACGCGGCAGCGAGCACGCCCATGCAGACGAGGACGAACGGCACGCGCGTACGGCCCTGCGCGGGGGCACGCACGAGTCGCAGGCGGGGCGACGCCTGGCGCGAGGGGGCCTCGAGCGGCGTGGACCGCGCACCCGGGGCGAGCGTGGGGCGTGCGGGAGCGGGGTACGCGCGGGCTGCGCTGCTGGCGCTCATGCTGCCCTCCTCGGAGTCGGTCGCAGGTGGTCGGGGGTGGCGCGGAGGCGTTCTGCCGCTCGTAGTCGCACCGACTGTGAGCGGGGGTTGCGGGCGAGCTCGGCCTCGTCGGCCTCCTCCGCGCCGCGCGTGACCAGACGCAGGTACGGCTGGTGCGTGTCCGGCACGACGGGCAGCCCGGGCGGCGCGCTCACGCTCGCGCCCTGGGCGAAGGCCTGCTTGACCATGCGGTCCTCGAGCGACTGGTACGCCTCGACGACGATCCGCCCGCCGACCGCGAGCGCCTCGATCGACTCGGGGATCGCCGCGGCCAGCGCGTCGAGCTCGTGGTTGACCTCGATGCGCAGCGCCTGGAACGTGCGCTTGGCCGGGTGCCCGCCCGTCTGCCGCTTGGCCGCGGGGATGCTCGCGCGCACGAGGTCGACGAGCTCGCCCGTGCGGGTCAGCGGCGCCTCCTGCCGCGCCCGCACGATCGAGCGGGCGATGCGCGGCGCGAACCGCTCCTCGCCGTACGTGCGCAGCACGCGTGCCAGCTCGCGCTCGTCGTACGTGTTGAGGACGTCCGCGGCGGTCAGACCGGTCGTGGCGTCCATCCGCATGTCGAGCGGCGCGTCGTGGGCGTACGAGAAGCCGCGCTCGGTCTCGTCGAGCTGCAGCGACGACACGCCCAGGTCCATGAGCACGCCCTGCACGGCCGGGATCCCCAGCTCGGCCAGGACGTCGCGGATCTCGTCGTACACCGCGTGCACCGCGGTGAACCGGTCCCCGAACGGCGCGAGCCGCTCGCTCGCGAGCGAGATCGCCTGCGTGTCGCGGTCGAGGCCGACGACGCGCACGTGCGGGAAGCGCCGCAGCACACCCTCGGTGTGACCGCCCATGCCGAGCGTCGAGTCCACCATCACCGCGCCGTCGACCTCGAGCGCGGGTGCGAGCAGCTCGAGGCAGCGCTCGAGCAGGACGGGCACGTGCCGCGAGGCGGCGTCCGACGATCGCGCGTCCGCCGCGTCGTCGGACGGCTGGTGCGTCGGCTCGGTCACGGGTCCCCCCTCTCGCGCTCGTGCTGTCCTGCAGCTGGTGCTGGGCTGGTGTGGCTGGTGGTCGGGCAGCCCCTCCGCCGTCCGACCAGATCCCCCACCGGCCCTCTGCCGCGGGGAAGTGCGGCAGAGCGGTCGGGAGGAGGTCTCGTCGGGCGGGAGCCGGGCCTCGTCGTGCGTGCTGTCGAGCTGCTGTCTGTCGTGTCGTCGGGTGCGCCCCGGGGGCGCCGGGCTCACCAGCGGCCCTGCGGGAAGACCTCCTCCGTGGCGTCGGCGTAACCGGTCTCCTGCTCGGCCAGGTAGGTCTCCCAGGCCTGCAGGTCCCAGATCTCGACCCGCGTGCCCGTGCCGATCACAGCCACGTCGCGGTTGAGCCCGGCGTACTGGCGCAGCACCGGCGGGATCGAGATGCGCCCCTGCTTGTCGGGCAGCTCGTCGCTCGCGCCGGACAGGAACACGCGCAGGTAGTCCCGTGCCTGCTTGCTCGTGACCGGCGCCTGGCGGAGCTGGTCGTGGTAGCGGCGGAACTCGTCCAGCGGGAGCAGGAAGAGACAGCGCTCCTGACCGCGCGTCATCACGAGGCCCTGCGCGAGCTGAGGCCGGAACTTCGCCGGGAGGATGAGGCGGCCCTTGTCGTCCAGCCGCGGCGTGTAGGTGCCGAGGAAGGGCATGCCGGAGCCGAGGACGCCGACGGTCTCATGCGACACACCGCCTCCCTCCGCGGGTTCGACCTCCCGGCCTCGCCGCCTTGCCGACCTCGCCTCGCGGGCCCGTTCCCGGACCCGCTCACCGCCTGGACACCGGTCCGCCGACCGACCTGCGAGTGGCTCCCGGACCCCGTACGGACCTCGTACCGAACCCGTTCACTCCCCGCCTCACCACGTGCCCCCACGCTACTCCACTTTGCTCCACCTGCACCTTCAGATTCCCCGGTTTTCACCCGGACGTGGCGCGTTTGCGCAGGTCAGAGGCGGTGGGGCGAAGTGGAGGGAATCAGCGCGCCCGCGTGCGCCGTACCGGCCGGCGCACCACTGACGCGCCCCGAAATCGACCGTCTCGTCCCGTTCTGACCGGGTTCTGCCGCCCTCTGGTCGGTCGCGCGGGGTGCGCCGTGGAGGGAAGTGGGGCGAGCGGCGCGCGGACGCTCCGCCGACCCCTCGTCGCCACCGGCGGGGGACCATGCGGGTGGAAGTAGGACAAGGCGTCCCCGACCGGGCGGACCGCACCGTAGGCTCGTGCCAGTCCGCCAAAGGAGGCCACATGCTGCAGTCCGTTCCCTCGTCCGACGAGCTCTCGGACCTCGTCGCCACGACCGACCGGATGCGTACGGCGATCGAGCACGTCGTCACCGGTCGTCCCGAGCTCGTGCGCACCACGCTCGCGGTGCTCCTGGCCGAAGGTCACCTGCTCCTCGAGGACGTGCCCGGCGTCGGCAAGACGACGCTCGCCAAGGCGCTCGCGCGCACGATCGACTGCAGCGTCGGCCGGGTCCAGTTCACTCCGGACCTCATGCCGAGCGACCTCACGGGCGTCAACATCTTCCGCACTCAGACCAACGAGTTCGAGTTCCGCCCGGGCCCCGTGTTCGCGCACGTCGTCATCGGCGACGAGATCAACCGCGCGTCGCCGAAGACGCAGTCGGCGCTCCTCGAGTGCATGCAGGAGGGCCAGGCCACGGTCGACGGTCGGACCTACCGCCTGCCGCGGCCGTTCTTCGTCGTCGCGACGCAGAACCCCGTCGAGATGGAAGGCACGTACCCGCTGCCCGAGGCGCAGCGCGACCGGTTCATGGCCCGCCTGACGGTGGGTTACCCGAGCGTCGAGTCCGAGCTCGACATGCTCGACCTGCAGGAGTCGTCCGACCCGCTCGCCGGGCTGCAGGCCGTGACCGACGCCGCGCACGTCGCGCGGCTCATCGACGTCACGCGCCGGCTGTACGCCTCCCCCGCCGTCAAGCGGTACGTCGTCGACCTCGTCGGCGCCACGCGGAACGAGCCGGGCCTGCGCCTCGGTGCGTCGCCGCGCGCCGCGATCCAGCTCCTGCGGGCCGCCAAGGGCATCGCCGCGATCGACGGACGCGACCACGTGCTGCCCGACGACGTGCAGCAGCTCGCCGCGTCCGTGCTCGCGCACCGGCTCCTGCCCAGCACGGAGTCGCGACTGTCCGGGCGCAGCACCGAGTCGATCGTCGCGAGCCTGGTCGAGAGCGTGCCGCTCCCGGCCGCCGGCCCGGCACCCACCGCCGCCACGACCGCGACCGCGGGTGTCGCGGGGACCCGGCGCGCCATCTGATGCTGCTGCGGCCCACGCTGCGGGGCTGGGCGCTCGGCGCGACCGGCCTGGCGCTGATCCTCCTCGGGATCGGCATGGGATCGCGCGACCTCGTGCGGCTCGGCGCGGTCGCGCTCGTCGTCGTCGGGGCGAGCGCGGGCGTGGTCGCCTGGCTCGACGCGGGCGGCTCACGGCGACCGCTCACCGTCCACCGGCTCGTCCTGCCCAACCCCGTGCACGCGGGCGAGCGGGTCGGCGTCGAGGTCCGCATCACGTCCAGCGACCCGTCCGGACGCGCGCGCCTGGCCGGGCTCAAGTTCGCCGAGCAGGCCGCCACCGAGCTGTCCGCCGGACGCCCGCTGCGCGCGCGGGTGCAGCGCTCGTCCGGCGTCGTGCTCGTCTCCTACGGCGTGGACGCCGCGCGGCGCGGCCGCTGGCCGCTCGGACCGCTCGTCGTGACGCGCACCGACCTGTTCGGCACCGTCGCGAGCACGTCCACCCTCGGCGAGCAGGCGGAGGTGACGGTCTGGCCGACCGTGGTCCCGCTCCCCACGCCGTCGGACGTGCTGATCGGCGAGCCCGACCGCGTGGCGCTCGGCGCCCGCTCGCCGTCCACCGACGACGCGTCGCTGCGCGACTACCACGAGGGCGACGACCTGCGCCGCGTGCACTGGCGCAGCAGCGCGCGCCGCGGCGAGCTGCTCGTGCGCTCCGACGAGCGCGCGGGCATGCGCCCGGTCTCCGTGCTCCTCGACCTGCCGAGCCGCGGACCGCACGTGGAGTGGACCATCTCGCTCGCGACGTCGATCGCGCTCGCGATGCTCGAGGCAGGGCACCCCGTGCGCATGCTCGACGGCGTCAGCGAGCACAGCACCGTCACCGGCGTCCCGTTCGTCCACACGCGGCACGACGGCGCGCGCGCCGCGCTGCTCGACCGCACGGTCGACCTCGAGGCGCCGCGCGGGACGACCGAGGCGCAGGCCCGGCTCGTGCGCGCGGCTCACCTGCTCGAGAGCACCGAGGCCGGCGGGGAGATCGTGCTCGGCGTGCTCGGCCCGCTCGGCGCGGGCGCCCGCAGCGCGCTGGCGCACGTCGCCGACACCGCCCAGGGCTGGGCGATCGTGCGCAGCGACCCCCAGCACGCCCATGACCACCGCGAGGCCGAGTTCACGGTCGCCGCGCTGCGACGGGCCGGCTGGCGCGCGTGCGAGGCGAGCCCCGGCGAGCCGCTCCTCGACTGCTGGCTGCGACTGCTCGGGAGCGCGCGATGAGCCCCCTGCACGTCACGACGCCGCGCGGCTGGCGCGCCGCGGTGGCCACCGCACTGTGCGCACTCGCGACGCTGGCGTCGTTGCACGCACTGACGAACCTGCTCGGGACCGTGCCGTGGCGCGGCGCCGTCACGGTGCAGGTGCTCGTCGTCGCCGCGAGCGTGATGATCGTCCGGGCCCTCACCCGGTCCGTGTGGGCACCGAGCGTCGTCGGGCTGGTGGTCGCGTTCGTCGCCGTCCTCCTGCGGTACGGAGCGCCACCCGGACGCCTGCAGCTCGTGCCCGACCTGTCGTCGTGGGAACGCACCGCCGCGATGTGGTCCGAGGGCGTGCACGTCGTGCAGGTCGCGACCGTGCCCGTCGACGTGGTCCGGCCGCTCGAGCTCATGCTCGCGGTCGGCGCCCTCCTCGTGTTCCTCGCCGCCGACCTGCTGGCCGTGGGCCTCGGCATGCCGGCGCTGGCCGGCGTCGCGTTCGCCGCGATGTGGACGCCGACGATCGTCCTCGGCTTCCCCGCGCGCGGCTCCGCGCTGTTCTGGACCGGGCTGCTCTACCTCCTGCTGCTCGCGCTGAGCGTCGCCCCGCGCGGCACGCGCGACGACGACGCTCGACGAGCGGGACTGGCGGGCGCGTCGGCCGCGGGCGTGCTCGTCGTCGCCCTCGTGGCCGGCCCGGTGCTCGCCGGGCTCCCCGGCTGGTCGTCCTGGGGGCTGCCGCAGTTCGGCTCGGGCCGCGGCGGACCCGTCGACCTGACCTCGGACCTCGACGTGCGCGAGAGCCTCGGCAGCCGGACCGACGACGTCGTGCTCCGCTACCAGGTGCGCAGCCTCGACGAGGCGGCGGACGACGAGAGGCGCGAGGACGAGTCCGGGCAGGCCGAGGAGCCCGCGGACCCAGCCACTCCCGCGCCGAGCGCGACCGCGGGAGCGGCACCCGCCGTCAACGCGAGCTCCGTCGGCCCGTTGCGGGCGTTCACGCTGCTGTCGTTCGACGGCCGCTCGTGGCACTCCGACTCGCCGTCCGAGCAGGCCGTCGACGTCGGCGACGCCGACGGCCTGCTCACCTCGGACCCGGCCCTGCTCGGGACCGCCCCCGACCCGTCGCGCGGCACGATCGCGATCGTCGACGCCACGGTGGGTGTGCTCGAGGACCGCCAGCTCCCGATCTCGACCTTCCCGCGCACGCTCGACGTCGAGGGCGACTGGTCCTACGACGTCTCGCGCGACCAGGTCGACGGGGCCGAGGAGACGTTCGAGGGCATGGAGTTCTCGATGACCGTCGAGATCCCCTCCCTCACCGCTGACGAGCTCGAGGACGCCCAGGTCGCCACCACCGGCGACCCGCGCGCGCTCGAGGTGCCCGCGAGCTCGCACGAGGCCGACATCCGCGCGCTCGCCGCGCAGGTCGCGCAGGACGCAGGCGCGACCACGCCCTACGAGCGGGCGCTCGCACTGCAGACCTTCCTGCGCTCGTCGGCCAACTTCACCTACGACACGCACGTCGCACCCGCGCGCACGGACGACCCGGTGTGGGACTTCCTGGAGTCGCGCCAGGGCTACTGCGTGCAGTTCGCGACCGCCATGACCGTCATGGCCCGGTCCCTCGGGCTGCCGGCGCGCGTCGGCGTCGGCTTCCTGCCGGGGTCGGCCACCGGCGGCTCGTACGTCGTCACCGGCCAGCAGTCCCACGCCTGGCCCGAGATCGCGTTCGAGGGCTACGGCTGGGTGCGGTTCGAGCCCACGCCCGCGGTCCAGACCGGCGCCCCGCCGCCCTGGAGCGACCCCTTCGCCAACACCGGCGGCGGTGCGTTCCCCACCGGCGACGTCATCCCGACCGGCGCGCCCGTCACCGGCGGGACGGCACCCGTGAACAACGGGCCAGGAACGGTCACGACGACCGAGGAGACGACCTGGGTGCCGGTGGCGATCACCGTCGCCGTGGTCCTGGTGATCGCGGCGCTGGTCGTGACCGCCCTCACCCGCCGACGCGCACGCGTGCTCGCCGACCTCACGCCGGAGCAGGCCTGGGTGCGACTGCGGCGCGGGCTCGCGCGCCTCGGCGTGCGCTGGACGCCCGCGACGACCCCGCGGGCCGTGGTCCCGGTGGTCGTGCGGCAGGTCGAGCACGCCGCGGGGGGCCCGCTGGACGACGAGTCCGTCGAGGCCCTGCGCTCGCTCGCACGTGCCGTCGAGCAGGAGCGGTACGCCCTGCACGCCGTCGCACCCGAGCCCGGGGCCACCGCGCGGTGGGCCGACCAGGTCATCACGGGCGCCCGAGGGGCGGGCGTGGCGCGCCAGAGCCGGTTGAGCCAGGCCCGGCACGCTGTCCGGGGCCTCGTGCATCGCAACAGCCGCAGCAGCGTCCGTCGCTGAGCCGCGTCTCGTGCCAGGACGGACTCTCGGCCGTCAGGCACGGGGCGCGGCTACGCGCTGATGCCGGCGGCCGATTTCACCCGCGCGTGGCCCACGGGCGGACGCAGGTCGGTCGAGGGTGACCGCTCAGTGAGATCCCGGCCTGGAGCAGCGCAGAACAGGACGAGCGGGGCGGCACCGATCAGCGCCGGGCGTGACGGTCGTCGCAGCGGGACGGGTGGGCGCGACCTCGGGTCACAGACCGCCGCTCTCGCCGCGACGGCGGTCCCAGCGCTCCTCCATGCGGGACATGAAGCTCTGCCCCTTGGCACGTCCCTTGGCCTTCTTCTGGCCACCGTGCTTGCGGACGGCGCCGTCGTCGGTCACGACGCCCGTCGGACCGGACTGGCGGTGCGGGCGCGCGAACGCGTACGCGACCGGCACGAACATGACGATGAAGCCCACGACACCGAGCAGCGGGAGGCTCTCCGCGGCGCCGATCACGAGCAGCAGCAGTCCGAGCGCCGCGCCGATGCCGGCGACGACGTAGCGTCCGACCGCACGGCGGCCGCGCTGCGTCAGCGTGTTCGCCAGACGCGGGTCGTCCGTCGCGAGCTGGCGCTCCATCTGCTCCAGGACGCGCTGCTCGTACTCAGAGAGAGGCATCCCGACCCCCGATGGTCATGTCGATGAACGTGTCGGGATCAGGATAGATCCGCCACCTGGAAGGTGGTAGTCGAGCGATCCGATGTCGGGGTCGAGATCGCGGTCGCCGGACGGATCGCGCGAGCGCCGAACTTGTCCCGGACCTGGTCCATCGCGCGCTCGGCCTCGCGGTGCGCCTCGTCCGACCCAGCGCCCTCGTCCACCACCTCCGCGAAGGTCGGCTGACGGACCGCGACGGTCACCGGCGAGAGCGTCTCGACCCGGACCCCGACCAGCCGTACCGGCAGTCCGCGCAGGTCCACGCCCGCGAGCATCGCTCGGGCCGCCAGGTAGATCTCGCGACCGACGTCGGTCGGCGTGCCGAGGGTGCGGGACCGGGTGAGCGTCCGGAAGTCGGAGGTGCGGACCTTGATCGTGACGGTCCGGGCGACGAGCGAGCGTTGCCGCAGACGCCGGGCGCACCGGTCCGCCAGCTCGAGCGCCTTCGCCTGCACGACGCCGAGGTCGTGCTCGTCCGTGACGAAGGTCTCCTCCGCCCCGATCGACTTCTCCTCCCGCCCGGGGCTCACCGGACGCGGGTCGCGGCCCCACGCGAGGTCGTGCAGGTGCGCGCCCGCGACCTTGCCGACCGCGCGCTGCACCGTCGCGACGTCACAGTCCGCGAGCTCCGCGACCGTCGTGATGCCCCAGCGGCCCAGCGCCGCCTCGGTCCGCTCCCCCACGCCCCAGAGCGCGCCGACGGGCAGCGCGCGCAGGAAGTCGACCGTCGCAGCCTTGGGCACCAGCAGGACGCCGTCGGGCTTCGCGTGGCCGGAGGCGATCTTCGCGACGAACTTGGTCGACGCGATGCCGACCGAGCACGTGATGCCGTACCGCTCGCGCACGACCCGGCGGATCGCCTCGGCGATCTGGGTGGGCGGACCGAGCCTGCGGCGCGCGCCCGCCACATCGAGGAACGCCTCGTCGACGCTCACCTGCTCGACGAGCGCGGTGACGTCCGAGAGCACCTCCATCACCCCGACCGACACCTCGTGGTACGCGCTGTGGTCAGGCGGGACCACGACGGCCTGCGGGCACAGGCGCATCGCAGCGGCCATCGGCATCGCCGAGTGCACGCCGTACGCGCGCGCCTCGTACGTCGCAGCCAGGACGACGCCGCGCGCGGCACCGCCCACGATCACCGGCAGCCCGCGCAGCTGCGGCCGGCGCGCGAGCTCGACGGACGCGAAGAACGCGTCCATGTCGACGTGCAGGATCGAGCAGCCGTCCTCGCTCGTCCCCCAGCTCCGACGGACGTGCGCCGCGCGGGGCGCTCGGCTCACGACGCACGCACCGCGAGCATGCGTGGGCTCCCGCCCCGCTCCGCCAGGTCGCGGGCGTCGAGCGCCTGGACGAGCTCGCGTGCGGCGTCGACGAGGTCCTCGGCGGCGCACAGCGTGAGCTCGGCCCGCTCCTCGTCGACCTGGTCGAAGCGGCCGGCGTCCACCGCCGAGCGCAGCGCGGCGCCGTCGGCGAAGAAGCGCGCCAGCCGCTCGAGCTCGGGGGCGACCTGCGTGAGCATGCCCCAGACCGTACGAGGGGCACCCCGACCCGTCGGGGCGCCGCGCCGGGCGATGACGGCCGCTCCCGCCCGGAGGCCCGCCAGGTGGGCGTGCCCGAACCGCTCCCACGGCTCGCTCGAGTACTGGGCGGCGAGCAGCTCCGCGTCGGCTCGCGCCAGCAGCTCGTGCGCGCGACCCGTGTGCACCACCGCCACCATCCCCGACCACCTCCACCTCGCACCGTGCGGTCGACCGCGCCGCGGTCCACCCTGGTTCACCTCAGTATCGAACATCTGTTCGATCTCCGTCAAGCGTGGAGACCTCGCCCCCGGATTCCCCACGAACGACGTCCCGCGGACGATCGACGGCGGGACCTCCACGGAGGACCGCCCCCGGGGGCGACCCGTAGGGTCGACGCATGCCCGACCGAGGACGACGCCAAGGCTCGCACCGACCACCGACATCGGGTCCAGGCGGCCGTACGACCGCCCGGTCCGGTGCCCGCGCGACCCGCGCGTCCTGGCCGACCGGGCCGGTCACCATCCCGACGGGGACCGTCGAGATCGTCCCCGACCCCGACCACTCGTCGGGCGCCACGCTGCTCGTCAACGGCGTGCCGAGCTCCTACCTGGACCTGGACGACCCGGGCGTCCTCGCGTTCGAGTACATGCAGCAGATGGCGCTCGTCGTGGACGTCCTGCGGCCCGGCGACCCTCTCGACGTCGTCCACCTCGGGGCCGCGGGCTGCGCGCTCGCGCGGGCGCTCGACGCGGTGCGACCGGGCTCGCGCCAGATCGCGGTCGAGCTCGACGCCCAGCTGCCCGAGCTCGTGCGGACGTGGTTCGCACTCCCGCGCTCCCCCGCGCTGCGGATCCGGGCCGGTGACGCGCGCGAGCAGCTCTCGCGGCTGCCGGACGCGTCGGCGGACGTCGTCGTGCGGGACGTGTTCGCGGGCGACACCACGCCGTCGCACGTCACGACCGTCGAGATGGTCCGCGACGTCGCCCGCGTGCTGCGTCCGGGCGGCCTGTACCTGGTCAACTGCGCGGACGGTGCGGCACTCACCCGCGCACGCAGCGAGGCCGCGACCCTGGCCGACGTGTTCCCCGACGTGGCCGCGATCGCGGAGCCCTCGCTCCTGCGCGGCCGCGGCTACGGCAACGTCGTGCTCGCGGCGAGCGACGACGCGCAGCTGCTCGCGGTCGCCGGGCTGGCGCGCGCGGTCCGCAGTCTCCCGGCACCGGCCCGCCTGCTGCGCGGCGACGAGCTCGCCGCGCTCGTCGGCTCCGCGCCCGTCCTGCGCGACCCGCCCGTCGACACCCCGGCCGGCGCCTGATCTGTCCTGAGCGGCCCTGGCTGCCAGACCGCGGCGGCGAAGGAGACGGGCACGACCACGACTCGGTGACGGCAAGGGCCCAACGACGGCAGGGTCCCGCCACGACGAAGGGACCGACCCTGGTCGGGTCGGTCCCTTCGTGGAGTTCCGCGACGCTCGCGGTCGTACGTCCGAGCTCAGAGCGGGCGGACGTGCTCCGCCTGCGGACCCTTCTGGCCCTGCGTGATCTCGAACTCGACGCGCTGACCCTCGTCGAGCGTGCGGTAACCCTGCGTCTCGATCGCGGAGTAGTGGACGAAGACGTCGGCACCGCCGCCGTCCTGGGCGATGAACCCGAAGCCCTTCTCAGCGTTGAACCACTTGACTGCACCCTGCGCCATGTCGTGCTTCCTTGTCGTTCCACTCGGTGGCGGCCACGGAACTGCTCCGCGACCGTGCCGCAATGCCTCACGTCCTGCACCGGGTGGGCCAGCCGAAGGGCTGGTGGGACTGCCGCCCCGGGTCACCGGGAGCGACGGCACCGGTCAAGCGATCACGCCACTGCAACGTCAGCGATCCTTGCATCGCGCTGTGTCGTGCGCCACGCCTCACAGGGGTCGTTCGACCGCATTTCGACAACGATTGGGTAAACACCGCGCGATCCGTGCGCCGGACGGGTGACCGGCCAGGTCACCAGCCTCGGTCGAGGTCGACGCGAAGGACGGTGCGCACGGCGGTGCGAATGCGGACGCGACGTCGGGTCAGGTGCCCGCGGGGTCGTCGCCCTGCTGTGCCAGGAAGCGTTCGAACTCGGCGCCGAGCTCGTCGGCCGTCGGCAGGTCCGTGGCCTGCGCGAGCAGGCTCGTGCTGCCGACATTGCGGCTGAACGCGTCGTACTGCTCCTCGAGCGCGGTCACGAGCGAGCGCACCTCGTCGGACTGGGACACCTGACGCTCGATCTCGAGCGTCGCGTCGGTCGCCGCCGCGTCGAGCTCGCCCGTGCGCAGGTCCAGACCGGTCGCACGCTCGACGGCGCGCAGCCCGGCGATCGTCGCCTGCGGGTACTGCGACTGCGCGAGGTAGTGCGGGACGTGCACCGCGAAGCCCATCGCGTCGTGGCCGGCCTCGCCGAGTCGCAGCTCGAGCAGCGCCGACGCGCTCGCCGGCACCTGCACCTGGCCGAACCAGGAGCGGTGGTCGGCGACGAGGTCGGCGCGCGTCGCGTGCGCCGTCACGGACACGGGCCGCGTGTGCGGCAGACCCATGGGGATGCCGTGCAGCCCGATCGTGAGCGGCACGTCGAACCGCTCGACGAGCTGACGGACCGCGGCCACGTACCGCTCCCACTGCACGTCCGGCTCGGCGCCGTGCAGCAGCAGGAACGGGACCCCCTCGGCGTCGCGCACGAGGTCGACGACGAGCTGCGGCTCCTCGTAGTGCGTCCACGCGGTCGCGTCGAACGTCATCGCGGGTCGGCGCGAGCGGTAGTCGACGAGCTGGTCGGTGTCGAACGTCGCCAGGCGCGTGTGCGGGAACTCCTCGACCAGGTGCTCGACCGCGAGCTGGCCGGTGGCGCCGGCGTCGACGAACCCGCGCACCGCGTGCACCAGCACCGGTCCGCTGCCCTGGACGGCTGACCGTGCCCGGACCTCGGCCTCGGCCGCCGGGTCCACCTCGTAGATCTCGCTGGGGTCCAGCATCCTCGCGCGCACTCCCTCGTCTTCTCGGACGTCTGGCGTGCTCAACGCGCCGGCGCGCGCCACGATTCCCGCGCACGAACCACGCGTCGGTGCGTCGCGACGCCGCGGGCGAGGTGGAACAATGGACGGCCGCTCATCGGCCCCGCGACGAGCGCCCTGAGGAGGACACGCGCGTGACGACCCCGGACGACGAGATCGCCCTCGAGCAGCAGCAGGTCGACGTCGTCTACGGCCGGCTCGACGAGCTGCGCGCGCAGACCCGGTCCCGACTCGCGGCGGTCCGGCGCGAGGGACCGTCGGGCTCGCCGCAGAACCGCAGCGAGCGTGATGCGTTCGCCACGCTGTACGAGGACCGGCTCGCGCAGCTCGAGGCCGTCGAGGAGCGCCTGGTGTTCGGCCGGCTCGACCTCGACGACGGCGCGCGCCGCTACGTCGGGCGGATCGGCCTGACCGACGAGGAGCAGACCCAGCTGCTCACCGACTGGCGCGCTCCGGCAGCGCGTGCGTTCTACCGCGCGACCGCCGCTCACCCCGAAGGCGTGCAGCGCCGCCGTCACGTGGTCACCCGCGGTCGGACCGTGACCGGCGTCGAGGACGAGGTCCTCGACCTCGACCTGCTCGACGGCGACGGCGACGAGCTGACCGGCCTGTCCGGCGAGGGCGCGCTCCTGGCCGGGCTGCGCGCGGCCCGCACCGGCCGGATGGGCGACATCGTCGCGACCATCCAGGCCGAGCAGGACGCGATCATCCGCTCCGAGCTGGGCGGCGCGCTCGTCGTGCAGGGTGGGCCGGGCACCGGCAAGACCGCGGTCGCGCTGCACCGCGCGGCCTACCTGCTGTACGCGCACCGCCGGTTGCTCGAACGCTCGGGCGTGCTGCTCGTCGGGCCGTCGCGCACGTTCCTGCGCTACATCGACCAGGTCCTGCCGTCGCTCGGCGAGACCGGTGTGGTCACCACGACCATCGCCGACCTGGTGCCGGGCGTCGTCGCGTCCGGCGACGAGCCCGAGCACGTCGCGCAGATCAAGGGCCGGGCGGTGATGGCGCGCGTGATCGCGCGCGCCGTGAGCGACCGGCAGCGCGTGC
The DNA here is from genome assembly GCF_007989825.1 of Cellulomonas persica. Classification (GTDB taxonomy): domain Bacteria; phylum Actinomycetota; class Actinomycetes; order Actinomycetales; family Cellulomonadaceae; genus Cellulomonas; species Cellulomonas persica. The sequence continues at coordinate 77,353 of NZ_BJUA01000013.1, read as the reverse complement.
CGGCCGAGCCGACGACCGTGCGCATCGACGGCCGCACCGTCGTCGTGCGCCCGCAGGACGTGGCGCAGGCCATCGCGCGCGCCCGTCGCCTGCACCGCCCGCACAACCTCGCGCGGGTCGCGTTCGTGCGCGACATGCTCTCGCGCCTCGCGGCGCAGTACGTCGACCAGCTCGCGTTCGACGTCCCGCCCGACGAGCGTGCGGAGATCCTGGAGGACCTGCGCTCGACCCGGGAGATCAGGATCGCCCTGAACCTCGCGTGGATGCCGTTGACCCCGCAGAAGCTCCTCGCGGACCTGTACGCCAAGCCGTGGCGGCTCGAGTCGGCCGCACCGCAGCTGTCGGCCGACGAGCGCGCGCTCCTGGCGCGCGAGCCGGACGCGCCGTGGACGCCCGCCGACGTCCCGCTGCTCGACGAGGCCGCCGAGCTGCTCGGCGAGGACGACCAGGCGGCTCGCGCGCAGGCGCGCGTCGCGGCCGAGGCGCGGCAGCGCGAGGTCTCGTACGCGCGTCAGGTGCTCGAGCAGACCAGCGCGGGCGCGTTCGTGTCGGCCGAGCTGCTCGCGGACCGGTTCTCGGCGGGCGGTCCCGTGCTCACGACCGCGGAGCGCGCCGCGGCGGACCGCACGTGGACGTACGGTCACGTCGTCGTCGACGAGGCGCAGGAGCTGTCGGCGATGGCGTGGCGCGCGCTGCTGCGGCGCGTCCCCACGCGGTCGCTGACGATCGTGGGCGACGTCGCGCAGACCTCGTCGGCCGCGGGCGCGCGCCAGTGGGCCGCGATGCTCGACCCGGTGCTGCGCGGGAGCTGGCGACAGGCGGACCTCACGGTCAACTACCGCACGCCCGCGTCCGTCGCGGACGCGGCGGGTCGCGTCGCCGACGCCGCGGGCCTGCCCCGCTCTCCCCTGACGTCGGCGCGCGAGGTCCCCGACGCGCTCGTCGTGACCCGGGTCGAGGACGCCGCGCTCACGAGCGCCGCGGCGACGGCTGCGGTCGACGCGCTGCGCGCGGTGCAGGACGAGACGGGTGCCGGGCGCGTGGCGGTCATCGCGGCCGCCGGACGCGTGGACGAGCTGCGTGCCGCGGTCGAGGCCGCGGGCGGCGAGCGCGCCGACCAGCGCGCTCCGCTCGACCTCGACGCGCCGGTCGTCGTGCTCACGGCGCGTCAGGCGAAGGGGCTCGAGTTCGACCACGTCGTGCTCGTCGAGCCCGGCGAGGTGCTCGCGGTCTCCGCCGGTGACCTGTACGTCGCGATGACGCGTCCGACGAGGGCGCTGCACGTGCTGCACGCGCGCGGCCTGCCCGCGGGGCTGAGCGACTGACCGGCTGACCGCCCGGGACCGGCACGGCAGACGAGGATCACCGGCGGTGCTGGGGCCTACCGGGTCCACGTCGTCGCTGCGTCCGGCAGCCTGTCCGCAGATCGGACAACGCGGCGCCCAGCACCCGGACAGGCGCACGATGGGGCCGTGCCCAAGGCCCTGCTGCTCGAGAACCTCCACCCGCACGCCCGCACGATCCTCGAGGACGCGGGCTTCGACGTCACCACGCGCACCGGCGCGCTCGACGAGTCCGAGCTGATCGACGCGCTCGACGGCGTCGCGCTCCTCGGGATCCGGTCCAAGACCCAGGTCACGGCGGACGTCGTCGCCCACGCCCCCGACCTCGTGGCGATCGGCGCATTCTGCATCGGCACGAACCAGATCGACCTGCGCGCCGCCGCCTCGCTCGGGATCGCCGCGTTCAACGCGCCGTTCTCCAACACGCGTTCCGTCGTCGAGATCGCGATCGCCGACATCATCTCGCTGACGCGCCGTCTGACCGTGTTCGACAAGGAGATGCACGGCGGGATCTGGAACAAGTCCGCGACCGGCGCGCACGAGGTCCGCGGCCGCACGCTCGGCATCATCGGCTACGGCAACATCGGCACGCAGCTGTCGGTGCTCGCGGAGAACCTCGGCATGTCCGTCGTCTTCTACGACGCGGCCGAGAAGCTCGCGCTCGGCAACGCGCGCCGCGCCGCGACGCTCGACGAGCTGCTCGAGGTCGCCGACGTCGTGACGCTGCACGTCGACGGACGCCCCGGCAACGCCGGGTTCTTCGGCGCGCCGCAGATCGCCCGGATGAAGCCCGGCTCGATCCTGCTCAACCTGTCCAGGGGCTTCGTCGTCGACCCCGCGGCGGTGCGCGACGCGATCGTGTCCGGCCACCTCGCGGGCGCCGCGATCGACGTGTTCCCCGAGGAGCCGAAGCGCAAGGGCGACCCGTTCGAGTCCGAGCTGCGCGGCCTGCCGAACGTCATCCTCACGCCCCACACCGGTGGCTCGACCGAGGAGGCGCAGGAGGCGATCGGGCAGTTCGTCGCCCACAAGGTGCGCGACTACCTGGCCACAGGCTCCACGACCCTGTCGGTCAACCTGCCGAACGTCGCGCTCGACCAGCCCCCGGGCGTGCACCGGCTCGCCTACCTGCACCGCAACGTCCCCGGCGTGCTGGCGAACGTCAACGCGACGCTCGCCGAGCACGGCGTGAACATCGAGGGACAGCTGCTCGCAACCCGCGGCGAGCTCGGCTACGTGGTGACGGACGCCGGCTCGCCGGTCGAGGACGCGCTCGTCGACGCGCTCGCCGCGCAGCCCGAGGCCATCCGGGTGCGTCTGCTGTCCTGAGCGCGACGGGTGGCCTGCGCGCGCATCCCCTCGCGATCGCGGCGGCCACGGCCTCGCCCGAGCACGCACAAGGCCCCGACCGGTCGACCGGTCGGGGCCTTGTGCGCCTCTGCGTCGCCTGACGGCTCCGCGGGCCTCTCCGCCCCGGACGTGCCCGCCGCGCGGACCCGTCCGGGGAGGGGCCGTCAGCGCGTCGTCACGACGAGCCGGACTTGCGCTGGAACCGCCGCTGCGCAGGGCCGGTGGTCTCCGAGCCGTGCACCTGCCCGGTGTTCGCCTGGGCGTCGGCCGTGCGGTGCTGCGCGCCCTTCTTGCGCTCGAGCGCCTCCCGGAACTTCGCCTTCGCGTCCTCACTGACCGCCGGCTTGGTGTCGTCGTGCGCCATCGGCTCCTCCTGTCCGTCGTCGAACCCTCAGCGTGGCCGACGCGCGGCGCGCGTGCCACCTCAATCCCGCCCCGGAGCCCGTCGGACACCGGTGGGCCCCGGGGCGGTCGTGTCAGACGGTCGCGCCCGCGGGCTCGACCGGCAGCCAGCGCTGCCACCAGCGCAGCACGTGCTCGAACCGCTCGACGCGGTGCGCGGGCCGCCCCGAACGCGTCAGCTCGTGACCCTCGCCCGGGAACAGCAGGAGCTCGGTCGGGACGCCGCGTCGCTTGAGCTCGACGAACCAGCGCTGCCCCTGCTCGACCGGGCACCGCCAGTCCTGCTCCGAGTGGATGACGAATGTCGGCGTGCGCACCGAGGCGACGTGCGCCATCGGCGACTGACCCGCGACGAGGTCCGCCTCCGTCTCCGGCTCACCCAGGTACTCCAGCCCGAAGAACCAGCCGATGTCGCTCGACCCCACGAAGCTCACCGGGTCGAGGAAACCGCGCTCGACGATCGCCGCACGGAACCTGTCGGTCCGCGTCGTCAGCCAGGCGGTCATGTAGCCGCCGTACGAGCCGCCCATGACCCCCGTCCGCTCCGCGTCGGTCCGGTCGTCGGCCAGCGCCTGGTCGAGCAGGGCGAGCACGTCGTCGGTGTCGACGGTGCCGAAGCCGCGGCGGATCGCGCGCCCGTGCGCGCGTCCACGGCCCGACGAACCACGCGGGTTGCCGTGCACGACGGCGTAACCCGCCTCGACGAGCACCTGCACCTCGTCGAAGACCGCGTGCGTGTACTGCGCGAACGGACCGCCGTGGATCGTGAGGATCGTCGGGTGGGGACCCGCGCCGTACCGCTCGGGGTCCGGCGTCGTGAGCCAACCCTCGACGCGGTAGCCGTCGGGGGCGTGCGCCACCAGCGGTTCGGGCACGCGGACGCGCCCGGTGGCACGCAGCTCGGCCGACAGGTCGGTGAGCACGCGTTCGTCGTCGCCGTGCACGGCGACGACGTCCCCAGCGCTGCTCGGCGTCGCCCGGACCGCGACCAGCACGCCACCCGAGAACGCCGCCGCGCTCACGACGACCGCGCCGCCCAGCAGGTCGTGCAGCACGCCGTCCGCGCCGACCCGGCACAGGTGCACCGCCCCGGAGCGCAGCGGTGCGACGGCGACCTCGTCACCGCCGAGCTCGACCAGCACCGCGGGGTCGAGGTCCACCTCGTCGGGGTCCGTGAGCCGGCGCGCGGGACCTGCCGCAGCGCCTGCCTCGTCGAGGGGGACCTCGAACAGCCCGGTCAGCGCGGCGATGAAGTCACGGCCGGACTCCCCCGCGTCGTCCGCGAGGAGCCACACGCGCCGGCCGTCCGCGGCGGGAAGGACGCGCGAGACCGACAGCGACGAACCCGCGTCGGCATCCGTGAGGGGTGTGATCGTCGCAGTCCCCTGCTCACCCACGAGCTCGTCCGGGACCACGACGGCCACCGCGTCGCGCCGCAGGTCGTCCTCGCGCGCCGCGTGGCGCGCCAGGACCGCTGCGATCGACCGGCCGTCGGTGAACCAGCGCGGCGCGTCGACGTCGCTGTCCGCGTCGGTCAGACGGAACGACGACGGGACCGCGACCGCGTCCCCGGTGGCGTCCGGCACCTCGACGACGAACAGCTGACGGGTGCGGTCCCGCACGAACCCGATCCCGTCGGCGCGGTGGCGGAGCTCGGTGATGAGACGCGGACGCTCGGCGGCGGGGTCCCCGTCCGGCACGTAGCGCCCCTCCTGCGGTACGCGCGCCACGAACGCGATGCGACGCCCGTCGGGCGAGAACCGGGGCTGCCCCGCGCCGAGCGGCTCCGCGGTGATCGCGAACGGCTCACCGCCCGCCGCCTCGACGAGGTGGAGCTGCGGCTTGCCCGAGCCGCCGCGCACGAACACGACCCACCGGCCATCCGGCGAGACGTCCGGCTCGCTGTCGCTGTGGCCGCGCGTGAGCTGCCGCGGCGCGGACCCGTCCGTCGGGACGATCCACAGGCCGCCGCGGTACTGGTCCGAGTCGCGGTCGGGACGCGAGACCGCGACGATCGCCGCGGAGCCGTCGGGAAGCAGGGCCGGCGCGCCGGGCGCACGCAGCAGGAAGACGTCGTCAGGAAGCATGGTCCGACCGTAACCCGAACGTCAGGCCACTCCTGCCACGGGTGCGCGCCGTCACCCGCGCAGGTCAGAGCGCCGAGCCGGACTCCACCGAGTCGTCGTGCGACGACTCCTCGTCACCGAACGCCTCCTCGTCGCCCTCGCCGTCACGCTCGGCGCGCTCGGCCCGCAGGACGGTGATCGCCGCCTCGAAGTCCTCGAGCGAGTCGAACGCCTGGTACACGCTCGCGAACCGCAGGTAGGCGACCTCGTCGAGCTCGCGCAGCGGACCGAGGATCGCCAGACCGATCTCGTACGCGTCGATCTCGGCCGAGCCCGACGACCGCAGGGTCTCCTCGACCTTCTGTGCGAGCAGTGCGAGATCGTCCTCGCTCACCGGGCGTCCCTGGCAGGCCTTGCGCACGCCGCCCGCGATCTTGTCCCGGCTGAACGGCTCGGTGGCGCCGGACCGCTTCACCACTGACAGGCTCGTGGTCTCCACGGTCGTGAACCGACGGTTGCAGGACGGGCACTGACGACGGCGACGGATCGAGGACCCGTCGTCCGAGGTCCGCGAGTCGACGACCCGAGAGTCCGGGTGACGGCAGAACGGGCAGTGCACCCTGAGCCTCCCTGCGCCATGAGATCAGTGCCGACGTGCGCCGACCCCGAACGATCGTACCGACCCCGGCCGGACCGACGACCCGAGGGCCGACCCCACCGGGACGGGCCGGGTCCGACCGCCCGCGTCGGCAGCGACGCCTCAGGGATGGCGGCCCTCGGGCGCAGTACCGCTCGGCCTCGGCCCCGCGGAAGCTGGGTTCGGTCTCACGCGCGCCGTCAGCCGCGCGGGACGACGATCTCCTGGCCGGCGACGACCTGGTCACCCGACAGCCCGTTCACGCGGACGAGCTCGCGCACCTGCGCACTCACCGACTCGCCGGCGCCTCGCGACTGCGCCGCGATGTCCCACAGCGTGTCACCGGCCTGCACGACGTAGCGGTCGACCGTGACGTCCGCCGGGGCGCCTGCAGCCGACCGCGCGCCGAGCGCGAACGCCACCGCGGCCACGACGAGCGCGAGAACCACGACGACGGCGCGGCCACGACGCGTCAGGTGCAGGCCGGCCGGCGCGGCCGCCTGGCCGCGCTCGCCCGCGGACGAGCGCACGCCACGGATCGTCGGGACCGAGGGACCGATCACCATCGTGCTCATCGCGCTTCCTCTCCTTCGTGACGCCGGACCACCCGCTTCCCGCAGCGCGGCGGGGTAGGGCCTCGTCCGTCATACACCTGTTCGTCATACATGTGTTCGTCGTACGTCTGTACGAGTTCTACCAGAGGCCCGCGACACGCGTCCAGAGATGTCGAACAGATGTTTGAAATCGCTGGTCCGCCTGCGTAGGCTTCCTGCTGAGGTACAGCGCACCATCGACCACTGACACACCCGCCGACCGCTCACGCACAGACCCCGTCCGCGGACGTACGGCCCGCATGACGACGGCACCACGGCTCGCACCGAGGCCTCCTCCGCGCAGCACCGCCCGCAGGCGGCTGGCGTCGAGGACGTCGGTCGGGGCCGTGGAGACGTCGCCACGGGGGCGGAGCAGCCGGGGGATCACGGGGGGACGGTGGGGCGCACCGAGCGACCGGGTCGACCACGGCCGGGCGACGGACGTGGACTGGAGGGGTGGACGTGACGGACGAGCGGACCGACGACCAGACCGAGAGCGGTGCGCAGGGCACGCTCGGAACGGTGCACGAGCTGCCCGAGACGCCGCCGGGCCCGGACGGCCTGACGGCGCGTCAGCGCCTCGTGCTCCAGACGATCCGCGTCTCCGTCGAGACCCGCGGCTACCCGCCGAGCATGCGCGAGATCGGCGACGCGGTGGGGCTGACGAGCCCGTCGAGCGTCAAGCACCAGCTGACCGCTCTCGAGCGCAAGGGCTACCTGCGCCGCGACCCGAAGCGGCCGCGCGCCATCGAGGTCGTCCACGCCGACGACTCGCGCGGCGTGCCGCAGTTCACAGGGGACGGCGGCTCCGAGCTCGAGCTCGGCGACACCGGGTCGGAGCGCCTGGCCGCGCCGGCGTACGTCCCCGTGGTCGGCCGGATCGCCGCGGGCGGCCCGATCCTCGCGGAGCAGGTGGTCGAGGACGTCTTCCCGCTCCCCCGCCAGCTCGTGGGTGACGGTGAGCTCTTCCTGCTCAAGGTCTCCGGAGACTCGATGGTCGACGCGGCGATCTGCGACGGCGACTGGGTGGTGGTCCGCCGCCAGCCGGTCGCGGAGAACGGCGAGATCGTGGCGGCGATGATCGACGGTGAGGCGACGGTCAAGACTCTGCGTCGCGCCGACGGGCACGTCTGGCTCATGCCGCACAACGCGGCCTACGCGCCCATCCCCGGCGACGACGCGACGGTCCTCGGACGCGTCGTCAGCGTCCTGCGCAGCCTCTGACGCCCGTGCCTGGCCGCCTCCCCGACCCGGGCCGCGACGTCGGCCGCCGCCTGCGCGACGCCCTGACGGACGACGAACGCGCCGAACGGGCGTCGGCCGGGGCCGCGCCGGCCGAGCAGGAGCCCGCGCACGACGGCCCGGACGACCGCGCCGTCGTGGCGACGCAGGACGCGGGCGGGCATCCACCGACGGACCCGCCGACGGACGAGGGCCGCTGGGAGGACGTCTGGGCCGACTGACGCCACCACGGCCGCGTCAGTCCCGTCGAGCACGTCATCGACCCGCGCGATCTCGGTCGGCCGGGTGTCGCCCGCCCAGGGCCCGGCCCGCTCGGAACCTGCTCGGATCGGCGCGCTCGGGCCTCGTCCGCCCCGGATGTCAGTAGCCGAAGCGGCGCGCGACGTCGCGCACGGCCTGGGCCGAGGCGCGCAGGCCCGAGAGCTCGTCGACCGACATCGGGACGGGCAGGCGGTCGAGCACCCCGGCCGAGCCCACGATCGTCGGCACGGACAGGCACACGTCGCTGATGCCGTAGTAGTCCGTGAGCAAGGAGGAGACCGGCAGGACGCGCCGCTCGTCCTTGAGGATCGCCTCGATGATGCGCGAGCCAGCCAGGGCGACCGCGTAGTTCGTCGCGCCCTTGCCCTCGATGATCCGGTACGCGGACTCGACGACCTCGCGCGCGATCTCCTCGCGCACCGCGTGCGTGAGCGGACCCTGGCCCTCGATGCCCTGCCACTCGAGCAGCGGGATCGCGCCGATCGACGCCGAGCTCCACAGGGGCAGCTCGGAGTCGCCGTGCTCGCCCGCGATGTACGCGTGCACGTTCTGCACGGCGACACCCGTGTGGTTCGCGATCAGGTAGCGCAGGCGTGAGGAGTCGAGCACGGTGCCCGAGCCGAACATCTGCGTGGGCGGCAGGCCCGAGATCTTGAGCGACGCGTACGTCACCACGTCGACCGGGTTGGTGACCATCACGTAGACGGCGTGCGGGGCGACCTCGACCAGCGAGGGCAACACCTTCTTCACCAGGCCGATGGTGGCCTCGGCGAGGTCGATGCGCGTCTGGCCGGGCTTCTGCTTGGCGCCCGCGGTGAACACGACGACGTCGGCGTCGGCGCAGACCGCGATGTCGTCGGACCCGACGACCTCGGCCATCGACATGAACTGGATGCCGTGCCCGAGGTCGAGCGCCTCGGCCTCGACCTTCGCCTTGTTGATGTCGAACAGCGCGACGTTGCGAGCGGCGCCGCGCATCAGCGCGGCGTACGCCATGGTCGAGCCGACCGCACCGGCGCCGACGATCGCGAGCTTCGAGGTCCGGCGGTGGGCGGCGCCCACGGGTGCGGTCGAGTCGTCGCTCGCCGGGTGCTCAGCGATCTGCTCGGACATGGTGCGCCTCCTGGTGCAGCGGTTCGTGCGGGTGAGGTCGTGCGTCGGGCCGTACGGTCGTGGACGCTGCTGCCGGGCCGGAATGGGCCGCGTCACCTGGGCGTCCGCTGACCGCTGGCCCTCCCGCGCAGGCTACCGGCTCACTCGTCGCGCAGGCGCGCTAGGGCCGCCACGGCGACGTCGCGGTCGGTCGTGCGCCAGAACGGCGGCATCGAGCGGGCGAGGAACTCGCCGTAACGGGCCGTGGCCAGGCGCGGGTCCAGCACGGCGACGACGCCCTTGTCACCGGGGCCGCGCACGAGCCGGCCGGCGCCCTGCGCGAGCAGGAGCGCCGCGTGCGTCGCGGACACCGCCATGAAGCCGTTGCCTCCCGAGGCGGCGACGACGTCGGCGCGCGCCGAGCGCACCGGGTCGTCGGGACGCGGGAACGGGATGCGGTCGATGAGCACGAGCCGGCACGCACGGCCCGGCACGTCGACGCCCTGCCAGAGCGCGAGTGAGCCGAACAGGCACGTCGGCTCGTCGGCCGCGAACTGCGCGACCAGGGTCGGGAGCTGGTCGTCGCCCTGCAGGAGGACCGGGACGTCGAGGCGCTCGCGCATCGCCTCGGCCGCGGCGGTCGCGGCGCGCCGCGACGAGAACAGCCCGAGCGTCGCCCCGCCGGACGCGCGCACGAGCGCCTCGATCTCGTCGAGCTGGGCGTCGGTCGCGGGCTCGCGGCCGGGCGGCGGCAGGCGACGCGCGACGTAGCAGATGCCCTGCTTCGGGTAGTCGAACGGGCTGCCGACGTCGAGGCCGCGCCAGCGCATCGGTCCCGTGACGGCGACGGCGGGCGCGGGGTCGGCGCCGGGCACGGTCGTCGGCCCTTCGGGCTCGAGGTCGGGCCGCTGCTCGAGGCCCACGGAGCGGGCCATCGGGTCGAACGTGCCGCCGAGTGCGAGCGTCGCGGACGTCAGGACGGCGGTCCGCCCCGCGAACAGCTGCGTGCGGATGAGGCCGTTCACCGCGAGGGGCGCGGCGTGCAGCCGCGTCGTCACCGCTCCCGAGCGGTCCTCGCCGCGCGCGCACCACAGGACGGTGCGCGCGGCGTCCTGTGGCTCGGAGGTCATGCGCTCGGCGGTCTCGAACAGCGTGAGCACAGCCGACTGCGCGACCTTGCGGCCCCCGTCGGCAGGCGCCGCGCCGCCCGGCGAGCCGGGCTCAGGCCGTAGAAGGGACAGGAGGGTGCGCGCCGCGTCACGCACCGCGGCCACGGCGCTGTGGACGTCGTCGGGCAGGCCCCCGGGGAACCGGCCCTCGCGCAGTGGCACGATCACACCCGCGAGCGCCTCCCCCGCGGCCTCCAGGTCCGCCGCCGGGACGCCTCCGTGCCGCCTGGCGACGCGCGCCGCGTGCTGCACGACGGGCAGCGACAGCTCGGCGGTCGCCTGCGTGGTGACCCGGTCCGCGAGCTCGTGCGCCTCGTCCACGACGAGCACCTGGTGCTCGGGCAGCACGTTCGGTGAGCCGGACGCGGCGATCCCGAGCATCGCGTGGTTCGTCACGACGACGTCGGCCTCACGCGCCCGTCCACGCGCGCGTTCGGGGAAGCACTCGTCGAGCTTGGGGCAGACCGAGCCCATGCACTCGAGCGACGTGACCGACACCTGACGCCACGCACGGTCGCTGACGCCGGGTACCAGGTCGTCGCGGTCGCCCGTGTCCGTCTCCTGCGCCCACTCGCGCAGCCGCACGACCTGCTGCCCGAGCGCACCCGGGCCGGACCCGCCCGCCGACGGGTGCTCGGCCGCGCCGGCCTTCTCCGGCAGGTCGAACAGCGAGCCCTGGTCGTCGGCCGGGTAGCCACCCTCGACCTTGTGCAGGCAGACGTAGTTGTGCCAGCCCTTGAGCAGCGCGATGTCGGGGCGGCGCGGCAGGTGCGGCGCGAGCGCGTCGGCGACGAGCGGCAGGTCGCGCGTGAGGACCTGGCGCTGCAGCGCGAGCGTCGCGGTCGAGACGACGACGCGCTCGTCGGCGTGCACCGCGTGCTGGACGGCGGGCACGAGGTAGCCGAGCGACTTGCCGGTCCCGGTGCCCGCCTGCACGAGCAGGTGCTCGCCGGTGCGCAGCGCCGCGGCCACCGCGCGCGCCATGGTGTGCTGACCGTCGCGACGAGCGCCGCCGAGCGCACCGACGGCCACGTCGAGCAGCTCGTCGACCGCACTGTCCCGGTCGATCATGTCCCGGTCAGTGATGCCCCGGTCAGTGTCGCGTTCGGCGCGGTCGGGATCGGTGCCGCTCTTCGTGGTGCCGCTCTTCGTGGTGCCGCTCTTCGTGGTGCCGCTCTTCTGAGTGCCGCTCCGCTCGGTGCCGTCCCCTTCAGGGTCGTCGGCGTGCGGCTCGGGCGGCGGCGCGGTGTCGAGTGCCCGGGCGTCGTCGGGTGCGGACGAGGGCGAGGGCATCGGTCCAGCCTAGTGCCGGACGACGAGGGCGCCCCGCGACTCCCCCGCCGTCGCGACGCCCGCAGCGAGGCCCACGACGAGGTCCATGGCGACGACCGCCGCGCCGACGATCGCGACCGGGACGCGCCGCTCCCGGCGCGCCGTCACGCGCGTCGGACCGACGCCGCCTCGAGCTCGGCCGCGAGCGACTCGTCGACCCGGGCGCGCAGCAGCGTGCCGTCCGCGGTGTGCTCCTCGTGGTCGATGTCGCCGTGCTCGTGGACGCGGTTGACGAGGTCCCCGCGCTGGTACGGCACGACGACGTCCACCGCGACGCCCGGCCGCGGCAGCTGGTCGGCGATGAGCGCCTGCAGCTCGGCGATCCCCTCGCCGCTGTGCGCGGACACGACGATCGAGTGCAGCTCGCGCGACCGCAGACGGGCGATCACCTCGGGAGCCGCGAGGTCGGCCTTGTTGAGCACGATGATCTCGGGCACGTCCATCGCACCGGGGATGTCCGCGAACACGTGCCGCACGGCCGCGATCTGCCCCTCGGGGTCCGGGTGCGACGCGTCGACGACGTGCAGGATCAGGTCGGCGTCCGCGACCTCCTCGAGCGTCGAGCGGAACGCCTCGACGAGCTGGTGGGGCAGCGCCCGCACGAAGCCGACCGTGTCGGCGAGCGTGTAGACGCGGCCGTCGACCGTCTCCGCGCGGCGGACCGTCGGGTCGAGCGTCGCGAACAGCGCGTTCTCGACGAGCACGCCCGCGTGGGTCAGCCGGTTGAGCAGCGAGGACTTCCCCGCGTTGGTGTAGCCGGCGATCGCGACCGACGGGATCGCGTGCCGCTTGCGCGACGCGCGCTTGGTCAGCCGCGCGGGCTCCATCGCCGCGATCTCGCGACGCAGCTTCGCCATGCGGTTGCGGATGCGCCGCCGGTCGAGCTCGATCTTGGTCTCACCGGGTCCGCGCGACCCCATGCCCGCCCCGGCGCCGCCGACCTGGCCACCGGCCTGGCGGGACATCGACTCACCCCAGCCGCGCAGGCGCGGCAGGAGGTACTCGAGCTGCGCGAGCTCGACCTGGGCCTTGCCCTCACGCGACTTGGCGTGCTGGGCGAAGATGTCGAGGATCAGCGCGGTCCGGTCGATGACCTTGACGCGCACGATGTCCTCGAGCGCACGCCGCTGCGAGGGCGCGAGCTCGCCGTCGACGATCACGGTGTCCGCACCGGCCGCCGCGACGACGGAGGCGAGCTCGGCCGCCTTGCCGGAGCCCAGGTACGTGCCCGCGTCCGGCTTGGCGCGACGCTGCAGCAGACCGTCGAGCACGGTCGAGCCCGCGGTCTCGGCGAGCGCCGCGAGCTCGCGCAGGGACACCTCGGCGTCCTGCAGCGTGCCGTTCGACGTGCCGCCCGACGACGACGAGCCCCAGACGCCGACGAGGACGACCTTCTCGAGCCGCAGCTCGCGGTACTCGACCTCGGTGACGTCCTCGAGCTCGGTGGACAGGCCCGCGACGCGACGCAGCGACGTGCGCTCCTCGAGCTCGAGCTGGTCGCCGTCGTACGACGAGTGCACGGTGCCGCCGGCGTGCAGCGCGGTCCCCGCCCTCGCGAGCACCCGCGCCACCACGTCGTCGGCCACCTGCTGGGGCGAGCGCGGCTCGTCCGGCGTCGGGCTCGTTGTGGTGGTGTGGTGGGTCTCGCTCACGCGGCTCCTTCTCGTCCGGGCACACGGGGACGTCCTGCGTGCCCCTCCAGGGTCGCACGCACCGCGCCGCGCGTGCGAGGTGTTTCGCTGCCGGCGCAGGCTGCTCGGTAGGGTCGGCGCGTGGCCGCAGACCACTACTTCACCGCACAGCCGGCCTCCCCCGACGAGCGCCGCACCATCGTCGTCCGCCTCGCCGGCCGGGACCTGCAGGTCCAGACGGCGGGCGGGGTCTTCTCACCCGACCACGTGGACCACGCGACACGGGTCCTGCTGGACGAGGTGCCCCCGCCACCGGCCGCGGGCGACCTGCTCGACCTCGGCTGCGGGTGGGGTCCGCTCGCGCTCGAGCTCGCGCTGCGCTCGCCGGGCGCGCGCGTGTGGGCCGTCGACGTGAACGAGCGGGCGCTCGACCTTGTGCGGCACAACGCGGCGGCGGCGGGTGCGGCGAACGTGCGTGCCGTGCAGCCGGACGCCGTGCCGGCCGACGTGCGCTTCGCCGCCATCTGGTCGAACCCGCCGATCCGCGTCGGCAAGCAGGCGCTGCACGAGCTGCTGCTGCGATGGCTGCCGCGTCTGGCTCCGGGTGGCGTGGCCTCGCTCGTCGTCGGCAAGAACCTGGGCGCCGACTCGCTGCAGCGATGGCTCGCCGAGCAGCTCGAGGGACGCGCGACCGTGGAGCGTGTCGCGAGCGCCAAGGGCTTCCGCGTGCTGGAGGTCACGTCGGCCGACGGGAGCGCCTGACGGCTCTGTCGGCACCGGCGCCTAGGCTGCCGGGATGCCCTCCGTCCTGACCGACGACGCGCGTGCGGCCTGGGTCCGCCTGCGCGCGACGACCTGGGCGATGTGCGCCCTGGTGTTCCTCGCCGCCTTCGAGTCCCTCGCCGTGACGACCGTCATGCCGACGGTCTCGCTCGAGCTCGACGGCGCCGCGCTGTACGCCGTCGCGTTCGCCGCGCCGCTGGCATCGGGCGTCGTGGGGATGGTCACCGCGGGCGCCTGGGCGGACCGGGCCGGGCCTGCGCGCCCGCTGCTGGCCGCCGCGATCGCGTTCGTCGTCGGGCTGGTCGTCGCGGGCACCGCGCCGACGATGGTCGTGCTCGCCGGCGGTCGGCTCCTGCAGGGTCTGGGCGGCGGCGCGCTCACCGTCGTGTCGTACGTCGTCGTCGCGCGGCTCTACCCCGGCGCGCTGCACCCGCGGGTGTTCGCGGGATTCTCCGCTGCGTGGGTCGTCCCGTCGCTCGTCGGACCACCCGTCGCGGGGTTCGTCACCGAGCACCTCGACTGGCGGTGGGTGTTCCTCGGGGTCGCGCTCATCGTCCCGCCGATCGCGACGGTCGTCCTGGCGCGCGTCCGGTCGCTCGGACCACCCGAGCACCCCGAGCCCGCGCCCGACGGGCTCACGCCGGCAGGACGCGCCGCCGACGACGCGCCCACGACGGTCGCCGGTGCGCGACGGATCGCGTGGGCGGTGCTCGCCGCCGTCGCCGTGCTGGTCCTCGGCGTCAGCGGCGAGATCGGCGGGGCCGCGACGGTCGTCGTCGCGCTCGTCGGCGTCGCGGTCGCGCTGGGTGCACTGTCACGCCTGGTCCCTCCCGGCACGCTGCGCGCGGCACGCGGCCTGCCCGCGGTGATCGCCGACCGCGGCCTGCTCGCGGGCGCGTTCTTCGCCGCGGAGGTGTACCTGCCGTACCTGCTGACCCGCCGGTACGACGTCGCCGCCACGTTCGCGGGCGTGTCCCTGACCGCCGCGGCCCTCACGTGGGCGAGCGCCGCCTGGGTGCAGGGCCGGCTCGGCGAGCGGCTGCCGCACGCGCGCGCCATCCAGGTCGGCACCCTGATCGTGACGGTCGGCATCGCGGGGACCGGAGTCGGCGCCGCCGTCCACGCCCCGATCCCGCTGCTCGTCGTCGCGTGGGCGGTCGCAGGCTTCGGCATGGGCCTGACGTACGCGCGCCAGACCGTGCTCGTGCTGCGGTACTCCACGGGCCGTGCCGCGGGCACCAACAGCTCGGCGCTGTCGGTCTCCGACTCCATCGGGGCGTCGCTGGCCCTCGCGGTCACGGGCGTGCTGTTCGCGGCCGTCTCGTCGCGCGGCGGCGCCACGCCCTACGTCGCGTGCTTCGCGCTCACGGCGGCGCTCGCCGCGGGCGCGGCACTCCTGGCCGCGCGCGTCACGCCTCGCGCGGCGCACGGGCACGCCGGCGCGAGCGCGAACGTCGCCGAGGACGCGCCGGACGACGTACGCACCGGCGCGGCTCAGCGGTCGTCAGACACCCCGACCGACTCGAGCGTCGCGCGCACCTGAGCGAGCCGCGGGACGCCGGCCGCGCGGTCGCGGATCCGCCCGCGGGAGTCGAGCACCAGGACCGTGGGCGTGCTCAGGACGCCCAGCCGGGCGCCGAGCGCCTCGCCACGCGAGCCGGCGACGTCGAGCTCGACGAGCCGCACGCCGTGGGTCGTCTCGACCGCGCGCTGCAGCACCACGCGCGCCATCCGGCACGGCTGGCAGAACGTGCTCGACAGCTCGACGACGGTCGCGCGCGGACCGAGCTCGACCCCGAGGTCGTCGGACGTGAGGACCGTCGGAGGTTCCACGGCATGCGCCGACGCCGCCGCCGGTCCGGCGGTGCTCACCGGCTGAGCAGCGCGGTGAGGTCGACGTCCATCTCGCCCACGAGCACGGCGGGACCGGCCAGCTCGGCGTGGTCGTCGCCCAGCGCGGTCACGCGCACCGTGCCGCCCGGCACGTCGACGAGCCAGGTATCGGGCGCGCCGGCGCCCGCCCACGTCCGGACGGCCATCGCGGCGGCGACCGCACCCGTGCCGCACGAGCGGGTCTCCCCCACGCCGCGCTCGTGCACGCGCATGCGCACCCGTCCCGTCGTACGCCCGTCCACGACGGCCTCCCCGAGCGGGACGACGATCTCGACGTTCGTCCCGTGCGGCGGCACCGGCTGCACCTGCGGGGCCCGCGTCAGGTCCAGGGCGTCCAGCTCGGCCACGTCCGGCAGCGCGAGCACGCTGTGCGGGTTGCCGACGTCGACGGACAGCGCCGGGCGGACCACGTCCAGCCCGGTGACCGCGACCTCGGCGTCGAACCCTGCCTCGGCCGCGGCACGCCCGCCGGGCAGGTGCCAGCGACCGATGTCGAACGCGAACCACGCGCCGTCCCCGACGCCCTGCGGCGCGGCGACCCGGCGCACGCGCATGACGCCGGCGCGCGTGCCCACCGCGACCTCGCCGGCCTGGGGCCACAGCCCGAGCCGGTCCAGGTAGAGCGCGAACACGCGCACGCCGTTGCCGCACATCTCCGCGACCGAGCCGTCGGCGTTGCGGTAGTCCATGAACCACTGCGCCTCGGGTGCGTCGGCGAGCAGCGCGGCACCCTCCGGCACGTGCCGGCTCGCGACCAGGCGGATGACGCCGTCCCCGCCGACACCCGCGCGCCGGTCCGCGAGCGCCCGCACGAGGTCGGCGCCGAGGTCGAGGCGACCGTCGCGGTCGTCGACCAGCACGAAGTCGTTCTGCGTGCCGTGGCCCTTGGTGACGTGCAGGAGGCCGTCGGGGCGCGCGGGCGCGCCGGTCCCGTCGTCGAGCGACGTGCGCACGGCTGTCGTCATGAGCCCAGACTACGGCGGGGCGCCGGGTCGTCCGTGGCGAGTCCGAGACGGCCGGCGTCCGCCTCCGCGACCAGCGCGAGGGCCTTGCCGACGAGGTCCGGGTCCTGCGCGTCGAGCCAGTGCACGCGCGGGTCGCGGCCGAACCAGCCCATCTGCTTGCGCGCCAGGCGTCGCGTCCCGGCCGTGATCGCCTCGCGTGCCTCGTCGGGCGTGAGCTCACCGCGCAGCATCGCGGCCGTCTCGGCGTAGCCCACGGCGCGCGCTGCGGTGCGGCCCAGCCCGTGCGCGAGCAGTCCCTCGACCTCGGCGACGAGGCCACGATCGAACATGTGCCGGGTGCGCGCCGCGACCCGCTCGTCGAGCACCGCACGATCGCAGTCGAGGCCGATCTGCACGGCGGGGACCTCGTACACGTGCTGCGGCAGGGACGCCGAGTACCGCCTGCCGGTGAGCTCGATGACCTCGAGCGCGCGCACGACGCGTCGCGCGTTGCGCGGTCCGATCGCGGCGGCCGCGTCGGGGTCGAGGCGCGCGAGCTCGTCGTGCAGCGCGCGCGACCCCTCGGCCTCGACGCGTGCCTCCAGGCGCGCCCGCACGTCCGGGTCGGTCCCCGGGAACTCCATGTGGTCGAGCAGTGCGCGCACGTACAGGCCCGAGCCGCCCGCGGCGACCACACGCGCGCCGCGCGCGGTGCAGTCGTCGATCGCCGCGCGCGCGAGCGCCTGGTAGTCGGCGACCGACGCCTCCTCGAGGGGGTCGAGCACGTCGAGCAGGTGGTGGGGCACGCCCCGGCGTTCGTCGGGTGTCATCTTGGCGGTGCCGACGTCCATGCCGCGGTAGAGCTGCAGCGCGTCGGCGTTGAGCACCTCACCGCCCAGTGCGAGCGCGAGCTCGACGGCCAGGTCGGACTTGCCGGTCGCGGTCGGGCCGACGACGGCGACGACGAGCGCGCTCATGCCGGGGCCTCGACGTGCCACGTCCCGACGACGTGCTGCGCGCCGAGCAGCACATCCCCCGCGACGTCGGCACGCACCACGGTGCGTGGCCCGGCCGCGCCGACGAGCACCTGCCACGGACCCCAGCCGGTGACCGCGAGCCCCGCGGCCCGGTGGGGGTCGAGCGCCGCGAGGCGTTCGCGCGCCGCGGGGTCCGCCGTCCGGAGGTCGGCGACGAGTGCGTCGTCGTACGCGAGCGCGTCGGGGTCGTCGGCCAGCGGCGCGTCGGGGCCGTGCCGGCCGGACGCGGAACCGACGACGACGAGCGCGTCTCGTCCGGTTCCCGCGACGAGCCGCGCGCCGAGCGCACGCAGCGCTGTGCCGTCGGTGCCGGTGGTCTCCACGGCGTGCGTCGCCGCACCGCCCGCCGCGGCGAGCAGGCGCAGCGCCACCGCGGTCGAGACCCCCGCCGCCGGCGTCATGATCGCGGTGCCGGTGTCCAGCGGAGGCGGCGCCAGCGCGACCGGCGGGACCGGTGCGAGCAGCGTGTCCGGCACGCCCGCCGCCGCGAGGGTCGCACGGACCAGCCCGACGACCGCGACGACGTGCACGGCCGTGCTCTGTCCCGTCTCGCCGTCCGTTAGCACGTCAGCCCTTGACCGCGACGGGGATCGCGCAGGACGGCCGGGAGCGACGACGACGACGCGCTCGGCGCCCGCGACCGCGCGGCGCACCGCGGACGTCGCGGCCTCGCGCAGGCCGCCCGCGGCGTCCTGGCGACCGGAGACGCCCGGCACGAGCAGCGCGGTGTCCGGGACGAGAGCGGCGGCGACGAGCATGGGGGCGACGCTATCCGAGGTCGCCGCGCAGGCCGACGACGCGCGACGGGCCGACCCGGTCCGGGCTGCCCCGGTTCAGCGCTGCCCTGGTTCAGCGCTCGCCCTGGTCCGGCGCAGACCTGGTCGAGCAGACCTCGTCGGGAAGGGTACGGCCGGCTCAGGCGCGGCCGGGCTCGTCGGCGTCGTCCGACGCAGACGCCGCCGCACGAGCGGCTGCCGCGAGCGCACGGTGCTCCTCGACCGCCTGCGGGTACTGCTCGTCCAGGTGCGAGAAGAACGCGAGCGCCGTGGAGACCGCGCAACCCAGGTGCTGGTCGAGCTGGGAGTCGGAGACGCCCGGCCGGTAGTCGACCGCGTGCTCGGCGTACACGCCGAGCAGGTCGTCCTCGACGCGCACGTAGGTCTTCGGGAACACCTTCTCGGTGTTCCACGTGTTCGCGACCTCGAGGACCTCGAGGTAGTGCTCGGCGGACAGCGGGCGGGTCCAGCGCCCGCGGACCTGCAGGAACTCACGATCGGCCCCGATGCGCACGAAGTAGAAGACGTGGTCGTCCCAGATGCCGCCGATGTCGCCGTCGCCGTCGATCGCGTAGCGGTAGCCGTGCGCGTCCAGCGTCGCGGTGATCCGCTCGTGCGTGAGCGGCGCGAGCTCGCGCGGCTCGGGCGTCTGCTGCGGGGTGCGCTCGGGCGCGTCGTGCTTGCTGAAGAGGCCCATGGGCACCGTCCTCGTCGTCTCGGGACCCGGCTGGCGGATCGTGGCGACCCTAGCCCGCGTGCGCCGGGGCCCGCGAACCGGGCGTGACGCGACGCGTCCACGCTCTGGGACACCCACCGCGATCCGCGGGACGTGCGCGGGTAGTGTCGCCCCCATGGTCGCGCAGCACGACGAGCACCGCCCGTGGTGGCGTCGTCGGCGCGCGTCCGCCGACGCCCCGGCGGCCGGGCCCGAGCCCTCCGACGACGAGCTCCACGCGAACGTCACGCGCCTGCTCGCACGCGAGCTCGGTGTCGCCGAGCCGGCCGCCGACCACCCGCGCCCGGTGACGCCCGCACGGATCGCCGCGTGGATGGCGGACAACCACTTCAGCTACTTCGTCGACAACGACGGAGACCTCGGCGGCCTGTGGCGCGGTCGGCTGTTCTACTTCTTCCTGTTCGGCGAGAGCGCGGAGATCCTGCAGATCCGGGGCCAGTGGCACCGCGAGATCGCGATCGAGCGCCTCGAAGAGGTCCTCGACCTGTGCAACGAGTGGAACGCCGACCGCATCTGGCCCAAGGCGTACGTGCGCGTGCGTGACAACGGCCGCGTGCACGTCGTCTCCGAGGTCGCCACCGACCTCGAGCACGGCGCGACCGACGCGCAGCTCTCGCAGCTGTTGTTCTGCGGCCTGTCGACGGGCTCGATGTTCTTCGACGCGATCGACGAGAAGTACCCCGACCCCGCCGGGAGCGTGCCGTGAGCGGGCCGGGCTGGCTCCTGCGCGTGCTGGGCGGGCTGCCGAAGCCCGCCAAGGCCGCACCCGCCGACGAGGAGGAGCCGCGTCCCGTCACGCGCGACCGGGTCGGCGACTACCTGCTGGACAAGGGCTACCGGTTCGTCGTCGACGACGACGGCGACCTCACCGGCACGTGGGACGGCAGCCGGTTCTGGTTCCTGCTCCTCGGCGAGCACGGCGAGATCGTCCAGGTGCGCGGGCGCTGGCACCACCAGGTGCCGCTCGAGCAGCGGTCCGCGGTCGCGCTCGCGCTCAACGACTGGAACCGGGAGCGCATCTGGCCCAAGGCGTACCTCCGCGAGGAGGAGGGCATGCTCGCCCTCTACTCCGAGGTGAGCGCCGACTTCGAGCCGGGTGCGACCGACAAGCAGCTCGCCCAGGTGCTCTCGTGCGGCCTGGGGACGGGCGTGCAGCTGTTCGCCGCCCTCGAGGCGACGATCCCGGGCGGCGGGCCCGCTCCGGACGTGCCCGACAACTGACCCGACAGCTGACCGACGACTCACGGGCTCGCGACGGCGCCCCGCGCGCGACCGGCTCACGACACCGACGGAGCCCACCGCGTGACGAGGGAGATCAGAGGCCTGGCCGGGCGCGACGCGCCGCGACGCACCTCAGCGCACGGCGAGCGTCGGCATCCCGAGGCTCACCGGACCGGGTGCCGCCCCGGTGCCGCACGCGTCGCCGCCGTGGCCGCCCGCATGCTCGTCGTGCCCGGACCGACGCGCCTCCCACGCGTCACCTGCCCGCGTGCGCCGCACGGCGAACCGACCACCGACGAGCGCCGAGTCCGCGACGAGGTGGTGCGGGGCACCGTGCGTGACCTCGACGGTCACGAGGTCGCCGGGACGCGGCTCGTCTCCGGGCGCGAGGTCGAGCGGCAGCGCGAGGTGCACGAGCCGGTTGTCCGCCGCGCGCCCCGAGATCCGCTGGGTCTCGCCGTCCTTGCGGCCCTCACCCTCGGCGACGAGCACCTCGACGACCCGGCCCTCCTGCGCGGCGTTCTCCTGCGCGCAGATCCGCTCCTGCAGCGCGATCAGACGCTCGTACCGCTCCTGCACGACCTGCTTGGGGAGCTGCTCGGGCAGGTCCGCGGCGGGTGTGCCGGGCCGCGGCGAGTACTGGAACGTGAACGCCGAGGAGAACCGCGCCGCCTCGACCACGCGCATCGTGTCCTCGAAGTCCTCCTCGGTCTCCCCCGGGAAGCCGACGATGATGTCGGTGGTGATCGCCGCGTGCGGGATGGCCGCGCGCACCCGGTCGAGGATGCCGAGGAACTTCTCCGAGCGGTACGAGCGGCGCATCGCGCGCAGCACCCGGTCCGATCCGGACTGCAGCGGCATGTGGAGCGACGGCATGACCGTCGGGGTGTCGGCCATCGCGGCGATGACGTCGTCGGTGAAGGCGGCCGGGTGCGGCGACGTGAACCGCACGCGCTCGAGGCCCTCGACCGCGCCGACCGCGCGCAGGAGCTTGGCGAACGCGCCCCGGTCGCCGAAGCCCACGCCGTAGGAGTTCACGTTCTGGCCCAGCAGCGTGACCTCGATCGCGCCTGTGGCGACGAGCGCCTCGACCTCCGCGAGGATCTCCCCGGGACGGCGGTCACGCTCCTTGCCGCGCAGGTGCGGCACGATGCAGAACGTGCACGTGTTGTTGCACCCGACGCTGATCGACACCCAGCCCGCGTACACCGACTCACGGCGCGTGGGCAGCGTCGACGGGAAGACCTTGAGGGACTCCTCGATCTCGACCTGGGCCGCCGCGTTGTGGCGCGCGCGCTCCAGCAGGGCGGGCAGCACGTCGAGGTTGTGCGTCCCGAACACGACGTCGACCCACGGCGCACGCTCGACGATGCCCGCACGGTCCTTCTGCGCGAGGCAGCCGCCGACCGCGATCTGCATGTCGGGCCGGCTGCGCTTGGTCCGCGCGAGGCGGCCGAGGTTGCCGTAGAGCTTGTCCGCGGCGTTCTCGCGCACCGCGCACGTGTTGATGACGATGACGTCGGCGTCCTCGGCGGCCGCCTGCTCGGGCGTCGCCGCGACGTAGCCCGCCTGCTCGAGCATGCCGGCCATGTGCTCGGAGTCGTGGACGTTCATCTGGCAGCCGAGCGTCTTGACGAGATAGGTGCGCGCAGCGCCGCCGGACGTCGTCGTCGGCGGTGCGATCTCGGGCGCGTGCAGGGTCGTGGACATCACCGACCAGGGTAAGGCCGCGCGCCGCGGACCCCCGACGCGCGTCGGGCTCTCGGTGCGCTCGCGCAGGTCACCAGCCCGCGACGCGGAGACTGCGACGCACGAATGTTGCCTGATCGAAACGCGTGGACGGATGCACATCCGGACATTTCCCCCTACGTTCGACGAATGGCGGACCTCGCGACCGAACCCGATCCCGGCCCTGAGCCCGCACCCGCGCACGGCGAGCTCGGTCCCCCGCTCGTCGAGCTGCGTGGCGTGGACAAGCACTTCGGCGCGCTGCACGTGCTCAAGCACATCGACCTGACCGTCGCGCGCGGCGAGGTCGTGGTGATCATCGGACCGTCGGGCAGCGGCAAGTCGACGCTGTGCCGCACCATCAACCGGCTCGAGACGATCGACTCCGGATCGATCGTCATCGACGGGCGCGAGCTGCCCGAGGAGGGGCGCGAGCTGGCCCGGCTGCGCGCCGAGGTCGGGATGGTGTTCCAGTCGTTCAACCTGTTCGCCCACCGGACCGTGCTCGAGAACGTCACGCTCGGTCCCATCAAGGCCAAGGGCGTCAAGAAGTCCGACGCCGTCGCGCGGGCCCGCGAGCTGCTCGACCGGGTCGGCGTCGGCAACCAGGCCGCCAAGCTGCCCGCGCAGCTCTCGGGCGGGCAGCAGCAGCGCGTCGCGATCGCCCGCGCGCTCGCCATGGGTCCCAAGGTGATGCTGTTCGACGAGCCGACGTCCGCGCTCGACCCCGAGATGATCAACGAGGTCCTCGACGTCATGGTCGGGCTCGCGCGCGACGGCATGACGATGCTCGTCGTGACCCACGAGATGGGCTTCGCGCGGCGTGCCGCGAACCGCGTGGTCTTCATGGACGCGGGCGAGATCGTCGAGCAGGCCGACCCCGAGACGTTCTTCACGGCGCCGCGCAGCGAGCGCGCGCGCGACTTCCTGTCCAAGATCCTCACCCACTGAGGAACGGCCCCGCCGGTCCCCTGACCCGTCCCTCCGACCCCTCCGAGGCTTCCCGCACGACACGTTGAGATCCGACACGAAGGGAACCACCATGCGTACCCGAATCATGGCGACCGCGATGCTCCTCGCGGGCGCCCTCACGCTCGCCGCCTGTTCGTCCGACGACGACGGCGGCTCCGACGACGCGACGCAGGGCGGCACCGGCGGCAGCAGCGGTGGGACCATCCGCATCGGCATCAAGTTCGACCAGCCCGGCCTCGGCTTCAAGGACGGCGACACGTACACGGGCTTCGACGTCGCCGTCGCGAAGTACGTGGCGGACAAGCTCGGCTACGCCGAGGACGACATCGAGTTCGTCGAGTCGCCGTCCGCGCAGCGCGAGACGATGCTGCAGAACAAGCAGGTCGACATGATCTTCGCGACGTACTCGATCACCGACGCGCGCAAGGAGGTCGTGTCGTTCGCCGGGCCGTACTTCGTCGCCGGGCAGGACCTGCTGGTCGCGGCCGACGACGACACGATCACCGGCCCGGAGGACCTCGACGGCAAGAACCTGTGCTCCGTGACGGGCTCCACCTCGGCGCAGCGGATCAAGGACGAGTACGCGGCCGGAACGCAGCTGCTCGAGCAGCCCGGCTACAGCGAGTGCGTCACGGCCCTGACCGCCGGCACCGTCGACGCCGTCACGACCGACGACATCATCCTGGCCGGTCTGGCCGCGATCCCCGCCAACGAGGGCAAGGTCAAGGTCGTCGGGAACCCGTTCTCGGAGGAGAACTACGGCGTCGGCCTGCCGAAGGACTCCGACAAGTGCCAGGCCGTCACCGACGCCATCACGGCGATGATCGAGGACGGCTCGTGGCAGAAGGCGCTCGACGACAACGTGAGCGCGTCGGGCTACAAGCCGAACGCCGACCTCAACCCGCCCGAGCCCGCTGCCTGCTCGTGACCGCGTGCGCATAGCCCGCGCGTGAGCGCGTGCGGCCGGACGACGCACCCTCGTCGTCCGGCCGCACGGCGCAGACCACCGGCGCTCACGACCACCGGCACGACCGACCAGCACGACCGACCAGCACGACAGAGCAACACGACAGACCAGCGGCCACGACAGGAGGACAGGTGGACTTCGGGTCACTGTTCAGCGAGTTCGACGTGCTCGGCGCGTTCTGGGTGAACATCCAGCTCACCTTCTTCGCGGCGATCTTCGCCCTCGTGCTGGGCACGGTGCTGGCGGTCATGCGCATCTCTCCCGTCCCGAGCCTGCGCTGGGCCGGGACGACGTACGTGACGCTCCTGAGGAACACCCCGCTCACGGTGATCATCGTGTTCTGCGTCCTCGGGCTGTGGGGACAGCTCGGGATCACGCTCTCGTCGGACTTCCAGCGCAACTTCTTCTGGCTCTCGGTCCTGGGCCTGACCGTCTACCACGCGGCGTTCGTCTGCGAGGCCCTGCGCTCCGGGGTCAACACCGTGCCCGTCGGTCAGGCGGAGGCCGCGCGGGCGATCGGCCTCGGGTTCGGCGACTCCGCGCGGCTGGTGATCCTGCCCCAGGCGTTCCGCGGTGCGGTCGCGCCGCTCGGCAACGTGCTGATCGCGCTCACGAAGAACTCGACGGTCGCCGCCGCGGGGTCCGTCGCCGAGACCTCCGGCCTGCTCAAGCAGATGATCGAGTTCCGGCCGGACCTCATGGTCGCGATCTTCCTGGTGTTCGCGTTCGGGTTCGTCATCCTGGTCGTGCCCATCGGTGTCGCGACGACCAGCCTGTCGCGGCGGCTGGCGGTGGCCCGGTGAGCGGCTCGGTGCTCTTCGACGCCCCGGGACCGCGCGCCCGGCGGCGCATGGTCTGGGTCAACGTCGTGGCCACGGTCGTGGTCGTGGGTCTCGGTGTGTACGCGCTCGTCCTGCTCGACCGCAAGGGTCAGCTCGACGCCGACCTGTGGCGCCCGCTGTTCACCGCCAACGCGTGGGAGAACTTCTTCCTCCCGGGTCTGAAGCAGACGCTCATCGCCGCCGGCCTCTCGATCGTCACGGCGGGCGTCTTCGGCATCGTGTTCGGCCTCGGCAGACTCTCGGCCTCGCGCACGGTGAGGACCCTGAGCGGCGGGATCGTGGAGTTCTTCCGCGCCGTCCCGGTGCTGATCATGATGGTCTTCTTCTACATGGCGATCCCCCGGCTCGACCTCGTCTCGCCGAAGGACCTGCCGCTCGTCGCGGTCGTGCTGGGCCTGACCCTCTACAACGGCTCGGTGTTCGCGGAGCTCGTGCGCTCGGGCGTGCACAGCCTGCCGCGGGGACAACGTGAGGCAGCGCTCGCGATCGGCCTACGACGGTCCCAGTCGCTGCGACTCGTCGAGGTCCCGCAGGCGATCATCGCGATGCTGCCCGCCATCGCCAGCCAGCTCGTCGTGATCCTCAAGGACACCGCTCTCGGGGCGATCATCACCTACCCCGAGCTCCTGGCCGCCGCGCGGCGCTTCGGCTCGGGCAACGGCAACATCCTGCAGGCGCTCGTCGTGGCCGCCGTGGTCTTCATCCTGATCAACTGGCTTCTGACCCGACTCGCCGAGGCGCTCGCCGGGCGGGTCGGCCGCCGCACGGCAGGCCGCGCACGCGCCGAGGCGCCGAGCCTCGCGGTCGCCACCGCCCAGGACTGACCGGCCGACCCACCGCCGCGGTGGGCGGGCGCCGCGGCTCGGTCGGGCGGCGTGGCCGGGCCGGGCCGGGACAGGACGGGCCGGGCAGTGTGGCTCAGCCGGCCGTCGCGCTGGCCCTGATCTCGCGCACCACAGTCACCTGGATCTCACCCGGGTACGACAGGTCGGCCTCGATGTGCCGGGCGATCGCCACCGCGAGCTGCGGCAGCGCCGCGTCGTCGACCTCCGACGGCTCGACGACCACGCGGACCTCGCGACCCGCAGACATCGCCAGCGCCCGGCGCACACCCTGGTGCGCGGCGACGAGGCTCTCGAGCTTGTCCATGCGCTCGACGTACTGGTCGAGCTCCTGACGACGTGCGCCCGGACGTCCCGCCGAGACGGCGTCGGCGACCTGCACGACGACGGCCTCGACGGTCTCGAGCGGCACCTCGTCGTGGTGCGCGGCGATCGCGTTCACGACGACCTCGCTCTCGCCGTGGCGGCGCGCGAGATCCGCCCCCACGGACGCGTGCGAGCCGGGCACCTCGTTCGTGAGCGCCTTGCCGATGTCGTGCAGGAACGCAGCCCGCCGGGCAACCGACTCCTGCGCGCCCAGCTCCGCGGCGATCGAGCCCGCGAGCAGCGCGCTCTCGACGAGGTGCTCGAGCACGTTCTGCCCGTAGGACGTGCGCAGCCGCAGCCGCCCGAGCGCCCGCACGAGCACGGGGTGCAGGTCCTGCACCCCGGCACGCTCGGCTGCGTCGTGCCCCGCGGCGACCGCGCGCTCGTCCGCGCCGGCGAGCGCCTCGGCGTACGCAGCCTCGATGCGCTGGGGCTGGATGCGGCCGTCGGTCATGAGCGCCTCGAGCATGACCTGGGCGATCTCGCGCCGCTCGGCGTCGAAGCACGACAGCACCACGGCGTCGGGCTGCTCGTCCACCAGGACGTTGACGCCCGTGAGCGCCTCGAAGGAGCGGATGTTGCGCCCCTCCTTGCCGATGATCCGGCCCTTCATCTCGTCCGAGGGCAGCGGGAGCACGGTGAGCGCGGACTGCGCGCTGGTCGCGACGGCCGTGCGCTGCGCCGCGGTCGCGACGATGCGGCGCGCGCGGGCCTCGGCGGTGCGCCTCGCCTGGGCCTCGGCGCGACGGACGTACGACGACGCCTCGTTCTGCGCCTGCTCGGTGATGCGACGCGTGAGCGCCTCGCGCGCCTCGTCGACCGTGAGGCCGGTGACGGACTCGAGCTCGGCCCGGGCGCGTGAGCGTGCGTCGTCGAGCGCAGCCTGCGCCTGCTGCTGCGCGAGCGCGAGCTGAGCGGCGGCGTCACGCTCGGCCGCAGCCAGCGCACGCTCGGCCGCGCGCTCCGACTGTGCGGCGACGCGCTCGTGCTCGCGCGCGCGCTGCTCGGCCTCGGCGGCGGTGGTCTGTGCGGCGGCAGCGGTCTCGTCGCGCTCGCGTGCCCGCTGCTCGCGCCGCTCGGCGCTCGCCAGCAGCGCGCGCGCCTCGTCCTTGATCTCCGCGACGTCCTTCTCGGCCTGCTCACGCTGGGCGCCGGCCTCGCGACGCGCGACGAGCACGAGGATCAACGCGACCAGGCACGCGCCGAGCAGCCCGACGATGGTCGCGATCTCGCCCACGCCGCACCTCCGCTCGTCGCTCCACGAGTGCGTCGGCGACCGGCGCCGGGCCGACCGTCACGCCGCGCCGGGCACGCGCCCCGCGTCGGCCCATTGTCACCCACCTGCGCCGCCAGCCAGGCCCGCGACACCCGGCTTCACCCTCCTGGGCACCGAGGTGCTCCCCGCCTTCTGCACTGGTCAACGGCGTGAGGGCGACCGGGCGGAAGACGCGCGGCGTCGGGCGGCTCAGTCCGCGGGCGACCAGTCGCCGTCGTCGGACGACGCGTCGTCGCCCTCGGCGGCCAGCTCCTCGCGTGCGAGACGGAGCACGAGCGACGGCGCGTAGCCCTTGCGACCGAGGGCGCCCACGACGCGGCGCAGACGCGTCTGCGTGTCGAGCCCCGCGGTGGACGCGAGCTTGCGCCGGACGAGGTGACGCGCGGCCTGCTCCTCGTCGTCGGCATCGACCTGTTCGAGCGCCGCAGACGCGGACTCCTCGTCGATCCCCCGCCGGCGCAGCTCGACGGCGATCGCCCGCCGCGACAGACCGCGCTCCGCGTGGCGCGTCCGCACGAGCATGCGCGCGTACTCGGCGTCATCCACCAGGCCCACCTCGGTGAACCGGTCGAGCACGCGTGCCGCCACGTCCTCGGGCACGTCGCGCCGGGCCATCGCCTCCTCGAGCTGAGCCCGGCTGCGCGGAGCACCGGTCAGGAGGCGCAACGCGATCGCGCGCGCGACGGACTCGGGATCGGGCTCGGCGTCGACCGCGGCGGCACCCGTCGACGGCGGCTCCTGGGAGCGCCGGCGACGGGACGCCGCACCGGGGTACTGCGCACCACGTGCCATGTCAGCCCATCCGGGTCTCACGGGCCATCCGGGTGCCGCGGGCCATCCGGGTGTCGCGGGGCATCCGGGTGCCGCGCGCGCCGCGGCCTGCCCGCGCCGCTCCCGCGCGTCCCCGGACGGGGACACGCGGGAGCCCGTCACGCAGAGGCCGTCCGCTCAGCGGTCGCCCGCTCAGAAGTCGACCTTCGCCGCAGGGTCGGCCGGCGCGTCCACGCGCGCACCGATACCGAGCTTCTCCTTGATCTTCTTGTCGAGCTCGTCGGCGAGGTCGGGGTTGTCGCGCAGGAACTTGCGCGCGTTCTCCTTGCCCTGCCCGAGCTGGTCCCCCTCGTAGGTGAACCAGGCACCCGACTTGCGGACGAACCCGTGCTCGACGCCGAGGTCGATGAGCGAGCCCTCACGCGAGATGCCGACGCCGTAGAGGATGTCGAACTCCGCCTGCTTGAACGGCGGCGACATCTTGTTCTTCACGACCTTGACGCGCGTGCGGTTGCCGACCGCGTCGGTGCCCTCCTTGAGGGTCTCGATGCGACGGATGTCCATGCGCACGGAGGCGTAGAACTTGAGCGCCTTGCCACCGGTCGTGGTCTCGGGCGAACCGAAGAACACGCCGATCTTCTCGCGCAGCTGGTTGATGAAGATCGCGGTGGTCCCGGACTGGTTGAGCGCGCCGGTGATCTTGCGCAGCGCCTGCGACATGAGGCGCGCCTGGAGGCCGACGTGGCTGTCCCCCATCTCACCCTCGATCTCGGCCTTGGGCACGAGCGCCGCGACCGAGTCGATGACGATGATGTCGATCGCGCCCGAGCGGATCAGCATGTCCATGATCTCGAGCGCCTGCTCGCCCGTGTCCGGCTGGGAGACGAGGAGCGCGTCGGTGTCGACGCCGAGCTTCTTGGCGTACTCGGGGTCCAGCGCGTGCTCGGCGTCGATGAACGCCGCGATGCCGCCGGCCTTCTGCGCGTTGGCGACCGCGTGCAGCGCGACCGTCGTCTTGCCCGAGGACTCCGGGCCGTAGATCTCGATGATGCGACCGCGCGGCAGACCGCCGATGCCGAGCGCGACGTCGAGCGCGATCGACCCGGTCGGGATCACCTCGACCGGCGCGCGACCCTCGTCGCCGAGGCGCATGATCGAGCCCTTGCCGAACTGACGGTCGATCTGGGAGAGAGCGGCCTCGAGGGCCTTCTCGCGGTCCTGGGGTGCAGGAGGCATGGTGCTCACCTTCGTCTCGGCAGCGAGTGTCGCTGCGGCTTACGGGGGCTGGTCTCGTCGTCGCGGTGACGTTATGCCCGACCACCGACACCCGCGCGTGCCACCTGCCCGGACTGGGGACGGACCCTGCACGGGTCCGGTCTGGGGACGGGTGGGCGACACGTTCGTCGTCACCGCGACCCACACTACCGAACAGACGTTCGATCGCGCGCGACACGCCGGGAACCCGTCGGCAGGAGCTCGCCGCGCAGCCGGACGGACGCAGACGGACCCCGCCACGACCGCTCACACGTGCGGGAGCCGCACCTGCTCCCCCGGCTCGAGCACGTGGACGGCGCACGGCGACGGACCGCGCGCGACAGCCGCCGCGAACGCGGGACCCGCGGCGTCCATCCAGCCCGGCGGCAGCCGCCGTGACACGGGCGCGTGCAGCGTCCCCCAGTGCACGGGCACGGCCGTCGTCGCCCCGACGACCTCGACCGCGCGCGCGGCCTGCACGGGGTCCATGTGCCCGCCGGACAGCCGCGGGCCCCACCCGCCCACGGGCACGAGCGCGAGGTCGATCGGCCCGCCCGCGACCCGCGCGAGGTCCGCCATCTGCGGGAACGGCTCGGTGTCCCCCGCGAACCACACGCGCGCGCTCGGCGCGACCACGAGGAACCCCACGGCCGCGTTCGGCCGGTGCGGCATCGGGCGGTGCCCGTGCACCGCGGTCACCGGCAGCACGGCCACCGACGTGCCCGGCACCTGCCACCACGTCCCCTCCGGGACCCCGACCGCGCGCACGCCGTGGTGGCGCAGCCAGTGCGCGTTGGTGGGCGCCGTGACCACGGGGGTGCCGGCGACGAGCTCGAGCGAGCCGAGCTCGGCGTGGTCGTGGTGCAGGTGCGAGACGAGCACGGCGTCCGGCTCGCCCCAGTCCTCGCGCAGCGGCGCGCGCCCGCGCCGGCGCAGCAGCCCTGCGTGCCGACGCAGCAACGGGTCTGTCAGCAGCCGCACGCGGCCGCCCGTCCCGGGGTCCGCGGGCAGGTCCAGCACCACGCTCGCGTGCCCGAGCCAGCGCACGGTGACGTCCCGCGGGGCGTCCGACGGCGGGGCGTGCGACGGCACCACGCTCGTCTCGCGTCCGGTCACGTCACGCCCCGCGCAGCCCGTTGCGCTCGGCCCAGCGCACGAGCTGGGCGTGCACGGCCTCCGCCCCGACGAGCAGCTCGTCGTCGCCGACGGGCTCACGCAGGTCGTCGTCGACGGACCAGTCCGCCGGGTGCAGCAGCAGCGCGCTGTTCTGGTGCCCGCCGATCCCGCCGTGCGACCCCACCTGGCCCTCGAACGCGTGCACGTGCCCGCGCGCGGTGACGCGTGAGACCAGCAGCACGTCGCCCGTGTGCGGCAGCCGCGCCGCGCGCGCGAGGTCGGCGCGCGCACGCGGCCCGTACGGCGCGAGCGGGTCCTCGCCCTCGACCGCGGTCTCGCCGTCCCGGGGCTCGAGCAGCGCGAGCCCGCGCGCGCCGAACGCGACGAGCCCGCGCTCGTGCGTGTCGACCACGACCACGCCGACGCCCGGCCGGGCCGCCAGCCCCGCGACGAGCGCGGGCCAGCGCTCCTGCAGCTCCTCGAGCACCAGGCGGTGGTCCACCCGCGGGAACCACACGAGGCCCAGGTTGCCCGACCCGACGACGACCACCTCGGGCGGCTCGGGTGCTCCGGCCGCGCGTGCCCGGCCGGATCCACGCCCCGCGTCCGGCCCCATCGCGCGGCTCCCGCCGGACCCCACGACGCTCGTGACGAGCGCGTTCAACGGGCCCCAGTCCTCGCCCGTGCCGCTCTCGAGCCCGCTCGCCTCGGGACGCGCCATGAGCTCGCGCACGACGTCGATCAGCGAGCGCCCCTCGAGCTGCTCGAACGTCTCGCCGAGCGCCTGCCCGTGGTCGGACAGCACGACGACGCGGTAGTCGCGCGGCGCGACCAGCATCGCCTGCTCGAGCGTCCGCAGCACCCGGTCGAGTCCCTCGAGCGCACGCAGCGACTCGGGCCTCGTCGGCCCGGCGTGGTGCGCGATCTCGTCGTAGTCCACGAGGTCGACGAACACGGCCGGGTCCCCGCGCACCAGCGCCTCGGCGACGAGCGACGTCGACAGGTCGCGCATGAGCACGTTCGTCACGCCGCGCAGCAGCACGTACCACCCGCCGCGCGAGATCCGTGGCCGCACGTCGCGCACGCTCTGCCGGCGCGCCTGGTAGAGCTCCTTGACGATCTCGCCCGCCGTGAGCGAGACGGCACGCGCGAGGACGAACGGGCTCGCGAAGAACCGCACGAACTCCGCGCCCGGCCCGAGTCCTGCGCCCGACCCGTCCGGACCGCGGTTGCGCGTCCGGCTCATGACGACGTACGCGCGCTCCGCGTCGCCCGTGAACATCGTCGAGACCGCGGTGCCGCCGCCCGCGAGCAGACCCTTGCCGTTCGTCATGCGCGCCTCGACGAGCGCCGCGTCGGCCGGGTGGTTCGTCACGACGAGCCGCCCCAGGTCGCGGTCCCACCAGCGGAACGCGGGGATCTCCCCCGAGTCGCCGTGCAGCAGCCCGGCCTGGCTCGCGGGCGTCGTCGACGGGACGCGTGCCCACCAGGTCTCGAGCAGGTGGGTGCCGGCCTCGAGCCAGCGCGCCATGGTCGGCGCGAGCCCCGCCTCGATCGCCTCGTGCAGCACGGGCTCGGCCACGCCGTCGAGCTGCACGACGAGCAGTCCGACGGGACGCCCGTCGACCGCGCGTGCGGGCTGCCGTCGGGCCTTGCGTCGCGCGCGGCGCAGGACGTCCGAGATGACGTAGTCGGAGTCGTTCGCGCCGATCAGCCAGCGCCCGGCGGCCATGACGACCGCCGCGATCGCGAGCACCCCGAGCACCGCCCAGCCCGAGGTGACGCGGATGCCCGGCACGAGCAGCAGCGCGCCCCACGCGAGCGCGACCTGCGCGACCAGGCCCAGCAGGAGGGCACCCATCGCGCCGAGGACGCGCGCGAGCGCACGCAGCGGGCCGCGCAGCACGAGGTCGCCGACGAACACGACGAGCGCGACGAGCAGGACGGCCGACGCACGGGCCGCCTCGACGCCGTCGACCACGGCCACGGCGATCGCGAGCCCGGCGGCGGTCGAGACGAGGCCCGCGAGCGCGTCCCCGAGGTCCGCGAGCGTGGGCCACCACGCGAGCCGGCCCGGACGACGAGCGGCGGAGACCTCCGCGCGCTCGCTCACCGGACGCTCACCGTCCGCTCAGCGGCGCGGCGGGGCGGGCCGGCGCTGGTCGGCCCCCCACCTGCGCGACTCGGGGATGTCGAGCTCGTCGCACAGCGCGTGCCACACGGTGCGGGGGTCCTGCCCGTCCTCGAGCGCCGCCGCGGCCGTCCGGTTGTCGAGCGCGCCCACGACGAGCGTCGCGACGAGCTCACGCCCGTGCGCGCTGCCGAGGACCTCCTCGACCAGCTCCCAGAACTCGCTGTACCTCACGGCGTCAGCCTGTCACGGACCACGGACGGCGCGCAGCACACGACCGGCAGGTCGACCAGGCGTCCGTCGCGCGCCGACCGGCTCGTCGGGGCCGGCTGCCTCGACGAGGCCGCGGATGTGGGCGGGGCCTGCGACGATGGCGCCGTGGTGCTCACCCGGTTCTCCGAGCCGACCCGGTCGTGGTTCTCGGGCGCGTTCGCCGAGCCGACCGCGGCCCAGCTCGGCGCGTGGGACGCCGTCTCGGGCGGGCGGCACGCGCTCGTCGTGGCGCCCACGGGCTCGGGCAAGACGCTCGCCGCCTTCCTGTGGGCCCTGGACGGCCTCCTGACCGGACCGCCGCCGCAGGACCCCGCGCTGCGCTGCCGCGTGCTGTACGTCTCCCCGCTCAAGGCGCTCGCGACCGACGTCGAGCGCAACCTGCGCTCGCCGCTCGTCGGGATCCGCCAGGCGGCCACGCGCCTGGGGACCACGCTCCCGGACGTCGCGGTCGGCATCCGCACGGGCGACACGCCCCCGTCGGAGCGACGCGCGTTCGCGACGCGACCCCCGGACGTGCTCATCACGACGCCCGAGTCGCTCTACCTCGTCCTGACCTCGGGCGCCCGGGCGGGACTCGCGGGAGTCCGGACAGTGATCGTCGACGAGATCCACGCCGTCGCCGGCACCAAGCGCGGCGCGCACCTCGCGCTGTCCCTCGAACGGCTCGACGCCCTCCTGGAGGCGGGCGGGCACGCACCTGCGCAGCGGATCGGGCTGTCCGCCACCGTCCAGCCCGTCGAGCCGGTCGCGGGCTTCCTGGCCGGCGCGCGCCCGCCGCACGAGGGCGGCCGCGAGGTGGTCGTCGTGCAGCCGCCGTCCACCAAGCAGATCGCGGTGGACGTCGTCGTGCCGGTCCCGGACCTGACGGACCTCGCGAGCGCCCCCACGCCCGGGGGCGGCACGCCCGACGACGAGGGCCCGGACCTGTCGGGAGCGGCCCACAGCCCCCAGCGCCGCGCGTCGGTCTGGCCGCACGTCGAGGAGCGCGTCGTCGACCTCGTGGCCGAGCACCGCTCGACGCTCGTGTTCACCAACTCGCGGCGCGGCGCGGAGCGCCTCACGTCGCGCATGAACGAGGTGTGGGCCCAGCGCCAGGGGCTGGACGTCGCGGACCCCGGCGAGCTGCACGCGGCTTCCGTGCCCGGGCAGTCCGGCACGGGCGTCGGGATCGACACGCGCGACGCGAGCGGCATCCTCGCGCGGGCGCATCACGGGTCCATGAGCCGGGCCGAGCGCACCCGCACCGAGTCCGAGCTCAAGGCCGGCGCGCTGCCCGCGGTCGTCGCCACGAGCTCGCTCGAGCTCGGGATCGACATGGGCGCGGTCGACCTCGTCGTGCAGGTCGGCGCACCGCCGTCGGTCGCGAGCGGCCTGCAGCGGATCGGCCGCGCGGGCCACCAGGTCGGTGCCGTCTCGCGCGGCGTGGTCTTCCCGACGTACCGGGGCGAGCTCGTGGCCGCGGCGGTCACGGCCCAGCGCATGCGCAGCGGCGAGCTCGAGCCGCTCGCGATCCCGAGCAACCCGCTCGACGTCCTCGCGCAGCAGGTCGTCGCGATGGTCGCGGTCGACGACTGGCCGGTCGACGAGCTGGCACGCGTCGTGCGCCGCGCGGCGCCGTTCAGCCAGCTCGGCGACGCGACCCTGCGCGCGGTGCTCGACATGCTCGCGGGCCGGTACCCGAGCGAGGAGTTCGCCGAGCTGCGTCCACGCCTCGTGTGGGACCGCGTGCGGGACGTGCTCACGGGCCGGCCGGGCGCGCTGCGGCTCGCGGTCACGAGCGGCGGCACGATCCCCGACCGCGGCATGTACGGCGTGTTCCTGGCCACGGGCTCGGCGGACGGCGTGCCCGTCGACCCCGAGGTCTCGGGCGGGCGCACACGCGGCGGCAAGCGCGTCGGCGAGCTCGACGAGGAGATGGTCTACGAGTCGCGTGCCGGCGACACGTTCACGCTCGGCTCGAGCACGTGGCGCATCGAGCAGATCACGACGGACCGGGTGCTGGTCTCCCCCGCGCCCGGGCTGCCCGGGCGGCTGCCGTTCTGGAAGGGCGACGCGCCGGGCCGGCCCGCGGCGCTGGGTCAGGCGATGGGTGCGTGGGTGCGCGAGCTCGTCGCGCTCGACGACGAGGACGCGCGGCTCGCCGCGACCGCGGCGGGCCTCGACGCCTGGGCGGCCGACAACCTGCTCGCCTACCTGCGCGAGCAGCAGACAGCCACGGGTGAGGTGCCGAGCGACACCGCGGTGGTCGTCGAGCGGTTCCGCGACGAGCTCGGCGACTGGCGGATCGTCATCCACTCGCCGTACGGCGCGCGCGTGCACGCGCCGTGGGCCGTGGTGCTGGGCGCGCGGCTGCGCGAGCGGTACGGCGTGGACGCCGCGGCGATGCACTCCGACGACGGGATCGTCCTGCGGCTGCCCGACATGCTCGACGCCGAGCTCGACGAGCTGTGGCCGGTCGACGGGCTCGACAGCCGCAGCGGGCCGCCGCCGACCTCCGGCGGCCCGGGTCTCGACCTGGCCGACCTGCTCGTCGACGCCGACGACGTCGTGACGCAGGTCCGCTCCGAGCTCGGCTCGTCGGCGCTGTTCGGCGCGCGCTTCCGCGAGGCCGCCGGACGCGCCCTGCTGCTCCCCCGCCGTCGGCCGGACCGCCGCAGCCCGCTGTGGCAGCAGCGCCAGCGCGCCGCGCAGCTCCTGTCGGTCGCCGCGCAGTACCCCGACTTCCCCATCCTGCTCGAGGCGACGCGCGAGTGCCTGCAGGACGACTTCGACACCGCTGCGCTCGCCGAGCTCATGCGCGGGATCTCGACCGGGCGCGTGCGGGTGCTCGAGGTGACGACACCCGCGCCCTCGCCGTTCGCGCAGTCCCTGCTCATGGGCTACACCGCGCAGTTCCTGTACGACGGGGACGCGCCGCTCGCCGAGCGCCGGGCCGCGGCGCTCACGCTCGACCCGACACTCCTGGCCGAGCTGCTCGGCCAGGGCGGCGAGTCCCAGCTCGCGGACCTGCTCGACCCCGAGGCGGTGCTCGAGACGGAGGCCGAGCTGTCCGGCCGCGCGCCGGACCGGCAGGCGACGACGATCGAGCAGCTCGCCGACACCGTGCGCCGGCACGGCCCGCTGACGGTCGCCGAGCTGATGACCCGCACCGCGCCCGCCGCGCACGACCACGTGGCGACGTGGCTCGCCGAGCTCGCCGACGCGCGTCGGCTGATCGAGGTGCGCCTCGCGGGCGTGCCGCCGCACCGCGCGACGCAGTGGGCCGCGATCGAGGACGCGGGGCGGCTGCGGGACGCGCTCGGCGTGGCGCTGCCCGTCGGCGTGCCCGAGGCGTTCACCGAGGTCCTGCCCGACCCCGTCGGGGACCTCGCGCGCCGGTACGCCCGCACGCACGGCCCGTTCACCGCGACCGCGCTCGCCGCGCGCTACGGCTGGGGTGTCGCGATCGCGCACCATGCGCTCGCCCGCCTGGAGAGCGCGGGCGTGCTCGTGCGCGGTCGGCTGCGACCCACCGAGCTCGGCGGGACGGGCGACGAGTTCTGCGACGCCAACGTGCTGCGCACGCTGCGGCGGCGCTCGCTCGCGGCGCTGCGGTCGCAGGTCGAGCCCGTCGACCCGCGCTCGCTGGGAGTCTTCCTGCCGCGCTGGCAGTCGGTCGTGCCCGTGCTGGGGCGTGCGAGCGACGGCCTGCGCGGAGTGGACGGTGTCGCCCGCGTCGTCGAGCAGCTCGCGGGCTTCGCCGTCCCGGCCTCGGCGCTCGAGGCGCACGTCCTGCCGTCGCGCGTCGTCGACTACCGCCCGGAGATGCTCGACGAGCTCACGGCCGCCGGCGAGGTGGTGTGGGCCGGGCACGCCGCGCTGCCGGGCCACGACGGCCTGGTCTCGCTGCACCCGGCGGCCGTCGCGGACCTCACGCTGCCCGCCCCCGTGCCCGACGAGCTCACGCCGTCACCGGTCCGCGACGCGGTCCTGGACTGTCTGGCCGACGGCGGCGCGTGGTTCGTGGGCGCGCTCGTCGCGCGCGTGGCCGAACGGCTCGCCCAGCACGAGCGTGCGCGCGAGCAGGAGCACGGCCAGGAGCTCGCGTCCGGCGACGAGCAGCATCGGCCGGC
The DNA here is from genome assembly GCF_007989825.1 of Cellulomonas persica. GTDB lineage: Bacteria > Actinomycetota > Actinomycetes > Actinomycetales > Cellulomonadaceae > Cellulomonas > Cellulomonas persica. Next base: position 40,195 of record NZ_BJUA01000013.1, on the reverse strand, counting down.
TTCCGGTCACGTGAGCGAGCGCGAGATCGCGGCCGCGCTGTGGGAGCTCGTGTGGGCCGGACAGGTCACCAACGACTCGCTCGCGCCCCTGCGCGCGTGGCTGGGCTCGGGCAGCACCGCCCACCGCACGCGCCCCGCGGCGCCGCGCGGTCGCGCGCTGCGTCCTCGCCTCGGGCTGCGCGGGCCCGGCATGGCCTCGGCCGGGGCGCTCGGTCGCCCGGGTGCGAGCGCGGCGAGCGCCGCGGGCCGCTGGTCGCTCCTGCCGGCGCGCGAGCCCGACCCGACCCTGCGCGCGCACGCGCTCGCCGCGCAGCTCCTGGACCGCCACGGCGTGCTGACGCGCGCCGTCGCCCCGCTCGAGGGGATCGGTGCGCGTTTCGGCGACGTGTACCGCGTGCTCGGGGCGCTCGAGCAGGGCGGTCAGGTGCGCCGCGGGTACTTCGTCGAACGGCTCGGCGGCTCGCAGTTCGCGCTGCCCGGCGCGGTCGACCAGCTGCGCGCCGACGCCGCGACCGTGCAGGCGGCGCGCGACCGGGCCGTCGAGCTGCGCGACGAGCGCCCGGGCGCTGCACCGCCGTCCACCGACGCATGGGCGCTGCCGGGAGCGGGAGCGACCGGTTCGGGCACGGCGAGGGCAGGCACGGCGAGGGCAGGCACAGCAGGGGCAGGCATGACCAGGTCAGGCGCGGCGGCGGGCGCTGCGACGGCGGGCTCCGGAGCGTCCGCCGACGCGCCGCGCCGGTACGGCGCCGGTCCCCACCCCGTCGTCGTCGTGCTGGCCGCGACCGACCCCGCGAACCCCTACGGCGGCTCGCTCGCGTGGCCCGACCGACCGGCGGCCGACGGCACGGGCCACCGGCCTGGGCGCAAGGCGGGGTCGCTCGTCGTGCTCGTCGACGGCGGTCTTGCGCTCTACCTCGAACGCGGCGGCCGCACGGTGCTGTCGTTCGCGGAGGACGACGAGACGCTCGCCGCGGCCGCACGCGGGCTCGCCGCCGTCGTCGCGCGCACCGGCCGGCTGACCATCACGCGGATCGACGGCGCGGCGGTGCTCGCGGACGGCGCCGTCCACTCGCCCGCGGGACGGGCTCTGGTCGCGGCGGGCTTCGCGACCACGCCGCGCGGGCTGCGGCTCGGGACGGACCGGTGACGCGCACGCCGCCGCGTCCGTGCACCGTCGGACGGCGGTCGGGCACCGTGAGGGCGGTCCGCGGTGCCTGAGGGAGACATCCTGCGCCGGACGGCGACCCGGCTCGACGAGGCGCTCGCGGGTCAGGTGCTCGAGCGCGCCGAGCTGCGCTGGCCGACGGCCGCGGGCGTGGACCTCGTCGGACGGACCGTGCTCGGCACCCGGCCCTACGGCAAGCACCTGCTCACGCGGTTCGACGACGGCCGCACGCTGCACACGCACCTGCGCATGGACGGCGAGTGGCGGATCGCGCGTACCGGTACACCCGCGGCGCGGGGTCGGTCCGAGGAGGTGCGGGCACTGCTCGCGACGTCACGCTGGACCGCGTACGGCAGGCTGCTCGGCATGCTCGACGTGCTCCCGACGCGCGACGAGCCCCGCCTCCTGGGTCATCTGGGCCCCGACGTGCTCGCCGACGAGCTCGACCTCGACGAGGTCCTCGAGCGGTGGCGGGCGGCCGGGCAGACGCCCGCCGCCGAGGTGCTGCTCGACCAGCGGGTTGCGGCGGGCATCGGGACGATCTACTGCGCCGAATCGCTGTTCGCGCTGCGTCTGTGGCCCTGGACACCCGCCGACGAGGTGCCCGACCCGGTGCGCCTCTACCGGACCGCGCGGCAGCAGATGCAGCGCTCGGTGCTCACGGGGTTCCCACCCGGTCGCGTGCACGGGCGGCTGCGGCAGCCCTGCCCGCGCTGCGGCACGCCCGTCGCGGTCGGTCAGGCGCGCCGGCCCCCGATGCAACGGCCGGTCTTCTACTGCCCGACCTGCCAGCGAGCCCGGTGACCCCGGGGCGCACGGTCGGCAGCGCGCGAGAGAGCCAGGCATCCGAGGGGCGCACGCATCGGGCACGGGTCCGACGGAATCGGCACCGGGCACAGACGCCGTACGCCCCGGACAGCGGCTGTCCGGGGCGTACGGGAAGTCGATCGTGCGGGAAAGTCGGGGCAGCGCACCCGTGCACTGCGGCGCGGCAGGCCGCGGTGCGTGCCCTGCGGTGGGCTGACGACCGCGGTCGTCAGCCGATCGGCGCGAGCTCCGAGCGCGTGCGCGCCCAGCCACCCTCGCCCGTGCAACCCATCGACGCTGCCAGGTCCGCGGGGACCGTGTCCGGGATGAGCAGACCCTCGGCGACCGCGACGCGGTCGCTCACCTCGCGCAGCACGAGCGACATCGGCACGTCGAGCGCCACGCAGATGCTCTGCAGCAGCTCCGACGACGCCTCCTTCTGCCCTCGCTCGACCTCGCTCAGGTACCCGAGCGAGACCCGTGCTGCCGACGAGACCTCACGAAGGGTCCGGCCCTGGCGCTGGCGCGCATCCCGCAGCACATCGCCGATCTCACGACGGAGAACGACCATCGGGGCTCCCCCTCTCGTCTCGTCCGTCCGGCCGACGGTCCTGCCGTCCGACCGGAGTGTCGGACCAGTCGGCACGTCCCGTGCCGGCTGGCGTGTCGCCTCGCGTGTCGACGTCCTGTCCGCCGACACCTTTCCACCGTACCTTGCGCCGCCCACACGCGCGGGCGTGCGGCGGACGGGAGGTCGAGTGTTCATCACGCTGGCTCCAACGTCCGAGCACGTCGTCGTGTTCCCGGGCCGGTCGAGCCCGCCACGACCACACGTGAGGATTCACCCGCGTGTGCGGGACGCGCGCGTGTCACGCCGTGTCGGGGCCGCCTGCCCGCTCGTCACCGGACCCGTCGGCCAGCTCGCGGAGCAGGCGCAACGCGGCCTCGACCGTCCGCTCCCGCACCATCGCCCGGTCCCCCACGAGGTGCCACGAACGCACCGCCTGTGCGTCCGGCGTCACCACGGCGACGTGCACGGTGCCGGGCGGCTTGCCGTCCTGCTCGTCGGGCCCGGCGACCCCCGTCGTCGCGACCCCCACGTCGGCACCCAGCCGCTCGCGCACGCCGGCGGCCATCCGCAGCGCGACGTCCGGGTCGACGGGACCGCGCCGGGCCAGCAGGCCGTCGGGCACGCCGAGCAGGGTCGCCTTGAGCTCGGTCGCGTATGCGACCACGGCCCCGCGGTGGACCAGCGAGGCGCCCGGCACGTCGACGATGCGGGCGCTGAGCAGCCCGCCCGTGAGCGACTCCGCCACGGCGAGCGTCCAGCCGCGCTCGCGCAGCGCCCGAAGCGCCTCGGCCGCCGAGCCCGCCCCGGCCGGGTCCGGCACGACGAGGTCCGGCACGTCGGGGCCCGGGACCTCGGGGCCCGGCACGTCGGGGCCTGGCACGGCTAGATCCCCGGCGGGACGGTCGCCGTGCGGCGGATGCGGACCGCGGTCCGCACGTAGTCGAGCCCGGTCACGACCGTCACGACGAGTGCCGCCGCCATCACGACGCCCGCGAGCACCTCGACCGCGTGCGGCATCGCGAACAGCGGCAGCACGTAGAGCCCGATCGCGAACGACTGCAGCACCGTCTTGAGCTTGCCGCCGCGCGAGGCGGGCAGCACGACGTAGCGCAGCAGGAAGAACCGCATCACCGTGATGCCGAGCTCGCGGACCAGGATCACGACCGTGATCCACCAGGGCAGCTCGTCGAGCGCGGAGAGCAGGACCAGGGCCGTGCCGATGAGCAGCTTGTCGGCGATCGGGTCGAGCAGCTTGCCGAAGTCGGTGACCTGGTTGGTGCGGCGCGCGTACCAGCCGTCGATCCGGTCGGTCACCGCGGCGAGCGCGAAGACGCCGGCGGCCAGCAGGCGGTACCCGACGCTCTCGCCGCCGTCGACGAGCAGGGCCCAGCCGAACACCGGGACCAGGACCACCCGCGCGACCGTCAACACGTTCGCGAGGTTCCACGACGGCTGCGGTGCGGCACTCACCCGCACAGACTAGGTCGTGCCGGGCCCGCGCACGGGCACCTCGGGCCCACGTCCGCGCGTCGTCGTGTGCGCCGCTCGGGTGGTGCACGGCGTGCGCGTTCTCGCAGTTCGCAGCCGGGCGGCTAGGGTCCACGCGTGACTCGCCATGCCCGCTCCACCCGGCGCCGTCCCCTGGCGGCCCCGGTCCTCACCCTCGTGGTCGTCGTCGTGTGCGCGGTCGGGGCCGCAGCCGCGCTGCAGCCGTGGGACCGCGGCACCGACGAGCCCGGGCGGGCGCAACCCACCACGGCCGAGGTCACGACGAGCCCGACCCCGTCACCCACGCCCTCGCCGACGCCCGACCCGGACGCCGAGTTCACCATCGTCGCGACGGGTGACGTGCTCCCGCACCTGCCCGTCATCTCGTCGGCCACGGAGGGTGGCACCGTCGACTTCGCACCGCTGCTGGCACCCCTCGACCCGTGGGTGCAGGGTGGCGACCTGACCCTGTGCCACCTCGAGGTCCCCGTCGCCCCGGCGGGCTCGAAGCCGAGCGGCTACCCCGTGTTCGGCGCGCCCGCGCAGATCGTGCCCGGCCTGGCCGGGCAGGGCTGGGACGGCTGCTCGACCGCGTCGAACCACTCGGTGGACCGGGGCTTCGCGGGCGTCGCGGCGACGCTCGACGCGCTCGACGCCGCCGGGCTCGGCCACGTCGGTACCGCCCGGTCGCAGGCCGAGGCGGACCAGCCGCAGCTCTACACGCTCGAGCGCGCGGGTCAGTCGCTCACGGTCGCCCAGGTCGCCGCGACCTACGGCACCAACGGCATGCCCGTCGACGCGGACAAGCCGTGGTCCGTCTCGCTGATCGACGTCCCGGCGATGGTCGCCCAGGCCCGGGCCGCGCGCGCGGCCGGCGCCGACCTCGTCGTCGCGAGCGTGCACTGCTGCGTCGAGTACCAGACGGAACCGACGCCCGAGCAGCTCGAGGTCGCCCAGGAGATCGCCGCCTCGGGCGAGTTCGACCTCTACATCGGGCACCACGCGCACGTCCCGCAGCCCGTGGTGCGCCTCGACGGCGGCCCCGACGGCACCGGCATGTGGGTCGCCTACGGCCTGGGGAACTTCCTGTCCAACCAGGACGGCGCGTGCTGCTCACCCAAGACCGACTCCGGGTTGATGCTCACCGCGCACGTCAGCAGTCCGGGCGGGTTCGACGCCGAGGGCAGAGCCGCCGGACCGGCGCGCGTCACGGGGGTCGAGTGGACCGCGGTCACGGTGGACCGCAAGGGCGGGCACCGGGTGCACGCGCTGCGGGACATCGCGGACGGCACCTCGACGTTGTCCGCCTCGGAGGTCGCCGCGCGGCTCGCGCGCGTGACGGAGGCGGCCGGGACGCAGGCGCCCGAGCGGACGAGCCCGCTCACGCCGACCGGTGACGCACCGACCGTGGTGACGCGGGCGCGCTGACGTCGCACCCCCGCACCGCCCGCACGGCGGTGAGGTCAGTGCGGCAGTCGCGGCAGCGGGCCTGCCGGGCCGCTCGTCGGTGGGCGACCACCGGGCGGCGTGGGAGCGGGGCCCGACGACATCCCCGGCAGCGTCGGACCGGTCGGCGGGACGAGGTCGGCCGGCACGGGTGCCGATCGGGTCGCGTCGCGCACGAGCGGGGGCGCGACCGGGCTCGGCGGCGCGAACTGCTCGGCCGGCGCGGGCTGCGCTCCCCCGTACAACCACCCCTGCCCGTACCGCCAGCCGTTGCGGTGCAGGTACTCGGCCTGCTCGGCGTGCTCGATGCCCTCGGCGATCGTCACCATCGCGAGCTCGCGCGCGAGCGCGCCGAGAGCCCGCACCACCTTGCCCGCCGTGGGGTCGTCGGGGATGCCGGACGTGAAGGACATGTCGAGCTTGACGCCCGCGACCGGCAGGTCGCGCAGGTAGGACAGCGGCGAGACCCCCGTGCCGAAGTCGTCGAGCAGGATCGGGACGCCCGCCGCGGACAGCTGCGTCAGCTCGTGCCGGATCCGCGTCCCGGACGCGACCAGCGAGGACTCGGTGAGCTCGACGACGATCCGGCCCGCCATGAGCCTGTGTCGCGAGATCTCCGCGAGCAGCGTCGTCGCGAACTCCCCGTCGCCGAGCTGGTCGGCCGAGACGTTGACCGAGACCCACGTGGTGCGGTCGGGCGACGACGCGACGAACTCGGCGACCTTGGTCGCGACGAACTGCCCCAGCGGCACGGCGAGGCCCGCCTCCTGGGCGAGCGGGAGGAACGCGGCGGGCAGCAGGAGCCCGCGGTACGGGTGCTGCCAGCGCACGAGCGCCTCGTAGCCGACGACCCGGCCGTCGGCCAGGTCGACGATCGGCTGGTAGTGCACGACGAGCTCGTCGGCGTCGAGCGCGTCCGTGAGCTCGCGCAGCAGGTCCGCGCTCGACGAGCGCGTCATCGAGTGGTCGTACACCTCCGTGCGTCCGCGACCTGCCGCCTTGGCCTTGTAGAGCGCCGAGTCGGCTGCGGCGAGCAGGCCCGGCGCGCCGCCCTGCACGGTGTCCGGGTCGGCCAGCGCGATCCCGATGCTCGCGGCGACGGGCAGTCGTCGCCGGGCCACGCGTACCGGCTCGGCGAGCCCCGCGTGGATCGCGCCCGCGACCTCGAACACCGCGCGCGGCCCGTCGATGTCCTGCACCACGACGACGAACTCGTCGCCGCCCAGGCGCGCGACCGTGCCGCGTCGTGCGGTCGCGGCCCGCAGCACGCCCGCGACGTGCACGAGCACCTCGTCGCCCGCCGCGTGCCCGTACCGGTCGTTGATCTCCTTGAAGCCGTCGAGGTCGCACGCGAGCACCGCGACCCGGTCGACGACCCCGGGCTGCTCGAGGACGGACTGCAGCACCTCCTGCAGGAGCGTGCGGTTCGCCAGGCCGGTCAGCGGGTCGTGCATCGCACGGTGCGTGAGCATCTCGGCCTGCAGCCGGGACTCGGTCGAGTCACGCACCTGCACGACGAAGTGGTCGGGCTCGCCGGTGGGGCTGCGCACCAGGGCCGCGTCGAGCACGACCCACACCTGGTGGTCGTCGGCCCGCTGGTAGCGCTTCTCGATCGAGAACCGGTGCTGGCCTCCGCCGAGCAGCCGGTCCACCTCGAGCCGCTCGCTCGCGCGCGAGTCCGGCGTGCCGAGCGCCTCCATCGGGTAGCCGCGCAGCGCCTCGACCGTGGTGCCGAGCAGCTCGGCGAGCGCCGAGTTGGCCTCGACGATGTGCCAGTCGAGGTCGACGAGCGCCATGCCGATCGGCGCGTTCTCCATCGCGACGCGGAACTGGGTCTCCGACCGGGACAGCGCCGCCTCGACCTGCCGGGAGCCCGTGACGTCGACGAGCGTCGTCAGGACCGCGGGCGCGTCGCCGTCGGCCGCGGCCACGAGCTGGCTCGCGACCTGCACCATGCGGGCCTGCGTCCCGCTCGGCCCCGGCACCGCGACCCCGACGAGCTGCGAGTCGACCGTGTAGCCGGCGCGACCCGTGCGGTACCCGAGGACCGCCGCGGGGTTCATCGACAGGCCCTGCTCGTTGACGAGCACGACGGGCAGGTCGGTCAGGTGGCGGCCCACCGCGGCGTCGCTGTCGACGCCCAGGATCGCGGCCGCGCGCTCGGAGATGTCCAGGACCGTGCCGGACAGCGACACGACGAGCACGCCCTCCTTGGTGACGGCCTGCAGCGCGTCGTAGCGGTGCCGCAGCTCGCGTGACAGGTCGAGCAGACCGTTGGCGCGGTGCACCTCGCGGCGCTGCCGCGCGAGGAGCACGAGCACCCACACGAGTGCGACGACGGCGATCGCCGCGATCACGAGCAGGCCCACGCCCACGCTGTCCTGCGTCCCGGCGACCAACGACGCGAGCGACGCGTCGTCCGGCGCGAGCCCGGCGTTCACCGACCGCCGCCGGGCCAGTCCTGGCCCTCGTCCTCGAGGTCGTCGTGGTAGTCGGTCGCGACGGGGATCGGCTCGTCGCCGGGCAGCGCCTCGGGCGCACCCCGGAGCATGGCCAGCGTGGCCGGCAGGTCGTCGGGCTGCACGAGGACCTCACGGGCCTTCGAGCCCTCGGAAGGGCCGACGATCTCGCGCGACTCGAGCAGGTCCATGAGGCGACCCGCCTTGGCGAAGCCGACCCGCAGCTTGCGCTGCAGCATCGACGTCGAGCCGAACTGCGTCGTCACGACCAGCTCGGCGGCCTGGAGCAGCAGGTCGAGGTCGTCACCGATGTCCTCGTCGACCTGCTTCTTGGGCGCCGCGGCGGTGATGTCCTGCCGGTAGGTCGGCTTGAGCTGCGTCTTGACGTGCGAGACGACCGCGTGGATCTCGGACTCCGCGACCCACGCGCCCTGGGTGCGCATGGGCTTGGCCGCGCCCATCGGGAGGAACAGCGCGTCACCCTGGCCGATGAGCTTCTCGGCACCAGGCTGGTCGAGCACGACGCGCGAGTCGGTCAGCGAGGACGTCGCGAACGCCAGCCGCGACGGCACGTTGGCCTTGATGAGACCCGTCACGACGTCGACCGACGGGCGCTGCGTGGCGAGCACGAGGTGGATGCCGGCAGCCCGCGCGAGCTGCGTGATGCGCTGGATCGAGGCCTCGACGTCGCGCGGCGCGACCATCATGAGGTCCGCCAGCTCGTCGACGATGACCAGCAGGTACGGGTACGTCGCGATCTTGCGCTCGGAACCCGGCAGCGGCTTGACCTTCCCCGCGCGCACCGCGGCGTTGAAGTCGTCGATGTGCTTGAACCCGAACATCGCGAGGTCGTCGTACCGCGCCTCCATCTCCCGCACCACCCACTCGAGGGCCTCGGCGGCCTTCTTCGGGTTGGTGATGATCGGGGTGATGAGGTGCGGGATGCCCTCGTAGATCGTGAGCTCGACGCGCTTCGGGTCGACGAGCACCATGCGCACCTCGTCGGGCGTCGCGCGCATGAGGATCGAGACGATCATGGAGTTCACGAAGCTCGACTTGCCGGCGCCGGTGGCGCCCGCGACGAGCAGGTGCGGCATCTTCGCGAGGTTCGCGGTCACGTACCCGCCCTCGACGTCCTTGCCGACGCCGATGACCATCGGGTGGTCGGACCGCTTGGCCGCGGCCGAGCGCAGCACGTCGCCCAGGGCGACCGTCTCGCGGTCCGTGTTGGGGATCTCGATGCCGATCGCCGACTTGCCGGGGATGGGCGACAGGATCCGCACGTCCGCCGAGGCCACCGCGTACGCGATGTTCTTCGACAGCGCGGTCACACGCTCGACCTTGACCGCCGGGCCGAGCTCGACCTCGTAGCGCGTCACGGTCGGGCCGCGCGTGAACCCCGTGACCTTGGCGTCGATCTCGAACTGCTCGAGGACGCTCGTGAGCGACTCGACGACGCGGTCGTTGGCGGCCGAGCGCACCTTGTGCGGCGCGCCCTTCACGAGCGAGTCCTCCGACGGCAGCGTGTACAGGACCTCGCCGTCGAGCATCGGCTGCTCACCGCGCGGCACACCCGTCGTCACGGGCGGCGTCAGAGCGGGCTTGGTCGGCGCGGCCGTGGTCGACGTCGCCTCGGCGACGACCGTGGTCGGCTCGGTGGCCGGTGCCGGGTCGCGCGCCGGGTCGAGGTGCGCTGTGGCGTCGTCGTGGTCACCGTCGACCTCGCTGCCGGGCACGACGACCGCGGCGCGCACGAATGCCTCGTCGGCCTCGTAGGCCTCGAGCGCGGCCTCGTCCAGGGCGGCGGCCCGTTCCGCACGACGACGACGCAGCCGGCCGAGGCGCTTGGGCCGCGGCTCGGGCTCGTCGACCGCGGTGTGGCCCGCGTTGATGATCAGGGGCTCGTCGTCCTCGGCGCCCTCGGCCTCGTCGTGCTGCCCGGTGAGGCGGCGGTACAGCGCGCGCAGGCGCGGCACGATCTGGTGCACGGGCGTCGCGGTCACGACGAGCACGCCGAAGAACGCCAGGAGGAAGAGCAGGACGGCCGCGACCGGGACCGTCAGGAGGGTCGCCAGGGGCGTGCCGACGATGAGCCCGAGCATGCCGCCCGCGCCGCGCACGGCGTCCATGTCGTCGGTGCCGGGGGTCCCCGCGAAGACGTGGACGAGCCCGCACACCGCCAGCAGGATCGCACCGAGGCCGATGCCGATGCGCCCGTTCGCCTGACCGCGGTCCGGGTGCCGCATGAGCCGCACGGACGTCGCCAGCAGCAGGACCGGGACGACGACGCCCACGACGCCGAACGTGCCCGCGACGATGTTGTGCACCACGCCGCCCGCGGTCCCGGACAGCGACCACCACTCCCGCGCGGCGACGACCACCGCGATCCCGAGCAGGGTGAACGCCAGGCCGTCCCGGCGGTGCGACGGGTCGAGGTCGCGCGCGTCGCGGCCGACGCGACGCGCCGCGCCGCCGACCAGGTGCGCGCTGCCCATCCACACGCCCTTGACGATGCGCACCGGGAGCGCGGGTCGACGGGGCGGGGGCGGCGCGGAGCGGCCCGCCGGACGCGCGCTCGGCTGCCGCGTGCGTGCGGGCTTCCCGGAGGACGACGTGCCGGCGGACCGTGCTGCGGGCGCGCCGGAGCGCGACCGGGGAGTCGTACGGGTCGCCATGGTCCTCAACCTAGCGTCGCGACCCGCTGGAACGGCGCTGTCCGGGTCCGTGTCGCCCGTGCGCCGCCTGTGCGCGGGAATCCTCGTGACCGTGTCGGTGGGTGCCCCTAGCGTGACGCCCGTGCACACAGACACGCGTGGACTGCTCCCGTGACGCGCCGCGGCTGGGCGCTGCTGCTGGCGATGGGCGTGATCTGGGGCGTGCCCTACCTGCTCATCAAGGTCGCGGTCGAGGAGGTGACCCCGGCCACGGTCGTGCTCGCGCGTACCGCGATCGGCGCGCTCCTGCTCCTGCCGTTCGCGCTGCGCGGCGGGGGCCTGCGCCCGCTGCGCGGGCACTGGCGCGCGGTCGTCGCGTTCGCGGTGCTCGAGCTGGTCATCCCGTGGATCCTGCTGTCGAACGCCGAGCGCACGCTCTCGAGCTCGACGACGGGCCTGCTCGTGGCGACCGTCCCGATCGCGGCGGTCGTGATCGGCCGGTTCGTCGACCACCAGGCCGTCGCGCTCGTGCGGTGGGTCGGGCTGGTCGTCGCGCTCGGCGGCGTCGCGCTCCTGCTCGGACCGGGGGCCGCCGCCGGAGGCGACCCGTGGGCCGTCGTGCAGGTGCTCGTCGCGGCCCTGGGGTACGCGATCGCGCCGATCGTCGCCGAGCGCCACCTGCGCGGCGTCCCCGCGATCCCGCTGACCACGGTCTGCCTGACGCTCGCCGCGCTCGTGTACCTGCCGGTCGTGCTGCTCGAGGCGCCGCACGCACGGCCCGGGACGGACGCCGTCGTCGCGCTCGTCGTCCTGGGCGTCGTGTGCACCGCGCTGGCCTTCGTGCTGTTCTTCCGGCTCATCGAGGAGGTGGGCGGTGCACGCTCGACGCTCGTCGCCTACCTCAACCCGGTGGTCGCGGTCGCGCTCGGTGCGGTGATCCTCGACGAGCCGCTCACGCTGGCCGTGGTCGCCGCCGCGGCGCTCATCCTCGCGGGCTCCGCCGCGGCCTCGCGGCGGTCGGCCACCGCTCGCCCAGGGGCCACGCTCGCCGAGGCCGCGACGGAGCTCGAGCTGCGCTCGTAGCGGTCACACGGCGGTGGGCCGCCCGCGCTCGAGCACGACGAGCCGGTCGGACCGGGCGCCGCGCTCGAGCCGTTCGACGAGGGTCGAGAGCGGCTCGACGAAGTGCGACCAGTCGGTGTGGTGCACGGGCACGACGCGCGCGGGCGCGAGCAGCTCGACGACGGCGGCCGCGCGCAGCGCGTCGAGCGTGACCGGCTCGGCACCGAAGCGCCCGACGTTCGCCCCGCCCACGAAGAGCACCGCGAGCCCGATCTGCGGGAACCGGCGCGCGACCTGGTCGACCACGTCGATCGAGGCGTTGTCGCCCGAGACGTACACGGTCGGCCAGGCGTGCGCCTCGAGCACGAAGCCGGTGACGGCGCCACTCAGGGGCTCGGCGCCCTGCGGGCCGTGCCGTGCCGGCACCGCCGTGACCCGCACGTCGCCGTCGAGCACCACCTGCTCCCAGGGCGCGAGGCCGCGCACGCCGGGCACGCGAGCGGCGGCGTCGGGCGTGGACAGGACCACCGGGACGTCGGCGAGCAGCGCGCGGCCCGCCATGTCGAGGTTGTCGGCGTGCTGGTCGTGCGACAGCAGCACGACGTCGAGCGCGCCCAGCTCGTCGACCGCCACCGCGGGTCCCACGAGCTTGTGCAGCGTGACGGGGCCGGGGTACTCGGCCGGGGCCGGGTCGAACGTCGGGTCGGTCAGGAACGTGAGTCCCGCGTACGAGAGTCGGACGGTCGGGCCGCCCACCCACGTCGCGACGACGTCGGGCGTCGGGTCGAGGCCTGGGGTCGGGCCGCCCTCGGCGAGGGACGAGACGACATCGGGGCTGGTGAGCTCGGTCATGTCCCCATGCTGGGCTGGTCGTCGACGACCGACCAGTGGCCCGTGAGCCGCACATCGCTAGGATCGGGCCATGTCCGTCTCCTCGTCGCCGACCGCCGTCGAGGACGGCGCTGCCCCGGATGCCTTCGTGCACCGTGTCGCCGTGGTCGCGTTCGCGGGGATCAGCCCGTTCCACCTCGCCGTCCCGAGTGCAGTGTTCGCCTCGGGCCGGGGCGTCGCACCACACACCGGGTACGAGGTCGTCGTGTGCGCCGAGCAGGCCGGGCGGTTGCCGACCGCCGCGGGCTACGACGTCGTCGTCGAGCACGGCCTGGACGTCCTCGCCCAGGCGGACACCGTGGTCCTGCCGAGCTGGGACACGCGCCGCGAGCCGCCGCACGCCCTCGTCGCGGCCGTGCGTGGCGCGCACGAGCGCGGGGCGCGGATCGTCGGGCTGTGCCTGGGCGCGTACGTGGTCGCGGCCAGCGGCGTCGCCGACGGGCGCACGCTCGCGACACACTGGCACGCGGCAGGGGACCTCGCCCGCCGCTACCCCGCGGTCACGGTCCGCTCCGACATCCTGTGGTCGGACCTCGGGGACGTCGTGACGTCAGCGGGCGTCGCCGCTGCGCTCGACACGTGCCTGCACGTCGTGCGCACCGACCGCGGCGTCACGGTCGCCGACGACGTCGCGCGCGCCCTCGTGCTCGCACCGCACCGCGACGGCGCGCAGGCGCAGTTCATCCCCGCGCCGGTGTCCCGGCGCCCGGGCGCCGACCCGGTCGACCGCGCGGTCGACTGGGCGCTCGACCACCTCGACGAGCCGCTCGACCTCGACACGTGGGCGGCCCAGGTCCACCTCGCGCGACGCACGTTCACGCGCCGGTTCCGCGAGCGCATCGGGCTCAGCCCCGGTCAGTGGCTCGTGCAGCAGCGCCTCGCGCGGGCGCGCACGCTGCTCGAGACCACCGACCTGGGCATCGACGAGGTCGCGCGGCGCGCGGGTCTCGGGTCGGCGGCGACGCTGCGCGCGCACTTCGCCGAGCACCTGCGCACGACGCCGCGTCGCCACCGCGAGATGTTCTCCGTCAGGCCTCGACCACCACGGGGATGATCATCGGCCGGCGGCGCAGCCGGCTCGAGACCCACCGGCCGACGACGCGCCGGATGACCTGCTGGAGCTGGTGGGTGTCGGTCGCACCTTGCGCGACGGCCTCCTCGAGCGCGCGCGTGACCTCGGGGAGGATGTCCTCGAAGACCTCGTCCTGCTCGGCGAAGCCGCGCGCGTGGATCTGCGGTCCCGCGAGCACCTTGCCGTCGGCCGAGGAGACGACCGCGAAGATCGACACGAAGCCCTCGTCACCGAGGATCCGGCGGTCCTTGAGCTCGGCCTCGGTGATGCCACCGACGCTCGAGCCGTCGACGTAGACGTAGCCGCACGGCACCGCGCCGACGACCGACGCGCGCCCGTCGACGAGGTCGACGACCACGCCGTCCTCGGCGAGCACCACGCGGTCGGCCGGGACACCGGTCTGCACCGCGAGCGCGGCGTTGGCCACGAGGTGACGGACCTCGCCGTGCACGGGCATCACGTTGCGCGGGCGCAGGATGTTGTAGCAGTACAGGAGCTCACCGGCCGACGCGTGGCCCGAGACGTGCACCTTCGCGTTGCCCGAGTGCACGACGCGCGCACCGAGCCGCGTGAGCCCGTTGATCACGCGGTACACGGCGTTCTCGTTCCCGGGGATGAGCGACGACGCGAGGATCACGGTGTCACCCGCGCCGACGGAGACCTTGTGGTCGTTGTTCGCCATGCGGGACAGCGCGGCCATCGGCTCGCCCTGCGAGCCGGTGCACATGAGCACGACCTCGTCGTCGGGCAGGTCGCCGACCGCCTTGAGGTCGACGAGCACGCCGTCGGGCACCTTCAGGTACCCGAGGTCGGCGGCGATCGCCATGTTGCGGACCATCGAGCGCCCGACGAGCGCGACGCGGCGGCCGTGCGCCGCGGCGGCGTCGAGCACCTGCTGGACGCGGTGCACGTGCGAGGCGAACGACGCGACGATGATGCGCTTCGCCGAGTCCGCGAAGACCGAGTCGAGCACGGGACCGATGCCGCGCTCGGGCGCGACGAAGCCGGGGACCTCGGCGTTGGTCGAGTCGACCATGAACAGGTCGACGCCCTTCTCGCCGAGGCGCGCGAACGCACGCAGGTCCGTGATGCGCCCGTCGAGCGGGAGCTGGTCCATCTTGAAGTCGCCCGTGTGGAGCACGGTGCCCGCGGGCGTCGTCACGGCGACCGCGAGCGCGTCCGGGATCGAGTGGTTGACGGCGACGAACTCGCACTCGAACTGGCCGAACCGCTCGACCTGACCCTCGCGCACGGGCCGCGTGACCGGCGTGATCCGGTGCTCCTTGAGCTTCGCCTCGACGAACGCGAGCGTGAGCTGGGACCCGACCAGCGGGATGTCCTCGCGCAGCCGCAGCAGGTACGGCACGGCTCCGATGTGGTCCTCGTGGCCGTGCGTGAGCACGATCGCCTCGATGTCGCCGAGGCGGTCCCGGATGTAGTCGAAGTCCGGCAGGATCAGGTCGACGCCGGGCTGGTGGTCCTCGGGGAACAGGACACCGCAGTCGACGACGAGCAGACGGCCGGCGAACTCGAGCACGGCCATGTTGCGGCCGACCTCGCCGAGACCGCCCAGGGCGACGACGCGCAGTGCGCCCTCGGCCAGCGGCGGCGGGGTGTCGAGCTCGGGGTGGGGGTGGCTCAAGGGCTCTCCCTGCAACGGGCGGGCCGGGCTTGTGCGGCGCGGACCCGCGACGGTCCCGGACCGGGTCCGGGTGATGACGTATCGGTGGTGCGTGCGGCCCCGGGGGTCGCGTGGGCGTCAGGTGAGCGCGGCGTCGAGCAGGCCCGCAGCGCGCAGCGCGGTGCGGATGCCGTCGACCTCCTCGTCGGACGCGGGGACGTACGGCAGGCGGACGGTGCGCCGCGGGATGAGCCCGAGCACCTCGAGCGCCGCCTTGACGTGGACGGCCTGGAAGCCGGCGCCGTTGACGGCGTCGGTCACGGGCAGGGTCGCGGCGTACGCCCGCTGCATCGCGGTGACGTCACCGCGGTCCCACGCCTCGAGCACGTCGACGAACATGCGGGTCGCGGCCTGCGTCACGACGCCGACGATGCCCACGGCGCCGACGGCGAGGAACTGCGCGAGCAGGCCGTCGTCGCCCGAGTACCAGGCCAGGTCCGTGCGGGCGATCGCGCGTGCGGCGTTCACGGTGTCGCCGGTGGCGTCCTTGAAGGCGACCACGCGCTCGTCGGCGGCGAGGGTGTCGATCGTGGAGTCGGCGAGGCGAACGCCGCTGCGCCCCGGGACGTCGTAGAGCATCGCGGGCAGGTCGGCCGCGTCGAGCACCGCGCGCACGTGGGCGATGACGCCGGGCTGCGAGGGGCGCGAGTAGTACGGGCTGACGACGAGCAGCCCGTGCGCGCCCGCCTCGGCGGCCTGCTCGGCCATCCGGACCGCGTGCAGCGTGTCGTTCGACCCGGCACCGGCGACGACGTACGCCCGGTCGCCCACCGCCTCGACCACCGCGGCGATGAGCTCGGCCTTCTCGGGCGCGTGCGTCGTGGGCGCCTCGCCGGTCGTGCCGTTGAGGACCAGCCCCGAGTGCCCGGCGTCGACGAGCCGGCGGGCGAGCTGCACCGCGGCGTCCAGGTCGACGTCGCCGTCGGCGGTGAACGGGGTGACCATCGCGGAGAGCAAGGCCCCGAACGGTCGCGTGCTCGACGTCACCTGCGGCATGGCGCCCACCGTACCGCTCCGCGGGCGCACGGACCGCGCTGATTCCAGCCCACGGGCACGCGCCGGGCTCGCGACCCGGCCCGCGCGTCAGCGGCGCACGTAGGACTCGAACCGGTAGCGCACGCCCGACGACGAGGTGTGCCACCCCTCGTCGGGGTCCACCGACGCGCGACGCCACTCGTCGTGCGGCAGGTGCGGTGCGTACGTGTCGCCCTCGACCTCGACGTCCACGGTCGTGAGCTCCACGCGGTCGGCGCGGGCCAGCGCGAGCGCGTACACCGCGCCTCCCCCGACCACCCACACCTGCTCGCCCCCGGCCGAGGCGGCGGCCACCGCGAGCGCACCGTCGAGGTCCGCGCACACCGTCGCGCCGTCGAGCGCGAGGTCCGCCGCGCGGGACAGCACGACGTTCGTGCGGCCGGGCAGCGGGCGCCAGCGCGGTGGCAGCGAGTCCCACGTCGCGCGGCCCATGACGACGGGATGCCCGCCCGTGAGCTCCTTGAAGCGCGCGAGGTCCTCGGGCACGCGCCACGGCAGCCCGCCGTCGACGCCGATCACGCCCGCCGGGCTCTGCGCCCAGACGAGCGCGACGTGCGGCTCTCGTGTCGTGGTCATCTCCCCGGGTCAGACGGCGATCGGGGCCTTGATCGTCGGGTGGTGCTGGTACCCGACGACCTCGACGTCCTCGTACGTGTAGTCGAGGATCGACGCCGCCCGGCGCAGGCGCAGCTGCGGCGCCGGGTACGGCTCGCGCGTGAGCTGCTCACGCACCTGCTCGACGTGGTTGTCGTAGATGTGGCAGTCGCCCCCCGTCCACACGAAGTCGCCGACCTCGAGCCCCGCCTGCTGCGCGACCATGTGGGTGAGCAGCGCGTACGAGGCGATGTTGAACGGCACGCCGAGGAACAGGTCCGCCGAGCGCTGGTAGAGCTGGCACGAGAGCCGACCGTCGGCGACGTAGAACTGGAACAACGCGTGGCACGGCAGGAGCGCCATCTGCGGCAGCTCGGCGACGTTCCAGGCCGAGACGATGTGCCGGCGCGAGTCCGGGTCGGCGCGCAGGTTCTCGACGAGCTGCGTGATCTGGTCCACGTGACCGCCGTCGGGCGTCGGCCAGGACCGCCACTGCACGCCGTACACAGGCCCGAGCTCGCCGTCCTCGTCGGCCCACTCGTCCCAGATCCTCACGCCGTGCTGCTGCAGCCAGCGCACGTTCGAGTCGCCGCGCAGGAACCACAGCAGCTCGTACACGACCGACTTGAGGTGCACGCGCTTCGTCGTCACGAGCGGGAAGCCCGCCGACAGGTCGAACCGCATCTGGTGCCCGAACACCGACCGGGTCCCCGTGCCCGTGCGGTCCGACTTCGGCGTCCCGGTCTCCAGAACGAGACGCAGCAGGTCCTCGTACGGGGTCGGGACGACGGCGCCACCGGTGGCTCCGGGAGCCTGCCCGAGGGACGACGAGGAGGACGACAGGGCGGTCGCGTCGGCGGACGGCAGCGTCATGCGCGCCATCGTACGGTCGGGCTCCGACGAAGTCCGACCGGGTCCCGCGATGTGCGACAGTGACCCGCGTGAGCAGCCCGGACCCCCAGCGCGACGAGGTGCGCGCAGCCGTCCGTCAGGCTCTCTCGGTCGCCGTGGCCACGGGGCTGTACGGCGTCTCGTTCGGCGCGCTCTCGGTGGCGGCCGGGTTGTCGCTCGGGCAGACGATGGCGTTGTCGCTGCTCATGTTCTCCGGCGGGTCGCAGTTCGCGTTCATCGGCGTCGTGGGCTCGGCGGGCACGCCGGCCGCCGCGGTGGCGACCGCGGGCCTGCTCGGTGTGCGCAACGGCCTCTACGGACCGCAGGTCGCCCCGCTCCTGGGCGCGCACGGCGGACGGCGTCTGCTCGCGGCGCAGCTCACGATCGACGAGTCCACCGCGGTCGGGACCGCGCACCCGCCCGGCCCGGCGGCTCGTGCGGGCTTCTGGTGGACGGGCGCCGGCGTGTTCGCGCTCTGGAACCTCTTCACGCTCGGCGGTGCGCTCCTGGGCGACGCGCTGGGTGACCCGCGCCGGTACGGCCTCGACGCGGCCGCCGCCGCGGCGTTCCTCGCGCTCGTCTGGCCGCGGCTGACGGGTGCGCAGGGACGGCTCGCGCGGCTCGTGGCGGCCGCGGCCGTGGTCGCGGCGCTCGCGACCACGCCGTTCCTGCCCGCGGGCGTGCCCGTGCTGCTCGCGGCGGCGGTCGCGATCCTCGTCGGCATGCTGACGCCCGTCCAGCCGCCGGGCTCGGGCATCCAGCCCGACCCCCGCGCCGCGCGGGACCCCGCCACCCGCCAGGACGACGAGCCCGAGGAAGGAGCCCGCCCGTGAGCCCCACCGCCACCTGGGTCGCCGTGGTCGTCGCGTCCGCCGTCGTGTTCGCGATCAAGCTCGTGGGGCACCTCGTGCCCGAGCACTGGCTCGCCGAGCCCCGCGTCGCGCGCACCGCCTCGCTCGTCACCGTCGCGCTGCTGTCCGCGCTCGTCGCCGTGCAGGCGGTCGCCCAGGGCGGCGACCTCGTCGTCGACGCCCGGCTGCCCGCGCTCGCCGTCGCGGCGGTCGCGCTCGCCCTGCGCGCCCCGTTCGTCGTCGTGGTGGTCCTCGCTGCGCTGACGGCCGCGCTGCTGCGCGCTCTCGGCATGGCCTGAGACGAGGCGCAGGTCACGCGCGTGCGCCGGGCACCAGGGGCGTAGGTCACGCGTTGTACCCTCGCCCGACGACGAGGCCGCCCGCGCGGCACCCGCTACCCGGAGGACCGATGGCCGAGGCCACCTTGACCACCAGCCCCACCAGCTCGCACCCGGCCGGTCCGAGCACGAGCCCGGCACCCGCGCCGCCCGAGCGCGCGCCCATCGGCGCGTTCATCTTCATGTCGCGCTGGCTGCAGGTGCCGCTCTACCTGGGGCTGATCGTGGCCCAGGCGTTCTACGTCTGGCAGTTCATGAAGGAGCTGTGGCACCTCGGCGTGGGCCTGTTCACCGGGCACGTGCACGCGACCGCGGAGCAGCTCGCGGAGGACCCGACCGCCGACCAGTTCACGAGCGGCGACATGATCATCGCCGTCCTCGGCCTCGTCGACGTCGTGATGATCGCCAACCTGCTGATCATGGTCATCATCGGCGGCTACGAGACGTTCGTCTCCCGGATCCGGCTCGACGACCACCCCGACCAGCCCGAGTGGCTCTCGCACGTCAACGCGAACGTGCTGAAGACCAAGCTCGCGATGTCGATCATCGGCATCTCCTCGATCCACCTGCTGGCGAGCTTCATCGAGGCGGAGTCCACGATCGAGACGTACGGCGCCGAGCCGCTGCTGTGGCAGACGCTCATCCACATCGCGTTCATCCTCTCGGCGATGGCGCTCGCGTGGATCGACCGGGTCTCGACCAAGCACCCGCCGAGGCCGAGGGTCGCGCCGGTCACGGCGGACGCGGCAGCCGACGCGCCCGGCGCCTGAGACGATCGGGGCATGAGCCTGTTCCGCGAGACCTCCGACGTCTCGGTCCGGCCCGCGGTGCCGGGCGACGAGCGCGCGATCGCCACGATCCAGGTCGACGCGTGGCGCCGCGCGCACGGTGAGCTGCTGGGTGGCGCGCTCGACGTGCTCGACCTCGACGCGATGCGCAGCCAGTGGGCGACCGCGGTGAGCACTCCCCCGGCCGGTCACCGCGTGCTCGTCGCGTGCGAGGGTGCGACGGTCGTGGGCTTCGCGTCGATCGCCCCGGTCCGGGCGACCGACCCGGCCGGCGCCCCCGGCGGCCTGCTGCTCGCGCTCGAGGTCGACCCCGCGCACCAGCAGGCCGGTCACGGCTCGCGGCTGCTCGCGGCGTGCGTGGACCTGCTCCGCGAGGACGGGGCCGACCAGCTCCAGACCTGGGTGCTCGACGGCGACGCCGCGCGCGCGCAGTTCCTCTCGGGCGCCGGTCTCGGTCCCGACGACACGGTGCGCGAGCTCGCGTCCGGCACGCTGCCCGACGGCACGACCCGCACGGTGCGCGAGCACCGGTGGTGGGCGGCGATCTGACGGTCCGCGCGTCGGCCGGTCCGCCCGGCCGAGGTCGGCTCGGCCGCCGCTCAGGCGCGGTAGAGCGTGCGCGCGTGCCGCAAGGACTCGCGGGCCCGGCGCCGGTCCCCCGCCGCGTCGTAGGCGAACGCGAGGTGGTACCACGAGCGCCAGTCGTCAGGCTCGGCCTCGCAGCGCGCGCGCACGTCGTCGAACGCGGCGCGCGCGGCGGCGCGGTCGATCCGCCCGCCCGGTGAGCGCGGCAGGTCGTCCACGGGCAGCTCGTCGGCCTCCGCGAGCGTGTCCGCCATGCGCTGCACGTCGATCGCGAGCGCCCACTCGCGTGCCAGGAACCAGATCGCGACGACCGGCAGGATCCACAGGGCCGCGCCGAGCGCGATCGCGATGGGCTCGCCCGTGCGGATGAGGCCGGTCGCGCGCGTCGCGACCAGCAGCAGGTAGAGGACGAGGAGCGCGGTGAGGGCGAGCGCGGCCCCGACCGCGACCGCCGTCGAGCGGGGTCGTCGCTGCGCCATCGCTCAGCCCAGGTCGAGCAGGTGCTCGAGGCCCACGGTGAGCCCGGGCCGGGAGGGCATCTGGCGCACCGCGAGCAGGACGCCGGGCATGAAGCTCACGCGGTCGAACGAGTCGTGGCGGATCGTGAGCTGCTCGCCCGGGTTGCCGAGGAGCACCTCCTCGTGCGCCGTGAGACCACGCAGGCGCACGGCGTGCACGCGCACGTCGTCGACGAGCGCGCCGCGCGCACCGTCGAGCGACTGCTCGGTCGCGTCCGGGCTCGGCGCGACGCCCGCGGCACGACGCGCGTGGGCCACCGCGTGCGCGGTGTGCATCGCCGTGCCCGACGGCGCGTCGACCTTGTCCGGGTGGTGCAGCTCGACGATCTCGACGGACTCGAACCACCGCGCGGCGCGCGCCGCGAACGCCATCGTCAGCACCGCGCCGAGCGCGAAGTTGGGCGCGATGAGCACCCCGACGCCGGGCCGGTCGGCGAGGTGGTCGCGCACGCGTGCGCGCGAGGCGTCGTCCCAGCCGGTCGTGCCGACCACCGCGTGGACGCCCGCGTCGACGAGCGCGTGCACGTTGCCCTCGGTCACGGACGGCACCGTGAAGTCGACGGCGACCTGCGCCCCCGCCGCCGTGACCTTCGCGAGGTCGTCGGTCGCGTCGAGCGCGGCGACGAGCTCCAGGTCCGGCGCGGCCTCGACCGCGCGCACCGTCGTCGAGCCCATGCGTCCCGCCGCGCCCAGCACGGCCACCCTGATCCGTTCGCTCACGACTGGTAACCCTAGCCGCGCGCGATGCTCCGCTCGTGCGGCGTCAGCCTCGTGCGTGTCCCGACGCGCGCGACGCGAGCCTGGTCACGCGATCCCGACGAGCTCGGCCACGCGTTCCTCGACACGGCGCAGCTCGACCGGGGTCAGGCCGGTGAACCGCTCGACCTCGCGCGGCGCGACCGTCGACTGCGCGTACCAGCGCAGCGCGGCGACGACGTCCGCGGGCGCGACCGGCCCGGGCCCCACGGCCTCGCGCACGAACCCCGTGAAGCGCACCGCGGCGAGATAGGTGGCCGGCGGCACGCCCAGGTACCGCACGGACCAGCGGTGCAGGTCGCTCACCGTGACGCCGTGCGTACGGGCCAGGTCGCTCGCCGCGACGAGCCCGCGCTCGGCGTCGACCTGCGCGACGACCTCCGCGAACGTGGCCCGGTCCTGCGCGCTGCGCTCGTCGAGCTCGTCCTGGCGCCGGCCGGTGCGCTGCTCCACGCGCCGGGCGAGCGCCGAGACCACGAGCCAGGCGGCCGTCTCGTCGTCACCGGCGGCGAGCGCCGCACGAGCGGCGTCGGTCGTCTCGTTCCCCAGCACGTCCTGGACCGGCACCGCTCGGTCGACGAGGAGGTCACTGCCGGCTCGCAGCGCCGAGCCGGCGGGCGGCGCGACGTCCAGCCGTCCGACCGCCATGGGGTGGAGCTGGACGCCGAGGCGCACGGCGCCCGCCGGGAGCTCACGGACCGCGGCCCGCGTGAGCAGGCCGCGGACGTCGTCGCCCTCCGCCCGCCGCGCCCCGGTCAGCGCGTCGGTGAGCCGGCCGGGCTCCCCGAGCGCGAGCTGGACCAGGCCGCGGCCGTCCGGGAGCAGGAGCTCGCGCACGGCACCTGCGTCGCGCAGGACCCACGCGTGCTCGACCAGGCCGGGCTCCGTGGTCGGGAGCCGGCGGTAGTCACGGTCGGAGAAGGCCGACGAGGTGGTCACGGCTCCATCATCGCCTCGCGCACCGCGGGTCGGGGTGGCGAACGCCGGCCCGAGAGCAGGGTGAAAACACCCCGAACCCGACATCGTTCGCTCGCAGGACGTCCGTACCGCGCCCCGCGCCGGCTCCTGACTGTCGCACGAGACGGGGCGGCCGTGCGCGTCGGGGCCCTCCACCGCGACCGCCGGCGCCCGTCTTCGCTCAGCACGAGGGGGTGCACGATGATCGTGCCCGCAAGATGTCATCGGAGGAACGTACGACGAGCCACGGCAGCCACGGTCGCTGCGCTGGCTCTGGCCATCACCGGCGGCACTGCCGCCCTCGCGGCCCCGCCGGCCGCCACCAGCCAGGCGTCGAACCCGCTGCAGGACCCGGCCGGGGCGCAGCCGGAGTTCGAGGGCTACGTCGGCTACCACCCCGAGGGCGCCGGGGCCTCCGGCGCCGCGACGGACGTACCCAAGACCACCGACCCGGGGCCGGTCCCGACCCCGGGCTTCGTCACGCCCGACGTCGCCGGCTCGAAGACGCCCCAGACGAAGCGGCTGCCCGCGGTCGCTCCCCTGCCGAGCGCCCCCGACCCGACGCAGGTGGCCGCGGTGCGCTCCGCGATCACCCGGGCCGGCAGCGCGCGCGTGACCGTCACGGCCGCCGACGCGCTGCGGTCCGACCTCGGCACGTCGGCGACGGCGGGCCGGGTGCAGAGCGAGCTGACCGCTGACGCCCAGGCCGCGATCGGCGCGACCCTCGCCGGCACGGGCTCGGACCTCGTGAGCCTCGACCCGGTCCTCCCGGCCGGGGTCTGGACCGTTACCGAGGACGGGCTCGACGCCCTGCTCGCCGACCCGGACGTCGGGTCGGTCACGCTCGACGGCGAGGCGTACTCGACGCTGGACACGAGCACCGGGGTCATCGACTCCGACCTGCTCAACACCGCTGGGGTCCTCGGCAACGACTTCGACGGCGCGACCGGCGGCAGGTACGAGGTCGCCGTGATCGACTCCGGGGTCGACAACCAGCACAACGCGTTCACGGGACGCATCGTGTCGCAGGCCTGCTACGTCACCGACTCGTCGTGCCCTGGCGGGGTCAACGCGTCGACGGCACCGGGCTCGGCCGACGAGTGCACGCACTCGACCGACTGCGACCACGGCACGCACGTCGCGAGCATCGCGGCGGGCAGCACGTTCACCGGAGGGCACGAGGGCGTCGCGCGCGGGGCCGGGATCCACGCGCTGAAGGTCGCGCAGGACAACCCCACCAGCGCACGGTGGACGGCCCAGTTCTCGTCGATCAACAACGCGCTCGCCCGCGTCTACGCGCTCAAGACCACGACGAACCCCAAGATCGTCTCGGTCAACCTGAGCATCGGGACGAACGCCGTGTTCGCACCGGGTGACGCCGGGTGCGTGAACACCGGCCCGACCACGAACACGTGGTTCTCGCTCCTGCAGGGGCAGGGCGTCGCGGTCGTCGTGGCCGCCGGCAACAACGGCAGCACCGCCGGGATGAGCTTCCCCGGCTGCCTCACGACGGCGTTCGCGATCGGCGCGACGACGGACACCGACGTCCCGGCCGGGTTCAGCAACTCGACCTCGGGCCTGCGCTGGTGGGCTCCGGGTGTCTCGATCGACGCCGCCGTCCCGACCACGAACAACCACGGGTTCAAGGACGGCACCTCGATGGCGGCCCCGCACGTCACGGGCGCCTTCGCGCTGCTGCGCGAGTGCGTCGACGGCAACGGCGTCCCCATCACGAACGCGGCCGCGGCGGCGAACCTCGACGCGACGGGCGTGGACGTGACGCGGGCGGGTGTCACCCGCAAGCGCATCAACGTGCTCGACGCGGCGACCCGCACGGTGAACAACAACGACTTCGCGTCGCCGGAGGTGTTCGCCGGAAACGGGCCGATCAACGACTTCGACTTCACCGTCTGCTCCGACGCCGAGCCGGGCGAGCCGGGGCCGTTCAGCGTCGACAACGGCGTCTGGTGGCGGTGGACACCCGCCACGACCGGCACCGCGACGATCTCGACCGAGGACAACGGCACGTCCGTGACCACGTTCGACACGACGCTGACCGTCTACACCGGCAGCTCGCTGGCCACGCTCACGCCGCTGGCCTGGGACGACGACTCCGGCACGGGCAACCGCAGCCTGGTCACGTTCCCCGTCAACGGCGGCACCACCTACCGCATCAAGGTGGACGGGTTCGGCGCGGCCAACGGCCTGCTCAACCTGCACATCGAGAACGGGGCCCCGCCGCTCTGCGGGGGTGTCGCGGCGACCATCGTCGGGACGCCGGGCGCGGACACGATCAACGGAACAGCGGGCGCCGACGTGATCGTCGCCGGTGCGGGCAACGACGTCATCAACGGTCTGGGCGGCAACGACCGGATCTGCGGTGACGCGGGTGACGACACGATCCGCGGCGGCTCGGGCAACGACACCGTGTTCGGCGGGTCGGGCTCGGACGACATCCGGGGCGAGGCGGGCAACGACACGCTGCTCGGCAACCCCGGTGGCGGGTCGAACGACGACGCCGGCGACTACCTCAACGGGGGGGCTGGCGACGACGTGCTGGACGGTTGGTTCGGCGACGACGAGCTCAACGGCGGCGCCGGCAACGACGCGCTGTGGGGCATGGCCGGCACGGACACCGTCATCTTCGCGACCGCGACCGCGGGTGTCGTCGTCGACCTCGCCGCGGGCACCGCGACGGGTCAGGGGACCGACACGATCGTGCAGGCCGAGAACGCCATCGGTTCCGCGTACGCCGACCGGCTCGTCGGGACTGCAGGCGTGAACGTGCTGCGCGGTGGCGCCGGCAACGACCGGATCGAGGGCTGGGACGGCAACGACTCGCTCTCGGGAGGGCCGGGCGTCGACACCATCCTCGGCGGCAACGGGAACGACACGGTCCTCGGGGAGGCCGGCAGCGACAAGCTGTACGGCAACCCCGGCAACGACACGGTCCGTGGCGGTGACGGCAACGACCTGATCTCCGGAGGCACCGGCAACGACCGGCTGTACGGCGACGTCGGAGCGGACACCATCGCCGGGGGTGACGGCACCGACACCATCGACGGCGGGTCGGGGAACGACGCGGTCGACGCCGGCTCGGGTGGCGACACCGCGACCGGCGGGGCCGGCAACGACACCGTGCTCGGCGGGTCGGGCAACGACACCCTGCGCGGCGGGTCGGGGAACGACACCGTGCGCGGCGGCACCGGGAACGACGCCCTGTACGGCGACGCCGGGACGGACAAGCTGTACGGCGAGTCCGGTACCGACACGCTCAACGGCGGTACGGGGACGGACTCCTGCTTCGGCGGCACCGGCGCCGACTCGGGGGCGTCGTGCGAGAGCACGTCGTCGATCCCGTGATCACCTGACACGACCGGGCTGACGCCCGGAAGGTCCCGCGCTGCGCGGGTCGGCCTCGGCCGGCCCGCGCAGCGCGGTGATCAGGGGTCGTGACCAGGATGTCGTGATCAGGGCGTCGTGATCAGCGCGCCGTGATCAGCCTGGCCCGGCTCAGTCGCCGAACGGTCCGACGCGCACGACGGACCGCGGCCGTGACGCGAGCTCGGCGGCGAGCTCCTGGACGTCCTGCACCGTGACGGCACGCACGCGCTCGAGCGACTCGTCGATGCTCAGCAGCTGGCCGTGCACGAGCTCGGCCTTGCCCAGACGGCTCATGCGCGAGCCCGTGTCCTCCATGCCGAGCACGAGCCCGCCCGAGAGCTGTCCGATCGACCGCTCGAGCTCGGCGGCCGTGATGGGCTCCGCGGCGAGGCGCTCCCACTCCGCGACCATGAGCGCGACGACCTCGTCGACCTTCGCCGGCGTGCACCCCGCGTAGAGGCCGAACACGCCGGTGTCGGTGTGGCCGGACGCGAACGAGTACGTCGAGTACGCCAGGCCTCGCTTCTCGCGCACCTCCTGGAACAGGCGCGACGACATGCCGCCGCCGAGCACCGCGTTGAGCACCGACAGCGTGAACCGCCGGTCGTCGGTAGCGGTCAGCGACGTGCAGCCGACGATGACGTTCGCCTGCTCGGTGTGCCGCCGCACGGCGCGCTCGACGCCGACGATCGGCAGACCCTGCTGCCCGGCGGCGAGCTCGACGGCGCGATCACGGCGACCGGTGGGACTCGCGTCGCCCGACAGGTCCCAGCCCCCGGCGACGAGGGCGTCGGAGACCTGCGCGCACAGCGTGTCGTGGTCGACCCCGCCGGCGGCGCTCACGACGAGCGTCGACGGCTGGTAGTGCCAGCGGTAGTGCTCCCAGACGGCGTCGCGCGGCACGTCGCGGATCGTGTCCGGGGTGCCGCCGATCGGCCGGCCCAGCGGGTGCTCGCCGAGCACCGCGGTGGCGAACTGCTCGTGCACGACGTCGCTCGGGTCGTCGTCGTTCATGGCGAGCTCTTCGAGGATGACACCCCGCTCGGTCTCGAGCTCGTCGGCGTCGAGGCGTGCGGAGGTCACCATGTCGGCGATCACGTCGACCGCCATGGGCAGGTCGGTGTCGAGCACGCGCGCGTAGTAGCACGTGTGCTCCTTCCCGGTCGCCGCGTTGGCCTCGCCACCCACCGCGTCGAACGCCTCCGCGATGTCCATCGCGGTGCGCCGCGCCGTGCCCTTGAAGAGCAGGTGCTCGAGGAAGTGCGTCGAGCCGAAGTGACCCGACTCCTCGTCACGCGAGCCGACGCCGACCCACGCCCCGACGGTGGCGGACCGCAGGCCGGGCATGTGCTCGGTCAGGACCCGGACGCCGCCGGGCAGGACGGAACGACGCACGAAGGCGTCGCCGTCCTGCCCGGCGGACTGCTCGGCGCCCGGGAGACCCGGGCGCACGAGCGGGAGCTCGAGAGGCACGTCAGGCGTCGACCGCGGCGTCGGCCGGGGCCTCGGCCTTGTCCTCGTCGACGACCGCGTGCAGCGACAGCTTGCCGCGCGGGTCGATCTCGCCGATCTCGACCTGGACCTTCTGGCCGACCGCGAGCACGTCCTCGACGTTCTCGACGCGCTTGCCGCCGACGAGCTTGCGGATCTGGCTGATGTGCAGCAGACCGTCCTTGCCCGGCGACAGCGAGATGAACGCGCCGAACGTCGTCGTCTTGACGACGGTGCCGACGAAGCGCTCGCCGATCTCCGGCATGTGCGGGTTCGCGATCGCGTTGATCGCGGCCCGCGCGGCCTCGGCCGACGGACCGTCGGTCGCGCCGATGTAGACCGTGCCGTCGTCCTCGATCGAGATGTCGGCGCCGGTCTCCTCCTGGATCTGGTTGATCATCTTGCCCTTCGGGCCGATGACCTCGCCGATCTTGTCGACCGGGACCTTCACCGTGATGACGCGCGGCGCGAACGGGCTCATCTCGTCGGGCGTGTCGATGGCCTCGGCGATGACGTCGAGGATCGCCAGACGCGCCTCCTTGGCCTGCGTCAGCGCGCCGGCCAGGACCGAGGCGGGGATGCCGTCGAGCTTGGTGTCGAGCTGGATGGCCGTGACGAACTCGCGGGTACCGGCGACCTTGAAGTCCATGTCGCCGAACGCGTCCTCGGCGCCGAGGATGTCGGTGAGCGCCGCGTAGCGGGTCTCACCGTCCACCGTGTCGGACACGAGGCCCATCGCGATGCCCGCGACGGGCGCGCGCAGCGGCACACCCGCGTTGAGCAGCGACAGGGTCGAGGCGCAGACCGAGCCCATCGACGTCGAGCCGTTCGAGCCCAGCGCCTCCGAGACCTGACGGATCGCGTAGGGGAACTCCTCGCGGCTCGGCAGGACCGGCATGAGCGCGCGCTCGGCGAGCGCTCCGTGGCCGATCTCGCGGCGCTTCGGCGAGCCCACGCGGCCCGTCTCGCCCGTCGAGTAGGGCGGGAAGTTGTAGTTGTGCATGTAGCGCTTGCGCGTCTCGGGCGACAGCGTGTCGAGCTGCTGCTCCATGCGGAGCATGTTCAGCGTCGTGACGCCCAGGATCTGGGTCTCGCCACGCTCGAACAGCGCCGAGCCGTGCACGCGCGGCAGGACCTCGACCTCGGCCGAGAGCGTGCGGATGTCGCGCAGGCCACGGCCGTCGATGCGGAAGCCGTCGGTGAGGATGCGCTGGCGGATGAGCTTCTTCTGCACCGAGCGGTACGCGGCGGAGATCTCCTTGTCGCGACCCTCGAACTGCGCGGCGAGCTCGGCCTGCACCTCGGCCTTGATCTCGTCGAGGCGACCCTCGCGGGTCTGCTTGTCGGCGATGCTCAGGGCCTCGCCCAGGCGCGCCGTCGCGGCGGCCTCGACCGCGGCGTAGACGTCGTCCTGGTAGTCCGGGAACGTCGGGAAGACCTGGGTCTCCTTGGCGGCCTTCGCGGCGAGCTCGGTCTGCGCCTCGACGAGGACGCGGATGAACGGCTTGGCGGCCTCGAGGCCCTGCGCGACGATCTCCTCGGTCGGCGCCTGGCCGCCCTCGTCCTTGATGATGTTCCACGACTTCTCGGGCGCCTCGGCCTCGATCATCGCGATCGCGACGTCGTCGCCGACCACGCGGCCCGCGACGACCATGTCGAACGTCGCGCGCTCACGCTCGGAGTAGCGCGGGAACGCGACCCACTGGCCGTCGATGAGCGCGATGCGCACACCGCCGACAGGGCCGGAGAACGGCAGGCCCGACAGCTGCGTCGAGATCGACGCGGCGTTGATCGCGAGCACGTCGTACGCGTCGTCCGGGTGGATCGCCAGGACGGTGATGACGACCTGGACCTCGTTGCGCAGGCCCTTGACGAACAGCGGGCGCAGCGGACGGTCGACGAGACGGCACGCGAGGATCGCCTCGGTCGACGGGCGGCCCTCACGGCGGAAGAACGAGCCGGGGATCTTGCCGGCGGCGTACTGCCGCTCCTCGACGTCGATCGTCAGCGGGAAGAAGTCGAACTGCTCCTTGGGGTGCTTGCCGGCCGTCGTGGCCGACAGGAGCATCGTCTCGCCGTCGAGGTACGCGGCGGCGGAGCCGGCGGCCTGCTTGGCGAGGCGGCCGGTCTCGAAACGGACGGTGCGGGTGCCGAAGCGACCGTTGTCGATCACGGCCTCGGCGAACTGGATCTCGGGACCCTCCACGGGTGCCCTCCTTGCTCTCGAAGGCGCCGGCCGGTCCCGGCGGTCTTCGATCGAGGCCCACGGAGCCAGGCTCCGGGGGCCACTACCGAGGACCGGACAGGTGGACCGACGCGGTGGGTGATGCGTGTGGAACGGGTGGTGCGGGCCGCTCGGCTCGAGCGACCGGGCACGCCGACGATCTTGCCGGTGTGCGGCCGGGCCTGTCGCGCGACGCGCGGGCCCGACATGCGGACCAGCCCGGACCCCCGCGGGGATCCGGGCTGGTCCGGGAGGTCAGCGACGCAGGCCGAGACGCTCGATGATCGAGCGGTAACGGTTGATGTCGATCTTCTGCAGGTAGCCGAGCAGGCGGCGACGACGACCGACGAGCAGCAGCAGGCCGCGGCGGCTGTGGTGGTCGTGCTTGTGCTCCTTGAGGTGCTCGGTCAGGTCCTTGATGCGCTGCGTCAGGACAGCGATCTGGACCTCGGGGGAACCGGTGTCGCCCTCGTGCGTGGCGTACTCGGTCATGATGGCCTGCTTGGTGGCAGCGTCGAGGGACACGGCTCTCCTTGTTGATCTCGTTGCGCGGTGCGCCGGGGCACGTCCACCCGGGCTCTCTCGTTCCGCGGCCGTTCTGACGGCTACGACAGCCTACCAGCCGCAGGCCAGCCCCGGAGCCGGGCCGCACATGACCTGCGAGACCGGCCCGCGTGACCGGCGCCCGCCGGGCGAGACCGTCAGGCGGTGGGGTCGTACAGCCGCACGACGTAGCTCAGGGTGCGCGACGAGCCGCCGGTGATGCCGGACACCGTCACGCGGTACCGCAGCGGCGTCGTGCCCTTCGGGTCGCCGACGCCCTTGACGTGGAACACCAGCGTGTTGGGGCCGTAGCCCACGACCGGCGTGTACCTCTTGACCTTGAGCGTGCGGGCCACGCGGCCCGACGACCACAGCCGCTGCACCTTGACGGTCGCCTTCGAGAAGCTGACGTCCGGGTCGGACGACGACAGCGACCAGCGGCCGTTCGGCTCGAGCTGCTCCGGGAACCAGCCGCGCGCGGGCCACTCGATCCACGTCGGCGCGGCGACGGACGACGACGAGCCCAGGCCGATCACCGTGAGCGCGTTGGCCGACGGCGTCGAGCCCGTCGCGATGCGCGTGGTCGTGGGGTTGAGGATCCACCGGCGGTGGCCGACCGCGGTGTTGCCGGTGCCCGGATCCACCATGTACGCGGCGATCGCCTTGGCGCCGCTCGCGCCGAGCGCGAGGTTGGAGACGCCCGCGGCGCTCTTGGCGGCCCGCGTCCAGCACTTGGGGAACTCGCTCGGGCTCGGGGCGTGCGACAGCTTGTCGTTCGCGTCCATGAGCAGGGCCGCCTTCTGGGCCGCGCTGCTCGCCTCGGTGTCGAGCTCGACCGGCGGCAGCTGGACCATCGCGCGCATCGCGTTGACGGTCGTCAGCGTCGCCGCGCGGGACGCCCTCGACTCCTGTCCGGCGGTGCACGCGCCCACGCTCCCGCTCCACTCGACCGGCACCGCGAGCGCCTCGGCGATGCTGCGGTTGTACAGGCGTGTGACCCATTCCTTGGTCGGCTTGGTGTCGACGCCGGCGGCGGAGACCAGCGCCGTCGCCGCGGACGCGTCGAGCGTCACGCTCGTCGGTGCGGCGAGCGTGGGCCCGAGGACCGTGGGCGGCTGCGCGGTGCCGGCCTGCGCCGGGGAGCCGGGCGTGCCGGCGGCGGCGGGGACGACGGCTCCGGCGACGAGCGCGCACGAGGCGGCGAGGCCGATCAGGACGAGGGTGCGACGCACGGTCACACGGACCTCCGTGGGGCGACGACAGGGCCGAGATCCGGCGGATCCCTGTCGCTCGCATCGGCACGTCGAACCGGAGACCTGAGTCCCGACGCAGAGAATGCCGCTGACCAGCCGCGACGCACCGTCCGCGCACCTCTGCAGCGGCCCGCGGGCGCCCGCGGCCCGCGCGGGGCGTGGTTCGTCGACCGGTTTCCCCGGTTCCCCCGAGGCCGTCCCGGCCGGGTGTCAGCCCTCGGCCGCGAGCACCTCACGCACGCGCACGACGTCCGCGTGCATCTGCTCGAGCAGGTCGTCGACCGACGAGAACCGCAGCGTCGGCCGCAGGCGCGCGACGAGGTCGAGCACGACCTCCTGGTCGTACAGGTCGAGGTCCGTGCGGTCGAGCACGTACGCCTCGACGCGCCGCTGCACGCCGTCGAACGTGGGGTTGGTGCCGATCGAGACCGCGGCGGGCAGCGGCTCGTCGTCGACGACGGGCGTGCCGTCCGCGGCCCGCGTCCGGCGCAGCCAGCCCGCGTACACGCCGTCGGCGGGGACCATGCCGAGCGCGTCCTGGGCGAGGTTGGCGGTCGGGAAGCCGAGCTCACGCCCCCGCGCGTCGCCGTGCACGACGATGCCGCGCAGCCGGTGCGGGCGGCCGAGCACGAGCGCCGCCTGCTCGACGTCGCCCGTGGCGAGGGCCTCGCGCACCCACGTCGACGACCACCGGCGGCGCAGGGCCTCGTCGTGGCCGGTCGGGGTGATGTCGTCGATCACCTCGACCTCGAACCCGTACCGGCGGCCGAGCTCGACCATCGTCGTGAGGTCGCCCGCGTTCTGCCAGCCGAACCGCACGTCCCGCCCGACGACCACCGTGCGCGCCCGCAGCCCCTCCACGAGGTACGTGCGCACGAACTCCTCGGGCGACTGACGGGCGAAGTCGAGCGAGTACTCCAGCAGCAGCACGGCGTCGAGCCCCGTCTGCTCGAGCAGGTCGAGGCGGTCCTCGTCCCCCGTGAGCAACGGCGGAGCGTCGTCGGGGCGGTGCACCTGCAGCGGGTGCGGCGAGAACGTCACCGCGACCGCGGCCGAGCCCTGCGCACGCGCGTCGGCCGCCATGCGGCGCAGGACGCTCGCGTGACCGCGGTGCACTCCGTCGAAGTTGCCGAGCGTCACGACCGTCGGACCGAAGTCGGACGGCACGTCGGCGAGGTCGGTCCAGCGATGCACCCGCCGATCATGCCACCGCCTCACGGTGCGGTGCTGCGGCGTCCGGCCGCGCGGCCTCGTCGTGCCGCCCACGGGGCAGCTGCGACGAGGCCGCGCACCGGTGAGGTCACCGCGGACCGCGCGCCAGGGTGATGGTCGCCTCACGCGTCGTGGCACTGCCAGCGGTGTTCGTGAACACCGCGCGGTAGCGGTCGCCGTCGGTCGGCGGACCGATGACGAACTGCAGCGACGTGCCGCACGCGCGACGCACGTCGACCCAGCTCGTCGACCCCTTCTCGAGCACCTGCCACTGGATCCTCGGCGTCGGGTAGCCGGTCGCCGCCGCGCGCAGCGTGACCTTCGTGCCCTGCTTCCCGGAGGCCGACGCGGGGTGCACGGTGATGGTCGGCGCCTGTCGCGTGATGCGCAGCGTGGCCGCGTCCGTGGTCGCCGAGCCGGACGGGTTCGTGAACACCGCCCGGAACTGCGCACCGTCGGTCGCGGGCGAGGCCTTGACCGTCAGCGTGGTCGAGGTCGCGCCGTGCACCGGCTTCCACCTGCCCTTGGCGTCGCGCTGCTCCCACCGCACGGTGGGCGTCGGGCTCCCGGTGGCGGCGACGACGAACGACGCCGTGGCACCGGGTGCGACGGTCGCGTCCTGCGGCTGCGTCGTGACGACCGGCGCCGCGGGCAGACCCTTGGCGGCGACGTCGGCGACGAAGGACGCGACCCACGACATCGGCGCGTTCCAGTTGATCGTCAGCTCGTTGACCGACCACGCCTCGATGTCGTCCACGTAGCACATCTGCGGCGCGCACTCGTGGCCCGCGGGGTAGAGCCGGTTCATCACCGGGTCCCACGTCCCGCGCTGCGAGTTCGGACCGCCCGAGATCGTGCCCGGCAGCGGCGGCACCAGCCAGCGGCTGTGCTGGTGCGACGAGTACTGCGTGCCGTACCCGGTGATGTACGAGTTGTTCAGCGCGTTGCGGCCGAGCAGGTAGTCCATCGACTCGAGGACCGCCCGCGCGTACCGGGGGTCACCGGTCAGGTCGTACGCCGTGCCGAGCACCACCTGGTTGTTGAGGACCGCCGAGTTCGAGCCCCACTCGTACGAGCCGTCCGCCTGGCCCGGGTACGCGTGACCGAACGCCTCGGCCTCCTGCCACGCGAGGTACGTGTCCGCACCCGCCACGACCGAGGCGCGCACGGCGTCGACGTCCTTCTTCGGCAGCTTGCTCGGCACGGTCGCGAGGTCCATGCGCGCGAGCGGCGCCACGCTCCCCCACGAGAACCCGGTCCGCGACCAGATGTCACCGGTGTGGTCCGGGCTCGCGAGCACGTCCTTCCTGAACGCCGGGTCGCCCGTGGTGAGGAAGAGCTCGGCCGCCGCCCAGTAGAACTCGTCGCTGACGTCGGTGTCGTCGTACGGGCCACCGCCGTTCTGACCGGCGGTCACCGGCGCGTACAGGTCCGGAACCCGCTCGGCGGCGGCGTAGGCCGTCTTCGCGGCCTTCAGCAGCTCCTTCGCGAACGCCTTGTCGTACTTCTCGAACAGGCGCGAGCCCTGGGCAGCCGCCGCGGCGAGGTTGAGCGTCGCGGCCGTCGACGGCCGGTGCAGGCGCCGCTGCTGCGGGTCGTCCGAGGGCAGCAGGCCCAGACCGGTCCAGCCGACGTCGTGGATCTTGTGGTGCACCAGGCCGTCGAGCGACCGCGTGTCGGTCGCCGAGACCGTCATCCCCGAGCCGGCCGGGACCTGCATCGCGAGCAGGAACTCGAGCTGCCAGCGCGCCTCGTCCAGGACGTCGGGCACCTTGTTGCCGCTCTCGTCGGCCGGCACGTCGAGCGTGCCGTCGCCGAGCGCGCCCGCCACGACGTTCTTGCGGTGCAGCGTCCGCTCGTACGTGCCGAGCAGCTGTGCGACCGAGATGCCGCCGTTGACCACGTACTTGCCGTGGTCGCCCGCGTCGTACCAACCACCCACGACGTCGAGCGAGTAGCCCTGCGGGCAGGTCCACGTGCCGTAGGACCACGACGCGCCGTCCTCGGCAGCGGTCAGGCACGCGACGTCGAGGTCGCCCTTGTTCACCGCGCCGTCAGGGCCCGAGACGTGCCCGGCGGGCCGGTCGTACCGGTCGTCCGGCACGTCGACGGCGATGCCGGAGCGCACGGGGTAGAAGTAGTTCAGCGCGTCGTAGCGCAGCTGGTCGTAGAGCGTCGCCGAGATCGCGAACGGGTCGCTGCGGTCCTCGCCGACGACGAGCGTGTAGCCCGTTCCGGGCGTCTGGAACGCGCTGAAGTCGATGGTCTGGACGTCGAGCTGCGAGCTCGGGTCGAGGCCGGCGGGCGTCGCCTGGCCCGACGCGACCACCTGCTGCGCCGCGTCCTGCAGCTGCCAGTCCAGCGGCTCGCTCGCGTCGCTCACGACCGTCGCGTTCTTGGGACCGCCCGGCAGGTAGCCGAGCTGGTTGACCCGGATCGGGCCACGCACGTCGGGCTCGTAGGGCGGCGGCGGCGTGGCGACCTTCTGGAGCGACAGGCTCGTGATGCAGAACGTGAAGTCGCCGCGCGCACCCATCTGCAGCGCGACCTGCCCGACGCCGACCGCGGGGTCGGAGGACTCGGCCGGGAACGTCACCGGCGAGGTGAACGCCAGCACGTGCTCCTGCAGGTCGGTCGTGAGCTGGGTGTTGTCCACGAACGCCGTGCGCCACGGCTCGGCGTTCTCGCCGATGACCGTGCGGATCGTCGCCGCGTTGCTCGAGCTCGCCGTGTAGGTGAGGCGGTAGTTGGCGTCCGCCTCGATCGGCAGGCCGTTCAGCACCAGACCCGCGTACTGGCCCGAGCCGTCGAGCACCTCGAAGCACAGCGGCTCGCCCTCACCCGGCTCCGAGGTGACGTTCCAGCCGTTGGCGCTCCAGCCCTCGGGCAGGACGCCGTCGAAGCTCGTGTCCGGGATCAGCTCGACCTCACCGCTGATCTGGAAGTCGTCGAGGCAGAACGTGTAGTCCTGCGCCTGCGCGCCGAGCTGGAACGACGTGTTCCCGTCACCGCTGAACCCCGGCGTCCAGGTGAACGCGTAGTCCTGCTCATCCTCGGTCAGCGCGACGGTCGACGAGACGTCGTCGGGCCAGCCGATCCCGGCGCGCAGGTTGACCGAGACGGGCACGGTCGCGTGCGCGGAGAACGACACGGTGTACGTGTCGCCGGCCGCGAAGGTCACACCGTCGTGCTGCGCGGCGGCGTCCCACGGGTTCGTCGTGCCGGCCGGCACGACCACGCAGAACTCGCCGTCCACGATCGACGACGACGAGTCGCCGCCGTAGCTGTACCAGCCCTGGGTGCCGTCCGTGAAGTCGTGCGGGGACTCGACCGGGTCCGCGAACGCCAGGGGGGCGGCAGCGGCGGTCGCGACGAGCGCCGTGGCGGTCAGCCCGGCGGAGAGTGCAGCCGTGCGCGCACGGCGGGGGAACCAGGAAACCACGTCGTCTCCTCGAAGCCTGACAGCGCGTGCCCCGGGAGCGGAGAGAGCTCCCGATCGTCGCCAAGCCGGAACGTACCAGGACATACGGGGCGACGAAACCGGTTCCGGCGTATGACAACCGATTAGGGCAGCGCGCCGCCGCCCGCAGGTGTGGCGGCTACTGCGCGGCGAGCACGAGGACCGGGCGGGCCTTGCCGTCGTGCAGCCGCAGCAGCGCGACGAGGCGGCCCGTCGGGCCGATCGCGGCGACCGTGACCTCCGGGTCGGCCGTCAGCGACGCGGGGTACGCGGCGATGGCCTGGCCGTACCCGAGCGCACGCTCCTGCGCCTCGTCGATCTCGTGCACCGGGAACGTCGCGCGCGCCGCGTCGGCGAGCGGCATGACGTCGATCGGGACGCCGTCGGGCACGAGCGCGAGCTCGTCCAGCGTGCGCGCGTGCTCGAGCAGGTAGCCGCCGACGCGCGTGCGACGCAGCGCGGTCAGGTGCGCCCCGACCCCGAGCGCCGCACCCAGGTCACGCGCGAGCGCCCGTACGTAGGTGCCCGACGAGACGACCGTCCGGACGTCCACGTCGAGCACGCGCACCCGGTGCTCGCCCGCCTGCACGTCGACCGCACGCACCTCGCCGACGGTCAGCTCGGACACGGTCACCGGACGCGCCGCGAGCTCGACCTGCTCCCCCGCCCGGACCCGCACGTAGGCGCGCTCGCCGTCGACCTTGATGGCCGAGACGGCGCTCGGCACCTGCAGGATGTCGCCCGTCAGCGTGCGCGCGGCGGCCTCGACCTGCTCGCGGGTCAGGTGCGCGGCGTCGTGCGCGCTCGTGACCTCACCCTCGGCGTCCTCGGTCGTCGTCGCGACACCGAGCCGCACCGTCGCGGTGTACTCCTTGTCCGCGCCGACGACGTACGTGAGCAGCCGCGTCGCGCGGCCGATCCCGACGACGAGCACGCCGGTGGCCATGGGGTCGAGCGTGCCGGCGTGCCCGACCTTGCGGGTCCCCGCGAGGCCGCGCATCCGCGCGACGACGTCGTGGCTCGTCCAGCCCGCGGGCTTGTCGACGACGACGAACCCGTCTGCCGCGGTCGGCCGGCGGCGTCGCGGCGCGTCGTCGCGCGGCCCGCGCGGACCGCGCGCGGTCGCCTGCGGCACCCCGCTCACGCCTGGGCCCGGCGCGTCGCGAGGAACACGCACTCGACCAGGGCGTCCATCCCGCCGTCCTCGCCGCGGTGCGCCTCGGCGTCGACCGCGACGAGCACGTTGAGCAGCATGCCGAAGGCGACGAACTGACGCGCCTCGTCGGGACCCGCCCCGGTGCCGGCGACGAACAGCCGGTAGGCCTCGCCCAGGCAGTGCCGCGCGACGCGGCCCACCTCGTCGTCGGCGCTCGCGATGAAGCCGTGCATGAGCAGCCGCAGCAGGTCGCGGTCCTCGATGAGCTCGAGGTACGCGCGCCCCATGGCCTCGGCGGGGTCGTCCTCCTGCGCGGCGGCGCTCAGCACCGCGACGACCTCGTCGGCGGCCTGGCGGTACGTCTCGACGAACAGGTCACGCTTGGAGCCGAACAGGCGCACGACGTACGGCTGGGAGATCGCCGCGGCCCGTGCGACCTCGTCGGTCGTCGCCGCGAACCCCCCTTCGGCGAACACGCGGCGCGCCGCCGCGAGGATCTGCTCGCGGCGCTCGTCGCCGGACATGCGGACGGCCCGTGCGGGCTCCTTGCCGACGGCCTCGGCCGCGACGGTGCTGCTGGACATGTTGACAGGTTATCAGCGGATGCCTACGGTCGCTCTTGTTAGTAATCACTCAATGCCAACAAGAGTTGCAGGGGAGCCCTCGATGACCACGTCCCTCCACGACGCCGACGCGCCGGCGTCCGGCGCCCGCCCTCGGGTCACCCGCACCGGGATCGCGCTCCTGGCCGCGTCCCTGCCGATGTTCATGGCGACGCTCGACAACCTCGTCATGACCACCGCGCTCCCCGTGCTGCGCACCGAGCTCTCCGCGTCACTGAGCGAGCTGCAGTGGATGATCAACGCCTACACGCTCGCGTTCGCCTCGCTGATGATCGCCGCCGCGACCCTCGGCGACCGCCTCGGCCGGCGCCGCGTCTTCCTCGTCGGGATCGGCGTGTTCACCCTGGCCTCCATCGCCTCGGCGACAGCCACCTCCCCCGAGATGCTCATCGCGGCCCGCGCCGTGCAGGGCGCCGGAGCCGCCGCGATCATGCCGCTGTCGCTCACGCTGCTGGCCGCCGCGGTGCCCCGCGCACGTCGCGCCATGGCGATCGGCGTGTGGGGCGCCGTGTCCGGCCTCGGCGTCGCGCTCGGTCCGGTGATCGGCGGCGCCGTCGTCCAGGGCATCTCCTGGGAGGCGATCTTCTGGATCAACGTGCCCGTCGCGGTCGTCGCCGTCCCGCTCGTCCTGCGCGTGCTGCCCGAGTCCTACGGCCGGCGCCAGCGCATCGACCTGACCGGGCTGGTGTTCGCCAGCCTGGGCGTCCTGGCGATCGTCTGGGCGGTCGTGCACGGCAACGACGACGGCTGGACGTCCGGTCGCGTGCTCGGCGCCGTCACCGCGGGCGTCGTGCTCCTCGTCGCGTTCCTGCGGCGTGAGGCGACGACCGACCACCCGCTGGTCCCCCTGCGTCTGTTCCGCGTGCGCTCGTTCGCGACCGCCAACGGCAGCTCGTTCCTGTTCTCGGTCGGCGTCTTCGGCACGGTGTTCGTGCTCTCGCAGTACCTGCAGATCGCGATGGGATACAGCCCGCTGCAGGCGGGCGTGCGCACGCTGCCGTGGACCGCGGCGCCCATGCTCGTCGCCCCGATCGCGGGCATGCTCGCCCCGCGCCTCGGCGTGCGCCCCCTGCTCACGGCCGGGCTCGCGCTGCAGGCGGTCGGCCTCGCCTGGCAGGCCGCGGTCGTCGGGGACACCACCGTGTACACCGACATCGTGCCCGGGCTCGCGCTCGCCGGGATCGGCATGGGTCTGACGTTCGCGCCCTCGGCGACCGCCGTCCTCGCGGACATGGCGCCCGACGACCACGGCACCGCGAGCTCGGTGAACTCGACCATCCGCGAGGTCGGCGGAGCGGTCGGCGTCGCGGTGATCGTGGCCGTGTTCCAGGCCGCCGACGGGACGCTGACCCCCGAGGGGTTCGCCCAGGGTCTGCAGCCCGCGGCGTTCGTCGGGGCGGCGGTCGTCGGTCTCGGCGCCGTGGTCGCCGCCTTCATGCCGCGCGCGACGGGCCGCATCACCCCGGACTCCCCCACGCTCGACGTGGAGCCCGCATACCCGACGGAGACGCGGCGCAGCGAGGAGGACCAGCCGGCCCTCGCTACCCGCTGACCCGTCCGACGCGCCACCGCACGATGAGCGAGGGCGGCCCGACCACCAGGTCGAGCCGCCCTCGCGACGTCTGTGCGCGGCGACCGCGCGGTCCCGCAGGGCCGGCGTGCGCCGTGGATCAGGCCTGAGCCTCGTCCGTCTCGTCGTCCTCCTCGGCACGACGGTACGGGTCGGCCTCGCCCGCGTAGGACGCGGCCTTGGCCAGCGCCTGCACCTCGGCGTCACGACGCGCCGCCTCGGCGAGCGCCTGCTCCAGGTGCGCGGCCGTCTCCGGTACGGCGTCGAGGTGGAACGCGAGCGTTGGCGTGAGCCGGATGCCCGTCTGCTTGCCCACCTCGGAGCGGATGATGCCCTTGGCCGACTCGAGCGCCTTGGCGCTGGCGGCCCGCTCCTCGTCGTCGCCGAGCACGGTGTAGAACACGTCGGCGTGCTGGAGGTCTCCCGTGACCCGGACGTCCGTCACGGTCACGAACCCCAGCCGCGGGTCCTTCACGCGGGTGTCGAGCATCTGCGCGACCACCTGCTGGATCCGCTCCGCCAGCTTGCGCGCACGAGCGCTGTCCGCCATCAGACTCTCCTCACATGCTCAGAACGCCCGGAGCGCCCACCGCGGTGAGCGCTCGGGAGGGTGCGGTGTGCGCACACGGCCGTGGTTGGGCCTGGCGGGCGGCCGCCCCTGCCGGGG
>NZ_BJUA01000012.1 GCF_007989825.1 Cellulomonas persica | reverse complement strand
AGCGTGGACTCGACTTCGGCAACCTCAGGCAGCTGTGCGTCCCGGATCACGTCGAGCACTTCCTCGCCACCGGCATGAAGCACCTGTCCGGACACTCGAAGGCCTCCTATGGTTCGGCTCTTCATCGCATCGCCAAGCGCACCAACCCCAGAGTCGGATGGGCACCGCCCCCGACGAAGCACGCGCGCAAGGCGCTCTCGGACCCCTACGACGAGCACGAGGTCGAGTGGCTCCACGCCATCGCCTCAACACAGGGCACCGAGGCGCGCCGGCGCGCGGCGCTGACGGTCTGGTGCCTCTCGTACGGAGCCGGACTGCAGGGACCCGAGTTCGGGACGTTGCCCGGAGACGCGGTCCGGGTCGTCGACGGCGTCGCGGTCGTCGACGTCCCCGGTGCGAACGCGCGGACGGTCCCTGTGCTCGGTTGCGCGCGCGACGACCTGCTCGAACTCGCTGCCCGCTACCCGGACCGGCCGATGTTCTCCGACCGGGCACCGTCGCGGAACTGGACCGCCAGCGTGCTCGCCGGCGAGCAGATCCCGCGCGGTGCGCCACGCTTCACTTCGAGGCGGTTGCGCATCTCGTGGATGGTCACGCTCACGGTCGCCGGCGTGCGGATCTCGGAGCTCATGGACCTCGCGGGACGTGAGACCACCAACGGGTTCGAGGACCTCGCGAGGTTCATCCCTCAGCGATCCGCGACCGACCTGCGTCGTCTGATCGGTGGCGTCAAGTGATCTCCAGCGTGATGCTCGCACCCCTGCCCAAGCATGTCGTGAACGCCTGTGACTACGACCTGGGGCAGGCCGTGAAGATCGCCGAGGCCATCATTGACCGCACAGGCCTCGCTGACGCGCTCGAGTGGTCGCTCACGTCCGCCGTCGGGCGCCCGCGCAAGGCGACGTGGCGCATGATCCTCGTCGTCTTCGCGACAGCCGGAATCCTCGGCACGGACATGCTCATCACCAAGGTCGCGCGGGTCGCGACCTCGATGGCAGCGAACGGCCACCTCCCCTCGTCGGTCTCCTACGACCAGCTCACCGACGGACTCGACCGGTTCACCGCTGAGTTGGAGAGCGGCCGGATCGTCACGGCCCACACCCACCCGCTCGTCGTGGACCGCCGCACAGGCGTCGTCCACCCCTGCCCCGAGGGATGCGAGGGCGGTCGACCGATCTCGCGCGAGCGGTTCGCCGCACTGCTGCTGCTCGCGTCGGGATACCCGCCCGGCACGGCACCGAATACGACGGTGTTCGCCATCGACTCCACCGATTTCGAGACCTGGGCAGCACGCAAGTCGTGGCACAGACTTCCGGACATCGACACGTCCGACGGCGCCGAAGAGGCCACGGAGGACAGCGTCGACTCAGCCAATAGCCGCGTCGATCACCAGTGGCCCGTACGAGGCGCTGACGGGCGCGCACGGCACACGTGGGACCCCGACGCTCGCGAGGGCTACCGCTCCGGGAAGAACCTCAACAAGAAGGGCGTGTTCGTCGGTCTTGACGAGCACATCGCGACGGCCGTCGCCGAGCTTGGAGAGGCGTCCGGGCCTCACCTCGCGGTCGGTCTCGCGACGGCTCCGGCCGGCTCAAGCAAGGCCGCCGCGGGCCTTGCCCTGCTCGACTCGCTCGAAGGGCTCGTCGACGTCCGCACGGTTCTCAACGATCGCGGCTACTCCTACCTCAAGCCCGAGTCCTGGGCACTCCAGCTCGCAGCGCGACACATCAACTCGGTCTTCGACCTGCACAAGGCTCAGCGCGGAATGCGACCGGGGCCGATCCCGCACACGATTTGGGTCGATGGCGGCCTGTTCTCAGACGCGCTGCCGACCCACCTCATCGACCTGCCCGGCTTCGACATCGGCATAAGCGTGCAGGACAAGATCGAGCTACGCGAGAAGTACGACCAGCGCGTCCCCTTCGCCTACGGCACTCAGGGCGAAGCAGATCCAGTCACCGGCTCCCAGCGTGTCCGCGGACCTGCCCTGCGCAAGACGGTTCGCTGCGTCAACAACCCGGAGTCGATGTCGCTCCCCTACAACCGTCCGATAACGAACTGCGTCAAGGGCGTCGGCAAGGACGGAAAGCCGTCTTGCGGCTGCTCAGGCACCAAGGTCCTGCCCGTGGACGAGCAGGCCTGGAACCGGCAGCTCAGCCCTCTGTGGGGCACGACCGCGCACGCCGCCTCCTACGCGCGCCGGGTCGCGATCGAGGAGCTGAACTCCGACGCCCGGACCAACCGCGGCATCACACTCGACCGGTTCTTCACACGCGTGCTCGGCGCTCCGAAGAACCACGCTCTCGCGACGTTCGCGCTCCTCGGAATCAACGTCCGCCAGAACCGTGACTGGCACGTCAAGCGGCTGCTCGCCGACCCGTGGCTCACGGCCATCGGCGACACCACCGACCCGAACTGGGCCGAGGTGCACGGACACCGCAAGCGCAAGCCGCGAGTGCTGGCTCTGCACGAGCGGATCGTGCGCGGCGAGATCCCCGGGCAGAAGCCTGACTCGCTCCTGTCGCGGCGTCGAAACGCACGGCGTCGGCGGACCTCCGACGTCGCCGTGACGACGG
This sequence comes from Cellulomonas persica, assembly GCF_007989825.1. Lineage (GTDB taxonomy): Bacteria > Actinomycetota > Actinomycetes > Actinomycetales > Cellulomonadaceae > Cellulomonas > Cellulomonas persica. The sequence continues at coordinate 102,573 of NZ_BJUA01000012.1, read as the reverse complement.
TGTCCTTCCGTGACGAGGACCTGCCACCGCCGGCCTAGCGATCCGTCGCCGTCCAACCCCATAGCAAGAGGCCACCAGCCCGCCGACCCCAGCGTCGGCGGGCTGGTCGGCGTTCCCGAGCAACGGCGCCAGGGGCGTGCCGGGTGGTGCCTAGCACGCTAGCGTGACAGCAAAGCCGCAGGTCAGGGCCAGAAACGACGAACTCCCGGCCGAGGAGTCCTCGACCGGGAGTTAGCCAATCTCACCTGCCCGGATAACCCGAACAAGCCTGTGTGCGCGAGGGGGGATTTGAACCCCCACGCCCTTTCGGACACTGGCACCTGAAGCCAGCGCGTCTGCCGTTCCGCCACTCGCGCGCGCTGCAGAAGGCTAGCACGATCGACGGGGTGCCTTGTCCACCGCGATCCGTCCCGGGCGGCGCGCGGAGGGCCGCCGGAGGAACCGGTGCGGTGTCCCCCGGGGACCGGGCAGGATGGCCGGATGGCCGACGACGCACCCGTGCTGGTGACCGGTGGGACAGGGACGCTCGGGAGCCGGGTGGTCGCCGAGCTCGTCCGACGAGGGCGCACGGTGCGGATGCTCAGCCGCCGGCCGGGTGCCGGTGCGGCAGGCGTCGAGCACGTCGTCGGGAACCTGGTGACGGGGGAGGGGATCGACGACGCGCTGGCCGGCGTCGCGGTCGTCGTGCACTGTGCGAGCGAACCGCGCAAGCCCGAGCGAGACGTCGAGGCCGCGGCGCGACTGCTGATCTCCGCACGCCGAGCGGGGGTGGAGCACCTCGTCTACATCTCGATCGTCGGGGTCGACGCGATCCCGTACTCGTACTACCGCGCCAAGCGGCAGGTCGAGGAGCTGATCGAGGCCGGCGAGGTGCCGTGGACGATCCTGCGCACCACGCAGTTCCACCCGTTCGTCTCGCTGCTGCTGGACCGCATGACGCTCGGACCGGTCACGTTCCTGCCGAGCGGCACGAGCCTGCAGCCCGTCGACGTGGACGAGGTCGCGGCGAGGCTCGTCGACCTCGTCGAGGCGGGGCCGTCGGGGCGCGTCGAGGACATGGGCGGGCCGCAGGTGCTCACGGCCGACGAGGTGGTCGCGTCGCTCGAGCAGGCGACGGGTCGTCGGCGGCGGACCGTCCACGTGCGGCTGCCGGGCAGGTCGTTCGCCGCGTTCCGCGCGGGGCACCAGCTCACGCCGCAGCACGCGACGGGTCGTCGGACGTTCGCGGAGGCTGTCGCACGCTCGTCTGACGGCTGACGCCCGCGACGCGCGTCGGACGCCCGACGCCCCCGACGCGCGTCGGCCGCCCGACGCCCGAGGCGCCAGTCAGGCCACGTGACCTGTCCAGCGCGTCCCGTCCCAGAACGCGTGACGGCCGTTCGCGAGCGGGTACCAGCCCGGCGGCACCGGCACGGGACCGGCCTGGATCACGCGGTGCGGCAGGCACGACCAGATGAACGCCCAGATCCAGCCGACGACTGTCCAGCCGGTCAGGAAGTTGAGCCAGAAGATGCCCCACCGGTCGGCCTTGCCGCGGGTCATGGCGATCGCCCACGGCAGCATGTAGAGGCTCGAGAAGAACGTGACGATCCACGCGACCGCGATGCCTCCGCCGGACACCTGCACCTGGTTCGTGCGCAGCGTCGCCCACGGCGGGGGTGGGGTCGTCGCCGCCGGCGGGTAGACGGCCATGTCCTGCGGCGGGACCGGGTGGACGGGCACCACGCCGCCGGCGCCGACCGGCGGCGTGCCGTACACGGGCGTCGGAGGACCGACGGCCGGCGTGCCGTACGGGCTGGTCTCCGGCAGGTCGTACGGCCTGGCGCCCGAGTCGTAGCTGTCCGTGCCCCCCACGTCGGTCCCTTCCGTCAGTCCCGCGCCGTCAGGACGACCGTGCCGTCCTTCGTCAGCGCGACGGTGTGCTCGAAGTGCGCGGCGAGCGACCCGTCCGCCGAGCGGATCGTCCAGCCGTCGGGGTCCACGACGTACTCGTCGCCGCCCGCCATGAACCACGGCTCGATCGCGATGACGAGCCCGTCCTGCAGCTTGTGGCCGCTGCGGCGACGGCCGTCGTTCGGGACGTGCGGGTCCTCGTGCATGGTGCGGCCCACGCCGTGCCCGCCGAAGTCGGTGTTGATGCCGTAACCGGCCCGGTGGCCGACCTCTCCGATCGCCGCGGAGATGTCGCCCATGCGCCCACCGACCTTGGCCGCCGCGATCCCGGCGTGCAGCGCGCGCTCGGTCGTGTCGATGAGCCGCTGCGCCTCGAGCGTCGTCGACCCGACCTGGAACGTGATCGCCGAGTCCGCGACCCACCCCTGCACCTGTGCCGCGAAGTCGATGGACAGCACGTCGCCGTCCTGCAGCACGTACGGCGACGGCAGGCCGTGCAGCGCGGCGTCGTTGACCGATGTGCACAGCACGCCCGGGTACGGGATCGCGCCGAACGACGGGTGGTACCCGAGGTACACCGAGTGCGCGCCGGCGTCGTCGATCATGCGGTGCGCGTGGTCGTTGAGCGCCTGCAGCGTCATCCCGACCTTCGCGACGTCCCGCAGCGACGACAGCACGCCCGCGACGAACTTCCCCGCGGGGCGCATCGCCGTCACGTCGGACCGGCTCTTGAGCATCACGTCCCTCACCTTGCCACCTCGGCGCCCCGGGAGCGGTCGGATCGCCCGTACTGTCGAACGCGCAGCGGCAGCCCCGTCACCTCGACGAGAGCGGGACGGGCCCGCACCTTCCGGGAGGACGACATGACGACGGCGACGCACCTGGTGCTGCTGCGCGGCGACGAGCGCGCGTGGGAGGCCCGCACGGACGACGAGCTCGCGGCGAACTCCGCCGCGCACGTCCGGTTCACGGCGCTCGCGGCCGAGCGCGGCCACACGATCGTGCGCGGTGAGGAGCTCGGGCCGACCGCCCTGGGGAAGGTCGTGCGACGACGAGCGGGCACGACGACGAGCGTGTCCGACGGCCCGTTCGGCGAGACCACCGAGATCGTCGGCGGCCTGTACCTGGTCGCCACGACGGACGTCGACGACCTGGCCGCCCTGATCGCCGACACCCTCAACGAGGACGCCGAGATCCGCCCGCTGGTCCTGCACCCGTAATAAAGGTGGGCGCGCGCGGGGGACAGGCGTAGCGTCGAGGACACACGGGAAGGAGGTGGTCCGAGAGATGAAGTACTCCAGGACGCGTGAGGTGGCTGCTCGCTAGTCGCCCGAGCACTTCGGACGGATTGCATGGTCCGCCCGCAGAGCCCAGCCGGATCATCAGGACCCGGCAGGGCGGCGAGCGAATCTCCAGCAGTCACCGCAGCCCGTGGGAGCCGCGAACTCGTCCCTCGCGGCAGGGCCCCGTCAGGGGTACCGGCCCACGGGCTGTCCCATGCCCGCAGTCAGCCGACGGTCACGTGGACCTCCTGGCCCGCGAACTGCGCGTAGTCCTGGAACGCCGCGAGCACGGCGTGGTGCTCGGCGTCGGTGAGCTCGCGCGCCGGGTGCAGGCGCACCTCGATCACGGAGCGCTCGACGCGGCGCTGCCACCACCCCGCGAGCTGCTCGTCGATCAGCAGCACGTGCAGCGACGCGTAGTCCGTCGGCCGCCGCGCGAGCAGGCCCGCCGGGTCGACGAGCGCACGTGTCGCGGTGAACGCGCCGAACGCCTCGTCGTACGCCTGCAGGACGTCGACCCGCGGACCGGCGCCCGACGAGGGTGCGCGTAGGTCCCGCGGGAGCCACCACAGCTCCTGCTCGTCGACCTCGACCCGCTCGACGGCGTCCCCGAGCCCGGCCAGACCTCGTCGGACCTGGGTCAGCGTGAGGCTCGCCCACCACGCGACGTCGCGGACGGCGGCCGGCCCGTGCCCGACGAGGAACCGCCGCACCAGCTCGGTGAGCGCGTCGTCGCCGGACAGCTCCACCTCGCCTGGCGCGCGCTCGTCGGCCGACGCGTAGGTGTGCACCGTGCCGCGCGCCCGGCCGCTCACCAGCACGCCCTCGAGCTCGGCGTGCATCACGACGAACGACACGCGGTCGTTCGTGACCTCGAACCCCTCCGCAGCGAGGGCCGCGGCGAGCTCCGCGCGCGTCGGGTGAGCCGCGGGCGTCAGCCGTTCGACGACGCGCGCGACGAGGGCGTCGGTGCGGGCCAGCGTCTCGTCGTCCAGCCCGAGCTCGCGGTAGCGAGCGGCGCACTGCCGCTGCACGCGCGGGGACGTGAGCGCCAGGACCCAGCGCAGGTCGTCAGGCGTGAGCAGGTGCCACGTGGTGCGCAGCGCATGCGTGCGCAGGAGCGCGCCGTCGTCGAGCGCGCGACGCACCTCGTCGTCCGACGCACCCGCGCACCGCTGCCCGAGCGACCACCGCGCGACCGGAAGCTCCTGCCCCTGCACGGCCAGCAGGTCGGCGACGGCCTGGACCGGACCGGACGCCCGAGGACCCCGCAGGTGCTGGGTCTCGAGCCGGTGGCGGACGACCTCGGCGGCAAGCACGTCCCCACGCTAGGACCGAGGTCCCACACACGACCTCCGCGAGACGCCCCTGCCCCCGACGCGTGCGCGGGGTACGGTGGGGAGGCGATCGGCACCCGCCCTTGGCATCGACGCCCGCCACGCGGGCATCCACGACCCCCTGGCAGGTGCACCATCGCCACACCGACGACGACACCCACGTCCCCCGCGATCTCGTCCCTCGCGAGCTCGAGCACGGGCGCAGCGACCTCCGCGAGTCGGCTGCCCGAGGGCTTCCGCCCCACCGTCGCTCGCTCCACCACCTTCCCCCACCTCACCCACGCGTACACGCAGGTCGCCTCCGTCGTCCGCGAGCGCGGGCTGCTGCGCCGGGCCTACGGGTTCTACGGCGGCGTCGGAGCGGTGCTGCTCGCCGGGTTCGCCGGCGCGCTGGCCGGGTTCGTCCTGCTCGGTCACAGCTGGTTCCAGCTGCTGATCGCCGCGGGCCTCGGCGTGCTCCTGACGCAGACCGCGTTCCTCACGCACGAGGCCGCGCACAAGCAGGTGCTCGCCGGCGGGCGCGCCAACGACCGGCTCGCGCGGATCCTCGCGTGCGGCGTCGTCGGCGTGAGCCTGTCCTGGTGGGAGAACAAGCACAACCGCCACCACGCCAACCCGAACAAGGTCGGCAAGGACCCCGACATCGAGATCGACACGATCTCGTTCGTCGAGGAGGACGCCGCGACCGCGACCGGCCTGCGCCGCCTCATCACGCGCCGCCAGGGCTGGCTGTTCTTCCCGCTGCTCACCCTCGAGGGCCTCAACCTGCACCGCCTCGGCCTGCAGCACCTGCTCGGCCGCGAGAAGGTCGACAAGCGCTGGCAGGAGATCGTGCTCATCGCGGTGCGGTTCGCCGCGTTCTGGATCCCGGTGTTCTGGCTGCTGCCGATCGGGATGGCGTTCGCGTTCGTCGGCGTGCAGCTCGCCGTGTTCGGCGTCTACATGGGTGCGTCGTTCGCCCCGAACCACAAGGGCATGCCCGTCATCGGGCGTGACGCGAAGCTCGACTTCTTCTCCAAGCAGGTGCGCACGTCCCGCAACGTCCGGGGCGGCTGGTGGGCGACGAGCCTCATGGGCGGGCTCAACTACCAGATCGAGCACCACCTGTTCCCGAGCATGCCGCGGCCGCAGCTGGCGAAGGCCCGACAGCTGGTGCGCGAGCAGTGCCGCGAGCTCGACGTCCCGTACGCCGAGACGTCGCTGTTCCGCTCGTACGCGATCGTCGTGCGCTACCTCAACGAGGTCGGCCTCGCGGCCCGCGACACGTTCGAGTGCGGCATGGTCGCGCAGTACCGCCGCGTCTGACCCAACCGCTCCACCAACACCCGCGCCTCGCCCAGCGAGCGCGGGTGTTGTGCTCTCGGCGCGACCTCCGCGCGCCCCGTTCCCCGTCGCGCGCGGGCACGCGAGCGCGGGCGGTGGGGTGCGAGCGCGGTCCGTGTAGGCCCGCGCTCGCGCCGGATCTACCGCGCTCGCGCCTGGTCAACCGCGCTCGCGCGGGGCGACGTCGACGTGCGAGCGGCTTGGCACGATCGCAGGCGTGCGCCCGAGCGATCGCACCGCGGCCGGGCCGGCGCATCGAGCGCGGGTGTTGGGGTGCGAGCGCGGTGCTCGTGGGCCCGCGCTCGCGCCGGATCTACCGCGCTCGGGCTGAGGTGGGGCTGCCTGGGGACGACGAAGGGGCCGTGCGGGTGGCACGGCCCCTTCGGTCCGGGGCCAGGTGACTGGCTCCGGGGGTCTGGCTTCAGAGCGGGCGGATGTTCTCCGCCTGCGGGCCCTTGGGGCCCTGAGCGACGTCGAACTCGACCTGCTGGTTCTCCTCGAGGGAGCGGAACCCGGAGGACTGGATCGCGCTGTAGTGCGCGAACACGTCGGCGGAGCCGTCGGACGGGGCGATGAAGCCGTAGCCCTTCTCAGCGTTGAACCACTTCACAGTGCCGGTGGCCATGATGTCTTCTCTCGTTCGAGGGGCGTGGTCGCGGGCGCGACCTCGCTCGCCGCGCCTCGGGGGGCGCGGACGGGTGATGGCGCGCACTCGACGAGCACGCGGGTGGGGACGGGTCCCGCGGTGGGGGACCAGCAGCGCGTCGGCCGCCGCCCAGGTGGCGACGACGCCGAGCGGCCGCGTGAAGCGGTCGCTGACGCGCAGACCATCGGCAGTCCGCTGGGCCAGGCCCGCGTACTCGTCGGCGATGGTGGCGACCCAAAGGTCCTCGTCGGCCTGGCGCCAGCGTGGTGCTGCGGGCCGGGGACCTGTCTGGGACAGGGGATCAAGACTGGTGAAGATGCTGACTACTCTCGCGCCCCGCGCGTTCGTCGGGGTGGGTGCTTCTCAAAGGTGAATCGGGCTCGCGGTCCTGCTTCGATGCTGAACCGAAGAGCGCAGCGGGAGACCTCCCGCGACATGAACGCTCCGCCAGCGTACACGACGGGGTGCACAGTGCCCAGGTCGCGTCCGCGAACCCCGTCGTGGCCGGGTGCCGCGAGCCCCCCGGACCGGGGTCGGGCGGCGGCGCGGAGACCGGCCGACGAGGCCCCGAGATCACCCTCCCGTGGGGGTGCCCGCACCGGGGTGTCCTGCCTGATCAGGGCTACGATCGTCCGCAGTCCGTGCAGGGTCGCGAGGAGGGGAGCCGTGCGGGTCACCAGTGCTGATGTCGCCCGTGAGAGCGGCGTCTCCCGCACCACCGTGAGCTACGTGCTCAACGAGAAGCCCGGCGTCGTGATCACCGACGCGACGCGCCGTCGTGTGCTCGATGCCGCGAACCGGCTGGGCTACACGCCGTCCGCGGCCGCGCGGGCGCTGCGGTCGGGGCGCAGCGACCTGGTGCTGTGCGTCGTGCCGGACTGGACGATCGGCCCGCTGCTCGACACGCTCATCGACCACGTCACGATGTCGCTCGCGCAGCACGGCCTGTCGGTGCTCGTGCACATCGACCGGGGGTCGCGGCCACTCGCCGAGCTGTGGCGCGCGGTGACGCCGTGCGCCGTGCTCGGGCTGTCGCCGTTCGACGCCGCCGACGCGCGTGCCATGGCCCGGGCGGGGATCGCGGTGATCGGCTCGGCGCTCGACGAGGACCCGCACCCGGAGACGTTCGTCGTGCCGCAGCAGGCCATCGGTCGCCTGCAGGTCGAGCACCTCGTCTCCCGCGGGCACCGCGCCGTGGCGTACGCCGCACCGGCCGACGACCGCCTGGCCGCGTTCGCGGACCGTCGTCTCGCGGGTGTGCGTCACGAGTGCGCGCGTCTCGGCCTGCCCGCGCCCCGGCTGGCGCGCGTGGACCTGACGGTCGAGTCCGCGGTCGCGGCCGTGCGCGCGTGGCGCGAGGCGGGGGAGCCCGTCACCGCGGTCGCGGCCTACAACGACGAGGTCGCGCTCGCGGTCCTCGCCGGCGCGGCCGCCGAGGGTCTGGACGTGCCGGGCGATCTGGCGGTGATCGGCGTCGACGACATCCCCGTCGCGCGCCTGGCCGTGCCCGCGCTCACGACGGTCTGGCAGGCGATCGACGCGCAGGCCGACTACCTCGCGGGGTCCGTGCTCGCCGCGCTCGACCCGTCGCTCGAGCCTCCGGCCCGGCCCGACGACGTCTTCCACGTCCTGGAACGCGCGTCGACCTGACGACGACCCCGCCCGCAGGTGACCGCGGGCTGTGACCACGGGCCGTGACCGCGCGCGGACGACGAGCACGCACCGGACGACCACGCACCGGACGACGACGCGTCGGGCGTGCTTGCGGCGCGGCAGCCAAGCAGCGCCGTGACGACGCCCCGGACGGCGGGTGTGCCGGACGACGCGCGTCGGACCAGGTCACGCGTTGGCGGACGAGGGCAGGGCCTCCGCCGGGTGCGGCCGGCGGAGGCCCTGCAGTCGAGCAGCTTGCGATCGACGAGTGGTTCGTCGTGCGGGCGCGCCGCCCCGGCTCGTGCACCCGGGGTGGCGCGTCGTTCGTCGGACCGTCAGCTCACGAGAACGTGAACCAGTTGACGTTCACGAAGTCCGCCGGCTGGCCGGAGTCGAACGTGAGGTACACGGTGTGGGTGCCCGTGACCGGCGTGATGTTCGCCGGGACGGTGCGCCACGCCTGCCAGCCGCCGGTGTTCGCGATCGCGAAGCTCCCGACCGGTGCCGCGGTCGGGCTGCCGAGCCGCACCTGCACGAGCCCGCTCGCGCCGTTGATCGCACCCGAGGCCACCCGGGCGACGAACTGGCTCTTCGGCGTGCTGCCGAAGTCGACCCGGTCGAAGCGCAGCCAGTCACCGTTGGACAGCCAGCCGACGTTCGACCCGCCGTCGAGGTCCTCCGTCGGCTCGACGGCGACCGCGGTGGCCGCGGTGTACGCCTCGGCCTGGATCCGGGACGTCGCCGGGATGCTCGTGCCGGGCGTCGGCGTCGGGCTCGGCGTCGGCGTCGGCGTGGGGCTCGGCGTGGTGGTCGGGCTCGGCGTCGGCGTGGGGGTCGGCGTGGGCGTCGGCGTGGGAGTCGCAGTGGGCGTCGGGGTCGGGTTCGCGCCGCCCGTCGAGCTCGCGACCGAACGGGCCGGGACGGTCAGCTTCACGCCGTTCGAGAACGTCACCGTGATGGCCGACGAGCCCATGTTCGCGGCCTGGTAGGTCCGCTTCCCGTCCTTGACGAACACCGCGTGCAGCGGGGTGTCCGCGGTCACCGACCGGTCGACGGTCCCGAGGCCGGCGAGGTTCTTGAGCCAGTAGAAGGTGTGGGCCCTCGACTCGCCCTCCTCGATCGCGTACGAGCCCGCCTGCGCACGGAACTGCGCGAGAGCGGTCGGGGCGTCGGCCAGGGCCTGGAACTCCCAGAGGATGTCCTTCCAGACCGTGGCCGGGCCGCCGTTGTTGCGTTCGAGCTCGGCGAGGTTCCGGCTGATGTACGCCGGGTCGTAGCCCAGGTACAGGTGACCAGCCGTCGAAGGCAGCAGGTTGATGCCCTGGATCATCTCCGGCTCGGCGCTGAACCACGTGGCGTAGGCGCCGCCGTCGCCCCAGACCATGCCGACCGTCGAGTGGCCGAACGCGGCGGGGAACGCCTCGTCGTCGGTGTCGAACCAGTAGTTCTCGATGGCCGAGGCCTGCGTCGTGTAGAGGTAGATGCCCAGGTCGCGGACCGTCTTGTTGTTCGTGGCCTGACCCCACTGGATGAGCCCGCTGGCGAAGTTCATACCCTCCGACGACGACTCCTGGTTGTTGCCCGCACCGAACGCGCCGTGCCCGGCGGCCCAGTCGTGGCCGGCGTAGATGTCGAAGTCGCGCAGGAACGGGAAGCGCGTGTCGCTGCGGTCCCAGTTCGCGGCGTCCTTGATGACGGTGTTGACCATGCCGCCGTACGCGGAGGTCGCGGCCCACGACGGGTCGAACTGCGCGACGGTCGCGGCCCCCACCACGTAGTAGCCGTAGTGGAAGTGGTGGTCGTTGAGGTCGGTGTCCGAGCCGTACGAGGCGGGGTAGCCGATGAGCGTGCCCCACTTCTGGTCGTACGCGAACAGCCGCTGCGTCTCGCCCGGCGAGGCGGTCATCCAGTCGGTCAGGCGCGCCTTGACCTTGCTGAGGAGCGCGTCACGCGCGCCGGTGTTGCCCGTCAGGTTCGCGATCTGCGCGACCTGCGTGGCGCGGCCGATCGCCTTGCCCGTCCAGTAGGTGTCCTCGCCGAAGCCCGCGAACGGGTCCTTCGAGGCGACCTCGTCGACGTAGCCGTTGAGCTGGGCGACGTCCGCACCGGACGTGAAGCCGGTGTTCGCGAGCTGCGGGAGCACCCCGTTGAACGGCGTGACGGTCGTGAACTTCGACGCGCCGATCGCGACCCGCATCGGGCCGCGCGGCGAGACGTACGAGTAGCTGGACAGGTTCGTGCCCGCGAGCTGGTCGCGCTGGTGCGGGTACAGCGCGAAGACCGTGCCCGTGCCGTTGCCCTGCTTGGCGGTCGTCGTGAACGTGTACGTCGCGGTGAGCTTGGCGCTGGCCTCGTCGTACGACCACGAGACCTGGGTGCCCGTCACGTGGTTGTGCGCGTACGGCGCGTACGCCGCGAGCGCCGCCGTGCGGCCGGATGCGCTGCCGGTCGAGGGGAGCACCGCCACGGAGAAGAACGAGCCACCGTTGAGCGACGAGCTGATCGTCGTGCCGGACACGGACCACGTGGACCCGGACGGGCCGAACGCCGCGTAGTCGTGGCCGTTCACCGTGAACCCGACCGCGCCGTTCGCGTTGCTCCACACCGTGGGGGTGCCGGTCGTCGTGAGCGTCGCGTTGCCGCCGGTCTTCGTCGCGTACACGAACGGCAGGCCGTGGCCGAACGTGGTGCGCAGGCTGTTGCCGCCGCTGCTCCACAGCTCGCTCACCGTCCAGTCCGAGTAGCCGTCGACCTTCCCGTCGGCGGTGAGGCCCGCGATGCCGATCCGCACGTCCTCCGCGTAGGAGTAGTGGTACTCGGAGACGCCCGTGGCCGTCCCGGAGATGCTCGGGTTCGTCGGGTAGCTCATCCCGAGGCCGTTCGTGAACGCGTGGAACGCCGCCGGGTGCGCCATGAGGTTCTCGGAGATCGACGAGCAGTCGAACTTGCGCCACAGCAGCGACGTCCACCAGTCGTTCGTCGGGATCGCACCGGCGGGGAAGTTGCTCGTCACGTGCGCACGCGGGTTGGTGATCGGCGTGTTGTTGCACTCGGTGGGGACTGCGCCCCCGGCCGGGATCGAGTCGGCGTAGCTGCCGGACCCGACGCTCGCGGCCTGCGCGCGCGGCGACATCGCCACGGCCTGGAGCAGCGAGACGACGAGCGCGGCGGCGGCGACGAGCGCGACGACGACACGGCGGTCGGGTATCCGGGCGGCGCGGGCGCGCGACGGATCGACGTGGGCAGGCATCCGGCAGTCTCCGTTTCTCGGCTGCCGGACGACGTCGTCGGGCAGCACTGGTCACCGACGGCCGTCAGGGGGACGGCGTCGGACAGGATCGGTCCGACTCCGCGCGACGTTGCGGGGCGGCGGACCGAGAGAGCAGCGGTGAGGGTCGGTCACCGGTTCACAACGCCTGCGACGTGCGCCTCCGCATCGAGGCGCCAGGTCTGCCGACCTGCAGCGGGTCATGACTGCAATGTCCGTTGACTCGTGTCACCGGCGCTGTCCCCACAGATTGCTGCCGGTCACAGGGGATGTCAAGCCGAGGTGGAGGCGGGCGTCTCCCGGACGCGCGTCGGCCTCGCCGCGAGCCCCCCGGCGCGCCGGGGCGCGTCGTCTGCCCATGTCGGGTGCGCATGTCCTCAGCGCACGCGCCGGTGGGAACCCGGTCGTGCTGGCCGTGCGCCAGGATGTGCGGCGTGACCTATCGCGTGATGACGGTGTGCACCGGCAACATCTGCCGGTCACCCATGGCAGAGATCGTCCTGAGGCAGCGGCTCGAGGCCGCGGGTCTGGCCGACGAGGTCGTCGTCGACTCCTCCGGCGTGTCCGACGAGGAGCACGGCAACCCGGTCGACCGCCGCGCCCGCTCGGTGCTCGCCGCCCGCGGCTACCCGACCGGTGACGGCCACCGCGCGCACCGCATCACGGCGACCGAGCTGGCCTCGCGCGACCTCGTCCTCGTCGCGACCGCGCAGCACGCCCGCACGCTGCGCCGCATGGCCGAGCCCGCCGCCGCCGACCGCATCGTCCTGCTGCGCCGCTTCGACCCGGCCGCGCCCGTCGTCGGCCCGGGCGAGCCCGAGCACGTGCTCGACCTCGACGACCCCTGGTACGGCGGCATGCAGGACTTCGAGGACTGCCTCACCCAGATCGAGGCCGCCGCCGACGGCGTCCTGACCCACCTGCGCACCACCCTCCACCCCTGACCCACCGCGCCCGCCCTCACCCCGCGTCGACGACCGCGCGGACGGACGCGGGCGCCGCGGCTGCGAGTGGTGCGACGAGTGTGAGCGGGGCGGGCACGGGCAGGGGGTGGGACGGCAGGATGGGGGCGTGAAGGTTGCCTCCCGCGCGCACGTGCCGCCGTTCGCCGTCATGGAGATCATCGCCGCCGCCAACGCCCGGCGAGCCGCCGGCGAGGACGTGCTCAACCTCTGCGCGGGTGAGCCCGCGACGGGCGCGTCGGACGTGGTGCGGCAGCGCGCCGTCGAGCTGCTGACCGGCGGCGACCTCGGCTACACCGAGGCGCTCGGTGCGCCGGGGCTGCGCGCCGCGATCGCCGCGCACTACGGCAGCTGGTACGGCGTCACGCTCGACCCCGCGCGCATCGCGGTGACCACGGGTTCGTCGGGCGGGTTCATGCTGACGTTCCTCGCGGCGTTCGACGTCGGCGACCGCGTCGCGCTCGCCCGGCCCGGGTACCCCGCGTACACGAACATCCTCGCGGCGCTCGGGTGCGAGGTCGTCGAGCTGCCCGCCGGCCCGCAGACCCGGTTCCAGCCGACCGTCGCGATGCTCGAGGCCGCGCACGCCGCGCAGCCGCTCGACGGGCTCGTCGTCGCGTCACCCGCGAACCCGACCGGCACCATGATCGACGCCGACGAGCTCGCGGCCCTCGCCCGTTGGTGCGGCGAGCACGGCGTGCGCCTCGTGAGCGACGAGATCTACCACGGCATCACCTACACCGACGCCGAGGTCGCGACCGCCGCGCGCTACCTCGACGACGGCGCGGTCGTCGTGAACTCGTTCTCCAAGTACTGGGCGATGACGGGCTGGCGGCTCGGCTGGCTCGTCCTGCCCGACGACCTGGTCGCGCCCGTCGACGCCCTCGCGGGCAACGTCGCGCTGTGCCCGCCCGCGCTCGCGCAGCACGCGGGCGTCGCCGCGTTCTCCCCGGAGGGCATGGCCGCCGCGCGTGAGAACGTCGAGCGGTACGCGGGTGCGCGCGAGCTGCTGCTCTCGCGGCTGCCGGAGCTCGGGTGGACGCACGTCGCACCCGCCGACGGCGCGTTCTACCTGTACGGCGACGTGTCCGCGTCGGGGCTCGACTCGATCACCTGGTGCGCCCGCCTGCTCGACGAGGCGGGCGTCGCCCTCACGCCCGGCACCGACTTCGACCCGGTCGACGGGTCGCGGTACGTGCGGCTGTCCTTCGCGTCGTCGGTCGAGGTGGTCCGCGAGGCGGTCGACCGCATCGTCGCCTGGCAGCACACCCTGTAGCCCGTGCGCTGCGCGCGGCGAGCGGACGGCGCACCGCGGACCTCGGAGCCTGGGTCCGACGAAGCGGGCACGCCGCGCGGTGGTCGCTCGTTGGTGTGACGTCAGCTGACCTACCTCTCAGGAGCGCGCCATGAAGTGCCCCGTCGACCAGGCCGAGCTCGTGATGTCCGAACGGCAGGGCGTCGAGATCGACTACTGCCCGAGCTGCCGTGGCGTGTGGCTCGACCGCGGCGAGCTCGACAAGATCCTCGACCGAGCCGCCGCGCAGGCGGCGTCGTCGACCCCCGTCCCCGGGTCCGCCGTCCCGCCCACCGCAGCGCCGCCCGCCCCGGCCTACGGCACGCCGCCCGGCGACACGCGCGCCGCCTACCCCGACCCGCGCTTCGCGGAGCCTCGCCGCGACGAGCGCGGGTACGACGAGCGCGGCTACGGACGCCGGCCCGACGACGCGCGCTACGACGAGCGGACGCGCTACGGGTCGTCGGACCCTCGCTACGACGACCCTCGCTACCGCCGCAAGAAGAAGCGTGAGTCGTGGCTGGGCGACCTGCTCGACTTCGACTGACCCAGCCACGTCACCCGACGCACCGCCGCCGGCGTGTGCTCCAGGAGGGGGCGCGGTGGCCGGAGCGATCGCTGGGGTCGGCGGGACGTAGGTTGGGGGTGTGGGGATTCCAGCGCTCGTCGAGCCGGTGGCGGAGCTGACCGCGGAGCAGATGGCCCGCGGCTCGCGGCACCTGCTGCTGCCGGGGATCGGGCTCGTCGGGCAGCGCCGCCTGCGGTCCGCGCGCGTGTGCGTACTCGGTGCCGGTGGCCTCGGCGCGCCCGTGCTGCAGTACCTCGCCGCGGCGGGCGTGGGGACGCTCGGGATCGTGGACGACGACGTCGTCGACGTGTCGAACCTGCAGCGACAGGTCATCCACGGCTCGTCGGACGTGGGGCGGTCCAAGGTGGACTCGGCCCGCGACGCGGTGCACGACCTGGACCCGAGCATCGTCGTCGTCCCGCACCCCGTGCGCCTGACCAGCGACAACGCGACCGAGATCCTCGGCGGGTACGACCTCGTCGTCGACGGCACCGACAACTTCCCGACGCGCTACCTGGTCAGCGACGCGGCCGCCGAGCTCGGCATCCCCGTGGTGTGGGGCTCGGTGCTGCGGTTCGACGCGCAGGTCTCGGTGTTCTGGTCCGCGGCGCCCGGCGGCGGCGTCACGTTGCGGGACCTGTTCCCGGTCGAGCCGCGGCCCGACGAGGTGCCCTCGTGCGCGGAGGCCGGCGTGCTCGGTGCGCTGTGCGGTCAGGTCGGGTCGCTCATGGCGACGGAGGTGCTCAAGCTCGTGTGCGGGCTGGGCGAGCCATTGATCGGCCGGGTGCTCGTGCTCGACGCGCTGCGCTCGCGGTGGACCGAGGTCCCGCTCGCGCCGTCATCACGCGCGGCCGCCTCGTCGCCTCCGGGAGCACCGAGAGCGCGGGCGGCGCGATGGCCCGAGGCGGTCGCGGTCGCACGTCCCTCGCCGAGCACCGGGTCGGCCGGGGGCGACGACGACGTGCCGCTCGTCGGGGTCGACGAGCTCGCGGCGCGCCTCGCGGACCCGGACGACGAGGTCGTCGTCGTCGACGTGCGCGAGCCGCACGAGATCGCCGCCGCCGCGTTCCCCGGTGCCGTGCCCGTGCCGCTCGCGACGGTGCTCGACGGCTCCGCGCTGCGCGCCTGGTCGCACGGGCCGCGAGTGGTCGTCGTGTGCCACGCGGGGGCGCGCTCGCACGCGGCGGCGCAGGTGCTGCGCGCGGCGGGTGTCGACGCGTCGAGCCTGACCGGCGGCATCGTCGCCTGGCGCTCCCGCACCCCGGCCTGAGCCGTCGCGCACGGCCCTCGCTGCCTCGATGCGATGTGGCGGATCGCGGGCGTGAGAGGCGAGCGTCACGCGGCGAGAGGTGGGGAGCGTCACGCGGCGGGAGGCAGCGGAGCGTCACGCGGTGCGGGGCTGGGTGGCGTGCCGCGTGGGGGTGTGGGCGTGGGACGATCGGGCGACGACGAGAGGGGTACACGTGCGGGGGCTCGACGAGCACCGGGCGGCGACGCTCGCGCTGGCGGCGCCGCTGCCGGCCATCGAGGTCCCGCTGCTGGACGCGCTGGGGCTGGTGCTCGCGGTCGACGTGACCACACCGTCGGCGCTCCCGCGCTGGGACAACTCGGCGATGGACGGCTACGCGGTTCGCGCGGCGGACGTCGCGACGGCGGGCGCGGACGGCCCGGTCGCGCTGCGCGTCGTCGCGGACGTCGCGGCGGGGTCGCCCGACGAGCCCGTGGTCGCCCCCGGGACGGCGGTCCGGATCATGACCGGTGCGCCCGTGCCTCCCGGTGCGGACGCGGTGGTGCCCGTCGAGCAGACGACCGTCCCTGACGACGGGATGCGAGCCGCCACGACGCACGAGCCGGCCGCCCACCGGTGGGCGGGTCCCGGCACGCACGTCGAGGTGCGGGCGGCGGTCACGCCCGGGGCGCACGTCCGACGAGCAGGCGAGGACGCGGTCGCAGGCGACACCGTGCTGCGGGCGGGCGACGTCGTCGGTCCGGCGCACGTGGCCGCGGCGGCCTCGGTGGGCCGCGCGAGCCTCGTCGTGCACCGACGCCCGCGGATCGCCGTCGTCTCGACGGGCGACGAGCTCGTCCCGCCGGGTGCCGAGCTGCGCCGCGGCCAGATCCCCGACTCCAACTCGTGGCTGCTCGCGGCGGCCGTGCGCGACGCGGGCGCGGACGCGCTGCGGCTCGGGCCGGTCCCCGACGACGCCGACGCGCTGCACCGCCTGCTCGTCGCGCTCGACGCGGGCGAGCACGGCACCGTCGACGGGATCGTGACGTCCGGCGGGGTCAGCGTGGGCGCGTTCGACGTGGTCAAGGCCGCGCTCGCCGACGAGCCCGGGGTCGAGTTCGTGCCCGTCGCGGTCCAGCCGGGCAAGCCGCAGGGCCTGGGTCGACTCCCCGGCGGCACCCCGATCTGGACGCTGCCCGGCAACCCTGTGAGCTCGTACGCGTCGTTCGAGGTGTTCGTGCGGCCCGCGATCCGCCGGATGCTGGGCCTGGCCGAGGTGGAACGCCCGCGCACGCTCGCGGTGGCCGACGAGGGCTGGCGCACCCCGCCCGGCCGCGCACAGCTCATGCCGGTCCGCCGCATGCCCACCGCCGGCACGCCCACCGCCGGCACGCCCACCGCCGGCACGCCCACCGACGGTGCGCCCGCCGGCCCGGCCCCCGCCGCCGGCGACCGGCCACGCGTCAGCCGCGCCACCGCGCGCGGGTCGGGCTCCCACCTCGTCGCGCGGCTGGCGCTCGCGCACGGACTGGCGATCGTGCCCGCCCACGTGGACGAGGTCCACGCCGGCGACACCCTGGAGGTCTTCTGGACATGAGCGAGTTCACGCACCTCGACGCGAGCGGCCACGCACGCATGGTCGACGTCACCGAGAAGCAGCCGACGGTCCGGTCCGCGACCGCGTCGGGCCTGGTCGCCTGCGGGCCGGAGGTCGTCGCCGCGCTGCGCGACGGGTCCGTCCCCAAGGGCGACGTGCTCGCGGTCGCGCGGATCGCGGGCATCGCGGCGGCCAAGCGCACGCCCGAGCTGCTGCCGCTCGCGCACGTGATCGGCGTGCACGGAGCGGTCGTGGACCTGTCGATCGACGACGACGGCGTCCGGATCGCCGCGACCGTCCGCACCGCCGATCGCACGGGTGTCGAGATGGAGGCGCTCACCGCCGTGAGCGTCGCCGCGCTCGCGGTCGTCGACATGGTCAAGGGGCTCGACAAGTCCGTGCGCATCGCGGACGTGCGGCTCGAGGCGAAGACGGGCGGCAAGTCGGGCGACTGGCACCGGGAGTCCTGACGTGCCCGACGAGCCCCGTCCCCACGAGCCGCGTCCCGACGAGGGGCGCGGCGCGTGGGACGCGATCGTGCTCGCGGGCGGTGCGGGACGACGGCTCGGGGGTGCCGAGGCGGGGGTGGTGAAGCCCGAGGTCGTCGTCGCGGGGCGCGCGCTCGTCGACCACGTGCTCGCGGCCGTCGCGGGCGCCCGCCGACGCGTGCTCGTCGCGCCCGACGCCCAGGTCCGCCCGGGCGTGCTCATGGCGCTGGAGGACCCGCCTCTCGGCGGCCCGGTCGCGGGCATCGCCGCGGGTGTCGCGGCCCTCGACGCGCATCCCGCGCACACGCCGCCCGCCGGACCGGACGACGGAGCCCTCGGCGAGGACCAGGACCGTCGGCACCACGAGCGAGCCGGTGGACAGGGGAGCGATCCGGGGGGCGTGGACAGGCGCGCCACGACGGCCGCGAGCGACGCCGACGACGTGGTCGTCGTCCTGGCGTGCGACGTGCCGCGCGCGGGTCTGGCGGTGCCGGCGCTCGTCGCGGCCGCTCGGCGGCCTGACGTGGACGGGGCTCGGCTCGTGGACGACGAGGGCCGGCCGCAGCACCTGGTCGCGGCGTACCGGCTCGGTGCGCTCCGCCGCGCGGTCGCTGCCCTGCGTGACGGGCAGGGCGGGGTGCGCGACGCATCGGTCCGCCGCCTCGTCGCGCCCCTGACGTTCGCGGACGTCCCGGACCCGGGCGGTGCCGCGGCCGACGCCGACACGTGGCCCGCGGTGCACCGCCTGGACGCGGAGCTCACGCTCGCGCAACGCCCCGCCTTCACCGAGCGCGCCCCGACGCCCGCGGGCCGGGTCGGCGCCCCTCTGGGTGGGGAAGCGCTCGCTGAGCGAGCGGAAGTCCACCCGGACGATGGCACGATCAGGGGATCAGCCCCGGGAGTGAAGGAGCGCGCTGTGAGTGATCCTCGTCGTGGGCCGGGCGCCGACCTGCCGGAGTGGGTCGAGCACCTGGCGAGCACCCTGACCGTCGACCCGGCACTCGTGGACGTCGACCGCATCCTGGCGCTCGCGGGCGAGGTCGCGCACTCGGTCGCGCGTCCCGCGGTGCCGATCTCGATGTTCGTCGCCGGCCTGGCCGCCGCGGGGCGCACGCCCGACGAGATCGCGGCGCTCCTCGCGCGGGTCGAGACCGCGGCGCAGGCGTGGGGCGAGGAGCGCGCGTGATCACGGTGCGCTACTTCGCCGCCGCCGCGGAGGCCGCGGGCCGCGACGACGAGCAGGTCCCGGCGGGCAGCGGCGACGCCGTCCGCGCCGCGTTGCTGACCCGGCACCCGGCGCTCGAGCCGATCCTGGGCCGCTGCGCGCTGCTGGCGGACGGCCGCCGCGTGGGGGCCTCCGACGACGTGCCCGCGGGCGCGACGCTCGACGTCCTGCCGCCCTTCGCGGGCGGCTGACCGCCGCAGGTACGACGCGTGCGACGCCCGTGTCGCGTCAGCCGCCGATCGCGCTCATGGGGCGGCGGGGCTGCAGGAACGTGGGGTCGTCGATGTCGTGACCGGCCTTCTTGCCGGCCAGGCACTGCCGGTACGCGGCCGCCAGGCCCTCGTCGACCAGGTCCGCGGACGCCTCGGACCGCAGGACCTCGCGCGTGTCCACCTCGGTCTGCGAGAACAGGCACGCGCGCAGCTGCCCGTCGGCGGTGAGCCGCAGCCGGTCGCACGCCCCGCAGAACGGCGCGGACACCGACGCGATGACGCCCACGGTCGCCGGTCCGCCGTCGACGTGCCACAGCTCGGCGGGCGCGGCGCCGCGCCCGGGGACCTCGGTCAGCCGGAACGCCCCGCGCAGCCGCTCGAGGATCTCGGCCTGCGTGACCATCTCGGTGCGGTCCCACGTGTGCCCGCCGTCGAGCGGCATCTGCTCGATGAACCGCATCTGGTACCCGCGCTCGACGGCGAACCGGGTCAGGGCGACCACCTCGTCGTCGTTGACCCCGCGCATCGCGACGGCGTTGATCTTCACGGGGTGCAGTCCGGCGGCGTCGGCGGCGGCGATGCCGGCGAGGGTCTCGACGAGCTTGTCGCGGCGGGTCAGCTCGGTGAAGCGCGCACGGTCGAGCGTGTCGAGGCTGATGTTGACGCGCGTGAGCCCGGCGTCGCGCAGGGGAGCGGCGAGCGCGGGCAGCCGCAGCGCGTTGGTGGTCAGCGACACCTCGACGGGCGCGCCGTCGGGCGTGGTGAGGGCGGTGAGCCGACGCACGACGTCGACGACGTCGACGCGCAGCAGCGGCTCCCCGCCGGTGAGCCGGATCTCGCGGATGCCGAGGTCGACGCCCACGCGGGCGACGTGGACGATCTCGGCGGTGCTGAGCATGGTCGAGCGCGCGAGCCACGGGACGCCCTCGGCCGGCATGCAGTAGGTGCAGCGCAGCGAGCAGCGGTCGGTCAGCGAGATGCGCAGGTCGTGGTGCGCGCGCCCGAACCGGTCGACCAGCGTGCCGCGCGGGATCGCCGGAGCGGCGTCGGCATCGCGCGTGCCGGGGGTACCGCTGGGCAGGTTCGTCGTCACAGTCCCACCCAGTGGTGCGTGCCGTCCGCGAGCAGCTCGCGCTTCCAGACCGGCAGCTCGGCCTTGACCGTCTCGACGAGCCGACGGCACGCGTCGAACGCCTCGGCCCGGTGCGCACCGGACACGGCCGCGACGATCGCGGCCTCGCCCACCCGCACGTGACCGACCCGGTGGCTCACGGCCACGTCGAGCACGTCGTCGTCCGAGGCGACGTCCGCGGCGATCCGCTCGAGCGTCGTCGCGGCGTCCGGGTGGGCGCTGTACTCGAGTCCGACGACCTCGCCGACGACCGACGGGTCGTGGTCGCGGACCAGCCCGACGAACGTCGCGACGGCCCCCGCACGCGAGCTGGACACATGTTCCACGTGAAACAGCAGGTCAAGCGGCTGGTCCGTGACGGTCGCGATCACGCGTGATCACCACCCTGGACCTGGCTCAGCAGGTGGGGCAGCAGCGGCAGCAGGACGACGAGCCCTTCGCGGACGCCGCCGGTGGACCCGGGCAGGTTCACGACGACCACGCCCTCGGCGGTCACGCCCGCGAGCCCGCGGCTCAGGGTCGCGGTCGGGACGTCCGACGAGCGGCGCAGCAGCTCGGGGATCCCGGGCAGCTCCTTGGCGAGCAGGGGCCGCGTGCCCTCGGGCGTCTCGTCGCGCGGGGAGACGCCCGTGCCGCCGGACGTCACGACGACGCGCGCCCCGCCGGCGATCGCGGACGTCACCGCGTCGCGGACCGAGGACGCGCCGTCAGGGACGACGACCGGCGACGGCACGGCGTAACCGGCCGACCGCAGCAGCTCGACCGCCGCAGGCCCCGACCGGTCCTCGCGCGTCCCGGCGGCGCAGCGGTCGGAGACCACCACGACGACCGCACGGGGTTCGCTCACCCGGCCAGGCTAACCACGCGCGCGCACGGGGCGCCCGCCGTCTCGCCGTGGAAACGTCCCGTCGGCCGTGGAAACCCGACGCGCGTCGTGCGGCCCGGGACGGGCCCGGCACCCGAGAGGACCGGCTGCGCCGGCCGCAGCCGGGGCGGGGTAGCGGTGCCGCGCCCGTGACGCATCCGTGGACGGACCGCTGCACGCGACGACGAGCGGGTAGCCTGGCACCAGCGTCGTCGGCCGGTCCCGGTCGTGACGGCGACAACTGAACACGCTGCTCGAACCGAGGCGGGAGAGTCCCGCACAGGCGGGCGCCGAAGGAGCAACCCTCCCCGGGAATCTCTCAGGCCCCTGTACCGCCACGGCGAGGCAACTCTGGAAAGCGGCCGCCCCGCACGGGACGGCCCACCGACGGTGCAAGTCGGCGCGCCCCGGGCTGGACCCCCAGCCATGGCGGACCGGCAAAACTCTCAGGTCGTCGCGCCTAGCGACGGATGACAGAGCGGGGAGCCCACCACCCGTCCCGGCCCCGGCCGGACGACCCCCGGAGCAGCCCGTGTCGATCGCCCCGCCCCCCGTGGGCACCCCCCGGACCCCCACGCACGCGCCCGCCGCGGAGCAGTTCGTCGACCGGCACGTCGGCCCCCGCGGCGACGACGTCGCGCGCATGCTCGCCGCGGTCGGGTACGACGACCTCGACGCGCTGATCGACGCCGCGGTGCCGGAGTCCATCCGCAGCGGCCGCCCGCTGGACCTGCCGGACGCGCGCGACGAGCACGAGGTGCAGGCGGCGCTGCGCGCGATCGCGGACAAGAACCAGGTGCTGCGCCCGATGATCGGCCAGGGCTACGCGGGCACGATCACGCCGCCGGTGATCCGCCGCAACGTGCTGGAGTCGCCCGCCTGGTACACGGCGTACACGCCGTACCAGCCGGAGATCAGCCAGGGCCGGCTCGAGGCGCTGCTCAACTTCCAGACGATGGTCGAGGACCTCACCGGCCTGGCGATCGCGAACGCCAGCCTGCTCGACGAGGCGACCGCGGTGGCCGAGGCGGTCGCGCTGATGTGGCGCGTGCACCGCGGCAAGCCCGGCACGGTCGTGCTCGACGACCAGCTCTTCGACCAGTCGCTCGCGGTGACGGTCGGGCGCGCGCAGGCGATCGGGCTGCCCGTGGTGGTGGCGGACCTGTCCCACGGGCTGCCGGACGTCGAGGGCGACCTGATCGGGCTCGTCGTGCAGCAGGTGGCCGCGTCCGGGCAGGTGCGGGACCTGCGCGACGTGGTCGCGGCGACGAAGGAGCGCGGCGGCCTGGTGACGGTCGCGGCCGACCTGCTGGCGCTCACGCTGCTGACGTCGGCGGGGACGCTCGGCGCGGACGTCGCGGTCGGCTCGGCGCAGCGGTTCGGTGTCCCGCTGTTCGGCGGCGGCCCGCATGCGGCATTCATGGCGGTCCGCACCGGCCTCGAGCGGATGCTGCCCGGCCGGCTGGTCGGGGTGAGCATCGACGCGGACGGCGCGCCCGCGTACCGGCTCGCGCTGCAGACGCGTGAGCAGCACATCCGCCGTGAGAAGGCGACGAGCAACATCTGCACCGCGCAGGCGCTGCTCGCGATCGTCGCGTCGATGTACGCGGTGTACCACGGCCCCGACGGCCTGCGGGCGATCGCGGACCGCGTGCACGCCCGCGCGCACCGCCTCGCGGAGCTGCTCGCCGAGCACGGCGTCGAGGTCGAGCACGACGTCTTCTTCGACACGATCCGCACCCGCGTGCCGGGTCACGCGCGCGAGGTCGTCGCGCACGCCGCGCGCCTGGGCGTCAACCTGTTCGCGCCCGACGACGACCACGTGCAGGTCGCGTGCGACGAGACGACGACGGCGGCGGACTACGCGCCGGTGATCGCGGCGTTCGCGCTCGCGGGCGTCACGACGCTCGAGGTGTCGGAGGACGGCGACGTCGACCTCGGCTTCGTCGCGCAGGACCGCCCCAGCGTTCCGCTGCCGGACTGGGCGACGCGCACCGACGAGTACCTCACGCACCCGGTCTTCCACCTGTACCGCTCCGAGACGGCGATGCTGCGCTACCTGCGCCGCCTGTCCGACCAGGACCTCGCGCTGGACCGCACGATGATCCCGCTGGGCTCGTGCACCATGAAGCTCAACGCGACCGCGGAGATGGAGCCCATCTCCTGGCCGCAGTTCGCCGACGTGCACCCGTACGCGCCCGCGGACCAGACCGCCGGGTACGACGAGCTCGTCACGCAGCTGCAGGACTGGCTCGCGGAGATCACGGGGTACGCGGCCGTGTCGGTGCAGCCCAACGGCGGCTCGCAGGGGGAGTTCGCGGGGCTGCTCGCGATCAAGGCCTACCACCACGCGCGCGGTCAGGCGCAGCGCGACGTGTGCCTCATCCCGGCCTCCGCGCACGGCACCAACGCGGCCAGCGCGGCGCTCGCGGGTCTGCGCGTCGTCGTCGTCGCGACCGCCCCCGACGGCGAGATCGAGCTCGACGACCTGCGCGCGAAGCTGGAGCAGCACGGCCCGCAGGTCGCCGCGATCATGATCACGTACCCCTCGACGCACGGCGTCTACGAGGAGCACGTGCGTGAGGTGTGCGGCCTGGTGCACGACGCGGGCGGCCAGGTCTACATCGACGGCGCGAACCTCAACGCGCTCGTCGGCCTGGCCCGCCCGGGCGAGCTCGGCGGCGACGTGAGCCACCTCAACCTGCACAAGACGTTCTGCATCCCGCACGGCGGCGGCGGTCCGGGCGTGGGTCCCGTCGCGGTGGCCTCCCACCTCGTGCCGTACCTGCCGGGTGACCCGACGACGAGCCCGACGCGCCCGTCCACCGAGGCCGACCCCGCGGTGCACGTGCCGCCCGTGTCCGCCGCGCGGTGGGGCTCGGCGGGCATCCTGCCGATCTCGTGGGCGTACGTCGCGCTCATGGGCCCCGACGGTCTGCGCCGCGCGACCGAGGTCGCGGTGCTCGCCGCGAACTACCTCGCGACCCGTCTGCGCGAGCACTTCCCGGTGCTCTACACGGGCCCGAACGGGCTGGTGGCGCACGAGTGCATCCTCGACCTGCGCGAGCTCACCAAGGCCACGGGCGTCACCGCCGAGGACGTCGCCAAGCGCCTGCAGGACTACGGGTTCCACGCTCCGACGCTCGCGTTCCCCGTGCCCGGCACGCTCATGGTCGAGCCGACCGAGAGCGAGGACCTGGCCGAGCTCGACCGGTTCGTCGACGCGATGATCGCGATCCGCGCGGAGATCGACGAGGTCGCCGCGGGCACGTGGCCGCTCGAGGACTCGCCGCTGCGCAACGCGCCGCACACGGCCGCGTCGGTCACCGCCGACGAGTGGACGCACGCGTACAGCCGCGAGCGCGCCGCGTACCCGGTGGCGAGCCTGCGCCGGGACAAGTACTGGCCGCCGGTGCGCCGGATCGACGGGGCCCGCGGGGACCGCAACCTGGTCTGCTCGTGCCCGCCGGTCGAGTCCTTCGCCGAGTGACCGTCCCGACCGTCCCGACCCCCCCGATCCGTACGACGAGAGCACAGGAGCACGCATGAGCGAGCACGAGGCCACGCGTCGGTCACCCCTGCACGACGAGCACGTCGCGCTGGGCGCCGCCCTCACCGACTTCGCGGGGTGGCAGATGCCCCTGCGGTACGGCTCGGACGTCGCGGAGCACACCGCGGTGCGCACCGCCGCCGGCCTGTTCGACCTGTCGCACATGGGGGAGCTGTGGGTCACGGGGCCGGGCGCGGGTGACGCGCTCGACCGCGCGCTCGTCGGGAACCTCACGGCGCTCGCACCGGGCCGCGCGCGCTACACGATGATCTGCGCCCCCGACGGCGGCGTGCTCGACGACCTGGTCGTGTACCGCCTGGCCGACGACGACGCGGGCGCCCGCTACCTCGTCGTCGCGAACGCCTCCAACGTGGCCGTCGTGCGTGCCGCGCTCGCGGAGCGGTTCGCGGGGCGTGACGACGTGACGCTCGCCGACCGCTCGTTCGAGACCGCCCTGGTCGCGGTGCAGGGTCCGCGGGCGGAGGAGATCGTCGTGGGGCTCGTCGACGACGCGAGCGAGGCCGACGCGGTGCGCGCGCTGAAGTACTACGCCTCGGTGCCCGCGCGCGTCGTCGGGATCGACGCCCTCGTCGCCCGGACGGGGTACACGGGCGAGGACGGGTTCGAGCTGTTCGTGCCCGCCGAGCAGGCCCCCACGCTGTGGCGCGCGATCCTCGCCGCCGGGACGCCTCTCGGTCTCGTGCCCGCGGGCCTGTCCGCGCGTGACTCGCTGCGCCTCGAGGCAGGCATGCCGCTGTACGGCAACGAGCTCGACACCACGACGACGCCGCACGACGCGGGCCTGGGCCGCGTCGTCAAGCTCGACAAGGTCGACGCCGAGGGTGCGCCGCTGCCGTTCGTCGGTCGCGAGCCGCTCGCCGCGCGCGCCGCGTCCGCCCCCGCGCGCACGCTCGTCGGGCTGCAGGGTCTGTCGCGCCGCGCCGCGCGGCACGGCTATCCCGTGGTCACCGGCTCGGGCGCGGTCGTCGGGACCGTGACGTCGGGTGCGCCGTCACCGACGCTCGGCCACCCCGTCGCGATGGCGTACGTGACGCCCGAGGTGAGTGCCGAGGGCACCGACCTGGCCGTCGACGTGCGCGGACGGCACGAGCCCGTCCGTGTCGTCCCACTTCCCTTCTACCGCCGCGAGCGGTAGACCTCCTCCTAGACGACGAGATCGGAGCACCTCCATGACTGACCTCCCCGCCGACCTGAAGTACACGCTCGAGCACGAGTGGCTCACCGACGGCAGCCCGGCGACCGTCGGCATCACGTCGGTGGCAGCCGAGGCCCTCGGCGACATCGTCTACCTCGAGCTCCCCGCGGTCGGCGAGACCGTCGACGCCGGCACGGTGATCGGTGAGATCGAGTCGACCAAGTCCGTCTCCGAGCTGTTCTCGCCCGTCTCCGGCACCGTCGTCGAGGTCAACACGGCCGCCGTGGACGACCCGTCCGTCGTCAACGGCGACCCGTTCGGCGCGGGCTGGCTGCTCAAGGTCGACGTGACCGACGTCGGTCCGCTGCTCACCGCCGAGGAGTACGCCGCCCACGCGGCCGGCTGAGAACCGCCGGGCGGGAGGACCGTCCGGCGCGTCGGGGAGAGGTCGCGTCCGTCAGGACGCCACATGGTCCGATCGGGTGAAGCCCGGGGCCGTTGCGGGGTCGGGTGTATCAGGCAGGCGACCCCGCGTTCATTGTGGGCACAAGCGGGACGAACCGCGGGTGCGATCACGGTGAGAAAGAAGTCGGACGAAACGGCGTCATGAACGCGCCGCCGGCTGCTCTCATCCGACGAATGACCCGCGGATGCTCGGCAAGGCCGAGCCCGTGCAGCCGATCGGAGGACAAGATGAGCATGCTGGAGACCACCGGGACCGTGACGGTCGCGGAGACTCTCACCCGTCGTGAGCGCGTGGTGCTCGCCGAGCTTGCCGAGGACGTCACGCTCGAGGAGATCGCCACCCAGCTCTTCGTCACGCGCAACACCGTGAAGTCGCAGGTGCGCAGCGTCTATCGCAAGATCGGCGTGTCGACCCGCGCCGAGGCCGTCGCATGGGCGGAGGCGCACGGCATCCGCTGACCTCTCCCTCCCCCGGCTGCACGCCGCTCCACCCACGCCGCTCCACGACGAACGGCGGTCTCCGCTCCGGCGGACACACCCGACCGGCCCGCTCCCTCCAGGGCGGGCCGTCGTCGTGCCCGGGCTGGCAGACTTCGCCGCATGGGACCCGTGCTCGTCGTGGCCGCTGCGATCGTCGACGACCTCGACGCCCCGTACGAGATGCTTGCCGCTCGCCGCGCGCGGCCCGCGAGCCTCGCCGGACGGTGGGAGTTCCCCGGCGGCAAGGTCGACGACGGCGAGTCGCCCGTCGAGGCGCTGCACCGGGAGATCCGCGAGGAGCTGGGGGTGCGGATCACGCTGGGCGACGAGGTCGTCGGCCCTGACGACGGTGCCTGGCGCCTGTCGGAGAAGTACGTCATGCGCCTGTGGTGGGCCGAGCTCGCGAGCGGCACGCCCGAGCCGCTGGTCGAGCACGACGAGCTGCGGTGGCTGCCCAAGGCGCACTGGATGGACGTGCCGTGGCTCGACGCGGACGTCCGCATCGTCGAGGCCCTGCACGGGACCTGACCGCGCCCGCCCCTCAGCCGGCCCGCGAGGGGCGACCCTCAGGCCAGCACCGAGGCGATGCGGCCGATCGCCTCGGTGAGGATCGCGGGGGACGTCGCGAAGTTGAGCCGCACGTGACCGGTGCCCGGTGAGCCGAACGTCGGTCCCGGGTTGAGCGCCACGCGCGCCTCCTTCAGCAGGCGGCGGCCCGGGTCGGGGTCGTCCGGCACCTGGGTGCGCAGGTCGAGCCACGCGAAGTAGGTGGCGGCACCGGGGACCCAGCCGACGAGCGGCAGGTGCTGGTCCAGCAGCCCGCGCAGGTGGGCGCGGTTCTCGCGCAACGAGCCGCGCAGCGCGTCCAGCCAGGTGTCGCCCTCGGTGAGCGCGGCCGCGTGCACGAGCACCGGCACGTGCCCGACGCCCATGAAGACCAGGTCGGAGAGCCGCGCGAGGTCGGCCAGTGCCTCGGGGCCGGGCACCGCGAGGGCCGCCTTGAGCCCCGCCAGGTGGAACGCCTTCGACGCCGAGTGCAGCGCGATCGCGTCGGGGATCACGGTCGTCGCGGACACGAACGTGCCGTCGAGCGTGAGCGGCGCATGGATCTCGTCGGACACCACGCGCACGCCGTGCCGTGCCGCGAGCTCGCCCACCGCGCGCAGCTCGTCGCGGGTGTGCACCACGCCCGTCGGGTTGTGCGGGTGGCACAGCAGGTACCCGGCACGACGCCCGTCGGCGCGCGCCCGCGTGAACGCGGCGTCGAGCGTCGCGAGGTCGAGCCGGCTGTCCTCGCCGAGGTCGGCGGTGAGCACGCGCCGCCCCGAGCGCTCGACGAAGTCGCGGAACGGCGGGTACACGGGCGGGTTGATGACGACCGCGTCCCCGGGGTCGGTGAGCAACGACAGCACCTCGACCGCACCCTGCATGACGTCGGGCACGAGCGCGATCGTCGTCGGGTCCACGGTCCAGCCCCAGCGTCGCTCGGCGAACCCCGCGAACGCCTCCTGGTACGGCCGGTCCGCGGGGTAGCCCGTGTCGCCGCGGCGCACGACGTCGGCGAGCGCGCGCTGGACCGGCTCGCACAGGCGCACGTCCATCTCGGCGACGAACAGCGGCAGCACGTCCGCGGGGTAGCGCCGCCACTTCTGGCTCGTGCGGCTGCGCAGCTCGTCGAGGGGCACGTCGAACAGACTCACCCCCGCGACGTTACCCAACCGGCGATCCCGCCCTGTCCCCAGGCAGCGCCCCAGGCGTCCGGTTCACCGCTGCGGTCGTCTCCCATGGACGCGAGCACGCTGCCGCCCGAGCTCGGGACGCCCGAGTGGTGGTCGGTGTTCCTCACGTCGTCGGCGCTCGCGCGCGTCGCCGCGGCCCGCGACGTGGAGATCATGCGTCTGATCCTCAAGGGCGCCTGAGCGCCGGGGATCCCGCGCATCGTCCGACCTCTGACCTGGCCGTCGTGTCGGCGTGCGCCCGGGACGACGAACGGGCCGGCCCACCCGTGAGGGGGACCGACCCGTTCGCGACGTGCGTCAGAGCGTGGCGCGGACCGTGCGGGTCGCGGCCAGGATGCGCTCGAGCGAGGGCGTGACCTCCTCGTAGCGACGCGTCTTGAGGCCGCAGTCCGGGTTGACCCAGAGCTGGTCGACCGCGATCGCCTTGACCGCGTCGGTCAGCAGCTCGGTGACCTCCTCCTCGGAGGGGACGCGCGGCGAGTGGATGTCGTAGACGCCCGGGCCGACCGCGCGCGGGTAGCCCGCCGCCGCGATGTCGCCGAGGATCTCCATCTTCGAGCGCGCGGCCTCGATGGACGTGACGTCGGCGTCGAGGCCGTCGATCGCGCCCATGATCTGGCCGAACTCCGAGTAGCACAGGTGCGTGTGGATCTGCGTGTCAGAGCGCACGCCCGAGGTCGCGAGCCGGAACGAGCGCACCGACCAGTCGAGGTAGTCGGCGTGGTCCGCCTCGCGCAGCGGGAGCAGCTCACGCAGCGCCGGCTCGTCGACCTGGATCACCGCGATGCCCGCGGCCTCGAGGTCCGCGATCTCGTCGCGCAGCGCCAGGCCCACCTGGTTGGCGGTCTCGCGCAGCGGCTGGTCGTCGCGCACGAAGCTCCACGCGAGGATCGTCACCGGGCCCGTGAGCATGCCCTTGACCGGCTTGTCGGTGAGCGACTGCGTGTACGTCGTCCAGTCGACGGTGATCGGCTTCGGGCGCGACACGTCGCCCCACAGGATCGACGGACGCGTGCAGCGCGAGCCGTACGACTGCACCCAGCCGTTGCGCGTGACGGCGAAGCCGTCGAGGTTCTCCGCGAAGTACTGGACCATGTCGTTGCGCTCGGGCTCGCCGTGCACCAGCACGTCCAGGCCGATCCGCTCCTGCAGCTCGACGACGCGGCGGATCTCCGCCTTCATCTCCTCGACGTACTGCTCGTCGGTCAGCTCGCCCTTGCCGTGCGCCGCGCGAGCCTTGCGGATCTCGGGCGTCTGCGGGAACGAGCCGATCGTCGTCGTCGGCAGCGGCGGCAGGTCGAGACGCGCCGCCTGGGCGATCTTGCGCTCGTCGAAGTCGCCGCGCTGGAACGCGTCGTCGGTGAGCGCCGCCGTGCGCTCGCGCACCTCGGGCCGCACGACGCCCGGCGCGCCACGGCGCGACGTGACGGCGTCGGTCGCGGCGAGCAGCTGCTCGTGGATCGCCTCGCGGCCCTCGGACAGGCCCTCGGCGAGCGTGACGACCTCGACGACCTTCTGGTCGGCGAACGCGAGCCAGCTCTTCAGCGCGGGGTCGAGGCCCGGCTCGTCGGCCGTGTCGTGCGGCACGTGGAACAGCGACGTCGAGGTGCCGACCGTGACGGCACCAGCGCCCAGCACCTCGAGCTGCTCGAGGACCTGCAGCTTGGCGTCGAGGTCCGCACGCCAGATGTTGTGGCCGTCGATCACGCCGGCGACGAGCGTCTTGTTCTCCAGACCGGGGACGGCCTCGGTCGGGACCGAGCCCTTGACGAGGTCCAGGCCGATCGCCTCGACGTCGGTCGCGGCGAGCACCGGCAGCGCCGCGCCCAGGTCGCCGTACGGTGCGGCGACGAAGATCGCGGGACGCTGCGGGCGGGCCAGCTCGGTGGCGAGCGCGCGGTACGCCTCGACGGTCGCGGCGAGCAGGCGCTCGACCGGCACCTCGATGCTCTCCGAGACGAGCGCCGGCTCCTCGAGCTGCACCCACGTGGCACCCGCGGCCGCGAGGTCCTGCAGCAGGTCCGCGTACACCGGGAGCAGGTCGGGCAGGCGGTCGATCGGCGCGAAGTCCTTCGGCGCGCCCTCGGTCGCCTTCGCGAGCGCCAGGTAGGTCACCGGGCCGACGATCACCGGACGCGTGAGCACGCCGTCGGCGAGCGCCTCGACGAACTCGGCGACGGGGCGCGTGCCGACGTAGCGGAACTCGGTCTCGGGGCCGATCTCCGGCACGAGGTAGTGGTAGTTCGTGTCGAACCACTTGGTCATCTCGAGCGGCAGGTCGTCGCCGCGGCCGCGCGCGACCGTCGAGTAGCCCGCGAGGTCGAGCGAGCCGTCCTCGCCGACGAGGTCCGCGAAGCGCGCGGGGATCGCGCCGACGACCGCACTCGCGTCGAGCACGTGGTCGTAGAACGAGAACGCGCTCGGGATCGCGGGCGCATCCTTCGGCAGACCCAGCTCGACGAGGCGGTCGCGCGTGCGGCGACGCAGCTGCGCGGCGGTCGCCTCGACCTCGTCGGCCGTCGACCGGCCGGCCCAGAACGCCTCGATGGCCTTCTTGAGCTCGCGGCGCGGCCCGATGCGCGGGTAGCCGAGCACGGAGCCGGTCGGGAACTGCGGGGTCTCGCTCATCAGGGTCCAGCCTTCGTGTCGTGGTGGTGCGGGGTTTCGGGGGACGTGGACGGGCCGCGTCAGCGGGCCTTGCCGTCCAGCTGCGCGCCCTCGAGCAGGTCGAGCGCGGCCTCGTGCTTGTTGTACGTGTAGACGTGCACGCCGGGTGCGCCGCCGTCGAGGATGCCCTTGACGAGGTCGACGCCCGCGCGTGTGCCGATGCGGTGCTGCGTCAGCGGGTCGTCCGCCGCGCCCAGCGCGTCCAGCAGGTCCCGCGGCACCGGGACGCCCGTGAGCTCCTGCGTGCGCAGCAGCCGGGCGGGGTCGGTGAGCGGGATGATGCCCGGGATGATCGGGATGACGACGCCCGCGTCGCGCGCCTCGGCCACCAGGCCCAGGTACGCCTCGGCGTCGTAGAACACCTGCGTGATCGCGAAGTCCGCGCCGGCCTCCTGCTTGGCCAGCAGGGACGCGACGTCCTGCGCGCGCGTGCCGCCCGTCGCTGCGTTGCCGCGCGGGAAGGCGGCGACCGCGACGGACAGCGGACGGACCCGGGCGCGCACGGCCTGCGCCGGGCTCGCGCCGCAGCGGCGGGACTCGATGTCCCGCAGGAGCCCGACGAGCTCGCTCGCCGTCTCCAGGCCCTCGGGGTGCGCCTGCCAGTCGGTCTGGCCCGCGGGCGGGTCGCCGCGCAGCGCGAGGAACGAGCGCACGCCCTCGTCGAGGAACTCCTCGACGATCGTCGTGATCTCGTCCCGGCTCGTCCCCACGCACGTGAGGTGCGCGATGGGGGACAACGACGTCTCGCGCAGCAGGCGCGAGACGAACGCGCGCGAGGTCTCCCGCGTCTTGCCCGACGCCCCGTACGTCACCGAGACGAAGTCCGGGTGGAGCGACTCGAGCTGGCGCACGGTCTCCCACAGACGCGGTGCGGCCTGCGGGTTGCGGGGCGGGAAGAACTCGAACGAGAGCGTCGGGCGGTCGAGCGTGCCCAGGGGGCGCGGCTCGGGCGCCACGTGGGTGCCGGACGAGGCGCTCGTGCGCGGCTCGCCGCTCGCGCCGTCGGCGGGCGCTCCAGCGGGCCGCGGCTGCGCCACGGGCGGGTGCACGGTCGCGGCGCTCACGCCAGCGGTCCGATCAGACACAGGGTCTGCGACATCTCGACTCCATCGGTCCTGGCGGAAGCACCCACACCCTCGTCGCGGAGGGGGGTTGCTGCGGCGTCGACGAGCCAGGTCTCTCGGCCGCTCTGGATGGTTGACGGGATCGTAGGCCGGGAGCCCACATGCTGACCACGATTTCTCACGTGGCGAGACGGCAGGGTCGCGGAGCGGACACCGGGCGGGGCCGCCGCGTGCCGCCGGGTAGCCGGCCTGGAGGACGGCAGGAGCGGTCGCGCCGCCGGAGCCGAAGGTCAGGCGAGCGGGCGCGGCCGCTGGTGGGGGATCTCGCCCCAGGTCAGAGCGCCGGCGCCGAAGGAGAGCAGGCCGGCCTCGACGGCTTCGAGGACGTTGGCGTCCGGCGCCTGGACCTCACCGAGGGCCTCCCGAGCGCCGAGCACGGCGTCGAGCCGGGCGTCGGGTTCGGGCATGTCGGTCATGCGCGGAACTGTAGCCGCGCGCCTCGACGAGGCGAAGTCCCGGCGCGCCGTTCACCCGCGCGGAGCACCCGGGCGCTCGACCTCCGTTCGGACGGTGCACCGGAGCCTGTCTCCCAGGGCAACTACTTCTCACCGTCGGCCGGCCACGGTGCCCTGCAGCGACGGTGCTGCTCAGGCGGTCGACGCCGCCGAGGGGCAGGACGCCAGGTGGTCGTCGACCAGCCCGCACGCCTGCATCGCCGCGTACGCGGTGGTCGGGCCGACGAACCGGAACCCGAGCGACTTGAGCTCGCGTGCGAGCGCCCGCGACTCGGCGGTCGCGGCCGGCACGTCTGCCCACGTCGTCGGCCGGACGCGCTGCGTGCGGTCGGGTGCGAACGACCAGAACAACGTGTCCAGCGTCCGGCCGGACTCGTGCAGCGCGAGCAGGGCCCGCGCGTTGGCGATCGTCGCCTCGATCTTCTGCCGGTTGCGCACGATGCCTGCGTCGCCCAGCAGGCGCTCGACGTCGTGCTCGTCGTACCCGGCGACCACGGTCGGGTCGAAGCCCGCGAACGCCGCACGGAACGACTCACGCTTGCGCAGCACGGTGATCCACGACAGACCGGACTGGAACCCCTCGAGCGCGATGCGCTCGAACAGCGCCTCCTCGCCGTGCACCGGGACGCCCCACTCCTCGTCGTGATACCGCTCGTACAGCGGGTCCCCGTCGCCGAAGCACCGCCCGACCACGACGGGCCGGTCCGTCGGCACGGCACCTGTCGGCTCGGCGAGGGCTGGTGGGGCGGGCGGGGTGCCGACCGTCGCAGTGTCGTCCATGCGGGGGAGTCTGCCGTGCCACGCCCACACGCGGGAGCCCTGCGCCGTGACCTGTGGACGACGACGGGTCAGCCGGCCGACCGCGCGCGCTCGATCGCAGCGCTGGGGGTGTCGCGCCCCACTGGTGATCCGGGCCTGGCGTGCGGCGGCCGGAGCGCGCCTGGGTCAGGTGAGGGTGGCGAGCTGTTTGCGGATGCGCTGGGGCGAGATGGGCGTGGGCGTGCCGAGCTGCTGCGCGAACAGGCTGACGCGCAGCTCCTCGAGCTGCCACCGCACCGCCGCGACCTGCGCCGGGTCGGCCCCCGCCGCGGCCGCGAGCGCGTTCTCCAGGTCGTGGACCTGCCACGCGAGGTCCGCGTCGCGCGCGGGGTTCTCGGCGGCCTTCGCCAACCGGTAGCGCGCCGCCCGCAGGTAGCGCGGCAGGTGCACCAGGCGCTGCGTCCCGGTCTCGACGACGAAGCCCGCGTGCACCAGCCCCGCGGCCTGGGCCCGGACGTCCGACGCGGTGGCCAGCAGCGCGAGGCTGGTCGTGCCCTTGAGCTCGACCTCGAGCTCGCGCCACGCGGTGAGCACGTCCACGAGCGTCCCGACGAGCGCGTGCACGCGGTCCTCGAGCAGGTCGCGCAGGTAGGTGCGCAGCGCGGCGTAGTCGGCGGGCGTGCGGATGTGCTGGGGCGAGCGGCCGTCGTCCGCCGGGCGCGTGCGCAGGTGCTCGTCGACGAGCGCGTCGATCGCGGCGAGCTGCACGTCCTCGACGAGCGCCTCGCGGCTCGGGTACGGGTTCGCGGCGAGCGCGAGCGCCTGCGCACCCGTCCACCGGGACGTCACACGGCCTGCCGGGAGCCCGACGTCGAGCAGGAGCAGGCGGCGCAGCCCGGCGCGCGCGGTGGCGGGCCGCGCGGACTCGTCGGCCAGGGTCCGGACGGACACCGAGGACGCCCCGCCGGCGCGCTCCTCGACGAGCGACGGGTACGCGCGCACGATCGTCGCTCCCGACCGGACCTCGACCACCTCGGGGAGCGTCAGCTCGTCGGGCCAGGTCGTCAGGCCCGTCCGCGTCACGCTCTCGGCGAGCGTCGCCACGTCCGACGAGCCCGTTCCCGACGAGCCCGTTCCCGACGAGCCCGTTCCCGACGAGCCCGTTCCCGACGAGGTGCGGCCCGCGTCCGCGCCCGACGCACCCGGGGCCGCACCCTCGACGGAGTCGCGGCCGCGACCCCGCGGCGTGGGACGCGCGGGCTCGGTCGTCAGCCCCGCCTCGCGCATGGCCTGCCGGAGCGCGGCCTTGACGGCGGTGTCGACGGCGTCCTGCGCGCGGTCGGCGAGCCGGTGCTGCAGCGCGGCGAGGTCCTTGCCCTCGTCGACCACTCCACCACGGTCGCCGACGACCCGGAACGTCATCCGCAGGTGCGCGGGCAGGCGCTCGTCGTCGAACGCGTCCGCGGGCACGTCGACGTCCCGCACGGCCCGGACGGCGGAGCGGAACGCGTCGTGGAACGAGGGCGCGGCATCGCCCGCGCGCACCGTGTCGGACCAGGACGCGGTGTGCGCGCGCAGCCACTGCGCGACAGCGCTGCCCACGTCGGGTGCGGGGACGAGCTGCACGCGCACGGGCTTGGGCAGGGCGCGGATCGTCGCGACGACGAGCTCGTCGAGCAGACCCGGGACCATCCAGCCGAACCCGTCGGGGGTCAGCCGGGGGAGCTGCGCGAGCGGGATGTGCACGGTGACGCCGTCGGCCTCGGTGCCCGGCTCGAACTGGTAGGTCAGCGGGAGCGACAGGTCCCCCTGCGGCCAGCGCGACGGGAACGACGACTCGTCGATCGCGCCGGCGTCGGACGAGACGAGCAGCTCGCGCGAGAAGGTGAGCAGGTCCGGGTCGCGGCGGCGCGCGGTCTTCCACCACTGGTCGAAGTGCCGTGCGGAGACGACGTCGTCCGGGACCCGCTCGTCGTAGAAGTCGAACAGCTCGTCCTCGTCCGCCAGGAGGTCCGCGCGGCGCGCGCGGGCGGCGAGCTCGCCCGCCTCGGCGAGCAGACGCCGGTTCTCGTGGAAGAACTGGTGGTGCGTGGTCCACTCGCCCTGCACGAGCGCGTGCCGGATGAACAGCTCGCGCGCGGCCTCCGGGTCGACCTTCGCGTACAGCACGCGACGCCCCGCGACGACCGGCAGCCCGTACAGCAGCACACGCTCGGTGCACGTCGCGGCGCCCTGCTTGGTGGACCAGGCCGGGTCGGAGTACGTGCGCTTGACCAGGTGCGCGCCGAGCTCCTCGGCCCACGCGGGGTCGATCCGCGCGACGTCGCGCGCCCACAGGCGGGACGTCTCGACGAGCTCGGCGGCCATGACCCACGCGGGCGGCTTCTTGGCCAGGCCCGAGCCGGGGAAGATCGCGAACCGCGCGCCGCGCGCGCCCAGGAACTCGTTGCGGCCGCGGCGGTCGGGCTTGCCCTGGGGGCGCTTGTCGCCACGACGAGCAGGCGCGGCGACCTCGGTGGCCTCCTGCATGCCGACGTGCGAGAGCAGCCCGGACAGCACCGAGCGGTGGATCGCGTCGGCGTCCCACTCCTGGCGCAGCTCGCCGCGCCGCGGCCCGCCGCCCGCCTGCTCGTCGGCCTGGCCCGAGGTCCCGCCGGGAGCGGCGCCGGCGGGTGCGCCCCCGGCGAGCTCGGCAGTCTCGCGCGAGCTCGGCAGTCCGGACTGCCGAGCCGGCTCCGCCGTGCCGAGCTCGCCGCGGCCCCGTGAACGGTCCGCCCCCGGCAGCTGCTTGGCCAGGTCCTTGAGCTGCGTCACCACGTCCTGCCACTCACGCACGCGCAGGTAGTTGAGGTGCTCGCTGCGGCACAGCCGGCGGAACGCGTTGCCGGACAGCTCGCGCTGCTGCTCGCGCAGGTAGGTCCACAGGTTGAGGTAGGACAGCAGGTCGGACGTCGGGTCGGCGAACCGCGCGTGCAGCGCGTCGGCCTTCTCGCGCTCGTCGGCCGGCCGTTCGCGCGGGTCCTGGATGGACAGGGCGGCCGCGACGACGACGACCTCGCGCAGCACCCTGTGCCGCGCGGCCTCCACGACCATGCGCGCGAGCCGCGGGTCGACCGGCAGCAGCGCGAGCGCGCGGCCCGTCTCGGTGAGCCGCGTCCCGTCGGGGCCCGTCTCGATCGCGCCGAGCTCGGTCAGGAGCTGCACGCCGTCGCGCACCGCCCGCACGTCGGGCGGGTCGACGAACGGGAAGTCGACGACGTCCTCGGGGGTCGCCGCGACGCCCACCGCGATCATCTGCAGGATCACGGACGCGAGCGACGTGCGCAGGATCTCCGGCTCGGTGAACCGGTCGCGACGCTCGAAGTCCTCCTGCGAGTACAGCCGGATCGCGATGCCGTCGGCCACACGGCCGCACCGCCCCGAGCGCTGGTTCGCCGACGCCTGGCTGATCGGCTCGATCGGCAGCCGCTGCACCTTCGTCGCCTTCGACCAGCGACTGATGCGCGCGGTACCCGGGTCCACCACGTACCGGATGCCCGGGACGGTCAGCGACGTCTCCGCGACGTTCGTCGAGAGCACCACGCGGCGGCCCGGGTGCGACGCGAACACGCGGTGCTGCTCGGCCGCGGACAGCCGCGAGTACAGGGGCAGCAGCTCGACGGCCTGCGGGTGGCGTGGGTCGGTGACGCGCGTGCCGAGCGAGGCGCGCAGCGCGTCGGCCGCGTCACGGATCTCCCGCTCGCCGGACAGGAACACCAGGATGTCGCCCGGCCCCTGCGCGCACAGCTCGTCGACCGCCTCGGTGATGCCCGTCATGAGGTCGCGCTCGCGGACGGGCTGACGCGCAGGTCCACGGGACGACGAGGCCGCGGCCGACGCGCGTGCACCGCGTCCCCGCGCGTCGCCCCGGGGCGACGACGGGGCGCGGCGACCGGTGCGCTCGTCCGGCTCGTCGAGGTCGTCCTCGTCGCCGACGCCCAGCGCGTCCGGCGACAGCGGGCGGTACCGCACCTCGACCGGGTACGTGCGGCCCGTGACCTCGACGACCGGCGCCGGCACACCCTCGGGGTGCTCGGGCGTCGGGGCGCTCGCGAAGTGCCGTGCGAAGCGCGCCGAGTCGATCGTCGCCGAGGTGATGATCACCTTGAGGTCCGGGCGGTGCGGCAGCAGACGCGTGAGGTACCCGAGCAGGAAGTCGATGTTGAGGGACCGCTCGTGCGCCTCGTCGATGATCAGCGTGTCGTACGCGAGCAGCAGCGGGTCGCGCTGGATCGCCGCGAGCAGGATGCCGTCGGTCATCACCTTGACGAGCGTGTGCTCGCTCGAGGTGTCCGTGAACCGCACCTGGTACCCGACGAGCTCGCCGAGCGGCGTGCCGACCTCCTGCGCGATGCGCTCGGCGACGCTGCGCGCCGCGATGCGCCGCGGCTGGGTGTGGCCGATCTGCCCCGCGCGTCCGCGGCCGAGCTCGAGCGCGATCTTCGGCAGCTGCGTCGTCTTGCCCGAGCCGGTCTCACCCGCGACGACGACGACCTGGTGGTCGCGGATCGCGGCGGCGATGTCCTCGCGGCGCGCACTGACCGGCAGCTCGGCGGGGTAGGTGATCGGGGGGAGGACGGCGGCCGCACGGGCCTGGGCCGCGCGTGCTCGTCGTGCCGCGCCCGTGCCCTGCTGCTCCGTGCCCCCGTCCGCCCGGCGGGCCGCACCACGCCGTGGGCGGCGCTGCGCCGACGGTTCGCCCGGGCGACCGGGCGCGCGGCGGGGACTGTCCGCGCGGTCCGGGTGCTGGGGCTGGTCGGTGGTCACGACGTCCCATCCTCCCAGGTCTGTCGCCACGAGCGCCCGCGCATTCTCGTCGGCCCGGCTCGACGGGCCCGTGGCGGGCCGCTGCTCGCCGGCCGTCGCGTGGGCCCGGACCGTGTGGTGAGGTGGGGTCATGGGTGGGCTGGACGGAGAGCGCCGGGCGCTCGAGGCGCTCGAGGCGTCGGGGATCGAGTTCGAGATCACGAAGCACGGGCCGGTGCGCTCGCTCGAGGAGGCCGCGCAGGTGCGCGGGGTCACGCCGGGGGACATCGTGAAGTCCCTCGTCGTGCGGCGCGGCGACGACGACTACCTGTTCGTGCTGGTCACCGGCGACCGCGCGATCTCGTGGCCCAAGCTGCGCGCGCTGCTGGGCGTGTCCCGGCTGTCGCTGCCGGACGCGGCGACCGCGCTCGACGTCACCGGGTACGAGCGCGGGACGATCACGCCGTTCGGCTCGATCACGGCGTGGCCCGTGCTGGCCGACGAGCGCGTGCGGGGTCGGCGGGTCTCGATCGGTGCGGGTGCGCACGGGGTGGCCGCGACCGTGGACGGCGACGAGCTGGCGCGCGCCCTGGGGGCGACCGTCGCCGACGTCACGCAGGACGCCGCGACGGACTGAACCACGACGCGCGTCGTGCCCGTCCCGGACGCAGACGCACGACGGGGGCCGCGACGCGGACGTCGCGACCCCCGTCGGGATCCGTCAGGCCCTCATGAGGCCCTGATCAGGTGCCTCACAGGTGCGGGAGGCTGCCCGGGACCGGCGGCGTGATCGGCGCGCGGCCCTTGACGTGACCGAGCCTCACCGACTCCGACTCACCCGAGTCGATCTTCCAGGCGAACGGCTGCGCACCCTTGCAGGTCTTCGTCGTGAACGAGGCCTTGCCGCTGATGATGTAGTTCGTCACGGCGGTGTCGACGCAGGTCGAGGAGCCGTACGCGGTGTGGCCCCAGCTGTCGCTCGAGATGAACGCCGAGTTCTTCAGGAGCTTGGCGGCCTTGTACGCGCCGCGGTAGTTGGTCGCCGGGTCCCACTTGTTGCCGATGACCAGGACCGGGGCGGACGTGGCGGCCGAGAAGCCGCCGCGGTAGGAGTCCTCGTCCTTGGCGGTCCACGTCTTCGACGCGCACGGCGACGAGGCCCACGTCCACAGCTGGCCGAAGCCGCCACCGGTCGTCTCCGCGTTCCGGCCCGCCTGGACCCAGGCGGACGCGTCGGCGGGGTTCAGGCCGTCGGTGCACAGGACCGACTGGAACGCCTCGGGGCTGTTGTCGTACGGGTAGGAGAACCCGGGCGCCTTCGCGAGCTGGGCGAGCTTGCGCTCGTCGGCCGACTTCAGGTCCTCGAAGTCCTTGAAGCGCTTCGTGAGGTGCTTCTTCGCGGCGTTCCACGCCTTGCGCTCGGCGCTCGTCACCGGGTTCCTCTGCAGCTCGATCAGGGCGTCGATGTCCATGTCGACCCAGACCCACGCGTCGCTGCTGTAGAGGTCGCTGAGCAGCAGCGACATCACCGTCGGGTAGTCGAGCACCCAGCCGTCGCCCAGGTCGATGGGCGTGGCCTTGAGCTTCTTGGAGAACCTGTCGAACAGCGCCTTCGGGTCGGAGCTGCGCTGTGCGAGGTGGCAGTACTTCGGGCCCTTCTTCCCGCAGCGCGTGAGGATCTCACGCAGGGCCTTCCAGGCGCCGTCACCCGAGGCGATGCGCTGCGTCTGCGGGATGTTCGCGGTCGCGGAGCGGCCCTGCCAGCCGGCCGGGTCCACCACGCCGTCGATCACGATCGCGCGCACGCGGTCCGGGTAGAGGTTCGCGTACACGTTGCCGAGGTACGTGCCGTAGGAGAAGCCCAGGTAGGTGAGCTTCGAGTCGCCGAGCGTGCGGCGCACGACGTCCATGTCACGCGCGACGTTCGCGGTGGACATGGAGGCCGACAGCGGCTGGCCCGTGGTCGAGCAGGCCTGGCCGAACGCCTTCGAGGCGTTGATGAAGTCGGTGCGCTCGGCGACGGACACCGGGTAGGCGTGCTCGTTGAGCGGCAGCAGGGCGTTCGTCTGTTCGCCGAGGTTGCGCCAGCAGGCGACGTTGTCGCTGAAGTTCGTGCCGCGCGGGTCGATGCCGACCACGTCGAAGCGCTTGATGATGTCCGGCGGCAGGAAGTACTCGGCGCTCGCGGCCATCGAGACCGCCGAGCCGCCCGGGCCACCGGGGTTCACGAACAGCGTGCCGAGCTTCTTGGTGGGCTGCGTCGCGCGCGAGCGTAGCAGCGCGACGGACGTCGTCGGGCCCGTCGGGTCGTCGTAGTCCAGCGGCAGGTCGACGGTCCCGCAGTCCACGCCGGGTCCGACGACGTTGGTGCAGTCGAACCAGTCGATGTCGGCCGTGACGGAGTCGACGCGAGCAGCCTCCTTGGCGCTCGTCTTGTCGGCCTTCACGGCCGTGGGTGCGGCCGCGGGCGCGGAGCCCGGTCCGGCCGCGTTGGCGGCGGTCATCGTGGAGCCCGTCAGGGCCACCGCGACGACGAGCGCCGCGAAGGCGGACGTGCGCGTTCGAGTGCTCATGGAGAGATACCCCCCTGTCATCAGGTGCGACGCCCCGCCGGGTCGGCCGGGTCTCCCGTCGCACTGGGAGCAACCCTGGCGTCTGCGCAGGTCGCGTGGGGTCCCCCTGGGGGATGAGAAATCGTGAAGACTTGGTGCAGGCGCACGGGCGTCCCGCCCGCCGCCTGTCGGTTCCCGGTCGTGTCGGACGCGGCGGATACCGTCCACCGCATGCGGATGCTGCACACCTCCGACTGGCACCTGGGCCGGACGCTGCACGGGGTCGACCTGCTCGACCACCAGGCGGCGTACCTGGACCACCTGGTCGACGTGGTGCGCTCCGAGCAGGTCGACGCGGTCGTCGTCGCGGGGGACGTGTACGACCGCGCGATCCCACCCGTCGAGGCGGTCACGCTCCTGTCCGACACGCTCGCGCGGCTCGCGGAGCTCACGACGGTCGTGCTCACGTCCGGCAACCACGACTCCGCGACGCGGCTCGGGTTCGGCGCGGCGCTCATGCGCGAGCGGGTGGCGCTGCGGACACGCGTCGCGGGGCTCGACCGGCCGGTCGAGGTCACGGACGCCGAGGGCCGCGAGCTTCTCGTGTACGGCCTGCCGTACCTCGACCCGGACACGGTCCGCACGCAGCTCGTCGAGCCGGGCGCGCCCGCGCTCGCCCGCTCGCACGAGGCCGTGACCGCCGCGGCGATGGCCCGGGTGCGCGCCGACCTCACCGAGCGCTCGAGCGCCCGGCGGGTGCGGTCGGTGGTCGCGGCGCACGCGTTCGTGATCGGGGGAGTGGCGAGCGAGTCCGAGCGGGACATCCGGGTCGGCGGGGTCGACCACGTGCCGTCGGACGTGCTGGGCGGTGTGGACTACGTCGCGCTCGGCCACCTGCACGGTCCGCAGGTCGTCACCGGCCCGGCCGGCACGACGATGCGGTACAGCGGCTCGCCCCTGGCGTACTCGTTCTCCGAGCAGCGGCACGCGAAGTCGTCGGTGCTCGTCGACCTGTCGGGCGACGACGTGCGGACCGAGCTCGTGCCCGCGCCCGTGCCGCGACGGCTCGCGGACGTCACCGGCACGCTCGAGGAGGTCCTCGGCGCGGCAGGTGAGGCGCACGTCGACGACTGGGTGCGGGTCGTCGTGACCGACGAGCGTCGGCCGCAGGACCTGTACGCGCGCGTGCGCGCCCGGCTGCCGCACGCGCTCGTCGTGCAGCACCGCCCGCCCGAGACGGCGACCGGGCCGACGCTGCGCGCCGTCACGTCCGCTGCCGACCCCGTCGAGGTCGCGTGCGACTTCGTGGCGCACGTCGCGGGATCGCCCCCGGACGACGACGAGCTCGCGGTGCTGCGCGCCGCGTACGAGCACGCCGCGGCAGCGGAGCGGAGCGCCTGATGCAGCTCGTCTCCCTCACGCTCCAGGCGATCGGCCCGTTCGCGGGCCGTCACACGATCGACTTCGCCGAGCTCGGCGCGTCCGGGCTGTTCCTGCTGGAGGGCCCCACGGGCGCGGGCAAGTCGACCGTGATCGACGCCGTGGTGTTCGCGCTGTACGGCAAGGTCGCCTCGGCCGAGTCCAGCGGCGACCGGGTGCGCTCGGCGTACGCCGACGACGAGACGGAGTCGTTCGTCGACCTGACGTTCGAGGTCGGGGCCGGGCGGTTCCGCGTGCGCCGCACGCCCGCGTTCGACCGCGCCAAGAAGCGCGGCACGGGCACGGTCCGGCAGCAGGCGTCCGTGCGGCTGTGGCGGCTGGCCGCCGACGGTGGCGTGGGGCCCGACGACGAGCCGGCGGGCGAGATGATCTCTCCGCGTCTCGACGAGGCAGGTGCGGAGATCCAGCGCATCGTGGGCCTGGACCGTGAGCAGTTCGTCCAGACCATCGTGCTGCCGCAGGGCGAGTTCGCGCGCTTCCTGCGTGCGGACCCCGAGAAGGAGCGGCCCGCACTGCTCCAGAAGATCTTCGGCACGGAGGTCTACCAGCGCATGCAGGCGCGGCTCGTCGAGATGCGCCGCGAGGCGGACCGCGCGACCGAGGCGACGCGGCGGACCGTCGAGGAGCGCGTGGCGCACCTGGCGGGCGCCGCCGGGCTCGAC
This sequence comes from Cellulomonas persica, assembly GCF_007989825.1. Taxonomy (GTDB): domain Bacteria; phylum Actinomycetota; class Actinomycetes; order Actinomycetales; family Cellulomonadaceae; genus Cellulomonas; species Cellulomonas persica. The sequence goes on along the minus strand of NZ_BJUA01000012.1, from coordinate 59,765 downwards.
GAGACCGCGCTCGCACCCGTGCACGAGGCCGTCGGCGCGGCGCTCGTCGGGCGCGGTGCCGCCCCCGACGTCGAGGCCGCGCTCGCCGGACCGCTCGGTGCGCTCGCCGAGGACGCGCGGCTGGCGCGCGCTCACGCCGATGCGGCCGCCGCCACGCACGCCGCAGCGAGCTCGGCCGCCGAGGTCGCGCAGCGCACGGCGCGCCTGCTCGCGACGCGCGACCGGCTGCGCGGCGAGCTCACCACGCTCGAGGACGCGGCGCAGGCGCACGCGGACCGGCAGGTCCGGCTGCTGCGTGCGCGCGCCGCTCGTGCCGTGCGCCCGCAGCTGCGCGCGGTCGAGGACGCCACGGTCGCGCTGGACGCGGCGGCCAAGGGGCTCGCAGCCGCGCGGGACGTCGCCCCTACGGATCTCGCGGAGCTGGTCGCGCTGCCGGACCCCGCCGACGGGCCCGACGCGTGGGTCGGGCTCGGCGAGGCGGCACGTGCCGAGCTCGTCGGCGCGCACGACGACGCCCTGCGTGCCGCCGCGGCCCTCGAGCACGCGGTGCGGGTCGAGGCGTCGCTGCAGAGCTTGCGACTCGAGCTGACCCGGGCGCGCGGTGCGGTCGAGAACCACGAGACCGAGCTCGCCGCGCACGACGCGTGGCTCGACTCGCGACCCGGCGAGGCCGCGGCGCTCACGTCGGCGCTCGAGGCCGCGCGTGCCGTGGCCGCGGACGAGGCCGAGCTCGCGGTCGCGCTGCGCGCCGCGAAGCAGTGCGTCGAGGCCCATGTGCAGCTCGGGGCGCTGCTGGAGCGGCGGGACCACGCCGCGGCGGACGTCGAGCAGGCGGCGCAGGTTGCCCTCCTCGCGGTCGAGCGTGAGGCGGCGGCGCGCGCCGCGCGGATCGCCGGGCTCGCCGGAGAGCTCGCGGCCGGACTGGTTCCCGGCGAGGGCTGTCCCGTGTGCGGGAGCGTCGAGCACCCGGCACCGGCCGCGCTCGACGCCGACCACGTCACGGCGGACGAGGTCGCGCTCGCCGAGCAGACACGGCAGCGTGCCGAGGCGGCGCTGACCCGGGCGCGTGAGGTGCTCGCGGGCCTGGAGTCCGAGGTCGGGGTCGCGCGCGACGCGACCGGCGGGGTCACGGCAGCCGACGCGGGGCACGAGCTCGTCGAGGCGGAGCGTCGGCTCACGGCGGCGCGCGCGGCGGGTGCCGACGTGACGCGGCTGCGCGCGCAGATCGACGCGCACGCGGCCGCGACCGAGCAGCGCCGTCGGGAGCGCGCGGTCGCGCACACCGCGCGTGAGAAGGCCGCGATGCTGGTCGACGCGCGGGCAGACGCGCTCAACGAGGCGGAGGCCGAGGTCGCGCGCGCCTGCGGCGACCACCCGACCGTCGCCGCCCGGCACGCCGAGCTCGTCGAGCGGGCCACCGTCGCCGCGGACCTGCGCAGCGCCGTCGACGACGCGGTCGCCGCGGGGCTGGACCTGCAGCGACGCGCGTCGGAGCTCGACGAGGCCCTCACCGAGCACGGTTTCCTCGACGCGGCGGCCGCACGCGTGGCGGACCTGCCCGACGCCGACGCGCTCGCGCTCGAGCGCGCGGCACGCGAGCACGACACCGCACTCGACCGGACGCGTACCGGGCTGCGCGAGCTCGACGGCGAGCCGCTGCTGGCGACGCTCGAGGTCGTCGACGGCGAGGCGGTCGCCCCGGACGTGGCCGCCGCCGTCGCGGCCGAGCGCGACGCCGCCGACCAGTCGCGCACCGCGGCGGGCCGCGCGGGCGTGGCCGTCTCGCGCGCCGGGGCTGCGCAGGAGGCGGCCCGGTCGGTGGTCGAGTCGGTCGAGGAGCACGCGCGTCGGCTCGGCGACGCCGCCCCGGTGCTGCGGATCGCCGGGCTCGCGAGCGGGACGGGGACCGACAACGGCCACGGGCTCTCGCTGTCGACGTACGTGCTGGTCCGCCGCTTCGAGGACGTCGTCGCCGCGGCCAACGCGCGGCTCGTCGGGATGTCCGACGGTCGCTACGAGCTCACGCGCAGCGACCGCAAGGAGGACGTCAGCTCGCGGCGCACCGGCCTGGCCATGCGCGTGCTCGACCACCACACCGAGCAGGCGCGCGACCCGCGCACGCTGTCGGGCGGCGAGACGTTCTACGTGTCGCTGTGCCTCGCGCTCGGGCTCGCGGACGTCGTGACGGCCGAGGCCGGCGGCATCGACCTGGGCACGCTGTTCGTCGACGAGGGGTTCGGCACGCTCGACGCGCACACGCTGGACCAGGTGCTCGGCGAGCTCGACCGCCTGCGTGCCGGCGGCCGTGTCGTCGGGGTCGTCTCGCACGTCGACGCGCTCAAGCAGACCATCGCCGACCGCATCGAGGTCCGTCGGACGCCCGCCGGTCCGAGCACGCTGACCGTGCGCGCGGGCTGAGGCTCACGCGGCCCGCGCGCGACGGCCACGCGGTGCCGGTGCGGTGTACCACCGTCGCGCGGCTCGGTCTAGCCGGTCACGTGGTGGTCGTCACCAGGACCAGCCGCGCTCGGCGAGCTCGACCTCCTCGCGGAACCGCTCCGCGGGGTCGCCCAGCGGGCTCGGCACCACCTGGACGCCCGCGAGGTTGCACGCCTTGGCGAGCAGCTGGTCGTAGGCGAGCTGCGAGGCGATGATCCGCTCGGCGCGGGCGTAGCCGCGGGTGTCGCCCTCCAGCCGACGCACGTGGTCGGCGACCTTGGTCAGCCGGTCCTGCACCCAGAGGGCGTCGAACGGGTCGGTCGTCACGGGCGGTTCACGCCGCACCGCCTGCGCCCAGCGTTCGAGACGCCGTGCGAGCGCAGCGCGCCATCGCGGCGTCTCCTCCTCACCGGGGAAGAGCGCGAGCACCATCCCGAAGAGAAGCGCCGGCAGCACGGCGCTGACCACCAGCATCAGAACCCACGTCATCGGGCGTCCCTCGTCCAGAACTCACCACCAGGCTAGGCGCGGGACGTGACGCTCGCCACACATTTCGGTCACGGTGCAGTCACGCCTGAGTGGTCGGCGATGCGTGCCGTGGCGAGCGGCGTGACCTGGGCGAACACGGCCGCCGCCGTCCGTTGCGCGGTGCGGCGCCGGGCTGGGCTCGGACCGGCCTGCGCGGGCGCGCATGCGGCGCCTCACCTAGCGTGTCTGCGCATGGCGACGCATCGACGACGGACCGGCCTGGTGGTCGGCTTCACCCTGCTGGTCGTCGTGCTGATCGGGCTGGTCGTCGCAGACGTGGTCGCGGCCGAGCGGACGCGGCAGACGGTGTCCGACGCGATCGTCGAGAACGTCGACGACGTCGTCGGCACCCCCGTGGTGGACGTCGGGGGGTTCCCGTTCCTCCCGCAGCTCGCGACCGGTGAGCTCGACCGGCTCGACGCGACCGTCGACGGCGCGACGCTCGGCGGGATCGCGATGACCGACCTGGCGATCACCGCGCGCGGGATCTCGACGAGCACGCCGTACCGGGCCGACGAGGTCGTGGTGCACGCGACGATCCCGACGGCATCGCTGCAGGAGGCCGTCGTCGAGCGCTCCTCGCTCGAGCTCGCGGTCGAGGTCGCCGACGACGCGCTGCGGCTGAGCGGGCAGGTGCTCGGGCTCGACCTCGCCGGTGAGCTCACGCCGCGCGTCGAGGAGGGACACCTGTTCGTCGACGTGCAGAGCGTGAGCGTCGGGGGCGTCCGGGTCGACGTGGACGCGCTGCCGGGCGACGCCGCGTCGCGCCTGCAGGACCTCGAGGTGCCGATCGAGGACCTGCCCGAGGGTCTGGTGCTCACCGACGCGGTCGTGCAGAGCGACGGCGTGCGCGTCACGGCCTCGGGCACCGACGTCCCGGTCCCGGCGGCGACCGCGACCCCCTGAGCGCACCGGGACGCTCAGGTCGTGGCGCACGTGCCGAGCGCCGAGTCGAGGGCCGCGCGCTCGTCGGCCGTGACCGTGAGCGCGTAGGCGGCCTTCACGCGGACCTGTCGCAAGGCGTACACGCACGCGAAGCCCGGGTCGGGCGGGAGCCAGTCGGAGGCGGCCGACGCGCCCTTGTCCTGGTTGGCCTGCCCGTCGACCGCGAGCAGGTTCGCAGGGTCGTTCGCGAACTGCTCGCGCTCACGCAGGTCCCAGCCCGCGGCGCCGCGGGCCCACGCGTCGGCGAGGGCCACCACGTGATCGATCTGCACGAGCGCCGAGTCCTCGCCACGGGCGAACGCGATGCGCTCGCCCGTGTACGGGTCGGCGAGCACGCCGGTGAGCACCGTGCAGCCGTCGACGTCGAGCGTCGCCGGGGCCAGGTCGCGGCGCAGCACGTCGTTGCGCGTGTCGCACCCGTTGCGGTCGACATCCGCCCACGCCGCCCCGAACTGCTCGCGCTCGTACGTCGCCGACGCGCTCGGTTCGACGACGACGAGCGCAGCGAGCGCCGCCCGGCCCGCCGCCAGGTCTCCCGCGGTGACCGGGTATCGCGCGCTCGCCCGCTCACGCAGCAGCACCGGACCGCCCAGCCCCGCGACGAGCCCGACGACGAGCACCACCGCCCACGCCACCCACCAGGCCCACCCCTCACGCCCCCGCCGCCGCACCCCGACCTCTCGCCCCCGACCTCTCGCCCCGCCCCCTCACACGCTCCGGCCCACGTCCGCTCCGCTTCTGCCCGTCCCTTTCCGTCCCGGACCGCGACCCGGACCGCGACCCGGACCGCGACCCAGCGTCGTCGTCGGGGGACGGTCGGGGGTGGTCCGCCGACCACGCTGGGGAAGGCGCCGGGGAGGGCGGGGCTGGGGTCGGGTCGCGGCTCGGCGGCCGACGCGCGTCGGGACGTGAGCCTGCCCATGGGCGTGGCGTGCACGGGTCGGGCGAGCGGTGGCTGCCACAGTGGGCGGCATGGACCCGTCCTTCGACCTCCCGACGCGGCTGGCCTGCGAGTTCATCGGCACCGCGATCCTGATCATCCTCGGCAACGGCACCGTCGCGAACGTCCACCTCAAGGGGTCGAAGGGATACCGCGGCGGGTGGTCCCTCATCGCCATGGGGTACGGGTTCGGTGTGATGATCCCCGCGCTCATGTTCGGCGGGATCAGTGGGAACCACATCAACCCCGCGTTCACGATCGGGCTCGCGACGTGGGGTCTGTTCCCGTGGTCGCAGGTCGCGCCGTACGTCGTCGCCCAGCTGCTCGGCGCGATGGCCGGCCAGGTCGCGATCGTCGCGACCCACAAGCCGTACTACGACCTCACCGAGGACCCCGACGACATCCTGGCGACCTTCTCGACAGTGAACGCGGCACGGTCGCGACTCAACGGGTTCTCGAACGAGCTGCTCGGCTCGGTCGTGCTGTTCTCGTGCGCGCTGGCGATCACGCACTCACCGCTCACGACGAACGAGCCCGGCCTCGCGCACCTCGCGCTCGGGTTCCTGGTCTGGGGCCTGGTCGCGGGCCTGGGCGGCCCGACGGGCCCGGCCCTCAACCCCGCTCGTGACCTCGGACCGCGCATCGTCCACGCGCTGCTCCCGCTCAAGCACAAGGGCAGCTCGGACTGGCACTACGGCTGGGTCCCCGTCGCCGCGCCGATCCTGGCCGGCGTCATCGGCGTCGGCGGCTGGCACCTCCTCCTGGGCTGACAGCGGCCGGCACCTGGGGCGTCCGGTGGGGTCAGTCGGTGGGGGTGAGGACGAAGAGCGGGATCTGGCGCGTGGTGCGCTTCGTGTACTCGTCGTAGTCCGGCCAGGTCTCGACCGCGCGGGCCCACCACTCGTCTCGCTCGGCGCCGGTCGCCTCGTGGGCCACGTAGCTGCGCTTCGTCGCACCGTCCTGCAGGTCGACGAGCGGGTGCGCGACGACGTTGTGGTACCAGGACGGGTGCTGCGGTGCGCCGCCCAGCGACGCGACGATCGCGTACTCGCCCTCGTGCTCGACGCGCATCAGCGCGGCCTTGCGCAGCTTGCCCGACGACGCACCCACGGTCGTCAGGATCACGACGGGGCGGCCGCGCATCGTCGTGCCCTTCGTGCCCCCGCTGGACTCGTAGAGCTCGACCTGGTCGCGGGTCTGGGCCGAGGTGCTGGGGACGTACTCGCCAGTCAACGTCATGCCAGGCCCAACGGGACGACCGCCGACACGATTCCCGCGACCGCCCCACGTGCTCGCTCCGTGCTGACGCCCGCCCCCTCCGCACCGACCCTGACGATCGAGTCGCGCTGCTCCTGGCCGGCCGGCCGGATAAGAGGGTGCGCGGGTGGGGCAGAATGGACGCTGGCTGCTCAGGGCAGCCGGGCGCCCGAGGGGCGTCGGTCGGGCACGGGGTGTGGTCGGCTGCGGACCGACGAGGAGAGCGCGGATGCACGGCGTCGCAGGTTGTGGGGTGGCCGCTGCGGCCTGCTCAGGCCTCGCGTCTCCCCGCGTCTGACCTCCACCGAGCCTCATCTCACCGAGCCCGTCTCACCCGAGTCGAGGGCGACCGCCCCTGATCTCCACGGGGTCTCATCGCCCGCCCGACCGGGCTGGTCTGGGTGGGTCTGATCTCTCGTCCGAGCGTGGTCTCGAGCGAGAGCCTTCGCGGTACCGGTCCTCGTCGGCGTCGCGCCACAGGCGCGGCTCAGCCGAGCACGGGATCGACGAGGCACAGGCGTCCTGTGTGACGGCCGCTCGCGGTCGACGACGGACGCACGCTCAGTGGTCCGACGACGCAGGTCCAGCACTCGACCCGACCACCGCAGCCCGACCCGGCGGCCGACGCCGCCGACGCGTCGTGCGCAGGCACGACCGAGATCGGCGTGCGGTGGCACCTCGAACACACCCCGGAGACCCTGACCCATGGAACCCCTGACCGAGAAGCAGATCCGCAGCTCGTTCGTGAACGCCAGCCGCCGCGAGGCCACGCAGGCCGTGCTCCCCGCGCTCGACACCCTCGACTGGGACCGCCTCGACTACCTCGGCTGGCGCGACCGCAAGGCGCCGCTCGTGGCGTACGCGGTCGTCCCCGTCGACGGCACGCCCACGGGCGTGCTGCTGCGCTCGACCGACGCCAAGGAGCGCATCCGCCGCAATGCGGTGTGCGCGTGGTGCGAGGACGTCGTCGTGACGGACGACGTGAGCCTGTACGTGGCACGACGAGCAGGCGCGTCCGGCCGTCGCGGCAACACCGTCGGCACGCTGATCTGCACGCACTTCCTGTGCTCGCGCAACGTGCGGCGTCCGCTGACGCGCACGGAGGCGGGCGACGACGCCGAGGGGCGTCGCGAGCAGATCCTCGCCGCACGCGTCGCGGGGCTGCGCGAGCGGTCCGCGCGGTTCGTCGCGGAGGTCCTGCGCGACGCGTGAGCGTGCCTGCCGGGCACCGCTCCTGTCGGGCACCGCTCCTGCCGGGCCGAGAGCGGTGCCCGGCCGGTGGCTGTGCCGGCCTGGTCGGGCGGTCGTCGTCAGCTGGTCTGGCCGGGGGAGAGGGCGGCCTCGGCGGAGTCGTCGCCGGTCTCGTCGTCTGCGTCGTCGGCGGAAGCCTTGTGCATCCAGGGCGTGTGCGAGATCCCGACGAGCAGGCCCTCCGGGCTCTGCAGCCGCGCGGTGGTCTGCCCCCACGGCTCGAGGTGCGCCTCGCGGAGCAGCTCGTGACCCAGCCCGACGAGCTCGGCCGCGGCCTCGGCGACCGCCTCGTGCGACGCGACGTCGAACTCGACCCACGCCTGCGGCACGGGGCGGGAGTCGGGCCACTGCGACGTGCCGAAGGTCGACTCGGCGGCCTGGTCGAGCGGCCACAGCGCGAAGGCCTTGACGCCGTCGAGCGAGTCGTTGGTGAGGTACCCGGGTGCGGGTTCGTCGAGGGGGATGCCCAGCCCGCCCGCCGACCAGAAGGCGCGCGCGCCGGCGTCACGCGTGATGGGGCCGAAGCCTGCGACGAACGAGATCTCCATGGCGCCCAGCGTGCACCGCAGCACCGACACGCGCACCACCGACGCCCACCACCGGCGCCGCACCACGCAGCCCGCGGGACGAGTGCGGTGGGCTCAAGAGCGCGCGAGGACCTGGGCGCGGCGCAGCACGTCGTCGAGCATCTGGGGGGTCAGGCGTCCGGTGAAGGTGTTCTGCTGGCTGACGTGGAAGCACCCGAGCAGGGTCAGGGTGCGTCCGCCGCGGTGCACGACGGTCTCGGCACCGTGCCCGAACCGCGGCGCGGGCCGCGGGACGTCCCACCCCAGGTCGCGCAGGGTGTCGAGCAGCGCGGCCCAGCCGAAGGCACCGAGCACCACCGCGACGCGCGGGTCGACGATCTCGATCTCGCGTGCGAGGAACGGGGCGCACGCGCGGCGCTCGTCGGGCGTGGGCTTGTTGGCGGGCGGGGCGCAGCGCACCGGGGCGGTCGCGCGGATGCCGGTGAGGCGCAGCCCGTCGTCGGCGTGGGTGGACGTCGGCTGGTTCGCGAGGCCCACGCGGTGCATCGCGGCGAACAGGAAGTCGCCCGAGCGGTCGCCGGTGAACATGCGCCCGGTGCGGTTGGCGCCGTGCGCGGCGGGGGCGAGGCCGACGACGAGGATGCGCGCCTCGGCGTCGCCGAAGCCGGGGACGGGCCGCGCCCAGTACGTCTCGTCGCGGAACGCGGCGCGGCGCTCGCGGCCCACCTGCTCGCGCCAGGCGACGAGCCGCGGGCAGCGCCGGCAGACGACGACGTCCGCGTCGAGCGAGGCGAGCGCGGGGGAGCGCGCGGCGTCCGGGTCGCCGGGCGGGATCGTCGTCCCGGGCAGGGGCGGGGGCGCGCTCACCGGAACCTGTCGGGGTCTCCCGCACCCTCACGGACGACCTCGGGTGCGCCGGACGTCCAGTCGACGACGGTCGTCGGGGTGGTGCCGCAGTCGCCCGCGTCGACGACCGCGTCGAGCTCGTGGTCGAGCTCCTCACGGATCTGCCAGCCCTCGGTCATGGGCCAGTCGTGACCGGGCATGAGCAGCGACGACGACAGGATCGGCTCGCCGAGCTCCCGCACGATCGCGGCGGTGACGGGGTGGTCCGGGATGCGCACGCCGACGGAGCGCTTCTTGGCGTGCGCGAGCCGCCGCGGCACCTCGGGCGTCGCCTGCAGGATGAACGTGTACGGGCCGGGGGTCGCGGCCTTGATCGCGCGGAACGCGGCGTTGTCGAGGTGCACGAGCTGGCCGAGCTGCGCGAAGTCCGCGCACACGAGCGTGAAGTGGTGCTTGTCGTCGAGGTGCCGCAGGTGGCGGATGCGGTCGGCGCCGTCGTGCGAGCCCATCGTCGTGCCCAAGGCGTAGCAGGAGTCCGTGGGGTAGGCGATGACGCCGCCCTCACGCAGCACCGCCACGGCCTGCGCGACGAGCCGCGGCTGCGGGTCGTGCGGATGCACCTCGAGGTACCGGGCCATGCCGCCACCGTAGTGCGGCCCGCCCACCCCTGCCGGGGTCGGCCCGGGTCAGATCATTGTTTCGCCCCCTGACCAGGACGTTCGTCCACCAGGGGGCACCCTGAGGAGAACCCCACCATCTTCAGGGTCAGATCCGGGGGGAAACCCGATCGCGCTGCGGGGGTCCCGAGGGCAAAGATCAAGGACGTGAACACGCCGACCTCTACCCCGGACCCTGCCGCCGTCATCGCCTCGGCGCGCGGCCTCGTCAAGACCTACGGCCGCGGCGACACCGCGGTGCACGCGCTCGCGGGCATCGACGTCGACTTCGAGCGCGGCCAGCTGACCGCGACCATGGGCCCGTCGGGCTCGGGCAAGTCGACCCTCATGCACTGCATGGCCGGCCTCGACCGCCCGACCGCCGGGACCGTCATGGTCGACGGCGAGACCGTCTCCTCGATGTCCGAGCGCGCCCTGACGAAGCTGCGTCGCGACCGCCTCGGCTTCGTCTTCCAGGCCTTCAACCTCGTCCCGACGCTCACCGCGCTCGAGAACATCCTGCTGCCGCTCGACATCGCGCGGCGCTCGGTCGACAAGGACCACCTCGACGCGGTGGTGCGTGCGGTCGGTCTGCAGGACCGCCTGTCGCACAAGCCCGCCGAGCTCTCCGGCGGCCAGCAGCAGCGTGTGGCGTGCGCCCGCGCGCTCGTGACCCGTCCCGCGGTGGTCTTCGCCGACGAGCCGACGGGTAACCTGGACTCCACGTCCGCGCGTGACGTGCTGGGCTTCCTGCGCCGCAGCGTCGACGAGCTCGGCCAGTCGGTCGTCATGGTCACGCACGACCCGACCGCGGCCTCGTACGCGGACCGTGTGCTGTTCCTCGCCGACGGCCGGATCGTCGACGAGCTGCGCGCACCCACGCCCGAGACGGTGCTGGAGCGCCTCGGCGCCCTGACGCGTCGGGTCGAGGCCGACGCCGACGAGACCCGCGCTGACGAGACCCGTGCTGACGAGACCCGCGCTGACGAGACCGGCGCCGACGTGGCCGGTGCCGCCGCCTCTGTGCAGGTGCGGTGATGCTGCGCGTCACGCTCCGCGGGGTCCGCGCGCACGCCGTGCGCTTCCTGCTCTCGATCCTCGCGGTGGCCCTCGGGGTCGCGTTCGTCGCGGGCACGTTCAGCCTGCGCACCATGATGTCGAGCACCTTCAACGGGATCGTCGAGGCGTCGGCACCGGCTGACGCGTACGTGCGCGGCGCGACCGAGGTCGCCGGTGGTGACGGCGGCTTCGGCGTCGGCGAGGCCCGCAACCCCGTGCCGGTCGAGCTGGCCGACGAGGTCGCCGGCGTGGACGGCGTGAGCCTCGCACTGCCGGACGTGTCCGGCACGGTCGTCCTGGTCGGTGCCGACGGCACCGCCGTGCAGTCCACGCAGGCGCCGTCGTTCGGTCTCGCGTTCTACGAGGACGACCCGAGCCTCTCGCTCGTGTCGGGTGAGATGCCGTCGGGTCCCGACGAGGTCGCGCTCGAGACGGCGACGCTCGAGTCCTCCGGTCTCGCGCTGGGCGACGCGACGAACCTGGTGATCGGCGGCGAGGTCCGCCAGGTCACGGTCGTCGGCTCGGTCGACGCGGGCGGCCCGATGGCCGGCGCGACGATCGTCATGCTCGACCCGGCCGTCGCGCAGGCGGCGTTCGCGCCCCAGGGCACGGTCTCGACGATCTCCGTCTACGCCGACCAGGGCGTGTCCGAGCAGGCGCTCGTCGATGCGATCACCGCGGCGCTGCCGCAGCTCGACAACGGCGCGGAGGCGTCGGCCGTCTCGGGCACCGACCTGCGTGAGGCGGTGCAGTCCGACATCGCCGAGATGCTCGGGTTCATCACGACGTTCCTGCTGATCTTCGCGGTGATCGCGCTGTTCGTCGGCGCGTTCATCATCGCCAACACGTTCGCGATGTCGGTGCGGCAGCGCGTGCGGGAGTTCGCGCTGTTGCGCGCCGTGGGCGCCTCGCCCGCGCAGGTCTTCACGGTGGTCGTCGGGCAGGCGGCCCTCGTCGGGCTCGTCGGCTCGGGCCTGGGCGTGCTCGGCGGGCTCGGCCTCGTGGAGCTGCTGCGGGTCGTGCTCTCGGGCATGGGCATGGACCTCGCCTCGGACATCCCGCTCAGCACGACGACGGTCGTCGGCTGCCTCGTGCTCGGGACCATCGTCTCGGCGGTGGCGGCGGCGTTCCCGGCGCGCACGGCTGCGCTGGTCGCGCCCGTCGAGGCGATGCGCGGCGACATCACCGTGCACGAGCGTTCGCTGCGGATGCGCGGCGTGCTCGGCACCGCGGTGCTCGTCGCGGGTGCCGCGAGCGTCGTGGCCGCCGCGCTCAAGCACGAGTCGGCTACGGCCGACGCGCTGCTCGGGGTGGGTGCCACGCTCGTGCTCGTCGGGGTGCTCGTCGCCTCGCCGACGCTCGCCCGGACCGCGATGCGCTTCCTGGCCGCGCCGTTCGTCGCGCTGCTCAAGCCCATCGGCCGGCTCGCGCGCGGCAACGTGATCCGCAACCCGCGCCGCACCGCGAACACCGCGGGTGCGCTGACGATCGGCATGGCGCTCGTCGGTGCCGTGTCCGTGATCGCGGCGTCCGCGTCGGCGTCGGTCGCGAGCGTCGTGGAGAGCTCGACGAACGCGGACCTGATCCTGCGCTCGGCGACGTTCGTCATCCCGAAGGGCGCCGTCGAGGACGTGCGCGAGCTGCCCGAGGTGGGCAAGGTCGTCGAGATCGCGTTCACGTCCGCGGGCGTCTCGCCCTCGTCGGGCGTCGCGCCGACCCCGCAGGACGCGGGGGGCGTCATCTCTCTTGAGCAGGGCGTGCTGGGCTCGACGCTGCTCGTCGACGTGAGTGCGGGCTCGACCGACGACCTCGCCGACGACACCGCGCTGCTCAACACCGACTTCGCCGGTGAGGACTGGGCGGTGGGCGACACGATGATCGTCACGACGGCCGTCGGGACGCGCGAGCTGCGTGTCGCGGGGTTGTTCGAGAGCCAGGTGCTCGGGTCCGCCGTGGTCGTGACGCCGTCGGTGCTCGACGCGCTCGCCCCCGGCGAGGCGCAGATGATCGACACGGTCGCGCTCGACGCCGCCCCCGGCGTCTCGCAGACGGACCTGCGTGCCGCGGTCACCGCGGCGGTCGCGCCCTACGTGGTCGTGTCCGTGCAGGACCGTGACGAGTTCGTCGACCAGATGGCCGACCAGGTGGACCAGCTCCTGGTGATCCTGTACGCGCTGCTCGGGCTGTCGCTGATCATCGCGGTGCTGGGCATCGTCAACACGCTCGCGCTGTCGGTGATCGAGCGGACCCGGGAGATCGGGCTGCTGCGGGCCGTCGGCCTCGGTCGGATGCAGCTCGCCGGGACGGTGACCGTCGAGTCGGTGCTGACGGCGCTGTTCGGGACGGTGGTGGGGCTCGTCGTCGGCGTGGGGCTCGCCTCCGTGCTGCCGACCGTGTACTCCGACGAGGGTCTCGACCAGCTCGTCGTGCCGTGGGGCGGGCTCGGGACGATGGTCGTGCTGGCCGTCGTCGTGGGGATCGTCGCGGCGCTGTGGCCCGCGATCAGGGCGGCGCGGATGCGCGCGCTCGACGCGATCGCGAGCGAGTGAGACGTCGGGCCGGGCGTGCTGGTCGGAGGGGACCGCACGCCCGGCCCGCGGGTCGTGGGGCGGGTCCCGTCAGCTCGGGACCAGGTGGTCGGGGCAGATCTCGTACGTGCCCGGGGACACCTCGAGCTCGGCCCGGCCGCCGGTGAGCGAGCGCAGGTCCAGCACGTAGCGCGTGAGCTCGGACTGCGGGACGTCCGCCTCGATCACCACGGTCCCGTCGTCGAGAGACGTGGTCGCCGTGATGCGGCCGCGCCGGCCGGACAGGTCACCCATGACGTCGCCCTGCGCGGAGGCGGGCACGGTCACGCGCACGTGGTCGATCGGTTCGAGCACGACCGTGCCGGCGGCCGCCAGCGCCTCGCGCACCCCGTTGGCCGCGGCGGTGCGGAACGCCATGTCGGAGGAGTCCACCGAGTGCGCCTTGCCGTCGTACACCTCGACGCGCAGGTCGACCACGGGGTGCCCGTGCGGCCCGCCGTGCGCCATCGCCTCGACGACGCCCTTCTCGACCGCGGACAGGTAGTTGCGCGGGATCGCGCCACCGACCACCGAGTCCACGAACTCGAGCCCTGCGCCGTGCGGTGCGGGCCCGACCCGCAGCTGCGCGACCGCGAACTGCCCGTGCCCGCCGGACTGCTTCTTGATCTTGCCCTCGGCCTCGACCTTGCGCCGGATGGTCTCCCGGTACGCCACGGGCACGGGCGAGGTGCTGACGTTGACGCCGAACACGCGTGACAGCCGTTCGAGCGCCACAGCCAGGTGCGTGTCACCCAGGCCGCGCAGCACGGTCCGGTCCGACGAACGGTCGACGACGAGCGTCGGGTCCTCGGCGACCAGGCGCGTGAGCGCCGCGGACAGCCGGTCGTCGTCGGACTGCGTCACGGGCGACAGGACGAGCCCGTACACGGGCGGCCGCGGACGCAGCGCGGGCGCCGACATCGCGGCGCCCGGTCCGGACCTCTCCGCCAGCAGCGAGCCGCTGGGCGTGGCCGTCAGCTTCGCGACGGCCACCACCTGGCCCGCGGGCGCCGCGTCGAGCGGCAGGTGCTCCTTGCCGCGCAGGCGGAACAGACCGGGGATGCGCTCCTCGGTGCGGGTCGTCGTGTTGAGCAGGCGGTCGCCGGGGCGCAGCGTCCCGGACAGCACGCGCAGGAGCGTGACCTGCCCGACGAACGGGTCGGCGACGGTCCGGAACGCGTGCACGAGCGTCGGGCCGGCGGGGTCGACGGACACCTCGACCGACGTCTCACCGGCGCGCACGCGCGCGGGCCGGTCGGACGGGTCGGGACCGAGCTCGCAGATGAGGTCGGCCAGGCGGTCGACGCCGACGCCCGTGGCACCGGACGCGACCAGCACGGGGAACGCCTCGAGGTCGCGCACCTCGTGCGCGAGCGACCGCTCGAGCTCGGCCGCGCTGGGCTCGTCGCCGCCCAGGTACCGCTCGAGCGCGTCGTCGTCGTGCGACACGATCTCCTCGGTGACCTCGTCGTGCAGCCGGTGCTCCTCGTCGGCCACGTCGTCGGGCAGCGCGGTGGTGTGGTGCTTGCCGTCGGGTTCGTACTCGAGCCCCTCCTGCGACAGCAGGTCCGCGACCCCGTGGAACGCGTGCTCCTCGCCGAGCGGCAGCTCGAGCGGCACGAACCCGTCCCCGAGCTGCGCGCGCAGGTCCTCGAGCACGTGGTGGAAGTCCGCGCGCGCCTTGTCCTCCTTGGTCACGACGACGAGCCGCGGCACCCCGGCCTCGGCCGCGAGCCGCCACGCGACGTGCGTGCCGGCCTGCACGCCGTCGACCGCGCTGACCACGACGACCGCGAGGTCCGCGACGGCCAGCGCCGCGTCCACGGCGCCCGCGAAGTCCGCGGACCCGGGGGTGTCGAGCACGGTGACGTCGTAGGCCAGCCCGTCCGGGGCCTTCCACGAGAACGGTGCCGACGAAAGTGTCAGCGAGATCCCGCGCGCGATCTCCTCGGGTTCGTGGTCGCTCACGGTGGAGCCGTCCTCGACCTTGCCCGGCCGGGCGATCACGCCGGCGCGGTGCAGGAGGGCTTCGGTGAGCGTCGTCTTGCCCGCACCGGCTGCGCCCACCAGGGCCACGGTGCGGATCCTGGGCGTCGTTGCCTGGTCCATGCTCGTCTCCCCGGCCGCCGGGCGGGTGCGAGGGTGGTTCCCACGATGATCGTCGGCGACCTGCGGCCCACCCTAACGACGCACCCCCGGTCCCGTCAGGACGAGAGTCCTGGGGACCGAGGGTGCGGTCGGGTGGAGCGTGGGCCGTGCGTCTGGGGTCAGGAGGCCCAGAGGATGTCGACGACGAACACCAGCGTCGAGTTGGCGGGGATGGAGCCGCTCTCCTGGTCGCCGTAGCCCTTGTCCGGCGGGACGACGAGCAGCACCTGGCTGCCGACCTTCTGGCCGACGAGGCCCTCGTTCCAGCCGTCGATGACCTGCGCCTGACCGATCGAGCTGACCGTGAACGGCTCGCTGCGCTCCCAGCTCGAGTCGAACGGGGTGCCGTCCCACAGGACGCCCGAGTACTGCACGAGGACGTTGTCGCCGGCCTCGACGGTCTTGCCGGTGCCCTCGATGAGCGGCTGCACGGTCAGCTCCGTCGGGGCGTCGCCCGTGGCGGCGGTGACCGTCGGGGTGCCGTCGTCCGCGAGCGTGACGGTGGGCAGGCCCTCCACGGGAGCGACCGCGGTGCCCGCGGCACGCGTGTCGATCTTCCCGATGGGCTCGAGGACGTAGACCTGCGTGACGTCGTCGGACGTCAGGGCGAACACGACCTGCGCGCCGAGGTGGGAGGTGAGCAGCACGTCGTCGAGCGCGGGGATGCCGCTGCCGTCGTCCTTGATCGTCCACGTGCCGGTCGCCTCGTCGGCGTAGGTGCTGCCGAGCGCCTTGCCGTCCTCGCCGTTCACGGCGGTCAGCTGGATCTCGACGATGTCGCCCGCGGCGAGCGCGTCGCCGTCGCCGTCGGTCGCGACGCGCGCGACGGCCGCCGAGACCGAGAACGGCGTGCTCGGCAGCGTGATCGTCGGCTCGGTGCCCGGCTCGCCCTCGACCTTGACCTTCTCGAGAGCGGCGACGTCCTCGGCGCTCGCCGTGGCCGCCGCGGTCGGGTCGGCCTCAGCGGTCGAGGTGGCGGTCGCGGTGGGGCTCGCGCCGCCGTCCGAGTCGTCGCCGCACGCGGTGAGCGTGAGGGCGAGCGACGCCGCGAGGGCGATGGCGGCGAGGCGGCGGGTGGTCGTGCGGCGCACGATCGACTGCACGGTGGACTCCGGGGGTCGGGGAGAGAGCCGCAGAGGCGGCGCCCCCGGCACGGTACGCGACGAACCTGGGAGCCGCCTGGGCATCTCGCGCCCTGACCCGGCGCCGAAGCGGTTCAGGACGACCCGGCGACCGGCGTGCCGAACCGGGCGCGCTTCGGCATCCGCTTGTCGATGAGGACGATCAGCAGGCCCAGCAGGTAGAAGCCGGTGCCGTAGATGACGACGTTGAGCAGCAGCCCGCCCCAGCCGTGGGCGTCGAGGTCGATGAACCCGTACGGGTAGTCGAGGTCCCAGACCGTGCCGCGGATCGTCGTGAACGTGACGTACGCGAGCAGGTACGTCAGCCACCACCACGCGTACCGCCAGCGCGTGCGACGGTGCGGGTCGAGCAGCAGGAAGTCGAGGAACGCGAGCACCGGGTTGAGCTGGTGCTCGATCTGCCCGGACGTGAGCCCGATCGTCAGGTCGGGCGTGCCCGCCGCCTCGGGGTCGAGGACGAAGTACGCGACGAGCCCGGTGATCGCGAGGAACAGCGTCACGCCGCCCTTGAACCACGCGGGCGGCTGCGTCCTGCGCAGCAGCGACGCGATGCCCGCCCACGCCATCACGACCGCGAGCAGGATCCCCGACTGGTTGGTGAAGTAGAGCAGGTCCTCGACCTGTCCGTCCCGCCAGATCTCCCGCGTGCCCATGAGCGCCAGGTAGACCACGAAGAACCGGAACAGCGCGACGACGACGTTCACCAGGACCTCCTCGTCGGGTGACCGGACCGACCCGAGCACGCTGCCACGCCGCACTCCGAGGCGCCAGGATGCGCGCGGTGAGTCCTGATCAGGAGCCGTCGCACTCGGCGGACGGGTGATGCGACTTCTCGGTCATGATGGCGACCGAGGTGCCACCCGGGACGTCGACCGTGCGGGTGAGGCCGAGCGTGGTCACGTCGAGGCGCAACGAGTCGATCCCCGTGCCGCTGCCTCCCGCGAACTCGGCGCACCCGAACCCGAGCGCGAACTGCACGCCGAACGACTCGCCGGGACCGACCGTCAGGACGTCGGCCGCGCGGGCGATGACCTCGTCGGTCACGCTGCCGTCGTCTGGCAGGCTGAACAGGTGCGCGCGCCACTCGTACGTGCTCGGCTCGAAGGTAGCGAGCCGCACGTCGACCGGCACGCGTCCGTCGTTGCGGAAGCTCCACATGCCGTCATAGGTGCCGTCGGGCGGGTCGACGACCGTCGACTCGTCGGGGCCGAACAGAGCGAACCCGAAGGGCTCCTCGAGCGCGTCGGGATCTGCGGCCCCGGTGTAGCTCGACGACAGCGACGGGTTCAGCCCGACGACGAGCCAGGCGCCGACGACGAGCGCGACGACACCACCGGCGGTCCACCACGGCCACCGCCGCCCCGGGGTGCGCGGCTCCTGACCTGTCGCTGGCTCGTCCTGCGGCGCGAGGGAGCCGGTCACGCTCGGCGTGGTCATGGCGTCCCCCTGCAGTCCGGCCCGGCGACGTACCCGTCCTCGGTCATCGCGAGGACCTTGAAGTCGCCGCCGGCCTCGACGGTGCGCGTCAGGCCCCACGTGGTGACGTCGAGCGCGATCCGATCGAGGCCGAGGGCGGCGTCCGAGTAGTCGGCGCAGCCCATCCCGAACCGGATGCTCACGCCGAACGCGCGACCGGGTTCCACGGTCAGCGAGTCGACGGTCTCCCAGTGCGGCGGGTCGCCGACGCCGGGCGGCGGGAGCGGCACGAGGGCGTAGTCGTGGATCACGGGGCTGGGACCCGACGGATGGACCCGGACGGTGATGGGCACCGGACCCTCGTTGGAGAACGACCAGAGCCCGTCCCAGGTGCCGTCGCTCGGGTCGACGACGTACGACGTCTGGAGCAGGCCCATCGGGTCGATGTCCTCGAGCGCCTCGCGGTCGACGTCCGACGTCGGTCCGGTCGACAGGTGCGGCCGCAAGCCGATGGAGAGCCAGGCGGTCAGGGCGCCGAGCGCGAGGACGACCACGGCCATGACGGCGAGCGCCCGCCCACGTCGGCCCCCGAGCCGGGACGCCTGCGGCGATGCGTCCGCTCTCGTGCCCTCGACGACGATCGTCATGCGTTCGTGCACCCCCTGCACCCCGGACCTGCGACGTGCCCGTCACTGGCGTTCGGGCTCCCCCCGGAACGTAGCGCCTGGGGAGGGGGCCAGGGGGCCGGTCTGTGGACGAAGTGGGGACGCGGTTAGGGTCGGGGCGACGAGGAGGTCGCGATGGCGCAGCTGAGGTTCGGGATCGTCGGGAGCGGGTGGCGGGCGCAGTTCTTCGCGAGGGCGGCGCGGATGCTGCCGGAGCGGTTCGCGTGCACCGGGGTGGTGACGCGGTCGGCGGACCGTGGCGCGCACGTCGAGGCCGAGTGGGGTGTGCCCACGGTCCGCACGATCGCCGAGCTCGTCGCAGGCCCGGACCGGCCCGACCTCGTCGTGGTGTCCGTGCCCTGGCCGGTGACGCCGGAGGCGACGCGCGAGCTCGTCGCCGCGGGCGTACCGGTGCTCGCGGAGACGCCGCCGGCCCCGGACGTCGACGGGCTCGAGAGGCTGTGGGCGGACGTGGGCGCGTCGGGGCTCGTGCAGGTGGCCGAGCACAGCCCGTTCATGCCCGCGCACCAGGCCCGACGAGCGGTGGTCGACGCCGGTCTCCTCGGCGAGGCGACCTCTGTACAGATCTCGTCGACGCATCTGTACCACGCAGTCGGTCTCATCCGGCACCTGCTCTCCGTGGGCCGGGACGAGGTCGTCGTCCGCGCCCAGCGCTTCACGGCGCCTCTGCTCGACCCTCTCCAGCGCGACGGCTGGGACGACGAGGCGCAGCCCCGCGCGGCGAGCACGCTGCTCGCGACGCTCGACCTGGGCGACGGCCGGTCCGCGGTGTACGACTTCACCGACAACCAGTGGCACAACCCGCTGCGCACCAACCGCATCGTCGTGCGCGGGTCGCACGGCGAGATCGTCGGCGACGAGGTCACGTGGTGGGGCGGTGAGCGCACCGTCCTGACGAGCCGCATCGAGCGACGCATCAGCGGGCTCGAGCAGAACCTCGACGGGTTCGACCTCGAGCACCTGAGCCTGGGCGAGCGCGTGCTGTACCGGAACCCGTTCGTCGGGTCGCGGTTCGCCGACGACGAGCTCGCGGTCGCGCACCTGCTCGCGGCGTGCTCGTCGTGGCTGCACGACGGCGGCCCGCAGCCCTACCCGCTCGCGGAGGGCTGCCACGACCACCGCCTCGGCCTGGCGATGGAGGAGGCCGCCGCGACCGACGCCCCCGTGCGGGTTCCCGCACCGCCCTGGCGCTGACGCCGGCGACGACGTCCGGGCGACCGCGCGGTCAGTGGCCGAACAACGCGCTCACGGACTCGCCCGAGTGGATGCGCCGCACGGCCTCCGCGAACGCGGGCGCGACACCCAGGACGGTCACGCGGTCGTCGTCGGCGAGGTCGTCGTGCGGGACGGTGTCCGTGCAGACCACACCGTCGACGCGGCCCGACGCGGTGATCCGGTCCAGCGCGCCGTGGGAGAACAGGCCGTGCGTGCACGCGACCTGGATGCGCCGCGCCCCGGCCTGGTCGAGCAGGCGGACGATCGCCTGGATCGTGCTGCCGTTCGCGATCTCGTCGTCGAGGACGATCACGTCGCGCCCGGCGACGTCGCCGATGATCGTCGAGATCGTCACGGCGTCACCGTCGAGCCGCTCCTTGGAGCCGGCGGCGACGGGCGTGCCGAGCATCTTCGCGAACGTCGTCGCGGTCTTGGCGTTGCCGAGGTCGGGGGAGACGACCGTGGTGCGGGACAGGTCCTGCAGCGAGAAGTGCGTCGCGAGCTCGTGCAGCGCGTGCAGCTGGTCGGTGGGGACGCGGAAGAACGCGTGCACCTGCGGCGCGTGCAGCGACATCGTCAGCACGCGGTCGACGCCCGCGGTGGCCAGCAGGTCCGCGACGAGCCGACCGCCGATCGAGATGCGCGGCGCATCCTTCTTGTCGGAGCGCGCGTACGCGAAGTGCGGCATCACCGCGGTGATCCGCCGCGCCGAGGCGCCACGCGCCGCGTCGACCATGAGCAGGAGCTCCATCAGGTTCTCCTGCACGGGCGCGACGATCGGCTGCACCAGGAAGACGTCGCGCTCGCGGCAGTTGGCGAGGAGCTGGACCTGCAGGCAGTCGTTGGCGAACCGCTGCAGGCGCGACGGGCTGAGAGGTACCTGAAGGTGCTCGCACATCCCCGCTGCGAAGCTCCGACCCGCCTGCCCTGCGAATACCCGGATCTTCCTCACACCCGGATGCTAGTGGCGGCCGGGGTGCGGCGCGCGAGGGTCGCCGCATCGCTCGATTCGGGTCGGCGAACTCGCCCCGATGCCCGGATCGTCCGGATCGCGGCTGACACCATGGCCCGGTGACGACCGAGAACGCACCCACGAGCGCCCAGGTGCGCAAGTGGCGCCAGTACCTGGCCGACGAGCGCGCGGAAGCCGCTGTGTACCGCGACCTGGCGTCGCGGCGGGCCGGTGAGGAGCGCGAGATCCTGCTCGCCCTGGCGGAGGCCGAGCGCCGGCACGAGCAGCACTGGCTCGACCTGCTGGGCGACGACGTCGGCAAGCCCCTGCGGGGCGACTTCCGCACGCGCGTGCTCGGCTGGCTCGCGCGGCGGTTCGGGTCGGTGTTCGTCCTCGCGCTCGCGCAGCGGGCGGAGGCACGTTCGTCGTACGACGACGACGCGGACGCGACCGCGCAGATGGCGGCCGACGAACGCATCCACGAGGAGGTCGTGCGCAGCCTGGCGACGCGCGGCCGCAACCGGATGTCGGGCACGTTCCGTGCCGCGGTGTTCGGCGCGAACGACGGCCTGGTCTCGAACCTGGCGCTCGTGCTGGGCATCGGCGCATCGGGCGTCTCGTCGGGGACCGTGCTGCTCACCGGCGTGGCGGGGCTGCTCGCCGGCGCGCTGTCCATGGGTGCGGGGGAGTACGTCTCGGTCCGGTCGCAGCGCGAGCTGCTCGAGGCGTCGCGGCCCGGCCCGCACGCCCGCGCGGCGCTGCCGCACCTCGACATCGACGCCAACGAGCTCGCGCTGGTCTACCGGGCGCGCGGGATGGCGGCCGACGAGGCCGCGGCCCACGCCCGCACGGTCCTGACGTCGCTCGAGCAGTACGCGGGCGCCGCCCTGGCCGTCCCGGACGACGAGGCCGAGGTCGGCTCCTCGTCGGACGCGACCGCCTCGTCGGCGACCTCCACGTCGTCGCCGGCCGCGCCCTCGTCGGCGCAGGGCGAGGCCGACGAGCACGAGACGATCGGCACCGCGGTGGGTGCGTCGGTGGCGAGCTTCTGCTTCTTCGCGTCCGGCGCCGCGGTGCCCGTGCTGCCGTACCTGCTCGGCGCGACGGGGTGGACGGCGGTCGCGTGGTCGACGGGCCTCGTCGGTGCCGCGCTGCTCGTGACGGGCGCGGTCGTCGGCCTGCTGTCCGGCACGTCGCCCGCCAAGCGAGCGCTGCGCCAGCTCGCGATCGGCTGGGGCGCCGCCGCCGCGACGTACCTGCTCGGCCTGACGTTCGGGACCACGGTCGCCTGACCGGTCGCCTGATCGGGATGTGACGTGAGTCATGCGGGCTTGATGAGGTAAGGCTTGCCTGCCTACAGTGCTCGACGTGACCGTGACCCAGAACGCCACCGCGGCGCCCGTCGAGGCGCCCGCCGCGAACCCGTTCCGCACGTTCGCGGTCACCGTCCGCGAGGTCCAGCGCCTGTGCCCGAGCCTGCTGCGCGTCACCTTCACCGGCGACGACCTGCACAAGTTCGCCGACAACGGCTTCGACCAGCGCATCAAGTTCTTCCTGCCGCTCGACTGCGGCTACGCCGAGCTCCTCGACCTCACGGCGAGCGGCGACTGGTACGGCCGCTGGCGCGAGCTACCCGACGACCAGCGCCACCCCATGCGCACGTACACCGCCCGCCAGGTGCGCCCGCACGTGCGTGAGCTCGACGTCGACATCGTCCTGCACGGCGACCACGGCCCCGCGTCGCGGTGGGCGATGAACGCGACGGTCGGCGACGAGCTCGTCGTCCTCGGCCCCAACGCGGACGCCACCGGTCCGCACGGCGGCGTCGACTTCATCCCGCCGCTGAGCACCGAGCAGTTCCTCATCGCCGGCGACGAGACCGCGCTGCCCGCGATCGCGAACATCCTCGAGCGCCTGCCCGCCGACGCGCGCGGCGAGGCCCTCATCGAGATGCCGTTCTCCGACGACCGCCTGGACCTGGTCGCCCCCGCGGGCGTGACCGTCCACTGGCTCGGACGCGACGGCGCCCCGCACGGCTCGCTCCTCGACCCCGCCGTCCGCGCGGCCGCCGCCCGCGTGCTGCCCGCGCGCACGGCCGCCGCCGAGCTCGTCGACGTCCCGTGGTCCTACAACCCCACCGACGACGACGTGTGGGAGGTTCCGGTCGACCACACGACCGGCACCCCGCTGCGCGAGACCGCGCCCCTGTACGCGTGGCTCGCCGGTGAGTCCGCCGTCATCCGCGGCCTGCGCCGCCACCTCGTCACCGAGCGCGGCATCGACCGCAAGGCCGTCGCGTTCATGGGCTACTGGCGCCACGGCAAGTCCGAGTCCAACTGACGCGCCGCGCCGACATCCGTGTCCTTCTGGAACGTGAGTGGGTTCGCTGGAACGGGACGGTGGCGGACGCTGGTTCTCTGGGACTGTGGGTGTCTCAGGTTCTGCTGACTCCTTGTGCGGATGCTCCAGATCGCACGTTCTGACGACGCGCGACGAAGTGAGCGCCCCACTCTCGGCGGTTGATAGGCGGATCGGCTGAGGGTGTCGGGGAGGACGAGGTAGTCCACGGTGACGTCGAAGGTCTCGGCGATGCGCACGACGGTGTCCAGGCCGGGGGCCACCGCTTCGAGGCGGGCCCTGAGCGCCCCTGTCGACCGATGCAACCGGGGAGAACGGCTGGCTAGCCCTTCGCCCAGTGCTCGTTCAGGCGGGCAACGGCGTCGTCCTTCGTGATGGTCTTGAGCTCGTCGTCACTCAACCCGAGCTCCCGCTTGAGGGCGAGGACCAGGCCGAGGGGCAAGGCGTTCTCGGGTTCAACCAGTGCGGGCGAACGCTCAGGTCGACGTCCGTCCTTCGCGCACGACCAGAACTCGTCCTCGGTGACGTCCAGCTGGTCTCGCAGGATATGGTCCCAGAGGCTCACCCCGTAGACGGTGGCGTCGACGGGCCGTGAGATCCGCGTGCGCAGGATTCGGCCGTCCGGCAGGGCGAGCTCGTAGGTGGCGTGGTGACCGGTGAGCTTTCCGCGTGCGCTGCGCACCTGGTCCCAGCCCTCGACCTCGCAGAACCTCTCGTGGTCGTCCCTGGTGCCGATCCTCCTGCCGGCGCTCACCGGCTCGAGGGTTCGAGCTGGCGCGCCGCGTCCCCCACGAGCCACTCGCGGAGGTCGTCGTCGTCGGACAGTGCGACCAGCTGGACGAACTGCCAGTTCGCCGCATGGTTGGGTGCGCCCGAGAGCCGATCGTTGAAGTCGTCGGCGTACTCGCGCACCGCGACGAGAAGGTCCTCGATCGCCTCTTCCACCGTGCTCCCGGATGCGGAGATCGGACGGCCCACGAGGAACGCGGACCAACCACCGGCCTCCGCTACGAGCCGCGCGTCGGCCTCGACGAGGTGGGCGAGGGCAGACCGGAGGCGCTCGCCGTCCACGACCGCGAAATGGGTGCGGTCGCGGACGATCGAGGTCGCACGCCCGCGCTCGGCGGCGTCCAGGACGTCCTTGAACCGTGTGCGCGCTTCGGTCGCGGACAGTTCGAGCACAGACACAGCAGCTCCCAGCAGATCGCGATCATGACGACGAGGGGCCATGTACGCCCCGTATACCCTGTACAACGTTCCAAGAACGTACGCGCGTTCCATCCCGAGCGCCACCCTTTCACGGGGTCAGTTTGACGACGCGGACCGCGGGGGATGGGCGTCACAGAGGCCCCGGCGTCCGCTGCGGCCAGCTCACCACGGTTCGCGGACACCCAGCGTCGACCCGGTGATCTCGGGGACCGCCAAGGTTGGGGTGTCTCTGACGGCCAGGCCGGGCACCTGGACGGCAGGCACGACCGACCCGGCGCCGGCCGGGGGCGGGGGCGGGGCGGGCGCTGAGGCGGTCGGCGGGATCGCGTGCCGCCGGTTGCCGGTCCGCCGGTCGGCCCTCACGCTGGAGGGACGACGAGAGGGGACGCATGAGCACCGGCGACATGCACCGCAATCCCGATCCGGACCCGGACCAGACGCCGGGCCTCGAACCCGGTGGCGGTGTCGCGCCCGGTGACACGCCGCCGGCGGAGTCGTCGATGTCCGGTGCGTCGGACCGACAGCCGGGCACGGGTTCGACGCGCTCCAACTGGGCCGCGTACGCGGTGATCGGTGCGTTCGTCGTCGTGCTCCTGCTGTTCTTCGTCGGCTACGTGATCGGCCTGTTCGACTGATACGGCGGCAGCGCCCGGTCGCGGTCACGCGAGGCCGTCCGCCCCCACACCAGGACCTCGCGCGGTGGGTCGAGGCTCGATCGCGTCGAGGATCCACCGGCGGACCGGGAGGGGGCGGGTTGCTGCGCAGGTGGAGAGCAGGGGTTCAGACTGCGTCTCGACGAGGCGGACCGTGATCGGTCCGTCGGGGGTGCTCAGCTGCACCGACCAGCCGTCGCCGGTGCGCTCCTCGTGGAGCGGGGCGTAGGCGTCGAGGGTGTCGTCGCCGCGCTCGGCGCGGGCGAAGTGCTGGGCCGCCTGCACCGGGTGGGAGTAGGCGCTGCGGCCGCGCAGGAAGCGCGGGTCGACGCGCCCGGCCAGGTAGGCGTCGACGATCGCGGCCGCATCTGCGTCGTCGGCCCAGCCGTAGTACAGGCCGTGGGGGAGCAGCACCATCGTCCCGGCGAACCGGTCCCCGCCCAGGTGCGAGCACTCCCAGGTCTCCTCGGGGTAGGCCGCGGCGAGGCGCGCCGCGACGACGCGCCCGCGCACGGCGCAGCACCGGTCGTGGCGGCCGTGCGCGCAGACGGCGAGCACCGGGCGGTCCGACGGGGTGCCGGCGGGGCCGTCGAGCGGGACGTCCAGAAGGTCGCGGACGTCGGCGACCTGTCCCCACCGCACCGACTCCTGGCCGGGGCGCGAGTCGACCAGGGCCCAGCGCGTGCCCGTCTGCGTCACTCGTCGTCCGGGGCGCCGGATGGCGAGCGGTCGGATGCCCGCGCCCTCGATCCGGTGCACGAGCGCGCGCCCGAGCGCCGGGTCGAACGGTGGGTCCAGGAGCGCGTGCCGACCCCACCCGGCCTGGTTCTCGACGAGGAACCACCGGTCGCCGTGCGAGCCGGTGGCGACGAGCGAGTCCTGGCGTGCGCGGGCGCCGTCGCTGCACGGCACCCACGCGTGGTTCACGGCGACGTCACCGCCACACCCTCGCGCAGCAGGCGCCGCACGACGACGACCGCGCTCGCCAGGTCCAGCCCGGGCAGCGACCCGACGGCGACCGGGTCGCCGGTGAGCAGCACCTGCAGCGCGGGCGACGCCTCGGCAGGCAGCGACAGCACGACGCGTCCGGCGGTCAGCCGCACCGTATCGCCGTCGGTCTCGAGGCGACCGCCGAGGCCGTCGCGCCAGCGGACGCGCGTGTGCTCGGACAGCGAGCCGATCGCGGCGAGCGTGGCGAGCGGGGCGACCGGCTCGGGGCGGGTGTCGCGCTCGAAGCGCGCGCCGAGCCGGCGGGCGACCAGACCGCCGGGGTCCGCGGCCGACGTCAGAGCCGTGACCAGCGCGTCCACGGTCTCTTGCACGATCGGCCGGAGCTGGTCGGCGTCGGACACGTCGACACCCAGCGGCAGGGAGGCGCGCAGCGCGCGCGTGTCGCCGACGACGCTCAGCAGCGTGTCGACGACGTCGGCGCGCGTGTAGGCGGCCATGCCGACGGTCAGGTGGATCGACGTGTCGCCCAGCGCCGTCGCCGAGTGGATCCACCCGCGCGGCAGGTAGAGGGCGTCGCCGGGACGCAGCACCCGGTCGATGACGGGCTCGCCCGCGGCCGCCGCGGCGACCTGCTCGCGGTGGTCCGTCCACACCTGGCCCTTGAGCGGGTCGGGGTGCACGGGTGCGTGGATCACCCAGTGCTTCTCGCCGGACACCTGCAGGACGAACACGTCGTGCGTGTCGTAGTGCGGCGAGAACCCCTGCGACGACGGCGGCGTCACGTACGCGTTGACCTGCGCGGGGTGGCCGAGCTCGCCGACGAGCGCGCGCGTGAAGTCCACGAGCGGGGGCCACATCCGGTGCAGGCCTTGCAGGACGATCGTCGCCCCGGCCGCGAACTCCGCGAGCACCTTGTCGCTCGACACCTGGTCCGCCACCTCGGCGCCGAACCCGCCCGACGCGGTGAACCGCTCCGGCGCCAGCACGCTCCCCTCGTGCGCGAGCCGGATGAACGGCGTGCGCAACGCTCGTCGTCCCACCAGCTCGTCGACGGCCGCGGGGGAGAAGAGGTCGGAGAAGTCGTCGTTCGCCGGGGACAGGAGGGCCGCCCGGCCCCAGTGCTCACGCGCGAACTGCTCGACCGGCAGGTGGATGCAGCGCGAGAGCGCGGACCGGGTGACCGGTCCGCGCTCCGTCAGGGCGTCCTGCGCCACTACGCCGAGCCGTCCGCCCCGCCGTCGTGCCCGCCGGGGTTCGCGCCGCCGTCGGCCGGGCCTTCGCCCGCGGAGCCGTCCGCGCCGCCGTCGTGCCCGCCGGGATTGGCGCCGCCGTCCGCGGGGCCTTCGCCCGCGGAGCCGTCCGCGCCGCCGTCGTGCCCGCCGGGGTTGGCGCCGCCGTCGGCCACGCCCTCCCCTGCGGAGGCCGGCTCGCTCGTGATGTCGTCGTCCTTGATGCCCATGGACTCTCCCCTCGCCTGCAGCAGCCGTGCAGCGGCGTCGCCGCCTCGGCGAGCGTATCCACGCCACGCCGGACCCGCTGGGTGAGCGTCAGCGGGGCTTGGTCGCCTTGCCGTCGAGCCAGAGGGTGTCGCTCTCGTCGCGGTGCGAGCCCTGCGTCCCGACGTGCTTCGTGCCGATCTGCGGGCCCTTGGTGATCACGTGCCAGAGCGCCATCGCGTGCCCGCGGCCGACGCCGTAGTCCTCCTGCAGCCACGCCACCACGCCGGCGGCCTTGGCGCCCGGGGCGTCGAGCCCCTTCTCGTGAGCGATCTCGACGAGCTGTCGCGGGGTGAGACCGGTCTTGTCCTCGATGGTGTCCAGATAGGCCTGGAACGACATGGGCGTTCTCCTCTCGACAGCGCGAACCTAGCGGAACGCGGAGCAACGGGACGGCTCCGGGTGACGCGGGTCAGGCCGGTGCGTCTGGGAGGTCGAGGAAGTGCCGCAGCACGGAGACGAAGGCCTCGGGCTGCTCGGAGTGCACCCAGTGGCCGGCGCCCTTGATGGTGACGAGCGTCGTCCGCGGGAACAGGCCGCGCATGACGGGGCCGTGCTCGTCGGGACGGATGTAGTCCGACCGGTCCCCGGCGACCCACAGCACGGGCCCGTCGAACGTCGCTCCGTCGATGTCGGGGAACCCGCCGATGACGGGCAACGACCGGCGCAGCAGGTCCAGGTTCGCCTGCCAGTGGAAGGTGTCGCCGTGTGCGCGCAGGTTCTGCAGCAGGAACCCGCGCACCCGCGGGTCGTCGACCCGCTCGGCGAGCTGCTCGTCGGCGTCGCTGCGCCGCTTGATCGTCGTCAGGTCCAGCGCGGCCAGGCTGTCGAGCAGGTGCGCGAACTCGCCGAGCGACCCACCGGACGCGGGCGCGATGTCCGCGACCACCAGCCGGTCGACGAGCTCCGGGTGGCGCAGCGCGAGCAGCATCGCGACCTTGCCGCCCATCGAGTGTCCGACGACGTGCACGGCGCCGTCGGCGGCGAACCCGGCCCGCAGCTCGTCGGCGACGAGGTCGGCGACCTCCGTGTAGTCGAACCGCTCCGTCCACGCGGACCGGCCGTGGTTCGGCAGGTCGACCAGGAGCGACTGCGCCGCCGGCTCGAGCGCCTTGGCGATCTGCGTGAAGTTGCGGCCCTGCCCGAACAGCCCGTGCAGGAACACGACCCGCGCGCCGCTGTCGCCGACGGTCGTGGTGTGCAGGCGGCGGGCGTCGGTGGCGGTCACGCGACCGAGCCTAGGCGGCCCGGTCCGGGCGCGCGGCGACCGGCCCCCTCCGGCGGGGTCGACCGTCCGCGGGCGGCTCCAGCACCAGCCAGCCGACGACCGCGACGAGCAGCCACACGAGCGCGCCGACGGACACGTCCGGCCAGACGAGCAGCAGGACGACCGGGGCGACCACGCTGGGCACGCCTCGCACCAGGACCCAGCCGCGTCCCTTCTTGACGAGCAGCGCGGTCACCACGCCCAGCGCGCAGTAGGCCGCGACCGCGCCGCACAGCAGGGCGCGGTACTCGAACGAGAGGTGCTCGTGGGCGTGCTCGACGGCGACGCCGAGCCCCGCGGCGAGCGCGGCGAGCGCACCCGTGAGCAGCGCGTGCAGGAGCATGACGATCCGAGGCTCGACGCGGTGCGGCCGCAGCTGCGGGATGCCTGCGGTGCCGTGCAGCAGGCCCGCGGTCCACACCGCGGCGAGCAGGGCGAACGCGCCGAGCGCGACGACGGCGGTCCCGAGGTTCCAGCGGGTGTCGTCGGAGGCGGCGTCGATGATCAGGATCAGACCCTCGCCGAGCACGATGATGACGAACAGGCCGAGCCGCTCCGCGAGGTGCTCCTCGTCGGCGCGCGTACCCTGCAGGACGAACGTGCGCCCGCCCCGGGACGGACCCCGCGACCGGCCACGCCGCTCGAGGCGCTCCTCCGCGTTCTGCATGGTCCGCGCCGGGGTGGCGAGCAGCAGGACGACGAGGTCGATGACGATCCCGACGCCCCACAGCCAGTACCGCACCGGCGGGTCGACCCAGAGGGAGACCAGCCACGGCACGGCCCCGAGCCCGTACTGCGCGAGCGGCCAGTCGAGCAGCACCCTCCCGCGCTGGAACACAGCGCCCGCGAACCAGCGCAGCGCCACGTACGCGACGACGAACGCCACGGCCCGCGACTCGTGGACCCCGGCGGCCGAGGCGGCCATCACCGACAGCCCGAGCATCGCC
This sequence comes from Cellulomonas persica, assembly GCF_007989825.1. GTDB lineage: Bacteria > Actinomycetota > Actinomycetes > Actinomycetales > Cellulomonadaceae > Cellulomonas > Cellulomonas persica. The sequence goes on along the minus strand of NZ_BJUA01000012.1, from coordinate 30,310 downwards.
GTGATCAGGACGCCGGTGCGGGCGTCGTCGCCCGCGATGTTGCCGTAGACCGCGAAGCTCGCCCAGGAGATCCAGAACGCGAGGTACAGGACCGCGTACACCCCGAGCGTCGTCGGCTCGGTGTCCTCGTGCAGCAGGTGGGCGAGCTGACCGATGCCGGCGACCACCACCAGGTCGAAGAACAGCTCCTTCCAGCTGGCGTGGCGCTCGACGGGTGCGACCGGGTCGGAAGCCATGCGGTCAGTAGACCGCCTGCTCACGGGCCCCGTACAGCCGTCGCCATCGGTCCAGGGGAAGTCGCCCGGCGCAACCGTCTGGGCGGACGGGTGGGCGGGGATCGCCTGATCGGGCGAGGTGCAGTGCCGAGAGCCCCGAGGCTCGTCGCCGCGCCCCTAGCGTGCGGACCACCGACCCGCCGTGGAGGACCTCCGATGACCCTCGTCTCTCGCACTGTTGTCTCGATGCTCGCCGCCGTGGCGCTCACGTTCGGCGCCGCGGTGGGCGCCAGCGCGGCTCCCGCCGAGCCTGCAGCGACGAAGCCGAGCGTCTCGTTCACGCTCGTGAGCAGCAAGCGCCAGGCCGGGCAGTCGTTCAAGGTCCGGTACTCGACCAAGAACGTCCGCTCCGGGTACAAGGTCGAGCTGCAGCGGACGTTCGGCACCTCGGGGACGTTCAAGAAGATCGCGTCGCTCAAGGCGAACACGTCGACGACGGCCACGAGCACGACGCCGGGCATGGGCAAGTACCGGGTGCGTGTCGTCGTGAAGAGCAAGTCGGGGACCGTCGTGGCGAAGACGGCCTCGAAGACGCTGTACTCGTTCGAGTGGGTGTCGCTCGCCGAGCTGACGAACCGGAAGACCTCGACCGTCGACATCAACGGCTCGCTGTTCCGGTACGCGTTCCACACGTACTACACGGACTACACGCGCGTCGTCGCGCTCGACCGCTCCACGTGCCGGCGCGTCAGCCTGCAGGCCGTCAACACGGACCACGAGGGCGTCACCGGCGCGCTGCAGGTGGTCCAGGAGCGCCGCGACCCGGTGACGGTGGCCCTGCCGCAGAACGTGATCCAGTCGACGGCGACCTCGCTCAACCTGGGTGCGGCCGTGCAGATCAACGTCAAGACCGGGGACCCGATCGGCTCCTACGCGGACGCCTACGTGAACGGGAAGCTCGAGTGCTGGAGCGCCGACGGCGAGCGTTGACCGCGGACGGTTACCCGGCGCCCGCCGACAGGGGGCGCCGGCCGTCGATCACCTCATGTGCAGGGACGTCGCCAGACGTGCCGGGCCGCGGGCTGCGGAGCCCGTGAACGTGCGGCGCAGGACGACGAAGTTCACGACGCCCATGAGCGCGTTGACGGCGTAGACCAGGAGGACGCCGCTCATCCGGTCCGCGTGGGGTGCGAGGTGGCGCCAGACGTCGAGGCTGAGGGTGCTCATCGCGAGGCCGACGAGCGCGGTGGTGAAGCCGATCGCCTGACCCTGCTGCCACGACGTCGTCCGCGCGGCGCGGAACGTGAACCGCCGGTGCAGCGAGCTGGCCAGGACGGTGGAGGCGACGGTCGCGGTGAGGTGGGCGGCCTGCGCGGGCCAGCGGTAGGCCGTCCCGAGCGCGAGGGCGACGACCCCGTACAGCAGTGCGGCGGACGCACCGGTCGCGCCGAACCGCACCACGGCGCCGACGCGACCTGACCGGCGCGCGGCGGCGGCGGCCGGGGCGGCCGTGGGCATGCGATCTCCTCCGTCGGCGATGCGACGTCGCCCATTCACTCATGCGTGTGCGCGCCGCGGGGAGGGCCGATGGTCCCGCGCGGCCTGCGGCGCGGATGCGTGGCGCGCACGACGACCGACGACCGTGACGGTCTCGCCGAAGGACGCCCCGCCCGAGGTCGTCACTGACGGTCGAGGCGGAAGGGCTGGGTGACGTAGAGCCCGACGTCGGACGCGGAACCGAACGCGGGCGCGGGCGTGGACTCGTTGCCCCGTGACTCGTCGTACTTGCCGCCGGAGACCTCCGAGCCGTAGTTCTTCTCGATGCGCGGCAGCGACGTCGCCCGCTTGAAGCGGGGCTTGGTGTTCTGGCCCAGGTGGCGGCCGCCGGTGCTGTCCGCTGCCGTGAGGTAGGCCTGCGAGTGCCGCTGGACGTACGCCTGCTCCTTCTCGGGAAGCGTCACGAACAGGCCTTCGACGCGCGCCTTGGCGTCGTTGCGTCGCGCCTCCCACGTGTCGATCGCGTCCTGACCGGCCTTCAGCGTGCTCGTCGTGACGAGCCGCGCGACCTTGCCGGGCGCGATCGACCCGACGACGTAGGCCCCGAGCGCCACGGTGATCGCCTGCTGCGAGACCGTGGTGCTCTCGGGGTCCTCGAGGATCCTGGTGCACGCCTCACGCAGGAGGTCGTGCGCGGCGCTCTGGCCCGACTGCGCGATGCCCGAGCCTGAGTGGCCGGCCGGTTCGCCGTCCGGTGCGGACAGGATGGTGACGGCGGTGTCGGTGCGGAAGCCGTCGGCGGCCTGCAGCAGGAAGTCGAGGACGGACTTGTCGACGACGGCGTCGGCGATCGCCTTGAGCGGACCGGTGTTCGCGCTGGACGGCAGCTGTGCGGTGCCGTCGCCCTGGTCGTCGGCGCCGCGGAAGAAGGTGAAGTTGTCCGTGGTGACCGCGGCCTCGTGGTAGCCCGAGCTGATGCCGAGCGTCGTCGGGTTGGACCGGAACCGGAAGTCCTCGCCCGTCTCGTGCGCTTCGGGCTTGAAGCCGCCGGACTCCTGCTGGCTCGCGGTGAGCGTCTGGTCGGTCGACGCGAACCGCTTCTTGCTGGTCATGCTGAAGATCTCGGCCTTGGTGCGGTGCCGCCGCTTCGTGATCCCCTTGCTGGGCTGCTTCTTGGCGCGCCCCTTGACGCGTGCGCGGCGGATGACGGGCGACGATGCGCTCGCGGTCGCCGGTGCGCTGCGGTCGGTGTAGCGGCGCAGGACGCCGAGGCCGCCGGGTGGCGCCGGTTCAGGGGCGGTCGCCTCGCTCGTCGGCGGCGTCATCGGCAGCGGGGCGGGCAGGAGCGGTGTCGTCGGACGGGACGACGAGGTGGGCGCGACGACCTGCGGCGACGCGACGGCGCGCGCGCTCGCCCTGACGTGCTGGGGGTCCACTGCCTGGCCTCCGTCCGAGCTGCCCACTCGCAGGATCGGTCCAGCCTGACGTGCGCAGGCCCGTGGCGGCATCCGTAGCCGGTACGGAAGTCAGCCGGACACCGCTGCCCGTGGACGCCCCCAGCACGCCCACGGGCAGGGGCGTCACTCGCCCTGCAGGCCCGCGGGTCGCGTGACCCGGCCGAGCATCGGCAGCAGCGCCGCCGTCGCGAGGAGGATCACGGCGGCGGCCCCGCCCGCGGTGACACCGATCCCCGCCAGGTCCAGGCTCACCGGCATGTCGGCACCGGCCTGCAGGATCACGGCCAGGCCGCTGCCGACGACGACCGCGAGCGCGAGCCCGACGACCACCGGCACCGCGACCTGGAACAGGACCGAGAGCCCGAGCACGCGGCGGCGCACACCGAACGCGGCGAGGACCGCGAGCGGACGTCGACGTTCGCGCAGCTGCTCGGCCGTGGTGACCAGCAGGTTCGCGCCGACGACCGCGAGCAGCGCGACCGTGCCCAGCATGAGCCCCTGGCGGATGCCCGTGACCATCGAGCTGGTCGCCTCGGGGTCGTTGATGACGACCATCGCGGTGGGGTCGATCTGCGCGATCGCGGTCTGCAGGCGCGCGGTCACGTCGGGTGCCGCGCGGTCGAGCGCGATCGTCACGATGGCGTTGTCGTAGTCGTCACCGGAGGGCACGACGACGGCGTCGCCGAGCGCCTGCGGCGTGACGAACAGCCAGGGTGCGCTGTCCGGGTACGCGGGTTCGACGGTGGCCACGTCCGGCGGCAGAGACCAGGTCGAGGCGCCCGAGCCGGGCTCGCCCAGCACGTACGTGGTGCCCGGTGCGGGCACCTCGGCGTGGGAGGGTGCGACGAGCATGACGTCGCCGTCCGTGCAGGCGGTCGAACTGGTCGTGTCCGCCAGAGCGGCGCAGCTGCCGACGACCAACGCGATCGGCTCGCCGCCGCCGACGGGCTCGGCCGACGTCATGACGCGCGTGTCGACGCTCTGCACACCGTCGATCCCGGCGAGTGCGGACGCCCAGTGGGACCCGTCCGAGCCGGGCAGGTCGTCGTACACGACCGCCTCGAACTTCCCGTCCTGCGCGCCCGGGGTCCCGGTCTCGCTGCCGAGCAGCCCGTGCACGGCGACGAGCGACGCGACCGAGACCACGACCGCGGACACCGCCCGCACGGCCGTGCCGCTCTCGTGCTGCAGGCGACGCAGCGCGAGGTCCCAGGACAGCGCGCCGGGACCGAGCCGGCGCACGGTGACGTCGAGCAGCCAGGGCAGCAGCAGTGCGACGCCGACGAGGAGCAGCACCATCCCGAGCAGCACGAGGCCCTCCGCGTCCGCGAAGGAACCGGCGCCGCCGCTGAGCAGCGGTGTCAGCATGAGCGCGAGCCCGACGAACGGGACCGCGATCCGCCACCACAGTCGCCGGTGGACGACCGTGCCGCGCCGGACGACGCCGAGCGGCTCGACGATGACGTGCTTGAGCGCGGAGCGCGTGACCAGCACGGCGGCGACCGGGACGAGCACGACGACGAGCGCGGCGAGCGCCGGCGCGGGCCGCAGGTCGGCGCCGTGGAACGTCAGCGACGGCGGCACGAGGGGCGGGACCACCGCGCGCAGCACGGCGAACAGCCCGGCGCCGACGAGCAGGCCGCCCACCGCACCGACGAGCGTCTCGCCCGCGGCGATGCGCCCCGTGGTCGCCGCGTCGGCGCCCGCGAGGCGGACCGCGGCGAGGCGACGGTCGCGGGCCTCGCCGCCGAACCGCACGGCGGTCGCGATGAACCCGGCGACGGGGACGAGCAGGCCGGTCAGCCCGACGAGTGCCATGAGCATCGTCGTCGCGTCCGTGCCGCCGTCCCGCACGTCGCGTCCGAAGGCGCTGATGCGCTGCGCGTTCGCGCCGGTGAGCTGGTCGGTGCCCACGTAGACGCGCAGCTCCTGGGGACCGACGAGGCCGTCGGGGGCGATCGTGCCCACGACCCGGTCGCCCCAGCGTCCCTCGAGGAGGTCGCCCTGCGGCGACTCGAGGACACGCTGCAGCGCGGGTGACACCAGCGCCTCGCCGGGCGCGAGGGTGCGGTCCACGCCGGGCGGCAGTGGCGCGTCCGCACCCTCCGGCTGCAGCAGGTACCCGACGACGAGGTCCTGGGCGGTGTCCGAGGAGATGCGCTTGACCAGCAGCGTGTCGTCGCCCGCCTCGACGGCCTCCGTGCCGGGGTACCGGGCGGCGTCGCGCTCGGCGCGCATGTCCAGGACCGTCGGCAACGACGCGACGAGCAGGAGCATCGCCACCCCGATCCCGAGGCCGGTCGCGATGAGCCCGAGCCTGGCCCAGCCGGAACGACCACCGCTCACGCTCATCCGGACGCCGAGCGCGAGATCGGTCAGGGCGCTGCTGCGGCCGGGCGTCATGCGGGCACCTGCTCACGCACGAGGCCGTCGCGCACGACGGCCTCGCGGTCGGAGTACGCGGCGACGCGCGCCTCGTGCGTGACGAGCACGACGGCCGCACCGGTGTCCTTGGCCGCGGCGACGAAGAGCTGCATGACGCGCTCGCCGTTGAGGGAGTCGAGCGCACCCGTGGGCTCGTCGGCGAACACGACGCGCGGCCGGGTGATGAGCGCGCGGGCGACCGCGGCGCGCTGCCCCTGACCGCCCGAGACCTGCCCGGGCCGCTTGTCGGCGATGTCGGGCACCTCGAGCCGGTCGAGCCACTCGCGCGCCGTGCGGTGTGCGTCGCGGCGCGTCACGCCGGCCAGGCGCAGCGGCAGCGCGACGTTCTCCGCACACGTCAGCTCGGGCACGAGCTGGCCGAACTGGAACACGAACCCGAACTCGGAGCGGCGCAGCGCGCTGCGCTCGGCGTCGGACATCGCGGTGACGTCCCGGCCGTCGAACGTGACGGTGCCCGAGTCGGGCCGCAGGATGCCCGCGAGGCAGTGCAGCAGCGTCGACTTCCCCGAGCCCGACGGGCCCATGAGCGCGAGCACCTCGCCCCCGTGGACCTCCAGGGAGGCGCTCGCGAGCGCGGTGGTCGGGCCGAACGCGACGTGCAGGTCGCGGGCGACGAGCAGCGGTCCGGACGGCTGCAGGAGCGGCCCGGTGGCGGTGGGTGCAGTGGTCACGAGATCCCCCTGGGGTGGGTGCGGGTCGGCAGGGCGCGGGCGGCCGGGTGGGTCACGCGGGTCATGCGCAGACGCGTCATGCGTGCACCGATGCCGCGAGCTGGTCGAGGCGCGCGGCGGTGAGCTCGAGCCAGCGCAGGTCCGCCTCGAGGTGGAACAGGGCGTGGTCGCACACGAGCTGGTCGGCGAGGTCGCCCTCGGTCTTGCGGCGCGTGAGCTCGCGCATGAGGCGCAGGTGCTCGGCGCGCTGCGTGTCGAGCACGTCGGCCGGGTCGTGCCCGGTGAGCAGCGCGAGCACGACCTTCGTGTAGAGCGTGCTCTGCAGGTACGGCTCGGGCTTCTCCGCGCGGGACAGCCACTGCTCGACGTCGCTGACGCCCGCGTCGGTGATCGCGTAGCGCTTGCGGTCGGGGCCGTCGCCGGGCTCCATCTCGACCTCGACGAGCCCGTTCTTCAGCAGGCGCGCCATGGTCGCGTAGACCTGGCCGTAGGCGAGCGGACGGTCATGACCGAAGCGCTCGTCGTACGCGCGCTTGAGGTCGTAGCCGTGCCGGGGTCCGGTCTGCAGGAGCCCGAGGAGGGCGGGTGCGATGCTCACGGGCTTGACTATACACAGCACGTATACACACGGTGTATATGACGACGAGGCGGCGTCGGACGTCCCTCGGGAACGGTCGTCGGGACCCGACGACGGTCAGGCGATGAGGGCGTCGATCGCGGCGGCCGAGAGCACGTGCTCGGCCGCCATCGCGGACGCTCCGAGCACGCCCGCCTCCGCGCCGGTACGGGTCGCGACGATGCGCAGGTGCTGCGTCGCGAGCGGCAGCGACCGGCGGTAGACGACCTCGCGGATGCCCGCGATCAGGTGCTCGCCGGCCTCGGCCACCTGACCGCCGACGACGATGACCGACGGGTTGAGCAGGCTCACGCACGCGGCCAGCACGCCCCCGATGCTGCGTCCGGCCTCGCGCACCGCGTGGCTCGCGGTCAGGTCCCCGGCGCGCACGAGCGTGACCACGTCGGCGCTCGTCGTCGCCGCCAGGCCGCGCGCGGTGAGGTCGGACGCGATCGCCGGTCCGCTCGCGACCGCCTCGAGGCAGCCGGTGTTGCCGCAGCGGCACGGGCGCTCCTGGCCGCCGGGCACGGCGACGTGCCCGAGGTCGCCCGCGGCGCCCTGGGCCCCGCGTCGCAGCGCGCCGTCGGAGATGATCCCGGCGCCGATCCCGGTCGCGACCTTGACGTAGAGCAGGTGGTCCACGCCGCGCCATTGCGACGTGTGCTCGCCGAGCGCCATGAGGTTGACGTCGTTGTCGACCAGCACCGGCACGTGCAGGCGGGACGTGAGGATCCCGGGCACGTCGGCGTCGTCCCAGCCGGGCATGATCGGCGGGTTCGTGGGGCGGCCCGTGGCGTGGTCGACGGGTCCGGGCAGGCCGACCCCGACGCTGACGAGGTCGCTCGTCGGCCGCCCGGCCGTCGCGAGCAGACCGCGCCCGATCTCGACGACCCGGTCGAGGACCACGCGCGGCCCGTGGCCGATCGCGATCTGCTCGCCGTGCTCGGCCAGGACCCTGCCGGCCAGGTCGGTCACGGCAAGCCGCGCGTGCGTCGCGCCCAGGTCGACCGCGAGGACGACGCGTGCGGCGGGGTTGAACGCGAACGTCGCGGGCGGTCGGCCGCCGGTCGACGACGCCTCGCCCGCGGGGCTGACCAGGCCCGAGGCGAGCAGCAGGTCGACGCGCGTCGCGATGGTCGAGCGGGACTGGCCCGTCGCTGTCGCGAGGTCGGAGCGGGTCCGGGGGCGGCCGTCGCGTAGGAGCTGGAACAGCTCGCCGGTCCCGCTCGGACGCGGCGCGACGCGCGTCAGCTCCTCCATGCGCACAGTGAACCACTCCGTTTCGGCAGGTCGGCGGCACGTTCGTCCCCGGTCCGAGGGTCAAGCCCGCCGCTTTCGCGCGTCGCGATCGTGTAACGGTGCGCTCTAGTAGACAACTTTTGCTTGACCCGCGACAGAAGTATCCCTAACTTCGTCCGCATGGTCGACGCAGACCGCCGCACGGCGGGCACATCGGACGCAGCGCCGCGACCCGAGCCGCGCGGGCCCGAGCCACGCAGTGACACCCCGCTGCTCGTCATGCGCGGCATCGTCAAGCAGTTCCCGGGCGCCCGCGCTCTGGACGGCGTGGACCTCGAGGTGCGCGCGGGGGAGGTGCACTGCCTGCTCGGCCAGAACGGCGCGGGCAAGTCCACGCTCATCAAGGTGCTCGCTGGCGCGCACCAGCCGGACGCGGGCGAGATCGTCGTCGACGGCGAACCCGTCACCATCGCCGACCCGGTCGCCGGGCTGCGCCTGGGGATCGCGACGATGTACCAGGAGCTCGACGTGGTCGACGGGCTGTCGGTCGCCGAGAACATCTACCTGGGCCACGAGCTGTCCAGCGGCGGGTTCACGCGCCGCCGCGCGGTCGCCCAGCACACACGCGAGCTCATGGCACGCCTCGGCCACGCGTCGATCCCGGCGCACCGCGAGGTCGGCCGCCTGTCGGCGGCGGGCAAGCAGATCGTCAGCATGGCGCGGGCCCTGTCGCACGACGCGCGCGTCATCGTGATGGACGAGCCCTCGGCGGTCCTCGACTCCGAGGAGGTCGCGAACCTGTTCCGGGTCGTGCGCGACCTGACCGCCCAGGGCGTCTCGGTCGTCTACATCTCCCACCGGCTCGAGGAGATCCGCCAGATCGGGGACCGCATCACGGTCCTCAAGGACGGCCGGACCGTCGCCACCGGCCTGCCCGCGACCACCCCGACGCCCGACCTCATCCGGCTCATGACCGGTCGCACGGTCGAGTACGCGATCCCGCGCCGCACGCCCGTCGCCCCCGACGCGCCCGTGGTGCTCGACGTCGCGGACCTCGCGCTGCGCGGTGAGTTCGAGGGCGTCTCGTTCCAGGTGCGCGCGGGCGAGGTCGTCGGCCTCGCGGGGCTCGTCGGGTCCGGGCGCTCGGAGATCCTCGAGACGGTCTTCGGCGCCCGTCGCGCGACGAGCGGCACCGTGCGGGTCGCAGAGCGCCGCGTCCGGCCCGGCTCGGTCGCCGACGCGGTCGCCGCAGGGATCGGGCTGTGCCCCGAGGAGCGCAAGAGCCAGGGGCTGCTGCTCGACGAGCCGGTCTACCGCAACGTCACCCTCTCGACGTTCGCGCGCACCGCGCGCGGCGGGATGCTCGACGAGAACGCGGAGCGCGAGCAGGCGCGCGCCCAGGTCGCGGCCCTCGAGGTGCGTCCTGCCGACGTGACGCGGACCGCGCGCACGCTCTCGGGCGGCAACCAGCAGAAGATCGTCCTCGCACGCTGGCTCGTGCACGGCTGCCGCGTGCTCCTGCTCGACGAGCCCACGCGCGGCGTCGACGTCGGCGCCCGCGCGGAGATCTACGCGCTCGTCGCCGAGCTCACCGCTGCGGGTGCCGCGGTGGTCGTCGTCTCGAGCGAGATCGACGAGGTGCTCGGCCTCGCCGACCGCGTGCTCGTCGTCTCCGAAGGGCGCGTGGTCCACACGGGACCCGCCGCCGACATCGACGAGCACCGGGTGCTCGACCTCGTCATGGAAGGAAGTGCCGCATGAGCGAGCACGTCGCGAGCGACGCGCCGGCCCCGGGCAGCTCCGCACCGGGCAGCCCGGCCGAGGGTGGTGTCGTGGCGCCGCCGGCGGCGCAGCCGCGTCGCCGACGCGGGCTGCTGCACGGCCCGGCGGGCCGCAACCTCGGGCTCGTCATCGCGCTCGTCGCGATCTGCCTCGTCGGGATCATCACCGCGGGCGACCGGTTCGCCACGGTCGACAACCTCCTGACGATCCTGCGGCTCGCCTCGGTGCTCGGCGTGCTGTCGATCGGCATGACGTTCGTCATCACGGGCGGCGGGATCGACCTGTCGGTCGGCTCGGTGCTCGGCCTGGCCTCCGTGTGGGCCTCGACCCTCGCGACGCAGACGATGGCCCAGGACTCGCACTGGATCGTCATGGCGCTGGTCGCGCTCGGCGTCGGCGTGGGAGCGGGCCTGATCAACGGGATCCTCGTCGCCTACGGCAAGGTCGTCTCGTTCATCGCGACGCTCGCCATGATGGTCGCCGCGCGCGGCCTGGCCGAGGTCATCGCGAACCGCCAGACGCAGGTGGTCCGCGTGCGAGACTTCCTCGACTTCTTCCGGGCCGACCCGCTGGGCGTGCCGATGCTCGTCTGGATCTTCGCCGTGGTGTCCGTCGCCGGGTGGGTCCTGCTCAACCGCACGACGTTCGGGCGTCGCACGGTCGCCGTCGGCGGCAACGCCGAGGCCGCACGCCTCGCGGGCATCAAGGTGCAGCGCCACACCATGTACCTGTTCGCGCTGTCGGGCCTGGCCGCGGGCATCGCGGGCGTCATGATGCTCGGCCGCACCACGGCGGGCAGCTCGACCAACGGCATGCTCTACGAGCTCGACGCGATCGCGGCCGTCGTCGTCGGCGGCACCCTGCTGGCAGGCGGGCGCGGCAGCATCGTCGGCACCGTCCTGGGCGTCCTGATCTTCACCACGCTGACCAACGTGTTCACGCAGAACAACCTGTCGATCTCCGCCCAGTCCGTGTTCAAGGGCGCGATCATCGTCGGCGCCGTGCTGCTGCAGCAGCGGCTCGCGGACCGCTCCCGCGCGGGCACCTAGCCCCGCCACACACCCGCCGCCCCGCGGCGTCCCCGTCTCCCGCGCCGGCTCCCGCCCGACGCACCCCTCGTGCACCACCGATCAAGGAGGATCGCCATGTCCGCACGCCCGAGCCGTCGCTGGCTCGCCGCCGCCGGGGCGCTGGCCGCCGCGTCGCTGCTGGTGGCCGGCTGTACGTCCAACGAGCCGCAGGAGTCCGACGACGAGGCCACGCAGGCCGCCCAGGTGCCGGGCGGCGAGAACGACGAGCCGGGTGACACCGTCACCATCGGGTTCTCCGCCCCGGCCGCCGACCACGGCTGGATGGGCTCGATCACCAAGTCCGCCAAGGACCTGGCCGCGCAGTACGACGACATCGACCTCAAGGTCGCCGACGGCACGAACGACGTGAACCTGCAGATCAGCCAGATCGAGCAGTTCATCAACGACAAGGTCGACGCGATCGTCCTGCTGCCGTTCGACGGCGCCGCGCTGACCGAGGTGGCGATCAAGGCCATGAAGGCCGGCATCGTCGTCGTGAACGTGGACCGCGAGTTCGACGACCCGACGGCCGCCCGCACGACGGTGCTCGGCGACAACTACGGCATGGGGATCAGCGCCGGCCGGTTCATCTGCGACGAGCTCGGCGGCAAGGCCGACGCGAAGGTCGCCGAGATCGCCGGCATCGACTCGCTGCCGCTCACGCAGGACCGCAGCCGCGGGTTCGCCGACGCGCTCGGCGAGTGCGGGCTGAGCGTCTCGAACCGCGTCGCGGCGGACTTCACCGTCCAGGGCGGCGAGGCCGCGGCGGCGAACCTGCTGCAGGCCGCACCTCAGCTCGACGCGATCTGGAACCACGACGACGACCAGGGCGTGGGCGTCATGGCGGCGATCGAGGCCGCGAACCGTGACGAGTTCTTCATGGTCGGCGGCGCCGGGTCGAAGAACGTCATGGAGGCCATCAAGGCCGACGACAGCGTCCTGAAGGCCACGGTCATCTACCCGTCCACGCAGGCGGCCGACGGCATCAAGCTCGCGCGGCTGCTCGTGCAGGGCAAGTCGATGAGCGACCTGGTGGAGGTCGAGGTGCCCCGCACGATCCAGCTGTACGCGCCGGTCGTGACCAAGGAGAACGTCGACCAGTACCTGCCGACGGCCTTCCAGTCCTGACGCTCCCGGTGGGGCGGTCGCGACCCGGCCGCCCCACCCCGGCTCCCGAGGAGATCCCGTGACCGCACCCAGCACCGACCGACCCCGCCTGCGCGTCGGGATGGTCGGCTACGCCTTCATGGGCGTCGCCCACTCGCACGCGTGGCGCACCGCGCCCCGGTTCTTCGACCTGCCGCTCGAGGTCGACATGGCGGTCGTCGCCGGGCGCCACGAGGCCCCGCTGCGCGCCGCCGCCGCGCGCCTCGGCTGGCGCGAGACCACGACCGACTGGCGCACGCTCGTCGCGCGCGACGACGTGGACCTCGTCGACATCTGCACCCCGGGCGACACGCACGAGGAGATCGCGCTCGCGGCGCTCGCGGCCGGCAAGCACGTGCTGTGCGAGAAGCCGCTCGCCAACTCCGTTGCGCAGGCCGAGGCGATGGCCGCGGCCGCCGCCGCGGCGCCCGGCCAGGTCGCGATGGTCGGCTTCACCTACCGCCGCGTCCCGGCGATCCAGCTCGCGCGCACGCTGGTGGCCGAGGGCCGGATCGGGCAGGTGCGGCACGTGCGCGCGCAGTACCTGCAGGACTGGATCGCGGACCCGTCGGTGCCGCTGTCGTGGCGGCTCGACAAGCAGAAGGCCGGTTCGGGCTCGCTCGGGGACATCGGCGCGCACGTCGTCGACCTCGCGCAGTTCATCACGGGCGAGCAGGTCACGGGCGTCAGCGCGATCCTCGAGACGTTCGTCCACGAGCGTCCGGTGGCTGACGAGTTCACCGGGCTGTCGGGCTCGTCGTCGTCCTCCGGCGCGACCGGACCCGTGACCGTCGACGACGCCGCGATCTTCCTGGCCCGCATGTCCGGCGGGGGGCTGGCGACGTTCGAGGCGACGCGCTTCGCGTACGGCCGCAAGAACGCGATCCGGCTCGAGATCAACGGGTCGGCGGGTTCGCTCGCGTTCGACTTCGAGGACATGAACGTCCTGCACTACTTCGACGCGTCCGACCCCGCGGCGACCGCCGGGTTCCGCCGGATCGTCGTGACCGAGCCCGAGCACGCCTACGTGGCGGCGTGGTGGCCCGCGGGCCACGGGCTCGGGTACGAGCACGCGTTCACGCACCAGGCCGTCGACCTGGTCCGGGGGATCGCCGCGGGCGAGCACCCCGCCCCGACCTTCGCCGACGGGCTGCAGGTGCAGCGCGTCCTGGACGCCGTCGAACGCTCGGCGGCAGCCGACAGCACGTGGACCCCGATCGCGACGCAGGAGGCCTGACGATGACCCGTCCCATCACCCTGTTCACCGGCCAGTGGGCCGACCTGCCGTTCGAGGAGGTGGCGCGTCTCGCGTCCGGCTGGGGCTACGACGGCCTCGAGATCGCCTGCTGGGGCGACCACCTGGACCCGTGGCGCTGGGACGACGACGCGTACGTCGCCGACCGCCTGGCGATCCTCGAGCGCCACGGCCTCCAGGTGTGGGCGATCTCCAACCACCTCAAGGGCCAGGCCGTGTGCGACGACCCGATCGACGCCCGGCACCGCGACATCCTGTCCGACCAGGTGTGGGGCGACGGCGACCCCGAGGGCGTCCGGCAGCGCGCCGCGGAGGAGATGCAGCACACCGCGCGCCTCGCGGCGAAGCTGGGCGTGAAGACCGTCGTCGGCTTCACGGGCTCGTCGATCTGGAAGTACGTCGCGATGTTCCCGCCCGCGTCGGCCGCGATGGTCGACGCCGGCTACCAGGACTTCGCCGACCGCTGGAACCCGATCCTCGACGTGTACGACGAGGTCGGGGTGCGGTTCGCGCACGAGGTGCACCCGTCGGAGATCGCGTACGACTACTGGACGACGCAGCGCACGCTCGAGGCGATCGGCCACCGGGAGGCGTTCGGTCTGAACTGGGACCCGAGCCACTTCATGTGGCAGGACCTCGACCCGGTCGACTTCATCCTCGAGCACCGTGACCGGATCTACCACGTGGACTGCAAGGACGTGAAGCTCCGGCTCGGCAACGGTCGCAACGGCCGGCTCGGCTCGCACCTGCCGTGGGCGGACCTGCGCCGGGGTTGGGACTTCGTCTCGACCGGGCGCGGCGACGTGCCGTGGGAGGCGGCGTTCCGCGCACTGAACTCCATCGGCTACGACGGCCCGATCTCGGTGGAGTGGGAGGACGCGGGCATGGACCGCCTGCTCGGCGCCCCCGAGGCCCTGGACTTCGTCCGCCGCAACGCCTTCGACCCGCCCGCCGCCGCCTTCGACGCCGCCTTCACCTCCCGCTGACGCCGCGCCCGGGACGGTCAGGCGCCGCCGTCGCCGGTCTCTCGCCGGTCCCTCGCCCGGCCGAGGGGGTTTGGGTGGAGAAACGCTCGCTGAGGGAGCGTTTCTCCACCCACCGCGCGGCGGTCGGCGTGCGAGGACGGATGCGCTCGGCGCGCGTCGTGTCATGTCAGTGGCGCCGCGTCACGACCGCGAACACGGGCGACGCGGGGTCGAACGGCGCTCCCGTGACGTCGCCGTAGACCTGCGGCACGACGAAACCGGCGGCGACCAGCTCGTCGGTCACCTCCGCGACCGTCAGGCAGTGCAACCAGTTCCAGAACTGCCGCGTGCGGCCGTCCTTCGTGATCGTGTAGCGGTCGAGGACGAGCCGCAGCTCGGGGTACGTCCACGTCTCGTGCGACCCGTCGTAGGGCGGCTCCGCCCAGAAGCCGCCGTCGAGGTCGCGCTCGTGCCGCTCGCCCGGGCGTTCGAGCGCGAACCTCGGCGCCGCGGTGACGTCCATGACGAACGCGCCGCCCGGGCGCAGCGCGTCGTGCGTCCGACGCAGCAGCCCGCCACGCTGCGCGGGGCTCATGGCGCAGAAGTCCTCGTAGACAAAGATCGCCGCGTCGTGATCGCGGCCGAGGTCGTCGACGAGGTAGTTCGCGACGCCGAACTCGGCGGGCAGCCCGTCGGCGACCGCGACGGCGCGTGCATGCTCGATGGACCGTCGTGAAGCATCGAGGCCGAGGACGTGCACCCCGCGCCGAGCGAGCCGGTGCGCGTACACGCCGGGCCCGCACCCGAGGTCGAGCACCCGGTCGCCCGGCCGCAGCCCGAGCTCGTCGACGAGCCATGCCACCGACCGGTCGACGAACGCGTGCGGCCGGGACGCGGCCTCCGCGTCGGGGTCGAGGTGCAGCGCGAGCATCTGCGCCGAGATGTGCGGGTCGTCCCAGAACTCGGGCGTCGTGTACGCGCTGAACGGCGCAGGACGGGACGACGACGGCTCACGCACAGGCTGCGGCTCTCTCAGGCGGACTCCGGGAAACGCCAGGAATGCTGGCACGCGACGACCCGGCTGTCGCCGACAAATCCCACGCGTCACACGCACGCCGCACGCGGACCGACGGCCGCTGGATGAACGCCGTCGATGCGCGGAGGGGTGCTCCAGGTCGGACGCTCGTCCACAGCCCGGCGATATCGACCCCGTGCGCATGTCCGATTTGGGTACCTTGCCGCCATGTCTTCGGCCCACGCCACTCGCACGCCCGGCGCCCTAGGTCCTGCACGACGGGTAGCACTCGCGCTCACGTTCGCCGCCGCACTTGCCGGATGCGTGGGTGAAGGGGGAGGGGCGCAGACGACGACGCCGGCGCAGGACGGTACAGCGACAGCCTCGCCGCCTCCGACCTCCTCCCCGTTGCCGACGCCCGCCCCCTCGGCGACGGCGACCGGGCTCCCCGACTTCAGTGCGATCGATCTCACGGTCGCGCCCGAGCCGCCTGCCGCGCTCAGCCAGGCGCCGGACGAGAAGGCGGCGGCCGAGATCGCCGAGTACTTCGTGCGGCTCTACCCCTACACGGTCGTGACCAGGAACCTCACGCCGTTTCGCGACATCTCGTACAACGACTGCGGGTTCTGCAACCGCACGATCGAACGACTGCAGGGATATGACGCGAAGGGTGTCCGGTCGGAGGGCGGCGCGATCGTCGTGCACGAGGCCGTCGCCGAAGAGCTCAGCAACGACTACTACATCGTCAGGACCACCATCTCTGAGGACGCGTCGCGTGACGTCGGCGCCGACGGCACGGTCCTGCGCGAGGACCCGGGCTCGACCGACGTCACGTATGTGGTGGACGTGAAGTGGCACGACGGCGAGTGGTTCGTGATGACTCTGACGAACGGCTGACCGTGAGGAGCAACCGGGCCGCGTTCGCGGTCGTCCTCGCCTGGCTCCTCGTCGCCCTCGTGCCCAGCCCTGTCACCGCGAGCATCGGCGGTGAGATCGACGAGAGCGACATCCGGCTCCGAGCGGTAGACGCCACCGACGGCCTGGCGCGGTATCGAAGCAATCCAGACGCAGGCGAGTACGAGTGGAAGCGAGACCTGCCGTGCTGGAGCCGATTCCCTGAGATCGACAGAACATCGAACGAGGTCTGCTGGGGCGGGTCTGCCATCCAGCACGACCCCCCGGTGTGCGAGGACGGCGCGGCGCTGCAGCCCATCTGGCGGCGTCTTCGTTCCGACGTCACCTGGTGGAAGCAGGTTGGCTGGCACTGCCCCGAGCACCTGCTGCCGGAGATGACAGAGGAGGACTTCCGGCTTCTGTCGATCGCGCCTGCGCCCGCGCACATGCAGCCGACGGGGGGTGAAGTGCTGGTCAACAAGCCGACGATCGTGTTCACGGAGGGCGGCGTGCAGACGTTCCGCACGGACCTGCTCGGTTACGGGATCGATGTCGAGGCCACGCCACTGACGTTCACCTGGGACTTCGGCGACGGCGCACGGCCGCTCGTCACGGCGGAGCTCGGGCGCCCGTACCCGGACTTCGACCTCGCGCGCACGTACACGACCCCGACCCGCACCCACATCACGTTGACCGCGACGTGGACCGGCCGCTACCGCGTGGACATCGATCCGCTGCACAAGTGGCGGGACATCGACGGCACCGCGTTCACCACGGCCAGCACCCCGGACTTCGAGGTCGTCGAGCTACGGAGCCGTCTGGTCACCCCCTGACCCGCCCGGTGCGCTCGCCCGACGGTGCAGCGGCCCAGGCCCGCGCCTCTCGTCGTGTGCGGGGCGTCGTCGGTGGAGTGAGGCGCGGGATTCGTGCGTTTCTCTCCCCAGCCGGAAGCGTGGGAGGCTCGGCGTCGTGCCGATGCCGACGCGACCTGTGATCTCGGGGTTCCACCCCGACCCGTCGATCTGCCGCGTGGGGGAGACGTACTACCTCGCGTGCTCGAGCTTCGAGTACGCGCCAGGGGTGCCGATCTTCCGGTCGCAGGACCTGGTGACGTGGACGCTCGTCGGGCACGCGCTGTCGCGGCCGTCGCAGCTGCGCGTCGCGGACGCGGCGCCGTCGGGCGGCATCTACGCGCCCACGCTGCGGCACCACGACGGCCGGTTCTGGATGATCACGACGAACGTGTCCGACGGCCCGGGCCACCTGCTGGTCACCGCGGACGACCCGGCGGGGCCGTGGTCCGAGCCCGTGCGGATCGAGGGTGCGGGCGGCATCGACCCGGACATCGCGTGGGACGACGAGGGTCGGTGCCTCATCACGTGGTGCGACGCCGGTCTGCGTCAGGCGGAGCTCGACCCGACGACGGGCGCGCTGCTCACCGAGCCGCGGCTCGTGTGGGAGGGCACCGGGGGCGCGCACGTCGAGGGGCCGCACCTGTACCGGGTCGGGGACCTCTGGTACCTGCTCGCCGCCGAGGGGGGCACGGCCGCCGGCCACATGGAGACGATCGCGCGCGGTCCGTCGCCGTCCGGGCCGTGGGAGCCGTGCCCGACCAACCCCGTCCTGTCGGCGCGGAGCACCCCGGCGCCCGTGCAGAGCACCGGGCACGCCGACCTCGTGGAACGTCCCGACGGCTCGTGGGCGATGGTCTTCCTGGCCGTGCGGCCGCGTGGCTACTTCCCGTCGTGGCACGTGCTGGGCCGCGAGACGTACGCCGTCGAGATCGAGTGGCGTGACGGGTGGCCCGTCCCGACGACACCGATCGAGCCCGACGAGATCGCCCCGGCGCGTGAGCACCTGGGCGACGAGCTCGGCGGCGAGTGGGTGGGCGCGCACGTCTTCCCCGACGAGGTCCTGCGCCCCGCCGGCGACGGCACGTGGCTGCTGACCGCGGCGGCCGGCGGGCGCTCGTTCGTCGGACGCCGCCAGGAGCACACGCGCATGGTCGCGCACGCGCGGCTCGACGCGAACGGCGGCACCGGCGGGCTCGAGCTGCGGCTCGACCCGACGCACGCGGTGACGCTCGAGGTCAGCGGCTCGACGGTCCGCGCGATCGCACGGGTCGGCTCGCTCACGTCGGTGCTGGGTGAGGCGCCGCTGGACGAGGACGCGCTGCTCGAGATCGAGGTCCGCAGGTCGCCGTTCGGGGTGTTCAGCTACCAGCGGGGTCCCGACGAGGTCGTCGCGCGCGTCGAGAGCGCGGCGGGGCGGCGTGAGCTCGGGCGGCTCGACGGCCGCTACCTGTCGACCGAGGTCGCGGCGGGGTTCACCGGGCGGATGGTCGGCCTGGTGGCGGAGAGCGGCGAGGTGGTCGTGCGCTCGTTCGAGTACCGCGGGCACGACGACCCGGACGACCTCTAGCCGCAGCGCGTTCCCGTGGGTCGGACGGACCCCTCGGACGGCGAGCGGATCAGGTCGACGAGCGCGTCAGGTCGACGAGCGGGCCACCACCCACGCGCCGTCGTCGCGCAGCAGCAGGCCCTGCCACGGCTCGCCGTCGATGGTTTGGACCGTGCGTCGTGCGAGGTCACGGGCCTGCGTGTCGAGGTCGAGGCGCACGGACGACAGCGACGGGAACGCGAACGGCGCAGCAGACGAGTCGTCGACGCCGACGACCCCGACGCGGCCCGGCACGTCGACGTCCGCGCGGTGCAGAGCGGCGAGCACCTCGAGCGCGGTCCGGTCGTCGAACGCGCACACCCCGGTGCGGCCGGGCCCGGCGGCCCAGTCGCGCACGAGCGGGTCGAGCGTGTCGTCGTCCGTGATGCGCACCCTGGGCAGGGGTGAGCCGACGACCTCGCTCGCGCCCGCGTGGCGGCCGTCGACGCGCGCCACGAACCCCACCTCGGCTGGCTCGGCGTAGACGAGGCGGTCGTAGCCGCGTTCGAGCAGGTGGCGCGCCTGGGTGGAAACCCCGGCCCCGCGCGCGTGCGGGACGCGAGACGATGACGACCACGGTCGGTTGATCAGACGCGTGACGTCTGATGTCTGACGTAGTACGCTGCACTCGAGGTTTCCGGCGACACAGGGGTCAAGCAGATGGTGGACACCACGGCAGCAGCCGCGACGGGCCGCGCGCACGCACGCGTCGCGCCCTCGCGCTCCTCGGCGACGGCCGCCCAGATCAAGGAGCTCATCCTCACCAGGAACCTGCACCCGGGGGACCCGCTCCCCACCGAGAACGAGCTGTGCGACCTGCTCGGTGTCTCGCGGTCCAGCGTCCGCGAGGCCGTGCGGACCCTCACGACGCTCGGGATCGCCGAGGTGCGGCACGGCCACGGCACGTTCGTCGGGCAGATGTCGCTCGACGCGCTGGTCGAGACCCTCGTCTTCCGCGGCGCGCTGCTGCCCGGCGACGACCTCAAGGCCCTGCGCGAGATCATCGAGATCCGCGAGGCCCTCGACCTCGCGATGGCCGAGCGGCTCGCCGACGCCGTGCGCGGCACGTCGAACCCTGAGCTGTGGCGCCTCGTCGAGTCCATGGAGGCCTCGAGCGACCGCGGCGAGACGTTCGCGGAGGCCGACCGGCAGTTCCACACCGCGCTGCTCGCGACGATGGGCAACTCGATCGTCGGGCCGCTCGTCGGTGCGTTCTGGGACGTCCACACGGCCGTCATGCCGCGCCTCGGCGTGGGCCTGCCCGACGACCTCGCGCAGACCGCCCACGCGCACCGCGAGATGCTCGAGGCGGCCGAGGCGGGCGACGTCGCCGCCTACCAGGCCGCCGTCCACCGGCACTACGCGCCGCTCGCCCGTGCGCTCGGCACGTCGGCGGGCGCGTGACCGCGGGCTGACCGACCCCGCGGGACGCGTCGCGGTCGCGCGCGCGGCGCTCGCGCAGCTCGCCCCCTGACGGCAGCGCGACTCCCGAGCAGCAGCCCCGCGGGCTGCTCGCGTCCGTCGGCACGGGTCGCCCTGCCCGGACGAGGGGGGTCGCGACAGGTGTCGGACGCGACCGCTAGCGTGGCCGGACGAGCACGCCCCACGTGCGCGCGACGGGCCGGTCCTCCGTCGCGTGCCGTGCGCACCGAGGGAGAACGCGAGCGATGACGACGCGAGCCACGACGACGGACGCGATGACGCGCGGTGGCGCTGACGGGCGGCACCCCGCCGACAGCCACGACCTGATCCGGGTGCGCGGCGCGCGCGAGAACAACCTGCAGGACGTCAGCATCGACCTGCCCAAGCGGCGTCTGACGGTGTTCACCGGGGTCTCCGGCTCGGGCAAGAGCTCGCTGGTGTTCTCGACGATCGCGGCCGAGTCCCAGCGCATGATCAACGAGACGTACAGCGCGTTCGTGCAGGGGTTCATGCCCAGCCTGCCGCGCCCGGACGTCGACCTGCTCGACGGCCTGACCACCGCGATCATCGTCGACCAGGAGCGCATGGGGGCGAACTCGCGCTCGACGGTCGGCACCGCCACCGACGTCAACGCCAAGCTGCGCATCCTGTTCAGCCGGCTCGGGCAGCCGCACATCGGCTCGTCGCAGGCGTACGCGTTCAACATCCCGTCGGTGAGCGGTGCGGGCGCGATCACCATCGAGGGACCCACGGGCGCGCGCAAGGAGCGGCGCGAGTTCAGCCAGATCGGCGGCATGTGCCCGCGGTGCGAGGGCATGGGCAGCGTGACGGACTTCGACCTGACGGCGCTGTTCGACGCGAGCAAGTCGCTCAACGAGGGCGCGCTGACCATCCCGGGCTACACGATGGACGGCTGGTACGGGCGCATCTTCCGGGAGTGCGGGTTCTTCGACCCCGACAAGCCCATCGGGACGTTCACCAAGCGCGAGCTCGACGCCCTGCTGCACAAGGAGCCGACGCGCATCAAGGTCGAGGGCATCAACGTCACGTACGAGGGCCTGATCCCGCGCATCCAGAAGTCGTTCCTGTCCAAGGACCGCGAGGCGATGCAGCCGCACATCCGGGCGTTCGTCGACCGCGCGATCACGTTCACGACCTGCCCGGAGTGCGACGGCACGCGCCTGAACGAGGCGGCGCGCTCGTCGAAGGTCGCCGGCATCTCGATCGCGGACGCGTGCGCGATGCAGATCAGCGACCTCGCGGAGTGGGTGCGCGGGCTCGACAAGCCTGGGGGCACCTCCCACGGGAAGGATGGCTCCGCCACCCCGTGGGGGACAGTCGCGCCGCTGCTCACGTCGTTGGCCGAGACGCTCGACTCGTTCGTCGACATCGGGCTCGGCTACCTCAGCCTCGACCGGCCTGCCGGCACGCTGTCGGGCGGCGAGGCGCAGCGCACCAAGATGGTCCGGCACCTGGGGTCGTCGCTCACGGACGTGACGTACGTGTTCGACGAGCCGACGATCGGCCTGCACCCGCACGACGTGCAGCGCATGAACGAGCTGCTCCTGCAGCTGCGGGACAAGGGCAACACGGTGCTCGTCGTCGAGCACAAGCCCGAGGCGATCGTCATCGCCGACCACGTGGTCGACCTCGGACCCCGGGCAGGCACGGCCGGTGGTCAGGTGTGCTTCGAGGGCACGGTCGACGAGCTGCGGGCCAGCGGCACGCTCACGGGCCGGCACCTCGACGACCGCGCCCGGCTCAAGGACACGGTGCGCACCCCGAACGGCGCGATCGAGATCCGCGGCGCGAGCACCCACAACCTGCGGGGTGTCGACGTCGACGTGCCGCTCGGCGTGCTCGTCGTCGTCACGGGTGTCGCCGGCTCGGGCAAGAGCTCGCTCATCCACGGCTCGCTCGCGCGACGGGAGGACGTGGTCGAGATCGACCAGACCGCGATCCGCGGCTCACGCCGCAGCAACCCCGCGACGTACACGGGACTGCTCGAGCCCATCCGCAAGGCGTTCGCGAAGGCGAACGGCGTCAAGCCCGCGCTGTTCAGCGCGAACTCCGAGGGCGCGTGCCCCGCGTGCAACGGCGCGGGCGTCATCTACACGGACCTCGCGATGATGACGGGCGTCACGACGACGTGCGAGGTGTGCGAGGGGCGGCGGTTCCAGGCCGCGGTGCTCGAGTACACGCTCGGCGGCCAGAACATCGCGGACGTGCTGGCGATGTCCGTCGCGCAGGCCGAGGAGTTCTTCGGCGCGGGCGACGCGCGCACGCCGGCCGCGCACGCGATCCTCGACCGGCTCGCCGACGTCGGTCTCGGCTACCTCTCGCTCGGCCAGCCGCTCACGACCCTGTCCGGCGGCGAGCGCCAGCGCCTCAAGCTCGCGACGCACATGGGGGACAAGGGCGGCGTGTACGTGCTCGACGAGCCGACCTCGGGCCTGCACCTCGCGGACGTCGAGCAGCTCCTCGCGCTGCTCGACCGGCTCGTCGACTCGGGCAAGTCCGTGATCGTCATCGAGCACCACCAGGCGGTCATGGCGCACGCCGACTGGATCATCGACCTGGGGCCGGGCGCGGGTCACGACGGCGGTCGGCTCGTGTTCGAGGGCACGCCCGCGGCGCTCGTCGCGGACCGCTCGACGCTCACGGGCCAGCACCTGGCGACCTACGTCGGCGCGTGAGCCGGGTCCGCGTGCGTCACAGGGGGTGGCCGTCGTCGTCGGTCGTCGACGCCTGGGACGTGAACTTCGAGACGAACACCGCGTAGCCGCCGTCGGGGCGCAGGACGAGCGTCGCGCCGTCCTGCCAGGTCCCGTTCTCGTCCCACCACTGCGACCCGGCGGGGTCGCCCTGGTTCTGGTGGATGTTGTGCACGCCGAGCCCGCTCGTGAACGGCTCGCCGAAGACGAGCGTGCGCGACCCGACCTGGAGCACCGACTCGAGCGCGGTGGCCGCGGCGACGTTGTCCCCGGCTGTCCACGCGTTGCTCATGAGCCACTGGTTGAGCGCCCGCAGCCACGCGGGTGGCGCGGTCACGAACAGGCAGCCGCCGCGGGGCCGGAACGCGGGGTGCCGGATGAGGTCGACCGCGCCGCTCGTCGGCGTGCTCGCCAGGACGTGGAAGCCGGGCGTCAACGTGGCCACGGGCCCGAGGTCACGCGCCGTGACGCCGAACGTGCGCCATTGCACCCCGACCGCCGAGCTCGCGGAGTCCACGTCGACCGCGCACCGGTAGGTGCCCGCGGCGGTCTGCACCCGCAGGTTGACGTGGAACCACCGGCCCTGGTTGTCGGGGGTGTCGCGCTCGTGCGACAGGAGCGTGCCGACCAGGACGCCGTAGCCGTGATCGAGGGGCATGGCCCCAGCGTCCTCCCGACGACGAGAGCGCACCACGCGAGGCTTCACGACGGGCCGAAAGGCCCATATCCGGCGGCGCATCGCGGAGGTACAACCGAAGGGAGAGCAAGTCCCGCGCGGCGGCCCCGAGCCGTCGACCGGACGACTGCCGCGGCGCGGCTCCCGTGGAGGAGTGGCGGCCATGAGCACCCCGACGACGACGCCCAGGACAGACGAGGCGACGACGCGCACCCCGCGCGGCGCCCGGCCGTGGATGGTGGTCGGTGACGACCGCACGGAGTCGGCCGCGGGCGTGTGGGGGTGGGTCGCGGCGCAGCCGTGGCCGGGCTGGCGGGTCACCGCGGTGACCGCGCGCCCGACCGAGGACGGTGCGCCCGGTGACCGCGCGGCACCGCACGCGTGGCAGCCGGTGCCCCTGCGCGAGCTGGCCGGCACGGACGTCGAGCACGTCCTGGCGGAAGCCGACCCGCGCACGGTGCTCGACGGGTACCGGGACGCCGACCTGCTCGTGATCGGCCCGCGCGGTCCCGGGCTGCTCAAGCGGCTGCACCTGGGCAGCACCGCCGAGTGGCTCGTCTCCGGGCACCGGCCGCTGGCCCCGGTGGTGATCGCCCGCTCGACCGAGCCCGTGCGGTCGGTGCTGGTGTGCGCCGACGGCTCACCGGATGCCCTCGACGCGGTGCGCACGTTCGCGGGGCTGCCGCTCGCACGCGAGGCAGAGGTGACCGTGCTCGGCGTCGACGCCCCGGAGGGCGGGACGCGTGCCGCGGTGGTCGAGGCCGCGCACGAGCTGCGGGCCGCGGGCGTGGGCCAGGTGCGCACGCTGCTCGTCGGCGCGGTGCCGATGACCGTGACGTTCGACGTGCGGCCGACGATCCTCGGCATGATCGAGAAGGCCGAGCCGGACCTCGTCGTCGTGGGGACCCGGGGGCTGAGCGGTCTGCGCCGTGCGGTGATGGGCTCGACGGCGTCGGCGGTCGTGCACCACGCACGGTGCTCGGTCCTCGTCGGGCGCGCGGGTGACCGCGGCCGGTCGGCCGATCCCGTCAGCGAGGTGCGCTAGATGTCGTAGCGGGTCTCGGGCTCCACGACGACGGTCGGCTCGGCGTCGTCCGACTTGCCGGTGGCGGACCGCACGGCGTCGACCGCCTTGTCCTTGAGCGCACCACCCTGGGTCTTGGCGAACTCCTTGGCCTGCTCCTCGACGTCCTGCACGTACTCCTGCACGCGGGGGTGGCGCCAGGCCTCGCCGGCCTTCTCGCCCGCCTTGCCCAGGATCTCGCGCCCGCGGCGCGTGGCCAGCAGGTAGCCGACGCCGACTCCGACCACGAACGTCCCGACTCTCGTACCCACGCCTGACACCTCCTGAAGACGATCCCTACGAATCCCCCGACCCTAGTTGTCGTCCGCGCATCGCGCGCGCCCGCAGCCGGGGGTCACCCGACCGCGGCAATGTTGCGCGCAGGGGCTTCCCCCGGTGACGTGTGAGCGCTAACATCGCGACCACCGGACGGCGTCGAGCCGGCCGGGCACAGCCGCCGACGACGTCGCACCCCCGTGCAAGGGAGCACGGGACCCCCAAGGACCAGCACGACCACACCCCGAGCGCCACGCACGCGATCCCGCCGATTCGCGTCCGGCACGACGGCGCTCACGGGCGGGTTCCCCACCCGCCAGGCCGCCCCGGAGGGCCGCACACCTCCGGGGCGGCCCACCTCTGGGGCTGCGTGTGAGCGCCCGGAGGTCCGCGCGGTGGTGACGTCACCACCGCGCAGCCACGACGAGAGGAAGACGATGCGTCCGACAGCCACCCGCACGACGAGCGCGGTCGCGCTCGCGGGCCTCGTGCTCGCTGGGCTCGCGACGCCCGCCGTGCCCGCGACCGCAGCCGATCCGGCCGCGCCCCCGACCGACGCCCTCGCGGCCCACTACGACTTCGCCGACCTCAGCTCGTCGACGGTGCAGGACGTCAGCGGGAACGACCGGGACGCGACGGTCGTCGGGGCCGTCGTCCCGGGTCAGCGCGGTCTGCGGCTCAGCTCGAGCGCGTACGTGAACCTGCCGCCGCTGCTGGCCGGCGCGACGAGCGCGAGCGTCGCGGTCGAGGTGAAGGCGGACGCGGCGGCGTTCCTCGCCAACAACTTCGTCTGGACGTTCGGCGGGGTGGGCGTGAGCCCGTCCGGCGGCGGCACCGGCTACTGGTTCGGCGCGGTGCACACCACCCGCGCACGCACCAAGATCACGCCTACCAACTGGCAGAACGAGAAGGACGCGCACAGCAGCACGACGCTCGCGGCGGACACCTGGTACAGCATGACCAGCGTCCTCGACGCCGACGCGCAGACCCTGACGCTCTACGTCGACGGCGTCCAGGCGGCGCAGGCCACGGGCGTCACCGTCACGCCGTCCCAGTTCGGCAGCCACGCGGTCAACTACCTCGGGCGCTCGGCGTACAGCGACGACGTGAACTTCACCGGCGAGGTCGCCGACCTGCGCGTCTACACCGACGCGCTGACGCCCGCCGAGGTCGACGCGATCGCCGACGAGCAGGCCGTCGAGGCGCTCGCCGCGCAGCGCGCGCAGGTCGAGGCCGCGCTCGGCGTCGAGGGCGCGACGGGCCGCGCGACGCGCAGCGTGGCGCTGCCGCCGGGGGTCACGTTCACCTCGTCGGACACGTCCGTGATCAGCAACACCGGGGTCGTCGTGCGACCGGCCGCGGGCGAGCCCGACGCGCACGTGACGCTGCAGGTGGGCTACGCGACGCGCGGTCTGACCGAGTCCGCGACGTACGAGCTCACCGTGCCCGCGCAGCGCGAGGACCGTCTCGTGGCGCACTACGCGCTCGACGAGACGAGCGGGTTCGTCGCGGCCGACGCGTCGGGCAACGGCGCGGACGCGACCGTCGTCGGCGACGCGACCTGGCTCGGCGGGTACGGCCTGCGCCTGAACGGCACCGGCTACGTGTCGCTGCCGAGCAACCTGCTCGTGGGTGCGCGCAGCGCGACGGTCTCGATCGAGACGAGCGCCGACCCGGTCTCGCTGGGTCGCAACAACTTCCTGTGGAACATCGGTGGGTCCGGCACGCAGGGGTACTGGTTCGCGACCACCGGCAACGGGCACGCGCGCACCAAGATCACGGCGACCACGTACACGGCCGAGCAGAGCGCCGAGGACCCGGCCGCGTTCCCCGCGCGCACGTGGACGAACATCACCGCGACGATCGACGGCTCGGTCTCGCCGGCGACGATCACGCTGTACGTGGACGGCGAGCAGGTCGCGACGACGACGAACGACCTCGTCGTGACGCCCGCGCAGCTCGCGACGCAGACGCTCAACTCGATCGGCCGCTCGGCCTACGGCGCGGACTCGATGTACGTCGGCGCGGTCTCGCAGGCGCGCATCTACGCCAAGGCGCTCACCCCGGAGCAGGTCGCGGACCTGTACCTCGAGAACGCCCCGACCGTCGCGGGCGCGTTCGCGGTGGACGTCGCGGCTGTCGCCGGCACGCAGGTCACCACGGCGCTCCCGGGTGCTCCGGGTGTCACGTGGACGGCGGACGTCGAGGGCGTCGTCGCCCCGGACGGCACGATCACGCGGCCTCAGTCCGAGCAGGACCAGCTCGTCGACGTCACGGCGACGGCGACGTACGTCGATCGCACGGGCGCCGGCACCACGCTTCCCGCGGTGTCGTTCCAGGTCCCGACGCGTCTGCCGAACGACGGCCCCGCGCTCGTCGACGCGGACGGCGGGCACTTCTACGCCGACCCGAACGTCGCGGTCTTCGGCGACACGTACTACATCTACGCGACGAGCGACGGGAAGCCCGGCTGGGGCGGCAACACGTTCTACTCGTGGAGCTCGAAGGACCTCGTCACGTGGACCCGCGCGGCCGAGCCGTTCCTGACGCTCGACGGCAACAACGGCAACGTGCCGTGGGCGACCGGCAATGCGTGGGCGCCGACGATCATCGAGCGTGACGGGAAGTACTACTTCTACTTCTCGGGCCACCACCCGGGTGACAACGCCAAGAACATCGGTGTCGCCGTGGCCGACAGCCCCGAGGGCCCGTTCACCGCGATGAGCGACTCGATGCTCAAGGGGAGCACCGGCAACGGGCAGGAGATCGACCCGGCGGCGTTCCGGGACCCGAGGACCGGCAAGTACTACCTGTTCTGGGGCAACGGCACGCCGTACTACGCCGAGCTCAACGACTCGATGACCTCGCTCAAGACGTCCCCGATGTCCATCGGCGGGCTGACGAACTTCCGCGAGGGCCTGTTCATGAACTACCGCGAGGGCACGTACCACCTGACGTACTCGATCGACGACACCGGCAGCGAGAACTACCGCGTCGGCTACGCGACCGCGACGTCGATCACCGGCCCGTACATCTACCGCGGCGAGATCCTCGTCAAGGACCCGGCGCTCGACGTCTACGCGACGGGCCACTCGTCGATCCTCAACGTCCCCGGCACCGACGACTGGTACATCGTCTACCACCGGTTCGCGCAGAGCGTCCCGGCCGGTCAGCGCACCGGGTACTACCGCGAGACGAAGATCGACAAGATCACCATCGGCGCGAACGGGCTGTTCCAGCGCATCCAGCCGACGCTCAAGCACGTCACGCCGCAGACGGTCATGACGCCGACGCTCACCGGCACCGCGCGCGTCGGCTCGACGCTCACGGCCGCGCCGACAGGCCCGGAGTGGACCGCGACCGGGTTCCGCTGGTTCGTCGACGGTGAGCTCGTCGCGGGCCAGACCGGCTCGACGTACGTCGTCCGCGCCGCCGACGCCGGGCGCACCGTGACCGCGGAGATCACCGCGACCGACGCCTACGGGCACGTCTCGGTGCGCACCACGTCCGGGGTCGCCGTGGCGCTGCGCAGCGACGCGACGCTCGCGTCGATCACGGTCGACGGGACGCCGCTGCCCGGGTTCACGCCCGGCGTGCGGCAGTACGCCGTGCAGACCGCGACCGGCACGGCGGTCGTCGCAGCCGTCGCGAGCGACCCGGCGGCAACCGTCGTCGTCGCGCCACGGGCGTCGGACGGCAGCTACGTCATCACGGTGACGGCGCAGGACGGCACGACGACCGCGACGTACCGGGTCGTCGTGACGAAGAAGGTCGTCCTGGCGACGTCGTCGACGTCCGTGACGGTCTCGTCGTCCGTGCAGTACGGCGCGGCGCACACGGTGAAGGTCAAGGTCAGCGCCGGGACGACGAAGGTCACGGGCACCGCGACCGTCACGCTCCGCACGGGCACCAAGGTGGTCCGCACCCTGAAGGCGACGCTCTCGAGCGGCGCCGCCACCGTGACCCTGCCGCGCCTGTCCGTGGGCACCTACAGCGTGACCGCCGCGTACTCGGGCAGCTCGACCGTCAAGTCGTCGTCGACGACGAGGACCACCAAGGTCACCAAGGTGCGCTCGAGCATCACGACGACCCTCGGCAAGTCGAGCATCAAGGCGAAGACCGGCTCGACGCTCCTCAAGGTCAAGGTGCGCACGACGACGGGCGTCGTCCCGACCGGGAAGGCGAAGATCCAGCTCGTCCAGGGCGGCAAGGTGCGCCGCACCATCTACGCGCCGCTGTCCGGCGGGGCCGCGTCCGTCACCGTGAAGTCCCTCGGCATCAAGGGCACCTACACGGTGAAGGTCACCTACGCGGGCACGACGAACATCGGCTCGAGCTCGGCGGCCCGCACCCTGCGGGTCGTCTGACCGGCGCCGTCGCGGCGTCCGCCACCGGCTGAGGCGGACGCCGCGACGGTCCCCAACTGTCTGCCGCCTACAGTGAGGCGGTGAGGTCCCTCGTCGTCGACACGACGCCCCTGCGGATCAGTCCCGCGTTCCGCAGGCTGTGGTGGGGGCTGTCCGTCTCGAACCTCGGCACGCAGCTGACGGTCGTCGCGGTCGGGCTGCAGGTCTACGACATCACCGGCTCGACCCTGTCCGTCGGGGTGCTCGGGATGTTCGCGTTCGTCCCGCTCGTGATCTTCGGGCTGTACGGCGGCGCGATCGTGGACCACTACGACCGCCGGCAGGTCGCACTCGTCGCGAGCCTCGTGTCCTGGGCCGCGATCATGGTGCTCGCGGTGCAGGGCTGGTTCGGCAACGAGCACGTCGGGCTGCTGTACGCCCTGACGGCCGTGCAGTCCGCGGCCAACGCCGTGAACTCCCCGGCGAGGTCCGCGATCATCCCGCGCCTGCTCGAGCCGCGGCTCATGCCCGCCGCCAACGCGCTGCAGGCCATCGGGTTCCAGACCGCGCTGACGGTGGGGCCGCTCGCCGGCGCCGCGCTCGCGTCCATCGACTTCGGGCTCGCCTACACGGTCGACGCGGTGCTGTTCACCGCCGCGCTCGTCGCCGTGTTCAGGTTGCCTCCCGTCCCGCCCGAGCCCTCGGACACCCGCCGCGCACGCGTCGGCCTCGGCTCGGTCGTCGACGGCCTGCGCTACCTCGGCACCCAGCCGAACGTGCGCATGACGTTCCTCGTCGACCTGTGCGCGATGGTCCTGGCCATGCCGCGCGTCGTGTTCCCCGCCGTCGGCATCTGGTACCTCGGTGGCGGCGCGACGACGACCGGCATCCTCACCGCCGCGCTCGCGGTCGGCGCCGTCACCTCGGGCCTGCTGTCCGGCGGGCTCGCGCGCGTCGTGTGGCAGGGGCGCGTCATCACGTGGGCCATCACGGGGTGGGCCGCATCGGTGGCGGCGTTCGGGCTCGTGCTGGTCGTCGTCGGGCGGGATCGTCCGGAGAACGTCCTGTGGGGCGCGCTCGCGATCGCGTGCCTCACGCTCGTCGCCG
>NZ_BJUA01000011.1 GCF_007989825.1 Cellulomonas persica | reverse complement strand
CCGCGAGCCGGCTCGCCCGCTCGGCGAACCGGGCCTCCTCGCGCGCCTGCGTGCCGAGCGACGTCACGAGCAGCGCGGCCTCGAAGCTCTCGTGCGCGACGTCGGCGACCTCCGCGCGCAGCTGCTGCGCGTGCGTGATCGCCGGCGACATGCGCCGCTGGAACCACGCGTTCGCGACGATCGCGAGCGGGACGACGACGAGCGCGGCGAGCGCGAGGTACACGTCGGACCGCAGCAGGGCGACCGCCGCGACGACGAGCATGACGACGACCCCGAGCGCGAACGGCAGGGGGTTGAAGACCGAGGTCGCCGCCTCGACATCGGCGCCCGCGTTCGACAGGAGCTGACCCGTCGGGTGCCGCCGGTGCCACGACATGGGCAGGCGCAGGTACTGCCGCGTGACCTTGAGCCGGTGGTCCTCCTGGAGCTGGGCGTAGCCCATGCCCGCGAAGATGCGGCGACCGGCGACGCTCAGGGCGAGGGTCAGCGCGACGAGCGCGATCACGCCGCCCGCCCACCAGATCCGGCCGCGCGCGGCCTCGTCGCCCGCGAGGGCCGGGACGACCACGTCGTCGGTCGCCCACCCCAGCGCGCGGCTCACCGCCACCGTGGCGGCACCGAACACCGCGGACGCACCCACCGCCGCGACGTACGTCCACGGGTGGGCGCGCATGCCGCGCCAGATGAGCGTGGTCGCACGTCGCGGCGTCGAGCCCGTGAGCCGCATGGGGGCCGTCGGCCGGCCGCCTTCCTGTGGCGTCGTCGGCACCGACGACGACCGTGGCGAGGGCATGACGACGAGCCTTCCGGCAGGGTGCGAGGGACGCCCCATCGTCTCACGCACGTGCGACACGACCCGTCGGGCGTCGTGCCCTGGCGGGCGCGCGGACGACCGAGCGGTGGGACGATGGCGTCCATGACGTGGCACGAGACCCTGCGCGCCCAGCTCGTCGACGCCCTGCGTGCCGTCGACCCCGACGCGCCGACGCTCTGCGAGGGATGGCAGGCGCGGCACCTCGCGGCGCACGTGGTGCTGCGCGAGAGCTCGGTGACGGTCGGGGCCGGGCTCGCCGTGCCCGCGCTCGCCGGCGCCGCGGAACGCGCGATCGACGAGCTCGCGCAGACGGCGACCACGCCGCAGGGGTACGCCGACCTCGTCGGCCGCGTGGCCGCGGGGCCGCCGCGGTGGCACCCGCTGTCGCTCGCGGGCGACGCCGCCAACCTCGTCGAGTTCTACGTGCACGGCGAGGACGTGCGACGCGGTGCGGGCCCGGCGCCGGACCGCGACCTGGACCCGGGGCTCGTCGACGCGCTGTGGAAGGACGTGCGCCGCTTCGCGCGGGCCCGCACGCACCGGGTCCCGGTCGGCCTCGTGCTCGTGCGCGCCGACGGGCCGCGCACGCGCGTCAAGGGCGCGAAGGGCGACCACGGCACGGTCGTCGTGCGCGGTGGGGCGGGCGAGCTGGTGCTGTGGCTGTCGGGCCGCGGTGCCGCCTCGACCGTGCTGGCGCAGGGCTCGCCCGACGACGTCGCGGCGCTGGCGCAGCGGTTCCCGCTGCCCTGAGCAGTCCGCCGGACCGGGCGGCTGCCAGGACGCGCGTCAGCGGACGGTGACGCCCGCGTCGCGCAGCGCGGCCTTGACCTCACCGATCGTCAGCGTGCCGAAGTGGAACACGCTCGCGGCCAGGACGGCGTCCGCGCCCGCGCGCGCCGCCTCCACGAAGTGCTGCGGCGTGCCCGCCCCGCCACTCGCGATCAGCGGGACCGAGACCTGCGCGCGGACGTCGCGCAGCATCTCCAGGTCGAAGCCCGACGTCGTGCCGTCGGCGTCCATCGAGTTCAGCAGCACCTCGCCCGCGCCCAGCTCGACCGCGCGCGCCGCCCACCGGACCGCGTCGATCCCCGTGCCGCGGCGCCCGCCGTGCGTCGTGACCTCGTAGCCCGACTCGGTCCGGACGTCGCCCGTCACGCGACGCGCGTCGACCGACAGCACCAGGACCTGCGAGCCGAACCGGTCGGCGATCTCGGCGATGAGCTCGGGCCGCGCGATGGCGGCGGTGTTCACGCCGACCTTGTCCGCGCCCGCGCGCAGCAGGCGGTCGACGTCGTCCGCGGACCGCACCCCACCGCCGACGGTCAGCGGGACGAGGACCTCCTCGGCGGTGCGACGCACCACGTCGAACGTCGTCTCGCGGTTGCCCGACGACGCGGACACGTCGAGGAACGTCAGCTCGTCGGCGCCCTCGACGTCGTACCGGCGCGCGAGCTCGACCGGGTCGCCCGCGTCGCGCAGGTTCTCGAAGTTCACGCCCTTGACGACGCGGCCTGCGTCGACGTCGAGGCACGGGATGACGCGCAGGGCGAGGCTCACGAGGTCTCTCCAGGGGTCCGGGCGTTCAGGATGTCGACGACGAACACGACGGTCTGCCCCTTGAGCTCCTCGCTCTGGGTGACGCCGAGCGCGTAGGACGGCGGCACGACGAGCATGACGCGGCTGCCGACCGGCTGGTCGACGAGCCCCTCCTGCCACGCGGGCACGTCCTGCAGCGAGAACGACAGCGGCAGGCCTGAGGTCCACGTGGTGTCGAACTGCTCGCCGCCGACCCAGGCCCAGCCCGAGAGCTGCACCGTGACGGTGTCGGTCGCCACCACCTGACGGCCCGTGCCGCGCAGCAGCGGCTGCACGCGCAGGGACGCGGGCGGGTCGGCCTCGAGCGGCGTGAGCTGCGGCGAGCCGTCCTCGGCCTCGGTCACGGTCGGGAAGCCCTCGCCCGGCTGGACGGCAGTCCCCTGCGCCCGCGTGGGCAGCACGTCGATCACGGTCGCCGTCGGGTACGGGTCGCCGTTCTCCGAGGACGGGACGACCTGCAGCAGGCGCGCGCCGACCCGCTGGCCGCTGAGCGTCTCGTACAGGTCGGGCCCGAGGTCGGCCTTGGTGAGGAGCTGTGCGGTCGGGCTGCTCGAGTAGCTGTCGCGGATGAGGCTCGCGTCGTCGGCGTTCTCGAGCCAGTAGTCGAGCAGCACCGGCGCGCCGTCGACGAGCTCGGGGCCGGTGCCCGCCCAGATGGCCTCGCGGAACTCGTCCTCGACCGCCAGAGGCGCGACGTAGACGAGCGTCGGGGCCTGGCCGGCGTCACCCGTGACGGTGATCTCCACCGGTTCCTCGACGGTGTCCGAGCAGCCCACGAGGGTCAGGAGCCCCACGACCAGAGCGGCGATCCCGCCCTGCGTCCGTCGCAGTCCTCGCACCCCACGTCCTTCGTCTCGTCGTCGTGCCGCCCGTCCAGGGACGGCGCGGTCGTACCGGACCCGGGCGGTCCGGCGATGTCCCGGCGGACCGACACTCTACGGCCCGGCGCTGAGCGTCCGGACCCAGGGGCCGGGCCGGCGGGCGCACGTCACATCGACTCGATGAGCCTCTCGACGCGGTCGTCGACACTGCGGAACGGGTCCTTGCACAGCACGGTGCGCTGCGCCTGGTCGTTGAGCTTGAGGTGCACCCAGTCGACCGTGTAGTCCCGGCGGGCCTCCTGCGCGGCGCGCACGAAGTCGCCGCGCAGCTTGGCCCGCGTGGTCTGCGGCGGCACCGCGGTCGCCTCGAACACCTCGACGTCCGTCGTGAGCCGCTCGACGAGTCCCTTGGCCGCCAGCAGGTTGTACAGACCCTCCGTGCGCGAGATGTCGTGGTACGCCAGGTCGAGCCGCTGCACGCGCACGTCCGA
This sequence comes from Cellulomonas persica, assembly GCF_007989825.1. Classification (GTDB taxonomy): domain Bacteria; phylum Actinomycetota; class Actinomycetes; order Actinomycetales; family Cellulomonadaceae; genus Cellulomonas; species Cellulomonas persica. The sequence goes on along the minus strand of NZ_BJUA01000011.1, from coordinate 133,910 downwards.
CAGCGGCAGGTCGTGCTTGGCGCGGTAGCGCTCGATCAGCCGGTGCTTGATGACCCAGTCGAGCTCGCGCTCGACGAGCGACAGGTCGCCCGTCCGCAGCGCGTGCAGCCCGCGCTCCCACAGCTCGAGCACCTGCTTGTCGAGCGGCGAGCCGCCGCCGTGCTGCGCGACGAAGTCGCTGACGCGCGCCAGGTACTCCTCCTGCAGGTCGACCGCGGTGGCGGTGCGGCCGTTCGCGAGCGTGATCGGCGCCATGCCGGTCATGTCGTGGCTGATGTCGCGGATCGCGCGGATCGGGTTCTCGAGCGACAGGTCGCGCATGGGGATGCCCGCCTCGACGAGCCGCAGCAGCAGGTCGGTCGCGCCGACCTTGAGCATCGTCGTCGTCTCCGACATCGACGAGTCGCCCACGATCACGTGCAGCCGGCGGAAGTGCTCGGCGTCGGCGTGCGGCTCGTCGCGCGTGTTGATGATCGGTCGCGACCGCGTCGTCGCGCTCGAGACGGCCTCCCAGATGTGGTCGGCGCGCTGCGACAGGCAGTACATGGCACCGCGCGGCGTCGACAGGACCTTGCCGGCGCCCGTGAGCACCTGCCGGGTGATGAGGAACGGCACCAGGACGTCGGACAGCCGCCCGAAGTCGCCCTGCCGGCGCACGAGGTAGTTCTCGTGGCACCCGTAGGAGTTGCCCGCCGAGTCGGTGTTGTTCTTGAACAGGTGGATCGTGCCGGGCAGGCCCTCGTGCTCGAGGCGCTGCTGGGCGTCCGCGACCAGGCCCTCGAGGATCCGCTCCCCCGCACGGTCGTGCGTCACGAGCTGACGCACGTCGTCGCACTCCGCGGTCGCGTACTCGGGGTGCGAGCCCACGTCGAGGTACAGGCGCGAGCCGTTGCGCAGGAAGACGTTCGACGAGCGCCCCCACGCGACGACCTTGCGGAACAGGTACCGCGCCACCTCGTCGGCCGACAGGCCGCGCCCGTCGGTCGCGGCGCACGTGACGCCGTACTCGGTCTCCAGACCGAAGATCCGCTTGTCCATCAGCCCTCCAGCAGGTCCTCCAGCAACGGCCCCGCCAGACGGCGGAAGGCACGGCGCGGACGGGTCCGGTCCAGCACGGCGACCTCGAGCTGCGCCGCCGGAAGGGTGCGCTGGTCGCCGCCCTCCTCAGGCGCCGACCCCAGCGCGCGCACGGCGAGCTGGAGCACCTGCGGCAGGGTCAGGCCCTGCCGCCAGTCGGCCTCGACGACGCTCGCGAGCCGCTCGGCCTGCCCACCCATGACGACCCAGCCGTGCTCGTCGGCCACCGAGCCGTCGTACGTCAGGCGGTAGATCTGGTCGGCCTCGGCGGTGCGGCCCACCTCGGCGACGACGAGCTCGACCTCGAGCGGCTTGGACTCGGTGGTGAACACCGTGCCCAGCGTCTGCGCGTACGCGTTGGCGAGCGCCCGGGCGGTGACGTCCTCGCGGTCGTAGGAGTACCCGCGCAGGTCCGCGTAGCGCACGCCCGCGACCCGCAGGTTCTCGAACTCGTTGTACTTGCCGACCGCTGCGAACGCGATCCGGTCGTAGATCTCCGAGACCTTGTGCAGCGCACGCGAGGCGTTCTCGGTCGCGAACGCGATGCCCTCGTCGTACTGCACGACGACGACGCTGCGGCCGCGCGCGATGCCCTTGCGGGCGTAGTCCGCGCGGTCCTTCATCAGCTGTTCGGGCGAGACGTAGAACGGCATGCTCATGCGTGCTCACCTCCACGTGCGTGGCCGTGCTGCGCACGGCGCTCGGCGACGACGGTCTCGACGACCTGCTCGAGCGTCTCGTCGGGCACCCGCAGGTACCCGGAGCGCGTCACGGTCGCGACGACCGGCCAGATGCGCCGCGTCGTGTCCGGGCCGCCGGTCGCGGAGTCGTCGTCGGCCGCGTCGACGAGGGCCTCGAGCGCGACGCGCACCGCCTCGTCGGGGGTCAGTCCGCGGCGCCACAGCTTCTTGAGCGACCCGCGTGCGAACACCGAGCCCGAGCCCACCGCGTGGTGCTCGTGCTCCTCGTACCGACCGCCCGTCACGTCGTACGAGAAGATCCGGCCGACGCCGCGGTCCAGGTCGAAGCCGCCGAACAGCGGCACGACCGCGAGTCCCTGCAGCGCGAGCCCGAGGTTGCCGCGGATCATCGTCGCCAGGCGGTTCGCCTTGCCGTCGAGCGACAGCAGGCTGCCCTCGATCTTCTCGTAGTGCTCGAGCTCGAGCTGGAACAGCCGCACGAGCTCGACCGCGAGACCGGCGGTCCCGGCGATGCCGATGGCCGAGTAGTCGTCCGCCGGGAAGACCTTCTCGATCTCGCGGCTCGCGATCATCGAGCCCATCGTCGCGCGGCGGTCACCGGCCATGACGAGACCGCCCGCGCACACCACCGCGACGATCGTCGTCCCGTGCGGTGCGGCGACGGGCTCCGCGCCCACGACCGGGCGGTTCCCCGGGAGCAGGCCGGGCGCGTACGAGGCGAGGAAGTCGACGAACGACGACGAACCCGGGGTCAGGAAGGCGGCCGGCAGCCGGCCCGTGGCGAGCGGGTCAGGGTGCGTCATGGGCGATCACTGACCGCCCTTCTGCACGAAGCCCCGCACGAACTGCTCGGCGTTCTGCTCCAGGACGTCGTCGATCTCGTCGAGCAGCGCGTCCACCTCGGCGTCGCGCGCCTGCGCCGACGGCGCGACGGGCTCGGGGGCGTCGTCGACCGGCTCCTCGTCGTCCCGGCGCGGGTTGACGCGTTCCTGACCTGCCATTGCGGACCTCCTGGCGTCGCTGGGTGCTCCTGCACTCCACCCTAGGCCCATCCACGCACAGGACGCGGAGGGTGACATCCTCCGCGAGACGACACACGTGCGCGTCCGGCCTGCCAGGATGCCCGCCATGGCACCGACGCCCCTCGAGCAGGCCCGCCGGCTCCTCCTCGACCCGAGCCGCTGCCCGGCCTGCGGCGCACCCCTGACCTCCCCCCGGTGCCGGGCCTGCGGGATCGACCTCGCGGGCGACGCCGGCAGGCACGTGTGGCAGGTCGCGCGCGCCGCGGCCGACGCGCTCGCCCACCACGCCGAGGTCGTCGCGCGCGTCCGTGCGGACCAGTCGTCGCCCACGTCAGCGGCACCGGACCGGGCACGAGTCGCACCCGTCCCGTCACCGCTCCACGCCGTCCCGTCGCCCGCCCGGCCCGTGCCGGCCCCGTCCCTGCCGGTCCAGCCCCTGCCGGGCCCCGTCCCGCCACCGCCCGGTCGGCTCGCGGCCCCGGCGGGTGACGCCGCACGGCTCGCGCGTCGGCCGTGGCGCGTGCAGACCGTGCTCGTCACGCTCGGCGCGGCCCTGCTCGCGCTCGCGAGCCTGGTGTTCCTCGTGTTCACGTGGGAGCTCCTCACGCTTCCCGTGCGGGCGACGCTCGTCGCCGTCGGCACCGCGGGCGTGCTCGCGCTCGCGGTCCTGCTCGCGCGGCGCGGGCTCACCCAGTCCGCCGAGGCGGTGGCGGCCCTCGGGTCGGCGCTGCTGGCGCTCGACGTGTGGGCGCTGTGGGCGACCGGGATGCTCCCGTCCGCGCCGGGGTGGCTCGTCGGCGGCGTGGGGCTGCTCGTGTGCGGTGCGCTGCTCGCGGGGTACGGGCTGCGGACGGGGTTGCGCGCAGGCACGGTCGCCGCCGCGGTGCTCGTCCCGGCGTCTCCCCTGCTGCTCATCGTGGCGACCGAGGAGGCTCCGGTGGCCACGACCGCGCTGCTGACCTCGCTCGGCCTGGCGACGCTGCGGCACCACCGGGTGGTCCGCACGCGCCCGCCCGAGCGACGCGTGCTCGCGACCTTCGCGGGCGGTACCGGCCTGGCCGCCGGCCTCGTCGTCACCGCCGGCCTGGGCTCGACGGACCCGGTCTCGCCGGGGCTGACCGTGCTCGCGGCCGCGACGGTGGCCGCCCTCGCGGTCCAGTCGCGGCTCACCGACGGTGTGTCGGCCCGCGTGTGGGCCGCCGGCGCGGGGCTGCTCGCCACGCTCGGCGCAGCGCTGGCGGTGCCCCCGCTCGCGGACGCGTTCACGCCCTGGTCGGCCCCTGCGGCCGCCGTCGTCGCCGCGGCGGTCGTCCTCGCGGCCGGGGCGCTGCCGGGGTCGGGGCAGGCAGCGGGCGTCGTCCCGCCGGGGACGCGGCGGGCGGCGGTCGCGGGTGCCACCGCAGCGGTCACGGCCGGTGTCCTCGCGCTGCCCGAGCTCGCGCTGCTCGCCGCCGAGGGCGTCGCCGACGTGGTCGCGCCGGACCGGACGCCGGACGGCGCGTGCGGCCCCGCCGCGGTGACGATGCTCGCCACCGGCACGCTCGCGGCCCTGGTCGGCCTGCGCCTGGTCCGCGCCGTACGCCACGTGGCAGGCGGGCTGACCTGCCTGGGCGCGTTCGTGGGCGTCGCACTCGTCGCCCCCGGCGTCCCCGCGACGGTCGCGGGGCTGGCCGGGCTGGCGCTCGTCGCGGCCTTCGTCCCGCTGCCCCGGCCGTGGCACCGCCACGTACGGACGCTCGCCGTCGTCGCGGGCGGTGCGGCGGTCGTCGCGAGCCTCGACGGCGCCGCGTCCGGTGCGCCGACGAGCTGGGCCGTCGCGCACGTCGCCGCCCTCCTGACGGCGACACTCGTGGCGCTCGTCGCCGGCCGCTGGGGCCGCACCCCCGCCCGGGGCGGCGCGGCGGCCGCAGCGGTCCTGCTCCTGACCTTTGCGCTCGCGGGGGTGGCCCGCCTCGTCGGCGCCGGTCCCGCTGACGCCGCGTGCCTGGCCGCCGGGCTCGTCGGGACCCTCGTCGTCGCGCTCGTCCTGCGGGGGTTGGCCACGCACCCCGAGCGTGCCGCCGCGCTCGGGGTCGCCGCGGGGACGCAGGCACTGACGTGGTGCGTGGTCCTCGGCGGGTACGTCGTCGCATCGGACGGCACCCCGGAGGCGGCGGTAGCAGGAGGGTCGGTCGCGCTCGTGACGTCGCTGCCCGCCCTCGCCGCGGCGCAGGCCGCGGTCCTCGCCGCGTTCGGGCACGGGCGCGTCGGCACGCCCGTGCGGCAGGTCTGCACGGCGCTCGTCGCGCCCGCGCTCGCAGCGTCCCTGCTGACCGCCCACCTGGTCGCCGGGCGCCCGGGCGTGTCCGCGACGCTCGTCGGCGCGACCGTACTCGGCTGCGCTGCCGCGCTCGTCGCGCGCGCGACGCCGTTCCGGCCGGTGCTCGAGGTGAGCGGCGCGGTGGTCACCGCGGTCGCGCTCGCCGCCTCCGTCGAGGCCCCCGCCGGCGTCGCGACGCTCCAGCTCACGCTCGCGGCCCTGACCGCAGGGGTCGTGGGGCTCGCGGCCGACCGCCGGGCGTTGCGCTGGTGGGCGCTCGGGCTCGCGGTCGTCGCGTCGTGGAGCGGCTTGGCGGTGCGCGACGTCGGCACGCCCGAGGCCTATGCGGCTCCCCTCGGGCTCGTCCTCGGGGCGATCGGCGTGCGGCGCGTACGCGACGGGATCCGCACGCCGGACGGGTCGTCCGCCCGCGCGACGTCGGGCCCGCCGCTGCTGGCCGCGGGCCTGCTGCTGGTGGGGACACCGCCGGCACTGGTCGACGACCCGCTCGTCGTCGGGTCGCTCGCGCTCGACCGCACGGTCCTGCTGACGGTCGCGGTCGTCACCCTCACCCTGGGCGCCGTGCGCGTCGCGGCAGGCCCCCACGTGCTCGCGCTCCGCACGGCGCAGGTCATGGCGGCGTGCGCCGCGCTGCTGGCGATCCTCGGACCGCTGCGTCGCGCGGTGCTCGCCCTGCTCGACGGCGCGTCCACGCCCGTCGAGGTGTGGTCGCTCCCCGCGGCGCTCGTGCTCGGCCTCGCGACGCTCGCCGCGCGCCGGTCGGACGCGGGGCGCCCCGTCGTCGCGCTCGGTGTCTGGGGCACGCTGCTCGTCGCCGCGGTGCCCACGCTCGCCGCGGCCCAAGGTCAGGTCGACGACGACCCGCGCGCCGCCCTGGTGCGCTACGCGACCGTCGCGCTCGTCGGCACCGGCGTCGCGCTCATCGGCGTGGTGCGCGGCTCGGCGTCCCTGGTCGGACCGGGGCTCACGCTGCTCGGGCTCGCCGGACTGGGCGGCGCGGTCGCGGTCACCGGCGCCGCGGCCCGGATGCTGCCCGCCGACGCGGTGCTCGCCGTGGCGGGCGCTCTCGCGGGCGTCGTCGGGACCACGTGGATGCTGCGCGCGCCGGACGCGCGGTCCTGGCCCGCACTCGGCGCACCCGGCCTGCTCGTGCTCGCGCCCGTGCTCGTCGGCCTCCAGGTCGAACCCGTCCCGTGGCGCTGGGTGGTCGTGCTGGTCGGCGGGACCGCTGCGGTCATCGTCGGTGCGGTGCGCAGGTGGCAGGCGCCGTTCGTCGTGGGCGCCGTCGTGCTCGCCGTCGAGGTCGTCGTGCAGCTCCTCGCGGCCGCGACGTCGCTCGTGACGAACGTCGGCTGGTGGCCGCTGCTCTTCCTCGGCGGTGCCGCGCTCACGGTCGTCGGCGTGACGTACGAGAAGCGGATGCGGGACGCGCGCGAGGCCACGCGGTACGTCGCGCGGATGCGATAGGGCGGATGCATGAAGGCGGATGCGTGAGGTCCGCGCCCGGGCCGGCTCCCGCCGATCCGGGCCGGGCGGTGGCCCGTGCCGTGCGGTCGGCAGTCAGCCGCCGAGCGCGGCGAGCAGCGACGACGCGTCCGGGCTCGCGTCGAGCAACGCGCCGACGTGCGTCTTCGTGCCGCGCAGCGGATCACGCATCGGGACGCGCTGCAGCGTCTGCGCACCGGGCACGTCGAACACGACCGAGTCCCACGAGGCGGCCGAGACCTGGTCCCCGTAGCGCGCGACGGCCTCCCCACGGAAGTACGCGCGCGTGTCGACGGGCGCGTGCGCGACCGCCTGCTCGACCTCCTGCGGCGTCACGAGCATCTCGACCGCACCCGCGACCGCGAGCCGGTGGTAGAGCCCGCGCTCGGGGCGCACGTCGGCCCACTGCAGGTCGACCGCGGCCAGGCGCGGGTGGTCCCAGGCGAGGTTCTCGCGCCGACGCATGCCGTCGAGCAGCCGGAGCTTGGCGAGCCACTCGACCTCACGCGCGCACTGCGAGGGGTCGGTCGCGAGCCGGTCGAGCAGCGAGGACCAGCGGTCGAGCACGTCCTGCGTCTGCGCGTCGAGCGGGTCGCCGACGTGCTCCAGCGCGGTGCGCACGGCCGCGAGGTACTCGCGCTGGATCTCGAGAGCCGTGAGCTCGCGGCCGTCGACGAGCTCGACCGTCGCCGTCAGGCTCGTGTCGTGGCTGATGCGGTGGACCGCGGACACCGGGTCGCGCAGCGCGAGGCGGTCGACGATCGCCAGCGCTCCCCCGGACCCGCCCTCGGACACCGCGCGCTCGATCAGCCACAGCACGAGCGACGTCGTGCCGAGCCGTACGTAGGTCGCCGCCTCGAGCATCGTCGCGTCTCCGACGATCACGTGCAGGCGGCGCCACCTCGTCGGGTCCGCGTGCGGCTCGTCGCGCGTGTTGACGATCGGGCGACGCAGCGTCGTCTCGAGGCCGATCTCCGCCTCGACGTAGTCCGCGCGCTGCGAGATCTGGAACCCCGCACGCTCGCCACGCTGCCCGAGCCCGACGCGACCCGCACCCGTGTACACCTGACGCGTCACGAAGAACGGGATCAGCCGCGACGCGAGGTCGGAGAAGGGCACGGACCGGTCGACGAGGTAGTTCTCGTGCGTCCCGTACGTGGCGCCCTTGCCGTCGACGTTGTTCTTGTAGAGCGCGACGTCCGGCAGCGCCGGGACCGACGCGAGCGCGCGCACCGACGCGAGCATGACCTGCTCGCCGGCACGGTCCCACACGACCGCGTCGCGCGGGTTGGTGACCTCGGGCGACGAGTACTCCGGGTGCGCGTGGTCGACGTACAGCCGCGCACCGTTGCTGAGGATCACGTTCGCCGCGCCCGGGTCCTCGTACTCCTCGACCTCGGGGCGCTCGAGCTCCTGCGGGCCGTCGCCCGACGGCGCGGGCCGCGTCGGGTCGTCGGTGAGCAGCGACGGGTGCGCCGACGCGCGCTGCAGGTGGAAGCCGCGCGCGTCCTGCAGCGGGTCCTCGTCGTCGTAGTCCCAGCGCGCCTTGGTGCGGCCGCCCCCGCGCGCCGCGGCGTGCACGGCCACGACGTGGCTCGACAGCAGCATCGGGTTGGCCATCGGCTTGCCCGGTTGGAGCACGCCGTACTCGGTCTCGATCCCCATCACGCGGCGCACGGTCACCGGACCACCCTAGTGACCGCGGGCACGCGACGGCCGGTGGGTCCGCTGTGCGGTCCACCGGCCGTCGGCGCTGGTCGCGTCGGGGTCGCGTCCGGGGTCTCGCCGGGATCAGGCCCGACGGACTCGTCGGCTACAGGTACTGCCCGGTGCTCGTCACGGTCTCGATCGTGCGCGAACCGTCCGTGCCCTTCTTGCCCTGGACGATCGTGCGGATGAACACGATGCGCTCACCCTTCTTGCCCGAGATGCGCGCCCAGTCGTCGGGGTTCGTCGTGTTGGGCAGGTCCTCGTTCTCCTTGAACTCGTCCACGCACGCCGTGAGCAGGTGCTCGACCCGGATGCCGCGCTGACCGGTGGCCAGGAGGTCCTTGATCGCCTGCTTCTTGGCGCGGTCCACGACGTTCTGGATCATCGCCCCGGAGTTGAAGTCCTTGAAGTACAGGACCTCCTTGTCGCCCGACGCGTAGGTCACCTCGAGGAACCGGTTCTCGTCGGTCTCGTTGTACATGCGCTCGACGACGCGCGCGACCATCGCCTCGACCGCCGCGGCCTTGTCGCCGCCGTGCTCGCCCAGGTCGTCGGGGTGGATCGGCAGGTCGGGCGTGAGGTACTTCGAGAAGATCTCGCGCGCGCCCTCCGCGTCCGGACGCTCGATCTTGATCTTCACGTCGAGCCGGCCCGGACGCAGGATCGCGGGGTCGATCATGTCCTCGCGGTTCGAGGCACCGATGACGATGACGTTCTCGAGCCGCTCGACGCCGTCGATCTCCGCCAGGAGCTGCGGCACGATCGTCGTCTCCACGTCCGACGAGACACCCGTGCCGCGCGTGCGGAACAGCGACTCCATCTCGTCGAAGAACACGACGACAGGGTGGCCCTGCGAGGCCTTCTCCCGGGCACGGGCGAAGATCAGGCGGATGTGCCGCTCGGTCTCGCCGACGTACTTGTTGAGGAGCTCGGGCCCCTTGACGTTGAGGAAGTAGCTCTTGGCCTCGGCGACCTCCTCGCCCCGCGCCTGCGCTGCCGTCGCGGCCAGCGAGTGCGCCACGGCCTTGGCGATGAGCGTCTTGCCGCACCCCGGAGGGCCGTAGAGCAGCACTCCCTTGGGTGGGCGCAGACCGTGCTCGCGGAACAGCTCGGGGTGCAGGAACGGCAGCTCGACGGCGTCCTTGATCGCCTCGATCTGCGGACCCAGGCCGCCGATGTCCTCGTAGTCGATGTCCGGGACCTCTTCGAGCACGAGCTCCTCGACCTCGGCACGCGGGATCACCTCGAACACGAACCCGCTGCGCGAGTCGATCGTGAGCGCGTCCCCGACGCGCACACCCGCGTCGGTCACCTGGCCCGCGAAGCGCACCACGCGCTCCTCGTCGCCGCGGCCCACGACGAGCGCGCGACCGCGGCCGAGCAGCTCCTTGACCGTCACGATCTCGCCGACGTTCTCGTACCCGCCGGCCTCGACGACGGTCAGGGCCTCGTTGAGCATGACCTCCTGGCCCGGCTTCAGCCGCGACAGGTCGACCGCGGGGCTCGCACCGACGTGCATCTTGCGGCCCGCCGAGATGACGTCGACCGACCCGTCGGGCCGGGCGCCCAGGAACACGGCGTACGTGCCGGGGGGCTTGGCGAGGTCGTCCACCTGACGCTTGAGCTCGACGATCTGCTCGCGCGCGGCGAGGAGCGCGTCCGAGAGGCGCTCGTTCTTCGCTGCGAGGAGCGCGAGCTCGCGCTGCAGGTCGCGTCCCGTGGGTGCCGGTTCGGTCATCGCGTCGGCCTCCTTCGCGTCGGTCCTCGGCTCACCGGGTGGGTCACCGTGCCGGGTGGCTCACCTGTCGTTCACCGTGGGGTCGCCACCCTAACCACCAGTCTGGTCCAGCGGCAGGTCGGATGCCGAGGTGTCCGCATGCCGTGACCCAACCGTCACCAGGCGCAGCCGTCACCGGACTCCCCGTCAGCCGGCGCAGGCGTCACCTGGCACGTCGCCGGCCAGGAGCGTCGCCCGCGTCGGGACCTAGGACTCGGAGCGCTCCGGGTGGGCGTCGCGCTGCGCACGACGCACCTTCTTGGGCGAGGTCTCGCGCTCGCCCAGCGCCTCGGGCGTCCACAGCTCGGCGTCCTCGACCGGTGCGCCGTCGGGAGCCACCGGGTACGCGCCCTTCGCGGGTCGACGCCGACGCACGGGCGCCTCGACGCCGTCGGCGAGCCGGCGCGTCGTGAGCAGGAAGCCCGTGTGGCCGATCATGCGGTGCTCGGGCCGGACCGACAGGCCTTCGAGGTGCCAGCCGCGCACCATCGACTCCCACGCGGCGGGCTCGGTGTACCGGCCGTCGGTGCGCACGTCCTCGGCGAGCCGCGACAGCTGCGTCGTCGTCGCGACGTAGCAGATGAGCACACCGCCGGGCGCGAGCGCGTCGGCGACGACCTCGAGGTTCTCCCACGGCGCGAGCATGTCCAGGACCACGCGGTCGACGGACCCCGGCGCGGCGACGGTGGGCAGCACGTCGGCGAGGTCACCGACCGAGAGCTGCCACGCGGGGTGCGGGCCGCCGAAGAAGCCCTCGACGTTGCCGCGCGCGATGTCCGCGAAGTCCTCACGCCGCTCGATCGAGTGCAGCGAGCCCGAGTCGCCGACCGCGCGCAGCAGCGACATCGTCAGGGCACCCGAGCCGACGCCCGCCTCGACGACGACGGCACCCGGGTAGATGTCCGCCATCGTGACGATCTGCCCCGCGTCCTTGGGGTAGACGACGGCCGCGCCGCGCGGCATCGACAGGACGTGGTCCGCGAGCAGCGGCCGCAGCGCGAGGTACTCGACGTCGCCGCTGCTCACGACGACCGTGCCCTCGGGCGCGCCGATGAGCTCCTCGTGCCGGAAGTAGCCGCGGTGCGTGTGGAACGTGCCGCCGGGGGCGAGCGTGATGGTGTGCAGGCGCCCGCGTGGGTCGGTGAGCTGCACCCGGTCACCCACGCGGAACGGGCCGCGGCGCAGGTCGGCGCCGGTGGCGGGCGGGCGGGGTCCGGGCGTGGTCGTCACGGCGGTCGAGTCTAGGTGCCGGGCGGCGTCGCGCGGACCGCAGCCCTCACGCGCGGATCGCGGCGATCACGTCGGTCGCCCGGACGAGCCCGGTGACGCGTCCGTCGACGAGCGCGACGACCACGGGCGACAGCCGCGTGGCGCGCGCCAGGTCGGCCAGGAGCGCCTGTCCGACGAGGGTGCCGTCGACGGTCGCGCCGACGGGCAGGGGCACGCTGACGGCCGTGACGGCCGTCGAGCCCGCGGCGTGCGGCGGGACGCTCGCCGCCGCGGCCCGGTCCACGTAGGCGGCGGGACGACCGTCGGGCGCGAGCACGACGACGTCCTGCACCCCCGCGGCCGCAGCGGCCGCTCCGGCGTGCGCGAGGGAGTCCCCGTGACCGACGGTCACGGCGGCATGCCCGACGGACGCGACCGTGACGCCGTCGACGTTGCGCTGGGCTCGCGCGCCGCGGATCGCCGCGGACGCCCCCGCCCACAGGAACGCGCCGATGACGACGGCCCACACGACGTCGGTGAAGGACTCGGCGTTCGCGTTGAGCGGCCCGAGCAGCGCCCAGGCGACGACGCCCACGGCGACGACGCGGCCCACCCAGCCCGCGGCCACCGTGCCGGTGTAGCGGCTCCTGGTCGCGGCCCAGACCGCGGCCTCGAGCACCCGACCGCCGTCCAGCGGAAGGCCGGGGAGCAGGTTGAACACGCCGACGAAGCCGTTGGTGACCGCGCCCGACCACAGCAGCGCCCAGAGCACCGTGCCGCGCGGCACGACGTCGAGCGCGAGCAGGCCGCCGAACACCGCGGCCAGCGCGAGGTTCACCACGGGCCCGACGATCGCGACGATCGCGTTGGTCGCGGGCGTCGGGGCGGGTCCGCCGAACGCGGTGTGCCCGCCCCACAGGGTCAGCACGAACTCGTGCGGTTCCTGCCCGCGGGCGCGTGCCACCAGCCCGTGCGCGACCTCGTGCAGGAACACCGAGGCGAACAGCAGCACGACGAAGGCGAGCGCGACGACCCACACGGCCGACCCGTCGAGCCCGGTCAGGGCGCGCGCCGCGGGCACGGACAGCACCGTGAGCACGGCGACGGCGATCAGCCAGGTCGGCGCGACGATCACCGGCGCGCCGGCGACGTGACCGATGACCCAGCCGCTGGCGGTCCGGCGCGAGGGTGTGCGGGTGCTGCTCACGCGGCCAGCCTAGGCGCCCGCGCCGCGCCGACCGCGCGTGCCCGGGGCTGTGGGTGCACGCGCCTACGCTCGCACCGTGACGTCACCCTCCTCCCTCGTCGACCCTGCCGCGCGCCCGGCCGAGCCCGGCGCTCTCGTGAGCGAGCCTGCCGGCCCTGCGCTCGAGCCGGGTCCGGTCGAGGCGGCCGAGCGTCCCGCGCTGCGGCCCGGGCTGTCGCCGTCGCGCGCGGGTGACTTCCTGCAGTGCCCGCTGCTCTTCCGCTTCCGCACGATCGACCGGCTCCCCGAGCCGCCCAGCCCGGCCGCGGCGCGCGGGACGCTCGTGCACGCGGTCCTCGAGCACCTGTTCGGCCTGCCGTCGGTCGAGCGCACGCTCGAGGCCGCGCACGCCCTGCTGCCCGAGCAGTGGGCGGCCCTGCGCGAGCAGGACGCGCGGGTCGCCGAGCTGTTCGCCGACGAGGGCGCGCTGTCCGACTGGCTCGACTCGGCGCGGGCGCTGCTCGCGACGTACTTCACGCTCGAGGACCCGACGCGCCTCGAGCCCGCCGAGCGCGAGCTGTACGTGGTCACCGAGCTCGACGACGGCCCGCAGCTGCGCGGGATCGTCGACCGTATCGACGTCGCGCCCAACGGCTGGGTCCGGGTCGTCGACTACAAGACCGGCAAGTCACCGCGCTCGGGGTACGAGAGCTCGGCGCTGTTCCAGATGCGGTTCTACGCGTACGTCCTGTGGCGCACGCGCGGGGTGCTGCCCAAGCGGCTGCAGCTCGAGTACCTCGGCGACGGCACGATGCTCCAGCACGAGCCGACCGAGCCGGAGATGCTGACGTTCGAGGCCCGCATCCGCTCGATCTGGGCCGGCATCCAGGAGGCCGCGCGTGCCGACGACTGGCGCACGCGCCGCTCCAGGCTGTGCGACTGGTGCTCCTTCCGCGCCCACTGCCCCGAGTACGGCGGCACTCCCCCGCTCGCCGACCCCGACGCGGTCGAGCGCGCGACCGGGGTGCGTCCGGGTGCGGCTGCCGCCTCCTGACGTGGCCCCCCGGACGTCAGCGGGTCGGCGGGACCTCGAGCACCACGCCGGCCGCGAGGTCACGCAGCACGTCCAGCGTGAGGTCGCGCAGCGACCGGATGCGGCTGAGACCCGGTCGGTCGGCGACCTGCTGCACGCCGTCGACCGCGAGCGTGCGCGCCCCGGACGCGAGCGCCGAGGCGATCCCCGAACGCGAGTCCTCGACGGCGACGCAGCGCGCGACCGGCACGCCGAGCATGCGGGCCGCGAGCACGTAGGGCTCGGGGTCCGGCTTGGCGCGCGTGACGTCGTCACCGGAGACGACGACGTCGAACACGCCCGCGGCGACGGCGAACGGTTCGGCGAGCGGCCGGTACGACGAGGTCACGAGCGCGAGCGGGACCCCTGCGACCCTCAGGGTCTCGAGCGCGTCGCGCGCGCCGGGCTGCCACGGGACACGTCGCGTGACGGCGCGGGCGACCGACGCGGTCAGCTCGTCGACGATCGTCGTGACCGGCAGGTCCACGCCCCGAGCCTGCAGCACGCCCGCCGAGTGCACCATCGCGGAGCCCACGAGCTCGGTCGCATCCTGCGCGGTCCACGTCACGCCGAACCGGGACGTGAGCTCGATCTCGGCAGCCATCCACAACGGCTCGGTGTCGATGAGGGTGCCGTCCATGTCCCAGAGCACCGCGGCCGGGAGCGGACGCGCGGCGTCGTCCGTCGCGCCGGAGGTCCAGGTCGTGCGCGGGTTGGCCAAGGCGTCTCCGTGAGGTCGTCCGGTTGCCCGCGCGTGCAGGCGCAGGGGGCAGCTCGCGTGTCCGGGCTGGGCGAGCTTGCGGTCGACCCTATCCGCGGCCGTCCGGTGCGCGGTTCACTGGTGGCACAGGGTCTGGGAGGTGGGGCGATGTCCGCTGGACGACGTGGGGCGACCTGGCTCGTCGTCGCGACCGGGGTGCTCCTGCTGCTGAGCGCGTGCGCTGCGGGGGCGAACGCCGAGCAGAGCGCGAGCGGCGCGAACTTCTGGTGGGGGCTGTGGCACGGCGTGATCCTGCCGATCACGTTCGTCGTGTCGCTGTTCACCGACACGGTGTCGATCTACGAGGTGGACAACAACGGGAACTGGTACGACTTCGGCTTCGTGCTGGGGATCGCGCTGTTCTCGGGGCCCGTGATCGCGGGCGGACGCCGCCGCTGACCGGGCGTTCGCGCAGGTGAGGGACGCCACACCGGGACGCTCGGTTCGCCGTCACGGCCGCCGACGGGAGCGCGGCCTACCCTGGACGTGTGACTGAACCCACGTCGGAGCTGCCCGCCGGTCGAACGATCCTCCTCGCCGCGTTCGAGGGATGGAACGACGCCGGGGCCGCCGCCACGCACGCGCTCGAGCACCTGCACGACGTGTGGGGCGCCGAGCACGTGGACGAGCTCGACCCCGAGGAGTACCACGACTTCCAGGTCAACCGCCCGCACGTGAGCGTGGGGGCGGACGGCGAGCGGGAGATCACGTGGCCGACGACGGCGGTCGCGGTAGCGACCGCGCCGCGGTCCGGTCGGCGCGTGGTCCTGGTGCACGGCATCGAGCCGTCGATGCGGTGGCGTCGGTACAGCCACGAGCTGCTCGACATCGCGGCGACGCTCGAGGTGGACACGGTCGTGACGGTCGGCGCGCTGCTCGCCGACGTGCCGCACAGCCGGCCCATCCCGATCACCGCGACCTCGGAGGACCCGGCGCTGCGCCGGCTGCTCGACATCGAGCCGAGCACGTACGAGGGGCCCACGGGGATCGTCGGGGTGCTCCAGCACGAGGCCGCCGCCCGCGGGCTCGCCGCGATGTCGCTGTGGGCCGCGGTGCCGCACTACGTCGCGCACCCGCCGTCGCCCAAGGCGACGCTGGCGCTCCTGCGCCGTCTCGAGGAGATCCTCGGCGAGCCCATCGCGACGGGCGACCTGCCCGACGAGGCGGCGGCGTGGCAGCAGGGCGTCGACGAGCTGGCGGGTGAGGACGGCGAGATCGGCGAGTACGTGCGTCAGCTCGAGGAGGCCAAGGACACCGCGGACCTGCCCGAGGCGTCGGGCGAGGCCATCGCGCAGGAGTTCGAGCGCTACCTGCGTCGTCGTGACAAGGGCACCGGCAACGCCTGAGGCCTGACCTCGCCGCGCGCCTGAGCGCCGTCCGCGTCGGCTCGGGGCGTCGTCGTCACTGCCGCAGCCGTCGCTTCCGCCGTCAGAGACGCACGCCGAGCAGCGCGTCGACCGTGCGCGCGACCACGCCGGGCGCGCCCTCGACGAAGCCCGCACCGCCGGCCTGCGACTCGGCGATCGTGCGCGCCGCCCAGTCGTCCACCACGGCCAGCGCGGTCGGCGTGTCGAGGTCGTCGGCCACCGCGGCCCGCACCGCGGCGAGCACGGGTGCCGCGTCGACGCCGCCGTTGCCGGACATCGCCCGCCGCCACGTCTCGAGCCGTGTCACGCCGCGCGCGAGCACCGCGTCCGTCCACTCCCAGTCGTCGCGATACCGGTGCGCGAGGATCGCCAGCCGCACCGCCATCGGGTCGACGCCCTGCTCGCGCAGCCGCGAGACGAGCACGAGGTTGCCGCGCGACTTGCTCATCTTCTCGCCGTCGAGCGCGACCATCCCCGCGTGCACGTGCACCCGGCCGCCGGTCCCCCCGCTGAGCACGCGGAGGTGGGACGTGCTCATCTCGTGGTGCGGGAACAGCAGGTCGGACCCGCCGCCCTCGACGTCGAACGACGCACCGAGTGCCTCGCTCGCGATCACGGCGCACTCGATGTGCCAGCCCGGCCGGCCGCGGCCGAGCGACCCGCCGTCCCACGACGGCTCGCCCGGGCGCTCGGCGCGCCACAGCAGCGGGTCGAGCGGCGACCGCTTGCCGGCCCGGTCGGGGTCACCGCCGCGCTCGGCGGACAGCGCGAGCATCGTCGTCGTGTCGAGGTGCGCGACCGTGCCGAACGCGCCGTCGCGCGACAGGTCGGCGTAGACGTCCACGCCCGGCCCGTCCGGGACCGGGACGCCGTACGCCGCGCCGTCCGCGACGAGCTTCTCGACGGCGGTCACGATCGTCGCGACGGACTCGACCACGCCCGACCACGCGTCCGGGGGGACGACGCCGAGCGCGGTCATGTCCTCGCTGTAGAGCGCGACCTGCTGCGCGGCCAGCTCGCGCCAGTCGACGCCCGTCGCGGTCGCGCGCTCGAGCAGCGGGTCGTCGACGTCGGTCACGTTGGACGCGTAGCGCACGCGCTTGCCCTCGTCGCGCCAGGCGCGGCCGAGCACGTCGAACGCCAGGTACGTCGCGGCGTGGCCGATGTGGGTCGCGTCGTACGGCGTGATGCCGCACACGTAGAGCGAGACGTCGGTCCCGGGGGCCGCCACCACGAGCTCGCCCGTGGACGAGTCACGCACGCGGACGGGGCCGCCACGGCCAGGGAGCTCAGGGATCTGCGGGGCCGGCCAGGTGAGCACGTGCGCAGCCTAACGGCGTGGCGAGCCTGCTCGTGCGGCACTCTCGCGGTGCGAGCGCCAGAATCGGGCCGTGACCGATGACAACGCGCTGCGCGTCTACTCCGGCGACGGCGACGGGTGGCACCAGGTCGACGCCGTGCCGGCGACCGGGGCCGTGTGGGCCGTCGTGGACGACGGCGAGGTGCTGCGGGACCTCGCGCGCACGCACGGCCTGAGCGCGCAGGCGCTGCGGATGCTCGAGGAGCACCCGCTCTCGGCGGCGCACGACGAGTCCGGCCGGCACCTGCGCGGGCGCGTCAACCGGTCCAACGACGGCGAGATCCTCCTCACCGTCCCCACGGCGTCGTACGTCGAGGAGACCCGCGACGTCCGCACGGGGGTGCTGACGTGCGTCGTGACGGAACGGCTCATCCTGACGTACGAGCGCGGTGACGGCGAGGTGCTGACGCACGCGGTCGCCAAGCTGTGCGGCGGCCTCCCGGTCCCCGACAGCGGCGTCCGACAGGTGCTCGCGGCGATCCTGCTGACGCTCGTCAGCCGCGCCTCGGACGTCGAGGCGGGCCTCGGCGACGCGGTCGCCGGGCTCGAGCAGCTCGTCGTCGAGCCCCAGGCCACCTCCCGCGCTCGACGGCCGACCGGCCAGGACCCGCTCACGGCGGTGTACGGGCTCAAGCGGGAGATCGCCGAGGCGCGGCGCGCGCTCGGCCCGATGACGAGCGCACTGCCCGAGCTCGAGGCCGAGTCCCGCGACGCGCTGCGCGAGGGTCCGGGTCACCGCCGCGGCGATCCTGCGACGGACGTGTGGCTGCGACGCGTGCGCGAGTGGGCCGACCGCGTGGACGCGCACCTCGACGCGCACGACGAGCTGCTCGACGCGATGCTCTCGGTGCACCTCAGCAACGTCTCGGTGCAGCAGAACGAGGACATGCGCAAGATCTCGGCGTGGGCGGCCATGATCACGGTGCCCACGCTGATCGCGGGGATCTACGGCATGAACTTCCGGCACATGCCCGAGCTGGACTGGCGCTTCGGCTACCCGCTCGTGCTCGTCGTGATGGCGGGCGCGTGCGCGCTGCTGTTCCGGGCGTTCCGTCGTTCCGGCTGGCTGTGACCCGCGGGCGCGTCAGGTCGTCGTCGCCGGGTTGGCGTCGACCACGCCGGTCAGGAGCAGGATCACGACGAGCGCGGCCAGGCCGAGCCGGTAGTACACGAACGGCTTGTAGCTGAACGTCGAGACGATCTTCAGGAACGCGATGATCACGAGGTAGCCGACGAAGAACGCGACGACCGTGGCGATCAGCGTGACCCCGAAGCCGGGCTCGCCCGCCTTGCCGAAGTCGTCGAGCGACTTCACGAGCTGGAACAGCCCCGAGCCGAACACCGCGGGGATCGCGAGCAGGAACGAGTACCGCGCCGCGGCCTCGCGCGTGTACCCCATGAGCAGACCGCCCGTGATCGTGCCGCCCGAGCGGGACACCCCGGGGATGAGCGCGAGCGCCTGCCAGAAGCCGTACTGGATCGCGTCGCGTGCGGTCAGCTCCTCGAGCGGCTTGGAGCGCGTGCTGATCTTGTCCGCCCAGCCCAGCACGAGTGCGAAGCCCGCCAGGGTCAGCGCGACGAGCCAGAGGTTGCGGAACGTGTGCTCGATCCGGTCCTGGAACGCCACGCCCAGCACGACGATCGGCACGGTGCCGAGCGCGATGAACCAGGCCATGAGCGCGTCGTGGTCGGCCCGCCGGCCGGCGGGCGCGCCGAGGCGGGCGCGCAGGTCCGTCCCGTACCGGCCGCGCAGCGCGAACCACCATGCGCTGACGATGCGCGCGATGTCCCGACGGAAGTACAGGAGCACCGCGGTCTCGGTGCCGAGCTGGGTGATCGCCGTGAACGCAGCCCCGGGGTCTCCCCCGAGCAGGTCGCCGACGATCCGCAGGTGCGCGCTCGACGAGACCGGCAGGAACTCCGTGAGCCCCTGCACCAGACCGAGGATGATCGCGTCGAACCCGCTGATGTCTGCCACGGGCGGTCACGATATCCCGACCGGCTCTCGGGACGGCCCCGACGCGGCGTCGACCTGCTGTGTCGTCCGACTAGGGTGGCGGCCCATGGAGCATCGTCACGTCGGCCGCACGGGCTTGCGCGTCTCGCGCATCGGCCTGGGCACCATGACCTGGAGCCGCGACACCGACGAGCACGAGGCTGCCGAGCAGCTGCGCGAGCTCGTCGCCGCGGGCGGCACGCTCGTCGACACGTCGGCGTCGTACGCCGAGGGCGGCGCCGAGGAGCTCCTGGGCTCGCTGATCGGCACGGTCGTCGCGCGCGACGAGCTCGTGCTGTGCACCAAGGCGGGCGTCCGCCGGACGTCGACCGGGCCGGTCGTCGACGCCTCGCGCGGCGGCCTCCTCGCGTCGCTCGACGCCTCGCTGGCGCGCCTCGGCACCGACCACGTCGACCTGTTCCTCGTGCAGTCCCCCGACCCCCGCACGCCGCTCGAGGAGACCGCGTCCGCGCTCCGGCAGGCGGTCGTGTCCGGGCGCGCGCGGTACGTCGGCGTGTCGAACCACGCGGGCTGGCAGGTCGCGCTGCTCGCGGGGCTGCTCGACGACGTGCGGGACCGCGTGGGCCTGGCCGCGGTCGAGATGGAGTACTCGTTGCTGCAGCGCGGGATCGAGCGCGAGGTCGTGCCCGCCGCGCGGGCCGTGGGCGCCGGGGTGCTCGCGTGGTCCCCGCTCGGCCGCGGGGTCCTCACCGGGAAGTACCGTCGCACCGTCCCGGCCGACTCGCGTGCCGCCTCGCCGCACCTTGCCGGCTTCGTCCAGCCGTACCTGACCGCGCACGCGTCCGCGGTCGTCGACGCGGTGGTCATGGCGGCGGGCGGTCTGCAGCGCCAGCCGCTCGAGGTCGCTCTCGCGTGGCTCGCGCGCCGCGAGCGCGTCGCGTCCGCGATCGTGGGTGCGCGCACGGCGGCCCAGCTGCGCGGTGCGCTCACGTCGCTCGACCTCGAGCTGCCCGACGAGATCGTGCAGGCACTCGACGACGTCTCCGCGCCCGTCGTCGGCTACCCCGAGCGGTTCTAGCCCGCCGGGTCCGCCCACCGGCACTCGTCGGCCGGACGCCGGCACGCCCGGGGACGGCGGTGGCGCCCGCTCCGCCAGGAACGAGCGCCACCGGCGTCACGTGGTCCTACTTCGTGACGACGAGCTTCGTCGTCGCACCGCTCGCCGCGGCGTACGTCGTGGAGCCCAGGTACTTCACGGAGACCTTCCACGTGCCCTTGGCCAGCTTCGGCAGGGACAGCGTGGCCTTGCCGGACCTGAGGGTCACCGTCGTGGTGGTCGAGCGCCCGCTCTTGGAGAGCGTCACGCTGACCTTGCCGGTCGCGGTGGCGAGCCCCTTCGGGACCGTCACGGTGACCGTGGCCTTGCCCTTGGCCGTCGTCGTCGGCGTGGTGGTGACCTTGACGGCCACCTTCGAGATCGCGCCCTTGGTGATCTTCAGGGCACGCGTGGCGGTCGCGGTGGCGACGTTGGTGCTGCCCCCGTAGCTCGCCTTGAGCGTGTACGACTTCACCGCGAGGTTCGTCGGCAGCGTGACGACGGCCTGACCGCTCGACAGCGTCACCGTGCGGGACGAGCCCGCGCCGCTGAGCGTGACCTTGCCGGAGGCCGCCTTGCCGCGCGAGTCGACGACCTTCACCGTGACCTTCACGGCCTTGCCGTACGCGCTGCTCGAGACCGCGGAGATCGACACCTTCGCGGTGAGCTTCTTCACCGTGAGCGTCACGGGTGTCGACGTGGACGCCGTGTGGAGGGCGTCGCCGCTGTAGACGGCCGTGAGCGCGTAGGTGCCTGCCGCGACGGACGACGGGACCGTGAGCGTCGCCGTGCCGTCCACGACGGCGGACGTGACCGGGCCGCCCGGAAGACCCTGCAGGGAGACGGTGCCGGTCGCGCCGTCCGTCACGGTCGCCGTGTACGTCACGGACGTGCCGTACGAGGTCGACGCGGGGCCCGACAGCGTGGTCGCGGAGACCTTGCCGACGCGCAGGTCGACGGACGACGACGCGATCGAGTAGCCCCGGCCCAGGTAGACGACCTGCCACACGTCACCGATCTGGTCGGTCGTGATCGTGGGCAGCGTCAACGTGACCGGCGAGCCGTCCCGCTTGAGCTTCACCGAGCTCCCGACGAGCTCGCCGTCCTGGTCGAGCACGACGACCGAGCCCGCGGGGGTGCCGGTGCCGACGGCGGGCGCGACGTTCGCACCGCTCGTGTTGAACGTGATGAAGGGGGCGTAGCCGGCTGCGCTCGCCTCGACGCCCAGCGTGGGGGTCGTCCCCGGCACGAGGTCGGTCGAGGCGGCGCCGTCGACGGTCACGGACGTGGTGCTCGAGTAGCGCCGCGCACCGCCCAGCGAGCCGAGGACGTCCGTGTAGGCGCCGATCGCCTCGGAGGCGAAGTCACGCGCGTTGGCCAGACGGTCGCCGCCCGCGGCGAGTGCCCCGTTGAGCGTGGTCTCCGGCGTGTTCGGCAGGTCTCGACCCGCGACGTACCAGTACTCGGTCATGTACTCCGTGTAGGTGCCGTTGTCGTTGGTGCGGATCGCCTCGTCGACGACGGGAGCCGGGTTGCCGAACGCGTCCTCGTGGTCGGCGTGGTGCACCAGCAGCGCCGGCACCTGCAGGCGGCGCGCCGACTGGAGCGGCTGCGTGGTGTCGCCACCCGGGTAGTACCAGTTCGGGCTCGCACCCGGCTCCCCCGCCGCCGCGTACTCCGCGACCGCGTTGTGCAGGTAGGTGTTGAACAGGTCGCCGTACAGGTACCCCGGGGCGAGCGTCTTGCCGTCGGTGACGACAGGCGTGCCGCTCGTGCGGATGTGGTCGTACGCCGAGCCGGAGTTGCTCACGGAGAACAGCGAGAAGTCCAGGTTGTAGATCGTCTTGACCCCGTTGGCCTGGGCCTGCGCGTTGATCTCGTGGATCACGGCGCGCGTGTTGTGGCACCACGTGCCGCCGAACAGCAGCGGCACGTCGCTGTCGACGTAGCGCGGGTCGCTCAGCAGGTGGATCGTCTCGGGGTACGTCAGCTGCTGGACGCGCCACCCGTCGGCGGCGTCCGCGTCGCTCAGGATCGCGCCGCCGTACTTGGTGGCGTCCGGGTACGACGCGGTGTGCCGGCGGTTGACCTCGTCCCTGTAGAACTCGAACTGCGTGCTGACGTCGAGGTCCGGGTTCCCCGCGGTGCCGCCGGCAGCGAGGAGCGTCTGCTTGACCTCCTCCTCGTACGCGGCCTGCTCGGCCGGGGTGTCGAGGTCGGCCGCGGTCTTCGTCTCGGCCAGCGAGGCGACCACGCGGTCGTCGTTGCCCTCGCCGTCCTGGTGGTCCTTGTCGAGGACGACGAGGTACGGCCCCGTCACCTTCCCGGCCTCGGACCGGACGAACTCCGGCGCCGGGCTGTTGCCGTTGATGAGGTCGATGAGCGGGCCGCCCGTGGTCGCCGCCGCGCCTTCGGTCTTCCAGTAGGCCAGGCCTGCACCGGTGAGCTGGGTCTCGAGCTCGGCCCAGTCGAAGACGTTGAGCGCGTTGCCGTCGATGCGCGGGTTGAAGACGTAGATCTTCGGCACGCCGATGCTCTTCGCCGCGGCGTTGATGTGGGCGATCTCCGCCTGCGTGCTGGCGTCCTTCGGGTCGCCGATCAGGACCGCGTAGCGGCCGGACGTGAACCGCAGCAGGTACTTGAGCCGCTCGATCGTGATGGTCTCGAAGACGTGCTCGCCACGCTGCGGTGCGAGCGCGGGGAACACGTCCGCGAGGTAGTCGAAGTCGACGCTGGAGCTGATGGCGGGCGCGGCCGCGGGGGTCGCGGCGTGCGCGGCGGGGGCGAGCGCGACCGCGGGCGCCGCCGCGAGGGCGGCGACCACGATCCCGGCGAGCCTGCGCCGCACGGTGGTGGTGGACATGGCGATGACGTCGCTTTCTCCCGCCCCGGAGGGCGGGCGGTTCGGGGTGGGAGAGGTCAGCGGACGGGCTGGGCCGCGGGGGTCGACGGCCCGTCTGCTCGGGTGGGTGGGACGAACTGCCAGGTGACGCTGAGCTGCCCTGCCTCGGGGGCGACGTGCACCTCCGGGTAGGGAAGGGCGGAGGCCGCGGGCGTGTACGGCACGGTCGCGTGGTGCACCGCGGTCGGACGCGCGGCGGTCGAGTACGCGGTGGTCGAGTACGCGGCGGTCGGGTCCGCCGAGGTCTCGGGCGCGGCGTGCGCGGCCGTGGCCACGGGGATGCGCTTCGGGGCGAACGCCGTCAGCAGCGGGTTGTCGAGCTGCAGCGGCGGCAGCACGGCCGTGGCCGGAGCTGCGGCGGCCGGCTGGCCGGTCGTCGCCGGGACCGTCGGCACCGGCGCGGCGGCGGCCCGGCGCGACCCTCCGCGGGCGTAGTGCGACGTGAGCAGGAGCACGCCGGCGACAGCCAGCGCGCCGAGGATCACGAGCCCCGTGAGCGGCGGGACCGTCTCCGAGGGCGTCGGCCCGGGGTCCTCACCCGTCGTCGGCGCGGCGGCGGTCGTCAGGGTCACGGCGCTCTGCGAGACGGCCTGCCCCTGGTACGCGACGACGAAGTGGTGCTCACCCGCGGGCGCATCCTGCGGGATGACGACGTCGGTGGCGAAGGCGCCCGACTCGTCGGTGGTGACGGTCGTGAGCAGGACGGGCGTGGAGTGGAGCTCGACGTCCAGCTGGACGCCGGCCGCGTAGCCGGCGCCGGTCAGCGCGACCGTCGCGCCGGGCGCGACGTCACCGGTCCAGGTCAGCGTGCCGACGACCGAGCCCGCGGGTGTCCCGATCGTCACCGGCTCCGACGGCGTGGAGGCCGCGGACTCGCCGACCTCGTTCACCGCACGCACGGCGGCGCGGTAGCTGCCGTCGGGCAGGTCACGGAACTCCTGCGTGAAGGTCTCGGCGTCGACCTCGGCGCGGTTGCCGCCGCTGAGCAGCACGACGTAGCCCGTGACGCTGTCCAGCTCGACGTCGACCGACGGCTCCCAGGCGACGACGATCGTCGATCCGTCGACGGTGAGCGTCGGCGTGCCGGGTGCGGAGGGCGCGCCGGCGACGATCTCCTCCTCCGGGTCGATCCCGAGGTCGTCGACGACGGGCGTCGCCGGTACGGCGGGCGGCGGCGTCGCGCCCGGCGCGGGCGTGCTGCCCGGCGCGGGCGGCGTGGTCGGTGCGGCGGTCGCGCCGGGCCGCGGCGTGGGGGCCTTGGTCGGTGCCGGCGCCTGGGTGGGTGCGGGCGTCTTCACGGGGGTCGGCGCCTTGGTCGGCGTGGGCGTCTTCGACGGCGCCGGCGTGGGCGACTTCGTCGGGGTCGGCGTGAGGTGGTAGTCGGCCGGGAGGTCGTCCTCGTACAGCACCTCGTCGGCGGCACCCTGCCAGATGCCCGTGCTCGCGCTCGAGTGCACGATCCGGCCCTTGTACTTCGGGTTGTTCCCGTCGTACTCGTGGCACGTCGGGATCGGCTGGCACCACTTGTCCTCGGGCAGGTACGTGAGGGCTGCGCCGTTGTCGTCCTGCAGGCAGTGCTGATCGTCGCCGCCGTCGACCCAGGAGACGGACGCGGCGTCGGCCTGGCTGGCCTGGACGACCGGCAGGCCGAGGGCCAGCAGGGCGACGACGAACGCCGCGGCGAGCGCACGGGTGCGGCGGTGGAGCGTGCGGGCGAGGTTCACGGTGGACGCTTTCTCGGAGATCTTCGGGGGAAGGAGCGGGCGGGTCAGCGGGCGCCGACGCGCTCGCGAGGGCTGGGGTCGACGGCGCACGCGCCGACGGGGACGCCGCCCCACAGCGCGTCGTCGCCGTGCTCCGCGGTCGGTGCGGGCTCGGCGGCGCTGACGTCCTGCGACGAGGCGTCGAACGCGACGCTCACGTCCGGGTTGGGCGCCCGGAAGACCTCGTCGTCGAGGCGGCCCTCCTTGCGGGCGACGATCGTCGCGGCGACCGCCGCCGAGGTGACGTTGTTCGTGGTACGCGCCATGTCGGCCAGCGCGCTGATCGGCAGCGTGAGGATGACGACCTCGAGCGGAAGCCCGGCGGCCGCGAGCACGGTCGTCGCCGTGACGGTCGCGGTGCCGGGCACGCCTGCGGTACCGATCGAGACGACGAGACCCAGCAGGACCAGCACCGCGTAGTCGCCGAGGCCGTACGGGATGCCGAGGGCGTTGACGGAGTACACCGCCAGCAGCGTCGGCCAGATGCCGGCGCACCCGGGCATCCCGATCGTCGTGCCGAGCGGGGCCGTGAAGCCGGCGATCTCGGCCGGGACGCCCACCCGGGTGCGCAGGAGGCTCGTCGTCAGCGGCAGCGTCCCGGCGCTGGACTGCGTGGTGAACGCCGTGAGCTGCGCGGGCAGGATGTGCCGGAAGAACGCGACCGGGCTGACGTTCGCCGAGACCCGCAGGAACACGCCGTTGACGAGGTACGTGTGCGCGAAGCAGACGACGAACGCCACGACGAGCAGCGTGAACAGCGGCCACAGCTGGCTGGTGTCGGCCGAGACCGTCGAGGTGAACGACGCCGTGAGGGCGAGCACCGCGTACGGCGTGAGGCTGATGACGAAGCCGACGGCGCGGTAGATGATCTCGCGGAACGCCTCGACCAGCCGCTTGAACGGAGCGACCTTCTCGGGGTGCTTGTCGGCGATCAGCGAGCACGAGACCGCGATGAGCAGGCTCACGAGAATGATCGGGATGACGTTGTTCTCGGAGACGTCCTTGACGATGTTCGTCGGGAAGAAGCCGATGAACACGGCCGAGAAGGGTTGACGGACCGAGTCGAGCGACCGCGTGTCGACGCCTTCGGTGCCGAGCTGCGCGCCCGAGCCCAGGCCGACGAGCAGCGCGGTGCCGAGCGCGAGGAAGATCGCGACGAGGTTGAGGCTCAGGAGCCAGTACACGGACCGGCCGCCGATCGTGCGCAGCTGCGCGGTCGAGCCGAGCGACGTGATGCTCGACAGGATCGAGACGATCACCAGCGGCGCGACGATCGTCAGCAGCAGGTTGACGTAGACCCGGCCCAGGGGCTGCACGTACTCGACGTGGTCGCGGAAGACCACGCCGACGCCGACGCCCAGGAACAGGCCGACGAAGGTGAGCACGCTGAAGTTCACGCGCTTGCGGGACAGGGCGAGGATGCCGGCGAACAAGCCGATGGTGACGGCGAGCGCCGCTGCGTCCCAGACGTTCACGGGGGCTCCGATCGTGCACGAGCAGCACCGCACGGCCGTCGGACGGCCGTGGGCGGCGTGCTCAGGGGGAAGGGGGACAGACCTTCAGGCGCGGGAGGACGAGGCCTCGCGCACGAGGTTCGACGTGCGACAGGGGGCGGCGCAGGAACATCGACGGAGTCGGTGCTCGGCTGCGCCCTTCACGCCTGTGCTCCTCATGTCTCGAGGCGTCGATCGCTCGCCGCCGTGCTTGCCGCCGCGCGGTGCGCGACGACCTGGTCCTCACCCGGGGCACCCCGCCACGGACGGAGGGTTGCCGGTCTCCCAGCCGGGGCTTGTCGGAGACGCTCGTGACCTGTCAGTGCCGACCGACCTTATTCCTACTCGATCGGTCAGCCTTTTCCTGACGTGCTCTTTCTAGTGATCCGGCGCAGCGAGGGTCAACGACCGGGACGCAGAAGTCCGCGATCTGAGACCGGTTCACCCGTTCGGGCGCAGGTCACGGGCCCGGACGGGATCCGCAGGTCAGAGGCATGCCAGAGAGGTCAGAGGGCATGCCAGCGCCTCGGGCGCGCAGAGCGCACCCGAGCGATCGCGGCACGCGTCAGCGCGCGGTCTCGACCTCGTCGTACTCGTCGTCGCCGGTCCAGCCGCCCTCGGCGTCGTCCGACTCGTCGTCGCCGTCCTCGACGTCCTCGTCGAAGTCGTCGTCGTCCTCGTCCTCCTCGGCGAGGTAGAACGGCGTCGCCTCGCCGTGCACGGTGCCCAGCGCGTCGTCGTACACCTCGAAGGCGTCGGCGAGCACGTCGTAGGCGTCGTCGACCGCGGGGTCGTCCTCGCCCTGGCGCGAGACGACGGCGCTGTAGTGCGCCTCGAGCGCAGCGACGAAACGGTCCAGCGCGGCACGGGGGTCGACGGTCATGCCCGAACCGTACCGCCGCGAGCGGGTCCCTGGCAGGACCGAGGACTGCCGACCACCCCTGCGGCCGTGGGCCACGTCCCGGACCTCCCGACGGCAGCGCGGTCCGCGGTGCACAATGGGCGCCACGCGAGTCGGCAACGGGAGGGTGACGGATGGCCGTCGAGACGCGTCAGCGACGCCGGGACTGGGTCGCGCAGGGTGGGCAGTACGAGTACCGGGTGGTGGTCCTGCCACGCACGACGAGCCGCAGCGACGCCCAGCGGATGCTCACCGAGCACGCCGAGTACGGCCGATGGGAGCTGGCACGCTCGGTGCTGTACGTGGGAGGCGAGCGGCGCGTGTGGCTGCGCCGCAAGGTGCTGCGGGTGCGCAGCACGCTCGCCTGAGCGGGTCCCCGGACGCCCGGCGGGCCCGGGCACGGCCGCACGCCCGGCGGGCGGGTCGGCAGCGGGGACTCGTCAGAACGTCGTGAGCAGCCGGTCCAGCACGCGCGTCCCGAACTTCAGGGCGTCGATCGACACCCGCTCGTCGACGCCGTGGAACATGCCTGCGAAGTCCAGGTCGTCGGGCAGCCGCAGCGGCGCGAACCCGTACCCCGTGATCCCCAGACGCGAGAGCGACTTGTTGTCCGTCCCGCCCGACAGCGTGTAGGGCAGCACCGCGGCGCCGGGGTCCTCGGCGAGCAGCGCGTCCGTCATCGCGTCGACGAGCGATCCCGTGGTCGGCGCCTCGAGCGCGACGTCGTGGTGAATGCGCTCGAGCCGCACGTGCGGGCCGGCGAGCCGCTCGATCGTCTCCCGGAACTCCGCCTCGCGGCCCGGGAGGAACCGGCCGTCGACCGCCGCCTCGGCGCGGCCGGGCACGACGTTCGCCTTGTAGCCCGCGGTGAGCTGCGTCGGGTTCGACGTGTGCCGCAGCGTCGCCCCGACGAACCGGCTCGCCGAGCCGAGCGCCGCGACGAGCGCGTCGATCGCCTGCTCGTCCTCGGGGTCGAACGGCAGCCCGGTGAGGTCCGCGACGCCCTCGAGGAGCGCACGCACCGTCGGGGTCAGCTCGAGCGGCCACGCGTGCCGCCCGATGCGCGCGACGGCCTCCGCGAGGTGGGTGACGGCGTTGTCGGGCGTCACCTGGCTGCCGTGCCCCGCGCGGCCCTCGGCGACGAGCTTGAGCCACGACAGGCCCTTCTCGGCGGTCTGCACGAGGTACGCGCGGCGCCCGCCGACCGTGACCGAGAACCCGCCGACCTCGCTGATCGCCTCGGTCGCGCCCTCGAAGATCTCTGGCTTGTGGTCGACGGCCCAGCTCGCGCCGTACGTGCCGCCGGCCTCCTCGTCGGCGAACATCGCCAGGACCACGTCACGTGCGGGCTTGCGCCCCTCGCGCGCCATCTGCCGGATGACGGACAGGATCATCGCGTCCATGTCCTTCATGTCGACCGCGCCGCGGCCCCACAGCAGGTCGCCGTCGACGTGGCCGGCGAACGGGTCGACGGTCCAGTCGGACGCCTGCGCCGGAACGACGTCGAGGTGCCCGTGCAGGACGAGCGCGGGCCGGCTGCGGTCGGCGCCTTCTATGCGCACCGCGAGGCTCGTGCGGCCCGGCGCGCTCTCGAACACGTCCGGTTCGAGCCCGACGTCGCTGAGCAGCCCCGCGGTGTACTCCGCTGCGGCCCGCTCCCCCGGGCCCGACCCGTCGCCGTAGTTCGAGGTGTCGAAGCGGATGAGGTCGCGGCAGATGTCGACGACCTCGTCGGCGGCGGTCAGGCTGGGGCGGGGCTCGTTCGTGGGCACCCGCCCACCGTACCTGCGCGCACGGACGGGCCCCACGACCGCGGGGCCCGTCCCGTCCGGCGGTACGGCCTCAGGCCTGCACGGCCGCGGTCAGGCCGCGGCGCACGAGCAGCGGCTCGATCTGCGGGTCCCGGCCGCGCAGGTCGCGGAACGCCTCCATCGGGTCCACCGAGCCGCCGCGGCCCAGCAGCTTCGCGCGGAACGCGTCGCCGTTCTCGCGGCGCAGGCCGTCGTTCTCGCGGAACCACTCGACGGTGTCGGCGTCGAGCACCTCCGACCAGATGTAGGAGTAGTAGCCCGCCGAGTAGCCGCTCGAGAACACGTGGTTGAAGTACGCGCTGCGGTACCGGGGCGGCACCGGCGCGAACGCCACGCCGGCCCGCTCGAG
Source organism: Cellulomonas persica (assembly GCF_007989825.1). Lineage (GTDB taxonomy): Bacteria > Actinomycetota > Actinomycetes > Actinomycetales > Cellulomonadaceae > Cellulomonas > Cellulomonas persica. The sequence continues at coordinate 104,592 of NZ_BJUA01000011.1, read as the reverse complement.
GGCCGCGGCCTCGAACGCCTCGACCTGCTCGGGGTCGGTCGGGACCTCGGCGGGCGTCAGGCGGTACCAGGCCTGGTCGAGCAGGGCCGCCGCGAGGTACTCGGTGGTGCGGAAGCCCTCGCCGTCTTGGCGACCCGCGAGCAGCGTCTCGACCCACTCGCCGGGCATCGGCTCACCCGTCTCGTGGTGCACCGCGAACGCCTGCAGCACCTGCGGCTCCCACGCCCAGATCTCGTTGACCTGCGACGGGTACTCGACGAAGTCGCGCGGCACCTCGGTGCCCGACTGCGACGGGTAGCGCACCGCGGACAGCAGCCCGTGCAGCGCGTGGCCGAACTCGTGGAACATCGTCGTGACCTGATCCCACGTGAGCAGCGTCGGCTGGCCGTCCGGCGGCTTGGGGATGTTGAGGTTGTTCACGACGACGGGCGGCTCACCCAGCAGAGTCGACTGGTCGACGAGGTTGTTCATCCACGCGCCGCCGCGCTTCGACTCGCGCGTCCAGTAGTCCGCGAGGAACAGGCCGAGCCCGGAGCCGTCGGTGTCGAACACCTCGAACACCCGCACGTCCGGGTGGTAGCCGACGAGGTCGGTGCGCTCGGCGAAGGTGAGCCCGTACAGCGCGGTCGCGGCGCGGAAGACGCCCTCGTGCAGCACGCGGTCGAGCTCGAGGTACGGGCGCAGCGCGGTCTCGTCGAGCGAGCGGGCGTGGGCCCGGACGCGCTCGGCGTAGTACGCCCAGTCCCACGCCTCGAGCGTCGCTCCGGGCTCGTCCTGCTGGAGCGCGGCCGTGAGCTCGGCCGCCTCGGAGCGCGCGTTGGCGACCGCGGCGGGCGCGAGCCGGCTCAGGATGTCCTCGACCGCCTCGGCCGACTTCGCCGTCGCGTCGGCGGCCACGTACGCGGCGTGGTGCGGGTAGCCCAGGAGCTGGGCACGCTCGGCGCGCAGGCGGGCGAGCTCGAGCAGCGTCGCGCGCGTGTCGTGCGCGCCGCCCAGGCCACGTCCGACGGAGGCGCGGTGCAGCCGCTCGCGCAGCGCGCGGTCGCGCAGCGTGACGAGCTGCGGCTGGCTCGTCGGGAGCTGCAGCTCGAGGAGCCAGGCACCCTCGTGCCCGCGCTCGGCCGCGGCACGTGCCGCCGCCGACCGCGCGTCCTGCGAGAGCCCGTCGAGCTGCGCCTCGTCGGTCACGAGGACCGCGGCCTCGTTCGTCGCGGCGAGGACCTCGCGCCCGAACACCGTCGCGAGAGTCGTGATCTGCGCGTTGAGCTCGCGCAGGCGGTCCTGCGCCGCGGCGTCGAGCCGGACGCCTGCGCGCACGAACGTCGTGCGCGTGCGCTCGAGCAGCCACGCCGTGTCGGGCTCGAGCGTGAGCTCGCCGGCGCGGACCTGCGCGTCGAGGGCCTCGAGCCGGGCGAACAGGCGCGCGTCGAGGTGGATCGCGTCGAGGTGCGCGGCGAGCTGCGGCGCGACCTCCTCCTCGAGCGCGTCGAGCTCGGGCGTCGAGTCGGCGCTCGACTGGTTGAAGAACGCGACGAGCACGCGCTGCAGCGTGCGGCCCGCGCGCTCGAGCGCGACGAGCGTGTTCTCGACCGTCGGCTCGCTCGGATCGGTGGCGATCACCTCGACCTGGGCGCGGTGCTCGGCCATGCCGTACGCGATCGCGGGCCGGTAGTGCTCGGTCCTGATGCGGGTGTAGTCGGGCAGGCCGTACGGCAGGGACGACGGTGCGGCGAACGGGTTCTCGGGGTCGAGCGGCTCACGCTTCATGTCCCGCATCATCACCCACGCGACCGTGTCCCCGCTGATGCACGGCACGGCGGGACGCGCGAGTCGGCGCATCCCGTGACAACTCGGTCGAGATCGGCCACCGTGGGCCTCGGTGTCGCCCGTTCGGGTGACACCGACGGCGGTCGACCGGCCGCCGTCCTCGCGACGAAGGGACACCATCGTGGCAGGACGACGCACCCGTGCCCTCGCAGGCACCCTGGTCACGCTCGTGGTCGGCACGAGCGCACTTCTCGCCCCACCCGCCTCGGCGCACGGCCCCGGCGGTCACCACGACGACGCCGCGCGGTTCGCGAAGCAGGTGACGACCCGCGGGGTATGGCGGCACCTCGAGGAGCTCCAGCGCATCGCCGACCGCCACGACGGCAACCGGGCGGCGCTCACCGAGGGGTACGAGGCGAGCGCGCGCTATGTCGAGCGCACGCTCGCGAAGGCCGGCTACCACACGAAGCGGGACCCGTTCACGTTCGACCTCGAGGTCGTCGACGCCGCGAGCCTGACGCTCTCGACCGGCGAGTCGTACGCCGTCGACCAGATGCAGTACGCGCCCAACAGCCCCGAGACCGGCGTGAGCGCTCGCGCGTCGGTGCCGGTCGACCCGACGGGCTGCACCGCCGACGCGTGGGGGGACGTCGAGACGGTCGGCACGATCGCGGTGGTCAGCCGCGGCGTCTGCTCGTTCGCGCAGAAGGCGGTGACGGCCGAGGCCGCTGGAGCCGTCGGCCTCGTCGTCTACAACAACGTCGAGGAGATGCTGTTCGGCACGCTCTCCACCGAGGGCCTCGTGCAGATCCCGGTCGCAGGCATGCCGATGGCGGACGGGCTCGCGGTCGTCGAGGCCGTGACCGAGCGCGGCGCGACGCTCACGCTCGACACGCGCTTCCACACCGAGGAGCGCACGAGCTTCAACGTCATCGCCGAGACCAGGGCCGGACGCGACGACAACGTCGTGATGCTGGGCGCGCACCTCGACAGTGTCGAGGAGGGCCCGGGGATCAACGACAACGGCTCAGGCTCGGCGGTGCTGCTCGAGGTCGCGGTCCAGCTCGCGAAGCAGAAGCACCACCACAACACCGTCCGCTTCGCGTGGTGGGGCGCCGAGGAGCTGGGGCTCATCGGCTCCACCGAGTACGTGGACGAGCTCGCGACGAGGCCCGGTGAGCTCGACCGCATCGCCACCTACCTCAACTTCGACATGGTCGGCTCGCCGAACTACATCATCGGCGTCTACGACGCGGACGAGTCGACCTACGAGGCGCCGGTGGACGTGCCCGAGGGCTCGGCGCAGACCGAGGCCGTCCTGACGGGGTACTTCGACCGCATCGGGCAGCCGTGGGTCGACACCGAGTTCTCCGGCCGCTCGGACTACCAGGCGTTCATCCTCAACGGCATCCCCGCCTCGGGCCTGTTCACCGGCGCGGACGACATCAAGACCGACGAGGAGGTCGCGCTGTTCGGCGGCACGCCCGGCATCCGCCACGACCCGAGCTACCACACGGCCGGCGACGACCTGGCGAACGTCAGCCGCGAGGCGATCGGGATCATGGCGCCGGCCGTGGCGTTCGCGACCGCGAGCCTCGCGCGCGACACGTCCGCGATCAACGGCGTGAAGGGCCCCGGCAAGCCGGGTCACCACCCCGGTCCGGGGAGGCCCGGGCACCCGGGCAAGCACCACGGGCACGGCCCGGGCGGCGAGCACCGGCACCTGGAGCGCGCGTCCTGACGCACCGCTGAGCGCCCGCTGACGCCCAGCTGAGGAGCCCGGCTGCTGAGCCCGGCTGCTGAACGCCTGGTGGGGCCGGGTCGGCGACCCGGTCCCACCAGGGGCGTCAGAGGCTGGTCGGGGGCTGGATGACGATCGCCGTCGAGCGTGCGCCCGCCTCGCGCGCGGCCGCGACCACGTGCTCGACATCGACGAGCGGACCCTCGACGAGCACGGGCTGACCCAGCTGCGACTCCCCCGACCAGCTCACGGCGGCGTGCGCCGGCGGCCGGAACGCCACGTCGCGCGGCAGGTGGCAGACCCCCGCCGCACGCACCCCCAGGTCCTCCGCTCGGCGCACCACGACGCCCGAGACGGCCGCGAGCCGCTCGACCGCGCGCACCAGCTCGTGCTGGCGGCGCTCGGTGGTGCGGAACGTGACCGTGACGAGGCCGGCCTGCGGGTCCGCGTCGCTCGTGGCGAGCGCGTCGAAGCTGATGCCGCGCGTGGCGAACACGGCGGTCACGGCCGCGACCGTGCCCGGTCGGTTGGCGCCGCGCACGAACACGACCCAGCGGTCGTCGTGCAGGTCCTCGAGCTCGTTCATCGCACCGCCTCCTCCCGCTCGACCGCCTCGGCGCGTCCGACCCCGCCGCGTCCGACCTCGTCGAGCGCGACGTCGGTCCACGGCGCCGTCCCAGCCGCGATGCGGCGCGCGACCGCGGCGAGACGCTCGTGCTCGTCGTCCGCGAGCGCGGGCAGCAGCACCTGCGTCCAGCCCTCGGGCCCGAGCACCACGGGGACGCCGAGCACGCCGTGCACGGGCTCTCCCGCGAGCGCGACCTCACCGTCGAGCAGCACCTGCCCGGCGACGACGGTGTCGCGGCCGTCGAGCACGGTCTCGATGAGGTCGATGGTGGCGCTGGCCGTCCCTGCGGCGGTCTTGGCGCCGCTCTGCTGGGTCATCCAGGGCCGGGCGGCGAGCCTGACGTCGGGTGGCCACGTGTCGACGAGCCGGAACGCGGCGGCCAGGTCCTGCACCGCGGCGCTCGACAGCGCGTGCTTGGCGGTGGCGATCTCGTCGTCGTACGTCGCGAGCGTGCGCGGTCCTCGGACGCGAGCGACCTCGGCGCGCCGCTCGGCGGCGTCGAGGCCGGCGATCCGCACGGTGGACCACAGCGGGACGAGGTCGTCGCCGTGCTGGCCGACGGCGAACCCGCCGACCCGGTGGCGTCGCACGCCGATGGAGGCGGCGACCTCGCGACGGAACCGCAGCGTGTCGAGCCACGCACCCATCCCGATGACACGGTGCCGGCCGAGCGCGTCGCCCAAAACCGCGACGCCGAGCTCGACGGGGTTGGAGACGACGACCACGACCTCGCGACCCGAGCCGTGCCGGGCGAGCGCGTCGGCGTAGGTGGCGAAGACGCGCGCGTTGTCCTGTGCGAGCGCGCGCCGGTCGACGGGCGCGCCCGGCGTCGTGCCCGCGGTGCGGCCGGCCGCGACCACGACGACGTCGGCCACCACGTCCGACGGGTCGAGCGCGACGTCGAGCAGCGGCGCGTGCTCGTCGTACGCGTCGACGAGGTCGGCCGCGAGCCCGTACGTCGCGGTCGCCGACCGTCCGCCGGGGCGACCGACGAGCTGCAGGCGGGACGTCGGCGGCAGCACACGCCGCTCGACGAGCTGCGTGCAGATCTGCCGCCCGACGTCGCCCGTCGCGCCCAGCACCGCCACATCCATGGCGCGAGACTAGGCGCGCTTCGTTGCGGGCGCGTGACGCGCGTCCCGCTGCCGGCGGTCCATGGCGTCAGGCGAGCGCGTCGGCGACGGACACCGACGGGTAGGCGTGCGCGGCGGCGACGGCGGCGTTGACGAGCCGCCCGGCGTGCGTCGTCAGCCCGCTGGCCAGCGCCGGGTCGTCGGACACCGCGGCGCGCCAGCCGCGCGACGCGATCGCGTGCACGTACGGCAGCGTGACGTTGGTCAGCGCGCGCGTCGAGGTGACGGGCACCGCACCGGGCATGTTCGCGACGCAGTAGAAGACGCAGCCCTCGACCAGGTAGGTCGGGTCGTCGTGCGTCGTGGGGTGCGTCGACTCGAAGCACCCGCCCTGGTCGACCGCCACGTCGACGAGCACCGAGCCCGGGCGCATGCGGGCGACGAGCTCGTCGGACACCAGGCGCGGGGCGCGCGCGCCGGGGACGAGGACGGCACCGATGACGAGGTCCGCGTCGGCGACCTCGCGCTCGAGGACCCAGCGGTTGGACGCGAGCGTGCGGATGCGACCGGCGCTGGCCGCGTCGATCTCCCGCAGCCGCGGCATCGACAGGTCCAGCACCGTGACGTCGGCGCGCATGCCGAGCGCGATCTGCGCGGCGTGCCACCCGACCGTCCCGCCGCCGAGCACGACGACGCGCGCGGGGTCGACGCCGGGCACGCCGCCCAGCAGCACGCCCGCACCCCCCTCGTTGCGCATGAGGTGGTACGCGCCGACCTGCGCCGCGAGCCGTCCGGCGACCTCGCTCATGGGCGCGAGCAACGGCAGCGACCCGTCGGGCAGCTGCACGGTCTCGTAGGCGATCGAGGTGGTCCCCGCGGCGAGCAGCGCGTCGGTCGCGGGACGGTCGGCGGCCAGGTGCAGGTAGGTGAACAGGACCAGGTCGTCGCGCAGGTGGACGAACTCGGCGGGCGTCGGCTCCTTGACCTTGCACACGAGGTCGGCCTCGCCCCACACGGTCGCCGCGTCGGCGACGATCTCGGCTCCGGCCGCGCGGTACTCGTCGTCCCCGATCGCTGACCCGACTCCCGCGCCGGACTGGACGAGGACGCGATGCCCCTCGGTCACCAGGTGGTGCGCTCCGGCGGGTGTGAGCGCCACGCGGTACTCGCGGTTCTTGGTCTCCTGCGGGACTGCGACGATCATCTCGGCTCCCTGGGTCTGGGCGGGGTGTGCCCGGGCGTGCGGGTTCGGCACGCCGGGTCGCGGCGCTGCCACGTCCAGCATCCGTCGTCGGTGCCCGCGGCGCGAGAGGATCACGGCGTGTTCCGCAAGACGCGCCCACACGCTCCTGCCGGCTTCTTCGCGTGCGAGGCCGCCGGCCTCGCCTGGCTGCGCGACGCCGGCGGGACGCCGGTCGTGCGCGTGCTGGACGTCGGCGAGGACCACCTCGACCTCGAGCGCCTCGTCCCGGTCCCGCCCACCCGGGACGCGGCCGTCGCGTTCGGCCGCTCGCTGGCCCGCACGCACGCGGCCGGCGCGCCCGCGTTCGGCGCGGTGCCGCCCGGCTGGGAGGGCGACGCGTGGTTCGGTCCGCTCGACGCACCGCTCGTGATGGCCGCGGGCGACGACGAGCGCTGGGGCACGTTCCTGGCGGAGCGCCGCCTGCGGCCCCTGGCCGACCAGCTCGTCGGGATCGCGCCGACGAGCGTGCTGGACCGCCTCGCGCGCGTCGCGGACCGCGCACGGGCCGGGGCGTGGGACGACGACGAGCCGCCCGCGCGGCTGCACGGTGACCTGTGGGCCGGCAACGTCATGTGGACCCCGCAGGGCGCGACGCTCATCGACCCGGCTGCCCACGGCGGGCACCGCGAGACGGACCTCGCGATGCTCGCGCTGTTCGGCCTCCCCCACCTCGACGACGTCCTGGCCGCCTACGACGACGAGCGCCCTCTGCGACCCGGGTGGCGTCGCCGCACGACGCTGCACCAGCTCTACCCCGTGGGTGTGCACGCGGTGCTGTTCGGCGGGCACTACGTCGCGCAGCTCGACAGGCTCCTGACGTCGCTGCACGCGTGAGGCGTCAGACGCGCGCGTCCTCGTCGTCGACCCGGCTCCCCTGCGGCCCCATGCCGTCGTCGGCCTCGTCGGGAGCCATCGGGGGGTCGAGCGTGCGCATGCGCGAGAAGATCGCCCACGCCACCGCGACGAGCGGCACGCTCACGACCGCCCCGAGGATGCCCGCCGTCAGCGTGCCGGCCGCCACCGCGAGCGCCACGACGACCGGGTGGATCGCGACCTGCTTGCCCATGACGAGCGGCTGCAGCACGTGCCCCTCGAACTGGCCGATGAGCGCGATGCCGACCCCGACGAACACCGCCGACCAGAAGCCGTTGGCCGCGAGCGCCACGATCATCGCGATCACCATCGCGGCCGGCGCACCGATCAGCGGGATGAACGCACCGATGAAGACGAGCACCGCGAGCGGGGCCGCGAGCGGCACCCCGAGGATGAGCAGCAGGATGAACGCGAGGATCCCGTCCGTGACGGCGATGATCACCGTCCCGCGCGTGTAGCCGGAGAACGTGTACCAGCCCGCTCCGCCCGCCTGGATCCAGCCTTCGCGGAACCGCTCGGGAAGCTGGTTGAGGAACCACGTCCACATCTCGCGGCCACGCGCGAGGAAGAACACCGTGCAGAAGATCGCGAGCGCGAGCGCGGTGAACACCTCGACCACCGACCCGGCGCTCTGCGCGGCCTGACCCGCGAGGTCGCCGGCGTGGTCCTGCACCCACTGCTGCGCGTCGTTGATCCACTCGGCGATCTGCTCGCTCGTGATGCGGAACGGCAGCTTCCCGCTCTCCAGGAAGTCCGTGATCTGCGTGAGCCCGTTGCTGAACTGGTCGGACAGGTCCTCCCACTCGTTCGCCACCGAGTAGCCCACGTACGTGAGCAGCCCCGCGAAGAACAGCACGCCGGTGAGGATCGCCAGCGCGGTGGCGAGGAACCTCGGCACGAACCGCGCGAAGAGCTCCACCAGGGGCCGCAGCACGGCGGTGAACACGAGCGCGAGGAAGACCGCGATGAACAGGAGCTTCACCTGCGAGGTCGCGTAGAACACCATCCCGACCGCGATGACGACGACGATCAGCCGCCACGCGGACCCCGCGAGCATCCGCAGCCAGTGCGGCGCGTCGTGCTCGACGGACTGGGGTGTGCGCCGGGTACCCGCGACCCGACGGGCCGGTCGCGCGGCCTGCGCTCCGGCGCGCTCGCCGGGCTCCGCCATTCGTGCCCTCCCCCACGTCGGTCGACGGCCCGGTCGCAGCGCGAGGGCCGGTGAGCGAATCGTCCCAGCCCGAGTCTGCCCCTGGGGGCCGATGCATGCCCGGCCGACTCACCGTGCTATCTTTTCTGCCGCACCACGGGGCGCCTCCGGGCTCTCCGATGGTCCACCTGTCCGGGTGGCGGAATGGCAGACGCGCTAGCTTGAGGTGCTAGTGCCCGCAAGGGCGTGGGGGTTCAAGTCCCCCTCCGGACACTCGTTGAGACAGCGAACCGAAGGGCCGTGACCGGCAGCAGTGCGGGTCACGGCCCTTCGTGTGTCCGCGACCGTCCTGCATCTCAGCAGCGTTGCTGCAACGCCGGTCCAGGCGTCCGGGCACGCACGTGTCGAGGCCGACCCGAAGGTCGCCTGCGTGGAGCATGCGACCGAGGTCGGGGCGTCTCGTCGTCACGCCCGCATCTGTCGGACCGCCTCGGGCAACGGGACGCGTCCGTGGCCTTCACGGCCGCAGGACCGCGGTGGGAGAGTTCGGTCCATGTCGGGAGCCGCGCATGCCCCGAGCCCGCGAGGCCGGACGTCACTCCCGACGACCGATGTGCTCGGTGAGGAACGCGTCGACGGCCGCGTGGTAGGCAGCGGGCTGGTCGCGTCGCACGCAGTGGCCCGCACCGTCGACGGCGACCCTGCGGACGAGGGGGTTGTCGACCAGGTCCGGGCGGGGCGCCATCGGCGCGTCACCGGGCAGGACGAGCAGCGTCGGGACCGCGAGCGCGGCGAACAGCTCCTCCCACGCGAGATCTCCGAGGAACAGCCCCCGCCGGACGTACGCGCGGTCGACGAGCGGACGGCTGTCGGCCCACGCCTCGATCTCGGCGTCGCTCCAGGCCGTCTCGCGGCGCATGCGGGCGACCTCGGCAGCGCGGTCGCGCTCGGTCGCGACGAGCGACGACTCGACGCCGGTCACCACGTCGGGGTGGGCGACGAACACGGTCCGGTCGCCCTCGCGCGTGGGGATGCCGTCGGGCTTGGCAGGGTCCTCGAGCACGAGCGCGCGGACCGCGTCGGGGCGCTCGAGTGCGGCGCGCAGCGCGAGCAGGCCGCCGAGCGAGTGCCCGACGAGCACGACCGGGGCAGGCTGGGCGTCGAGCAGGTCGAGCACGTCGGCGAGCATCACGTCGGGCGCGCGGTCGAGCTCGTCGTCGGTGAACCGCGGGGACCGTCCGTGCCCGCGCAGGTCCGGCGCGATCACGTCCCAGTCGTCGTCCCAGTGCCTGACGAGGTCGGGCCAGGTGGTCCCGGCATCGGTCAGCCCGTGCAGGAGCACCACGCGCGGCCGCCCGGGCCGGCCGTAGCGGTGCACAACCAGCGGGCGCTCGGCGCGTCCGTCATCGGGAGCTCGCGAGTCGCCGGGCCGTCTCGTGGCGGGACCGGCTGCGGGCTCGAGGGTGACGTCCTCGTACGCCTCCACGCGCGGCGGGCTCGCGAGCAGGGTGTGCCACTCGTCGATCAGAGCGCGCATCGCGGGGTCCTGCTCGACGCGGACCTGGTCCGCCGCGTAGGTGACACGGTCGCGGTACTCCATGATCTCGACGAACGCCCCGGGCTCGGTCAGGCTCCACTGCAGCCGCACCCTGATGCCGCCCGGCGCCTCGTACACCGGGCGGGCGCGGGCCAGGAACGACTCCAGCGTGCGGGCGTCGCACGCCGCCCTGCCGTGCAGGTAGAGGGTGATCATGGCGACCATCGTCCCGGCGACCTGCGACGACGCACAGCCCGAACGTCCCGGGTCACGACCGGCGACGCGCCCCGTGGCGTCGTCGCCGGCTCGTCGCCCGGACGTCCACGGCGTCCGCAGGGCTCCCGCCGGTCCGGCCCGGCCGGGCACCTCACGACGCCGGCGATGGCCTTCGGCGGTCGATGTCGTCGCCGACGCGGAACCAGTCGACGTCCACGTGACCGCCCGTCTCGGCCGTGGCGTAGCAGAAGATCGCGAACCGGTAGCCCGTGAAGTGGTCGAGGCTGTACTCCATCGCGAGGTCGTCGCCGATCGGCGTCCAGGTGGCACCGTCGAGCGAGTACGCGAACGTGGCGCGGTCGGCCGCGTCCCGGAAGTCCACGTCCACGCGGAGCAGGACGGTGTCGGCCGTCAGCGGCACGTGGGTGCTGGTGAACGCGACGTGTCCCTGCGCGTCGGCACGGCGCATCACGAGCCGGCGGGCGCCCTCGACCATCTCGACCGCGACGTACCCGTACTTCTGCTGGTACGCGGACAGGCCCGCCACGTCGCCGTTCCTCATCGCGGACACGTCCAGCGAGATCGCCGCGGCGCTCGCCGGGCCGCACGTGCGCTGGGTGAGCGTGTTGCGGGCGTCGATGATGCCCGACGCGAGGCTGCCCGTGGTGAGCCGCAGGTGCCCAGGGCGTTCGGTCAGTGACCAGAACCGGTGGTCCGGGTGGTGGTTCCACTGCCAGGCCAGCCCGAGGCTCGAGCCGTTCCAGGCGTTCTCGTCCGCAGTCGTCAGGGCACCGGCGTTCGTCGTGCTCCAGTAGCCCGCCTGCGTGGGCTGGTTGTCGAAGTCGTCCGAGACCAGCAGCTCCATGGCTCCCGGCGAGCGCGCGCCTGCGTCCCCCGTCGTGCCGGTGTCGAGCGCGTAGACCGGCCACCCGTCGTCGTCCCAGGTCACGCGGGCCAGCTGCGGCGAGCGTCCGAGCGGCCCCTCGTCCTGGAAGAGCATGGCGTACCACTGCCCGTCGGCCGCCTGCACGACGCCGCCCTGCGCGACGCCGTCGCCCTGGCGCCCCTCGACCGACACCGCCTGGCTGAGCACGAGCCTGCCCTCCCAGGCCCCGCCCTGGGACTGCGGCGTCAACGACGTCGACCGCCACACCAGCTCCTGGCGGATGCCGCCCGTCGGCCACTCGATCATGAAGACGTAGTAGTGGTCGCCGATCCGGTACGCGTGCGCGCCCTCGGCGTCCAGCCCGCTGGTCTGGTCGACGTTCGCGTCGTCGACGAGCCGCGTCGGCGGTCCGTCCCACACGAAGGTCCCGTCGGGTTCCCGGCCGAGCCGGCGCAGGTCGATCGCTCCGCTGCCGTAGACGAGGTAGACGTCGTCGCCGTCGAACAGGAGCGACTGGTCGTGCGCGTAGCCGTCGAGGACCGACCGCGTCCACGGCCCGTCCTCGATGCTCGGCGTCGCATAGACGTACGTCTGCTGCGTGGTCAGGCTGCCGACCGACACGTAGTACGTGCCCTCGTGGTACCTGATGCTCGCAGCCCACGTGCCCTGGCCGTAGGCGCTGCTCCCGTTGCGCAGGGCGAGCGCGTCGGTGTCGTCGAGGATCGGGCCCGTGTAGCCGGCGATCGACCAGTGCACGAGGTCGCCCGAGCGCATGATCGGCACGCTCGGGGCGAAGTACATCGTCGTGCTGACCATGTAGTAGTGCCGGCCGTCGTAGGTGACGTCCGGGTCGGGGACGTCCGCGAAGATGACCGGCCGGCCGACGTCGAGCGCCGCACGGTCGGCGCGCCCCGTCACCGCAGGTCCAGGCTGACGGTGACGTACGAGTGGGCGGGCAGGTCGACCTCGAGCCCGCGCGGGTGGGGCCGCACGCCGTGGTGGACGGTCGGGGCGACGGCGTCGAGCTGCTCCGGGGTGTTGTGGGCGTCCAGGGTGGGCGCGGTCAGCACGCGCGCCTCGTATGCGACGACGGCGCGACCGCGCAGGTCGAGCACGACCGAACGGTCGGTCTCGGTGTCCAGGTGCGACAAGGAGATCAGCGCTGCGTCTGCCTTGACCGACGCGGACGCCGAGACCAGCGGCAGCTCGGACCCGTCGACGGCCCGGGTCGGCACGCCCCGCAGGTGGACGGCGAGCGCGGCGGCGTCGTGGTGCGCGGTGTTCATCGCGAACACGTGGTACGTCGGGGTGAGCACCAGCGCGCCCGTGCCGGGATCGGTGAGGATCATCGCCTGCAGCACGTTCACCGTCTGCGCGATGTTCGCCATCACGACCCGCTCGGCGTGCCGGTGGAACGCGTCGAGGTGCACGGACGCGACGAGCGCGTCGCGCAGCGTGTTCTGCTGGTACAGGAACCCCGGGTTGGTGCCCTTCTCGACGTTCCACCAGGTGCCCCACTCGTCGACCACCAGGCCGACCTTGCGGTGCGGGTCGTACCGGTCCATCACCGTCGAGTGGCGCGTGAGCAGCTCGTCCATGTGGCGGGCCCTGGCCATCGTCGTGTACCACTCGTCCGTGCTGAACCCGGTCGCGTCGCCCTTGTCCCCCCACGAGCCGGACATCGTGTAGTAGTGCAGCGACAGCGCCTGGAACGGGCGGACCGGCTCGTCCGGGTCCGCGGCCAGGTCGCCGAACGACCGCATCAGCGTCTCGGTCCAGTGCAGGTCGCCCGAGTCGGCGCCGGCCGCGATCCGGTACAGGGAGTTGTCGCCGTGGTTGCGCGCGTACGTGGCGTACTGCCGGGCCAGCGACGCGAACTGCTCCGCCCGCAGGTTGCCGCCGCAGCCCCACGCCTCGTTCCCCAGCCCCCAGAACGGCACCCGCCACGGCTCGTCGCGCCCGTTCGCCCGGCGCAGCGCCGCCATCGGCGAGTCGTCCGCCCGGGTCAGGTACTCGACCCAGTCCGACATCTCCGCCACGGTGCCGGACCCGACGTTCCCCGAGACGTACGGCTCCGCCCCGAGCAGCTCGCACAGGTCCATGAACTCGTGGGTGCCGAACGCGTTGTCCTCGACCACGTCACCCCAGTGCGAGTTGACCATCCGGGGCCGCTGGTCGCGCGGACCGATCCCGTCACGCCAGTGGTAGTCGTCGGCGAAGCAGCCGCCCGGCCAGCGCAGGTTCGGGATCTGCAGGGCCCGCAGAGCCGCCACGACGTCGGAGCGGATGCCACGCACGTGCGGGACGGCGGACTCCTCGCCCACCCAGAACCCGCCGTAGATGCACCGGCCCAGATGCTCCGCGAAGTGCCCGTACACGTGCCGGCTGATCGTCGCACCGGGCAGGTCCAGGTCGATGATCGCTGTCGTGGTCGCCGCATCGGGGACTGCCGCAGGGGCAGGCGGAGGCACGGGGCTGCTCACGAGTTGGTCTCCTTTGACCGGGAAGCGACGTGGGTGACGCGCAGAGCCGCGCGCGTGCGTGTGACTAGGAGTCGCCGCGCGTGGATCCACGCACCACGAGGCGGACGGGTGCGACGACGTGCTCGGCCGGGCCGGTCCAGCCCGACATCTGGCGGTGCAGCAGTCGGACGGCCGCCTCGGCCACACCCTCGTGGTTGGCGTCGACAGACGTGATGCCCGGTGGGATGAAGCGCGACATGTCGAGGTTGTCGAACCCGGCGAGCTGCACGTCGTCGGGGACGCGCAGCCCGGCGTCCACCAGGGCGGACAGCGCTCCGAGCGCGACGATGTCGGTGACGGCGAAGACCCCGTCGAACGGCAGTCCCGAGGCGATGACGTCGAGCATCGCCTCGCGACCACCGCGGGACGTGTAGTCGCTCACGGGGACGACGTAGGCCGGGTCGGGGGTCAGGCCGGCCTCGCGGTACGCGTGCTCCCACCCGACGCGGCGGTCCGTGGTCATCATGTGCGCGGCGTCGAACGAGCACCCGAGCGCGAGGATGCGACGCGACCCGCGCTCGAGCATGTGCGCCGTGGCGAGGGCGGCACCCGACTCGTTCGCCAGGCGCACGTGGTTGAGGTGGTCGGGCACGTCGCGCTCGCCCAGCACCACGATCGGCTTGGCGGTGCGGACCAGCCCGAGCTGCTCCAGGTCGAGACCGGCGACGGACAGCAGGACGCCGTCATAGGTCTGGAGCCGCGCGACGCTGAGCGCCTCCATCTCCTGCTGCGCGTTGGCGCTCGTCCGTTCGAGCACGAGGTGACGCCCCTGCGCCTCGATCAGCGGGGCGACCTGGTCGGCGAGCTCGCCGAAGTAGTCATGGAAGCTCGGGACGACGAAGGCGACGGTGTCGGTCCGTCCGGCACGCAGGTGCCGCGCGGTCAGGTTGACCTCGTACCCGAGGTCCTCGACAGCCGCCATGACGCGGGCGCGCGTCTCCTCGCCGACGGGAAGGCGCTCGTTGAGGACGTTCGACACCGTCATGACCGAGACGCCGGCCGCGCGGGCCACGTCCGCCATCCTCACCACGGAGATCCTCCTTCCCGCAAAGCCCTGCCGGTCGGCATGCGGTCGTCGCGTCGCAGGCCCCGGCCACGGCGCCGGGGCGCGCTCAATATATCGATACAACGCACGGCCGCAAGACCCCGACGGGAAGCTCCCGGTCGAAACTTTCAACCGGCGCTGCGCCACCGCGGGGCCGTCTCGCGCGGCCGCGGCGCGAGCGGATCCGCAGCGACGAGGTCACGGCACGGACGTCCCTGTCCGCCCACTGCGGCGAGTGCACTCGAAAGTGGTCGTGACCATTTCGAGACTTGCGAGGGCTTGACGGCTCGCGAAAGACGTCTCTACTTTAACGCTAAAATCCCGCCCGGGATGAGGACGCAAGCCCCAAGGCGTCCGATGTGCACACGTTCCAGTCAAGGTGGACGGGAACTGTTCTCAAGGGAGAGACCTCGGTGCGTACCGCAAGAACGAAGTTGTCAGCTCTTGTCCTGGTGGCGGCCATGTCCGCGGGCCTCGTCGCATGCAGCTCCGACGGCGAACCCGAAGACAAGGGCCCCTCGACCGCCGCCGTCATCCCCGAGGGGGATCTCGCGGACAAGTCCGGCACGCTGACCCCCAGCAACCCGACCACGCTCACGACGTGGATCACGTCGGCCCAGCAGGCCCCCGCGGCTGACAACAAGATCACCAAGCTGCTCAAGGAGCAGCTCGGCGTCACGCTCGAGTACGAGATCGTGACCCCGGACAACGTCGACCAGAAGATCGGCGTCATGCTCGCCGGCGGCCAGTACCCCGACCTCGTCGGGACCACGGACCTGAAGATGCGCCTGCTCGAGGGCGGCGCTCTCCTGCGCCTGGACGACATGCTGGCCAGCGGGGACTACCCCAACCTCGCCACGCACGTCGAGGACGACATCAAGAAGATGAGCTACTCCGGCGAAGAGGTGGAGCCGGGCCTGTACATCTTCCCGAACTACAACCGCTTCTACGGCGAGCCCACGGGCGGCACCTACTACGGTCCCGCGTTCTGGATCCAGAAGCGCGTGCTCGAGGACGCCGGCTGGCCGGACCTCAGCAACATGACCCTCGACCGCTACTTCGAGCTCATCGCCGACTACAAGGCGAAGAACCCCGAGACCGAGGGCGCCCCGACCGTGGGCTTCGAGGTCCTGGCCTCGACGGGCCGTGAGTGGGGCATGACCAACCCGCCGGCGCTGCTGGCAGGCTCCCCGAACAACGGCGGCGTCATCGTCGACGACTCCAACAACGCGCAGATCTACGCTGACAAGGACGTCGCGAAGGACTTCTACAAGGTCCTCAACGAGCAGTACGCCGCGGGGCTCGTCGACCCCGAGTCCTTCACCCTGACGTTCGACCAGTACGTGGCGAAGCTGGCGACCGGCGCCGTGCTCGGCATGCACGACCAGGGTTGGGACTTCCAGACCGCGACCGACTCGCTGCGGAGCGCCGGCAAGGACCAGTACACGTACGTGCCCCTCATGCCCGTCTACGACGGCGCCGAGCCGTGGTACGCCGACCGTCCCGTCATGAACACCAACCAGGGCTTCGGCGTCTCCGTCTCCAGCAAGCAGCCGGAGAAGGCCCTCAAGTTCCTCGACCTCATGCTCAGCGAGCCGTGGCAGAAGGTGCTCTCGTGGGGCATCGAGGGTGAGGACTACCAGGTCGGTGAGGGCGGTCTGTTCACCCGCACCGAGGAGCAGCGTGCCAACGCCCGCGACCTCACCTGGCGTGCCTCCAACCGTCTCGAGGCGCTGCTCGACATGCTGCCGAAGCACAACGGCCAGTTCTCCGACGGCAACGCCTACAGCCCGGACGACCAGCCCGAGGAGTTCTTCGCGACCCTGACGGACTACGACCGCAACGTCATGGAGCAGTACGGCAAGAAGACCTGGCTCGAGTTCATGAACCCGCAGCCGGAGAACCCCAAGTACTACCCCGCGTGGAACATCACGCTCTCCGACGACGCCAACCAGGTCAACCAGCAGCTGACCGACGCCAACGTGCAGAACCTGCCGAAGATCATCGCCGGTGCCCCCGGAGACTTCGAGGCGAACTGGAACGCCTACGTGGACACCATCAAGAAGATCGACGTCAAGGTGTACGAGGACGCGATCAACGCCGGCATCCAGGAGCGTCTCGCCAACTGGTAACAGTCGCGAGCCGTCGTGGTGGGGGGCGCACGCGTCCCCCACCACGACGCGCTCACGGTGACCACTCCCCCGCTCCTGACGACGAGGTTGGACAGATGACGGACGCACCGGTCAGCAACCTGGTGACCGCCACCGGGGTCGAGCCGGCCCTGGAGCCCGCGAGCAGCTCGCGGGCTCGCGGCCGCAAGGCCCGGACGCGAACTGCGAACAAGGCCCGGACGAGCAAGGCTCGGACGCGACCAGCGAAGGAGCCCAGGCGCAAGATCACCTGGGACAGGATCTGGGCGCAGCGGGTGCTGCTCGCGATGGCAGTCCCGCTGCTGATGTACCAGATCCTGTTCAAGTACGTCCCGGTCTACGGGTGGGCGATCGCCTTCCAGGACTACAAGCCGGGGCGCGGCAGCATCTGGAACCAGGAGTGGGTCGGCTTCGAGAACTTCGTCGACCTGTTCACCGGCGTCAACGGTGAGCGGTTCCGCCGCGTCATCGTCAACACGCTCGGACAGTCGCTGCTCACCCTGATCGTCGGGACCCTGGGAGCCATCGTCCTGGCACTCCTGCTGAACGAGGTCAAGAACCTGCCGTTCAAGCGGATCATGCAGAACATCACCTACATGCCCCACTTCCTCAGCTGGGTCATCGTGGCGAGCCTCGCGTCGGTGGCGCTCTCGCTGCCCTCCTCCGGCGGGTTCATCAACCAGGGCCTCATGGCCATCGGTCTCGTCCAGGAACCGATCCTGTTCCTCACCGAGCCGAACCACTTCTGGGGGATCGTCGCCGGGACGAGCCTGTGGAAGGAGCTGGGCTGGAACACGATCCTGTACCTGGCCGCGATCACCGCGATCGACCCGAGCCTGTACGAGGCCGCCGAGGTCGACGGCGCGGGCCGCTACCGCAAGATGTGGAACATCACGCTCCCGGGGATCCGTCCCACGATCGTCGTGCTGCTCATCATCAACAGCGGCTGGATCCTGTCGACCAACTTCGAGCTGCCGTACTTCCTCGGCAACGGCCTGATCTCCGAGACGGCCGAGACGATCGACGTCTTCGTGCTGCGCTACGGCTACCAGCTCGGCAACTACAGCCTCGCGGTCGTCGCTGGCATCTTCAAGACCGTCGTCGCCATCATCCTGGTCGGCTCGGCGAACATGGCGGCCAAGCGCCTCAACCAAGAGACGCTGGTCTAGGAGGACTTCATGACTAGCACCGTTGCCCCGAAGCCTCTGACGCAGCCCGCCCCACGGAGCCGGTCACGGCGACACAAGTGGACGACCGAGCGGATCATCTTCACGACGCTCAACACGACCTTCCTCGTCGCCCTCGCGGCGCTCATGCTCTACCCGCTCCTGAACACGCTCGCCATCTCCCTGAACGACGGCATGGACGCCGTCCGAGGCGGGATCGGCATCTGGCCCCGGGTCTTCTCGCTGAAGAACTACGAGGTCGTCCTCAACATGGACTCGATCTACCAGGCGTTCATCATGAGCGTGCTGAAGACCGTCGTGGTCGTGGCGACGAACCTCGTGTTCACCTCGATGCTCGCCTACGCGCTCAGCCGCAAGGAGTTCATCTTCCGGCGCCCGATCACCCTGATCTTCGTGCTGACGCTGTACTTCGACGCCGGCCTGATCCCCAACTACCTGCTCATCAAGGACCTGGGCATGCTGAACAGCTTCCAGGCCTACTGGGTACCGACGATCATCAGCGCGTTCAACCTGATCATCCTGCGCACCTACATGAAGTCGATCCCCGACGAGATCACCGAGTCGGCCCGGATCGACGGCGCGGGTGAGTTCCGCACGTGGTGGCAGATCATCATGCCGCTGTGCAAGCCGGTGCTGGCCGTCGTGGGTCTGTTCGTGGCCGTCGGCAGCTGGAACGCGTGGCTGGACACGCTGCTGTACAACTCGGGCGACCCCGCGCTGACCACGCTGCAGTACGAGCTGCAGAAGCTGCTGGCGAGCTCGATGAACGCCGGCGCGAACTCCGCGAACACCGCGGCCAACGCGGCCTCGGTGGGGGCAGGCGGACAGCTCACCACTCCGATCGCGCTCCGGTCGGCGATCACCATGGTGGCGGCCATCCCGATCCTGTTCGTCTACCCGTTCCTGCAGAAGCACTTCGTGTCCGGTCTCATGATCGGATCCGTGAAGGGCTGACCACGTCGTCGGCCTCCCGCAGACCGCGGGAGGCCGACCTCGTCCTCGAGACCCGTCACGTCCGCGCACCGAGAGGCCCGACCATCTTTCGTTTCAACCCTGCGTCGCTGCTGTGGCGCATCCTCGACTCGCTCGGCTCGGTCATCCTGATCAGCCTGCTCTGGCTCGTGAGCGTCGCCCTCGTCGTGACGGCGGGTGCGGGGACCGTCGTCGCCTACGAGGTCTGCCGCCGGTACGTCCTGGGCAAGGACGCGGGCGCCTGGGCCGTCGCCCGGAAGGCCTGGCAGCAGAGCTGGAAGCAGGCGACCGTCGTCGGCCTCCTGGCCGCTGCCGTCGCGGCCGTCGGCATCGTCACGCTCTCCTACCTGCCCACGCTCGGGCTGGCCGAGGTGCTGGTGCCGCTCCTCGTCGTCGGGCTCTTCCTGCTGCTGCTGGTCTTCTGGTGCCTCCCCCTGGTCGCCCGCTTCACCAACCCCACCTGGCGCCAGCTGCGCAACGGGTTCACCTTGGGCCTGACGACGCCCAGCCTGACCTTCCTGCTCGGGATCGCCGTGGTCGTGGCGGGAGTCGCTATCTGGAACTTCATGCCCGTGGTGTTCGTGGCACCCGGCCTCATCCTGGTGTGGTGGTGCTACCTGCTCGAGCGGTTCTTCGTGGACCGGGGGTACGTGCAGCCGGAGCCGGAGGAGGCGGAGGTCTGACGCTCTCCCCCGCCCTCACCACGCTCGACCCACGTGATCGACGAAAGGCGTTGTCGTGACCATCCTGCACGTCGCCGTCACCGGCTCCGACCGCGCTGACGGCTCGGCCGAGGCTCCGTTCCGCACCATCACCCGGGCCGCTCAGGCCGCCCTGCCGGGCGACACCGTCTCGGTGCACGAAGGCGTGTACCGCGAGTGGGTGAACCCGCCGCGCGGCGGCACGGCCGACGCACCGATCACCTACCAGGCCGCGGTGGACCCGGACGGGCGCTTCGAGCCCGTGACGATCTCCGGCGCCGAGGTCGTCACCGACTGGCGTCCCCACCCCGGCGCCGAGGGCCGCGTCTGGGTCACCCAGGTGTCGAACGCCCTGTTCGGCGACCGCAACCCGTACGCGGAGCGCATCGGCGGGGACTGGTTCTTCGACCGGGTCAACACGTGGCACACGGGCGAGGTGTACCTCGACGGCAGGTCCATGTACGAGTCGCTCACGCTCGCCGGCGTCGAGCACCCCGAGGTCACCCCCGACTCGTTCGACCCGGAGGGCTCGCTCCTCACCTGGTACGCCGAGGTGGGCGACGACGTCACGACGATCTGGGCGAACTTCGGTGGCGTGGACCCGGCCGCGCACGAGATCGAGATCAACGCGCGCACGTTCGTCTTCTGGCCCGCCGCGACGGGGATCGACCACATCACGGTGCGAGGGTTCACCCTCACGAAGGCCGCCACGCAGTGGGCCCCGCCCACCGCCCTCCAGGAAGGCCTGATCGGCCCCCACTGGTCGAAGGGCTGGGTGATCGAGGACAACACGATCACCGACTCGAAGAACGTCGGCGTCTCGCTCGGCAAGGAGGCCGGCACCGGCCAGAACGAGTGGACCGCCGGGGCGGACGGCGCCAAGGGCGGCACGCAGCGCGAGCGCGAGGTGATCCAGCGGGCGCTCGTCCTGGGCGGACCCGCCGCAGGCGAGCCGCAGCCGTGGCACCGGGACCACATCGGCTCCCACACCGTGCGCCGCAACACGATCCGCGACTGCGAGCAGGCCGGCGTCGTCGGGCACCTGGGGGCAGCCTTCTCGACCATCGCCGACAACCACATCTCGCGCATCCACGTGAAGCGGCAGTGGCACGGCGCCGAGGTGGCCGGGATCAAGCTGCACGCCGCGATCGACACGGTGATCAGCGGGAACACGATCCATCACACGCACCGCGCGCTGTGGCTCGACTGGCAGGCGCAGGGCACGCTGGTGCGGCGCAACGTGTTCTACGCCTCGACCGCCGAGGACTTCATGGTCGAGGTCTGCCACGGCCCGTACCTCGTGGACTCGAACCTCTTCCTCTCGCCCTGGGCCGTCAAGGACATGTCCTCCGGCGGCGCGTACGTGCACAACTACGTCGCGGGTCGCATCGCGAACTGCACCGAGCACCAGCGGTACACCCCGTACCACGTCCCGCACGCCACGGCCGTCTACGGCGTCTCGAACATCCTCGGCGGCGACGACCGGTTCTACAACAACGTCTTCGTCGGCGGCAGGACGACCGGGGAACCCGACGGGCCGGACGGGGACGACGAACCCGCGCTCGCCAGCTTCTGGTCCGGCGCCATCGACATGGACGGCGTGCCCGGCAGGGCCACCTTCACACCGACCCCGGTGGGTACCTCGCAGTACGACGCCTACCCGACGGCGCAGGAGTACCCCAACGAGCCCGGCAGCGACCTGGCCGGGCCACGGCTCCCCGTCTGGATCGAGGGCAACCTCTACGCGGAGGGCGCCGAGCCGTTCCGCGCGGAGCCCACCGCCCTCGTGGTCGACACGTCACCGGTGCGCGTCGAGGTGATCGACGCCGACGCCGGGACGATCCGTGTCGTCGTGAGCCACGCGGGCGACGTCGACGTCGTCACCCCGGTGACGACCGCCCGCCTCGGGACGAGCTACCAGGCCGAGATGCCCTACACGAACCCCGACGGGTCCGACCTGGACCTGAGCACCGACTTCTGCGGCACTCCGCGCGACCAGGTCGTCCCCGGACCGTTCGCCGTCTCGACGACCGAGGCTCGGGTCCTGCCCGCACCGGGTCCGGTCGGTCGGCGCTAGACGCCGTGGCTCGCACCGCTCGTCGTCGAGCGGTGCGAGCCACCGCACGGCTCGACGGTCGTCCGTGCCGGCGCGGGAGCACGAACCGCGAACTGCGATCCGCGCGACTCGCCCAGTGGCGTCGTCGGCGGCGCGCCGCCTGCGCCACTTAGGGTGTCCCGCGATGATCACTCGTGCCGAAGGGGCCTACCTGGGCGCTGTCCGGGCCTTCCAGAACCCGATGCTGGACCTGCTCCACAAGAAGCACGCACCGCTCGTCGTCTCCCTGCTGTCCGTGACGTTCACCGCGGAGCGGCCGACCGTCCCCGTCGCCGACGCGCACACGGAGATCGGTGACGCGCTCGACCAGCTGCGCGCCGCGGGCTACGAGGAGTCCCTGCCGACGGGGACCGCGCGCGACCTGTGCCGGCAGTGGGCGGACGCGGGCTGGCTGATCCGCCAGGTGCTGGACGACGACGTCGAGGTCTACCGTCTGTCGGCGCACGCGGTCGGTGCGCTCGAGGTCGCGGGCCGCGCGGGGGGTGCGCGGGCGCGTGTGTCGCAGTCGCGCGTGCGGACGCTGCTCGACGCGGTCGAGCAGCTCGCGCAGGACGCGGACCCGGACGTCATGGTCCGCATGGCGCGCCTGGACGGGCAGATCGCGCGCCTGCAGGCCGAGCTGGACCGCGTGCAGCGCACGGGCACGGTCGACGAGGTCGACGACGAGGAGCTGCTCGAGGAGGCGGAGAACGTGCTGCACCTCGTGCGCGAGCTGCCCGCGGACTTCGCGCGCGTCGCCGAGTCGATCAAGGCGATGCAGCGTGATGTGGTCACGGCGCTGCGGCAGGACGAGCGCCCGACGGGTGACGTGCTGCGCGAGTACCTGGAGCGCGGCGAGCACGTCATGGAGTCCACGTCCGAGGGCCGCGCGTTCGCCGGGGCACTGCGCCTGATCGGTGACCCGCAGCGGCTCGACGAGCTCGCCAACCAGCTCGACGTCGTCCTGCGCCACAGGTTCACGCGGCGCCTGGCCGTCCAGCAGCGCACCGAGCTGCGCGAGATCGTGCGTCGCATCGAGCAGGGGCTCGACCAGGTGTTCACGGCGCAGCGCGAGGCGTCCTACGTGATCACCGCGCAGGTGCGCAACCACGACCCGCTGCGCGACCGACAGGTCGACGTGCTGCTGCGCGACGTGATGGCCGGGATGCAGTCGTGGCTGCCCGACACCCGCCGGTTCCAGTCGGTCGACCCGCTGCTGCGCCTGCCGGTCGCGGAGGTCGAGCACCTGCGCCAGACCGCCGGCGACCTGCGCCCGCCTGAGGCGCCCGCTCCCCTGCCGGACTGGGACGACGACGACGTGGACGCCTCGGGGGACGACGCGCGCGCCTGGGGTGGTCCGCACTACTCCGAGCTCGCCACGCACCTCGCGCAGTTCGCGGACGGCGCCGACGAGGTCGACGTCGCCGCGGCGTTCGCGGCGGCCCCCGACGCGCTGCGTCGGCCCGTGGACCTGCTGGGCGTGCTCGAGATCGCGCACGCCCGCGGCATGACCGAGACCGACCGGGTCGCGTTCGTCGACGCGGTCCGGCCCGACGGCACCCGCCGACGCCTCGCGTTCGGCGCGGTCAGCACGACGACGAAGGACGACGATGCCTGAGACGACCACCACCGAGCTGCGCGACGGCACCGGCACCGCACCGGATGCCGTGCCCGGTCCGCATCCCGCGCAGGACGAGGGCTTCATCGCGCCGGTCCCGATGGAGGAGGACCCGTCCGAGCTGTTCGCCGGCGACTCCGGGACGCTCGACGCGGACGTGCGGCGCGTGCTCGTGCGCCTGCTGCAGCGCCGCTTCCTCGTCGCGGACAAGAACCGCGCGCAGTGGCGCACGTTGCTGGAGAACCAGCAGGTCATCGAGTCGCGCCTGCACGACCTGTTCGTCCATCTCGTCGTCGACCACGACCGCGGCGTGGCGTACAAGAAGCAGGTGCGCTCGGCCGAGCTCGACGTGCCCGTGCTGCTGCGCGACGACGCGTACTCGCGCGCCGAGACGCTCGTGCTGGTGCACCTGAGGACCGTGTTCCAGCGTGAGCAGAGCGCAGGTGAGGTCTCCGTGCGCGTCGACGTCGAGGAGCTCGAGCAGACCGCGCTGACGTACTTCGACCCCGACGACACGAACGTCGCCGCGCACCAGCGCGAGATCCGGGCCGCGATCGCGCGCCTGGAGCGCGAGGGCCTGATCGAGGAGGAGTCGCAGGGCCGGTTCCGGGTCACGCCGCTCGTCGAGATCGTCCTGAGCAACTCCCGGCTCGCCGAGCTGCGCGAGTGGCTGCGCCAGCAGGGCACCCAGGAGGTCGCACGATGACGATGGTCGACACGCTGTTCGGCCTGATCCCCGCCGCCTCGACCGGGCAGCAGTGGGTCGCGCGCGACCTGCAGCTCGTGAACTGGGGCGGCTACGACGGGCACCACCGGGTGCGCCTGGCCTCGACGGCGACGCTGCTGTCGGGTGGGTCGGGCTCGGGCAAGTCCACGCTCATGGACGCCTACATCGCGCTGCTCATGCCGCACACGACGCCGTTCAACGGTGCCTCGAACGGAGGCGTCGTCGGGCGCCCCCGCGGCAAGGACCAGCGCAACATCCTGTCCTACGCGCGCGGCAAGCTCGACGAGTCGCGCACGCAGGACGGCACGCGTCAGCGCGTGCTGCGCGGCGACGGCCGGGACACGTGGTCGGCGATCGCGATGACCTGGACGGACCAGTCCGGCACCGAGCTGACCGCGGTGCGCGCCTGGTACGTGCCGTCCGCGGCGCGCACGCTCGAGGACGTCGTCGCGCTGCGGGCGACGTGCGACGGCGAGCTCGACCTGCGCGAGCTCGAGACGGCTGCCGGCCAGCGCTTCAGCAGGCCCGCCGTCACCGACGCGGGCCTGACGGCGTTCGACACCGACCGCGAGTTCACCGCACGCCTGCACTCGTCGCTCGGCATCGGCGCGGCGGGCGACGGCAACAAGGCCGTCGCGCTGCTGGGCCGCATCCAGGCCGGTCAGCAGATCACGACCGTCGACGCGCTCTACAAGGCGATGGTGCTCGAGGAGCCCGACACGTTCGCGACAGCCGACGCGGTCGTCGAGCAGTTCGACAAGCTCACCGGCACGCGTGAGCAGATGATCACCGCCCGCCAGCAGGTCAAGGCGCTCGAGCCGATCCGCGCGTACCGGGCCGACATCGAGCAGGCCGCCACGCGCCTGCAGGTCATCGAGCAGCTCGGGACGTTCGACGACGCCACGTCGCCTGCGGCGCTGTGGAAGCACGAGCGTCGCCTCGACCTGCTGCGCGAGGCCGAGCAGGACCTGCAGCGTCGCCACCAGCAGGGCAACGCCCGGGCCGCCGAGACCGCCGCGCGCGTCGCGGCCGCGCGGGCCGAGCTCGACGGGGTCAAGGAGACGCTGTGGTCGTCCGGGGGCGACCGTCTGGCGACCGCGCAGCGCGAGCTCG
Organism: Cellulomonas persica; assembly: GCF_007989825.1. Classification (GTDB taxonomy): domain Bacteria; phylum Actinomycetota; class Actinomycetes; order Actinomycetales; family Cellulomonadaceae; genus Cellulomonas; species Cellulomonas persica. The sequence goes on along the minus strand of NZ_BJUA01000011.1, from coordinate 79,348 downwards.
CGGGCGTCGAGACCCGGCTGCAGGAGGTGCGCCGCGCGCGTGCCCGGTTCGACGACCTGCTGCGCGCCCTGCCCGGCACGTCGGTGACCACGCAGGCCGAGCACGCCGCGCTCGTCGCGCGGGCGCACGAGGTGCTGGGCGACGCCGACGCGAAGGCCGCCGCACGCCAGGCGCTCTTCGACGCGATGTCGGAGAAGAAGGAGGCCGCCGCGGACCTCGCCGACCTGACGGCGGAGCGCGCGGCCGTCGCGCGCCGTCAGGACAACATCCCCGGCGAGCTGCACCGTGCGCGCGCCGCGCTCGCGCAGGCCGCGGGCCTGACGCCCGACGAGCTGCCGTTCGTCGCCGAGCTGGTCGAGGTGCGCACCGAGCACGAGCCGTGGCGCGACGCGTTCAACCTCGCGCTCGGCGGGTTCGCCACGCGGCTGCTCATCGACGTCGCGCACCTCGGCGCGTTCCGCAAGGCGATCGACGCGGTCCCCACGTCCTCGCGCATCCGCTTCCAGGGTGTGCCCACCGGCGTGCGCGACGACGTCGCCCTCGACGCGCGCACGCTGCCGGGACGCCTCGACTTCCGCAGCAGCCCGTTCACCGGCTGGCTGCGCGGCGAGCTCGCGCGCGCGTTCGCGTACGTGTGCGTCGACACGCCCGGCGAGCTCTCGCAGCACGCCAAGGCGCTGACCCGCTCCGGGCAGGTCTCCGAGGGGACGAAGGGCGCGCACGGCGGGCAGGGCCGCGCGAACGTCCTCGGCTTCACCAACACCCGTCGCCTCGCGCACCTCGACGAGCAGATCGCCCGCGCGAACGAGCGGCTCGACCTCGTCGAGCAGCAGGTCCGCGACGCCGAGGCCCGGCTCGACCGGCACGACACCGAGCGCCGGGTCTACGAGGCGCTGACGGAGATCGGCTGGGACCAGGTCGACGTCGCGACCGTCGAGGCCGCCCAGGCCCGCTGGGAGCAGGTCATCACCGAGGTGACGTCCGGCAACCCGGAGATCACCCGCCTGCAGCGCCGCGCCGACGAGCTCGACACGACGATCCACGCGCTGACCGAGCAGCTCGGCGTGACCAAGGACGAGGCCCGCGCCGCCTCCGAGCTGTGGTCGTCGACCACCGACGAGGTCGACGCCGCGCAGCAGGCGCTCGACGAGGCGCGGTCCGCGGGCACGCGCGTGAGCCGCGACCAGCGCACCTACCTCGAGGGCCTGCTCGTCGGGACCGACCTGCCGGACGCCCGGACGACGAACGGCGCGGCCGACGCGCTGCGCGCGTTCGACGACGTGCTCGGCCGGGCCCACGCGCTCCTGCTCGCCGACCGCCAGGCGGCGCAGCAGATCATCGGCACCGCACGCGAGTCGCTGCGTCGCACGTTCGAGACGTTCGTCGAGCGCTGGCCCGACCCGAACCTCGGCTCCGACCCCGACGACTCGTACGCGGACTTCGAGCGCATCCTCACCGAGCTCGAGGCCAACGGGCTGCACGAGCTCGAGGCCGAGTGGCGCAAGAGCCTGCTGCGCCTGTCGGGCAACGACCTGACGGACCTGCACAGCGCGCTCGCGCGGTCCGTGCGCGAGATCAAGGAACGCATCCGGCCGGTCAACGACATCCTTGCGGACCTGCCGTTCGCCGACGACGACCACCGCCTGCGCATCGACGCACGGGACACGCAGTCGACCGTCGTCGCCCGGTTCCGCAAGGAGCTGCGCGACCTGCGCGAGGTCCTCGCGACCGAGGCGACCGACGCCGAGCGTGAGCGTCGCTACCTGCGCATGGCCAAGGTCATCGACCGGATCCGGCGGACCGCACCCGACTTCGCCGACCTCGTCGACGTGCGCCGGCACGTGCGCCTGTCCGCCGAGAAGGTCGACCTCGAGGGCAACCACGTCGCGCTGTACGACCACATCGGTGAGAAGTCCGGCGGTGAGTCGCAGGAGCTCGTCGCGTTCATCGTCGGCGCCGCGCTGCGCTACCAGCTGGGCGACGCGGGCGCCGAACGCCCCCGCTACGCGCCGGTGTTCCTCGACGAGGCGCTCATCAAGGCCGACGCGCGGTTCACGGGTCGCGCGATCGGCGCGTGGCGCGGCCTCGGCTTCCAGCTCGTCATCGGTGCGCCCAACGACAAGTTCAGCGCGCTCGAGCCGCACGTCGACCTCAAGTACGTGGTCCTCAAGGACGCGACGGGTCGCTCGCGCACCAAGCCCATCGCGGGCGTGGCGCCGGACGCCTCGTGACGGTCCGCCTGGTGGGAACCCGGGCGACGCGGGTGCGGGTCGCGCCGTAGGTTCGGACGCATGACCTTTCCCGTGCGCATCGGTGTCCAGCTCCAGCCGCAGCACGCCGACTACGGCCAGATCCGGGACGCCGTGCGGCGTGCCGAGGACCTGGGTGTCGACGTGATCTTCAACTGGGACCACTTCTTCCCGTTGTCCGGTGACCCCGACGGCAAGCACTTCGAGTGCTGGACGATGCTCGGCGCGTGGGCGGAGCAGACCGAGCGCGTGCAGATCGGCGCGCTCGTGACGTGCAACTCCTACCGCAACCCGGAGCTGCTCGCGGACATGGCCCGCACGGTCGACCACATCAGCGGCGGCCGCCTGATCCTGGGCATCGGTGCGGGCTGGTTCGAGAAGGACTACGACGAGTTCGGCTACGAGTTCGGCACCGCGGGCGGCCGGATCGCCGACCTCGCTGCGGCACTCCCCCGCATCAAGGCACGCTGGGCCGCGTCGAACCCCGTCCCGACGCGTGAGATCCCCGTGCTGATCGGCGGCGGAGGCGAGCGCAAGACGCTGCGCGTCGTCGCGGAGCACGCGGACGTGTGGCACTCGTTCGGGGACGCACCCACGCTCGCGCGCAAGAGCGCGATCCTCGACGAGCACGGCGAGGCGGTCGGGCGCGACACCGCGACGCTCGTCGAGCGCTCCGTCGCGGTCTCCGGGCCGCCGCAGGAGCAGGCCGCCGCCTACCTCGAGGCCGGGGCCACGCTGCTGACGGTCGGCGTGAGCGGGCCGGACTACGACCTGTCCCTCGTCGAGACGTGGGTCGCCTGGCGCGACGCCCAGGGCTGACCCGACCGCGGCCTCGCCCTCGCGACCTGCGGGAACGCACCCTCGCTCTGCGTCGTGGCGCGGTCGCACGTGGGTGAAGACTGCCGGCCTGCCGTATCTGCCCCGCACACCTGCGTTCCTCGTTCGCGTTGTCGCCGCGTGAGCGACGCTCCACAGCAGGACGCAGGGGGAGGTGCAAGGAAGATGACGATCGAGATCATGGACGTCGAGGAGATCACCGCTACGCGGATCCACCTCGACCCCGACGCCGGCGGCGCCTGAGCCCGCCCGTGAGCCGGCCCGGTCACCACGACCGGGCCGGCTCCTTCCGTCTGAGCCCGCTTCGTCTCCGAGGACCGTCCATGCTGCCCCGACTCAAGTCGCTCAACTGTCTCGCCGGCGACGGCGAGCTCGTCGTGAGCCTCGACCCGAAGGTCCGCACCCGGCTCGCGGACCCCGACGGCCAGGTGCTCGCGCTCCTCACGCTCCTGCGTGAGGGCGCCCGGGACACCGCCGCGCTCGCCGGCGCGATGCGCGAGCGCTGGCCGCGGACGACCGAGCAGGACGTCGCCGCCGTGCTCACCCAGCTCGACCGCCTCGGTTGGCTGGAGGACGCGTCCGCCCCGACGACGTTCGACACGCACGACCGCGAGCGCTACTTCAGCAACCTCGCGTTCTTCGACGCGTTCACCACGCTCTCGCTCCCCCGCGAGCTCCCGCAGACGCGCCTGCGCGCCGCGCACGTGCTCGTGCTGGGCGCGGGCGGCCTCGGGTCGGCCGTGCTGATGAACCTCGCCGGGCTCGGCGTCGGCGCGGTGACCGTCGTCGACCAGGACCGGGTTGAGCTGCGCAACTTCGCGCGCCAGTTCACGTACACCGAGGCGGAGGTCGGCGAGCCCAAGGCCGAGCGGGTCGCGCAGTGGCTGTCCGCGTTCGACCCGACGTTGCGCGTCGAGGCGTTCCGCCGTCGGGTCGAGTCGACCGACGACGTCGCGGCGCTGCTGCGAGGCTCGGCGTTGAGCGACCTGCCGGACCTCGTCGTCTCCGCGATCGACGAGCCCGACGAGGTCGACCGGTGGGTCAACGAGGCGTGCGTCGCCGCCGGCGTGCCGTTCATCCGCGGCGGCCTCGCCTACACCCAGGGCCTGTACTGGTCGGTGGACCCGGGACGCAGCGCCTGCCGGGAGTGCCTCGAACGGCACCGCGAGCGCCTGTCGACCCTCATCGACCGGGAGGTCGTGACCCGTCCGCGTGTGCTCGAGCAGGACCGGGTCAACCGCGCGATCGGGCCGGTGACGAGCGTCCTCGGCGGGCTCGTGTCGCTCGAGGCGATGCGGTTCCTCACCGGGCTGTCCGCGCCCGTCTCGCTCGGGCGCTACCAGCTCGTCGACTTCGCGGGCGACGGCCGGACGACGACCGACGCCTGGCCCGCCGATCCCGACTGCCCGGTGTGCGCGACGGCTCCAGCCCGGCGCGCGCACGCGGACCGCTCGGACACGACCGCGGCCTGATGACCACGGTCCCCGCCGAGGCTCCCCCGGCCCCGCAGGTGCTGCCGAGCTCGGTGCTCCGGCTGCATGCGCTGACGCGCACCACCCAGGGTGACCGCGTGGTCGTCGGCCGTGCCGACACGGGCCGGTTCGTCGCGATCCCCGCCGTCGGGTTGCGCGCGCTGGACCTGCTCGACGAGGGACGCTCGGTCGCCGAGGTCGAGCGGGAGGTGACGCCCGACGACGCGCCGGAGCCCGTCGACGTCCTCGCGTTCGCTCGCAGCCTCGTCGCGCTCGGCTTCGTCGCGGAGGTCGACGACGCCCGCTCGGACGGCGCCTCCGCCGAGGCGGGCCCGGCCCGCGGGTTCGTCGTCGCCCCGCGTGCCCGCGCCCGGTGGCTCTTCTCGCGTGCCGGCGCCGTGCTCGCGGCGCTGTGCGGCGTCGCGGTCGTCGCGATGCTCGTCGCCGTGCCCTCCGTGCGGCCGCACGCCCTCGACGTGTTCTTCCTCGACTCACCGGCCCGCAGCCTCGCGGTCGTGACCGTGGTGACCTACGTGCTCGCGGGGCTGCACGAGCTCGCGCACGTCATGGCGGCTGCCGCGCTCGGCGTCCCGGCGCGCCTGCGCATCACGCGTCGGCTGTACTTCCTGACCTTCGAGACCAACCTGACGGGTCTGTGGGCGCTGCCGCCGCGCCGTCGCGTCGGGCCGCTCCTGGCCGGCATGGCGTTCGACGTGGTCGTCCTCGCGGCAGCTCTCGCGCTGCGGGCCGCCGGGATCGGTCCGGACCGCCTGCTGGCCGCGGTCGCGCTCGTCGAGCTGTCCGCGATCGTCGTGCAGTTCTTCGTGTTCCTGCGCAGCGACGTGTACGCGGTGATGACCGCGCTGCTCGGCTGCACGCACCTGCAGCGCACGACGCGCCTGCTGCTGCGCCGGGCCGTGCGCCGCCTGACGCCCGACGAGCGTGCGACGCTCGCCGCGACCCCGCCACGCGACCTCGCGGTGGCCCGCTGGTACCGCTTCGTCCACGTGGCGGGGATGGTGCTGGCGACGTGGTTCTTCGTCGTGCTGTTCGTGCCGTCGACGTGGCACCTGCTCACCTGGATGCGTGACTCGCTGGTGTCCGCCGGGCCCACCAGCGGTGCGTTCTGGGAGGCGCTCGTCCTCGGGGTCCTGCTGCTGTCGCCGCGCGTGCTGACGGCGGTCGTGGCCGTCCGCGACCTCGTCGCCCGCCGCGGCGCCGCAGACACACGCCCGTCCCGCCCGCCCGTGGGCCGCAGCGCCTAGAGTCACGTGCTCGTGAGCATCGACCCCAGCACGCCGCGCGTCGGCATCGTCGTCACCGACTCCTACCCGCTCGAGGACCTGGACCACGACACGGCCCCGCTGGTCGACGCGCTGCGGGCACGCGGCGTCGACGCGCGCGCCGCCGTGTGGCACGACGAGTCCCTCGACTGGGCCCGGTTCGACCTGCTCGTCCTGCGCAGCCCGTGGGACTACCCCGAGCGCGTCGAGGAGTTCATGGCGTGGCTCGAGCGGGCCGAGGCCGCGACGCGCGTGCTCAACGAGCCGGCGCTCGTGCGGTGGAACCTCGACAAGCGCTACCTCGCGCAGCTCGAGCGCGAGGGCGTCGCGGTGGTGCCGACGACGTACCGCACGGTCGTCGACGACGTCGCGGCCGAGCTGCGTGCGTTCGCCGACGCGCACGTCGTGCTCAAGCCGGCCGTCTCCGCGGGTGCGCGGGACACCGGGCTGTTCCGGGCCGACGACCCCGCGGCGCTCGAGCTGGCCGCACGGATCGTCGACGCCGGCGGCACGGTCATGGTCCAGCCCGAGATCCCCGAGCTGTCCGCCGGGCGCGAGAAGGCGCTCTACGTGATCGACGGCGAGCTCACGCACGCGATCGCCAAGGGTGCGCTGCTCGCGCCGGGCGGGGGGCTGCTCGGCGGGACGTACGAGGAGCACCCCGAGCTGGTCGCGGTGACGGACGACGAGGAGGCGTTCGCGCACGCGGTCGTCGCCGCCGTCGGCCGCGCGACCGGGCTCGAGGCACCGCTGTACGCGCGCGTCGACGTGGTCGACTCGGCCGCGTACGGGCTCGTGCTGCTCGAGGCCGAGCTGTTCGAGCCCGCGCTCAACCTGCACGTCGCGCCGCACGTCACCCACCTGGTGGCCGCTGCCGTCGCCCGTCGCCTCGAGGTGGCCGCGACGCGCGTCGGCTGATCACGCCGCCGCGTCCACCCCGGGCGAGATGAAGAAGTTGTCGCGGAACAGACCCGACGGGTCGTAGCGACGCTTGACCTCGCGCAGCCGCGCGAGGTGCGCCGGCGGGAACGCGCGCGCGACGACGTCCGGTCCTTCGGCGGACTCGAAGCTGAGGTACATGCCCTCGAAGTGCGGCTCGAGCCGTCGCCACCACGTGTCGAAGCCCGAGGCGGTCGTGCCGAACGCCGCGACGCTGAACCCGGCGTCGCGCCATCCGTAGGCGGTCGCGTCGCTCGCGACGTCGGCGACCGCGCCGCCCACCGCACGGATCTGGAAGAAGTACGACGCCCCGGCGTCCAGCAGCGCCGCGGTCTGCTCGGCGAGCTCGGGCGTCAGGTACCGCGCGAGGCCCGAGTGCGACAGCGGCTCGCCCTGCCCGCGCTGCGGCCCCTCCTGGTGGAACGCGCCCATGATCTCGTCGTACCGCGCGAGCACGACCGACTGGTCGAGCAGCGGTGCGACCTGCGCGACGCCGCCCAGCCGCTCGACGATCGTGTCCGGGTCGTCGGAGTCGACGACGAGCATCGCCTGCGCGTAGCGCGGGGCTCCCGCCCGGGCCGCGCCCAGGATCAGCGTGCCCGTCACAGACCGGTGCGCGGACTCGATCGCGCTCCCCCAGCGCACCAGCAGGTCCGGCAGGTCGCTCGCGTCGAGCACGAGCTGGGCGAAGCCGACCTGACCCACGCGCGACGCCTCGATCTCGAACGACACCGCGACCCCGAAGTTCGCACCGGCCCCGCGCATCCCCCAGAACAGGTCCGGGTGCTCGGTGGCGGACGCGCGCACGAGCGAGCCGTCCGCGAGGGCGACGTCGACGCAGCGGACATGGTCGATCGTCAGCCCGTGCTCGCGCGCGAACCAGCCGATGCCGCCCGCCGTCGCCAGTCCGCCGACGCCGACGCCGCCGTAGTCACCGCTCGAGATCGCCAGCCCGTGCGGCGCGAGCGTGCGCGCGACGTCGATCCAGCGCGCCCCCGGCCCGAGTCGCACGAGCCCGCTGTCCTCGTCGAGCAGCGTCACCTCGTTCAGCGCGCTCACGTCGACGACGAGCCCGCCGTGGTTGACCGAGCGCCCCGAGATCCCGTGCCCCGCGCTGAGCAGCCCCAACGGCACGTCCCGGTGCGCACCGGCGAACACGACCGCGTCCTGGACCTGCTCGACGGTCTGCGGGCGCAGCACCAGGCCGGGCGCGCCGCCGCGCAGGTACGACGAGGTGTAGCGGCCGTAGCCGCGGTCGCCGGGCTCGACGGCCGTCTCGACGAGCGACGCGGGCACGTCGTCGTACGCGATACCCGGCATCCGGCGCGCGAGGGCGACCTGGTTGCGGATGCGGCCGACGGCCGCGGTCCCGCGCGCCGCCCGCTCGGCCTCGACCTGCTGGCGCACCGCGGGGATCACGTCGCGGGCCATGTGCTCGAGCGTGCGCGGGTCGTCGGCGGCGACGATGAACACGCTCACGCCGTCCTCGAGCGCGAGTCGGACGATCTCGTCGACGCCGAGCGCGCCGATGTTGAGCAGCCGCGTGATCTCGCGCGGGTCGCGGCCCGCGGCCTGCGCGGCCTCGTCGATGGTCGTCATGCCGCGCTGCAGGTCACCGGGCTGCAGGTAGCTCATCGACGGCAGCCACCCGTCGCCCGCACGGCCGATGAGGCGCAGCATGCGCGGCTTGAGCGCACCGATCCAGATCGGGATCTCGTGCGCGGGTGCAGGCCCGCGCTTGGCGCCCGTGACGTGGTGGTGCTCGCCTCCCGCGCGCAGCGGCCCGCGCGTGTCCGCGTCCCAGATCCCGCGGATCACCTCGACCGCCTGCTCGAGCGCGTCGACTGCCTGCCCCGGCGTCAGCCGGTCCCCGCCCATCGCCTCGATCGCGTCCCAGAAGCCGCCCGCGCCGATCCCGAGGTTCACGCGCCCGCCCGAGAGCAGGTCCAGGCTCGCCGCCGAGCGCGCGAGCACCGCGGGCTGCCGGAGCGGCAGGTTGAGGACGTTGCCCGCGAGCTGGATCCGCTCGGTGCGCGCGGCCACCCACGTCAGCAGGGTCCACGTGTCGTGGAACGCCGGCTGGTACGGGTGGTCCTGGAACGTGACGAGGTCGTAGCCGAGCTCCTCGCTCAGCTGTGCCAGCCGCACGGGCTGGTCCGCCGGTGCGTTGACCGGGGTGATGAAGGTGCCGAAGCGCAGGGGGTGGCCGTAGTCGGGCATGCCCTCAGCATGAGCGGCCGGTTCACCGCTGCGCAAACGGTGGTGAGCGGCTTACTCTAGGTAAGTGAGCACGCCGACGCCCTCCACCGCCGCCCCCCGGCCCTCCACCGGCGCCCGCAAGGCGCTGCTGCCGATCGACGACGACGCGTGCCGCAGCGCGTCGCACGTCCTTGAGCTCGTCGGCCGGCGCTGGAGCAGCAGCATCCTGTTCGCCGTCGGGCGCGGCGCACACCGCTTCACGCAGATCCAGACCTCCGTCATCGGCCTCTCGGACCGCATGCTCTCGGTGCGCCTCAAGGAGCTCGAACGCGCCGACCTGGTCGCCCGCCTCGTCGAGCCGACCACCCCCGTGAGCGTCCGCTACGAGCTCACCCCCCGCGGTCGCGACCTCATCGAGGCGATGCAACCCCTCGTCCGCTACGGCCACCGCTGGGAGTCCGACCACTGACGGCGGCTCTCCTGCGCGCAGCTATCCCCACGACGCCAGCTCTCGGACGCGCGTGATCGTGTCGGCCTCGTCGGCCGACTTGTCGTCGCGGTAGCGCAGGACGCGTGCGAAGCGCAGGGCCAGGCCGCCCGGGTAGCGGGTCGAACGCTGCACGCCGTCGAAGGCGATCTCCACGACCTGCTCCGGGCGAACCGTGACGGTCCAGCCGTCGTCGGCCACCTCCAGCTCACGGAACCGCCGCGTCTGCCACGTGAGCATCGCGTCGGTCATGCCCTTGAAGGTCTTGCCGAGCATGACGAAGCCGCCTGCGCCGTCCCGGGCACCCAGGTGGATGTTGGAGAGCAGACCCTGCCGGCGGCCCGAGCCGCGTTCGACCGCGAGGACGACGAGGTCGAGCGTGTGCCGGGGCTTGACCTTGACCCACGCCGCGCCGCGGCGCCCCGCCTCGTACGGCGACGCCGCCGCCTTGACGACGACCCCCTCGTGCCCGGCGGCCAGGATGGCGCGCGCGTGCGCCTGCGCGGTCTCGGGGTCGGACGTCACGACCCGGGCGACGCCGAGCTGCGGGTGCGCCGCGAGCAGACCGTCGAGTGCGGCCAGGCGATCGGTGAGCGGGCGGTCGAGCAGGTCGTCGCCGTCGAGGTGCAGGCAGTCGAAGAAGAACGGCTGCAGCCGCTGGGTCGCGGCGACCTCGACGTCCCCGCTCGCCGCGCGCGCGGCGGTGTCCTGGAACGGGACGGGACGGCCGTCCTCGCCGACGACGAGCGCCTCACCGTCGAGCACCAGCCGCTGGGCCGGGAGATCGCGCACGATCTCGACGATCTCCGGGACGCGCGTCGTGATGTCGTCGAGCGAACGCGTGAAGACCCCGACCGCGTCACCCGAGCGGTGCACCTGGATGCGGATGCCGTCGAGCTTGGCGTCGACGACCGCGTCGGTCCCCTGCTCGACGTCCGCGACGGTGGCGAGCGCGGTCGCGACGTCGGGCGCGGACTGCGCGAGCATGGGGCGCACGGCCCGGCCGACCTCGAGCGTGAAGGCCGCGAGCGCCGCCAGCGCCGCGTCCGGGTCGGGTGCGGCGAGGGCCGCCTGGGCGACCGGCTCGGTGGCGCCCGCGAGCATCGCCGCGCGCCGCACGGCCTCGGCAGGGACCCCTGACGCCTCGGCCACGGCGTCGAGCAGCAGGGCGTCCAGCGCACCCTGACGCAGCTCGCCTCCGACCAGCCGGACCAGGAACTGCTGCTCGGCCGCGGTGGCGGCACCGAACAGCGCTGCGACCTCGGCAGCGCGGGCGGTGCCCGATCCCGGCCCCGCGAGCGCGGCCATGCGCGCGAACGCCGCGTCGACGTCCCCGACCTGCAGGCTCGGCTCGGCCGCGGGCTCGGGCAGAGTCTGCAGCGACCGCCACCCCAGGCCCGTGCGGCGCTGCCGGAGCTCACCGGCCAGGTACCGCGCGACCACCGGCACGTCCTGCGGCGGCGTCCGGCGCAGCAGGTCGACCAGCAGCGCGCGCTTGGCCAGGCGCGATCGCGTCGCGGCGAGCGCAGTGGACGTCGCGGCCACGTCGGCGAGCAGCATGCGGGCATCGTGCACCCGGCCACCCACACCGGCCACCCGTCGCGTGATCCCCCGGCGGTGCGCTGCGGAACGCCGCGCGGGTCCGGCCGGCGGACGCCGGGACGTTCGTCGCTCGCGCGATCGTGGCCTCGAGGAGTCCACTGGGACCATGCGCGCACCCTCACCCCGCGCCGCGGGGCTCCTCGTCGCCGCCACGGCCGTCGCGCTGCTGCCCCTCGCCCGCACGTGGGGACTGCAGTGGGGCGCGAGCGAGGACGAGCTCGACGCACGCCTCGCGGGCGACGACATCATCACGGTGCCGGGGCTCGTCGCGACCCGCGGGATCACGATCCGCGCGTCCGCCGAGCAGGTCTGGCCCTGGCTCGTCCAGCTCGGCCAGGACCGCGGCGGCTTCTACTCCTACGACTGGCTCGAGAACCTCGTCGGGCTGCACATCCACTCCGCCTCCCGCATCGAGGACCGGTGGCAGGGGCTCGCGGAGGGCGACGAGATCCACCTCGCGCCGAGCGCCGCGCTCGCCGTGACGATCGTCGACCCGCCCCGCGCGCTCGTGCTGACCGCCCCGGACGCGAGCTTCAGCTGGGCGTTCACGCTGCACCCGGGCCGGGACCGCACGACGCGCCTCGTCGTGCGTGAGCGTTACGCGCGTCCCCGCGGGTGGGCCGTCCCGATCAACGAGGTCGTCGGCTCGGTGAGCACCGTGATGTCGCGGCGCATGCTCATCGGCATCCGCGACCGCGTGGAGGGCACGGTCCGCTGACGCGGGCAGGCAAAGGTTCGGCGCGTGTCAGTGGTCGGTGGGTTACTGGCGGTATGACCACTCTCCAGGGACGAGCCGCCACCGCGCTGCTCGTGATCGACATGCAGAACGGGGTCGCGAACGCGTTGCACGCTCGCGACCAGGTCGTCGCGACGATCGACGGGCTCGTGACCCGCGCTCGCGCACAGGGCACGCCGGTCGTGTGGGTGCGCCACCAGTCCGACGAGCTGCCCGAGGGCAGCGACACGTGGCAGCTGATCCCCGAGCTCAGGCCTGCAGCCGACGAGGCGATCGTGGACAAGCGCTACGGCGACTCCTTCGAGGACACCCCGCTCGAGTCCGAGCTCGCGTCGCGCGGCGTGGGTCGGCTCGTCGTCACGGGCGCTCAGACCGACGCGTGCGTGCGGGCGACCCTGCACGGCGGGTTCGTGCGCGGCTACGACGTGACGCTCGTGTCGGACGCGCACAGCACCGAGGACCTCACCGAGTGGGGCGCACCACCGCCCGAGCTGGTGGTCTCCCACGCCAACCTCTACTGGCAGTTCCAGGACGGGCCGGGACGGACAGCCACGGTCGAGTCCTCCGACGAGGTGGACCTGGCCGGCGTCTGAGCACGCGGCTCACTGGAAGTCGCGCGACGTCGAGCGGACCTTGAGCGACAGCGGGGCCAGGTGCTCCGCGACGAGGTTCGTCGCGCCGTCCTGCCGTTCCAACAGCCCGCGCACGACCATCGCGCGGCTCGTCCGCGCGGTGCGTCGGAACCGCTGCCACAGGCCCGCCGAGCACACGACGTTGAGCAGCCCGGTCTCGTCCTCGAGGGACAGGAACGTGACACCGCCCGCAGTGCCGGGACGCTGGCGGTGCGTGACCACGCCGGCGACGGCGACGCGTCGCCCGGTCTCGTGCCGGTAGGCCTGCTCGACACGGAGCACCCCGGCGTCGTCGAGCCCGTCACGCACGAACTGGGTCGGGTAGGAGTCGACCGAGACGCCCGTCGCCCACACGTCCGCGGTCGCGGTCTCGACCGGGCTGAGCCCGGGCAGCGTCGGGGCGCTCACGCCGACGCTCACGCCGGGCAGGGTCTGCGGGCTCTCCTGCGCGAGCGCGCCCGCCGCCCACAACGCCTCCCGCCGCGTCACGCCGAGCCCGTCGAGCGCGCCCGCGGTCGCGAGGGCCTCGAGCTGGGTGGTCGTGAGCCGCACGCGGCGCACGAGATCGCGCTGGTCGACGAACGGCCCGTGCGCCTCACGCTCGTCGACGATCTGCTCCGCGAGCGCGGTCCCGATGCCGCGCACCGCGGCGAGCCCGATCCGCACGGCGAGCGACCGCGCCGGCTGCTGCACCCGGTCGCGCGCCTGCACCACGTCGCCCACCGCGGCGGCCTGCGCGGAGGTGCCGGTGCGGACACCGGGCTGCGGCGTCGGTCCCGTGCCGCTGGGACGTGGGACGAGTCGCGGCTCTCCGCCGGGCGGCGTCGGCCCGACGCGCTCGACGCAGGCCAGAGCACGTGACCGTTGCACGTCCGGCCGCAGCACCTCGATCCCGTGCCGACGCGCGTCGGCCGCCAGGCTCTGCGGTGAGTAGAACCCCATGGGCTGCGCGGCGAGGAGACCCGCGTAGAACGCCGCGGGGTGGTGCACCTTGAGCCACGCGCTCGCGTACACGAGGAACGCGAACGAGTACGCGTGCGACTCGGGGAACCCGAAGTCCGCGAACGCCTTGAGCTTGTCGAAGATCTGCTCACCGGTCTCACGTGAGATGCCGTGCGACGCCATGCCGCTCATGAGGCGCTCCTTGAGCGCGAGCATCCGCTCGGTCGAACGCTTGGAGCCCATCGCGCGGCGGAGCTGGTCGGCCTCGGCGGGCGTGAAGTCAGCGACGTCGATCGCCATCTGCATGAGCTGTTCCTGGAACAGCGGCACGCCGAGCGTCTTGCTCAGCGACGGTTCGAGCAGCGGGTGCAGGTAGGTCACCTTCTGGCGGCCGCGGGCGCGCTCGATGTAGGGGTGCACGGAGTTGCCCTGGATCGGGCCCGGCCGGATGAGGGCGACCTCGATGACGATGTCGTAGAACTTCTTGGGCTGCAGGCGCGGCAGCGTGCCCATCTGCGCGCGCGACTCGACCTGGAACACCCCGACGGTGTCCGCGGCGCTCAGCAGCTCGTAGACCAGCGGGTCGTCCTGCGGCAGCGCGTGCAGGTCCAGGTCCGGACCGCCGTGCTCGCGCACGGAGTCGAACGCGATCCGCAGCGCGGTGAGCATCCCCAGGCCCAGCAGGTCGAACTTGACCAGCCCCGCGTCCGCGCAGTCCTCCTTGTCCCACTGCAGCACCGTGCGGCCGGGCATGCGCGCCCACTCGACGGGGCAGACCTCGATCACCGGGCGGTCGCACATGACCATGCCGCCCGAGTGGATCCCCAGGTGCCGGGGCAGGCGCAGGAACCGCTCCGCGAGGTCGATCACGTGCTCGGGGATCTCGCCCTCGGCCTCGGCGGACGGCGGCAGCCTCGTCGGGACCACGTCGTGCCCGTCGGCCGTGGCCAGGCCGGGGATCTCGTCACCCTTGCGTCCTCGCGCCGGTGCCGACGACGAGCGCGGGGTGCCCGGCGTGCCCGGCGTGCCCGAGACCCACTGTGCACCGCGCGCCTGCGCACGCAGCTGCCGGCCGGTGACGACCGGTGGCGGCCCCGCGTGCCCGGTGTGCGGACGCGCGTCGCGCACGGCGGCGGTCGTCGGGCTCGTCGGGTCGTGCTCCACCGACGGCGCGGTGCGCAGGCTCCCCCATCGCTCGACGGACTTCGCCCACGCGTCCTGCTGGCCCGCGTCGTACCCCAGCGCACGGGCCGCGTCACGCACCGCGGAGCGCGGCCGGTAGGAGATCACGTTCGCCACCTGCGCGGCGTGCTCACGCCCGTGCTTGGCGTAGACGTGCTGGATGACCTCCTCGCGCCGCGCCGACTCGATGTCGACGTCGATGTCGGGCGGCCCGTCGCGCTCGGGCGCCAGGAAGCGCTCGAACAGCAGGCCGTGGTGCACCGCGTCCACGGCGGTCACACGCAGCGCGTAGCAGACCGCGGAGTTCGCGGCCGAACCGCGGCCCTGCGCCATGATCCCGTTGTCGCGGCAGAACGTGACCAGGTCGTAGACCACCAGGAAGTAGCCCGGGAAGCCGAGCTCCTCGATGACGCGCAGCTCGTGCTCGAGCTGCGCGTACGCCCCCGGCACGCGCTCGTGCTCGGGCGGGCCGTACAGCTCGAGCGCACCCTGCCGGACCAGCTCGCGCAGCCACGTGGCCTCGGTGTGCCCGGGCGGCACCGGGTACGGCGGCAACGACGGCGCGACGAGCGCGAGGTCGAACGCGCACTGCGCCGCGAGGTCCGCGGCGGTGCTCACCGCGTCCGGGTAGCGCCGGTGCAGGCGCAGCATCTCGGCGGCCGAGCGCAGGTGCGCGCCGGGACCCGCGGGCAGCCAGCCGTCGAGGTCCTGCAACGACGAGCGTGCGCGCACCGCGGCGAGCGCGGCCGCCAGGTCGGCGTCGCGCGGGGTCGCCTGGTGCGCGGCGGTGGTCGCCACCAGCGGCAGCCCCGCGTCGCGCGCGAGCGTGGCCAACGCGTCCGCGCGCTCGTCGTCGTACGCGTCCCCCGCTGCCGTCAGCTCGACGGCGACGTTGTCCCGTCCGAACAGGGCGACGAGCCTGTCGAGCTCACGCGCCGCCGCCGCCATGCCACCGGGCGCGACCGGGACGACGCCCGACGGGTCCCCGCCCGCGAGCGCACGACGCACGGCGCCCTTGCGGCAGCCCGTCAGCACGAGCCACTGCCCCGCCGCGGCCTCGGCCAGCGCCTCGAGGTGGTACTCGGCCGCACCCTTGCGCCCGGTGTCCAGGTGCCCCTGCGCGATGGCACGGGACAGCGCCCGGTAGCCGTCCGGCCCGCGCGCGAGCACCAGCAGGTGCGACGAGCGCGGGTCCGGGACACCGGTCGGCTCGTCGAGCACGGGAGGTCCCGGCTGCGGCGCGGGCTCGCGGCCGTGCCGACGCGCGTCGGGTGCCGGCAGGTGCAGCTCGGCGCCGAACACCGTGGCGACACCGACGCGGCGCGCGGCCTCGGAGAACCGCACGACCCCGTACAGCCCGTCGTGGTCGGTGAGCGCGAGCGCGGTCAGCCCCAGACGCGCGGCCTCGGCCGCGAGCTCCTCGGGCTGGCTGGCGCCGTCGAGGAAGCTGAACGCCGAGTGCGCATGCAGCTCGGCGTACCGCGGCACGCGCGGCCCGGCGCTCCGAGATGCGCGGGACCCGGGTGCGCGGGACCCGGTCCACTCAGTCATAGCGCGCCTCGCACGCCCAGCCCGACGGGGTCGCGGTGAGCAGCGCCGCGGGCTCGTCGTCGAACGTCATCTGCACGTGCCCACGCACCACGGGAGGTCCGACGGGGTCCTCGGCCCACCAGCGGCTCGTGAGCAGCCATGGCCCCGCCCACCCGCGCACGCGCGAGCGCCGGCCCGCGCCCCACGCCACCCAGCTCGGCACGCCGCTGAGCCCGGCACGCACGTCGAGCACCACGGGCACGCCGCGGTCGTCGAGCACCTGCACCGGCTCGGGCTCGGGCAGCACGGTCGCGGGTGCGGGAGCCGGCAGCCGGCCGGGCCACGGCCGGTCCAGGGGCCGCACCGGGTCGCTCTGGTCGCCCCAGGGGCGCAGGTGCACCTGCTCGCGGACGTCGCGACCGCCCTGCAGCGCGGCCGTGAGCAGACCGGAACCTCCGACGATGCTCTGCACCCGGTCCAGGGCGCGGTGCGCGCGCAGGTCGCCGCCGGACGGCCCGCCCCACAGCCGCCCCTGCTCGGCGCCGGCGGGAGCGACGTCGAGCGCGGTGACCGACAGCCGGACGAGCGTGACCGGCGGCGTGTCCTCGGGATCCGGGTCCCACTCGGGCGCCTCGGTGGTGGCGTCCGTGCGGCCTGGTGCGGTCGATGCGCGGCGGGCGCGCGCGTCGAGACGGCGAGAGCGTGCGGTGGTCACGGCCGTCGTCGTGAGCCAGCTCTCGAGCTGCCAGCGGATGCGGTCGGTGATGCGCGCGGGTGACAGCCCACCCCATCCACCGAGGTCGGTGCGCCACACCCGGACCAGGTCCGTGCCCTCGTCGGTGCGCGCCGCGATCTCCAGACGACCGCACGTCAGCCCGCGCGCGACGAGCATCGCGTGCAGGTCCTCGGCCAGCCGCCGGCCCGCGAACGTCGCGGTGTCCACCCGGTCCACGGGAGGGTCCAGCTCGGTGCCGACCTCCAGGTCCGCCTCCGGCCTGCGCCGCACGGGAGGTCGTTCGTCCTCACCGCGCGCGAGCAGGTGCGCCCACGTCCCCAGTCGGCCGAACCGTGCGTGCACGTCCGCCGACGGCAGCGCCGCGAGCTGGCCGAGCCGGCGCAGCCCGAGCCGGTGCAGCAGGTCGACGAGCTCGGCGACCTGGGCCCCGGCCTCGTCGGTGACCGCCGCGAACGCGAGCTCGGTCATCGGCCGCGACGCGAGGAGCTGTGCCGAGGTCCCCGGCGGGACCAGGACGCCGGTGCGGGCCGCGACGACGGCGGCGAGCAGCCCGTCGGCCGTCCCGACCGCACACTCGTGCCCCGTGCCCTGCGCGACGGCCTCGACGAGCCGTTCCGCGAGCGCGTCCTCCGAGCCGTGGTACCGGCTGGCCCCGCCCGCGGGCAGCAGGAGCAGCCCGGGCCGGACCACCTCGAGCCCGGCCACCACGGTCTCGGCGGCCACCGCGACGGGTTCGAACATCCGCACGTCGCGCGCGTCGTCGGCCGGCAGCAGCTCCAGCTCGGGGCAGCAGCCCTGCGCCTGACGCCGGCGCATGCCGCGACGCACCCCCTCGAGCCGGGCCAGCGCGTTGACCGCGCTGACCCGTTGGCCCGCGAGCACCGCGGCCGGCAGGTGTGCGGGGACCTCGAGCGCCGCGGCCGCCGCGACGACGGGCCAGTCGGGCACCCACAGGACGGTGGTGCGCGTGCTCATCCGACGAGCCGCAGGTCGGGGCGGTCGGCGAGCGCCGAGGCCGTGGGCACCGGCTGACGACGCGGGTCCTCGGGGATGCCGTCGGGCGCGGCCAGCGGCAGCGTGAGCACGAGCGACAGCGGCACGGCCGCGCCGCGCCTCCCGCTGCGGGCCACCCGCACCTGCTGCGTGCGCAGACGTCCCTGGCCGGCACCCACCCCGCGCCACCCGCCGTGCTCGCCGACGGGGTCCGCGGTCAGGACCACGTCCGCACCCGGCCAGGCGACGGTCGGCAGCAGGGTCGCGCCGCGCTCGCGCGCGCGAGCGGACAGCCGTCGCCGGTCGGCGTCGACGAGGGCGACCCGCGGCCCGACGACCACCGCGTCCATGCCGTCGACGAGGGCGCCGAGCACGGTGGCGGCGTCCGCCCCCGGCGACGGGACCACCGCGAGGCGGGTCAGGTCGACGCCCGCCTCCGCCGCGGCGAGCAGGCCGAACGTGGGCTGCCCGACGACCGCGACCCACGCGCCGGCAGCACTCGCCGCGGCGAGCACCGCGAGCGCGAGCGAGGTCGAGCCCAGGACGGCCGTGGTGGCACCGCGGCGCAGGCCGTCGGGGAGCAGCGGGGCGAGCGCGGGCGGGACGGGCAGCGCTGGACGTTCGGTGGTGAGCAGCGCCGTGGTCAGGACGTCCGCGCGCGGACCGCGCAGCGACTGCGGCGGCGACTGGGGCGGCGAGGCGTCCGCCGCCGCCTCGTGCATCGCTTCCGGACGGACCACCTCCGGACGGACCACCTCCCGGCGGACCACCTCCGGGCGGACCACCTCCGAGCGGACCATCTCGGCGCTGCGGGCACCGGTCCGGAGCTCGGCGCGCGCCAGGGCGAGGCGAGCGCGGGCGACTCGCTCCTCCCGGGTCAGCACCTCGACCGCCATGACCGTCCCTGTGTTCGTGTCGTACCACGAGCGCGCCGGACCCGACCAGGGCCGACGTCTCGTTCGAACGCGTGTTCGATCGTTCTAGTAGACGTCGCCGGTCGACCCGCTGTCAACCTCGCAGAGACCCGTCACGCGCCGGGTCGAGAAGGGGTATGGTTTGACGGTTTTGATCAATCCATCAACACATCAAGCCGCCGCACCGGAGACCCCGTGACCCTGCGCGCCCACGGCCTCGACCGCCCCCTGCCGGAGGTCAAGGCCGACCTGTTCAAGGCGCTCGCGCACCCCGTGCGCGTGCGCACCCTCGAGCTCCTCGTCGAACGCGACCGCCAGGTCGCGGAGCTGCTCACCGAGCTCGGCCTCGAGGCCTCGCACCTCTCGCAGCACCTCGGAGTGCTGCGACGCGCGGGGGTCGTCACCGCGCGCCGGTCCGGCAACGCGGTGCACTACGCGCTCGCGCTGCCCGCCGTGGCCGACATGCTCGCGGCGGCGCGCGCCGTCCTCGTCGACGCCGCCGCCCGCCGTCACGAGCTCCTCACGGACGCCGACGCATGAGCGCAGGCGCCCCCGACATCACCTTCGGTCAGGCACATCCCGGGGCGCTGCTCGTCGCGGCACGCCGCCGCCTGATCGCCCTGGCGCCGCACCGCGACGACTACACGGGGCTGTCCCGGTCCTGGCGTCGTGACCTGCTCGCGGGCCTCACGGTCGCGATCGTCGCGCTGCCGCTCGCGCTCGGCTTCGGGGTGTCCTCCGGGCTCGGCGCCGCGGCGGGCCTCGTGACGGCCGTCGTCGCAGGTGCCGTGGCCGCGGTCCTCGGCGGGTCGCACCTGCAGGTCAGCGGTCCGACGGGCGCCATGACGGTCGTCCTGCTCCCGGTGGTCGCGCGGTTCGGGCCCGAGCTGGTCCCGGTCGTGGCGATCATGGCGGGCGGCATCGTCGTGCTCGCGGGCGTCCTCGGGCTCGGCAGGCTCGTCGCGTACATCCCGTGGCCGGTGGTCGAGGGCTTCACCGTCGGGATCGGTGTGGTGATCGCGCTGCAGCAGGTCCCGCTCGCGCTGGACACGCCCGCGGCCCCGGGCACCAACGCCGCCGCGGTCGCCCTGAAGACCCTCGGCTCGGTCGACTGGTCCGCGGCGGTCGCGCCTCTGGCGCTCGTCGCGCTGGCGATCGCGCTCATGGTCGCCCTGCCCCGTCTCCGCCGCGGGCTGCCCGCCTCCCTCGTCGCCGTCGTGGCGGCCACGCTCGTCGCGGAGCTCGCGCACCTCGACGTGGACCGGATCGGCACGCTCCCGGCGTCGCTGCCCGCGCCCCACCTCCCGGTCGTCGACCTCCAGACGACGAGCGCGCTGTTCTCCTCGGCGCTCGCGGTCGCGGCGCTCGCAGCGCTCGAGTCGCTGCTGTCGGCGCGCGTCGCGGACGGCATGGCGGACGACCTGCCGCGCACCAAGCCCAACCGCGAGCTCGTCGGCCAGGGTCTGGCGAACGTGGCCTCCGGCCTCTTCGGCGGACTGCCCGCCACGGGCGCGATCGCGCGCACCGCGGTGAACGTGCGCTCCGAGGCGCGCACGCGCGTCGCGGCGCTGAGCCACGCCGTGATGCTCGCGGCCGTCGTGTACCTCGCGGCGCCCCTGGTGGGGCGGATCCCGCTCGCGGCGCTCGCCGCGGTGCTGCTGGTCACGGCCGCGCGCATGGTCGACGTCTCGACGGCGGTGGCCATCTGCCGCTCGGGCCGCTCGGGCGCGGCCGTGTTCCTCACGACGCTCGTCGTGACCGTGGCGTTCGACCTCGTCCTCGCGGTCGAGGTCGGGGTCGCCGTCGCCGCCGTGCTGGCGTTGCGGGCCGTCGCCCGCGCGAGCGGTCTGCACCGCGAGGACGCGCCCGACGAGGTGCTGCGCGCCGACGACGAGCGAGCCCTGCTGCACGAGCACATCGCGGTCTACCGCATCGACGGCGCCCTGTTCTTCGCGGACGTGCGGCGCTTCCTCGACGAGCTCACGCAGGTCAGCGACGTGCGCGTCGTCGTGCTGCGCCTGTCCAGCGTGAGCATGCTCGACACGAGCGGCGCGTACGCGCTCGCGCAGATCGTCGCCGACCTGCAGCACCGCGGCATCGTCGTCCTGCTCAAGGGCCTGCGCCCGCAGCACCGCCGCGTCGTGGAGTCCGTGGGCGTGCTCGACGCGCTCGCGCACGAGAAGCACCTGTTCGACGACCTCGGCACGGCGCTCGAGCACGCCCGCTCGCACGTGCGCCGCGAGGGGGCCACGATGGGCGCGGCCGCCCACGGCGGGCGGACGCACCCGACGACCTCGGAGGAGCCGTGACCTCGATCGACCGGCCCGTCGCACCCGACCCGTACAGCCTCCTGCCCCCGGTCCCGCAGCTCGTCGTGACGAGCGACGACTGGACGCACGGCGCACCCGTGCCGGACGTGCACACCCACACGGCGCGCGGCCGCAACCTCTCGCCGCACGTCGCCTGGAGCGGCGCGCCCGAGGGCACGCGCGGCTTCGCGGTCAGCGTGTTCGACCCCGACGCGCCGGGCGTCGCGGGCTGGTTCCACTGGACGGTCCTGGGTCTCGGCGCCGACGTGTCGTCGTTGGCCACCGGCGCCGGCGCACCCGACGGCTCACGGCTGCCGACGGGGGCCTTCCAGCTGCGCAACGACGACGGCGAGGTCGGCTACACCGGGTGCGCGCCGCCGCCCGGGGACCAGGTGCACCGGTACTTCCTCGCGGTGCACGCGCTCGACACCGCCGACCTCGGCCTGACGCCGGACACCTCCCCGGGTGCGACGAGCTGCGCGCTGGTGTTCCACACGCTCGCGCGCGGCGTGCTGGTCGGGACGTACCAGCGCTAGGCGTCCGGGAGCCGAGACCATCGGCCTCGACATGCGGGACGCGTCGCTAGGCTGCGCGCGTGACCCTGGGGACGTTGACCTGGCAACCCGCGCTCGAGCGACTCGACCTCGTCGCCCCGAGCACGGCCGCGGCCCTCACGGCGTGGGCCGCCGAGCACGACGAGGTCGCGAGCGCCGTGCTCGTCACCGAGATCGACCCGGACCTCGCAGACACCGCCGCACTGACCGAGGCGTACGACCTGCCGCCATCGGCGTCGGCCAACTGCGTGCTCGTCGGCGGCCGCCGCGAGGGCGTCGAACGCGTCGCCGCGGCGGTCGTGCGCGCCACGACGCGGGCCGACGTCAACAGCGCCGTCAAGCGCCTGCTCGACGTCCGCAAGGCGTCGTTCCTGCCGATGGACCGGGCCACCGCCGAGTCGGCGATGGAGTACGGCGGGATCACGCCGATCGGCCTCCCCGCCGGCTACCGCGTGCTCGTCGACGCACGCGTCACGGTCCCCGACGACAGCGGTCCGCTCGTCGTCGTCGGCAGCGGGCTCCGGCGGTCGAAGCTCACCCTGCCGGGCGCCCTGCTGGCTCACCTGCCGGGCGTCGAGGTGGTCGAGGGGCTCGCTCTCGCCTGAGCCTCCTTGGGCCGCGTTTCACGCGCGTTTGAGGGTCCGATGACCCGCGTGTGAGCCTCGCGTGAAGGTCGGGAGAGGTCTGGTCGACATCGCCGTCGACGCGCCGCTCAAGCGGGACGGACGTCCCTCATCCGGGCGCTCGAGCCATCCGACGATCAAGTCATGGACCTGCTCCTGGCCGACCCCACAGACGTTCAGACCACCTCCGCCACCACCGACGACGAGGCCGTCGAGACGACGTTCCTCGCGGCCGCCCGCGCGCTCGACGACGACCTCCCGCCCTTCTGGGACTGACCGCCCCGGCGCACGCACCGACCGGCCGCGCGCCGGTCCGACGCGCGGCGACGCACACCTAGCCGACGCGCGTCGCCCAGAACGCGACCGCGGCCGCTGCCGCGACGTTGAGCGAGTCCACTCCCCCGGACATCGGGATGCGCACGACGAGGTCGCACGCCGCCACCGTCGTCGGCTTGAGCCCGTGCCCCTCGGCCCCGAGCACCATCGCCAGACACTCCGGCGGGTCCGCCACGAGCTCGTCGAGCGTGATCGCGTCGTCGGACAGCGCGAGCGCCGCCGAGACGAAGCCGGCCTCGCGCAGCGTCGCGACCCCGTCCGGCCAGGGGTCGATGCGCGTCCACGGCACCTGGAACACGGTTCCCATCGAGACCCGCACCGAGCGCCGGTACAGCGGGTCGGCGCAGCGGGGCGTCACGAGCACCGCGTCGACGCCGAGCGCCGCGGCCGAGCGGAACGCCGCGCCGACGTTGGTGTGGTCGACGATGTCCTCGAGCACCGCGACGCGGCGCGCACCCGCGAGCAGGTCCGCGACCGCGGGAAGCGGCGGGCGGTGCATCGCCGCGAGCGCGCCGCGGTGCACGTGGAAACCGGTGATCGCCTCGAGCACGGGCTCGTCCGCGACGAACACGGTGATCGCCTCGGGCTCGCCGTCACCCGACGGCAGGCTCGCGACCATGCGCTCGAGGTCCGGGACCCAGCGCGGCGCGAGCAGGACCGAGCGCGGCCGGTGCCCCGCGCGCAGCGCGCGCTCCAGCACCGTGGAGCTCTCCGCGATGTACAGCCCCTTGGCCGGCTCGTGCTTGGAGCGCAGCGCGACGTCGGTCAGCGAGACGTAGTCGGCGAGCCGGTCGTCGGCGGGGTCGGTGACGGTCTGCAGGTCGAGGCGAGGCACGAGTGGCATCCTCCCAGGCGCGGCTCGGACGCCCGTGCACCGGCGTCCGGCGCACGGGCGGTCAGTGCACGGGCGGTCAGTGCACGGGCGGTCGGCCCGTCGCCCGATCAGGCGGCCGGGACCGCGGCAGGCAGCCGGACCGACGTCGCCTCGTCGCCCACGACGAACGCCGACGTCGCCTCCCCGAGCCGCACCTCGTAGTCGCCGCGCCAGCCCTCGACCGCGACCCGGCCCGAGGCGTCCGTGCGCAGCACCTGCGGCGCGTGCCACCACTGGCCGCGCACCAGGTCGCGCAGCGCCGTGTAGGAGGGCTTCGGCGTGCCGTCGGCGCGGACCAGGCCCGCGGGCGCACCCAGCCAGGCGCCCGCGTCGCCCAGACCCCAGTAGGTGATCGTCTGGACCGCGGGGTGCTCGACGAGCAGCTGGTAGTGCCGCACGAGCTCGTCGGCCTGGCGCGCCTCCCCCTCGGGCGTCGAGGGCCACGAGTCCACCTGGTAGTCGTTGAGGTCGTCGATCTCCGGCGGCATGAGGTGGCCGGAGACGAGCGTCGTCTCGGTGAAGTGCAGCGGAAGGCCGAACCGGCTGAACCGCTCGAGCACGCGCGCGGTCTTCTCCTCGCCCCACCAGCCCTGGTGCATGTGGCTCTGCAGCCCGAGCGCGTCGATCCGGACGCCCGCCTCGAGCACGCCCTCGATGAGGCACTCGTACGCGGTCGACATGTCGAAGTCGTTGAGCAGGAGCGTCGCGTGCGGGTTCGCGGCGCGCGCGGTGTCGAACGCGAGCTTGATCGTCGCGATCCGCCCCTTCTCCCACGCGAGGCGCGTGATCGCGTTCTCCTCGGCACGGAACACCGGCATGATCACGACCTCGTTGATCGCGTCCCACGTGTCGACGAGCCCGGCGAAGTCGCTCACCTCGCGCGTGATCCGGTCACGCTGCAGGCGCTCGACCTCGTCGTTCGAGTGCTCCAGGAGCCACCGCGGGGCGAGCGTGTGCCACATGAGCGGGTGCCCCTTGACGCGCACGCCCAGCTCGGTGAGGCGCCGCGCCGCGTCGCGCAGCGGCTCGGTGCGGATCCGGCCGGGCTCGGGCTCGAAGTGGCGCCAGTAGAACGGCAGCGTCGCCGTGTCGAACAGGCCGAGCCACAGGTCCTCGAGCGGCGCGCTCTCGCCCGGGGTGCGGCGGATGAACTCGAACCCGGTGCAGCCGAAGCCGAACGCGTGCCGCGTCTGCGCGACCGTGACGTCGGTGTCGGCCAGCGGTGCGCCGTGGGGGTCCAGGACGGTCACGACGGTCCGCGAGGTGCGGTGAACGAGGCGGGACACAGTTCTCCTCAGTGAGACGGGTGGACGGGTGCTGGTGGCGGCGCGGCGGGCGCGGGCGCGCCCGGCGCATGCGGTGCCGGTGAGTGCGGATCGGGAGCCTGCGGAGCGGGCGTCGGTGCTGCTGCCGCGTGCGCGACCCGCGCCAGGCGAGCCGCGAGCAGAGCACGTCCACCGAGCACGGCTGCGACGCCGCCCGCGGCCGCGATCACGGGGACGACGAGGAACGCGGTGTGCACACCGACGGCGTCCGCGAGCGCGCCGAGCACGAACGGCGCGATGCCGATCGCGAGCCCGCCCGCAAGGGTCGCGTGCGCCTGTGCGCGGTCCTGCGCACCCGGCGCGGTCGACAGCAGCAGCGCGACCGACAGCGGGTACTGCGCGCCGCACCCCAGACCCGCGACGACGAGCCCGGCGACGGCGACGGACGGCGACGACGCGGTCCACAGCACGGCCCACCCGAGGACGGTCACGGCGAACGACACCGCGAGCAGCATCGCGGGCCGCACGCGCAGCGACATCGGCCCGACGACGAAGCGCACCGCGGACAGGCCCGCGACGAACCCCGCGGTCGTGGCGGTGGCGATCCCCGCGCCGGCCGCGGTCTGCTCGCGCACGAGGTCGGTCGACCAGTAGGTCGTGACGTTCTCGAGCGCGATCGCGGCCACGAGCGAGCCGAGGAAGCACCACGCCGCGAGCCGACGCCCGGGGACGTGCTCGTCGCCCGCCAGGCGGTCCACGACCGCACGCTCGCCGGGCGGCACGGCCTCGTCGGACGTGCTCACCTCGTCGGTCCCCTGCTCGCCCGACGGTGACGGGCGGCTGCCGGCGGGAGGCGTCATCGCCCCACCGACCGGGATCCGCAGCACGAACCACGCGACGAGCCCTGCGAGCGCGACCGTGACGGCGACCGCGGGCCGCCAGCCCCAGCCGATCGCCACGCACGCACCCGCGGCGAGCGGTCCGACGAGCCCGACGGTGGACCCGACACCGTTCGCCTCCGTCACGGCGGCGGACGCGGCGGGGCCGTGGTGGCGCGCGAGGCCGGCTTGCGACGACGCGATCGCGACGTTGCCGCCCACGGCCAGCACGGCCATCGACGGCAGGCTGACCCACAACGAGGGGGCGAGCAGGAGACCGACCACGCCGAGGGCGACCAGACCCAGCGCGGACGCGATCGCGGTGCGGCGACCGCGTCCGCGCACCACGGTCGGCGCGACCCAGCTCGCGAGCACCGCACCGACCGCCATCGCGGTGCCGTGCAGGCCTGCCTGAGCTGCGGAGATGCCGAACTCGTCCGCCAGCAAGGGGACGCTCGGGTTGAAGCTGTAGAGGAACCAGCCCCACGCGACGAAGGCGCCGTAGAGCGTCCATGTCAGACGGTCACGGCGCATCCGGTGAGGATACGTCCTCGCAGCGCAACCCTCGCGGGACCCCTGGCCGTCGCCGTCCGCATCGTCACGGTTCGGCCCGGCATGCGGCCCGGGACGGACCGCTCCGGCGCGGTCCTCGGTGCCCGTGTCGTCATCGGCCGGTCGTCACCGGCCGCCCGGGAGTGCTCGCCCGCAGCCGCGCGACGAGCAGGTCGAGCTCACGTCGGTACTCGGGTGCGCGCGGGTAGCCGCTGTGCGCCGCGACTGCGAGCAGGTACGCGTCGGCGTCGATCTCGCTCGCGGGCGCGTCGACCGCGCTGCCGGCGTACGCGTCGACCGGGAACCCGATGAAGTCCGTACGCCGCCACAGGCTGCGCCACCGCAGGGCAGACCCGTGGGTGGGCTCGTCGGCCGTCGCGGTGTCGGGCGGCGAGAGCGAGGCGCGCAGCGTCGGGCCCTCGCTCGGCACGAGCCCCGGCTCGGTCTGGGCCCACGGGTCCGGTGCCCACAGGCGCGCTCCCGTGCTGGGACGCGTGCCGAGCACCGCCGGTCCGAACAGCTCGGGGAAGAACCTGCCGAAGTAGGCGCGCAGCTGCGTGCCGTACGTGAGCAGGCCGACGCGGTGGTCGTAGGGGCCGGCCGGGCCGTCCCAGCGCGCCATGAGCGTCGCGACGCACACCACTCCGCCGAGGCTGTGCGCCGAGAGCAGCACGCGCCGCGCGTCGCGCTGCGACGCCGGGATCGGCGTGCCGTCGTCGCCGAGCCACGCGTCGATGCGGGAGCGCAGCTCGGGCACGACGCGCTCGGCGTAGCACGGCGGCGCGAACGGGTGCGCCGCGCGCGGCAGGAAGCACATGAGGTCCCACAGCAGGCCCCAGGGCCGCGCGAGGGGCTGCTTGGACCCGGCGAGCACGACGCTCGCGACGATGAGCCCGCAGCCGGCCACGACCGCGCTGCGCGACAGGTCCACGCCGAGCGTCCACAGCCCGCCGAACGGGCCGTCGTACGCGGCGTGCGGGTCGGGCAGCACCAGGGTCGCCACGAGCGCGAGGAAGAACAGCAGCCCGAGCGCGCCCATCAGCCGCTCGGCGCGCTGCGCGAGCGCCGCGTGCCGCCGTCCGGTCTGCACCGCGACGTCCTCGAGCCGCTCGGGGTCCGGCTCGACGTCGCCCGGGACCACCGGCAGCGCCTTCCTACGCAGCGTGCCCATGCGGACGGCGAGCACGACGACGAATGCGGCGAGCAGCGCGAGGACCGCGACGCTCGCGACGGCGAACTGCTCGTAGCCCGGCGGCACGTGGAGCCGTTCGGGCGCGGGGACGTGCACCACGACCGGGTCGCGCAACGGCTCGGCCGCCGCAGCCTTCTCGAGCGCCGCGGTCGACCCGGTGCTGAGCCGCTGGTTCTCCGCCGCGGCGGGCGCGTCGAGCCAGGCCGCGACACCGAGCACCGTCGCCGCGCTCAGCACCATCGCCACCCCGGCCGCGGTGCTCAGGAGGACCGCGGGCCCTCGGCCCGACCATCCTTCGCGCTCACGTCCCGCATGCCGGCGGTTCACGGTCCACGCCACGACGACGAGCGCGACGAGAGCGAGACCACCGACCGAGCGCGACACCACGCTCCACGTCCCGTCGGGCCACAGCACGCTCGTCGTCGCACCCACGAGCACGACGAGCGTCAGCGGCACCCAGATCCTGGCGCGCAGCCGCGCACGGATCCCGACGGCCGCGATGACGAGCAGGACCATGACGGCGACGAGGAGCCGCGGCAGCGCGTGCAGGCCCAGGAGCGGAGCCACGGCCGGGTCGACGGGTCGCAGCGGGTCGTCGCCCGAGCGCGCGACGGCGATCACGACCGCGAGCAGGACGGCGAGGGCCGCGCACAGCAGGGCGGCGTCGCTCGCGCGCGAGACGCGGGGTGCGCGCGGCTGGTCGCCGCGGGCGCGCGGCGGCGGCTCGAGCCGGAACCTGCCGGTACGGAACGCGGCGACGACGACGACCGCGACCGACGCCACGAGCAGCGCGGCCCACGGGAGGCGCCCGTCGGCGGCCCAGACGCCCGGCGACAGGCAGCCGCGCGCGCCGAACCCCTCTGACCTCGCACAGCCCGGGGCGTCCCGGTAGAGGTAGTGCCACGCGACGAGGCCCGCGAGCGTCGCGAAGGCCGCGGCCAGGTGCTGGAACCACTGGACCGACGAGCGGTCGGCGTGCGTCCAGAAGCCGCGCCGCGCGAGCATGGGCCACACCTCGGACCGTCCGGCGACGTCGTCGCCAGGCGCGACGACCTGCTCCCTGCCGCCGTTCGCCCCGGCCGCGCGTATCGCGACCCGCTGCCGGCCCGCACGGCTCGTGGCCTGTCCGACGAGCTGGCGCGCCTTCGTCGTCGACATCCGCCGCTCGTACCGCAGCCGTCCCGTGGACCCGATCGCCCCGAGCGCGACGACGACGAGCGCGGTCAGGCCGAGGATCACCGCGCTGCGGACCCCGGTCGACCACCGCGCCGCGACGTCCGCGGCCTCGGGCAGCGCCGTGCACACCTGCACGAACTGCACGTCGGCGTCAGGCCCGTCGGGCGCCAGGTCCGTGCGCGGGCCGTAGCACTGCGCTGCCACGATCCCGAGCGAGACCGTCGCCGCGGTGGTCACCCACAGCAGCGTGAGCGCGAGCCCGAACAGGCGCACGAGACCGCCGCCCGCCGACGACCGCGGTCCGTGCGGCTCGTCGGCGTCCCGTGCCCAGTAGGCGACGTTCGCCAGCCCGAACGGCACGATGACGACCCAGGCGACCCGCACGACGCCCGCGACGATGCCGCTCGCGCGACCCAGGCCGGGCACGGTCGAGAAGCGGGCCATCGCACCCCAGGAGTACGCCTCACGCCGCACGCCCGGCGGGACGACACGCGCGTCGCCGGCCTTGCGCGGCGCCGAGCCGACCGCGCTCGTCGGCGTCCAGAAGCTCCCGAGGTCGTCGCCGTCGACCTGCTCGACCTGGTCGGGCCGGACGTCGAGCATCGCGGCGGGCGGCGTGTTCGCGACGCCGTGCACGCGCAGCTCGAGGACGTCGTCCTGCGGCGGTGCCGCCTCGTCCGGCCCACCGCGTCCCCACCACCGCATGGCCTCTCCCCCCAGGCCGCCCGGCTCCATGAGCCGGTCCTGCCGACGAACCTAGTCACGCGGGTACGGCCGCCGCCAGCCCGACTCGTCCCGTTTCGTGCCGTCACCGGCTCGCGTGTCGAGCACGTGAGCGTGTGCGGAGCTCGCGCACGACGACGCCCGGGGTACGCCGGTCGGCGCTCCCCGGGCGTCGCCCGCGCTGCTGGATCAGGCTGCCGCGCAGCTCGCCGTCAGGCCGTCGGCCGCGCCCGAGCCGATGAAGCCGGCCGTCGTGGACGCCCCGGACGAGAGCGTGCCGTTCCAGGCCGCGTTCGTCAGGACGTTGCCGCTGTGGCTGCTCCCCCAGGCCTGGGTGATCGTGGCTCCGCCCACGGTCACCTTCCACCCGCTCACGCCTCGCGACCCTGCGGTCACGACGACGTCGGCCACGTACCCGCCGGGCCAGCTGGAGTTGACCTTGACCGTCGCGGTGCAGGCGCCGGTCGGCGTCTGCGTGGGCTCGTCGGTCGGCGTCTGCGTGGGCTCCTGCGTGGGCTCCTCGGTCGGCTCCTCGGTGGGCTCCTCCGTCGGCTCCTCGGTGGGCTCCTCGGTCGGGTCGGAGCCCGAGCCGATGATGATGTCGCTGCACAGGTAGTACGGCTGGTCGAGGTGGCTCGCCTGCCAGATCGTGTACAGCACGGCCCGGCCGCTGCGGCCCGAGAGGTTGACGTCCGTCTGGTACAGGCCGGTCGTCGGGTAGGAGCCCGTGGTCTTGATCAGGTCGAGCGAGCCCCACGTGAGCGCCTGCTTCGTCGGGTCGAAGCCCGGCTTCGTGACGTAGATCTTCAGGTAGTCCGCGCCGTGCTTCGCACCGTCGGTCAGCGTCAGGGTGAACGTGCTCGGGACGCGCTTGGCGGTCCAGTTGCCGACCTTGTCGAGCGACTTGTACAGGCCGTTCTGGGTCTCGCCGCCGCTGCAGAGCTGGCCGTCGGGGATCACCGCCTCGTGCCGGCCGCCCACGTTCTCGCGGTACAGGCCGTTCCAGTTCCACATCGTGTTCGGGTTCGCCTGGAACGCCTGCCAGCACATCGGGTCGAGCGTCGCCATCTCCGGGTTGAGATGGTCGGCGCCCCAGCGCTCGTAGCAGCCGTAGTTGCGGGTCGGGGGGTCGGTGACCGAACCGTGCGCGCTCGCCGAGGGCGCGAGCACCGCCATCGCGCCGAGTCCCAGCGCGAGGCTCAGCGGGACCGCGATCAGGGCGCGGCGCAGCCGGCGCAGCGGGCCCGACCGGACAGGTCGTGCGGACGTTCGCATGGGTTCCTCCTGGGGGTCAGGTGCCTGCGCGCGGGGGTCCGCCTCGCTGCGGGCACGACCCGCACAGGCGAGGGCCTCCACCGTCCCCAGCCGAC
The DNA here is from genome assembly GCF_007989825.1 of Cellulomonas persica. Taxonomy (GTDB): domain Bacteria; phylum Actinomycetota; class Actinomycetes; order Actinomycetales; family Cellulomonadaceae; genus Cellulomonas; species Cellulomonas persica. Next base: position 48,763 of record NZ_BJUA01000011.1, on the reverse strand, counting down.
GATCGACCGGCAACGGCCGAAACGGTTCACCCTGGCAATCGCGGGACCTCCACACCTTGCGTGTGGCCAGGTCAGGCCTCTGCCGGCGTCACACGTCGTCGGTGACGGCCGCCGCGAACTGGCTCTGGTAGAGCCGCGCGTACGCGCCGCCTGCTGCGAGGAGGTCGTCGTGCGTGCCCTGCTCGACGATCGAGCCGTGCTCCATCACGAGGATGGTGTCCGCGTCGCGGATGGTCGACAGGCGGTGCGCGATCACGAACGACGTCCGCCCCGCCCGCAACGCGTTCATCGCGTGCTGCACGAGCACCTCGGTGCGCGTGTCGACCGACGAGGTCGCCTCGTCCAGGATGAGGATCGCCGGGTCGGACAAGAACGCCCGCGCGATCGTCAGGAGCTGCTTCTCCCCCGCGGAGACACCCGTGCCCTCGTCGTCGATCACCGTGTCGTAGCCGTCGGGCAGCGTCCGCACGAACCGGTCGACGAACGTCGCCTCGGCCGCCGCGACGACCTGCTCGTGCGTCGCACCGTCCACGCCGTAGGCGATGTTCTCCTCGATGGTCCCGCCGAACAGCCACGTGTCCTGCAGCACCATGCCCGTCGCCCGGCGCAGCTCGTCGCGCGTGAGCGCACGCGTGTCGACGCCGTCGAGCGTGATCCGGCCGGCGTCGACCTCGTAGAACCGCATGACGAGGTTCACGAGCGTCGTCTTGCCGGCGCCCGTCGGGCCGACGATCGCGATGGTCTGCCCGGGCTCGGCGACGAGCGACAGGTCCTCGATGAGCGGCTCGTCGTCGCGGTAGGAGAACGCGACGTGCTCGAACTCGACCCGTCCGCGCACCGGGCGGTCCAGCGTGGCCGCCGGCTCGGGGTCGGGGTCCTGCTCGGGGGCGTCGAGCAGGTCGAAGACCCGCTCGATCGACGCCACGCCCGACTGCAGCAGGTTCGCCATGCTCGCGAGCTGCGTGATCGGCTGGGAGAACTGGCGGCTGTACTGGATGAACGCCTGGACGTCGCCCAGCGTCATCGCACCGGCCGCGACCCGCAGCCCGCCGACGACCGCGATGATCACGTACGTGAGGTTCGCGATGAACCCGAGCGCGGGCTGGATGATGCCCGAGATGAACTGCGCGCGGCGGCTCGAGTCGTAGAGCGCCTCGTTGCGCTGCGTGAAGGTCTCGACGGCCTCGTCGGAGTGGTTGAAGACCTGCACGAGCGTGTGGCCGGTGAACATCTCCTCGATGTGCGCGTTGACCTGCCCGGTGTACGTCCACTGCTCGATGAACCGTGGCCGGGAGCGCTTGGCGATCATGGCTGCGACGACCATCGACAGCGGGACGGTCACGAGCGCGACGACGGCCAGCAGGGGCGAGATCCAGAACATCATCGCGAGCACGCCGACGACCGTGAGCACCGACGTGATGACCTGGCTGAGCGTCTGCTGCATCGTCTGCGCGACGTTGTCGATGTCGTTGGTCACGCGCGACAGCAGCTCGCCGCGCGGCTGGGAGTCGACGTAGCGCAGCGGGACGCGCGACAGCTTGGCCTCGACGTCCGCGCGCAGCCGCAGCACCGAGCGCTGCACGACCCCCGCCGTCATGCGTCCCTGCACCCAGCCGAACAGGAAGGACCCGACGTACACGAGCGCGACGACGAGCAGGATCCGGCCGAGCCGGTCGAAGTCGACGCCCTGCCCGGGCACCACGTCCATCGCCGAGAGCATGTCGGCGATGCGGTCCTGACCTTGCGCGCGCAGGCCCTCGATCGCCTCGGCCTTGCTCACCCCCGCGGGCAGCATCGAGCCCACGACACCCGTGAACAGGACGTCGGTCGCGGCGCCCAGGAGCTTCGGCCCGATCACCGCGAGCACGACGCTCGCGGCACCGAGCAGCACGATCGCGCCGATGCGCACCCGCTCGGGGCGCAGCTCGCGCAGGAACCGAGCTCCGGACGCGCGGAAGTTCATGGACTTCTCGCCCGGCACGCCCATCGCCATCGGCCCGTGCCCGGCGGGACCGCGGCGCATGCGCGCGGGCGCGGCCGCCGTGGGCTGACCGGCCCCCGCCGGCGCGCCGGCGTCCGCGGGACGACCGGCTTGCGCCGCGGGCGGCTGCTGACCTCGGGGCGTGCTCATGCCGCCTCCTGCTCGCTGAGCTGGGAGTACACGATCTCCTGGTAGGTCGGGTTGGTCGCGAGCAGCTCGGCGTGCGTGCCCTCACCGACCACGCGCCCGGCGTCCATCACGACGATGTGCTCGGCGTTGCGGATCGTCGCCACGCGCTGCGCGACGACGAGCACGGCCGCGTCACGCGTCTGCGGGACGAGCGCCGCGCGCAGCGCCGCGTCGGTCGCGTAGTCGAGCGCGGAGAACGAGTCGTCGAACAGGTACAGGCGTGGTCGTCGGGCCAGGGCGCGCGCGATCGCGAGGCGTTGGCGCTGGCCGCCGGACAGGTTGGCGCCACCCTGCTCGATCGACGCGTCGAGCCCGCCCGCCATCGCCTCGACGAAGTCGCGCGCCTGGGCGACCTCGAGCGCGTGCCACAGCGCGTCGTCGTCCGCGCCGGGCGCGCCGTACTCGAGGTTCGAGCGCACGGTGCCGGAGAACAGGTACGGCTTCTGCGGCACCAGGCCGATCTGCGACCACAGCTCGCGCTGGTCGAGGTCGCGCACGTCGACACCGCCGAGCAGCACCTGGCCGTCGGTCACGTCGTACAGGCGCGGCACCAGGTTGAGGAGCGTCGACTTGCCCGAGCCGGTGGACCCGATGATCGCGGTCGTCCGGCCGGGCTCGACGACGAGGTCGACGTCCTCGAGGACCGCGCGCTCAGCGCCCGGGTAACGGAACTCGACGCCCCGCAGCTCGAGCCTGCCGCGCTGGGCCGGGTCGGCCGGCAGCGGCACGGGCGCGACGGGCGGCAGGACGCTGGTCTGCGTCTCGAGCACCTCGCCGATGCGTCCCGCCGCGACGATCGCGCGCGGGAACATGACGAACATCATCGTGCTCATCATCACGGCCATGAGGATGTACGCGAGGTAGGACAGGAAGGCCGTGAGCTGGCCGATCTGCATCGTGCCGTCCGAGACCCGGTGCCCGCCGAACCACAGCACCGACGTGCTCGTGAGGTTGAGCACCAGCATGACCGCGGGGAACATCAGCGCCATGAGCTGACCGGTGCGCAGCGACGTGTCGTACAGCGCACGGTTCGCGTCGTCGAACCGCTGCGCCTCGCGGTCCTCGCGCACGAACGCGCGCACGACCCGGATGCCCGCGATCTGCTCGCGCATGACCCGGTTGATCGCGTCGATGCGCTTCTGCATGACCCGGAAGTACGGGATCATCCGCGACACGATCGAGGCGATCACGATGCCGAGCACCGGCACCGCGACCAGCAGGATCACCGACAGGCCCGCGTCCTCACGCAGCGCCATCACCACGCCGCCGACGAGCATGATCGGCGCCATGATGACGAACGTGAAGGTCATCAGCGCGACCATCTGGACCTGCTGCACGTCGTTCGTCGTGCGTGTGATGAGCGTCGGCGCACCGAACTGACCCAGCTCGCGCGCCGAGAACGTCTGCACGTGCGCGAAGAGCCGGCGCCGGACGTCGCGGCCGAACCCCATCGCGGCGTAGGAGCCGTACCAGACCGCCGCGACCGCGGCGGCGACCTGCACGAGGCTCACCGCGAGCATGACGGCACCCAGGCGCATGATCTCGTCGGTGTCGCCCACGGCCACGCCGTCGTCGATGATCCGCGCGTTCAGGCTCGGCAGGTAGAGCGTCGCGAGCGTCTGCACGAGCTGCAGCAGGACGACCGCCGTGACCGCACGCGAGTACGGCGCCAGGTGCTCCTTGAGGAGTCGGTTGAGCATCACGGCCTCCAGGCCGACGAGGACGACGGGTGCAGGTGGGGCGGGTGCGGGTGGGGCGGGTGCGCGCCCAGCGCGCCGTGCAGGAAGTGGGCCACGACGACGTCGAGGTCCGGCAGCTGCGGCTCGGCGCCCCGACGCGTCGCCTCGATCTGCAGCATCGACAGGCCGAGGACCGTCACCGCGAGCAGCTCGGCGACCTGGTCGGCGGGCCGCGCGAGACGGTCGCCGTCCGCTCCGAGCACATCGGTGATCGCCGCGCGGACGGCGCGCTGACCGCGTTCCTGCCGCTGCGTGAACTCGGTCATGCGGCGGTGCGCGTCCTCGTCGCGCGTGCCGTCCGAGGCGTGCGCGAGCTCGTGCAGGATCCCCATCCAGCGGATCGTGCGGCTGGTCCGGGCGAGCCCGATCTCGATCACCGCCCGCACCCGGTCGGCCAGCGGCTGCCCCCGGTCGATGGCCTCGATCGCGGGCACGTCGTCGGCGGGGTCGACCGCGGCGAGCACGACCTCGCGCACGAGCGCGGCCTTGTCGGGGAAGACGCGGAACAGCGTGCCCTCCGCGACCGCCGCGGCCTGCGCGAGCTCCTTCGTCGTGACGCGCGTACCGCGCTCGAGCACGACGGGACGCACGGCACGCAGGATGGCGGATCGCCGCTCCTCGGGCGGGAGCGGCGCGGCGCGACCGGTGCGACTCACGTGGGCACCATAAGTGAGTGAGCACTCACTCAGCAAGGCCCCGCCGCGCGCCCGCCGTCGTCGCGGGCGGACGAGGCCGGTCGGGCACGCGGTGTGCCCGACCGGCCCGTGTCAACGGTCGTACGGCGGCTGGTCCGACGTGCCGGGCTCGCCCGACGGCGCGGGCGGCGGCGGGACGTCCGGCCGGGCGGGCTGCGGCGGCACCGGCGGGGTCGCGGGCCGCGACGGCACGGCCGCGGCACCCGGGTGCTGCCCGAGCTCGGCCGCCGGGTCGAACGGCCGGCCGGACAGCGTGCCCGCGCTCGTCGCGTCCGCCGTCGCGGCGGCCGACTCGCGCTTGGCCTCGGCGAGCGCCTCGGCGGGGTCCGTCAGGGTCGTGGGCGGGAGGTCCTCGCCGAGCGGCGAGGTCCCCGCGGGACGACCACCGGCGTCACCGGTGGGCGCCGCCACTCCCCCGAGCCCCTGCGCGAGCTGACCCAGCGCCCCGGTGAGCTCCGAGGGCAGGAACCACATCTTGTTCGACGGGTACGCCGCGATCTTCGGCAGCGTCTGCAGGTACTGGTACGCCAGCAGCTTCGGGTCGGCGTCGCCGCGGTGCACCGCGTCGAACACCTGCAGGATCGCGCGCGCCTCACCCTCGGCCCGCAGGATCGCCGCCTGCGCCTCGCCCTCGGCCCGCAGGATCGCCGACTGCTTCTCGCCCTCGGCGGTCAGGATCTGCGACTGCTTGACACCCTCGGCCGTGAGGATGGCGGCGCGGCGGTCACGCTCGGCGCGCATCTGCTGCTCCATCGAGCCCTGCACCGAGGCGGGCGGGTCGATGGCCTTGAGCTCGACGCGGTTGACGCGGATGCCCCACTTGCCGGTGGCCTCGTCGAGCACGCCACGCAGCTGGCCGTTGATCTGGTCGCGGCTCGTGAGCGTCTGCTCGAGGTCCATCGAGCCGATGACGTTGCGCAGCGTGGTCACCGTGAGCTGCTCGATGCCCGTGATGTAGTTCGCGATCTCGTACACGGCCGACTTCGGGTCCGTGACCTGGAAGTAGATGACCGTGTCGATGTTCACGACGAGGTTGTCGGACGTGATGACGGGCTGCGGCGGGAACGAGACGACCTGCTCGCGCAGGTCGACACCCGCACGCACGCGGTCGACGAACGGGATCAGCAGGTGCAGACCCGCGTCGAGCGTGCGCGAGTACCGGCCCAGGCGCTCGACGATGACCGCCACGGTCTGCGGCACGATCCGCACCGAGCGGAACAGCGCGATGACGACGAACAGCAGGACGAGCGCGAGGACGACGATCAGCGCGATCTGGCCGACGTTCGTGGTGTCCTCCGGCATGGGGCCTCCTTGGTCCGGTACGGGTCCTCGCGCCGCTCAGGCGGCCGGGGTGGGGACGACGACCGCGGTGGCGCCGTCGATGCGGTCCACCAGGACCTCGGTGCCGGGCGGCAGCGCCGCGCCGGCGGTCGTCCGGGCGCTCCAGACCTCGCCCGCGAGCTTCACGCGGCCCGCCTCGGCGGTGACCGTCGCGAGCACCACGGCCGGACGGCCGACGAGCGCCGAGGCGTTGGTCTCGACGAGCGGGGTGCGCTTCTTGAGGTGGCGCAGCAGCCACGGTCGCAGGGTGACGAGCAGCAGGACCGACGTGATCGCGGCGATGAGGATCTGCGCCCACAGCGGGGCGCCCGCGGCCGAGGCGATCGCCCCGGCCAGTGCGCCGCCCGCGGCCATGATGAACACGAGCTCGAGCGAGAGCATCTCGAGGATGCCGAGCGCGAGCGCTCCTCCGACCCACCACAGCCAGTGCACCGCGGACCCCTTCTCGTCGCCGTTGGGTCATCCTAGGCACACGCTTGACGTTCTCGTGAGGTTTCCCCCCGGATCGTCGGCAGCCCTCGACGACCCGCGACCCGGGGGCGCGGCGGCGCGAGCGGCGGTGCGGGCGAGGCGTCAGGCGAGCGCGGCGGACCGGGCCGTCCAGCGGCCCGCGTGGCGGTCCAGCAGCAGGTCGAGGCCGAACGCCCCGGAGAGCTGCTCGGCCGTCAGCACCTCCTCGATCGGGCCGGACGCGTGCACCGTGCCGTCGCGCAGGAGCAGCAGGTGCGTGAAGCCCGGCGGGATCTCCTCGACGTGGTGCGTGACCAGGACGAGCACGGGCGAACGGCGGTCGGCGGCGAGCTCCGCGAGCGCCTCGACGAGCTCCTCGCGCCCGCCGAGGTCGAGCCCGGCCGCGGGCTCGTCGAGCAGCAGCAGCTCGGGGTCGGCCATGAGGGCCCGCGCGATCTGGACGCGCTTGCGCTCGCCCTCGCTGAGCGTGCCGAAGTACCGCTCGCCCAGGTGCTCGACGCCGAACGCCCGCAGCAGGTCGGTCGCGCGCGCCTCGTCGAGCTCCTCGTACTCCTCGCGCCAGCGGCCCGTGACCCCGTAGGCGGCCGTGAGCACCACGTCCCGGACGAGCTCGCCGGTGGGGATCTTGTCTGCGAGCGACGCGCTCGACAGCCCGATCCGCGGCCGCAGCTCGAACACGTCGACGTGACCGAGCTGGCTGCCCAGCAGGGAGGCGGTGCCGCCCGTGGGGTGCATGCGCCCGGACGCGACCTGCAGGAGCGTCGTCTTGCCGGCGCCGTTGCGCCCGAGGACGACCCAGCGCTCACCTTCCCGGATGCGCCACGAGACCCCGTCGAGGATCGTCGTCGTCCCCCGTCGGATCGTCACGTCCTGGAGGTCGAGCACGTCGGTCATGGCACGACCCTAACGTTTGGAGCGCGCGTGCCGGTGCACGTGACCACGGGTGGGCACGCGGCGTCCCGCGCGCAGCCCGACCACGTGGGGGCGTCCGCGGCACCTCGGCCGCCCACGTAACGTGGACGCGTGCCCGACCTCGACCTCCCCCGCTCCGTGGTCCTCGCGCTGTGGCTCGGCGCGGGCGCCTCCCGCACCACGACCACCGCCGCCGCGCTGCGCGGCGTGCAGGTCGACGACGAGCCGCACGAGCTCGTCGACACCGCGACGGGCGAGCGCCGGCCACTCGCCGACGCCCTCGCGCAGTGGGCCGCGGCCGACCTCGACGTCGTCGCCCTGCTCCCGGCTCCCGGTGACGCCGCCGGCGTCCCCGCTCCCGTGTCGCGGGCCGCGCTCACGGCGCACGAGGTCGTGCTGATCCGCACCGACTCCACGGCGCACGCGCTGGTCCCGGAGGTCGCCGCGTTCGGCTCCGCGCTCGAGCCCGGCCACCTGGTGACGTGGCACCTGACCGCCGTGCCCGACTGGCTCCTGCCGGTCCAGGCGCTCGGCTCGCTCGAGGACGCCGACCGGGGGCTGCGCCGCGGCCTCGTCGACGTGACCGACGCGCTCGTGCGGCTCGACGTCGCGCACTGGGACGACGAGCACGCGGCACAGGTCGTCGCGCTGCGCGACGCCGCCCTGCCGACGTGGCGGCTGCCGGACCGCCTCGACGCGCACCGCGGGCGCGTGCTCGCGAGCGCGGCGCGCCTGTGCGCGATCGTGGACCTGGCCGCCCGGGACGACGGCGGCGCCGTGAACCTGTGGCAGGCCGACCAGCGCTCGGCGGCGCTGCGCGACGTGGACCGGCTGGCGCGGCGGGCGCTGGCGGCCGCGACGCTCGCCGGTCCGCGCGCTCAGCCCAGCACGCTGCGGTAGACGCCCAGGGTCTCCTGCGCCACGGCCGTCCAGGAGAAGTGGTCCTCGACCCGACGGCGCGCCGCGAGCCCCCAGCGGGCGGCGCGGTCGGCGTCCGAGACGGCGTCGACGAGCGTCGCCGCGAGGTCCGCGACGAACCGATCGGGGTCGCGCGGCGTCCCGGTGCCGTCCTGCACCTGGTCGATGGGCACGAGCCAGCCGGTCACGCCGTCGTCGACGACCTCGGGGATGCCGCCGGTCGCGGTGCCGACCACCGGGAGCCCGACCGCCATGGCCTCGAGGTTGACGATGCCGAGCGGCTCGTACACCGAGGGGCACACGAACACCGTCGAGCTCGCGAGCACCGCGACCAGGTCCGGACGCGGCAGCATCTGCTCGATCCAGACGACCCCGGAGCGCTTCTCGCGCAGCCGCTCGACGAGTCCCGCCACCTCGGCCGCGATCTCGGGCGTGTCGGGAGCGCCCGCGCACAGCACGAGCTGCACGTCGGCCGGCAGCTGCTCGGCCGCGCGCAGCAGGTACGGCAGGCCCTTCTGGCGCGTGATGCGTCCGACGAACACGACCGCGGGGCGGGTCGGGTCGATGCCCAGGGCGCGCACCGTGCGGTCCGCGGCGGCGAGGGCCTCGTCGTCGACCGGGCGGCGCCAGCCCGCGAGGTCGATCCCGTTGTGCACGACGTGCACGCGCGCGGGGTCGACGGCCGGGTAGCTGCGCAGGATGTCGTCGCGCATGCCCCCGGACACCGCGATCACGGCGGCCGCGGCCTCGTACGCGGTGCGCTCGACCCAGCTCGACAGCGCGTAGCCGCCGCCGAGCTGCTCGGCCTTCCACGGCCGCAGCGGCTCGAGGCTGTGCGCGGTGAGCACGTGCGGCACGCCGTGCAGCAGGCTCGCGAGGTGCCCGGCGAGGTTCGCGTACCAGGTGTGCGAGTGCACGAGGTCCGTGCGCGGGCCGCCGTCGGACGCACCGACGCCTGCGACGATCTCGAGGTCGACCCCGAGCGTCTGGAGCGCGGCGTTGCTCCCGACGAGCTCGCTCGGCACGTCGTAGCCCCGCACGCCAGGCTCGTCGCGCGCGCCCTCGAAGCAGTGCACGCGCACGTCGATGCTCCCGCGCAGCACCGCGGCGAGCTCGGCCACGTGCACGCCCGCACCGCCGTAGACGTGAGGCGGGTACTCCCGGGTGAGCATGTCGACGCGCACTGACGACCTCCGTGGACGCTGGCAGGGACGGACCCGGGTGGGCCGCGATGCGCGACACGCTAGCGCGTCCGCGCGTCCTGACCTCGCTCCCGGCGCCCGTCGGGCCTAGGGTCAGGGCATGGCACAACCGCGCGTCCTGGCCATCGTCCTCGCAGGTGGCGAGGGCAAGCGACTCATGCCCCTGACGACCCACCGCGCCAAGCCCGCGGTGCCGTTCGGCGGCATCTACCGACTCGTCGACTTCGCCCTCTCGAACGTCATCAACTCGCACTACCTGCACGTCATCGTGCTCACGCAGTACAAGTCCCACAGCCTGGACCGTCACGTGTCCAAGACGTGGCGCATGTCCCCGCTGCTCGGCAACTACGTCGCCGCGGTCCCCGCGCAGCAGCGCGTCGGCAAGCACTGGTACCTCGGCAGCGCCGACGCGATCTACCAGTGCCTCAACATCATCGACGACGAGCGCCCCGACATCGTCGTCGTGGTGGGCGCCGACCACGTGTACCGCATGGACTTCTCGCAGATGGTGCAGGCGCACGTCGAGTCGGGCGCCGAGCTCACCGTCGCGGGCATCCGGCAGCCGCTCGCGGAGGCCGACCAGTTCGGCGTCATCGAGACGGACGCGAGCGACCCGACGCGCATCCGGGCGTTCCGCGAGAAGCCCAAGGACGCGATCGGCCTGGCGGACTCGCCGCACGAGGTGCTCGCCTCGATGGGCAACTACGTGATCGACGCCAAGGCGCTGGCGCGCGCGGTCACCGAGGACGCCGAGAACGTCAACAGCCGCCACGACATGGGCGGCGACATCGTCCCGGCCTTCGTCGAGCGCGGCACCGCGGCGGTGTACGACTTCATCCGCAACGACGTGCCGGGCTCGACCCCGCGCGACCGCGACTACTGGCGCGACGTCGGGACGCTCGACGCGTACTACGAGGCCAACATCGACCTCATCGCGATCGAGCCGGTGTTCAACCTCTACAACGACGAGTGGCCGCTCCTGACCGGGTACACCGGCCTGCCGCCGGCCAAGTTCGTGCACGCCGGTGCCGGGCGGCTCGGGCACGCGGCGGACTCGATCGTCTCCCCCGGTGTCGTCGTCTCCGGTGCGACCGTGTCCGGTTCGGTGCTGTCGCCGGGCGTGCGCCTGCACTCGTGGGCCCAGGTCACCGACTCGGTGCTGATGGACGGCGTGCAGGTCAGCCGCTACGCGCAGGTGCACCGCTCGATCCTGGACAAGAACGTGGTGGTCCCGGAACGGGCACGCATCGGTCTCGACCACGAGCACGACCTCGCACGCGGCTTCACCGTGACCGAGTCGGGCCTGACGGTCGTCCCGAAGGGCACGATCATCACGAGCTGACCCGTGCGACGCCCTCAGGCACGTCCGGCGTGGACGCCCGAGGGCGCCGCGCGGCGATCTCGCTACTGTGCTCGCTGTGACCGCTCGTCTGCTCGTCATGGATGTCGACTCCACGCTCATCACGGGCGAGGTGATCGAGATGCTCGCCGCCCACGCCGGCTCCCTCGACCTCGTCACGCAGATCACCGAGCGCGCGATGCGGGGCGAGATCGAGTTCGCGACCTCGCTGCACGAGCGCGTCGCGACCCTCGCAGGGCTGCCGGTCTCCGTCTTCGACGACGTCCGGACGCAGCTCGAGCTGTCGCCCGGCGCGCGCGAGCTGATCGCCGACGTGCAGGCCCGCGGGTGGGCCGTCGGGCTCGTCTCGGGCGGGTTCGTCGAGCTCGTCGGGCCGCTGGCCGCCTCGCTCGGCATCACGCTGTACCGCGCGAACGCCCTCGAGGTCGCCGACGGGCGGCTCACCGGACGCGTCACCGGCCCCGTGATCGACCGAGCGGCCAAGGGCGTGGCACTGCGCGACTACGCCGCGGCCGTGGGTGCCGACCTCGCCGCGACGGTCGCGATCGGCGACGGCGCCAACGACCTCGACATGCTCGCGACCGCGGGCTTCGGGATCGCGTTCAACGCCAAGCCCGTCGTGGCGGCCCAGGCGGACGCGACCCTCACCGGCCGGCTCGACGCCGCGCTCGACCTCCCTGCGTTCGCCGTCTGACGAACGGGGCGCACACCCGGGTACGCGACCGGCTGAGACGCGTCAGCCCGGGGTGACCAGACGGACGAGGCGTGCGGCACGGGGCTCGACCTCGTCCCACGACCCGGCCAGCTCGAGCCACGACCAGGACGCGGTCGGCACGCCGAGCTGCACGCGCGCGACGGTGGCGGGGTCGGACTCAGGCCCGGCGAGGGTCGCCGCGGCGTGGGACATCGTGGGCTCGTGGCCCACGACGACGAGCGTGCGGACGTCCTCGGGCGCGGCCGCGACCAGCGCGAGCAGCGATGCGGTCCCCGCGTCGTAGACCTCGTCGCGGTACTCGACCGGCGGCTGGAGACCGAGCGCGCCGCGCACGAGTTCCCACGTCTGGCGGGTGCGGACGCTCGAGGAGCACCACACGAGGTCAGGCGCGATGCCCGCCTCGGCCATGGCGGCGCCGACGAGCGGGGACTGCCGGCGTCCGGCGAGCGCGAGCGGTCGGGAGTGGTCCGGCAGCCCGGCGGGGTGCTCGGCCTTGGCGTGTCGCAGGAGCACCAGGCGTCGGGGTGTCGTCACGCGACCAGCGTGCCACCCCGCGCCCGGGCGGACCACAGCCGCCGCACCGTGACGGCTGTGGCGCTGGTCGCAGTCGGCGACCGGACCGAGGGCTCAGGAGTGCTGCTGCGGCCTCGGGGTCAGTACGCGGACGACGGCGGGTTCCAGCTCGACACCGGCGGCTTCCAGTCGAGCGAGCTCTCGACACCGCTGAACCCCAGCGCGGCGACGTCGGCCGGCTCGAGCAGCAGCGCCTCGAGCTCCTCGGTGCGCGGCGAGGACATGCGGTCGATGACCCGGTCGTCCACCCCGATCGGCGCGCGCTGCGCGGGCACGCGTCCGGCGCGCCCGACGGGCAGTCGCGACGACGTGCGCAGCGCCGCGTCGGCGAGCCGCTCGTAGCGGTCACCCGTCGCGCGCTGCGGTCCGGGAACCAGCCCGACGGCCTCGAGGACGGCTCGTGCGTCCTCGAGGTAGCTCTCGCGTACCCACAGCGCCCAGACCGGCAGCGCGTCGAACCGCAGGCCGCTGTGCTCGGCGCGCCGCTCGAACAACGCACGTGCCGCAGTCTCGACCAGCTGCGCCGGATCGTGCGTGCGTGGGTCCATGTCACTCCTTCGGTCGGACCTGACATTCACCCCATCGGCAGCATGCCGCCCGACCTGAACCCCTTGACGACGTGCGTCTTCACTGCCCCATCGCGTGTACACCGCCATCCACGTGCACGATCTCGCCGGTGGTCGCGGGGAACCAGTCGGACAGCAGTGCGGCGACCGCGCGAGCGGTCGGCTCGGGGTCCGTGACGTCCCAGCCGAGCGGTGCCCGGGTCCCCCAGTTGGCCTCCATGGCCTCGAACCCAGGGATCGACTTGGCGGCCGTGGTGCGGATCGGACCCGCGGAGACGAGGTTGACCCGGACGCCCGACGGGCCGAGGTCGCGCGCCAGGTAGCGCGAGGTCGACTCGAACGCCGCCTTCGCCACGCCCATCCAGTCGTAGACCGGCCACGCGAACTTGGCGTCGAACGTCAGACCGACGATCGAGCCGCCGTTCGTCAGGAGCGGCTGCGTCGCGACGGCGAGGGACTTCAGCGAGTACGCCGAGACCTCGAGCGCGGTGGCCACGTCGGCCCACTCACCCGCCAGGAAGTTGCCTCCCATCACCGACTGCGGTGCGAACCCGATCGAGTGCACGACGCCGTCGAGCGAGTCGAGGCCGGCCTCGCGCACGCGGTCCGCGAGCGCCGCCAGGTCCTCGGCGTCGGTGACGTCGAGCTGGACGACGGGTGCCTCGACGGGCAGACGACGAGCGATCACCTGCGTGAGGCGGAACTGGCGGTCGAACGAGGTGAGCACCACCTGGGCGCCCTCCTCCTGTGCGAGCCGCGCGACGTGGAACGCGATAGAGCCGTCCGTCAGGACGCCGGTGACGAGGAGCTTCTTGCCGGTGAGCAGGCCCATGGTGGTCTCTCTTCCTGGAGGGTGCTGGAGGGTCAGTGGCCCATGCCGAGGCCACCGTCGACCGGCAGCACGGCCCCGCTGATGTACGCGGCGGGGGGCGAGGCGAGGAACTCGACGGCGGCGGCGACCTCGTCGGGCTGCGCGAACCGCCCCGCGGGGATCGCGGCCTTGTAGGAGGTCTGCGTGGCCTCGGGCAGGGCACGCGTCATGTCGGTGTCGATGAAGCCGGGGGCGACGACGTTCGCGGTGATCCCCCGTGCGCCGAGCTCGCGCGTGATCGAGCGGGCCATGCCGACGAGCGCGGCCTTCGACGACGCGTAGTTGACCTGGCCGGGTCCGCCGTACAGGCCGACCACCGACGAGATGAGCACGATGCGCCCGCGGCGCAGCCGGATCATGCCCTTGCTCGCGCGCCGCACGCACCGGAACGCGCCCTTGAGGTTGACGTCCAGGACCTCGTCGAACTCCTCGTCGGACATCCGCATGAGGAGCTGGTCACGCGTGACCCCCGCGTTGGCGACGAGCACCTCGACCGGCCCGAGCTCGGCCTCGACCGCGGCGAACGCGGCGTCCACCGACGCGGTGTCCCGGACGTCGCCGACGACGCCGAAGACGCCCTCGGGCAGCTCGCCGGAGCGGTAGATCGTGGCGACCTTGTCCCCCGCGGCGACGAACCGCTCGGCGATCGCTCGTCCGATGCCGCGGTTCGCGCCGGTCACGAGGACGACGCGCGGCTGGACGCTGGAGTTGTCGGAAGTCTCAGGCACGAGACACGACGCTATCCGAGCGGACGCGCTCGTCGCGGCACCGGCACCGCACACGTTGCCAGGCCGGCGTTGTGGGAGCCCCACAACCGCCCCGGACGTCGATGGCGTGCTGCGGGACCGTACGATCAGGGGGTGAGGAGCCGACGTCGCGAGTCCGAGGTGCACAGCATCACCGCTGCACCCGAGCCGCTCGCGCAGGACGTCGCCCGTCGTCAGCGCCGGTACCTGGTGCAGATGGGCATCCGCCTCGTGTGCTTCCTGCTGACGATCGTCACGTGGTCGCACGTCCCCCTGTGGATCTCGCTCGTCCTGGTCAGCGCCACCGTCGTGCTGCCCTACGTGGCGGTGATCTTCGCCAACGCGGGTCGCGAGCGCCGCGACGAGCTCGAGCCCTTCGTCGACCCGCGCGAGATCGGCCCGGGCGCATCGTCGCTGCGCCTCGACACCAGCCCCGACACCCGTCCCGACCCCGCCGACGGAGGCCCGCGGTGACCCTTCCTGTTCCCGACCCGGTCGACGAGCCGATCTGCAGCGCACGCGGCTGCCGTCGCGACGCGACCTGGGGGCTGCTGTGGAACAACCCCAAGCTGCACACGCCCGACCGGCGCAAGGTGTGGCTCGCGTGCGACGACCACCTGGACCACCTCACGCAGTTCCTCGAGGTGCGCGCGTTCCTGAAGGACACCGTGCCCGTGGCGCAGCTCGTCGCGGCGGACGGGACGTGACACCCGTCCGGCGGCGTGCCGCCGGTCTCGTGCTCGTCGGCGTCGTCCTCGCGGTGGTGTGCACGTTCCTCGGGCGGTGGCAGTGGCACCGGCACGAGTGGCGCGACGCGCAGATCGCCACCGTGGAGCGCAACTACGACGCGACGCCCGTCCCGCTCGCCGACGTCCTGGCGAGCCCGTCCGCGGTGCTCGCGGGCGACGACGAGTGGCGCCAAGTCCTCCTCGACGGCCACTACCTGAGCGACGCCACCGTGCTCCTGCGCAACCGTCCCGTCGACGGCCGCCCCTCGTACCACGTGCTCGTGCCGTTCGAGGTGGCGGCCACCGGTGACGTGCTCGTCGTCGACCGCGGCTGGGTGCCGACGGGCGCGGACGCGAGCGCAGCCGTGGACGTCCCGGCGGCGCCCGCCGGCGACGTGCGGCTCGTCGCGCGCCTGCGCCACGCGGAGAACACCTCGACGCGCGGCGCACCCGCCGGCTCGGTCCAGGCCATCGCGCCGCACCAGGTGCTGACCGCGGGTGGCATCGAGGGCACGACGCCCTACGCGCACACCTACGGGCAGCTCGTGAGCGAGGACCCGCCCGCTCAGGACGCGCTCGGGGCCCTGCCCCAGCCCGACCTCGACCCGGGCTCGCACCTGTCGTACGCGTTCCAGTGGTGGGCGTTCGCGCTCGGCGGCCTCGTCGGCTTCACATGGCTCGCGCGCCGCGAGGTCGTCGAGGAGCGCGACGGCACCGGTCCCACGCCCGAGCCGTCGGGCGACCCGTCCCGGCCGCAGGCACCGCCACGACCGGCACGCCCGCGCCGCCGCGAGGGCCGTGCCGAGGCCGAGGAGGACGCGCTGATCGACGCGCAGGTCCCGGACCGGCGCCCCGGCGGCTGAGCCCGCAGGGCCCGTCGCGGGCCCCTCGGCTGCCCTCGCGACGCCTCAGGCGAGGGTGATCAGGTCCAGGTAGTCGGCGTTCCAGAGGTCCTCGTCGCCGTCCGGCAGCAGGAGCACGCGCTCGGGGTCGAGCGCCGCGACCGCGCCCTCGTCGTGGCTGACCAGGACGACCGCACCCTTGTAGCCGCGCAGGGCCGCGAGAATCTCCTCACGGCTCGCCGGGTCGAGGTTGTTCGTCGGCTCGTCGAGCAGCAGGACGTTCGCCGACGAGACGACGAGCGCCGCGAGCGCCAGACGCGTCTTCTCACCGCCGGACAGCACGCGCGCGGGCTTGTCGGCGTCGTCGCCCGAGAACAGGAACGAGCCCAGCACCGAGCGCACCTGCGTGTCCGTCAGGTCGGGCGCGGCCGAGCGCAGGTTCTCGACCACGGTCCGCTCCAGGTCGAGGGTCTCGTGCTCCTGCGCGTAGTACCCGAGCTTGAGCCCGTGGCCCGGGTGCACCTCACCGGTGTCCGGCTGCTCCAGCCCCGACAGCAGCCGCAGCAGCGTCGTCTTGCCGGCACCGTTCAGCCCCAGGACGACGACCCGCGAGCCCCGGTCGATCGCGAGGTCGACGCCCGTGAAGACCTCCTGCGAGCCGTAGGACTTCGACAGGTCCGACGCCGTGAGCGGCGTGCGCCCGCACGGCGCGGGGTCCGGGAACCTCAGCTTGGCGACCTTGTCGCTCACGCGGGCCTCCTCGAGACCCGACAGCATCTTCTCGGCGCGCCGCGCCATGTTCTGCGCCGCGACGGCCTTGGTCGCCTTCGCACGCATCTTGTCGGCCTGCGCCATGAGCGCCGCGGCCTTCTTCTCGGCGTTCGCGCGCTCGCGGCGGCGGCGCTTCTCGTCGGTCTCGCGCTGCAGCAGGTAGGCGTCCCAGCCCAGGTTGTACTGGTCGAGCGCGGCGCGGTTCGCGTCCAGGTGGAAGACCTTGTTCACCGTGGCGCGCAGCAGCTCGACATCGTGCGAGATCACGACGAAGCCGCCCGAGTACGACTTGAGGTAGTCGCGCAGCCACGCGATCGAGTCGGCGTCGAGGTGGTTCGTCGGCTCGTCGAGGAGCAACGTCTCGACACCGGAGAACAGGATGCGCGCGAGCTCGACGCGCCGGCGCTGACCACCCGACAACGTGCCGAGCGTCTGCCCCAGCACCCGGTCGTCGAGCCCCAGGTTCGCCGTGATGCGGTGCGCCTCGGACTCCGCCGCGTAGCCCCCCGCCGCGGTGAAGCGCGCCTCGAGGCGCGTGTAGCGCTCCATCGCCTTGGCACGGGCCGCGTCGTCGCCCTCGGCCATCACGACCTCGGTCGCGCGCATGTTCCGCACGATCTCGTCCAGGCCGCGCGCCGAGAGCACGCGGTCGAGCGCGAGCACGTCGAGGTCGCCCGTCGCGGGGTCCTGCGGCAGGTAGCCGACCTCACCGCGCGTGATCGAGCCGCTCGTCGGCTGCGACTGGCCGGCGAGCGTCTTGGTGAGGGTCGTCTTGCCGGCGCCGTTGCGGCCGACGAGACCGATCCGGTCGCCCGCGGCGATCCTGAACGAGGTCTCGGCGAGCAGCTCGCGTGCGCCGATGCGCAGGCCGACGCCATGAGCGGTGATCACGTGGTGGTTTCCTCCGGAAAGCCCGCTCACGTGTTGGGCGGGCGCACAAACGCCATCAATCCTAACGACCGCTAGCGTGACGACCTGCCGCCTTTTTCTCCCGACGACGCGCACCGCGTCACACCCAGGAGACCACGTCGCACCGCGACGGGCCGACGAGCCCGATCGCCGACCGCCGAGCAAGCCGACCCGAGGAGACCACCCGTGGCCGACGCACGCGAGCACGACCTTCTGATAGCGCCCGGGGCGACCGCCGGTGCCGACGCCCCGAGCGGAGCCGACCCCACGGCCCTGGACCCCACAGCGGTGCTCGACCACGCGCTGCCCGAGCCGGCCGAGCGCGCCCACGGTCTGGCGACCGACCTCGCGCTCGTCGCGACGTTCGCCGCGTTCCTGTCCGCGTGCGCGATCATCCCCGGCATCCCGACGGGCACGGGCGTGCCGGTCACGCTGCAGACGTTCGGCGTCGTCCTCGCCGGCCTCGTGCTGGGCTGGCGACGCGGCGCGCTCGCCGTGCTGCTCTACCTCGCTGTCGGCTTCGCGGGGGTGCCGGTGTTCTCGGGCGGGACCGGCGGTCTCGCGGTCCTGGCCGGGCCGAGCGCGGGGTACCTGCTCGCATTCCCGTTCGCGGCCGCGCTCGCGGGCTGGCTCGCTGGTCCCGCGCGCGCCGCGACCGGTCAGGCGCGCTACCTCGTGCTGGTCGCGAGCGGCGTGATCGGCACGGCGCTGACGATCCACCCCGCGGGGATCGTCGGCATGGCCCGCCACTTCCACGTGACCATCGGCGAGGCGTTCGGGTGGGGCGCGGTGTACCTGCCGGGCGACGTGGTCAAGAACCTGCTCGCGGCGGGCGTCGCCATGGCGGTGTTCGCGCACTACCCGGACCTGCTGCGCCGGCGTCGCTGATGATCGAGCTGCGCGACGCGCTCGTCACGGCCTGGACCCCCGACCCCGCAGGCGGTCCGGACACGGTCACGCGCCTGCTCGGCCCGGTCTCGACGACGATCGCCGAGCGCCGCGTCGCGGTCGTCGGCGCGAACGGGTCCGGCAAGTCGACCCTTGCGCGCCTGCTCAACGGTCTCGTCCTGCCATCGGCCGGCTCGGTGGTCGTCGACGGGCTCTCCACCGCGCACGACGGCCCGGCCGTCCGACGACGCGTGGGGTTCGTCTTCACCGACCCGGACGCGCAGCTCGTGATGCCGACGCCCGTCGAGGACGTCGCGCTCTCGTTGCGCCGCACGGTCCCCGACTCGACCGAGCGCGAGGCGCGCGCCCGGGACGCGCTCGCGCGCGTCGGGCTGGCCGACCGCGCCGACCTGCCGGTGCACGCGCTGTCCGGCGGGCAGCGGCAGCTCCTCGCGCTGACGAGCGTGCTCGCGACCGACCCCGACGTGCTCGTGTGCGACGAGCCGACGACGTTGCTCGACCTGCGCTGGCGCGGCGTGGTCGACGACCTCCTGGCGAGCCTGCCGCAGCAGGTCGTCGTCGTCACGCACGACCTCGACGCCGCGCGCCGCGCCGAGCGCGTGCTCGTCGTCGACGAGGGCCTCGTCGTGCACGACGGCCCGCCTGCCGAGGCGGTCGCCGCCTACGAGTCGCTCATGCGGTCGCCGAGCCGACGATGAGCCGACGATGACCGCCGCACGGGTGACGCCCGAGCCAGCCGCCGAGCCGCACGGGACTGGCGTCGGCCCGAGGGCACGGCGACGCGGGGGCGGTCCCCTGCGTCCGGCGTGGTCCGGTCCGCTCGGCCTGTACCAGCCCGGCACCTCGCCGCTGCACCGCGCCCCGGCTGCGGGCAAGCTGCTCGCCCTCGCGGTGAGCGGCCTGGCCGTCGTGCTGGTGCGCGGACCGCTGAGCGCCGCGGTCGCCCTCGGCGTCGCGGTGCTCGCGCACGTCGTCGCCGGCCTGCACTGGCACCGCACCCGACGTGGTCTGACGGGCTTCGCGGTCGTCGCGCTCGTCGTCGGCGTCTACCAGACGTGGGCCCGCGGGTGGGCCGTCGGGTTCGAGACGGCGGCGGACCTGCTCGCCCTCGTCCTGCTCGCGACCGTGGTCACCGCGACCACCCGGGCCGACGACCTGCTCGACGCCGTGCGCCGCGCGGCACGACCCCTGCGGCACGTCGGGCTCGCGCCCGAGACCGTCGCGCTCGCGATCAGCCTCATGCTGCGGTCCGTCCCGGTGCTCGTGCACGCGGCGGCGCAGTCCCGCGACGCCGCGCGGGCGCGTGGGCTCGAACGTTCGCCGCGCGCCGTCGTCGTACCGGCCGCGGTGCGCATGGTCGGCCACGCGCGTGCGACCGGGGAGGCGCTCGCGGCACGTGGCCTGGGCGAGGATGTCTCCCCCGCTGAGCGCGCGCGGGGTCGCGGCGAGGACTAGCGTCCTCGTCGTGACGTTCCAGGAAGGTGGCAGCTTCGGCGGTGGGCGCGTGCAGTCGCGCCGTTCCGGCGCGGGGCGCGGTGCGGCGATCGGCGGCGGCGTGGGCGGCCTCGGGCTGCTCGTGATCCTCGCGATCAGCCTGCTCACGGGCAACGACCCGACCGCACTCCTCGGCGGGGGTGGCGGCGGGGAGCCGGGGACCGACTCGACGATCGGCGAGTGCACCGCCGAGCAGGCCAACACCGACCGCGCGTGCCGCCTGTCCGCGACGCTCGACTCGCTCGACACGTACTGGTCGTCGACGCTGGCCGACGCGGACGCCAACATCCCCGAGGCCGTCGAGTTCACGTCCGCGGTCTCGACGGCGTGCGGGCAGGCGTCCTCGGCGTCCGGGCCCTTCTACTGCCCGGGCGACCAGACGATCTACCTCGACCTCGGCTTTTTCGACCTGCTCACGAGCCGGTTCGGCGCGCAGGGCGGGCCGCTCGCCGAGATGTACGTCTACGCGCACGAGTACGGCCACCACATCCAGCACGTCACGGGCGTCTTCGACTCCGCCGACCGCGGCGGCACGGGCGCCGAGTCGGACTCCGTGCGCGTCGAGCTGCAGGCCGACTGCTACGCGGGCATGTGGGCCGGCAACGCCGCGACGACGAAGGACCCGGACACCGGCGTCACCTACCTCAAGCCGATCACCGCCGAGGAGCTCGCGCAGGCGATCGACGCCGCCGAGGCTGTCGGCGACGACCACATCCAGCAGCAGTCCGGCAGCGGCGTGAACCCCGACTCGTGGACGCACGGCTCGAGCGAGCAGCGCCAGCGGTGGTTCACCACCGGCTACGAGAAGCGCGACCTCGCGGCGTGCGACACGTTCGCCGCCCGCGACCTGTGACCCGCGAGGGCCTCATCCACGGCAGACTCCCCCTATGAGCACGGACGAGAGCGCCGCCCGCGTCGCGGTCTACATCGACTTCGACAACATCGTCATCTCGCGGTACGACCAGGTGCACCGCCGGGGCGCGTTCCAGTCCGACGACGCGCGCCGACACCGCCTCGACGGCGACGGCGAGGTCGCGACGCGGCTGCGCGCCGCGCGGGTCGACGTGGATGCGATCATCGACTACGCGTCGTCCTTCGGCCGCGTCGTCGTCAGCCGCGCGTACGCGGACTGGTCGCAGCCCGTCAACGCCGGCTACCACCAGCAGCTCATCGACCGCGCGGTCGACCTCACGCAGCTGTTCCCCGTGGGCCCGCGCATGAAGAACGGCGCGGACATCCGGCTCGCGGTCGACGTCATCGAGGACCTGTTCCGCCTCGAGGACCTCACGCACGTCGTGATCATCGCGGGCGACTCCGACTACATCGCGCTCGCGCAGCGCGCCAAGCGCCTGGGCCGCACGGTCATCGGCGTCGGTGTCGCGGGCTCGACGAGCCGTTCGCTCATGTCCGCGTGCGACGAGTACGCCGACTACGACGCGATCCTCGACACCTCCGCGCCGCCGGAGGACGACGAGCCCGACGTGCCGGCCGTCCCGGCACCGGCCGCCTCCCCGGACGCCGCGTCCGAGGCACCCGACGAGCGCCCGGCGGAGCAGGCGCCCAACGGCGACCGCGCCGCGCAGCGCCGGGCGACGCAGCTGCTCATGCGCGCGATGCGGCTCATCCACGCGAAGAAGGACGACGAGCCCTGGCTCTCGTACGGCGAGGTGAAGAGCCAGATGGTGCGCCTCGACCCGGCGTTCTCCGAGCGACCGCTCGGCTTCACGTCGTTCAGCGACTTCATCGCCTCGCGCACGAGCATCGTCGAGATCGCCAAGGAGTCGGCCAAGCACCAGCCGCGCGTCCGCCTGCGCCCCAGCTACCGCTGACCACGCGGAGCGCCGGTGCACGACGCCTGACGCCGCGGCCGGTCGCGCTCTGCCCCGCTCGGTGCAGGGATGAATGCAGCAACCGTGCCGGTCGGGTGCACCTTGGCGGCATCGATCGCTGCACTCACGCCGGGTCGGCGGCGCCGCTCCCGACCGGGGCGGCACACGTGACCCGGGGACGACGGAGGCGGTGGACGACGCGTTCGTCGTCCACCGCCTCCCGTCGTGCCGCGTCAGATGTTGAAGCCGAGCGCTCGCATCTGCTCGCGGCCGTCGTCGGTGATCTTCTCGGGGCCCCACGGCGGCATCCAGACCCAGTTGATCCGGAAGCCGTCGACGATGCCGTCGAGAGCCTGGGCCGACTGGTCCTCGATGACGTCGGTGAGCGGGCACGCCGCCGACGTGAGCGTCATGTCGATCACCGCGGTGTTCTGCTCGAGCGCGATGCCGTACACGAGCCCGAGGTCGACGACGTTGATGCCGAGCTCGGGGTCGATGACGTCGCGCATGGCCTCCTCGACGTCGGCGACCGTCGAGGGCGACGGTGTCGTGGGGGTGCTCATGCGTCCTCCCTCTCGGTGCGGGGAGCACCGGTCTTGATGAGCGCGTCGTCCAACGCGACCCAGCCGAGCAGGGCGCACTTGACGCGCGCCGAGAACTTGCCGACGCCCGTGAAGGCCGCGGCGTCGCCGAGCGCCTCCTCGGCGTCCTCGTCGTCCAGGCCCTGGCCCTTGGACTGCATCAGCTCGCGGAACGAGCCCGCGAGCCGGTCGACGGTCGACAGCGGCTGGTCGACGACGAGGTCGTGCAGCACGGAGACCGACGCCTGCGAGATCGAGCAGCCCTGACCGTCCCATCGCACGCCGCGGACCACGCCCGCGTCGTCGACGTCGACCTGGAGGGTCACCTCGTCGCCGCAGGTCGGGTTCACCTGGTGCGACTGCGCGGAGTGCACGCCCACGACCGCCTCGCCGAGCCCCCGCCCGTGCGGGAACTTCGCGTGGTCCAGGATGACCTGCTGGTACAGCTGCTCCATCGAGCTGCTCATGCGACTCCCTCGCGCTCGTCCGTCACCCCGAAGAACGCGCGGACCCCCGCCAGTGCTTCCCGGAAGACCTCGATCTCCTCGTCGGTCGTGTAGACCGCGGCCGACGCGCGTGCGGTCGCGGCAACGCCGAACCGCCGGTGCAGCGGCTGCGCGCAGTGGTGCCCGACGCGGACCGCGACGCCCGCGTCGTCGAGCACCTGCCCGACGTCGTGCGCGTGCACGCCGTCGACGACGAACGACACCGTCGCGAGGCGGTCGCGGGTGTCGGTCGGGCCGATGACCCGCACGCCCGGGACGGACGCGACGGCATCGAGCAGCAGCCCTGCGAGGTGCGCCTCGTGCGCCGCGACGGCGTCCATGCCCAGGTCCGACAGGTACGTCGCCGCCGCGCCCATGGCCACGGCCTGCGACACCATCTGCGTGCCCGCCTCGAACCGCTGCGGCGGCGGCGCGTACGTGGTCTGCGCCATCGTGACGACCTCGACCATCGACCCGCCCGTCGTGACGGGCGGCATCGCCTCGAGCAGCTCGCGCCGCCCGTACAGCGCGCCGACGCCCGTGGGGGCCAGCATCTTGTGGCCCGAGAACGCGGCGAAGTCCACGCCCAGCGCGTGCAGGTCCACGGGCAGGTGCGGCACCGACTGGCACGCGTCGAGCACCGTGAGCGCACCGACCTCGCGCGCCCGGGCGACGAACGCCGCGACGTCCGTGATCGCACCGGTGACGTTCGACGCGTGCGTGAACGCGAGCACGCGCGTGCGGTCGGTGACGACCGTCGCGAGCTCTTCGGTCCGCAGCCGGCCGTCGTCGGCCACGCCGATCCAGCGCAGCGTCGCCCCCGTGCGGGCTGCGAGCTCCTGCCACGGCACGAGGTTCGCGTGGTGCTCGACCTCGGTCACGACGATCTCGTCGCCCGGGCCGAGCGCGAACCGCTCGGCGGCCGCTCCCCCGCGCCCGACGCTTGCGTTCGACATCGCGTACGCGACGAGGTTGATCCCCGCGGTCGCGTTCGACGTCCAGACGATCTCGCCCGGCGACGCGCCGACGAACGACGCGACACGTGCACGCGCGTCCTCGAACGCCTCGGTCGCCTCCTCGGCGAGCTGGTGCGCACCGCGGTGCACGGCGGCGTTGCGCTGCAGGTAGAAGTCCTGCTCGGCGTCGAGGACCACGTCCGGCTTCTGCGACGTGGCGCCCGAGTCGAGGTAGACGAGCCGCTTGCCGCCGCGCAGCGTGCGCTCCAGCAGCGGGAAGTCGGCGCGCACGGCTGCCAGCTCGGCGGCCTCCAGGGTGGTGCTCACGGCGTTCCCCTCGATCGTCCTCGACGGCTGCGCGTGGGCGAGAGCCG
The DNA here is from genome assembly GCF_007989825.1 of Cellulomonas persica. Classification (GTDB taxonomy): domain Bacteria; phylum Actinomycetota; class Actinomycetes; order Actinomycetales; family Cellulomonadaceae; genus Cellulomonas; species Cellulomonas persica. The sequence goes on along the minus strand of NZ_BJUA01000011.1, from coordinate 24,606 downwards.
GGCCCTCGCCCACGCGGGTGGTGTGGGTCAGGAGTTGACCAGGAACCGGTCGTAGCCCTCGTTCTCGAGGCGCTCGGCGAGCTCCGGGCCGCCCTCCTCCGCGATGCGCCCGTCGACGAAGACGTGCACGAAGTCGGGCTGGATGTAGCGCAGGATGCGCGTGTAGTGCGTGATGAGCAGCACGCCGACGTCGGTGTTCGAGCGCACGCGGTTCACGCCCTCGGACACGATGCGCAGGGCGTCGACGTCGAGGCCGGAGTCGGTCTCGTCGAGGATCGCGATGCGCGGCTTGAGCAGCTCCATCTGCAGGATCTCGTGGCGCTTCTTCTCACCGCCGGAGAAGCCCTCGTTCACGGACCGCTCCGCGAACGTCGAGTCCATGCGCAGGTTCTCCATGGCCGACTTGACGTCCTTGACCCACGTGCGCAGCGCGGGCGCCTCGCCGTCGATCGCGGTCTTGGCGGTGCGCAGGAAGTTCGACACCGACACGCCCGGGACCTCGACCGGGTACTGCATCGCGAGGAACATGCCTGCGCGGGCACGCTCGTCCACGGACATCTCCAGGACGTCCTCGCCGTCGAGCAGCACGGTGCCGCTCGTGATCTGGTACTTCGGGTGGCCGGCGAGCGAGTACGCGAGCGTCGACTTGCCCGAGCCGTTGGGGCCCATGATCGCGTGGGTCTCGCCGCTGTTCACGGTCAGGTCGACGCCGCGCAGGATGGGCTTGGGGCCCTCCTTCGTCTCGACGCTGACGTGCAGGTCGCGGATCTCCAGGGTGGTCATGCGGGGTGCTCCTCAGTGAAAGGTCAGAGTGTCCGGTCGACGTCGACGAGCACGCGCTCGCCGTCCAGCGTGACCGGGTAGACGGGGACGGGGGTGACGGCGGGCGGGCCGAGCGGCTTGCCGGAGCGCAGGTCGAAGCGCGAGCCGTGCAGCCAGCACTCGATCGTGCAGCCCTCCACCTCGCCGTCGGACAGCGAGACGGCGCCGTGCGAGCAGATGTCGCTGATCGCGTGCAGCTCGCCGTCGTCGTCACGCACGATCGCGACCTCGACCGTCCCGGTCTCGGCCTCGAGCTCGACGCGCAGCGTGCCGCCGGTGGGGACGTCCGACGCGTAGCACGCGAGCTGTGCGGTCATGCCTGCTCCACGACGGCGCCGGCCTCTCCGCCCTCGACAGACACCTGGTCGAGCACGGACATGGACTCCTCGAGCTCGGCCTCGATCGCGGCGATGAGGCGCTCCTCGACCTCGGGCACGCCGATCTCGTGCACGAGCTCGGCGAAGAAGCCGCGCACGACGAGACGACGCGCGTCGGGCTCCGGGATGCCGCGGGCCCGCAGGTAGAACAGCTGCTCGTCGTCGAACCGACCCGTCGCGGACGCGTGCCCCGCGCCCTCGATGAGCCCGGTCTCGATCTCGAGGTTCGGCACGGAGTCCGCGCGCGCCCCGTCGGTCAGGACGAGGTTGCGGTTGAGCTCGTACGTGTCGGTGCCCTCGGCCTCGGCACGGATCAGGACGTCGCCGACCCACACCGTGTGGGCGCCCTCGCCCTGCAGCGCGCCCTTGTAGGTCACACGGCTCACGCAGTTCGGGACCGCGTGGTCGACGAACAGGCGGTGCTCCTGGTGCTGCGACGCGTCCGCGAAGTACAGCCCGAGCATCGTGACCGAGCCGCCCTCACCGGTGAACTCGGCGTCGGGCGTCACGCGCACGACGTCGCCGCCGAGCGTCACGACGATGTGCTTGACCGTGGCGTCGCGGCCGACCGTGAGGCGGTGGGACGCGGCGTGCACCGAGCCCTCGGCCCAGTCGTGCACCGAGACGACCGTCAGGTGCGCGCCGTCCTCGGCGACGATCTCGACGGTCTCGGTGAGCGAGGCGTGGCCGACGTGGTCGATGACGACCGTGCCCTGCGACATCGCCTCGGCCCGCACGACGAGGTGCGCGGCGGTCGCCTCGAGCGGGGCGTCGTGCGTGCCCGCACCCTCGACGCCCTCGATCCGGACCGACGTGACCTTCGAGGCGACGGCCTCGCGCGGGATCGTCACGAGCGTCGCGCGCGGCACCGAGGCCCACGCGACCGCCGCGGCCCGGTCCCCGGGCTTGCCGGCCACGCCGAGACGCGCGTCGCCGCGGTCGACGATCTCGACACTCACCTCGGGCGACTCGACGACGGTGGTCAGCACGCCGTGGCCCTCGAGCACGCCGCCCGAGTCCGCGGCGAACAGCGGCGCGAGGCGCGCGACGGGCGCGAACCGCCACTCCTCCTCGCGACCGCTCGGGACCGCGAAGTCCGCGACGTCGAAGGACGTCAGGCGCTCGGCGCGCGAGGCCTCGGGGACGGCACCCACGCCGTGCGTGTGCGCGCCGTCGGCGACCGCGCGGGAGTGGTCGGTCGTCAGGCCCGACTCGTTCGTGGTGGTCGTCATCAGCCGACGGCCCCTTCCATCTGCAGCTCGATGAGGCGGTTCAGCTCGAGGGCGTACTCCATGGGCAGCTCACGTGCGATGGGCTCGACGAACCCGCGCACGATCATCGCCATGGCCTCCGTCTCCGGCATGCCTCGGGACATCAGGTAGAACAGCTGGTCCTCGCTCACGCGGGACACCGTGGCCTCGTGGCCCATCGACACGTCGTCCTCGCGGACGTCCACGTACGGGTAGGTGTCCGAGCGGGAGATCTGGTCGACGAGCAGCGCGTCGCACAGCACGTTGGACGCGGAGTGCGAGGCGCCCTCGAGGATCTGCACGAGACCGCGGTACGACGTGCGGCCACCGCCGCGCGCGACCGACTTCGAGACGATCGAGCTCGACGTGTGCGGCGCGGCGTGCACCATCTTCGAGCCGGCGTCCTGGTGCTGGCCCTCGCCCGCGAACGCGATCGACAGCGTCTCGCCCCGGGCGTGCTCGCCCATGAGGTAGATCGCCGGGTACTTCATGGTGACCTTGGACCCGATGTTGCCGTCGACCCACTCCATCGTCGCGCCCTCGGCCGCAGTCGCCCGCTTCGTCACGAGGTTGTAGACGTTGTTCGACCAGTTCTGGATCGTCGTGTACCGCACGCGGGCGTTCTTCTTGACGACGATCTCGACGACGGCCGAGTGCAGCGAGTCCGAGGAGTACACCGGCGCGGTGCAGCCCTCGACGTAGTGCACGTACGAGCCCTCGTCGGCGATGATCAGCGTCCGCTCGAACTGGCCCATGTTCTCGGTGTTGATCCGGAAGTAGGCCTGCAGCGGGATCTCGACGTGCACGCCCGGCGGGACGTAGACGAACGAGCCGCCCGACCACACGGCGGTGTTGAGCGAGGCGAACTTGTTGTCACCCGGCGGGATGACCGAGCCGAAGTACTGCTCGAAGATCTCCGGGTGCTCGCGCAGGCCGGTGTCGGTGTCGAGGAAGATGACGCCCTGCTCCTCGAGCGACTCCTGGATCTGGTGGTAGACCACCTCGGACTCGTACTGCGCGGCGACGCCGGCGACGAGGCGCTGCTTCTCCGCCTCGGGGATGCCCAGGCGGTCGTACGTGTTCTTGATGTCCTCGGGCAGGTCGTCCCAGCTGGCCGCCTGCTTCTCCGTGGACCGCACGAAGTACTTGATGTTGTCGAAGTCGATGCCCGACAGGTCCGCACCCCACCAGGGCATGGGCTTCTTCTCGAACATCCGCAGCGACTTGAGCCGCGTCTTGAGCATCCACTCCGGCTCGTTCTTGAGCCGGGAGATCTCCCGCACGACGTCCTCCGACAGGCCGCGCCGCGCGGTCGCGCCGGCGGTGTCCGTGTCGTGCCAGCCGTAGGTGTAGTTGCCGATCGAGGCGATGGCCTCGTCCTGCGTCATCGGCTGTGCCGGGTCCTGCGTGGGTGCGCTCATGCGTTCGTTCCTTCCGGGGCGAGCACAGGGGGGGTCGTGACGGTCGTGGGGTGGTCGGTCGAGGCGACCGCCACCGGGATGTTCGTCGTGCAGACGTGCCCGCCGCCGGCGAGGGTCGCCAGCCGCTGGACGTGGACGCCGAGCAGTCGCGAGAAGGCCCGTGCCTCCGCCTCGCACAGCTGCGGGAACTCGTGCGCGACGTCCTGCACCGGGCAGTGCCCCTGGCACAGCTGGACGGCGTGCCGACCAGGGACGGTCCGGGCGGTGGCGGCGTAGCCGTCGGCCGAGAGCTCGTGCGCGAGCACCTCGGTGCGTCCCGCGACGTCGTCCGGCGCGACCCCGTCGAGGGCGGGGGCGAGACGTGCCTCGAGCTCGGCGACGCGCTGCGCCGCGAAGTGCTCGACGGCGTCCGGTCCCGCCGTGTCGGCGAGGAACCGCAGTGCCTGCGCGGCGATCTCCGCGTAGCGGTGCGAGAGCGCGGACTGGCCCTGGGCCGTGACGACGTAGTGCCGGGCCGGTCGGCCGCGTCGGGCGGGACCGACGCCCGCGCCGTCGCGCACCGCGATCTGCGCGCGACTCTCGAGCACGCCGAGGTGACGCCGGATCGCGGCGGGGGTCAGGTCGAGGCGGGAGGCGAGCTCGGCCGCCGTGATGGGGCCCTCGCCTGCGACGAGCTGCAGCACGCGCTGGCGCGTGGTGGCGTCGCTCGAGTCCTCCTGCTGGGGGCGGACGGAGGGCGTTCGCTCGTCGTGCGCGGTCGTGCTCATCCCACCTCCTCGGGCACCTCGCGGGTGGCCCCGACGACACGCCCGCTCGCGGCGGATCTTCGGGGGACCGACCCGACGTCTAGACGTTCGGGCATTCGGAAACATGGTTGTTGCCAAATTCGGATCTGGCAAGGAAGGCAAGCCTTCGCCCGGCCCCATCCGGGGTGTGACGTCGCCCACCCCGCCCCCGTGTCGCGTGCGGGACGCGTGGCACCGAAGCGACCTAGACTGCTCGACCGTGCCGGCATCCGCAGTCCTCGACCACGCCGTCGAGGTGACGGGCCTCGTCAAGCGGTACGGCGGACGTGCCGTCGTCGACGGCCTCGACCTCGTCGCCCGCCCCGGGGCCGTGACAGCGGTGCTGGGGCCGAACGGCGCGGGCAAGACGACGACGATCGAGTGCTGCGAGGGCCTGCGCAAGCCCGACGGCGGCGCGGTGCGCGTCCTGGGCCTCGACCCGCACGAGCACGCGGCGCAGCTGCGACCCCGGGTCGGCGTGATGCTGCAGGACGGCGGGCTGCCCACGGGCGTCCCGGCGGCCCAGATGCTCGAGCACGTCGCCCGGATGTACGCCCGGCCCCGCTCGCTCGACGAGCTCACCGAACGGCTCGGGCTCGCGTCGTTCGCGCGGACCACGGTCCGCCGCCTGTCGGGCGGCCAGCGTCAGCGCCTGGCGCTCGCCGCGGCGGTCGTCGGCCGGCCGCAGGTCGCGTTCCTCGACGAGCCGAGCGCGGGCATGGACCCGCAGTCGCGGCACGCGGTGTGGGAGCTGGTGCGCGAGCTGCGCGACGAGGGTGTGGCCGTCGTGCTGACCACGCACCTCATGGACGAGGCCGAGGACCTCGCCGACCACGTCGCCGTCGTCGACGGCGGCCGGGTCATCGCCCAGGGGTCGGTGCGGGAGCTCGTCTCCTCGAGCGAGGACCGCACGCTGCGGCTCGACGTGGCCGCGGGGTTCGACGTGGCCGCCGCGACGACCGCGCTCGCCCGCCCGGGCACGGCGCCGCTCGTCGTCACCGAGGTCGCACCCGGCTCGTACACGGTCGTCGGCGCGGTCGAACCCACGACGGTCGCGGCGCTGACCGCCTGGCTCGCCGAGCGCGACGTCCTCGTGACGCGCCTGACCGTGGGCCGGCGCACCCTCGAGGACGTCTTCCTCGACCTGACGGGACGGACCCTGCGATGACGACGAACCACGCCGGGGCCGCCTCCCCGCGCGCCCGCGTGCTCGCGCAGACGACGTTCGAGGCGCGCGCGATCCTGCGCAACGGCGAGCAGCTGCTCGTCACCGTCGTCGTGCCGGTGCTCGCGCTCGTCGGGCTCGTGAGCGTCGACGCGCTCGACGTCGACACGCGTGGCATGAGCCGGATCGACTTCTTCACGCCCGGGATCCTCGCGCTCGCCGTGATGACCTCGTCGTTCACGTCGCAGGCCATCGCGTCCGCGTTCGACCGTCGCAACGGCGTGCTGCGGCTGCTGTCCACCACGCCGCTCGGTCGCGGCGGGCTGCTCGCGGGCAAGGTCCTCGGCGTGCTCGTCGTCGAGCTCGTCCAGGTGCTCGTCATCGGCCTGACGGCGTTCGCGCTCGGGTGGCGGCCGTCGGCCGTGGGTGTCGCGCTCTCGTTCGTCGCGGTGCTGCTCGGCACCGCGGCGTTCACGTCCCTCGCGCTGCTCGTGGCCGGCACGCTGCGCGCCGAGGCCGTGCTCGCGGTCGCGAACCTGGCGCTGCTCCTGCTCGCGTTCGCGGGCGGCGTGATCGTCCCCGCGGACCGCCTGCCCGGCGCCCTGCAGCACCTCGCCGTGCTGCTCCCCTCGGGCGCGCTCGGCGAGGCGATGCGCGGCGCGTTCCAGGTGGGCGCGCTGCCCGCATGGTCGGTCGTCGTGCTCGTGGGCTGGACGGCCGCGCTCGGGTGGGGCGCCGCACGCCTCTTCCGCTGGCACTGACCTCTCCGGCCCGCACCTCCTGCACCTGCGGCGACGCCGCGCACCGCAGGGGCCGACGTCACACCCCACGTGGGCCCCGCGGGCCCTGGCCGCGCCGTGTCGCCGCCTAGGCTTGGCCCGTGAGCGCGAGCCCCTCCGACGTCCGAACCGGTCCCGTGCGCCGCGCTCCCCTGCGCCGCACGTGGGACGCCCTGCTGGCCTGGCTGCGCACGCACGTGCGCACCGTGCTCGTGGCGAACCTCCTGCTGCAGATCGCGATCGTGGGCACCGGTGGCGCCGTGCGTCTGACGGCGTCCGGCCTCGGCTGCTCCACCTGGCCGCAGTGCGAGCCGGGCAGCTTCGTACCGGTCCTGCACGACGCCACGACGTACCACGTGTTCGTCGAGTTCGGGAACCGGCTCATGACGTTCGTGCTGAGCGCCGCCGCGGTCGCGGTGGCCTACGTCGTGTGGGCGGACCGCAGCCGCGTGCGCTCCTACCGGTTGCTCGGCTGGCTCCCGATCGCGGGTGTCGTCGCGCAGGCCGTGATCGGCGGCGTGCTGGTCCTGCTCGAGCTCCCGCCCATCCTGGTCTCGCTGCACTTCCTGGTCTCGATGGCGCTCGTCGCCGGGTCGCTCGTGCTGCTGCACCGGCACGACGAGGGAGACGGGGTCCCGGTCGTCGTCGTCGACCCGGCGACCCGTCTCCTCGCGCACGTCCTCGCGGTCCTGCTGGGCGTCGTGCTCGTGCTCGGGACGCTCACGACGGGTGCCGGACCGCACTCGGGCGACGAGGAGGTCGGCTACCGGCTGGCCGTCGACCCGCTGGTCATGGCGAAGATCCACGCCGCCGCGGTCTGGGCGTTCGTCGCCGTCCTGCTCGTCGTGCTGTGGCGCACCCGGCGCGCCGGGCCTGCCGGCTCGTCCGCCGCGCCCACGCACCGGGCGGCGCTCGTGCTCCTCGTGCTCTCCGTGCTCCAGGCCGTGATCGGGTACGTCCAGACCGCGACCGGGCTGCCGATCGCCCTGGTGAACCTGCACCTGATCGGCGCCGCCCTGCTCGCGGCGGGGGGCGCTCGGGTCTGGCTCTGCACACGGGTCCGGCGGGCCGACCACGTCGCCACCGCGCAGCAGGACACCGCCGCGTGACGCCCGCTCGCTGACCGCCCGCCAGCCGTGCACCGGCGCGCCCGGGGGCGAGAACGACAAAACGGGGTGTTCCGTGTCGGAGGTCACACCTACAGTCGCGGCATGACCGATGACAACCCGGACCGGCACGTAGGCCGGCACTCCACGACCGGGCTGGCCTCGCCGCCCGGCGCTCCGGCGAAAGCCGCCGTCGTCGCCCGCGGGCTCGTGAAGACGTACAAGGACGTCATCGCACTCGACGGGGTCGACCTCACCGTCCCCGAGGGCACCGTGCTCGGCCTCCTGGGCCCGAACGGGGCGGGCAAGACCACGACCGTCCGCATCCTGACCACCCTCCTGCACCCGGACTCCGGCAGTGCCGAGGTCGCGGGCGTCGACGTCCTGCGGGACCCGCGCTCCGTCCGGCGCAAGATCGGGCTGTCGGGTCAGTACGCCGCCGTCGACGAGTACCTCACGGGGTACGAGAACCTCGAGATGATCGGCCGCCTCTACCACCTGGGCAAGGCGAGGTCGCGTGAGCGCGCCCGTGAGCTCCTCGCCCAGTTCCACCTCGAGGATGCCGCGGACCGCCCGTCGCGCACGTACTCGGGCGGCATGCGACGTCGGCTCGACCTCGCCGGCGCGCTCGTCGCGCGGCCTCCGGTGATCTTCCTCGACGAGCCGACGACGGGGCTGGACCCGCGCGGCCGCGCGGAGATGTGGGAGGTGATCCAGACGCTCGTCGCGGAGGGCACGACCCTCCTGCTCACCACGCAGTACCTCGAGGAGGCCGACGTGCTCGCCGACGACATCGTCGTCATCGACCACGGCAAGGTCATCGCGCAGGGCACCGCGGACCAGCTCAAGCTCCAGGTCGGCGGAGAACGCCTCGAGCTCACGGTCGCGGACGAGACCGCGCTCGAGCGTGCGGGCACCCTGCTCGAGCCGCTCGGCGTCGGGGCGCCGTCCCTCGACCCGGGCCGTCGCTCGCTGCTGATGCCCGTGACCGGCGGGGCCCGCACCCTGACCGAGGCGCTGCGGCGGCTCGACGACGCCGGCATCACGCTCGACGACGTGGGCCTGCGCCGGCCGACGCTCGACGACGTGTTCCTCACGCTGACCGGACGTCCTGCGGAGGACGACGAGAACGAGACGAAGGGAGACGCATGATGGCCGTCCCGACCGTGCTGAGCGACGCCCACGTGGTCGCGAGACGCAACATCATCAAGATCAAGCGCGTCCCCGACCTGCTGGTCTTCACCACGCTCTCGCCGATCATGTTCGTCCTGCTGTTCGCCTACGTGTTCGGCGGCGCGATCCAGGTGCCCGGCGGCACCGACCCGAGCGCGTACCGCGAGTTCCTCATGGCGGGGATCTTCGCCCAGACCGTGATCTTCGGCGCCACCATCACGGGGGCTGGGCTCGCGGAGGACGTGAAGAAGGGCATCATCGACCGCTTCCGCTCGCTGCCGATGGCGCCCTCGGCGGTGCTCACGGGACGCACGCTGTCGGACGTCGTGAACAACGTGCTGGTGCTCGTCGTCATGTCACTGACCGGCCTGCTCGTCGGGTGGGCGATCCACAGCTCGGTCGCCGAGGCGGTCGCGGGGTTCCTGCTGCTGATCGTCTTCGCGTACGCCGTGTCGTGGATCATGGCGTGGCTGGGCATGCTCGTGCCGAGCGTCGAGGTGTTCAACAACGCGACGTTCATCGTGATCTTCCCGCTGACGTTCGTCGCGAACACGTTCGTGCCGCTCGAGACGCTGCCCAAGGTGCTGCAGACGTTCGCCGAGTGGAACCCCGTCTCGGCCGTCACGCAGGCGTCTCGCGAGCTGTTCGGCAACATCCCCGCGGGCGTGCCCGAGCCGACGTCGTGGCCGTTGCAGAACGCACCCCTCTACACGCTCATCTGGACCGTGATCATCCTCGCGGTGTTCATCCCGGTCGCGAACCTGCAGTACCGCCGCAGCACGAGCCGCTGAGAGACGACGCAGGCCGGTGCCCACCACGGGCACCGGCCTGCGTCACGTCACCTCAGGACGGCCTGAGCGCTCAGCGCTCCTCGGGAGCCGCCACGGGGTCCGCAGGCTCGAGCGTGTCCCAGCCCCGGGCGCGGGCCGCGACCGCGGCGAGCACGCCGACCGTCGTGGTCGGGCTCGCGAACCGGTCGCCCAGGACGCCCTCGACGGCCTCGTCGAGCGGCACCCACCGCGCAACCATCGCCGCCTCCTCGTCCTCACGGACGAAGCGCTCTGCCTCGGGCACCGGGGACAGGTCACGCGCGAGGAACACCGTGATCCGCTCGGACGAGCCGCCCGGGGTCGTGAAGAACTCCACGAGCCGCCACCAACGCCCGGCGACCAGGTCGGCCTCCTCGGCGAGCTCGCGCGCAGCCGCCCGGACCGGGTCCTCCCCGGGCACGTCGAGCAGCCCGGCCGGCGGCTCCCAGAGCACGTGACCCACCGGGTGCCGGTACTGCGAGAGCAGCAGCACGCGGTCCTCGTCGTCGAGCGCGATCACCGCGACCGCCCCGGTGTGCGCCACGTACTCCCGCACCACCTGGGACTCGCCCAGGTCGACGACGTCGCGCGCGACGTCCCAGACGCGGCCTGCGTAGACGACCTCGTGCTCGAGGACCTCGTGACGGGCCGCGACGTCAGCCGCCGGGTCGAGCGACCCGGCGTGCGTGCTGGTCAGCTCTCGTCCTGACGTGCGAGGGCCGCCGCGACCAGGCCGGCGAACAGCGGGTGCGCGCGGTTCGGACGCGACTTGAACTCCGGGTGCGCCTGCGTCGAGACGAAGTACGGGTGCACCTCACGCGGCAGCTCGACGAACTCGACGAGCGACGTGTCGGGCGAGACGCCCGAGATCACCAGACCGGCCTCCTCGAGCTGCGCGCGGTAGGAGTTGTTCACCTCGTACCGGTGGCGGTGGCGCTCCGAGATCCGCGTCGCACCGTACGCCTCGGCGACGACCGAGCCGGGCGTGAGGACCGCGTCGTATGCGCCGAGGCGCATGGTCCCGCCCAGGTCGCCCTCGCCGCCGACGATCGCGAGCTGCTCCGCCATCGTCGCGATGACCGGGTGCGCCGGGTCGTCGTCGAACTCCGACGAGGACGCACCCTCCAGGCCCAGGACGTTGCGTGCGTACTCGATGACCATGCACTGCAGGCCGAGGCAGATGCCGAGCGTCGGGACGCTGTTCTCGCGCGACCAGCGCAGCGCGCCGAGCTTGCCCTCGATGCCCCGCACACCGAAGCCACCCGGCACCAGCACCGCGTCGACGCCTTCGAGCGCCGACTGGGCGCCCGCGGGCGTCTGGCAGTCGTCGGACGAGACCCAGCGGATGACGACCTTCGCGTCGTGGTGGAAGCCACCGGCACGCAGCGCCTCGGTCACCGACAGGTAGGCGTCCGGCAGGTCGATGTACTTGCCGACGAGCGCGATCTCGACCCGGTGCGCGGGCTCGTGGACGCGCTTGAGCAGCTCGTCCCAACCGCTCCAGTCGACGTCACGGAACGGCAGGCCGAGGCGCTGCACCGCGTACGCGTCGAGGCCCTCGGCGTGCAGCACGCGCGGGATGTCGTAGATGCTCGGCGCGTCCTTGGCCGTGACGACACCCTCGGTGTCGACGTCGCAGAACAGGGCGATCTTGCGCTTGATGCTCTCCGGCACGTCACGGTCGGCGCGGAGCACGATGGCGTCGGGCTGGATGCCGATGCTGCGCAGCGCGGCCACCGAGTGCTGGGTCGGCTTGGTCTTGAGCTCGCCCGACGGACCGATGTACGGCAGCAGCGAGACGTGCAGGAAGAAGACGTTGTCGCGGCCGAGGTCGTGGCGCACCTGGCGCGCGGCCTCGAGGAACGGCAGCGACTCGATGTCGCCGACCGTGCCGCCGATCTCGGTGATGATCACGTCGACGTCCTCGTGCGCCTGCGCACGCATCCGCGACTTGATCTCGTCGGTGATGTGCGGGATGACCTGCACGGTGTCACCGAGGTACTCGCCGCGGCGCTCCTTGGCGATGACCTGCGAGTACACCTGGCCGGTCGTCACGTTGGCCGTGCCGACGAGGTTGACGTCCAGGAACCGCTCGTAGTGCCCGACGTCGAGGTCCGTCTCGGCACCGTCGTCGGTCACGAAGACCTCGCCGTGCTGGAACGGGTTCATCGTCCCGGGGTCGACGTTCAGGTACGGGTCGAGCTTCTGCATCGTGACGGTCAGGCCACGGGAGCGGAGGAGTCGGCCGAGGCTGCTCGCCGTCAGGCCCTTGCCGAGAGAGGAGGCAACTCCCCCGGTGACGAAGATGTGCCGGGTCAGATGGTCCGACCGCCCGGTGAGTCGGTGCGCGCGCTCTGTCACGGGATTCCAGCCTACCCGACGCGGGGGCCCGCGACCGTGGGCCACGCGGGTGAGTCGGGCCACTGACCTCACCTCCTGGCGCGGTCCCCGCCCTGGTGAGGCGACGCCCTGCGTTCGGCGTCACCGACGTCAGCGGCACGGCTGCTCGGAGCGGTGCTCCGACGCGGGTGCTGCGACCCGGGCGCTCAGACCTCCGGCAGGTCCGGCGTCACCGCCTGCGCGGGGACAGGCGTGCGCTCGACGCGAAGCACCTCGACGGCGGTCCGGCGGTCACCCAGCGCCATCGCGCCCGCCACGACGACGAGCGCCACGACGGCTCCGCCCGCGCCCGCACCGACCGCGGTCCAGACACCGTCGCCGGCGACCTCCTGCACCGTGTCGGCCACCCACCGGCCGGCTGCGGCCGCCACGGCCACCGCGAGCACCAGGACGACGAGCGTGCGCGGCACCCCGCCGAGCGCACCGTGGCCCGCCGCGCGGCGCAGGAGCACGAGCGCGCAGCCACCGCCCACGAGCATCCCGATGCTGGACGCGGCACCGATCGCGACGACGGCGCCACCTGCGGGCGCCTGCACGCGCACCAGGACGACGGCCGCGACCGCGACGACGCCCCAGCCGACCGCGTTGGCCGTGACCGCGAGGCGCCCGCGCTCGAGCGCGTACAGCGCGCGCGAGACGTGGAACAGCAGGGCGAAGCCGACCAGCCCGGGCATCATCCAGGTCAGCGCCGGCCCCATCTCGGCCGCGACCGTCGCGTCGTCGGCGACCACCGCGAACACGGTGGCGACCGCGCCGGCGGCCGCGACCACGGCCGCGACGCCCGCCGCGGCCGCGACGAGCACCCCGCGCGTCGTGACCGCCGCCATCCGTGCGAAGCCGGCGACGTCGCCCGCCGACGCACGCGCGGCGATCCGCGGGAAGGACGACGTGGCCAGCGGCACGACGAGCACCGCGTACGGCAGCAGGTACACCTGCTGCGTGTACAGGAACCGCGTCAGCGTGCCCTCGTCGGCGTACGGCTGCCACCACGCGACCTTCATGATCACGAGCAGCGCGAGCTGCTGCGCCGCCACGGCACCGACCCCCGCGAGGGCGAGCCGCCGCAGCCGCACGCCCACGCCGTCGGGGAAGCGCAGCGTGGGCCTCAGGCGCACGCCCAGGCGGTGGACGGGGACGAACATCGGCAGGCACATCGCCGCGACGCCGAGCGTCGTGCCCCACGCCAGCACGTCGAGCGCGTTGCTCTCGAGCGCGGTCGGGTCGGACTGCTCGCCGTTCGCGAGCGCGCCGTAGACGACGTAGGTCGCCATGACGACGAGCGAGGAGATCACGGGCGCGAACGCGGGCCAGAAGAAGCGCTTGTGGGCCTGGAGCACCGCGTACAGCAGGACCGCGACCCCGTACATCGGGACCTGGATCGCGAAGACCAGGATGAAGAACCGGATGAGGTCGACCTGCTCGGGCTCGTGCGCGAGCGCGTGCGCGATCGGGGTAGCGAGCACCGCCAGCAGGGCGGCGAGCGGCGCGAGGACCAGCAACGTCCAGCCGAGCGCACCCGAGGCGGTCCGCTCGACCTCGCGCCGGTCACCGCGGGCGATGGGGCCGGCCAGCAGCGGCACCAGCGCACCCGCGAGAGCGCCACCCGCGGCGACCTCGAAGAGCACGTTGGGCAGGAGGTTCGCGGAGTTGTACGCGTCACCGATCGCGCCGGGTCCCACCTCGGACGCCTGCAGCAACCAGCGGGCGAACCCCAGCAACCGGGACAGCACGGTCACCGCGGCGATCATCGCCGCCGCGCCGGCCAGCCCGCTCAGCGCCCGGCGAGCCCCGGGGCTCACGCGCTCGGTGCGGGGGCGTGCACCGGCCGGCGACCCCACCGGTCGATGTCCCGCAGCACGGGGGTCGCCTCGATGACGGCCGTGAAGCTCACCTTCTCGCTGGCCGCGGTCAGCCCCACCGCGGCGGCGAGCGCCGCGAGCCGCACCGGACGCGGTGCGCTCAGCACGAGTGCCGACCCGAGCGCCGCCCCGAGGGCGTTGGCGCCGCCGTCGCCCAGCATGTCGGTCTCGGCGAGGTCCTGGTCGGCCGCCGCGGCCGCAGCGCCGATCGTCGCGGCGGCTGCGACACCACCCGGACCGGACGCCACGCTCAGCGGGAGCGCCGCGATCGACGTCGCCTTGAGCGCCCGCCCAGGACGCAGGTCGAGCAGGTTGACGAGGTTGGCCGTCGAGGCGATCAGGGCGCCGGACAGCGCGACGTCCGTGCCCCACCCGAGGAGCCCGCGACGGCTGCCGTCCGCGGCCGTGCGCGGGGTCGCGATCGCCGCGGCCAGCAGCGCTCCCGCGCCGATGCCGAGCACCTTGAGGCCGCCCGTGGTGACGCGTCCGTGGGCCAGCGCGCCGAGGTGACCACGCAGGCCCTTGCGACGGTCGTCGAGGTCCTCGGCGAGGTCGTCGACGATGCCGAACGCCGCACCCGCGGCCGTCGCGATCCCGACGGCTCCCGCGGCGCGCGCGCTGGGCGCGGCGAGCACCGCGCCGGCGACCAGACCCGCCGCGACGGCGGGACCCTCGAGCATGCTCACGGGCTCGCCGCGGTGGTTGGTCCGCAGCCAGCGCTGCTGACCGCCGGGTGCGTGCTCCTCGAGCACCGCCCGCACGACCGCGGTGACGGTGCGTGCGGTCACGGCCGCGCCGAACCGGCGCGCGAGGCTCATCCCCCGCTCCCCGCGTCCGCGGTCTCGTCGTCGGTCGTCCCGCCGTCCGGCGTCTGCGTGTCCGGGTCCACGACCGGCGTGCGGTCGACGGGCGCGAGCTCGACCACCGGGGGCACCGGGGTCTCGTCGTCGCCGAAGCCGTAGTGACCGTTCGTCCCGGCGATCCGCGCCGCGAGGGCGAGCGGGGTCGAGACCTGGCCGGTGACGACGTCCGCGCCCGAGACCGTCGTCAGGGCACCGGCGAGCGTCTCGTCGGCCAGCACGGCGTCGACCAGGCTGCCGTTGCCACGCTGCCCGTCCGCCAGGACCGCGCCCTCGGAGAGCTCCTGGGCCGCCGCGACCACGGCGACCTGGGCGGCGACGACATCCTTGTCGGCGTCGGAGTCCGCGCCCGGCGTGGGCGTCGCGGCGGCGTCCGTCGCGGGCTGCGTCGGGACGCCGAGCACGACGACCGCATCGGCGCCCGTCACGACCGGGTCCGCGAGCGTGATCATGGGGTTGTCGCCCTGCGACAGGATCGCCAGCACGTTGGTCGCGTCGGCCGTCAGGGCGTCCGGCGACGCCGGGTCGGCGCCCGTGAGGCCCTGTACGAGCGCCTGCGCGAGCTGCTCGTCGAGCGTCGCGTCGTCGGCCGGTGCGGGGTCGAGGTTCTCGAGAAGCAGACCGACGAGAGCGTTGCGGAACGACCGCAGGTCCGGGTCGTACCACGCGTCGGTGAGCGCGGCGTGCGCCGTGACGGTCGCCCCCGCCTGCGCGAGCCGGTCGTCGATCGCGGTCCGCTCCCCCTCCGGGACGTCGCCGAGGGCGATCACCGCGACGCGACGGTCCTCGAGCGAGCCCGCGAGCAGCGCGGGACCCGCGGCGTCGACGAACTCCTGGGCGTCCGCGAGGTCGCCGGAGGTCGCGTCGAGCTGCGTGCGCAGCTCGTCCTTCTCGGTGCGCAGCTGGTCGACCTGGCCGGTCAGCGTGTCGCCGATCGTCTCCTTGAGAGGACCGGCGCCCAGGGCGATCCCCACGGCGAGCGCGAGGAACACCGAGATGAGCGAGACGAGGTGATAGCGGAAGTCGATCACGAGGTGGTCTTTCCGTCGGTCCGGTGGGTGCTCATGCGCCGCCTCCGAAGAGGCCGCGGACCCACGAGGTGAAGTCGTCGATGCGCGCACCCACGAGCCCGAAGAACGTCTGGCCGGCCTCGGTGGAGGCGAGCGCGACGCCGAGCGCGAGCAGGCCGGCGAGCACCAGGAGGGTGAGCTGCAGGTTGGAGATCCGCTGCCGGTACAGCCGGGAGACGCCCTTGGCGTCGATGAGCTTGCCGCCGACCCGCAGCCGGGTGAGGAACGTGCTGGCCATGCCCGAGCGGCCCTTGTCGAGGAACTCGACCAGGGTCGCGTGCGTGCCGACCGCGACGATGAGCTCAGCGCCCTTGTCGTCTGCCAGCAGCATCGCGACGTCCTCGCTCGTGCCGGTCGCCGGGAACACGACGTGCGGCACGCCGAGCTGCTCGACCCGGGCGATGCCGGGTGCGCGGCCGTCGCGGTACGCGTGCACGACCACCTCGGCGCCGCAGGTCAGGGCGCGGTCCGAGACCGAGTCCATGTCGCCGACGATCATGTCCGGCCGCCAGCCGGCCTCGAGGATCGCGTCCGCACCACCGTCGACCCCGATGAGCACCGGCCGGTACTCGCGGATGTACGGCCGCAGCGTGACCAGGTCCTCCTTGTAGTGGTACCCGCGCACGACGATGAGCACCTGGCGGCCGTCGATGCGCGTGTCGATGTCCGGCACACCGACACCGTCGAGCAGGAGGTCCCGCTCGCGTCGCAGGTAGTCCATCGTGTTCGCCGCGAACGACTCGAGCTGGACGGACAGGCCCGCGCGGGCCTCCTCCATCGCGAGCGCGATGATCGCGGACGTCTGCTCCACGCCCTCCGCGACGAGCGTGTCGCCGTCGTAGACCGCGCCGTCGAGCACCCGCAGCTGGTGGCCCTCGGGGATCGCCATGACGTCGGGACCCAGGTCGTCGACGAGCGGGATGCCCGCCCCGACCAGGATCTCGGGGCCGAGGTTCGGGTAGCGGCCGGACGTCGAGCGCGCGGCGTTGAGCACCGCGGCCGGCTGGCAGGCGACGAGCGCCTCGGCCGAGACGCGGTCGAGGTCCTCGTGGTCGATGACGGCGATCTCGCCGGCGCGCAGCCGCTTCGTCAGCGACTTGGTGCGACGGTCGACACGGGCGGACCCGGCGATACCGGGTTCAGGCGTGGGCGGGCGACGACGGAGCGTGGATCTCATCGTCCGTCATCGTCCCACGCCAGACAGCTCCAGGAGCTCGGCTGCGTGCGCGCGTGCCGCGTCCGAGTCCTCCTGACCGCTGAGCATGCGGGCCAGCTCGCGTACACGGGCCTCGTCCGTGACGGACGTCACGTCCGAGGCGGTCACGACGTCGACACCGTTGTGTGAGGACTTCGTGACGACGAGGTGATGGTCCGCGAAAGCCGCGACCTGGGCGAGGTGCGTGACGACGAGGACCTGGCTGTCGCGGGCGAGCGACGCGAGCCTGCGCCCGACCTCGACGGCCGCCTTGCCACCGACGCCGGCATCGACCTCGTCGAACACGAAGGTCCCCGGCCGGTCGGTTCCGGCACCCTCCGCGAGCGCGACCTCGAGCGCCAGCATCACGCGGGACAGCTCCCCTCCCGACGCGCCCTTGCCGAGCGGCCGCGCGGGGGATCCCGCGTGCGGGACGAGCAGCATCGCGACGTCGTCGCCGCCGTACGGACCGAGCTCCTCGGAGGCGGTCACCTCCACCTCGACGCGCGCCCCGGCCATCGCCAGCCCGGCGAGCTCGGCCGAGACCACCGTGGCCAGCCGCTCGGCGGCCGCGGTGCGCGTCGCGCTCAGGACTCCCGCGAGCTCGCGCAGCCGTGCGTCGAGCGCGTCCCCGCGCGCGCGCAGATCCTCGATGCGCTGGTCGCCGCCCTCGAGCTCGAGCAGACGCAGGCCGGCGGTCCGGGACCACTCGAGCACCTCGGCGACGTCGCTGCCGTAGGCGCGCGTGAGCGTCGCAAGCTCGGCGCGCCGCTGGTTGACGACCTCGAGCCGACGGGGGTCGGCCGCCAGGTCACCCGCGTACGCGGACAGCTCCGCGGCGGCGTCCGCCAGGAGGTAGCCCGCCTCTCCCACCCGCGTCGCGAGCTCGGCGAGCGCGGGGTCGTGCCCGGCGACGTGCTCGAGCGCTCGACGGGCGTGCTCGACGAGGTCCGTCGCGCTGGCCGGCTCGGCCCCGCTCTCGTCCCCCGCGAGCGCGGTGTGGGCCGTCGCCGCCGCGACGCGCAGCTCCTCGGCGTGCGCGAGGCGCTGCTCCTCGGTCGCGAGCTCGACGTCCTCGCCGGGCTGCGGGTCGACGCGCTCGACCTCCGCGAGACCGAGCCGCAGGAGCTCCGCCTCGCGCGAGCGGTCCTGCGCGCGCTCGACGAGCTCGGCCAGCTCCTGGCGGACCCGGGCCCGCTCGGCCCACGCGTCGCGGTACGCGCGCAGCGTGCTCGCGTGCTCCGGGCCCGCGAACTCGTCGAGCGCCGCACGCTGGTGCGCGGGCGAGCGCAGCCGCGCCTGGTCCGCCTGCCCGTGCACCGTGACCAGCGTCTCGGCGAGCTCGGCGAGCACCGCCTGCGGCACCGACCGGCCACCGACGAAGGCGCGCGAGCGACCCGTGCCCGACTCCCCCGCCGCACCGACCGTGCGCACCAGGAGCAGGCTCCCGTCGTCGTCCGTCTCGCCACCGGCCTCGAGCGCGCGGGCGAGCGCCGGGTGGTCCGCGGCGAGCACGACACGCCCCTCGACCGAGGCGCCCGAGGCGCCCGTCCGCACGGTCGCCGGGTCGGCCTTGCCGCCGAGCAGCAGCGACAGCGCCGTGAGCACCATGGTCTTGCCCGCACCGGTCTCGCCGGTCAGCACGGTGAGACCGGGCCCGAGCACCACCTCGGCGCTGCCGATCACGCCGAGATCGGCGATCCGGATCTCCTCGATCACCTGGCACCCGCCTCGTCGTCGAGCTCGGCGCGGCCCCGCCACCCCTCGACGGGCAACGCGAACTTCTGCACCAGCCGTGTCGTGAACGGTGCGGGCCAGAGCCGCGCGAGCCGCACCGGGACGTCGCTGCGCGTCACCTCGACGCGCGCGCCCTGCGGGACCTCGAGGGTCCTGCGACCGTCGCAGGTCAGCTGGCCGGGCGACGGCGACCGCTCGAGCACCTCGAGCGCGAGCCGGCTGCCCGGACCGACGACCAGCGGGCGGGCGAAGAGCGCGTGGGCGGCAACCGGCACGAGGATCATGCCGTCGACGTCCGGCCACACGACCGGGCCGCCCGCGGAGAACGCGTGTGCCGTCGACCCCGTCGCGGTCGCGGCCACGACGCCGTCGCACCCGAAGCTCGACAGCGGCCGTCCATCGACCTCGACGGCGACCTCCAGGAGCCGCGAGCGGTCACCCTTCTCGAGCGCCGCCTCGTTGAGCGCCCAGTCGGTGCGCTCCTGACCGTCCGGCAGCAGGACGCGCACGTGCAGCGTGACCCGCTCCTCGACCTCGAAGTCGCCCTCCGTGAGCCGGCGCACGGCCTCGCCCACGTCGTCCCGCTCGCTCTCGGCGAGGAAACCGACGTGGCCGAGGTTCACACCGAGCAACGGCACGCGCGTGCCGCGCGTGAGCTCGGCGGCGCGCAGGATCGTTCCATCACCGCCGAGCACGACGGCGAGCTCGAACTCCGGCAGGTCGCTCGCGACCGCGTCCTCGGCGGCCAGCACCGCCTCGATCCCCGCGGACTCGAGCACCCGCACGGCCTCACGCGTCGCGGTCACCGCGGCACGGCGTCCGCGGTGCGTGACGATCAGGGCTCGGCGCGTCACAGCTCACCTCCGGGCGCCTCGCCGCGCACCACGCTCGCGATCCGCTCGGCGGGCACCTCGGGCGACGGCCGCGGCGTCAGCCACAGGAAGTACTCCACGTTGCCGCTCGGTCCGGCCAGCGGGCTCGTCACGACCCCGCGCACCGCGAGACCGAGCTCGGCCGCGGCCCGCGCCACCCCGACGACCGCGTCGGCGCGCAGCCCGACGTCACGCACGACGCCGCCCGAGCCCAGGCGCTCACGCCCGACCTCGAACTGCGGTTTCACCATGACCAGCAGGTCCGCGTCATCGGCCGCGACCGCGGCGAGCGCGGGCAGCACCAACGGGAGCGAGATGAACGACAGGTCGGCGACGACGAGCGACGGAGCCGGCAGCACGTCGCCCGCAGCGAGCGTGCGCACGTTGACGCCCTCGCGCACCTCGACCCGCGGGTCGAGCCGCAACCGCTCGACGAGCTGGTCGTGGCCGACGTCGACCGCGCACACGGAGGCCGCGCCGCGGCGCAGCAGGACATCGGTGAAGCCACCCGTGCTCGCACCGGCGTCCAGGCACGCCCGCCCGCTCACGGCGAGCGCGGGCAGGGCCTCCAGCGCGCCCGCGAGCTTGTGACCCGCGCGGGAGGCGTACTCCGGTTCGTCGGTGGCCGCGACGGTGACGCCGAGCTCGGGCGTCACCGACGTCGCGCTACGCCGGGCGGGCTGACCGTCGACGAGGACGCGCCCCGCGGCGATCAGCTCCCCCGCGTGGCGGCGCGAGCGGGCCAGGCCTCGCCGCACCAGCTCGGTGTCGAGTCGGGTCGTCACGCCGTCAGCCCTGCGCCTCGGCCAGACGGTCCTGAAGGGCGCCGTGCACGGCGTCGAACGCCGCGACGTGCTCGGTCAGCGGACGTTCGGCGAGCCCGTCCAGCACGCGCAGCGCCTCGTCGACCGCGGCGTCACCGGTCTGCCCGGGCTCGACCGGGCCGCGCTCGACGTCGGCTGCCGGTCCGGCCTCGTCACGGATCGCGGCCGCGCGCACCCGGGCCGAGAGCTCGGCCGGGGAAGGCATGCTCGCACGCTGCGTGTCGTCCACGACGACGGCCTCCTTGTCTCGCTGGGCGTACCTGTCCGGGCCGCTGCTGGTCCGCGGATGTGGCGCTGGTCCGCGGATGCCCGGCGCACGTCAGCGGATGCTGGCGCACCAGGCGCGCCCCACGCTACCCGCAGGCCCGGACGCCCCGCGGGCTCAACTCACAGGCGTCGGCCTCCCTGCTGCCTCCGGGGCCGGCCCCGTCACCCGTGTGCAGCACCGCGCCTCGCGCACGGGTGAGACCACGCCGGCACCGCCGGACGCCCCCGCCTCCCCGCGCGCCCACCCTCACGCAAGCGCGTCCTCACGCAAGATCGGTCGCGAGCTCAGGCACGCTCGACTCGTCGAGGGTCGCGCCCGCGTCGACCGCGGACCACGCCGCCGCGCACGCGGCGCGCACCTCGTCGAGCTGGGACGCCGGCGACCCGTCGCCGCCTCGCCCGAGCTCGAGCACGCCGTCCACGACACGCGCCGACGCCCCGCGACACGTCCACCAACCCTCGGGCCCTGGCTCGGGCTCGGGGTGCGGCTCGTGCAGGGCGCGCAGGTCGGCCCCGATCAGGTGCGGGCGCTCCCCGGGGTGGGCGAGCACGTCGTCGCGCGCGGAGCTGACGCCCGTGAGCACGTGCAGACCGACGAATCCGCCCGACCGGGCTCCCGCCAGGTCCGTGTCCAGCCGGTCGCCGACGACGAGCGCGTCCCGCGCCCCAGCCCGCTCGACCGCCATCCGGTACATCGTCGGCGACGGCTTGCCCGCGCTGTCGGGCGTCACCCCCGTGGCGGCGCGCACCGCGCCGACGAGCGAGCCGTTGCCGGGCGCGAAGCCGCGCGCCGTCGGCAGGCTCAGGTCCAGGTTCGACGCCACGTGCCACGCACCGCGCTCGATCGCGTACGCGGCCTCGGCGAGCTGCGCCCACCCGACCTCGGGCGCGAAGCCCTGCGCGACCGCCGCAGGCTCGTCGTCCGCCGAGTCGACGACCTCGTAGCCCGCCTGCCGCACCGCGGTCCGCAGACCCGCGCCGCCCACCACGAGCACGCGCGCGCCCCGCTCGAGGCGCGACCGCAGGAGCTGCGCCGCGGCCTGCGCCGCGGTCATCACCTCGGCCGGCGTCGTCGGGATGCCCAGCCCGGTGAGCTGGTCCGCGACCGACTCGGGCTCGCGCGACGCGTTGTTGGTGACGAACACCAGCCGCATGCCGCGCTCACGCGCACCCGTCAGCCCGTCCGCCGCGTGCTCGATCGGCTCGTGCCCGCGATACGCCACCCCGTCGAGGTCGACGAGCGCCAGGTCGTACGCCTCGGCGGGCGCCACGGGCGCCCCGACCAGTCCTGCCTTCACTGCTGGGTCTCCCCGCTGCTCTCCTGCGCCGAGCTGTCGCGCTCCGGCTCGCCGTCGACGGCCACGTCGTCCGCGGGCGCCTCAGGCTGAGCCGCAGCGACGGCGTCCTCGTCTCCCGCGACGTCGTCGCTGCCGTCCTCGTCGTCCGTCCGTGGGCCGGCGCTCTCGCGAGCGTCCTCGTCCACGGGCATCTCGTCGTCGTCCGCGAGGTCGAACACGACGACCTCGTCGTCCTCGTCCTGCGCACCCTCGCCGGTCGCCTCCGCGAGCTGCTCGGGGGTGAACCGTGCGAGCTCGCCCTCGGCCTCGCTCACGCGTCCCGCCGCCTCCAGCGCGGTCGCCCGCGCGACGGCGACCCGCACCGCGAGGGCACCCGTGGCGGCGCGCACCTCGGCCGTGCCGAGCGCCGCGACGGCAGCCTCGGGCTCGCCGAGGTCGAGGCGGGCGCCGCTCACGACGATGGCGAGCTCGACCCGTGCGTCCGCCGGCAGCGTCTCGGCCTCGGGCGTCTGCGCGAGCGCGATCGCCCGTTCCGGACGATCGAGCCCTCGCTCGCAGTCGGCCATGATCGCCAGGTGCTCCGACGAGCCGTTGAGCCGTCGCACCGTGCGCAGCTCCCGCAACGCCTCGGCGTACCGGCCCGTGCGGTAGGCCGCGAGGCCCGCCGCCTCACGCACGACGTCGACGCGTCCCCCGCTGCGCACCGCGGCCTGCGCGTGCTCGTACGCCAGCTCAGGGTCCACGTCGAGCAGCCGCCCGACCATCACCAGGTGACGCCCGACCTGGTTCGCGTTCTCCTTCGACAGCGTCCGCAGGGGTGCCCGCGCCGCCCGGTCGAGGTCGCCGAACACGACGTCCTCGGGGATCTCCGGGCCGGACACGCGCTGGTCCTGCGGCGGACGCGTCGGCCGCCGCTCGCCCCCACGCGGGTCCGCGCCGGGTCGACCCGACGGAGCGGAACCCGAACCGCGCGACCACGACGGACGCGCGAAGGCGTCGTTGCTCAGCCCGTCACGACCACGGCGCGTGTCGCCACCGGGACGACGAACATCCTGGCGACCCCGATCGCGTCCGCCGTCGGTCCACTCACGACGGGGGCCCTGACCGCGCCCGTCGCCGCCCGCACCGGGGCGGTCGTCGCGAGGACGTGCACCGCGAGCACGGTCGTCCTGCGGACGACCCGCCCAGCGTGCGGAGGCGTCACGCTCCGAGGAGGGGCGCGACCCACGCCCGTCGCGACCACGCGACGCCGCACGCTCGCCCGCGACGTACGGCCGGTCGCGACGAACGTCGTCGCCCGTGCGACCGGACCGGTCGCGACCGGCACCCGAGTGCTGATCCCCGTCGCGCCAGCTCGTCCGACGCTCGTCACCGGCCGCGCCGGACGAGCGCTCGCCACGCTGTCCGCCACCATGGCCGCCGCGGTATCCGCCGCGGCTGTCGTCACCGTGGCCGCGCTGCTGCGGCCCCTGTCGCTCCGTGCTCGCACTCCACGATCCACGCGAGCGATCGCCGGCCACACCGCGAGGACCCGCAGCACCGCGCCGGTCACCCGAGCTCGCCGCGCCGCCGGAGCGCCCGCCAGGACCGGACGGGCGCCCACCGGCCTCGTAGGCACGCGAACCCGATGAACGCAGACCATCCTCGTACGAGCGTGAGCCCGACGAACGCGAGCCACCCTCGTAGCCGCGCGAGCCCGACGAACGCGGGCCCCGCGCGTCGGGGCGCTGCCCGCCGCGGGACGAACTCTGGCCGCCTTCGTACGGCCGTGCATCGCGTGCCGAACGCTCACGGTCGGCGTACGAGCGTGAACCGGACGATCGCTCGCCGTACGGCCGCGCACCGGACGACCCGGCACCGTCGGTCCGCCGGCTGTTGCCGTACGACCGCTCACCCGAGCCGTACGACCCGCCGCGCGCGGTACGTGAGCTGCCGGACGAGCGCTCTTCGCCGCCTGCGTCAGAGCGACGCTCACCGCGCGAGCCGCCCGGGCCCTGACCAGCCGCCGTCCGCCAGTCGCCACCGCGACCAGGCGCGGCGTCACCGCGACGAGCAGCCGACCGGTCGTCGGAGCGCCCGTACGACCCACCGCGCCGCTGACCTGACGACCCCGTGGGACGCCCGGACGAGCGGCCCGCCTGCGCGCGCCCGCTCTCGCTCGATCCCCGCCGGACGTCGTCCCGGCGTCCGGCGTCGCCCGTGCGACGGTGCTGGTCTCTCGAGCGGCCTTCGTCGCGGCCCGTGGTGTCGTCGCTGTTCATGTATGTGCTCTCCTCGCGTGAGCGAACATCGTCTCATCCGTCGCGCGCTCGCACCGCACGGATCGCGGTCGCCAGGACGTGACGCTCGACGCCACGGCAACAACTCCGCTCCCCGATCCCGCACCACCGACGTCGCCACGTTCGCCGCGCCCATGGAGCCGGCCCGGCCGCCCGCAGGGAAACCAGGGCGCGCACAGCCGCTGGACGTGCACGACAACTGGTTCGCGCCACTCGTCCCGGAACAATGTGTCGGGAAACAGAAGAAGCCACCCCGTG
>NZ_BJUA01000010.1 GCF_007989825.1 Cellulomonas persica | reverse complement strand
CCCGCTCGCCGGTCGCCGCGCCGATCGGCAGGAGCGCGAGCCACTCGCGGACGTCACCGGGCAGCGCCTGCGCGGCGCCGGTAGTCGCCGTCCATCGCGCCGGGTCGCGCGGCGGGAGGGCCGCGGCGACGAGCGTGAGCACGGTCGTCGTGAGGTCGGGTTCGTCGAGCTCGTCGTCCTCGTCCCACGCGAGCACCGCCTGCCGGACGGGCGGGAGCCTCAGCAGCCCCAGGGCGTCCGGCACCTGCGCGCCCAGCCGCTCGAGCAGCGGGTGCGCGGCGCCCGCGTCGATCACGCGCACGCCCCAGCGAGCCAGGGTGCCGACCACCGGCTCGACCGACGACGCGAGCTCGGCGTCCAGCATGACCGTCCCGCGCGGGCCTCGGACCAGGCGACCGTCCGCGAGCAGGACGGGCACGTTCGCGAGCGACTCGAGCCCCGCGGGGTCGGCCGCCGCCAGGGCGTCGAGGGCGTCGTAGAGCGCGGACCAGTCGTCGTCGGCGCCCAGCTGCTCGACCAGGTCCGCGAGCGGGCGCACGTCGACGCCGAGCAGCCGCGCCTGCGCCTCCCGTCCGCCCGGCACGACGACGAGCCCACCGACCGGCCGCCCCAGCACAGCCAGCGCCTCGGCAGGCCCACCCCCGGCGACGGCCACAGCCCTCCGCGGCGCGACCAGCCGGACCTCGGCCCGCCCTTCGCCGTCTCCGTCCCCGACCCGCCCGGACGCCCCACCCGAGTCCCCGGACGAGACCGACCCAAGGGCCACCCCGACACCCGGCCGCCCAGGCTGGAGCGAGCGCTGGGACGCGGCGTCGTCGTCCGACGAACCCTTGGATGCTCCGGCGTCCGGCAGCTCGGGACGGACCCGGTGCTGGGTGGCGGGGGTGAGGATCGGGGCGGTGGCGAGGCGGTCGACGAGGAGGGGGCGCAGGGCCGTCTCGAGGGGGCCGGCCGGCAGGGTCGTCGGGACGAGCACGAGCGGGTCGCGGCCCTCCTGCGCGAGCTGCTCGGCGAGGTGCGCGTACACGTCAGCGGCGTGGCGCAGGAGCTCGTCGGTCAGGCGCCCGGGGGCGACGTGGCGACGCGTCGGGTCGAGCGGGAGCGTCGCGACGAGCAGCGCGGGCAGGTCGAGCGGCTCGTCGGTCGGGGTCGGGGCGTGCACCACGCGCGAGGCCGCGGCGGGCCCCCGCGCGGCGTCGGCGAACGGGTCGGGGGCGCGGTCGGCGGAGGGCACCGCATCCCGCAGCACCGCCCAGGTCACGCGCCACCGGGCCGCGTCGCGCTCCTCGACCGGGCGGTCGGCGAGCAGCTCGCGCGGAACGTCGCCCTGCGCGGTCGCGACGAACCACCGCGAGGTCACGTCGGCCACACGGCGCGGTCCGCCGTCGGACGTCTCGTCCTCGACGACGACCTCGGTCAGACCCGGCAGCGCGAGCAGGAGCGCGTCGTCGACGGCGTGCAGCAGCGCACGCACCTCGTCGGCCGCGACCTCGTCGCGCACGGTGAGCACCACCGCGGTGTCGAAGCCCTCCGGCGGACGCCCCTCGGCGGGGAAGGGCAGACGCAGCGCGGGCAGCGACCCGTCACGCCGCACGACCTCCTGCGCCAGGCCGCGGACCTCGGCGGCGGCGTCCGCGAGCTCCGCGGCGGTGTCCGCGAGCGAGAAGCGCACGGCTCCCGACGTCGAGAGCACGCTGATCTCGTCGGACACCGCTCGCACGGCCGCGAAGCCCACGCCGTACCGGCCGACGACCCCCGCCTGGCCGCGCTTCGCCGAGGCCCGCATCGAGGACAGCGCCGCGACGCCCGTCTCGTCGAGCGGGGTGCCGGTGTTGGCGGCGACGAGCGTCGTGCCCTCGTCGGTGTGCGCGAGCCGCAGCAGGAGCCGACCGGGGACACCGGCACGGACCGCGGCGTCCGCGGCGTTCTGCGCGAGCTCGACGATCACACGGTCGCGGTAGTAGCCGCGCGCATGGTCCTCCTCGACGTTCGCGTCCTCACGCAGACGCGCAGGCGAGGCCCGCCAGGCGGTCAGGGCCGCCGCACGGAGCGCGGCGGTGCCGAACCGGTCCTGCGTCACTGCTCCGCGTCGGGCGAGCCGGTCCCGGCGTCAGCGACGCCCTCGTCGGTCGCGTCGGCAGAGCCGTCACCGTCGGCGTTCGCGTCGGCGACGCCGTCGGGGCTGTCGGCTGCGCGGCCGGCGGTCTCGGCATCGGTCTCGACGACCACGTCGAGGGTGACCACGTCGACGACCGCGTCCGACGTCGCCTCGGCGTCGCCGCTCGCGGCGACGGGCGCCTCCGTGTGGACGTCGACGAGCAGCGCCGGGGCACCGGGCTCGTCGACTGCCGATGCCGCGTCAGCGGGGTCCGCCGCGATGGGCTCCGTGCCGGTCGCGACCTCGTCGCTGAGCGCGTCCGCGTCGGACGTGACGGTCGGCGTCTCGAGCGCGAGCTCGGCCGCGACGGTGGCGGCGTCGGGAGTCTCGGCGACGTCGTCGGCTGGAGCGTCGGACGCGTCGTCGACGCCGGACGGGGGGCGCTCGTCGGCCGACGCCGCAACCTCGTCGGCGGGCTCGACGGCGGCGTCGGTGGACGCACGCGTCTCGTCGGACGACGGGGACGGGGTGACCAGCTCGACGCGCAGCTCGTCGATGAGCGGGTCGGGGCTGGGCCACTCGCTGGGCGCCGGCTCGACGTCCGTCTCGGAGTGCGCGCCGCAGCCGTGGTCGAGGGACACGACCCGGCCGTCGTCGGGCGACCACTCGTTCGCGCAGACACCGAACACCGTGCCGAGCGCGCCCTGCAGCGGGACGAGGAACCCGCACGACCAGCACGCGGCCGCGGACGCGAGCGCGCCGGCGCTCGTCGGGCCGCGCGATCCGCGGTACCAGCGCTCGGCGGCCTCGTCGCGGCCCTGCGGCGACAGGACCCGCACGCGGGCGAGCGCCAGCTCGTCGATCGCGACCTCGTCGAGCTCGGGGTCACCCGTCGGGGTCCACCCGGGCTCGAGGCGCGGGTCGTCGGCGCGGAACGGGAGCACGTCGCCGGGGCCGATGTCCCCCGGGCGCAGGCGCTCGGACCACGGCACCCACGGCTGGCCGAGGATCGCGTCCGGTCCGGGCAGGAGCTCGGCCTCGCAGACCGTGGCGGTGCGGCCGCGCGGCACGCGGGCGACCGTGACGGTCCACTCCCAGCCGCGGTACCCCCGCGACAGGCACGCGAACCGGTGCGAGACGAGCCGCTCACCCTCGACGACGACGCCGAGGTGCTCGCCCACGTCGGAAGGGTCGACGGCGATCTCGATCGCGACCTCACGTGCGAGGTCGACCGCCGAGGTCAGCACGGCGTCCTTGGTCCGCGTGGCGGTGGCCATGGTCAGCCCTCGAGCTCGTCAGCGACGGCACGCAGGGCGGTCGCGTACGCCTTGCCGCGCGCCGGGTCGGGGTAGCGGCCGCGGCGCAGGTCGCCGCCGACCCGGTCGAGGACCTTGATGAGGTCCTCGACGAGCACGACCATCTCGTCGGGCTTGCGACGCTGCGCCTTGGCCACGGACGGGATCGGGTCGAGGAGCTTGACGGACAGCGCCTGCGGCCCGCGCTTGCCGTCGGCGACGCCGAAGTCCACCTTGGTGCCCGGCTTGGGTGCCGTCACGCCGGCAGGCAGCGCCGAGGCGTGCAGGAACACCTCGCCGCCGTCGTCGGCAGCGATGAACCCGAACCCGCGCTCGGTGTCGAACCACTTGACCTTGCCGGTAGGCACGGCGGACCCCTGTCGTGAGTAGTGCTACGTCGGAGCAAGGCTACCGGCCCGCGCACGACCTTTCCGTCCTCGGCGCCGAGCGTCCTGTCTGCTGGAGCTCGTCCCGCCCTCGGCGGCGGGGTCAGCCCTCGGCGATGCGGTCCAGCGCGAGCGCGGCCAGCAGCGAGGCGCTCGTCGCGAGGGCCGAGTCGTCGAACCGCGCGTGCGGCGAGTGGTTGTACGCGGCGGTCGCGGGGTCGGCACCCGGCGTCAGGGCGCTGACGAACACGAACGCACCCGGCACCTCCTGCAGCACGTACGAGAAGTCCTCGCCGCCCGCGAGCGGCGCCGGCATCTCGAACCACGCGTCGCCGCCGAGCAGCTCACGCGTCAGGCGCGCGGTGCGCTCGAGCTCGTGCGGGTCGTTGACCGTGACCGGGTAGCCGCGCTGGTAGTCGACGTCCGCGGTCAGGCCGTGCGCGGCCGCGACGTGCTCGCACACCTCGCGCAGCCGCTCGGGAGCGGCGAGCCACGTGGCCTCGAAGAACGTGCGGACGGTGATCTCGAGCGTCGCGGTCGCGGGGATGACGTTGTTCGCCGTGCCGGCGTGCATCGAGCCGACGGTCACGACGACCGGGTCGAACACGTCGAACCGCCGCGTGACCATGGCCTGCAGCGCGAGGACGATCTCCGCGGCGACGGGCACGGGGTCGAGCGCGCGGTGGGGCGCCGAGCCGTGCCCGCCCGCGCCGCGCACGGTGACGGTCACGGAGTCGGGTGCGGCCATGAGCGTCCCGGGCCGTCCGCCGACCACACCGCCCGGCAGCAGCCCCGACGAGACGTGCACGCCGTACGCGCCGACCACGCGCTGACCCGCGGCGTCGAGCACGCCGTCGCGGATCATCAGCTCGGCGCCGCCGTCGCCCTCCTCACCGGGCTGGAACATGAAGACCACCGACCCGGCGATCTCGTCGCGACGCGCGGCGAGCAGGCGGGCCGCACCGACGAGGCCTGCGACGTGCATGTCGTGCCCGCACGCGTGCATGAGCCCGTCGTGCTCGGAGCTGAACGGCTCGCCGGTCTGCTCGGTCACGGGCAGGGCGTCCATGTCGCCGCGCAGCAGCACCGCAGGTCCGGGGCGCGCGCCGTGGAGCACCGCGACGACCGAGCTCAGCCCGTCGCCGACCGTGACCTCGAGGCCGAGCCCGTCCAAGGCGTCGAGTACGAGCGCCTGCGTCTTGGGCAGGTCGAGCGCGAGCTCGGGCACCTTGTGCAGCTCGTGCCGCAGCGCCGCCAGCTCCGGCAGCATCGCCTGCGCGTCCTCGTACAGCCCGGTCAGCTCGCTCACGTCGTCCTCCTCGCGCGTCCGTCGGGCTGACGTTATCCCTCTTCGCCCGATGCCTCGTGGCCGCAGGTCCCGCAGGTCCCGCAGGCCCCGCAGCTGCCGCAGCCACCACCGTCCCTCGCGGGCTCCGGTGGCCGACCGCCCCGGCGCGCGCGAGCGGGTGCCACGTATCGTGGTGCGGATGTCCACGTTCACCGGGTTCCTGCGGTCGTCGTCCGACGAGCGTCTCGGCGCGCTGCTCGCGCGCCGCCCGGACCTCGCCTCGCCGTCGCCGGGCAACGTCACGTCGCTCGCGGTGCGCGCGACGGGCCGGGCGAGCCTCGAGCGCGCGCTCGCGTCCGTGGACGCCGTGGTGCTGCAGGTCCTCGAGGCCGCGGTCGTGCTCGACGGGGCGACGAGCACGCGGCTGCAGGACGCGGTCGCGGGCGGCCCGCACGACGAGGTCGCGCGCGCGGTCGACGACGCGCTCGCCCTCGCGCTGCTCTACCCCGACACCGACGCGTCGGACGACCACGCCGCCGGGACCGCCGCGTCGGCGGCGGGCGGGGCCCGGCTGCGGGTGGCGCCCGGGCTGGGCGACCTGCTCGACGCGCATCCCGCGGGTCTGGCCGTCGAGGTCGCCGGCCCGCCCGAGCCGGTCACGCTCCCGTCCGACGACGAGCCGCTGGCCGCCCCCGCCCGCGCGGTGCTCGACGCCCTCATGTGGGGGCCGCCCGTGGGCCTGGCCCCCGCGCCGGGCTCGACCGCCGGCGACGCGGTCGCCCTGCTCGTGGCGCGCGGGCTGCTCGTGCGCGGCAGCGGCCGGCACGTCCTGCTGCCCGCCTCGGTCGCGCTCGCGCTGCGGGGCGGCCGCACGCACCGCGAGGTCGCGGCGCCGCCGGACCTCACGGGCTCCCCGCTGCGCGCACCGGCGACGGTCGCCGCGGAGTCGGCGAGCGCGGGCGAGCGGTGTGCGCGGCTCGTCGCTCGGCTCCTGCGCGCGTGGGAGCACGAGCCGCCGGGCGTGCTGCGGGCCGGCGGGCTCGCGGTGCGCGAGCTGCGGCGCACCGCGCAGCTCCTCGAGGTCGACGAGGGGGAGGCGGCGTTCGTCGTCGAGCTCGCGTTCGCGGCGGGGCTGCTGGCACAGGACGACGACGAGCCCGCGACGTTCGTCCCGACGGTCGAGCTCGACTCGTGGCGGGGGCTCGACCTGCCCACGCGGTGGGTCGCGCTCGCGTCCGCGTGGCTGGCGACCACGCGCACGCCGTGGCTCGTGGGGTCGCGTGACGAGCGCGGCTCGTTGATCGCGGCGCTCGACCCCGAGCTGTCCCGGCCGTGGGCGCCGCGGCTGCGCGCCGCGGTGCTGGGGGTGCTCGCACGGGTCCCGGGTCGCGCGCCGAGCGCGCACGAGGTCGTCGGGGCGCTGGGCTGGGCGACGCCGCGCTCGGTGCCGCCGCTGACCGCGGTGGAGTCGGTGCTGACGGAGGCCGCACGCGTCGGCGTGCTGGGCGCGGGTGCGCTCAGCGAGGCGGGCCGAGCGCTGCTCCCCCGCGCGCCCGGGCCTGCCACCGGCGCCGCGACCGGAACCGAGCGGACGATCGCCGCGCACGACCCCGACGCCGCCGCCGAGGCGTTCGCGCAGGGCCTGTCCCCCGAGGTCGGCGACCTGCTGCTGCAGGGCGACCTCACGGGCATCGTGCCCGGCCGCCCGTCGCCCGAGCTCGAGGCGCTGATCGACCGCGCCGCGACGGTCGAGTCCCGCGGCGGCGCGATCACCGTGCGGTTCACGCCCGACTCGGTGCGCCGCGCGCTCGACGAGGGACTGACCGCCGACGACCTGCTCGACACGCTCGCGTCGTTCGGGCGCGGCCCGGTGCCGCAGGGCCTGGAGTACCTGGTGCGGGACGCCGCGCGCCGGCACGGGCGGCTGCGCGCCGGCGCCGCCTCGTCGTACCTGCGCGCCGACGACCCCGCCCTGCTCGCCGGCCTCGCGGAGGACCCGCGCCTGGCCGAGCTCGGCCTGCTCCAGCTCGCTCCGACCGTGCTGGCCGCGCAGGCCTCCACGCACGAGGTGGTCGAGGCGTTGCGCGCGCACGGCCTCGCGCCCGTGGCCGAGACCCCCGACGGGCAGGTGCTGCACCTCGAGCGCACGGTCCGGCGTGCGCGCCGCCGCGGGTCGCGTCGCGCGTTCGCCCCCGTGGCCTCGCGCCAGGTCGACACGGCCGCGCTGGTCCGTCGGCTGCGCGCGTCCGACGAACCGGGCGACGCGCGTCGCCCGGCCTCCCGCAGCGGGACGTCCGACGAGCAGGTCACGTCGGACGCGCAGGTCACGTCCGACGCGCACACGCGCGCGGCCGCGGGCGACGACGCGACCCTCGTCGGGCCGACGAGCAGTGCGGCCGACGCCACCGGCACGGCGACGACCGGCTCGTCGGCGCGTTCGTGGGCCGGTTCCGGAACAGCCGACCCCGTCGACGCGTTGGCACTCCTGCGCGAGGCCGCCGCCGAGCGCGCGAACGTGTGGGTCGAGCTCGTCGGACCCACCGGGCGTCCCGAACGCCGCCTCCTGCGCCCGCTGCGCGTCGAGGGCGGCCGGCTGCGGGCCGCCGACCCCGTCCGCGAGTCGGAGCTGACCGTCGCCGTCCACCGGATCGGCGCGGTGGAGCGCGCCGACGAGCCGGTCGACCAGGCCGCGGACCAGGACCAGGAGGACATGTGACCGGACCGCTCATCGTGCAGAGCGACAAGACGCTGCTGCTCGAGATCGACCACGACCAGGCGGACGCGTGCCGTCGCGCGATCGCCCCGTTCGCCGAGCTCGAGCGCGCGCCGGAGCACGTGCACACGTACCGCCTGACGCCGCTCGGGCTGTGGAACGCGCGCGCCGCGGGGCACGACGCCGAGCAGGTCGTCGACGTGCTGCTCGAGTACAGCCGCTACCCGGTGCCGCACGCGCTGCTGGTGGACGTCGCCGAGACGATGGCGCGCTACGGGCGGCTGCAGCTCGTCCAGGACCCGGTGCACGGGCTCGTCCTGCACGCGCTCGACCCGGCGGTGCTCGCCGAGGTCATGAAGTCCAAGCGCACCGCGGGTCTGCTGGGGACGCGGCTGGACGCGACCGACGTCGTCGTCCACCCGTCCGAGCGCGGCCACCTCAAGCAGGTGCTGCTCAAGCTCGGCTGGCCCGCCGAGGACCTCGCGGGCTACGTCGACGGTGAGGCGCACCCGATCACGCTCGAGGAGGACGGCTGGGCCATGCGGCCCTACCAGCAGCAGGCCGTCGAGGGGTTCTGGCACGGCGGGTCGGGCGTCGTCGTGCTGCCCTGTGGTGCGGGCAAGACGATCGTCGGCGCGGGTGCGATGGCGAAGTCCTCGACGACGACGCTGATCCTCGTCACCAACACCGTCTCGGCCCGGCAGTGGCGTGACGAGCTCGTGCGCCGCACGTCGCTGACCGAGGACGAGATCGGCGAGTACTCCGGTGCCCGCAAGGAGATCCGGCCGGTCACGATCGCGACGTACCAGGTGCTCACCACCAAGCGGAAGGGCGTGTACACGCACCTCGAGCTGCTCGACGCACGCGACTGGGGCCTGGTCCTGTACGACGAGGTGCACCTGCTGCCTGCGCCGATCTTCCGCATGACCGCGGACCTGCAGGCGCGCCGTCGCCTGGGCCTGACCGCGACGCTCGTGCGCGAGGACGGGCGCGAGGACGAGGTCTTCTCGCTGATCGGGCCCAAGCGGTTCGACGCGCCGTGGAAGGACATCGAGGCGCAGGGCTACATCGCGCCCGCCGAGTGCATCGAGGTGCGCCTGACCCTGCCCGACTCCGACCGCATGGCGTACGCGACCGCCGAGCCGGAGGAGAAGTACCGGCTCGCGGCGACCGCGTCGGGCAAGAACCGCGTCGTCGAGCGGCTCGTCGCTCAGCACGAGGGCGAGCCGACGCTCGTGATCGGCCAGTACCTCGACCAGCTCCACGAGCTCGCCGAGCACATCGGCGCGGACCTCATCACGGGCGAGACGACCGTGCGCGAGCGGCAGCGCCTGTTCGACGCGTTCCGCTCGGGGGAGATCACCAAGCTCGTCGTGTCGAAGGTCGCGAACTTCTCGATCGACCTGCCCGAGGCGTCCGTGGCCATCCAGGTCTCGGGCTCGTTCGGGTCACGGCAGGAGGAGGCGCAGCGGCTCGGCCGCATCATGCGCCCCAAGGCGAGCGGGCGGACGGCGCACTTCTACACGGTGGTCGCACGCGACACCGTCGACCAGGACTTCGCCGCCCACCGCCAGCGCTTCCTGGCCGAGCAGGGCTATGCGTACACCATCAAGGACGCCGAGGACCTCGGCGTCGCCTGACCCCGGTGCTCGAGCAGGGGCGGGTCAGGTGGGGCGCAGCGCGTACCAGCGGGCGCCGAAGCGGCGCGTGAGGTGGCGGCCGTCGATCTCCGCGAGCTCGTCGAGGCGGTGCAGGACCGCCCAGCCCGCCCGACGCGCGGACGCGTCGTCGTCGGCCTGGAACCGGACCGTCACGCGCGCGCGGCCGCGGACGACCTCGACGTCGGACGCCTCGACGGTGACGAGCGTGCGCGCGAACGCGACGGTGTCGGGCAGCAGGTCGGGCGCGGACGTGCCGGGCCGCAGCAGCCCGACGTTCGCGCGGACCCGGTAGGACGGCACGCGGCGCTCAGGCCGAGACGCTCGCGCTCTCGCGCACGACGTCGAGGAACGCGCCGGCCAGCACCGCGCCGGTCGCGACGAGCTCGGCCTCCCGCGCGGCGTAGTCGGCCAGGACCGCCTCGACGTCGACCGTGCCGTCCCAGACCGCCCAGTCGCGCAGCGTCGTCGTCGAGGCCTCCGGGTGGAACTGCAGGCCCCACGCCGAGCCCACACGGAACGCCTGGTACGGGTACTGGTTCGACGACGCGAGCCACACGGCACCCGGGGGCAGGTCGACGACCGCGTCGGAGTGCAGGGTCGGCTGCGCGCTGACCTTGCGGTCGCCCGCACCGGGCAGGCCGGCGACGAGCGGTCCGACGAGCGCGTCGGACGCGGCCTCGGGCCGCCACCACAGGTCGACGATCCCCGCTTCGGGCCCCGGGGGCGCGGCGACCTGCACACGCCCGCCGGTCGCGACGGCCAGGAGCTGGGCGCCCAGGCAGACGCCGAGCGTCGGGACGCCGGCGGACGACGCCTGCGCGAGCAGCGAGCGCAGCGCGGGCAGCCAGCCGGCCGCCTCGTCGTCGTAGGCGCTCATGTGCCCACCCAGCACGACGAGCCCGTCGCCGACCTCGCGCAGCTCGGGGACGGCCTCGCCGAGGTCGGCGCGCACGACCGTCAGCTCGACGTCGCTCCACCAGCCGGCGAACCGGTCCAGGGGGACGTCGGCCGAGCTCTGTACCACGGTCACTCGAGTCACGTCCGCCGACGGTACCGGCTGCCGGACGATCGTCCGAAACCCGCTGCTCACGCGGCCGTGACCGCGGCCCTGCGCCGCGTCCGCGGCCCGGTGAGCCGCGGGATCGGGCCCGACCGCCCCCACGCGCGTGAACGTCCAGGCGGTTCCCAGGCATCGCCCAGGGTTGCGCGGCAGGATCGGGACATGAGCACGCACGCGACCGACGCCGAGGCACGTCTGCTCGTCGTGGACGACGAGCCGAACATCCGCGAGCTGCTGGCCACGAGCCTGCGGTTCGCCGGCTTCGAGGTGCACGCGGCGGCGGACGGCGGCTCGGCGCTGCGCATGGCGCGCGACCTCGAGCCGGACCTGCTGGTGCTCGACGTGATGCTCCCCGACATGGACGGGTTCACCGTCACGCGACGCCTGCGCGAGAAGGGCCAGCACATGCCCGTGCTGTTCCTCACCGCGCGCGACGACACGTCGGACAAGGTGCAGGGGCTGACGGTCGGCGGCGACGACTACGTCACCAAGCCGTTCAGCCTCGAGGAGGTCGTCGCGCGGATCCGGGCGATCCTGCGTCGCACGGGCTCGGTCGACGACGACGGCGGCAACGTGCTGCGGTACGCGGACCTCGAGCTCGACGACGACTCGCACGAGGTGCGCCGCGCGGGCCAGGAGATCGACCTGTCCCCCACCGAGTTCAAGCTGCTGCGCTACCTCATGCTCAACGCGGGCCGGGTCCTGTCGAAGACCCAGATCCTCGACCACGTCTGGCAGTACGACTGGGGCGGCGACGCGAACATCGTCGAGTCCTACATCTCGTACCTGCGGCGCAAGGTCGACTCGTTGACCGGCCCGGACGGCGAGAAGCTGCCGCCGCTCATCCACACCAAGCGCGGGGTCGGCTACCTCCTGCGCACGATGTCGTGAGCCCTTCCGACCCGGGTCCGGTCCCGCCGCCGCCGGTCCGACGCCCGTCGGGCCCGCCCGGCAAGCCGGACGAGACCGCGCAGCCGGGCCCGGTCGGCACACGCGCGTCGGACGGCACGGGCCTGTCGGACGGCACCGTCCCGTCGGACGGCACGGGCCCGTCGGACGGCGCCGCCCCGTCGGACGGCACGGTCCCGTCGGGAGGTGCGGGCCTGTCGGGAGGTGTCGCGCGCTGGTGGGGCGGGGTGCCGCTCGTCGGCCGGCTCGTGGGCATCTCGACGGTGCTGCTGCTCGTCGGCCTGGTGCTCGCGGGCGCGACCGCGACCGCGCTCGTGCAGCGCACGCTCGTCGCGCAGGTCGACGACAAGCTCGCGACCGAAGGCGTCCAGCTCGTCACGACGTACCGCTCCCAGGACGACGTCTGGCAGCAGCAGGGCCCGCCGACGGACTACTACGGCGCGGTGGTCCAGCGCGGCGAGGTGCTCACGCTGTTCTCGCCGCGCGCGCAGCTGCTCGCCGAGCGCGGCACCCCCGCCCTGCCGAACCTCACGTACGACGAGGCGCAGGCGCGTGACGGCGAGCCGTTCACCGTCTCGTCCGACCGCGACTCGGCGTGGCGCGTCGTCGCGCTGCCCGCGACGAACCGCTTCACGAGCGAGCAGGTCGCCCTGATGGTCGCCCTGCCGCTGGCGGACGTCGCGGACACCGTCGAGCTCATGACGCTCGTGCTCGTGACGTCGGGCGCGGTGATCCTGCTCGCGGGTGCGTTCGTCAGCCGCTGGGCGGTGCGGCGCTCGCTGCGCCCGCTCACGCACATCGAGCAGACCGCGGCGGCGTTCGCGGCGGGCGACTTCTCGCAGCGCGTGCCGCCCGCACCGGTCTCGACCGAGGTCGGGCGGCTCGGCGCGGCGCTCAACGGCATGCTCGCGCAGATCGAGAAGGCGTTCGCGGCGCGCACGGCCTCCGAGGCTCGCATGCGCCGGTTCGTCGCCGACGCGTCCCACGAGCTGCGCACCCCGCTCGCCGCGATCCGCGGGTACGGCGAGCTGTACCGGATGGGCGCGCTGACGACGAAGGACCAGGTCGACGACACGTTCGGGCGCATCGAGAGCTCGGCGACGCGCATGGGCAGCCTCGTCGAGGACCTGCTGTCGCTCGCGCGGCTCGACGAGCAGCGCCCGATGCGGCGCTCGCCGGTGGATCTCACGGTCGTCGCGGCGGACGCCGTGAGCGACCTGCACGCGCTCGACCCGTCACGCCCCGCGCGGATCGTCCCGCTCGTCCCGGGTACGGTCACGGGTCCGACGATGGTCGACGGCGACGAGGCGCGGCTGCGGCAGGTCGTCGCGAACCTCGTCGGGAACGTCGTGCAGCACACCCCGGCGGGCACACCCGTCGAGATCGCGGTCGGCGTCGCGCGGCAGGAGCCCGAGGCCGACGAGCCCACCACGCCCGGTGCGCCGCCGGCCGGGCGTCGCGTGGGCGTCGTCGAGGTGCGCGACCACGGCTCGGGCATCGACCCCGAGCACGCCGCGCGCGTGTTCGAGCGGTTCTACCGCGTGGACGCCTCGCGTGGGCGGACGTCGGGCGGCGCCGGGCTGGGCATGGCGATCGTCGCCGCGATCGTCACCGCGCACGACGGCCGCGTCGACCTCGCGCAGACCCCGGGCGGCGGGACGACGGTCCGCGTCGAGATCCCCGCCGCGGCCCCGGCCGTCCCACCCGCTGGGTGACGACGAACGCCGGGACGCCGGGCCGGCGGCGCGGGGCTATGCTGACCCGTCCTAGTCGTCGTCATGAGGGTGGTCATGGGCGTCCTCGAAGCGCCTGCCTGGCTGGTGCCCGCATTCGTCCGCAATGTCGTCGGGGCGGGAGCCACGGCGACCCCGCAGGAGATCCGCGCCGTCGCCGAGCGTCTGCTCGAGCGGTGGCTGTCGCCGGGCCGTCATTTCCACAACGTCAAGCACCTCGTCGAGGTGCTCGTGCGCGTCGACGAGCTCGACG
This sequence comes from Cellulomonas persica, assembly GCF_007989825.1. Classification (GTDB taxonomy): domain Bacteria; phylum Actinomycetota; class Actinomycetes; order Actinomycetales; family Cellulomonadaceae; genus Cellulomonas; species Cellulomonas persica. Next base: position 162,245 of record NZ_BJUA01000010.1, on the reverse strand, counting down.
CGGAGAGCCACGAGCCGGACCTGGTGCGGCTCGCCGCCTGGTACCACGGCGCGGTGTTCGACTCCGCGGAGCGCAAGGCGTACGCCGCGAAGGGCGGCGAGGACGAGGCCGCGAGCGCGCGCCTCGCGTACGACGAGCTCGTCGGGCTGGGCGTGCCCGAGCACAACGCGATGCGCGTGCACGACCTGGTCACCGCGCTCGTGCGCCACGCGCCGAACCCGAAGGACCCGGACTGCGCAGTCCTGTGCGACGCGGACCTCGCGATGCTCGCGAGCGAACCGCAGCGCTACAAGGCGTACCTGCACGACGTGCGCGCCGAGTACTCGCACGTCCCCGCGGCGGACTACGCCCGGTCGCGGGCACGCATCCTGCGCAAGCTCCTGGCCCGTCCCTCGCTGTTCTCGTCGCCGATGGGCGCGGGCTGGGAGGAGCCGGCACGGCAGAACGTCGAGGCCGAGCTGCAGCGCCTCGAGAAGGAGATCGCGAAGTACGACGCGGAGGCCGCGGCGAGCGCGCTCGTCGCCCCGGACCCCGTGGACACCCCGTCCGACGCCCGGTCCGACGAGGCCGGCGGCGGCGCGCAGAGCAGGCCCGCGAGCTCGTGATCCTCGTCGACCCTCCGCTGTGGCCGCGCCACGAGCGGCTGTGGTCGCACCTCGTGAGCGACTCCTCGCTCGACGAGCTCCACGCGTTCGCGGCCCGTGCGGGCATCCCGCCGCGCGCGTTCGACCTGGACCACTACGACGTGCCCGACGAGCGGTACGACGAGCTCGTCGCGCTGGGCGCCGTCCCGGTGGGCACGCGCGAGCTGGTGCGTCGGCTGCGCGCGAGCGGTCTGCGCGTCCGCGCACGCGACCGTCACTGACGCGGGGCGCCGGCCCGTGCGCCGGCCGCCCGCCCGTCCCGGCGCTCCTGCTCGTCGTGCCCGTCTGCGGGGCCGGGTCTAGCGTGGCCGCATGGCCAGGATCGAGAACTCCCGGCTGACGGTCGTCGGTGCCGGGAGCGTCGGCGTGAGCGTCGCGTACGCCGCGCTCATCCGCGGCTCGGCCCGCACGGTCGCGCTGTACGACATCGACCGCCCGAAGGTCGAGGCCGAGGTGCTCGACCTCGCGCACGGCACGTGGTTCACGGGCGGCAGCGTGGTCGGCGGCGCGGACCCCGACGTCATCGACGGCTCGCACCTCGTCGTCATCACCGCGGGCGCCAAGCAGAAGCCCGGGCAGACCCGGCTCGACCTCGCGGGGACCAACGTGCGCCTGCTCGAGCGACTGCTGCCGATCCTGCTCGAGCACGCACCCGACGCGGTCATCTGCATCGTGACCAACCCGTGCGACGTGCTCACGGTCGCCGCGCAGCAGATCACCGGTCTGCCCTCGTCGCGCGTCTTCTCGTCGGGCACCGTGCTCGACACGTCCCGCCTGCGCCGTCTCGTCGCCGATCGTGCGCTCGTCTCCGCGTCCAGCGTGCACGCCGACATCGTGGGCGAGCACGGGGACACCGGGTTCGCGCTGTGGTCGCAGGCACGCATCGGGACGACGCCCGTGCTCGACTGGGTCTCCCCCGACGGTCACCGGTTCACGCCCGACGAGCTCGACGCGATCACGCAGGACGTGCGCGACGCGGCCTACCGGATCATCGACGGCAAGGGTGCGACGAACCTCGCGATCGGGCTCGCGTGCGCGCGGATCGTCGAGGCGATCCTCGGCGACCAGCACGCCGTCCTCCCGGTCAGCACGGTGCACGACGGCCTGCACCGGCTGCACGGCGTCGCGCTGTCGGTGCCGAGCGTCGTCGGTGCGGGCGGGGTGCAGTACGTGCCGGAGGTGTCGACCACCCCCGTCGAGGAGGACCAGCTGCAGCACTCGGCCCAGACCCTCCTGGCCACCCAGCACGCCCTGGGCTTCTAGCTCACCGGACCGCCCCGGGGGACGGTCGAGGCGCGGCGCAGGCCGAGCGCGACGAGGACCGCGACCGCGACGACGCCCGCGAGGCCCGCCACACCGCCGGGGACACCGGTGACCGCGCCGTAGTCGGCGAGCGGGGTCTCGACGAGCGCGGCACCGAACGAGTCGACGAAGCCGACGCGCTGCGCCGCCCATTCCAGGCCGTCCGGCGTCCCGACCGCCAGCGCGGACAGGCCCCCGGCGGTGACGACGGACGCGACGCCCAGCGCGAGCACACCGCGGCGCACGGCCGTGCGCGCACGCGGGCGGGCGTCGAGGGCGACGAGCCCCGGGGCGAGCCCGGCGACGGCTGCGACCACCACGCCCGTGACCAGCGCCTCGCCGAGTCCGATCGCGGCGTGGACGCCGAGCATCGCGGCGGTCACGGCGCCGATCCCGACGTCGGCCGTGCCGCCCACGGCGTACAGGCCGACGAACGCGAGCGCCGCGGCCGGGACCGACGCGAGCGCCCCGCCCGCCGCGGCGAGAGCGACACGCCCGACGTCCGGCACGCGCGCGGCGAGCCGCGCGACGAGGCGCTGCACTGACCAGCCGACGAGCGTCCCGACGCCCGCCATGAGCAGCGCGTTCACGCCGAGCGCGGTGATGCCGCCGTCGGCGAACAGCACGGCCTGCACGACGAGCACGGCGGTCACCGCGAGCGCCCCGAGCCACGGCCCGACGAGCGCCGCCGCGAGCGCCGCGCCGATGAGATGCCCGCTCGTGCCGGGCGCGACCGGGTAGTTCACCATCTGCGCCGCGAACACGAACCCCGACGCGACGGCGGTCAGCGCGACCTGCTCGCGCGTGGCGTCGGCGCGGACGCGGCGGACGGCGTGGGTGAGCACGGCACCCGCGACCATGGCGGTCGCGATGCTCGTGCCGGGGTCGATCACGTGGTCGGGGACATGCATGGCGTGCTCCTGTCGTCGTCGCCGGTCGTGCCGGTGGGCTGGTCGGGGTCACAGGGGTGGTCGTCGGGTTCGGGAGTCGCGGGGCGGGCGCGCAGCACGGGGCGCCAGGTGTCGACGAGCGCGCCCGCGTCCGCGACGTGGGCGGCGGTGCCGACCGCGCGGGCCAGCGCGCCCGGGCCGTGCAGGTCGAGCACGACGACGCCGCGCGGCTCGTCGGCGGCAGGAGGGCGGGCCCCTGCGAGCAGGACCGAGTCCACGACGCGCGCATCGCCCAGCACGCCGGGGACGGCGTGCCCGCCCGTGAGGTCGAGCTCCTCGACGAGCAGGTCACGACCGGAGACGACCGCCCGGGTCGCGGACCGCAGCAGCCCGCCGCGCTGACCGTCGCGCCCGAGCACGAGCGTCTCGCGCAGCAGCGCCGCACCCTCGTCGTGCACGTGCAGGCTCGTCGTGCGTGTGACGTCCGCGCCGTCCGAGACGACGAACGGCAGCGCGTCCCACAGGAGCGACGCACCACGCCCGACGCGCACGTCCGCGCTCCACGACGAGGCCAGACCGCGCCCGTGGTACGCCACGGTGCCCGACGTCTCGACGAGCTCGACCGCCACGCCGTCGCCCACGCGCACCTCGACGCGCACGTGGTCGCCGCCGAGCAGCAGCGCGCCGGTCGCGACGAGCGCGATGCGCACCCGGTCGCCGGACTGCTCGAGCACGCGCGGCGCCAGGTGCCCGGCGCGCAGCACGCACCGCACCCGGCGACCGGCCCGCGCGACCTCGACGACCGTCCTCACCCCGCCACCACCGCACGCCTGCGCCGGTTCGTCGCTCCGGCAGCGCTTCGTCGTCGCGAAGCGACGACCCGACGCACGGCCGACGAACCGCCTCGCACGGCCGACGAAGCGGCGAGGCGGGCGGCCTCGGCGGGGGGCGCGCTGCGGGCAGCAGGCGCGGGAGCGGTGGGGCGGGTGGGCATGGTCAGGCGTGGCTGTGGAGGATGCCGCCGGCGGGGTGGTCCTCGTCGGCGTGGAAGTGGGGGGCCATGGGGCCGGGGTCCTGCGGCACGTGCGCGCCGGCGCGGTGGGCGGCGAGCATCACGCGCACCCAGTCCTTGAGCGCCTCGACCGACGCCGCGTCGTGCCGGGACAGCGCGAGCACGGGGCGGCCGTCGCGGGCGGTGGTCGCGTCGGCCACCATCTGCGGCACGTCGACGCCCACGTACGGGGCGAGGTCCGTCTTGTTGACGACGAGCAGGTCGGCGCGCCCGATCCCCGGCCCGCCCTTGCGCGCCACGTCGCCTCCCCCGGCGACGTCGAGCACGAAGATCTGCGCGTCGACCAGCGCCGGGGAGAACGTCGCCGTGAGGTTGTCGCCGCCGGACTCGACCAGGACGACGTCGAGCGGCGCGAAGTCCTCCTCGAGGTCCTCGACCGCCAGAAGGTTGGCGGTCACGTCGTCGCGGATCGCGGTGTGCGGGCACGCGCCGGTCTCCACCGCGCGGATGCGCTCGGGGTCGAGCACGCCCGCGGAGCGCAGGAAGCGCGCGTCCTCGTCGGTGTAGATGTCGTTGGTGATGACGCCGAGCGCGAGCTCGCCGGACAGCTCGCGGCACACGAGCGCGATGAGCGAGCTCTTCCCCGTCCCGACCGGTCCCGCGACACCGAGGCGCAGCGACCGCGTCGGCGCGGCGATGTGGCCGCGCGCCTGCGCAACCGCGTCGTCGTGCGCATGCGCGTGGGCGTGCGCGTGGTCGTGGGCGTGGTCGTGCGGCTGCCCCGGAGCGGGGGCGGGCTGGTGGTCGTGCGTGTGGTCAGGCACTGAAGAGCCTCTCTGTGCGGCGGACGTGCTGCTGCGCCCACTCCTCGAGGAGCGGCGCACCGGATGCGGGGATGTCGTCGGGGTCGGTCAGGTGCGCGACGCGCGCGGCCATGGCCTCGACGGTCGGCGCGGCGGCGACGACCCAGCCGGTCGCGTCGGCCGGGTCCACCGGCGCGAGCTTGAGCGTCGCGGAGGCGATGGTCTGCACGTCGTCGTACCCGACGAGCTGGGCGACCTGCCGCGCGTCGAGCCCGACGCACGCCCCGACGACACCCAGGACGAGCGGACGCGGCGGCTGCCCGCGGTCGCTGCGGCCCACCGGGCCGGCCGGGCGCTCGGCGGACGGGCGCGTGCGTTCGGCGACGACGGCTGCGTCGAGCGCGACCACCGCGGGGTGCGCGCCCCACAGCCGGTGCGCGAGCCGCAGGTAGCCGCGGCCGAGCCGCTGCGAGGTCTCGCGCAGCGCGGGCGCCGGGGTGCGCGCGGCCCACGCCTGCCAGACGGCCCGCAGCCCGGCCACGCGCTCGTCGGGATCCCCCAGCACCACGTGCCGCGCGACGACCGCGACGGCCGCCTCGGTCCGGGTGACGGTCGCGAGCCGCCCACCGATGTACCCGGGCACGTCCGCGACGGCCAGCCCCGCGAGCAGCGCTGGCTCGAGCCCCGCGGACTGCGTGTGCCCGCCCGTGGGCAGGCGCGCGTCCGCGAGCAGCGCGAACAGCACGCTCGTCGGCGGGTGCACGGCGGTCACGGCGGGTCCTCTCAGAACATCGTGTAGAGCTGCGCGAGCGGCAGCCGGTCGGCGGGTGCGGGTTCGATGCGTTCGCCGTCGACGTCGATCGCGAACGACTCGGGGTCGATGTCGATGCGGGGTCGCGCGTCGTTGAGGCGCATGTCGGCCTTGCCGATGCCGCGCGTGTCCGCGACGGGCAGGAGCGTGCGCCGCAGCCCGAGCCGCGCGGCGAGCCCGTCCTCGAGCGCGGCCGGGGCGACGAACGTGACCGACAGCTCGGGCGCGATCGCGTCCCCGAACGCGGGGCGCATGAGCACGGGCTGCGGCGACGGGATGGAGGCGTTCGGGTCGCCGAGCGCACCCCAGACGATCGCGCCGCCCTTGAGGACCACCGAAGGCCGGATGCCGAAGAACTTCGGCTCCCACAGCACCAGGTCCGCGAGCTTGCCGGGCTCGACTGACCCCACGTGCGCGTCGATGCCGTGCGCGATCGCGGGGTTGATCGTGTACTTCGCGACGTACCGGCGTGCGCGCAGGTTGTCCGCGGGCTCGTCCGAGCCGAGCGCTCCTCGTCGGGCCTTCATGACGTGCGCGACCTGCCAGGTCCGCGTGACCACCTCGCCGATGCGGCCCATCGCCTGCGCGTCCGACGACGTGATCGACATGGCCCCCAGGTCGTGCAGCACGTCCTCGGCGGCGATCGTCGTCGCCCGGATCCGCGACTCCGCGAACGCGAGGTCCTCCGGCACGTGCGGGTTGAGGTGGTGGCAGACCATGAGCATGTCGAGGTGCTCGGCCACGGTGTTGACGGTGTGCGGGAGCGTCGGGTTGGTCGAGCCCGGGATGACGTTCGCGTGCGACGCGACCGTGAGGATGTCCGGCGCGTGCCCGCCGCCCGCACCCTCGGCGTGGAACGCGTGGATGCCCCGCCCGCCGATCGCCGCGAGCGTCGACTCGACGAACCCCGCCTCGTTGAGCGAGTCCGAGTGCAGCGCGACCTGCAGCCCCCACCGGTCCGCGGCCCGCAGCGCCGCATCGATCGCGGCGGGCGTCGACCCCCAGTCCTCGTGCACCTTGTAGCCCGCTGCACCCGCGAGCGCCTGCTCGTCGAGCCCCTCGTCGGACACGGTGTTGCCCTTGGCGAGCAGCAGCACGTTGACGGGCAGCGGGTCGAGCGCGCGGTGGATCGTGCCCAGGTGCCACGCGCCCGGGGTGACCGTGGTCGCCTTGGAGCCCTCGGACGGGCCCGTGCCACCGCCGACGATCGTCGTCAGGCCGGTCGCGAGCGCCTCGTGCACCTGCGACGGGGACAGCAGGTGCACGTGCGAGTCGATGCCGCCGGCGGTGAGGATCCGACCCTCGCCCGAGATCACGTCGGTCGACGGGCCGATGTGCAGGTCGGGGTGCACGCCGTCGGCGACGTCCGGGTTGCCCGCACGGCCGAGCGCGACGATCCGGCCGTCGCGGATCCCGACGTCCGCCCGCACGACGCCCCACCAGTCCAGGACGGTCGCGTTGGTGACGACCGTGTCGAGCGCGCCTGCCGCGCGCGTCGTGACGCCCTGCGCCATCGACTCGCGGATCGACTTGCCGCCTCCGAACACCGCCTCCTCGCCGCCGAACGTGCGGTCCTCGGTCACCTCGATCCACAGGTCCGTGTCTGCGAGGCGCACCTGGTCGCCGGTCGTCGGGCCGTACAGCGCGACGTACCGCGCACGCGAGATCTCGACCACGCCTCAGTCCCCCGTCCCCGACAAGACCGCGTCCGACGAGGCAGCCGCCGCACCCGCGTCCGACGAGGACGTCGGCTCGCCGACCGCGCCCAGCGCGCCGCCGTCCGCCTTGTCGCGCTGGATGCCCGGTACCCGCCGCGCGCCGCGCAGCGTCACCGCCGCGACCACCGCCGAGGCGCCCGGCTCGAACCTGCGCGACGTCCCCGAGGGCACGTCGAGCCGGAAGCCGTGCGCGGCGTCCCGGTCGAATGCCAGGGCCGTGTTCGCATCGGGCAGGTGCACGTGCGAACCCACCTGCACGGGCCGGTCGCCCGTGTTCGTGACGACGAGCGTGATCCGCTCGTGCGGCGCGCGGTCGGCGTTGAGGACCACGGGCTCGTCCTCACGGCCCGGGGCGAGCCGGATCGCGCCCGGCCCGCTCGTCGTCGTGCCTGCCATGTCGGCTGCCCCCTCAGGCGATCGGCTCGTGGATGGTGACGAGCTTGCGCCCGTCGGGGAAGGTGGCCTCGACCTGCACGTCGGGCAGCATGTCCGCGACCCCGTCCATGACGTCGTCGCGGCCCAGCACGCTGCGTCCCTCGACCATGAGGTCCGCGACCGACCGCCCCTCGCGGGCGCGCTCCAGGACCCACGTGGTCAGCAGCGCGACGGTCTCCGGGTAGTTGAGCCGCACGCCGCGCGCGAGCCGGTCGCGCGCGACGATGCCCGCCACGGCGAGCAGCAGCTTCTCGGTGTCGCCTGGCGTCAGGTGCACGGGCTCTCCTTGGTCGTCCTCGGTACCGGCGGCGGCGGGGTCTGCGGCGTCGCTACCCGCGGCGTCGGTGACAGTGGCGTCATGCGCCCACCGCCACGACGGCGAGCGCCTCACCGGGCGCGACCTGCTGACCCGGTTCGACGAGCACCTCGACGAGGCGCCCGTCGACGGGCACGGGCACGGCGAGCTCGAGCTTCATGGCCTCGAGCGCGACCAGCCGTTCCCCTGCTCGCACGCGTTCGCCGACGCGCGCGTCGATGCGCCACACCGAGCCGACCATCGGCGCCTCGACGAGCACGCAGCCCTCGGGCGCGCGGCGGCGTGGGGCGCTGACCGGCGGTGCCGTCGCGGCCTCGTCGGGCGCGTCGAGCTCACCCGCGAGCGCCCACCGGTCCCGTTCCGCCGCGAACGACGCGGCCCGACGAGCGGTGACGCGCGCGATCTCGTCGGCGTCCGCCTCGAGGCGCTCGCGGTGCTCGCGGGCGGAGAACCAGCCGTCCTCGATGTCGAGCGTGCGCCGCCCGGCGGCGAGCTCGGCGCGCCGGTCCAGCAGCTCGTCGGGCGTGACCGGGTGCCAGACGATCCGGTCGAAGCACCGCAGCAGCCACGGCACGCCCGGCTCGAACGACCCGTGCTGCGCGAACGTCGACCACACCGGCACGGTCCGCCCGACGATCTGGTACCCGCCCGGCGAGTCCATCCCGTACACGCACAGGTACTGCCCGCCCAGCCCGACCGTGCCCTCGGCGGTCCACGTGCGCGCCGGGTTGTACTTCGTCGTCTGCAGCCGGTGCCGGGGGTCCAACGGGACCGCAAGCGGCGCACCCAGGTACACGTCGCCGAGCCCGAGCACCAGGTACTCCGCGGCGGTCATGGTCGCGAGCACGTCGTCGACCGCGTCCAGCCCGTTGACCCGACGCACGAACTCGGCGTTCGACGGCAGCCACGGCGCGTGCGGACGCACGCCCGCGACGTACCGCTCGACGGCGGCGGAGACCACCGGGTCGTCGAACGACAGCGGCAGGTGCACGCGCCGGGACGCCACGACGAGGTCGTCGGTGTGCGGCAGCGTGTGCTCGAGCTCGACGAGCACCCCGACGAGCGTGCGTACCGGGAGCGCCGCCGGGTCGACGTGCACGTGCAGGCTGCGCACGCCGGGCGTCACGTCGACCACGCCGACGAGCCCGTCGCGGACCCGGCCGCGCAGCGCCTCCGCGAGCGCGTGGACCCGCACCCGCAGGCCGAGGTCGAGCACCGGCGGACCGTACTCGACGAGCACGTGGTCGTCGCCGCCGCGCAGGTAGCGCACGCGCGGGCGGCCCAGCGCGTCGTTCGCGTCGCCCGGGACCACCGCGAGCACGCCGTCGTCGCCGTCGGTGCCGGTCACCAGGCCGGGCGGCAGGGAGGCTGCGCCGCGCAGGCGGTCGTCGGTGCGCAGGCGCTCGGCGGTGCGCGTCGGGACGGGGTCGAGGCGGACCGTGTCGCCGGGACGGATCTGGCCGAGCTTCCAGCGGTGCCCGGACACGACCGTGACCGGGCACGCGAAGCCGCCCAGCGACGGCCCGTCGGGGCCGAGCAGGATCGGGGTGTCACCACTGATGTTGAGCGCACCCACCGAGTACGGGGTGTCGTGCACGTTGGAGGGGTGCAGGCCCGCCTCGCCGCCGTCCGGGCGTGCCCAGCGCAGGCGCGGCCCGGACAGCCGCACGCCCGTGCGGTTCGCGTGCGCCTGCACGTGCCACGTCGCGCCGAGCAGCGTCGTCATGTCCTCGCGCGTGAGGAAGTCCGGCGCGGGGTGCGGGCCTTCCTGCACGGCGATCCGCCACGTGCGCGTGAACCGCGGTCGCAGCTCGACGGGCACGGCCGCGGGCATCCCGAGGTCCGGCCGCACCGCGCCGCCGCCGGCCGCAGGCGAGTCGGCCGCACGCGCGTCGGCCGGGACCAGCACGTCGCCCGCCGCGAGCGCACGGCCCGCGTAGCCGCCGAAACCGCCGAGCGTGAACGTGGCGGCCGAGCCCAGGTACGTCGGCACGTCGAGGCCGCCGCGCAGCAGCACGTACGTGCGCAGCCCCGCGTGCTCGGGCGCACCCACGTCGAGCACCGACCCGGCGGGTACGCGCACCGGCTCCCACTGCCGGATCGGCCGGCCGTCGAGCGTCACCACCGCCGGTGCACCGGTCACGCACACCGTCGCGTCGTGACTGAACCGCAGCCGCGGGCCGGTGAACGTGCACTCGAGCCCGGGCGCGCCCTCGTCGTTGCCGACCGCACGGTTGCCGAGCCGGAACGACAGGTCGTCCATCGGCCCGGACGGCGGCACCCCGACCTCCCACAGCCCGCGCCGGCCCGGCCAGTCCTGCACGGTCGTCATGTCGCCGCCGCGCAGCACCTCGACCCACGGCTCGTCGTCGTGGACGTCCGCGAGCAGGTCCGTGTCGAGCGCGCCCGTACGCACGCGCTCGTCGGCCAGCGCGGCGCGCAGCTGCGGCAGGTTCGTCGCGACCCCCTCGATGCGCGTCGCCGCGAGCACGTCGCGCGCCTCGGCGAGCGCGTGCGCGCGGTCGCGTCCGTGCACGACGACCTTCGCGAGCAGGGGGTCGAAGAACGGCGTGACGTGCTGGCCGGGTTCGACCCAGCCGTCGACGCGCACGGGCGGCAGCGTCACGTGCGTGAGCGTGCCCGTGCTGGGCAGCCCACCGCGCCGCGGGTCCTCGGCGTACACGCGCGCCTGGATCGCGTGCCCGCTCGTCGGCAGGTCGTCGGGCACGCCCGCGAGCACGTCCTGCCCGTCGGCCAGCCGCAGCATCCACTCGACCAGGTCGACGCCCGTGACCTCCTCGGTCACGGTGTGCTCGACCTGCAGGCGCGCGTTGACCTCGAGCAGCGCGGCGTCACCACGGTCGAGGTCGACGACGAACTCCACCGTCCCGGCGCTGCGGTACGCCTGCGCGGCGAGCAGATCGCGCGCCCAGCCGACGAGCCGCGCGCGCAGGCCGTCGTCGAGGCCGGGTGCGGGCGCCTCCTCGACCACCTTCTGGTGCCGGCGCTGCACCGAGCAGTCGCGGTCCCCGAGCGTGACGACCCGACCACGCCCGTCGCCGAACGCCTGGACCTCGACGTGCCGCGCGCGGCGCACGAGCCGCTCGACGTAGAGGGCCGGGTTGCCGAACTGCTCGCTGCCCACGCGGCGCACGTCCTGCACCGCCGCGATGAGCTCGATGGGCGTCGTGCACCGTCGCAGCCCCAGCCCGCCGCCGCCCGCGACGGCCTTGACCATGACGGGGTAGCCGATCCGGTCGGCGGCGGCGATGGCCTCGTCGAGGTCCGTCAGCGCGTCCGACGCCGCGAGCAGCGGGACGCCGGCCGCGCGCGCCGCGTGCCGTGCCCGGAGCTTGTCCCCGAAGGTCGCGACCTGCGCCGTCGTCGGTCCGACGAACGTGAGCCCGGCCGCCTCGACGCACGCGACGAACGCCGCGTCCTCGGACAGGAACCCGTAGCCGGGGTGCACCGCTGTCGCGCCGGAGCGCCGCGCGGCGGCGAGGACGAGGCCGGCGTCGAGGTAGGCGCGCGGGTCCGGGCCGAGGTGCGCGACGTCGTCCGCGAGACGCACGTGCGGTGCTGCGACGTCGTCGACGGTGCACAGCGCGACGGTCCGCCAGCCCAGCCGTCGGGCGGTCCGCAGGATGCGCACCGCGACCTCTCCCCGGTTCGCGACGAGCAGCGTGCGCCCCACGGTGCCCCTCCCGTCGCTCCCGTTGCAGGTCCGGGGCGTATACACCCCCGTATCCCGAACGGTACGAAGCGGATGTTTCGGCCCGGACCCACCGAGATGAACGCCGCGTTACACCCCGAGCCCACCCCGACCCGCCCCGACCCGCCCCGGCTCACAGCGAGCCCGCCGCTCCTCGGCGGAATCGTCAGCAAACGGGTCGGTCGTCAGCGACAACTGACGACGCACCGAGTTGCTGACGACCTCGCGCGGCGAGGTGGGCGAGGGCCTGGGTCGTGCGCAGGGAGTGGGGGTCAGCCCGCCAGGGCCATGCGGGTCATGGCGCTCGTCGCGCGTTCCATGACCACTTCCAGCGACTCGCCCACGTGCTGGTGCAGCGCCGTCAGCGCCTCGGGCAGCCGCCGGGCCAGGACCAGCTCGATGATCTCGACGTGCTCGTCGATCGTCGTCGCGATGCGCGACGTCTCGACGAAGTCGTGCATGCGCACCGCGCGGATCTTCTGGTTCACGGTCACGAGCGCCTCGGTGAGCTGCGCGTTGCCCGACGAGGCCGACAGCACCTGGTGGTAGCGCTCGTCGAGCAGCACGAACGACGGGTCCGGGTCGGGCGGCGCGGCGCGCAGCCCGACCCAGAACTCGAGCTCGGAGCGCAGCGCGGCCTCGTCGTGCTGCACGGACGGGTTCTCGATCGCCCGCTGGATGCCGCGCAGCTCGAGCGTGATCCGCAGCTCGTACAGGTTGCGCAGGTCCTCGAGCGACGGCACGACGACGGCATACCCGAAGTCGGTGCGCTCGATCAGCCCGTCGGACAGCAGCCGGGACAGGGCCTCGCGCACGGGCGTGCGGGAGACGTCGAAGGTCTTGCCGAGCTTCGGCTCGGTGAGCCGTTCACGCGGGCTGATCCGCCCGTTGAGGATCTCGTCGCGCAGCCGGTGGTAGACCACCTCGCGCAGCGACCGACCGTCCGTCGGCGCGTTCGTCGCGTCGGCCACGTCAGGACGCGGACCCGTGCTCATGGACATGGAGCCTAGTCCTCGCCCTCGCGCGCCCCTCGGACCACCGACCGGCCTGCGCGCCCCCGTCACAACGCCATCGCCGCACGGACGTCGCCCTCCCGCTCGAGCCCACCGGCACCCTCGCTGGTCACGCGCCCGGACTCGAGCACGTAGTAGCGCGCGGCGGCGGACAGGGCGAACCCGACGTGCTGCTCGACGAGCAGGACCGCGAGCCCCCCGGCCGCCGTCAGCGCGGTGATCGCGTCCTCGATCTCCTGCACGACGTTGGGCTGGATGCCCTCGGTCGGCTCGTCGAGGATCAGCACGCGCGGCCCCGTGATGAGGGCGCGCGCGATCGCGAGCTGCTGCCTCTGCCCGCCAGAGAGCAGGCCCGCACGCCGGCCGAGCAGCTCACGCAGCGCGGGGAACAGGTCGAGCGCCGAGTCCATGCGCGCCTTGCCCGCCGCGCCCGCGCCGTCCGCCACGAGCTGCAGGTTCTCGCGCGCGGTGAGCGTGCCGAACGACTGCTGCCCCTGCGGCACGTAGGCGAGCCCGCGCCGCACGCGCTGGTGCGGCCGCAGCCTCGTCACGTCCTCTCCGGCGAGCAGCACGGTGCCGCTGCGCACGGGCAGCAGCCCGACGGCGGCACGCAGGAGCGTCGTCTTGCCCGCGCCGTTGTGGCCCATGACCGCGGTCACGCAGTCCTGCTCGACCTCGACGTCGACGCCGTGCACCACCGACGTGCGGCCGTACCCCACGTGCACCCCGGTCAGTCGCAGCATCACTCCACCTCCGTCGCGGAGCCGCGCGCACCCGCGCCACGGCCCAGGTACACCTCGACGACCTTCGGGTCGGCCTGCACCTGCGCGACCGTCCCCTCGGACAGCACACGCCCTTGGTGGAGCACCGTGACCGACGAGGCGAACGTCCGCAGGAACTCCATGTCGTGCTCGACGACGACGACCGTGCGCTGCTCGCCGATGCGTTGCAGCAGGAGCCCGGTCTGCTCGCGCTCGGCGTGGCTCATGCCGGCCACGGGTTCGTCGAGCAGCAGCAGGTGCGCGTCCTGGACCAGGAGCATCCCGATCTCGAGCCACTGCTTCTGCCCGTGCGCGAGCACCCCGGCGGGCGAGTCCGCGAGCGCGGTGAGCCCGATGGTCTCGAGCGCCTGCTCGACCTCCTCGGGGACCGACCGGCGGCGCCGCAGGAGCGTCGGCAGCCCGCGCCGCGAGCCCGCCGCGATGTCGAGGTTCTGCAGCACCGACAGCTCGTCGAACACGCTCGCGGTCTGGAACGTGCGCCCGACCCCGGCACGCACGATCTGGTGCGCGGGCTTCCCGACCAGCTCCACGCGGCCGAACTGCACCGAGCCCGAGCAGCGGGCGAGCCCGGTGATGGCGTCGACGATCGTCGTCTTGCCGGCGCCGTTCGGGCCGATGAGGAACCGCAGGTCACCCTGCGTGACGGTGAGGTCCACGCCGTCGACCGCGACGAACCCGTCGAACTCGACGCGCAGTCCGCGCACCTCGAGGTAGTCGTGCCGGAACCGCTCGCCGGGTGCGGCGATCACCGCCTCGAGCGCCTGCGGGTCGAGCTGGACCTGCGCGCCCTCGTCGGGCGCGGGCGTGGCTGGGTGCGTCGTCATGCGGTCCTCCCCGCGGTCGCGGTGGCCTCGTCGTGCTCGTCGTCGGCGGGGGCGGGCTCGTCGGACGTGTCCGGGCCGGCGGGTTCGTCGGACGACGACCGCCGTCCGAGCCGCAGGCGCCCGACCGTCGCCAGCCCGTCCGGCAGGAACGCGACGACGAGGATGAACAGCCCGCCCAGGAAGTAGGTCCAGAACGACGGGAACCGCTCGGACAGGCTCGTCTCCGCCCACGAGACCGCGAGCGACCCGATCACCGGGCCGAGCAGCGTCGCGCGGCCGCCGATCGCGACACCCACGAGGAACGCGATCGACGGGACCACCCCCACGTCGGCGGGCGAGATGATCCCGACGACCGGCGCGAACAGCGCCCCGCCGATCGCCGCGAACAGCGCCGCCACGGTGTACGCGAGGACCTTGACCAGCGCGGGGTCGTAGCCGAGGAACCGCACCCGGTTCTCCTGGTCGCGCACCGCCACCAGCAGCTCGCCGTAGCGCGACCGCATGATCAGCCGCACGGTCAGCACCATCACCAGCAGCGTCCCGGCGGCGATGTAGTACAGCATCTCCTTGTTGACCGGGTCGGCCAGCGAGAACCCGAAGAACGACCGGAACCCGTTGAGCCCGTTGGTCCCCCCGGTGACCTTCTGCTGGCCGATGAGCAGGATCACGAACGCGGCGGCGAGCGCCTGCGACAGGATCGCGAAGTACGCGCCGCGCACGCGACGCTTGAACACCGCGAGCCCCAGCAGGGCAGCCAGGCCCGCGGGCAGGAGCAGGATCGCGAGGATCGTCACGACCGGGCTGCGCATCGGCTCCCACCACGCGGGCACGGTGCCGTCGCCGTACAGCAGCATGAAGTCCGGCACGCCGTCCGGGCCGGCGTCGGCGAGCTTGAGGTGCATGGCCATGAGGTAGCCGCCGAGCCCGAAGAACACGCCCTGGCCGAGCGTGAGCATGCCCCCACGGCCCCACGCGAGGCCGATCCCGACCGCGACCATCGCGAGGCAGATGAACTTCGCCAGCAGGTTGAGGCGGAAGTCCGACAGGACGTTCGGCGCGACGACGAACAGCAGGAGACCGGCCGCACCGATCCCGACGAGCAGGCGCGCCCGCTCGTTCGACCACAGGGCGCTCATGCGAGGCTCCTCGTCCGGACGGCGACCAGACCCTGCGGCCTGACCTGCAGGAACGCGACGATGATGACGAACACGAGCACCTTGGCGATGCTCGCGGTCGACGAGTACTCGATCCCGGCCTGCAGCAGGCCGAGCCCGAACGCGGCGATCACCGCACCCTTGAGCTGGCCGATGCCGCCGACCACGACGACGAGGAACGCGTCGACGATGTAGGCGGTCCCGAGCGTCGGCCCGATCGACCCGAGCAGCGTGAGCGCCACCCCGGCGACGCCCGCGACGCCCGAGCCCAGGAAGAACGTGAGCCGGTCCGTGGCGCGCGTCGAGATGCCCGCGGTCTCCGCGAGGTCGCGGTTGGCGACCGTCGCGCGGATCCGCCGGCCGAGCGGCGTCAGCTTGAGCGCGAGGGCCATCGCGACGACCGCGAGGACCGCGAGCGCGAGGATGAACAAGCGCGTCCTCGGCACCCCGACCCCGAGCACCTGCACCGCGCCCGACAGCCAGGCCGGGGCGCGCACGTCGACGTTCGGGGCGCCGAAGACGTCCCGCGCGAGCTGCTGCAGCACGAGCGCGACCCCGAACGTCACGAGCAACGTGTCGAGCGGCCGGTGGTACATCCGGGAGATCAGGGTGACCTCGAGGAGCAGGCCGAGCAGGCCCCCGACCAGGAACCCGATCACCAGGGAGACGAGCAGCGAGACGCCCGCGTCGGCGACGACCTTCTGCACGACGAACGCCGTGTACGCGCCCGCCATCATGAACTCGCCGTGCGCCATGTTGATGACGCCCATCTGCCCGAACGTGAGCGCGAGGCCGAGCGCTGCCAGGAGCAGCACCGACCCGAGGCTCAGCCCGGCGAAGAGCTGTGAGACCAGGGCATCCATGCACCCGCGTCCTTCCTGCGCCCTCGTCGGACGCGGCCTGCCGCCGGTGGGCGGCGAACGGCTGGGGGGCGGTGGCCCGGCGCACGGAGAGGAGCACCGGACCACCGCCGTCAGGGGTGGGGCTCAGCGGGTCAGGACAGCCCCTCGGCCCACTCGTAGCCCTCGAGGAACGGGTCCGGCTCGATCGGGCCGTCGGACTCCCAGACCGGGTAGATCAGGCCGTCGGCGTCGATCTTGCCGATGAGCGCGGTCTTCGCGATGTGGTGGTTGTCGCCGTTGACGGTGACGGTGCCCTCGGGGGCGTCGAACGAGACGCCGTCGGCCGCGGCCTGCACGTCGGCCACCGCGAACGACTTGGCCTTCTCGACCATGCCCTTCCACAGGTAGAGCGAGGTGTAGGCCGCCTCCATCGGGTCGGACGTCACGCGGTCGTCGCCGTACTCGGCCTTGAACGCCGCGACGAACTTCTCGTTCTCGGGGGACTCGACCGTCTGGTAGTAGTTCCAGGCGGTGAGCTGGCCGACGATGTTGTCGACGCCGATGCCGCCGACCTCCTCCTCGGCGATCGACACCGAGACGACCGGCACGGTCTCGGCCGTCAGGCCCACGTTCTTGTACTCCTTGAAGAACGCGACGTTCGAGTCGCCGTTGAGCGTGTTGAACACGGCCTGCGCGCCCGAGCCCTTGAGCTTGGTGACGATCGTCGAGAAGTCCGTGTGGCCCAGCGGCGCGTACTCCTCGCCGACGATCTCGATCCCGTTCGCACCGGCGTACGCGATGATCTCCTTGTTCGCGGTGCGCGGGAACACGTAGTCGGAGCCGACGAGGAAGACCTTCGTGACGCCCTGCTCCTTGAGGTAGTCCATCCCCGGGATGATCTGCTGGTTCGTCGTGGCGCCCGTGTAGAAGATGTTGGGTGACGCCTCCAGGCCCTCGTACTGGACCGGGTAGAAGAGCAGCGCGTCGTTGTCCTCGAAGACCGGCAGCATCGCCTTGCGCGACGACGAGGTCCAGCCGCCGAACACCGCGGCCACGCAGTCGGACTTGATGAGCTTCTCGGCCTTCTCGGCGAACACCGTGGGCTCGGACTGGCCGTCCTCGCCGACGACCGTCAGCTGCTTGCCCAGCACGCCGCCCGCGGCGTTGATCTCCTTGGCCGCGAGGTCGAGCGAGTCCCGGACCGTCTGCTCGGAGATGGCCATCGTGCCGGACAGCGAGTTGAGGAAGCCGATCTTGACCGAGTCGCCGTCGGTCTCGACGCACGAGCCCTCGGCGCTGGGGCCGGAGGCCTCGTCGTCGGTGCGGGAGCCGCACGCCGACAGGGCGAGGAGGGCGACGAGCGCCCCGCTGGACACCGCGAGCGCGCGGGTGGTGCGAGTCGTTCTGGTCACGAGGGGACCCTTTCGCTGGGGAAGAGCTCACGAGCGGAACCGGACGGGGGCCCAGGCACCGCGGCGCACCGCGCTGTGTCCCGAGGTGTATACATCCCTGTGCCCATGTCGCAGGACGCTAGGGATCGGGTGTTTCGGACAGGGGCGCCCGGGCGTGAACGGGGTGTTTCGTCCTGATCCCGATCCGGTCACGCGATCGGGCGCCGCGCGCGTGGGCGCGCCGGTCCTACGCTGCGGGCATGCACCTGCGCCCGCTCGACCAGTCCGCCAAGCTCAAGGACGTCCTCTACGAGATCCGGGGGGCGACGCTCACCGAGGCGGCGCGCCTCGAGGCGGAGGGGCACGCGGTCCTCAAGCTCAACACCGGCAACCCGGCGGCGTTCGGCTTCGAGGCGCCGCACCAGATCGTGCGCGACATGATCGCCGCGATCCCCACCGCGCACGGGTACAGCGAGTCGCAGGGCATCCAGTCGGCCCGTCGCGCCGTGGTCACGCGCTACGAGACCGACCCGGACTTCCCGGTGTTCGACGTCGAGGACGTCTACCTGGGCAACGGCGTCTCCGAGCTCATCACCATGGTGATGCAGGCGCTGCTCGACGAGGGCGACGAGGTCCTCATCCCCTCCCCGGACTACCCGCTGTGGACCGCGATGACCTCGCTGTCCGACGGCAAGCCCGTGCACTACCGGTGCGACGAGACGCAGGGCTGGCAGCCGGACCTCGAGCACCTCGAGTCGCTCGTCACGCCGCGCACCAAGGCGCTCGTCGTCATCAACCCGAACAACCCGACGGGTGCGGTCTACCCGCGCGAGACGCTCGTCGCCCTCGCCGACATCGCGCGGCGGCACTCGCTGCTGCTGCTGGCCGACGAGATCTACGACCGGATCCTGTTCGACGACGCCGTGCACACGCCGCTCGCGTCCGTCGCGCCCGACCTGCTGTGCCTGACGTTCAACGGGCTGTCGAAGACGTACCGCGTGGCCGGCTACCGCTCGGGCTGGATGGTCGTGACCGGACCGCGTGAGCACGCCGCCGGCTTCCTCGAGGGCATCCAGCTGCTCGCCTCGACGCGTCTGTGCGCGAACGTGCCCGCGCAGCACGCGCTGCAGGCCGCGCTCGGCGGGGTGCAGTCGATCGACGCGCTGATCGCACCCGGCGGCCGGCTGCACGAGCAGCGCGACGTCGCGTGGCGCGGGCTCACCTCGATCCCGGGCGTGACGTGCGTGCGCCCCGACGGTGCGCTGTACCTGTTCCCGCGCCTCGACCCGGAGGTCCACGAGATCCACGACGACGCCCGGCTCGTCTACGACCTGCTCGTGAGCGAGCACATCCTGCTGGTGCAGGGCACGGGCTTCAACTGGCCCACGCCCGACCACCTGCGCATCGTCACGCTCCCCGAGGCGCGCGTCCTCGCCGAGGCCGTCGAGCGCCTCGGCAACTTCCTGTCGTCGTACCGCCAGTAGGAGGCACCGTGAGCACCACCCCCGTCGCGAGCACCAGCCCCGTCGCGTCGCGCTTCGAGGAGCTGCCCGAGCCGGTCCGACTGGACCAGACGACGGTCGCCATCCCGGCCGGCCCGCCGGCGGACCCGTACGGCGGCCGCAGCCCGGAGACCGACGTCCAGCTCAACGGCGCCTGACCCGCCGCCGACGTCCGGTGCGCGAGCTCGGCAGTCACGCGCGAGATCGGCAGTCCGGAGTGCCGATCTCGCGCAGAAATGCCGAGCTCGAGCCTGGGAGTGCCGAGCTCGAGCATGAGTGCGAGCCGAGCGCTCGGGTGGGTCAGCTCGCGACGAAGCGCGCGTGGACCGCGGACTCGACCGTGATGTCCTCCGGCTTGAGGTCCAGCTGACCGCCCGAGGCGTCGGCGACGGCACCGCGCATCATCGCGACGGCCTCGGGTGCCGCGGGACGGCTCTGGTCGCCGAGCATCCCGGGCTCGGCGAGCGCGACCGCCCGCACGTCGGTCAGCCCCAGCGCGGAGGCGTACGCGCCCGCGCGCTCGACCGCGTCCGCCACGGCCCGTGCACGCGCGTCGGCGACGAGCCGCGTACGGGTGACCTCCGTCAGCGTCCAGTCGACCCCGCGCACCGTGACGCCGTCGAGCACCGCGACCTGCTCGACCCACTCGGCGAGCCGCGCGAGGTCGGAGAACTTCGCCTCGAGCCCGACCTGCGCGTGATGCACGAACGGCAGCTGCTTGCCGTGGTCGTTCCACGGCCGGCGGCTCCACACGCTCATGCGCTGCGCGGACCACCACGTGACCGGGCCGGACGACGGGTCGTGCAGCGCCCGCACCTGGTCGACGATCCGGGCGTGCGCGTGCGTCGCGCGCTGCACCACGTCCTCGCGCTGCGGACCCTCGAAGCCGACGACGAGCGAGACGGTCCCACGCTCGGCGGCGTGGTGGTGCTCGAACCGGCCCTCGACGGTGATGGTCGTCCCCGGCACAGGCGTCTCCTGCACAGCGGTCTCCTGCACGGCTGTCTCCTGCACAGCGCCGACGCTAGCGCGTGCGGACCCGCTCCGCGTTCGGTCGCGCTGTGGGGGCCGTCAGGGCGGGTGGTGCCACCCGGACGGCCGTCCGTCGCGCGCGTCGTCGGTCCCCCATCCGGGCCAGGACGACGACGAGCAGGCCGCCGATCGCCCCCGCGGCCGCCGCCAGCAGCACGTCGTCGGTCGTCGCCCGCCGCCCCGTGACGAGCGCGTGCTGCAGGACCTCGACGACGAGCCCCGTCGCACCCGTCGCGAGCGCGGCACGCCCTGGACCCCAGCCGAGCCGCGCGGCCAGCAGCGCACCGCCCGCGCCGAACAGGAGCACGCTGCCCCCGACGTGCCCGGCCGCCGCCTGCCACGACGCGTCGCCCGACGACCCGAGGTCCGCGAACGGCACGAGCCGCGCGTCCGCCGCGCCGGCGTGCGCCAGCGGCCGCAGCGTCACGGCCGCGAGCACGAGCACCCACACCACGACGAGCGCCTCGCCGACCGAGCGCCATACCGCGGACGACGACCGTTCCGTCCCGCGGTACGCCCAGCAGCCGAGGAAGACCCCGCCCCCGACGACGACCCCGACGGCCGTGACCACGGCGACGAGGTCGGAGAAGTTGCGCCACAGCTGTGTCACGGAAGCCCCCTGCTCCGGTGCTCGCAGCACGGCCGCGACCCTGCGACCGACCTCGAGACTAGCGCGCACCCCTGTCCGGCGGCAGGGGCCGGGGACGACGAACGGGCCGGCCACCCGAAGGTGACCGGCCCGTCCTGGGTCGTGCGTCCGGACGCTCGCGCGCCCGGGCCTCAGACCGTGCTCAGCTCGGTGGCCGGCGTCGGCTCAGAAGCCGCCGCCGAAGTCCTCGCCACCGCCGGCGGGGGCCGCGGGGGCCTTCTCCGGCTTGTCGGCCACGACGGCCTCCGTGGTGAGGAACAGAGCAGCGATCGACGACGCGTTCTGCAGCGCCGAGCGCGTGACCTTGACCGGGTCGTTGACGCCCGCGGCCAGCAGGTCCTCGTAGTCGTTCGTCGCGGCGTTCAGGCCGTGACCGGTCGGCAGGTTGCGGACCTTCTCGGCCACGACGCCGCCCTCGAGACCGGCGTTGATCGCGATCTGCTTGAGCGGGGCCTCGATCGCGAGCTTCACGATCGCGGCACCGGTCGCCTCGTCGCCCTCGAGCTTGAGGCCCTCGAACGCCGTCTTGCCGGCCTGGATGAGCGCGACGCCACCACCGGCGACGATGCCCTCCTCGACGGCCGCCTTGGCGTTGCGCACGGCGTCCTCGATGCGGTGCTTGCGCTCCTTGAGCTCGACCTCGGTGGCCGCGCCCGCCTTGATGACGGCGACGCCGCCGGCGAGCTTGGCGAGGCGCTCCTGCAGCTTCTCGCGGTCGTAGTCCGAGTCCGAGTTCTCGATCTCGGCGCGGATCTGCGTGACGCGACCGGCGATCTGGTCGGCCTGGCCGGAGCCCTCGACGATCGTGGTCTCGTCCTTGGTGACGACGATCTTGCGCGCCTGGCCGAGGACCTCGAGGCCCACGGTGTCGAGCTTGAGGCCGACGGTCTCGCTGACGACCTGGCCACCCGTGAGGATCGCCATGTCCTGCAGCATCGCCTTGCGGCGGTCGCCGAAGCCGGGGGCCTTGACGGCGACCGACTTGAACAGGCCACGGATCTTGTTCACGACGAGGGTCGCGAGGGCCTCACCCTCGACGTCCTCGGCCACGATGAACAGCGGCTTGCCGGACTGGATGACCTTCTCGAGCAGCGGGAGCAGGTCCTTGACGTTCGAGATCTTGCCCTCGACGAGCAGGACGTACGCGTCCTCGAGGACGGCCTCCTGCCGCTCCGGGTCGGTGACGAAGTACGCCGACAGGAAGCCCTTGTCGAAGCGCATGCCCTCGGTGAGCTCGAGCTCGAGGCCGAGCGCGTTGGACTCCTCGACGGTGATGACGCCTTCCTTGCCCACCTTGTCGAGGGCCTCGGCGATGAGCTCGCCGATCGCGGTGTCACCGGCGGAGATGGCGGCCGTGGCGGCGATCTCCTCCTTGGTCTCGACCTCCTTGGCCTGCGCGAGCAGGGCGGCCGTGACGGCCTCGACGGCCTTCTCGATGCCGCGCTTGAGGGCGATCGGGTTCGCACCCGCCGCGACGTTGCGCAGACCCTCGCGCACGAGCGCCTGAGCCAGGACGGTCGCCGTGGTCGTGCCGTCACCGGCGACGTCGTCGGTCTTCTTGGCGACCTCCTTGACGAGCTCCGCACCGATCTTCTCGTACGGGTCCTCGAGGTCGATCTCCTTGGCGATGGAGACGCCGTCGTTCGTGATCGTCGGCGCGCCCCACTTCTTGTCGAGCACGACGTTGCGGCCCTTCGGGCCGAGCGTGACCTTCACGGTGTCGGCGAGGACGTTCAGACCCCGCTCGATACCGCGGCGGGCCTCCTCGTTGAAGGCAATGATCTTGGCCATGTGGCGAGCGATCCTTCGCTTGGGTTCGGGTCGGCCGGTCGGCGCCCGCGACGGACGACGACCGGGTGCGCGGTCTTGTCCCGCTCACCCGGTGTCTCACCTGACGGCCGGGGTGGTTCTGTCACTCTCAACCCGAGAGTGCTAAGTCAATGGTTAGCACTCGACCCCCGAGAGTGCAAGCAGCAGCGGCCGCCTTCACGCCCGGCGAACACGCACCCGCGCGGCACGCCCCGACGAGGGGCGACGCGCGTCGCGGGTCCGCTTCGATAGGGTGCCGCGCGTGCCAGGTGATGACGCCCGGACGACGACCCGACGACGCACGCACCGCGTCGTCGGCGGCGTGCTGCTCGCGACCGGGTCGATCCTGGCCGCGATGCTCCCCGTCGGCGTCCAGGTGGGCTCCGCCCGGCCGGCTGCCGCGGTCGACGCCCCCGAGCTCGCCTACGCGGTCGTGCCGCTGTACCAGGAGGGCGTCGCGGTCACGCCCGACGGCGCGGTCGTCGCGGTGCCGACCGGCACCCGGCCCGCGTACCTCGACGGCAGCCGCGTGCTCGACCCCGCGCTGACGAACTTCGACGCGATCCTCGACGGCGGCGATGCGGTGCACGGCACGCGCGAGGCGGCCCGGCTCGCGCAGGTGCAGCGCGACTGGCTCGCCTCCGGCCGCATCCCCGGCGTGGGCGGCCCGTACGAGGACCTCGCGCGCAGCGCGCTGCTCGACCTGCACACGCTCCTGCTCCCGGGCGGTGCGATGGTCGCCGGGTGGGAGGACCGCTGGCGCTACGTGTGGCCGCGGGACGCGGCGTTCGTCGCGGTGGCGTTCGCGCGCACCGGGCACGTGGACAGCGCGCTGCAGGTGCTCGACTTCCTCGCCCGCACGCAGCACGACGACGGCGGCTTCGAGGCGCGCTACCTGCCCGACGGCTCGGGACCACCCGACGACCGCACGCCGCAGACCGACGGCCAGGGCTGGGCGATGTGGGCCGCGGGGCTGGTGCTCGACGAGCTGCCCGCGGGGCCGACGCGCACGGCCGTCGCGATGCGGCTCGCACCGCTCGTGCAGCGTGCGGTCGACGGCACGACCACGCTGCTCACGCAGACCGGGCTGCCCCCCGCGTCACCGGACTACTGGGAGCGCGACGAGGACCAGCTCACGCTCGGCACCGTCGCTCCGCTCGTCGCGGGGCTCGAGCAGGCGACGAAGGTGCTCACCGTGGCCGGCGACACCGAGCGCGCCGACCTCGCGCGCGCGACGGCGCTGGCCACGCGCACGGCGACGATCCGGACGTTCGGCGGCAACGGGTTCACCCGGTACGCCGACGGCCCGCACCGTGACGCCGCCGCGGCGTTCGTCCTGAGGCCGTTCTGGCAGCTCCCCGCCACCGGCGGGCGCGCCGCCTGGCTCGCCTCGGTCGACGAGATGCGCCGCCCCGTCGGGCTCGCACCCGCCGGCGAGTGGCGGCAGGACGGCGTCACGTGGACGCCGCAGACCTCGCTGTACGCCTGGGTCGCGGCGGAGCAGGGCGACGACGACCGCGCCCTGGCCCTGCTGAGCGCGCTCGACTCGCACCGGACCCTGACCGGGTCCGTGCCCGAGAAGGTGCTCGCCGACGGCCGGCCCGCCGCCGTCGCGCCGCTCAGCTGGAGCTCGGCCTGCGCGCTCCTGGCCCTCGACGCGCTCGACTCCTGACGTCAGCGCGAACGACCGTCAGCGCGGACGGCCGTCAGAGCGGACGGACCTGGTCCGCCTGCGGCCCCTTGCTGCCCTGCCCGACCTCGAACTCGACGTGCTGGCCCTCGTCGAGCGTGCGGTACCCGTCGGTCTGGATCGCCGAGAAGTGCACGAACAGGTCGGCACCTCCCGCGTCCGGGGTGATGAACCCGTAGCCCTTCTCCGCGTTGAACCACTTCACGGTGCCCTGCGCCATGCTCGTGCTCCCTCGTGCCGGTGTGGATCGGCGAGTCACTTCGCGCCCCTGCACGAAGTGCGCCGAGCCTAGTGGGAGCGCACCCGCGGAGAACAGGGGTCGCCCCGCACCTGTGGACACCCAGGAGTCAGTCGCGCGCATCGGACCGCAGGTCAGGCCCACAGACCGTCCCGGTCAGGCGTCCGGATCAGACGTCCGGGCCGACCGGGTCAGACGTCCGGGTCAGGAGAGCGCGGAGACCAGGACGACGACGATGCCGTCGCCCGCCTGCGCGGCGTCGAGCTGCACGGTGCCGAGACCGAGCGTCGACGCGACCAGATCGGCCGTCGCACGGTCGTCCTCCGACGCGTAGTACACGGTCGAGCTCGCTGGCTTGGTGCCCGTGAAGTTCTCCGGGCTGACGTCCGTGAACCCGGCACCGGTGAGCTTCTGCCCCGCGGTCGCGGCGAGCCCCTGGATGCCGGCGGCGTTGAAGACCGTCACCGAGGTGGCGAGGTCCGGCTCGGCGGCGGGGGCCTCCTGCGTCGGCTCGTCCTCGTCCGGCTCGGTGGGCTCCTCGCCGGTGTCGTCGGTCTGCTCGTCGTCCGTCCCGGGCGTCGAGGTCGCGGTCGCGGCCGGCGTGCCGTCGTCGTCGCCCGAACCCCCGACGATCGGGAGGTCCCCGCCGCGCGTGACGAACGTGACGATCCCGTACGCGAGCAGCGGCGCCAGGACGAGCACGAGCACGAACGGCATCCACCGGCTCCACGCCGAACGCGGTGCGCGGTGCACGCCGCGGGGTGCGGTGGGGTCGGCGGGAGCGTCGAACTCGTCGTCCGGGTACGGGTAGTCGGCCTTACTCACGGCAGGAAGGCTATCCGCCCCAGCCGTGTGCGCGGGCACCGGCGTGTCGGACACGCCCGCAGCGTGCGCGCGGGAAACGGACGTTCAGGGCGCGGTCGCCCCGGGCGGGCGTCGGGACGACGAGCGGGGCGCCGACGAGTCGCGCGAGGGTCAGGCCTCGACGCCCAGACGACGCGCGGTGCGCGCCCGCTGCCGCGAGGAGCGCATCCGCCGCAGGCGCTTGACCAGCATCGGGTCGTGCGCGAGCGCCGCCGGGTCGTCGATCAGGGCGTTGAGCACCTGGTAGTACCGCGTGGCGGACAGGTCGAAGAGCTCGCGGATCGCCTGCTCCTTGGCGCCCGCGTACTTCCACCACTGACGCTCGAACGCGAGGATCGCCGCGTCACGCTCGCTGAGCCCGGCGGCGTCGCCGACACGCGTCGACCCGAGCGCGGGCTCGAGGTGCGCGGTCGTGGCGGTCGCTGCATCCATGAGCGCCAGGATAGGCCCGGAACCACACCGATGTCATTCACGCCCACCCACATCACCCGCCGGCACCACCCGGCCAAGCCCCGACCTCCCGCGACACCGCGGTCCAGCGCACCGGGTGGGGTTCCGCTCGCTCAGCGAGCACAACCCCACCCACACCCACGCGCTCAGCACGGCGGGCAGTAGGGTCCCGGGCGTGGACGGTGTGCTGGACGGGATCGTCGCCGACGACTGGTCGCGGGCGCTCGCGCCCGTGAGCGACCACGTGCGGGCGGCGGGGCAGTTCCTGCGGGCCGAGGTCGCCGCCGGGCGCGAGTACCTGCCGGCACCCGACGCGATCCTGCGGGCGTTCACCCGCCCGCTCGCCGACGTCCGCGTGCTCGTCGTCGGGCAGGACCCCTACCCCACACCCGGTCACCCGATGGGGCTGTCGTTCTCCGTGCAGCCCGACGTGCGCCCGGTGCCGCGCTCGCTCGACAACATCTTCCGCGAGCTCGTCGCCGACGTGGGCGTCCCGCGCCCGACGACCGGCGACCTCACCCCGTGGGCGGACCAGGGCGTCATGCTGCTCAACAGGGTCCTCACCGTGCGGCCGGGCGCGCCCGCGTCGCACCGCGGCAAGGGCTGGGAGGCCGTGACCGACCGGGCGATCCAGGCGCTCGTCGAGCGCGGCGGCCCGCTCGTCGCGATCCTGTGGGGCCGCGACGCACAGACGCTCAAGCCCGCGCTCGGCACCGTGCCGACCGTCGAGTCCGTGCACCCGAGCCCCCTGTCCGCGTCCCGCGGGTTCTTCGGCTCGCGTCCGTTCTCACGCGTCAACGAGCTCCTGGTCGCCCAGGGCGGCTCCCCGGTCGACTGGCGCCTCCCCTAGACCTGCATCGAGCAGTCGCCAGGCTCGCGTGTCTCGTGCAGCTGGAAGGGGACGCTGCTCGGGCCCCAGCCGGCCCAGTCTCTCGCCTGGAAGGTGAGGACCGGCAGCGCCGAGCAGTCCACGGCGCCGATCTCTCCGGACGCGCCGGCCGTGGACCACCTCCAGTCCGCCGGAAGCTCGCCCAGCGTGGACAGATCGACGGTCACCCGCAGCCGCTCGCCGGCGCCGGGACTCACACCGCGCGGGACGAGGGCGACGATGAGGTTCGCCGCACGGTGTCCGACCTCGCCCCACTGAATGCGGTCGACGCTCACACTGGCGATCTCGCACGTCGCGCCCGAGCTCGTCTCAGCCCCCGCGCGGTCGATCACGACACACCCGAGCGCATGACTGGCCCAGGTACCGAGCGACACGGAGGTCGTGGCGTGGACGTCGTCGGTCCAGGCGGCGGAGGTGCGGGCGGTCGCGTCGGTGGCGAGGCGCGCGCCCGCCGCGACGAGCACCGCGACGACGAGCATCGCGACGGCCGCGCGAGCGCGGGTCAGGTTCCGGGTCATGAGGTCCTCCCTTGCACGACGACGTCGATCGCGCCGAGGCTCTGGCCGCTGCAGGTGGCGGCGTCCGCACCGGCGGGGACGGTGAAGGTCACGGTCGCGGTCGTCACGGCGGCGCCGGACGGGCTGGACGGGCTCCCCGCCAGGGCGGCGGTCGGGAGCGACGAGTAGGTGACGGTGACGCAGCCCTGGAGCAGCGTCGTCGGGTTGGCGGTTCCCCAGGCCAGGGTCAGCGGAACCGTCGAGGCGTTCCACAGGTGGACGGTGCGTTCGACGGGCCGGTCCGGGGTGAGGCCGGTGACGGGCGCGAGCGTCACGGCCGTGCCGGCGGTGTCGGCCGGGGACCAGGTCGCTCCGTCCGACGAGCCACGCAGGTCGATCTCGGCCGCAGACGCGGCGGTCGAGAAGTACGCGTCGTCGGTCCAGGCCGCGCTCGTGGCCGCGGCGCCGAACCCGGTCAGCACGCTCAGGCCGAGCGCCGCGGGCACCGCGGTGCGCCACCGAGGGCGGCGGCGCGCGGCGCGCGGCTCGTCGCAGGTCGGGGCGTCAGGCATCGGGACTCCTCCGGGTGTCGGGGTGGGGCACGGGGTGAGGTGCTGCGTGAGAGGCCGGCCGAGGGGCGGCCTGACGGGCGGGGCGCAGCTCGGTGGGGCGCAGCAGCACCGCGCCGACCAGCGCCGCGGCGAGGGCGCCGAGTCCGAGCGCGACCACCCGCGCGAGGTCGTGCGCGGGCAGCGGCTCCTGCAGGAGCGCGATGTGCCCGTCGAACCGTGCGGGCGCGCCCGCCGCATCCGTCGAGTCGTCGACGTCCACGCGCAGGTCGTAGCGACCCTCGTGCAGCACCCGGCCGACGAGCGCGGACGACACGGGCAGGCACTCCCCGTCCTGCGGGCAGAGCGTGATGCTCCACGCCAGGTCGTCGTGGCCGCTCGTCGTCACGACGACCTCCGTGACGCGCGCCGTGGTGGGGATGCGGACGACGCGGTGCGCCGAGCCCGTGCCGTCCGAGAGGGCGTCGAGCCGCAGCGAGAGCGACTCGTCGCGCTGGAAGGCGGCCGGGGTCGCGCCGGCGGTGAGCACGGCCGCGAGCGCGAGGGCGATCGCGGCTGCGAGGCTCACCGCGGCGGCCCGTGCGCGGCGTGGCCGCAGCAGAGCGGTCGCGGTGGCGCGCGCCCCGGGGAGGGTGCGACCCGCGGTCGCTCCGGGATCGCCGAGCGGCCGGGTCGGGGTGCGGTGCGTCGTCATCGGACCTCCCGGGTCGAGGTCCGCGGAACCTGGCCTGCCGCGACGGGCTCGGCCCGGCGGGCGGGATGCGGGACGGCGGGCAGCGGGCCGTGCTGCCTCCCGGCAGGCTCGTCGTCGCGGGTGCGCGGCGTGGTGCGCGGGAGCAGGCTCAGGCCGAGCATGGACATCAGCGCGATGCCGAGCGGGATCGCGACCGACGGCCGAGTGATCGTCGTCAGGGCGTACCCGCCGCCGCTGATCTGCCAGACCGGCTGCCAGACCGTGTCGCCGACGACGTACACGCCGCCGTCCGCGGAGTCGTTCGCGTCGCCCTTCATCCGGATCTCCCAGCGGCCGTCGGCCACGTGCTCGACGCCGACGACGCGGTGCGTCACCAGGTTCTGGGTCACGTCGGAGTAGATCGAGGCGACGTCCCCGACCTGCAGCTCGGCGGTCGGCCGCGGCCGGTCGACGATCAGGTCGCCGGTCATGATCTGCGGCTCCATCGAGCCGGAGATCACGACGAGCGGCCGGATCCAGCCGGCCTGCGTCGCGCCCCAGACGAGCACGCTCGCGAGTCCGAGCGCGGCGACGAGCCACAGCACGGTGTTGCCGAGGAGCTTGAGTGCGCGCATGGGGACCTCCTGAGAGCGCGGGGCGGTGGGGTCGTGCGGTGGTGGGGGTGAGGGGCGCCCGCCGGCGCGGTGAGCACCGGCGGGCGCCGTGGGGTCAGGTGCGGTTCGCGATCGAGCCCTGGAACCCGATGACGACGTCGCCGGACTGCCCGCCGAAGCTCTCGGGGGCGGTGTCCGGGAGCGCGATCGTCACAGGGACGGACACCGCGTCGCTGCCGGCCGCGAGCGCCGTGGGCGCGGTGCCGAGCACCGCGGTCGCGCCGCCCTCGGCGAACAGCGCGCCGCCCGTCGTGAGGGTCGGCTCCGCGATCACCAGGTCGGACGTGCCGAAGTTCTTGATCCAGACCGGCACGGTGATCGAGTCACCCGCGGTGAGGTTCGCGAAGACGTCGGCCGGGAT
This sequence comes from Cellulomonas persica, assembly GCF_007989825.1. Classification (GTDB taxonomy): domain Bacteria; phylum Actinomycetota; class Actinomycetes; order Actinomycetales; family Cellulomonadaceae; genus Cellulomonas; species Cellulomonas persica. The sequence continues at coordinate 132,699 of NZ_BJUA01000010.1, read as the reverse complement.
CGTGACGAAGTCGCCGCCCGTGCCCGGCTCGTCGTCGGCGGTCAAGAACGCGCCGTCACCGGGCTCGCCGCTCGGCACGTACGCGCCACGCAGGTCGATCGCCTCGTCCGGGTCGACGGAGCTCGCGCTGGCCGAGAACCAGGCGTCGTCGGTCCAGCCGGCGGAGGTGGCCGCCGCGCCGATGCCGAGGACGGCCGCGCCTGCGAGCGAGAACTTGATGATCGCTGCGCGCTTGCGCTTGCGCTCGTCGCGGTCGGTCGCGTCCAGGCGGGTGCTGGTGGTCGTCGTGGTCATGGGTGTTCCTCCCTCTGCACGCGGAGTGACGGCAGTCACCTTGTTGCGAATGGTATCACGTGCGAGAAAAGGGTCAGCGCGCGATGCGCCCGATTCGTGGGCCTTGCGTCCCGAACTGGACACGCGTCCGACTTCGCGCGCGATCTCCACAGTTCGCCCCCATCTCCTGACCGTCACATGACGATCTCCTGCCCCTTTCCTGACCATCTCCTTCACCACGCCCGGGCCACCGCCCGGATCGGGGCATCGCGAGACGGCGCCTGCGGTCCGGGTGGGGTTGCGCTCGGTGAGCGAGTGGAGCCCCACCCACAGGGGGCACACGCGGTGCGGGTGGGGTTGCGCTCGATGAGCGAGCGGAAGCCCACCCACAGCGGCCAGGGAACGCCGGGCGGGGAGCGCCGGGCGCCGCGGTCCCGGGGGGCGGGTGGGCCAGGTCGAGTGCGGGGGCGGGTCACGCGGGCGGCGGGCGCGCGGCACAATGGCGGGCGTGCTGGAGCGAACCGTGCGTTGGAGCCGCTATGTCGCCCTCGGCGACTCGTTCACCGAGGGCCTGTGGGACTCCCCCGACGGCGTGGCCGGCCCGGACCAGCCCGACGTCCCGCTGCGCGGCTGGGCGGACGTCCTGGCCGCACGCCTCTCGGCGCGGCGCGTGGCGGCCGGCGAGCCGCCCCTCGAGTACGCGAACCTCGCGATCCGCGGGCGCCTGCTGCGCCCGATCCTCGCCGACCAGGTGCCCGCCGCGATCGGCCTGCGGCCGGATCTCGTGAGCCTCATCGGCGGCGGCAACGACATCCTGCGGCCGTCCGCGGACGTCGACGACCTCGCTCGTCAGCTCGAGTCCGCGGTCGTGCGGCTGCGCGCCGCGGGCATCGACGTGCTCCTGGGCACGGGCGTCGACACCGTCGACAGCGGGCGCCTGATCCGCGTGACGCGCGCCCGCGTCGCGACCTACAACGCGCACATCTGGTCCATCGCCCGCCGCCACGACGCGCACGTCCTCGACCTGTGGGGCATGCGCTCGGTGCGCGACTGGCGGATGTGGGCCGACGACCGCATCCACCTCACCACCGAGGGTCACGCCCGTGTCGCGCAGGCGGCGCTCGTCGGGCTGGGTCTTCCCCCGGACGACGAGGCGTGGGACGACCCGCTCGCGCCCCAGCCGCCCACGCCGCGCCTCGAGCAGCTGCGGGGCGACGCGCGCTGGGCGCGGGACCACGTCTACCCGTGGGCCACGCGTCGGCTGCGCGGCCGCTCGTCGGGCGACACGCGCCGGCCCAAGCGCCCCGTCCCGGAGCCGGTCGTCGAGGCCTGAACCGTCATCGAGGCCTGAACCGCGGCCGCGCGAGGCGGCCGCGACGCGGACTCAGGCGCAGTTCAGGACGACGGTGCCGTACGACGCGCCGTTGCGCGTCCCCGCGATCTGGAACTGCGCGGGGTTGTTGGCGGACACGTTGAGCTGACCGTGCGACGGGTTGCCGGTCATCACCACGACCGGCGTGGGCGTGCAGGTCGACCCAGCCGCGACGAGCTGCGCGTCGCCGCCGCTGCCCTCGGAGATCCGCTGCGGGACGAACGGGAACACCGACGTGTCCGTGAAGGTGATCGTGACGCGCCAGCGCACGGGCGTCGTCGACGTCGTCGTGACCCGGATGCCCCGGTAGAACGTGTTGAGCGGGTTACCCCACTCCGAGCCGCCGGTGATGACGGCCGTGCACGGGGTCGTCAGCGGGTTGCCGCTCTGGTCGAACGTCTGGCAGGACAGCGCCGGGAGCGCCGGCGGCGTGAACGTCCAGGTCGCGGGGACCGGCCAGCCATCCAGGACGACGAACGCCCGGCCGGAGGCCGTCGCCGGCGGCGTGAACGCGGCGCCGGTCGCGGTGAGCTGACCCGCGCTCACGCTCGTCGTCGACGTCGAGACGAACGACTGCACCCACGTGGACCCGATCCCCGTCGCGACGCGCACCGCGCCCGTCGCGCACGTCCCGGTGATGCCCGAGACGCGGACCTGCGTGTACTGCCCCGCGGTCGGCGTGCCCGTGGGCGTGACCGTGACCGGGCCGCTCGTGCAGCGGGCCTTGGTCGTCGTGAACGCGCGCGTGGGGGCGGTGAGGCTCAGGCTCGCGGCGTGCGCCGCGCTCGTCGTGAGCAGCACGACGCCCAGCACGACGACGAGCGCCGCCGCGGCCCGGCGACGCAGACGTGCGCCCCGCGAGGCGCTCGACAGCGCGCGGGGCGACGAGGCGCAGGGCGAGGCGGTCATGCCGTCGGCTCGAGCTCGGGCTCGGGCTCGGCGGCCAGCGGCAGGCCGACCTGGTCGTCGCGGGACCCGACGTCGGCGGACTCGCGGTCGTCGGACTCGCGTTCGTCGGGCTCACGCTCGTCGGACTCACGCTCGTCGGACTCGTCGTCGGACTCGTCCTCGTCGTCGTCCCGCGAGGGCCAGACCAGCAGCGCGAGCGCGAGCGCGATGATCGCGATCCACACCCACGCGTTCGAGAAGGTCCGCACGACGAGACCGACCTTCGGGATGTGCACGCGCGCGACGCCCAGCACCTCGTCGCCCGACGGCTCGAACGGGTCCAGGAACTCGTTGTTGTCACCCTGCATGACCCAGCCGCCCTCGGACTCGCCGACGATGCGGTGGATGATGCGCGCGTTGCCCTCGACCTCGTCGGGCGCGTAGACGATCACGTCGCCCACCTGGGGCTCGCCGCAGCGCGCGACGACGATGTCGCCGGTGACGTACGTCGGCTCCATCGAGTGGCCGGAGACGAGCGTCAGCGTGGTGCAGCCGCCGAGGCTCGTCGGCCAGATGAACCACGCGACGACCGCTGCCGCCACGTAGAACAGGACCGACGGGAGCGCGCGCAGCGCCCGACGCGCGAGAGGCGCGTCGGGCGCTGCGGGCTCCTGCCGGTCGAGCATGTGCGCTGCGTCAGCCGTAGATCGACAGCGCGAACTGGGCGATGGTGTCGGGCGCGACACCGGTCGGCAGCGCGACGGTGAGCGTGCCACCCGCCGCGCCGACCGACGGCGCGGACGCACCCGTCAGCTTGACCCAGTCGCCGGTGGCCAGCTTGTAGGCGGCCTCGTACTTCTTGCCGGCGCACTCGGCGTCGACGCCGGAGAAGGTCACGTTCGCGACCTTCCAGGGCGAGGTGACAGTGCCGTCGAACGACGGCGTCGAGAACGCGGTCGTGATCGGGCTGCCGGTCGGCTGGCAGCTCGCGTCGACCTCGACCGAGCCCGTCTGGAAGTTGCCGGTCCAGCTGAGGTTCAGCTGCGACGCGGACGCCAGGGACAGGCCGGCGACGCCGACGATCGCCAGACCGACGGCCATGACCTTGCGGCGGCTGTTCTTCTTGCTCATGGGGGAACTCCTCGACGAAGATCGCAACCCTCGCTCCGAGGGCCAGCTCGCGGTGGCCCTGGGGGAAGGACCGTCGGCGAACATAGGAGTCATCGGAAACACGCAGGTCAGCGGGCTGGGTGCTGCCACCCAGGGTGTCCGAAATGCCGACGTGATTCACTCGACAGTGGTCATCCCGGAACCAGGACGCTCTGCCGAAATCGGACCGCGCCGGACGCGCGCGCGGCGGTGCGTCCCGCGTCGCGAGCGGGGCGTCAGAGCGGCAGACGAGCCTCGAGCCGCACGCCCTTGGGCCGCAGCGGCTCGAGCGTCACGGTCCCGCGGACCAGGTGCAGCCGGCTCGCGAGCCGCGCCGTCCCGCCGTCCGGGTCGGCGTGCGTCGGGTCGAGCGGCTGGCCGTCGTTCTCCACCGCGACGACGAGCTCACCGTTCACCACGTCGAGCTCGACGACGATCTTCGACGGCGGCCCGAACTTCAGCGCGTTCGTCACGCCCTCCTCGACGACGCGGACCGCCAGCAGCCGCTGCGCGGTCGTCAGCGACCCGAGCACGGGGTCGTCGACCTCGCGCACCTGCGGCGCGACGACGAGCTTGCTCGCGATCGTCATGGGCAGGCGTCCGACGAGCGCCCGGACCGCAGGCACCAGGCCCAGCTCGAGCCGCTCCGGGTAGAGCAGCCGGCTCATCTGCCGCACGTCGAGCTCGCGCACGACGTCGAGCTCGTGCTGCACCCACTCGAGCGCCGCGACGTCGTCGTGCGGGCCGCCGCCGTCCCGCAGCCGCGCGATGACGTCCGTGAGGTGCGCGTCGACGACGACGAGCTTGCCCTGCAGCGTGCCGTGCAGCCCCTCGGCGACCTCGCGGCGCACCCGGACCTCCTCGGCCTCGAGCGCCTCCAGCAGGTGCTCGACCTCGACCGCCTCACGCTCAGCCCGGCGCAGCTCGGCGCGCACGCGCCGACGCGACACCAGCCCCCATGCGCCGATCCCCGCCGAGATGCCGGCGATGACCAGGCCCGCGACGAGCTCGGTCTCGATCGTCAGGCCGTCGGGCTCGTCGTACACCCCGAGCAGCATCTGCGCCTCGACGCGGCACACGGCCGCGATCCCGGACGAGACGAGCACGCCCACGAGCAGGCGGGGCCTCGTCGGCCACCGGTACACGCGCAGCGCCCACAGCACGGCGACGAGCACGACGACCGCGACGAGGTTCGCCAGGATCCGCGACCAGACGCTCACCCCGGACCAGTCGGGGACGTACCGCGAGTAGATGTACGCGGACTGCATCGAGGCACCCAGGCCGTAGCCCAGCGCGACGATCCCCGACAGCCGCAGCAGCACACGGCGGTTCTCGGCGTCGTCACGTGGCCGCACCGCATCGCGCGTCGCCTCGATCATGTCCGCTCCTGCCCGGCCCGTGTCGTGCTGCCTGAGGTCCCGACCAGTTCGGACCACTGTGTCCGACCGCTGTGTCCTGACCGCGTCACGGGTCGTCGCAGACGATACTGAACCCGATGAGCACTCCCATCCAGGACGTGATCCGCGTGGCGGTCGTCGAGGACCAGCCGCTCTTCCGCTCGATGCTCGAGCGGACGCTGGGCCAGACCGAGGGCCTGCAGGTCGTCGTGTCCGTCGGGACCGTCAGCGACGCCCGCCGGGCGCTGCGGCCAGGGGCGGCCCACGTCGCGCTGCTCGACATCGACCTGCCCGACGGCAACGGCATCGCCCTGGGCGTGACGCTGCGCCGCCAGCAGCCCGAGCTCGGCATCCTGCTGCTGTCCGCGCACGACGCGATGGACCTGCTGCTCGACCTGCCGTCGGACGTCGCCGAGGGCTGGGGCTACCTGTCGAAGAACAGCTCGACGAGCGAGGAGCTGCTCGTCTCCGCGGTGCGGTCGGCGGCCGTCCGCGAGACCGTGCTCGACCCCGAGCTGCTCGCGCGCATCACGCCGCGCGCCGGCTCGGACGTCGCCCAGCTCACGCACCGCCAGTACGAGGTGCTGCGCCTGCTGGCCTCGGGCCTGTCGAACGCGGGCATTGGCGAGCGCCTCGGCATCACGGAGAAGTCCGTGCAGAACCACGTCAACGCGCTCTACGCGACGCTCGGCATCGACGCCGACCCGTCCCGGAACCCCCGCGTGAGCGCGGCCCTGAGGCTCCTCGAGGAGACCGGCCCGGGCATCTGAGCACCGGTAGGCTGTCGGCCGACCCGCCTCCTTAGCTCAGCTGGCCAGAGCACCTGTCTTGTAAACAGGGGGTCATCGGTTCGAATCCGATAGGGGGCTCCCCTCCCGCCGGTCGCGGCGGACGACGAACGGGCCCGGTCCGAGCCGCTCCGTGGAGCGACCCGAGCCGGGCCCGTTCGTCGTGCTGGTGCGGGTCCGTCAGCCCTTGGCGGCGACGGCGGCCTCGACGGCCTCCTTCAGCGGACCCTGCTGGTAGAGCAGGCTGTTGTCGCCCTCGGCGCCCGGCCAGTCCTCACCGTCGATCGTGACGGTCGGCGTGCCGACCTTGCCCCGGTCGAGCTGCATCTGGTGCGTCGCGGCGGAGACCCACTCGGCGAAGGTGCGCCACGTGCCCGTGCGCTGCTCCTTCTCCTCGCCGACCTCGTACGTGCCGTCGACGGTGTCGTCGAACGTGTCGGCGACGTCCTGCGGGACGCCGACCTCGACCGCGATGTCCGCGATCTCCTCGTCGGTCGGGCCCGCGGTGCCCTCCTTGGGCTGGTTCTCGAACATCGCCGTGACGAACGCGGCGAACTGCTCGGGCGCCTTGTCGGCGACGATCGCGGCGGCGTTGGCGGCACGCGTCGAGTACGACGTGCCCTTCGACTGCGAGTCGAGGAACGAGATGGGGCGGTACTCGATCGTCACGCCGTCCTCGGCGGCCAGCGCGACGAGGTCCGCGGCGTTCGCGGCGTCGAACATGCCGCAGTAGGGGCACATGAAGTCGAAGTAGATCGTCACGTTGACGTCGTCGGGGTTGCTCTTGCCCACGCCTGCGGCGCTGATCGGGATGCCGCCCTTGTCGTTCGCGGTGGACGGCGCGGTCACGTCCTCCAGCAGCGGCGCGACGACCTGCGACGACGAGCCGCCGTAGACGACCGAGCCGTAACGGGCCTCGCGGTCGGCGTTGCCCTTGATCGTGATGCCGACGACGACCGCGACGGCGATGATGACGAGCAGCAGCAGGCCGGCGCTCAGGAGCTTGGTCCGCTTGGCCTTGCGTTCCTGCTGCTGCCGCATCTGCAGCGCCTTGGCACGCGCCTCGTCGCGGCGCTGCGCCTTGGTCGGCTTCGGGTCGTTCGTGGGCACGGTCTCTCCTCGGTCGTGGACGACAGGGCACAGGGTACGGGGCGTTGCCGTGCACCGGGAGCGCCCGTGGCCGGCGAGCGCGTGAACCAACCGTGTCAGTCGCCGCCGTGCCGGTCGGCGGCGGCCCGGCTCAGGGGATCGTCGGGACGGGTGCGGGCGCCCACACGAGGCCCGCGCCGTTGGAGACGAGCATGGCGACGACGAACGCCCCCACCAGGGACACGACGACGAGCACGAGTGCCCCGAGGCGGCCGGGGGCGACCACCGCGAGCGCCCGGCGGGCCCCGGTGCGCGTCATGCTGGAGGCGGGACCCCACCACGCGACGACCAGCCACAGGAGGACGAGGCCCGCCGCCACCATCGCCGCGGCCGTGCCGTCGACCTCGTCACCGGTGGTCAGGTCGCCGATCGTCCAGGTCCCGTTGTCCACGAGCCACGCGACGGCGCCACCGGCGAGCAGGGTCGCGCACGACGCGACGACGACCGACGGCACGAGCCCGACGACCGCGCGCACCAGGTACCAGGGCGTGGCCGCGACGGTCCGCGCGACGTCGGAGGGCCGCACCCCGCGCACCTCACGCCGGGCGTGCATCGCCTCCACGGCCGTGCCGAACGTGCGCAGGAGCAGCAGCACGACGACGAGCACGATCAGCACGATCACCGGCGCGAGCGCGGCCGCGGCGGCGACCAGCGCCGCGAGCGCCAGCAACGAGCCCCAGCGGCGCACCGCGGGCGGGCGCACGTAGCCGGAGCCCTCCGGGACGACCTCGGAGGCGTCGAGGTCCTCCTCGATCCACTCGACGCCCTCCTCGTCGACCCACTCGCCCTCGTCCCAGTCCTCGTCGAGCTCGTCGTCGGGACCGTCGTCGGCGGCCGGGCGCCGGAAGCCGTCGGGGTCCAGGTGCTGGGTCGACGTCGTGGCGTCGAGGTCGAGGTCGACGTCGGCGGGGTTGTCGAGGTCGTCGTAGGCGCCGGCGTCGAAGTCCGCGGCGGCCGCGGCGCCGACGGGCATGACGCGCGTGGAGCCGTCGTGCGTGCCCTGCGCGGGCAGGACGCGCGTGGCGTCCGGCTTGGCGGCCGCGTTGTCGACGACGGCCGCGGTGAGCGTGGTCGTCTCCCCGGCGCCGTCGCCGAGATCGTCCTCGTCGGGTCCGTCTTCGTCGGCGTCGTCCTCGTCGCGGTCGTCCTCGTCGCGGTCGTCCTCGTCGGGGTCGTCCTCGTCGGGGTCGTCGTCGACCGCGTCGTCGTCGGACTCGTCGTCGGGCTCGTCGTCGCCCGCGGTCCCGGGGGCCTCGTCGTCGCCCTCGTCGTCCTCGTCGTCGACCGGGTAGGCCACGGTCTGCGCGGTCGGCGCCGGGCCGTCGAGCGGGTCGCCGTCGACCGCGGCGACCGACAGGACCGCGACGAGGTCGTCGCCGTCGAGGCGGGCCTCGGGGTCCGGGTCGAGGGCGCGCCGCAGCGCGTCCGCGGTGAGCGGGCCGATGCCGTCGAGGTCCGCCTCACCCGAGCGCGCGCGGGCCAGGACCGCCTGCAGCGGGCGCGTGCCGAACGGCGGGCGTCCGGTCGCCGCGAACGCGAGGACCGCGGCCAGCCCCCACAGGTCGGTCGCAGGCGAGGGCTCGGCACCGTCGAGCAGCTCGGGGGCCAGGTAGCCCGGCGTGCCCACGACGAGGCCCGTCGAGGTGACCTGCGCGGCGTCGTCGCCCGCCGCCTGCGCGATCCCGAAGTCGATGAGGACCGGTCCGTCGTCGGTGATGAGCACGTTCGTCGGCTTGAGGTCGCGGTGCACCACGCCCGCGCCGTGCACCGCCGCGAGCGCGTCGAACAGCCCGGCCGCGAGCGCGTGCAGCTCGGCGGGCGGCAGCGGTCCGACGGCCCTGACGTGGTCCTCGAGGTTCGGCCCGGCGACGAGCTCGGTCACGATGAACGCCTCGGTCGAGTCCGCCTCGGCGTCCAGCACCGACGCGACCGCCTTGTGCCGCAGGCGCTGCAGCGCGACGACCTCGCGCCGCAGCCGGTCGCGTCCCTGCGCGTCCGCGCCGATCTGCGGGTGCAGGAGCTTGAGCGCGACCGCGGTGCCGCCGTCGTCCACCGCGCGGTAGACCGTGCCCATGCCCCCGGAACCCAGGGGCGCGACGATCGTGTACCCACCGATCTGCGACCCCGGTGCCAGGCCGATCCGTTCCATGCCAGGTCACGCTAGGGGGCCGCGACCGGGCGCGCGAACAGGCGCGCGGGCCGTCCCGGAGCGGCGCCCTCCCGGACCACCACGCCGGTCAGCGGCCCCGCTCGACGGGCTGGCGACGGCGTGTGCCGGGCCGCCGCCAGGTGACACCGAGATGCCCAAACCGGACACTCGGGCAGCGGGGCGCCGGGGCTGCGACTAAGGTCAAGAATCAGTCAATCCCGGGAGATGTAGTGCCTGCCGTGCCGCAAGACGGCTACGACCTCGTCGTCGTCGCCAACCGCCTGCCCGTCGACGTGACCGTGAACTCCGAGGGGGAGACCGCCTGGACCCGCTCCCCCGGCGGCCTGGTGACCGCGCTCGCGCCGGTCATGGCCCAGACCGACGGTGCGTGGGTCGGCTGGGGCGGCTCGCCGGACCTGGAGCTCGACCCGTTCGAGGTCGACGGCACGATGCTCGTGCCGGTCACGCTGTCCGACGTCGACGTCCAGCGTTACTACGAGGGCTTCTCGAACGACACGCTGTGGCCGCTGTACCACGACGTCATCGCGCCGCCCACGTTCCACCGGCACTGGTGGGAGACCTACCGGCGGGTCAACAAGCGGTTCGCCGAGGCCGCCGCGGCGCAGGCCGCGCCCGGCGCGACCGTGTGGGTGCACGACTACCAGCTGCAGCTCGTCCCGCAGCTGCTGCGCGAGCTGCGACCGGACCTGCGGATCGGGTACTTCCACCACATCCCGTTCCCGCCGCTGGAGATCTTCGCGCAGCTGCCGTGGCGTCGGGCCGTCGTCGAGGGGCTGCTCGGCGCGGACCTCATCGGCTTCCAGCGCGGGGGTGACGCCGCGAACTTCGTCCGTGTGGTCCGCCGGCTCACCGACCTGACCACGCGCGGGCAGGTCGTCACGCTCAACGACGCGCACGGCCGCGTCCTGCGGCACGTGCGCGCCGCGGCCTTCCCCATCTCGATCGACTCGGGCGCGTTCGACGCGCTCGCCCGCACCGACGAGGTGCAGCTGCGTGCCAAGGAGATCCGCCGCGAGCTCGGCGACCCCAAGACCCTCCTGCTGGGCGTCGACCGGCTCGACTACACCAAGGGCATCCGGCACCGCATCAAGGCGTACGGCGAGCTCCTCGCCGACGGCCGCCTGTCCCCCAGCGACACCACGCTCGTGCAGGTCGCCTCCCCCAGCCGGGAGAACGTCGGCGCGTACGCGCAGCTGCGCGACGAGGTCGAGCTGCTGGTCGGGCGGATCAACGGCGACTACGGCCAGGTGGGCCACGCGCCCGTGCAGTACCTGCACCAGTCGTTCCCGATGGAGGAGATGGCCGCGCTGTACCTCGCGGCCGACGTGATGCTCGTGACCGCGCTGCGCGACGGCATGAACCTCGTCGCCAAGGAGTACGTCGCGGCCCGGTCCGACGACCGGGGTGCGCTGGTGCTGAGCGAGTTCACGGGCGCGGCCGACGAGCTCAGCGGCGCGATCCTGGTGAACCCGCACGACATCGACGGCATGAAGGACGCCATCACCTACGCCGCGCACCTCGACCCCCGCGAGGCCCGCAAGCGGATGCGCCGCCTGCGTCGCCGCGTGCTCGGGCACGACGTCAACGCGTGGTCGCAGGAGTTCCTCGCGGTGCTGACCGCCGTGCCGCTGCGGAGCAGCCATGTCTGAGACACGCTCGTCCGAGGCACCGACGTCCACGGCCATGTCCGGCGCCGGCGCGGTCCGGGACGCGTTCGAGCGTCTCGCCCACGACACGAGCGCGCGCCCGCTGCTCGTCGGGCTCGACTTCGACGGCACCCTCGCACCCCTCCAGGACGACCCGGCGCTCTCGCGGATCCTGCCCGCGGGCGTCGAGCCGCTGCGCACGCTCGTCGCGACCCCGGGGGTGGCCCTCGCGCTCGTGTCCGGCCGCGCGCTGCACGAGCTGCACGAGCTCGCCGAGGTCCCCGTGGGCACCTACCTGATCGGGTCGCACGGCGCCGAGCGGGCACGCGTGACGCGGCACGGTCTCGACCGCGACGTCGTGCAGCTCAGCGACGAGCAGGCGGACCGGCTCGCGGAGCTCGGTGCCCGGGCGTCGCAGGTCGCGCGCGGCCGCGACGGCGTGTGGGTCGAGACCAAGCCGACCGCGGTGGTCGTGCACACGCGCCTCGCCGAGCGGGACGACGCGCGTGGCGCCGAGAGCGAGGCCCTCGCGCTCGGCGACGAGCTCGGCTCGGGCGTGCTGCACGGCAAGGACGTGGTCGAGATCTCCGTGCTGCACGCGAGCAAGGGCGAGGCGCTGCGCGCGCTGCGCGACGAGCTCGGGGCGCGCGTCGTCGTGTACGCGGGCGACGACGTGACCGACGAGCACGCGTTCGCGGTGCTCACCGAGCACGACGTCGCCGTGAAGGTCGGTGACGGCGAGACGTCCGCGCGGCTGCGTGCGGCCGACCCCGACGAGCTCGTCGCCGCCCTCGCGGCCCTGGCCGAGGCCCTGACCGCCTGACCGGAGCACCGGACGCCGCCGGCCGCGCGTGCGACGATCCACCCGTGTCGCGCATCGAGGTCGAGCTGGTCGAGCACGAGCCCGAACCCGGCTCGGGCGAGACCGGGAGCACGCCGCCCGGCGACGAGGCTCCCCGACGCAGGCGTGCGCTGTGGTGGCTCGCGCTGGGCGTGGTGCTGCTCGTCGCGGCAGCGGCGGGGGGCCAGCACGTGCTGGACGAGCGGCGCATCGCGCACCTGACGCGGTTCGACCACGTGCCGGGCGTCCTGGTGCCCCTGAGCGAGCCGGTCGCGCTCGCGCAGGTGCCTGACGTCGACCCGTGGCTGCTGTCCCCGGCCGGGCCGGTCGCTGTGGGCACGACCACCGACGAGTCGTCCGCGACGATCACTGCCCACGACCGCGCGACGGCGCAGCGCGCGTGGTCGACGACCGTCGCCCTCTCGGCGGCCACCGCCACCGTCACGCGTCTCGACGACGTCCCGGCGCAGGTGTCGTGCCGCGCGCTCGGCGAGCCGGGGACCGCGCGCTGGGGCGAGCTCGTGGCGTGCGCGATCGGTCCGGGCGTCACCCGCGTCCCCCGGACCGAACCCGAGCAGCTCGTCGTGCTGCGGACGTCGGACGGCTCGGTCGTCGACGAGCGAGGGCTCGTCGCCGAGGCGTGGACGACCGCGGGCGACCTCGTCGTGACCGCCGCCGCCGAACGCGACGACGAGGGCGCGGAGACGTGGTCGCTCGAGGCGACCACCCCGACGGGCGAGCCCGCCTGGACGTGGGAGGCGGACGAGCCCGTCGAGCGGGACGGCATGACGTACTCCGCGTCCGTGCACGCGAGCCCCATCGGCACGGGACCCGTCGGTGTCGTGCTGTCGGTGCAGGACCACTGGTGGGTCCTGGACGACGAGGGCTCGCTCGTGCGTGAGGGAGGCGCACCTGCCACCACCGCGTCACCGGCCCGCGGAGGTGCGGTGGTCGAGAACCCGGTGGTGTTCGTGGACGAGTCCGGCGACGTCCCCGCTGCGGACGACCTGACGCTCGTCGGGACCGAGGGCTCCGCGGACCTCGCGGGCACCCGGACACTCCCGTTGCAGGTCGACGACGGCAGCGCGCCGCAGGTCGTGTGGTTCACGTCGGGCCGGGACGACGGCGCGGGCGAGGAACACACGCTCGTCGCCCGCTCGACGGCGACCGCGCAGGTCGTCTGGACCCGCGAGCTCGTCGTGCGCTCGTCGCTCCTGCTCGGGGGTCGGCTGTACGTCTGCACCGACGACGACCTGCTGGCGCTGGACGCGGGCGACGGGAGCACGCTGTGGCACGCGGACCTCACGGGCCGCTGGCCGACGTGCCGGCTCGCGACCGACGGGCGGACCGTGATCACGGTCGACGAGACGCTCGACCTGCACGCGCACGACCTCGAGGACGGCACGCAGCGCTGGATGGCGACCTTCGGGGACACGTCCGAGCGCCAGCCCTGGGTCCTCGACGCGGGCCTCGTCGCCGACGTCCCGTCGGCCGGACCCGCCTCGTTCCTCGTGCCGTCGTCGGGCCTGACCGTCTCCGGGTACTGACGACGGGCGGGGCCCGCCTGCCGACGAGACGCGTAGCACCTCGGTCGGGTCAGCGCATGGGACCTCCCGGTGAGTCACCTCACCAGCGTGTGGCAGGATGACCCCAGACCGGCGCGGGTCCTCCCGCACCGGTCTGTGTCAGTGAAGACACTGAACACCCTCCACAACGGATCGTCCGGCACGTACCTGCCGGTGAAGGGATTGGTAGCGCCATGGCTACTGTCACGTTCGACCACGCGACCCGGGTCTACCCGGGCACCGAGCGTCCCGCGGTGGACGCCCTCAACCTCCACATCGAGGACGGCGAGTTCCTCGTCCTCGTCGGCCCCTCGGGCTGTGGCAAGTCGACGTCGCTGCGCATGCTCGCGGGCCTCGAGGACGTCAACGCCGGCCGCATCCTCATCGGCGACCGCGACGTCACGGACGTCCAGCCGAAGGACCGCGACATCGCCATGGTGTTCCAGAACTACGCGCTGTACCCGCACATGACGGTCGCCGACAACATGGGCTTCGCGCTCAAGATCGCCGGCACGCCGAAGGCGGAGATCCGCCAGCGCGTCGAGGAGGCCGCCAAGATCCTCGACCTCACCGAGTACCTCGACCGCAAGCCGAAGGCCCTCTCGGGTGGTCAGCGTCAGCGTGTCGCCATGGGCCGCGCGATCGTGCGTCAGCCGCAGGTGTTCCTCATGGACGAGCCGCTGTCGAACCTCGACGCCAAGCTCCGCGTGCAGACGCGTACGCAGATCGCGTCGCTGCAGCGCCGCCTCGGCGTCACCACGGTCTACGTCACGCACGACCAGACCGAGGCCCTCACCATGGGTGACCGCATCGCGGTCCTCAAGGACGGCCTCCTGCAGCAGGTCGGCACGCCGCGCGAGATGTACGACACCCCGGCCAACGTCTTCGTCGCCGGCTTCATCGGCTCGCCGGCCATGAACATCGGCACGTTCCCGGTGCTCGACGGCTACGCGAACCTCGGCCGCTCGCGCGTGCCGCTGAGCCGCGAGGTCCTGGGCCAGCTCACCGAGGACGACAAGAACCACATCACGCTCGGCTTCCGCCCCGAGTCGGTCGACGTCGTGCCCGCCGGCACGCCGGACGCCGTCCCGGTCATCGTGAACATCGTCGAGGAGCTCGGCTCGGACGCGTTCGTCTACGGCTCGCTCACCAACGAGTTCGGCGGCGCCGCGCAGGTGCACTCGGGCGCCGGCGACGCGCAGGTCATCGTGCGCGTCGACCCGCGTCAGGTGCCCGGCAAGGGCGAGACCGTCGCGATCAAGATCCGTCCCGGCGAGCAGCACCTGTTCCACGCCGGTTCGGGCGAGCGCCTCGCCTGATCGACCTGCTCCACGCCGGAGGGGCGGTGGTGGCCTGCGGGCCGCTGCCGCCCCTTCGTCGTCCACCGGACGAGCCGCGCCCTTCACGGGTCCTGCGCGCCACGTCCGCCACATCGACGAACCGACCGTCCGACCACGCTGGCAGGATTGACCCATGAGCCCCCACCGGCAGCGCCTGCAGATCACGGCAGCCACGCCCGACCCGGCGCTGCTGGACCTGCCCTGGCACATCCCGCTCGAGGAGTGGCCGGCCGAGACGCTCGCCGCGCTCCCCCGCGGCATCTCCCGGCACATCGTGCGGTTCGCGCGACTGTCCGGCCGGGTCATCGCGATCAAGGAGATCGGCGAGACGGTCGCGTACCGCGAGTACGAGCTGCTGCGTCAGCTGCGCCGCCTCGACGTGCCGTCGGTCGAGCCGGTCGGCGTGATCACCGGGCGCCGCTCCCCCGAGGGCGAGCCGCTCGAGGCCGTGCTCATCACGCAGCACCTGCAGTTCTCCCTCCCGTACCGCTCGCTGTTCAGCCAGTCGCTGCGCCCCGACACCGCCACCCGCCTCATCGACGCGCTCGCGGTGCTGCTCGTGCGTCTGCACCTCGCGGGCTTCTACTGGGGTGACGTCTCGCTCTCGAACACGCTGTTCCGACGGGACGCGGAGACGTTCGCCGCGTACCTCGTGGACGCCGAGACGGGCGACCTGCACGAGCGCCTGACCGACGGCCAGCGCGAGTACGACCTCGAGGTCGCGCGGGTCAACATCATCGGTGAGCTCATGGACCTGCAGGCCGGCGAGTTCCTCGAGGAGGACGTCGACGCGGTCGCGATCGGCAACGCCCTCGCGGAGCGGTACCGCGAGCTGTGGCGCGCGCTGACCGAGGTCGAGTCGTTCGGCTACGGCGAGCGCTGGCGCGTGCAGGCGCGCATCGACCGGCTCAACGACCTGGGCTTCGACGTCGGTGAGCTCGACATCACGAGCGACCTCGACGGCACGTCCGTGCGCATCCAGCCGAAGGTCGTGGAGTCCGGCCACCACTCGCGTCGGCTCATGCGCCTGACCGGCCTGGACGTCGGCGAGAACCAGGCGCGTCGCCTCCTCAACGACCTCGACGAGTACCGAGCCGCGACCGACCGCCAGGCCGAGGACGAGTCGTTCGTCGCGCACGACTGGCTCACCGAGGTGTTCGAGCCCGCGGTCCGCAGCATCCCGCGCGAGCTGCGCGGCAAGCTCGAGCCCGCGCAGATCTTCCACGAGCTGCTCGACCACCGCTGGTACCTCTCGCAGCAGCAGCACCGCGACGTGCCGCTGAACGAGGTAGCGAAGAGCTACGTCAAGCACATCCTGCCGAGCAGGCCCGACGAGCAGTCGATCCTCGGCATCCAGCCGGGCGACCTGCGCGACCAGACCGACACGTTCCCGGCGATCGACGACGACCAGCTCATCGGCTGACCGGCGGGCTTCGTCGCACGATCACCCGGGCGCTCGCGCGCGCCCGTCGCGGCACGGGCCTGCGTGACGGGAGCCCCACGGTCCGGCCCGGGCTAGGTGAGCGCGGCGCGGGCCGCGGCGACGAGGTAGGGGTCGGTCGTCGTCCAGCTCGCGTCCGAGCCTGCGCCCGGCCCGCCGTCGCCCGAGACCGTGCGCGACGCGGACAGGTGCACCGCGTCGACCCCCGTCGCCACGATCGTCCCGATCTCCGCGACCTGCACGCCACCGCCGGCCATGACCTGCACGCGTCCGGCCGCGAGCTCGACGGTCGTGCGGATCCGCGGCAGCCCCCTGCCGACGCGCGTCGCGCCGCCCGAGGTCAGCACGCGCGTGACCCCGTGCGCCGCGAGCACGTCGAGCGCCGCCGCGAGCATCGGCCCGTCGACGGCGGCGCCGCGCCTGCGGGATGCCGGAGGACGCGCGTCGTCGGCCGGCACCGGCGTCACGTCCTGCCGCGCGACCGGCGTGAGCGCGTCGAACGCGCGGTGGAACGTCAGCTCGACGCCCTGCGCCTCGTCCGCGAGGCGCCCCAGGACGCGCTCGTCGACCCGGCCGTCGTCGGTGAGCGCGCCGACGACCACGCCCGCGGCCCCGCTCCGCACCACGGCGCGGACCTCGCGGACCAGGACGTCGACCTCGTCGGGCGCGTACACGAAGCCACCGGGGCGCGGCCGGACGAGCACGTGCACGCCGACGTCGGGCACGGCCTCGAGCACCCGCTCGAGCAACCCGATCCCGGGCGTGACGCCGCCCGTCGCGGCCAGCGCGGTGCACAGCTCGAGCCGCTGCGCACCGGCGCGGACCGCCGCGACCGCGCCGCTCACGTCCTGCACGGCGATCTCGAGCACCGGCCGACCGGACCCCGCACGTCCGCGAGGCGGTTCCGGGGCCCGCGCTCCTGCCACCGGGTCAGGCACGGTGCCGGGCGACCTCGTACAGCGCGATGCCCGCGGCGACGCCCGCGTTGAGCGACTCGACGTCGGACGAGATCGGGATCGACGCGATCGCGTCGCACTGCTCGCGCACGAGACGCGAGATCCCCTTGCCCTCCGAGCCGACCACGACGACGAGCGGGTCGCCCGCGTACGGCAGGTCGGCCACGGCGACGTCACCGCCCCCGTCGAGACCGACGACGAACACGCCGGCCTTCTTCCACTCCTGCAGCGTGCGCGCGAGGTTGGTGACGCGCGCGACGGGCACGCGCGCCGCGGCACCGGCCGACACCTTCCAGGCGGCGGCGGTGACGCCCGCAGCGCGACGCTCGGGCACGATCACGCCGTGCGCGCCGAACGCACCCGCCGAACGCAGCACGGCACCGAGGTTGCGCGGGTCGGTCACGCCGTCGAGCGCGACCGCGAGCACGGGCACACCCGCACGCGCGGCGGCGTCCAGCAGGTCCTCGTCCTCGGCGTAGGCGTACGGCGGGACCTGGATCGCGACGCCCTGGTGCACCGAGCCGTCCGTGAGCCGGTCGAGCTCGGCGCGCGAGACCTCGAGCAGCGGGTAGCCGGCGTCCGCGGCGGTCGAGACGATCTCGCGCGTGCGGTCGTCGGCCTCGAGCCGCGCCGCGAGGTAGAGCGTCGTCACCGGCACACCGGTGCGCAGCGCCTCGAGCACGGAGTTGCGCCCCGAGACGATCTCGTGGGTCGACGACTTGCGACCGCCCTTGCTTCCCGCGGCGGAGCGCGACGCGGACGACGCCGGCCGCCCCGACGTGCCGCGCGCCTGGCGTTCCGCGGCGACCTTGCGCTTGTGCGCCACGTGGTACGGGCGGTCCTCGGCCTTCGGCGTGGGGCCCTTGCCCTCGAGCGCCTTGCGGCTGTGACCGCCGGTGCCGACGGTCGCGCCCTTCTTGCCGCCCTTGCGCGTCGCGCCGCGACGCGAGGAGTTGCCGGCCATCAGTCCTCCGATCGGGGTGCGAGCGTCCAGCGGGCGCCCGCAGGTGAGTCCTCGACCACGACACCGGCTGCGGTGAGCCGGTCGCGGATCGCGTCCGCGGTCGCGAAGTCACGCGCGGCGCGCGCTGCGGCACGCGCCTCGAGCTGGGCCTCGACGAGCTCGTCGAGCGCGCGCGCGTACCGCTCGTCGGTGCCCGCGGAACGCCACTGCGGCGATCCCGGGTCGAGACCGAGGACGTCGAGCATCGCACGCAAGGTCACGAGCGCGTCGCGCGCACCCGGCAGATCACCGGACGCGAGCGCGGTGTTGCCCGCACGCAGCGTCTCGTGCACGACCGCGAGCGCGGCGGGCACGTTGAGGTCGTCGTCCATCGCCGCGACGAACTCGTCGGGCAGGGGCGCGGCCGCGACGTCCTCGTCCGGCACCTCACCGGTGCGCTCGACAGCACGCTCGACGAAGCCCGCGAGCCGGTCCCACGTGGCCTCGGCCTCGCGCAGCGTGTCGTCGGTCCACTCGAGCATCGAGCGGTACTGCACGGCGGTGAGCGCCCAGCGCAGCACGACGGCCCGCACGTCGCGCAGCACCACGTCGACGAGCAGCCCGTTGCCGAGCGACTTGCTCATCTTCGCGCCGCCCTGCGTGACCCAGCCGTTGTGCAGCCAGTAGCGCGCGAACGGCTGCCCGGCGGCGCGCGACTGCGCGAGCTCGTTCTCGTGGTGCGGGAAGCGCAGGTCGAGCCCGCCGCCGTGGATGTCGAACTCGGGCCCCAGGTAGCGCGCGGCCATCGCGGAGCACTCGAGGTGCCAGCCCGGCCGACCCCGCCCGAACGGCGTGTCCCAGGACGCGGTCTCGGGCTCGCCCGGCTTGGGCGCCTTCCACAGCGCGAAGTCGTGCACGTCGCGCTTCGCGCCGCCGACGGGCGCGTCGTCGGGTGCGGGGACCATGTCGTCGACCGGCTGGCGCGTGAGGGCGCCGTAGTCCTTGAACGACCGCACGTCGAAGTACACGTCACCGGGCCCGGCCTGGTACGCGTGCCCGGTGTCGACGAGCGTGCGCATCAGGTCGATCATCGCGGGCACGTGACCGGTCGCGCGCGGCTCGTACGTCGGGGGCAGCACGCCCAGCGCGTCGTACGCGGCGGTGAACGCGCGCTCGTTCGTCATCGCCCACGACCACCACTCGACGCCCGCCTCGGCGGACTTGGCGAGGATCTTGTCGTCGATGTCGGTCACGTTGCGCACGAGCGTCACGCGCAGGCCCTTGCGGCGCAGCCAGCGGACGAGCACGTCGAACGCGACGCCCGACCGGACGTGGCCGACGTGGGGCGGCGCCTGCACCGTCGCACCGCACAGGTAGATGCCGACCTCGCCGTCGACCCGGGGGACGAAGTCGCGCACCGTGCGGGTGGCGGTGTCGTACAGGCGAAGACTCACGCGGGCAAGGCTACCGGCGCGAGCCTCGTCGGACGTGCGCGCAGAGCCGACCGCAGGGTCAGCCGAACGTCCGGCCTTCGCCGCGGTACGTCGGCACGGTCGCCTCGACGGCCTCGCCGCGCACCAGGTGGACGTCGGCGAAGCGCTCCATGACCTCGCCGGACTTGGCGTGCCGGAACCACACCCGGTCGCCGACGCGCAGGTCTGCCCCGCTGCGGACGCGCAGCGGGGTCTGGACCTCGCCCGCGCCCTCGCGCGGCGTGAGCGTGAGCCCGGCGGGCCAGACCGGTCGCGGCTGGCGGGACGCGGTCGGCGGGCCGGAGGCGATGTACCCACCGCCGAACGTCGTCGCGTAGCCCGAGGCCGGGATCCGCACGACGTCCAGCCCGAAGAACGCCGCGGGCCGCGGCTCGAACGAGCGGTACGCGTCGAACAGCGTGGGCACGAACAGCCCCGAGCCCGCGGTGACCTCGGTGACCGTCGGGTCGGAGACCGACGTCTCGACCGAGCCCGAACCGCCCGAGTTCACCAGGTCGAGCCGGTGCCCGACGGCCTGGCTGACGGCGTCGACGACGAGTCCGCGGCGGCGCGCGAGGTCGCGCACCGACAGGCGCTTGACGGCGCGCACGGCCGCGCTCGAGTCGGGCATGCCCGCGACCTGCGCCTCGTAGAACATCACGCCGCGCACCGAGAGCCCCTCGCGCTGCGCGACGGCCCGGGCGAGCGCCTCGGCCTCGGCCGGGGTGTGCACGGGTGAGCGGCGCACGCCGAGGTGCGCCCGCAGCGGCCCGAGGCCCACCCGCAGCGACGCGTCGACGTCGAGGCAGACCCGCAGGGTCGTGCCGTGCGCCGCGGCGGCCTTCGCGGCGAGCTCCGCCTGCGCGACGTCGTCGACCATGAGCGTGACCGCCGCGGCGGCCACCGGTTCGGCGGCGAGCGCGTCGAGGCCGCCGGCGTCGACCGACGGGTAGCCGACGAGCACGTCGGTCACGCCGGTCCCGGCGAGCCACACGGCCTCGCGCACCGAGTACGCCATGACGCCCGCGAACCCGGGGGTCGCGAGCACCTTCTCGAGCACCGCGCGCACGCGCACGGACTTGCTGGCCACGCGGATCGGCGTGCCGACGGCGCGTGTCACGAGGTCGGCGGCGTTGGCCTCGAGCGCGTCGAGGTCGACCACGGCGAGCGGTGCGGGCAGGTGCCCGGTGGCGGCGTCGAGCCGGCGTCCGATCGTCATGCGACCAGCTCCTTGTCCCGACGGGCGGCCTCGGCCTCGTCGTGCGCCGCGAACCGGCCGGACAGCGCGGTGATGACCAGGACGAGCGCGATCGGCAGCAGGAACCCGACGCGCAGCGACGAGAACCCGCTCACGATGCCGACGAGCACCGCACCGAGCAGCGTGCCGCCGTAGTTGAAGACGTTGAGCCGCGCGACGACCGCGTCGGCGTTGTCCGGGTCGAGCGCACCGGCGGCCGAGAAGCACAGGGGTGCACCGAGCCCGAGCCCGGCCCCCGCGACCGCGAAGCCGACGAGCGCGAGCCCGGCACCGGGCGCCGCGACGACGAGGCCGAGACCCGCCGCGGCGATCAGGGACGCGGCCCGCACGACGCGCACGCGACCCCACCGACGGACGGCGCCGTCACCGAGCAGCCGCGGCACCAGCGCGGTGACGAGGTAGGCCGCGAGCGTGAGCGGGCCGAGCCACGCGGCCGCGTCCAGCGTGCTCTCGACGTAGAGCGAGCCCCACGTCTGGGCGGCGTTGTCCGCGGCGTAGAACGCGAGCAGGCACACGCCCAGCACGACGAGCGGGCCCCACGGGATCGCGGCGGCGACCGGCGCACGCTCGTCGTCCCCGTCCTCCCCTCCACCGGGACCCGTGGGCGCAGCGGCCTGGGCCGCACGCGCGTCGCCGGGGCCGGCCGCGTCCGGGGCCGGCAGCACCAGCAGCTCCTGCACGACGACCGCGTCGCTGCGCTGCCCGTCCCGCAGCTGCAGCCACCCGGCCCCGGCGGCGACCAGCACGCCCGGCAGGAAGACGAGCATCACGGGGTCGTAGGGCAGCCACATCACCGTCGCGGAGCACACGAGCGCGCCGACGACCGCACCCACCGACCACCCGGCATGGAAGCTCGACATGAGGGGGCGCCCCGCCGCGCGCTGCACCGCGACACCCTGCATGTTGGTCCCCGCGTCGACCATGCCGAGCGCCACGCCGTAGAGCGCGAACGCCGCGATGGCGACGGGGAACGTCGGTGCGAGTGCGACGAGCGGGATCGTCGCGGCGATGCCGAGCAGACCTGCCGCGAGCGCGACGCGGCTGCCGCCGGCGCGCCGCGTGAGCCGGTCGGCCACGGCCGAGCCCGCGACGGCGGCGAGCAGCACGCCGAGCACGGCGAACGTGAGGTCGTCCTCGCTGATCCCGTACCGGTCCCGCACGACCGGCAGGCTCGCGAGGATCGTCGTCAGGACGTATCCCTGCGCCGCGAACGCGAGGGTCCCGGCTCGGCGTGCCCGGCCGGACAGCCCGCTCACGCCTCGTGGCCCGCGGAGGAGAGCGGCGCGGTCCTGGTCGACAGGAACTGCCCGAAGCGGTGCATCGACTCGCGTGCGGCCTCGTCGTCGCCGTCGACGAGCCACGACAGCGACAGGCCGTCGACGAACGCGACGACTGCGCGCGCGAGCTCGGGCACGGGCTGGATCCACTCGACCTGGGCGACGCGGGCGATCTCCTCGAGCACGCTCTCGGCCGCGGACCACTGCCCGCGGTACTGCTCGAGCGCGACGTCGCGCAGCTCCTCGTGCCGCAGCGAGGCGGTCGTCAGCTCGTACGAGAGCAGCTGCGCCCCGCGGGAGCTGGAGATCGACTGCCAGAACGCGCCCACGAACGCCTGCACCACCTCGTCGGCGGTCGCGCCGTCGGGCACCTCGGAGAGGTCGGCCGAGGCGTTCTGCATCGTGATGGCGTGCGCCATCGCACGCATCAGCTCGGACTTGTCCTGGAAGCAGTAGTGCACGACGCCGAGGGAGACCCCGGCCTCGGCCGCCACCGCGCGTACGGTCGCGGCCTCGATGCCGTCCCTGCTCGCGACCGTGATCGCGGCCTCGATGAGCTGCTCGCGCCGCTCGGCCACCGGCATGCGGTTCATGCGGTCCCCTTCGTATGGCACCGGTCAGGGCCCGGGCCCCCGCCCGCGACCGGTGCCGCCGCGACAACGATAGCCAAGCATGGCGTCCGCGCTTGACTTGGACAAGCGTTCAGTCGCACTCTCGTCGCCATGGGGGAGACGACGCCGGGGGCGCGCTGGCAGAACTGGGCACGGACCGCTTCGTCCCGTCCCGTCCGGGTCGAGCACCCGCGTGACGTCGCCGAGCTCGCCGCGTGCGTCGCCACCGCGGCCGAGCAGGGCCTGACGGTCCGCGCCGTGGGTGCAGGCCACTCGTTCACGGCGGCCGCCGCGACCGACGGCGTGCTGCTCTCGCTCGACGCCGTCGACGCGATCGAGCAGGTGCAGCGCCGGCCGGACGGCACGACGCTCGTGACGGTCGGCGCGGGCATCCGGCTGGCCGCGCTCAACGGCGCGCTCGCCGCGCTGGGTCTCGCGCTGCGCAACCTCGGCGACATCGACCGGCAGTCGATCGCCGGCGCGATCTCGACGGGCACGCACGGCACGGGCGCACGGCTCGGCGGCCTCGCGACGCAGGTCGTCGCCGCCCGGCTGGTCACCGCCGCGGGCGAGGTCGTCGAGACGTCCCCCACGCACGAGCCCGAGCTGTTCGAGCTCGCGCGGCTCGGACTCGGCAGCGCGGGCGTGCTCGCGGCGGTCACGCTCGAGACCGTGCCCGCGTTCCTGCTGCGCGCGGTCGAGGAGCCGTGGCCGCTCGACGCGGTGCTCGAGCAGCTCGACGGCCCGGACGGGCTCGTCGACGGCAACGAGCACTTCGAGTTCTACTGGTTCCCGCACACGCGGCGCGCGCTGACCAAGCGCAACAACCGCGTGGACTCCGGCAGGGGCCTGAACCCGCTGCGTCGCTGGGTCGACGACGAGCTGCTGTCCAACACGGTCTTCGAGGCGACCAACCGGCTGGCGACGGCGGTGCCCGCGGTGACCCGGCGCCTCAACGCGGTCGCCGCACGCAGCCTGTCGGCGCGCACCTACGTCGCGCCCTCGCCGCAGGTGTTCGCCTCGCCGCGGCGCGTGGTGTTCCGCGAGATGGAGTACGCGGTGCCGCGTGCGGCGGTCCGCGACGTGCTCGCCGAGGTCGACCGCTGGGTCGAGTCGTCGGGCGAGCGCCTGCCGTTCCCGGCCGAGATCCGGTTCGCCGCGGCCGACGACCTGTGGCTCTCGACCGCGCACGGCCGCGAGACCGCCTACCTCGCGGTGCACCAGTACTGGCGTCTGCCGCACGAGCGGTACTTCTCGGCGGTCGAGCGGATCGTCGCGGAGCACGACGGCCGCCCGCACTGGGGCAAGCTGCACGGCCTCGACGCCGAGCGGCTGGCGCAGCTCTACCCACGGTTCGCCGACGCGCAGCGCGTGCGCGCGCAGGCGGACCCGACGGGCGTGTTCGACAACCCTTACCTCACGCGCGTCTTCGGCCCACGCACCTGACACGTGTCACTCGCGCGGGTGATCACAACCGTTTCAGTGCACACGGGACGGACCAGCCCTGGTCTCCCGCCGCGCGGAGGTGCACTCTGAGCGGCGTGTCGCACACCAGCACCGCCGCCGTGGCGGTCTCCTACGGCGGCCCCGAGTCGCTCCGCCTCATCGATGTCGACCCCGGTGAACCCGGCCCGGGCGAGGTCCTGATCGACGTCCGAGCGGCGGCCGTGAACCCCTACGACTGGAAGCAGTACGCGGGCGGGCCGGGCGCGGACCCCGCGCGCCTGCCGCTGCGGCTCGGTTTCGAGGTCGCCGGGGTCGTCACCGACATCGGCCCCCACGTGCGCTGGCTCGCCGTGGGCGACGAGGTCGTGGCCTGGCCCGTGCACGGCGGGTACGCGCGCTCGCTCGTCGTCCCCGAGCAGGTCACGGTCCGCAAGCCGGCGACGCTGGGCTGGCCCCAGGCCGCCGGGCTCCTGGTCGCGGGCACCACCGCGGAGCACGCGCTCACGGCGACCCGCACCGGACCGCAGGACGTCGTGCTCGTGCACGGCGGATCGGGCTCGGTGGGCCGCATGGCGCTCCAGCTCGCCGAGCTGCGCGGGGCTCGCGTCATCGCCACGGCCTCCCCCGCCGCGCACGACGACCTGCGTGCGCTCGGCGCCGTCCCCGTCACCTACGGCGCGGGGCTCGTCGACCGCGTCCGGGCGGCCGCGCACGACCTGGGCGCGGACGTGACCGTCGCGATCGACACGGTCGGGTCCGACGAGGCCCTGGACACCTCCGTCGCGCTCGTCGCCGACCGCACCCGGATCGCGACGATCGCGGGCTTCCGGCGCGCGGGTGAGCTCGGCATCCTCGCGCTCGGCGGCGCCCCGGGCGCCGACCCGGGCACGCAGGTGCGCGACGCAGCCCGCGCGCAGCTCGTCGAGCTCGCGGGCGACGGCACGCTCGACGTCCACGTCGCGCGCACCTACCCGCTCTCGGACGTCGCGCAGGCGCACGCCGACAGCCGCTCCGGGCACGCTCGCGGCAAGCTGGTCCTGCTCCCCTGACCCTGGCGGGTCGCGGCGCGCGTCAGCCCCGCGCGTCAGCCGCGCGCATCAGCCCCGCGCGGGCGGCGCCGTGATCCGTGACGCGAGCGCCTCCAGCTCGCTCAGCACGCGCTGCACGACGACCCGCTCGGCCTTGTCCCGGCGCACCAGCGCCTCGACGAGCCGCCCGGCACGCACGCCCGCGAGAGGGACGAGCCGCACGCGCGGGTCCGCGCCGAACGTGTAGCGCGGCAGCAGCGTCACGCCGTGCCCGGCGCCGACGAGCGCGGCGGCCACGTGGAAGTCGTTGATCCGGTGCCGCACGCGCGGCTCCGACCCGGCGCGAGCGCCGACCGCGGTGAGCACGTGCGCGACGGGGAACCCGGCACGTACCGCGACCCAGTCCTCGTCGGCGAGGTCCTGGGGCTCGAGCTCGTCGCGTCGCGCGAGCGGGTGGTCGGGCGCGAGCGCGACGTCGAGCGGCTCGCGCAGCAGGTGCCGCACGACGACGTCGCGCCCCCACCCGGGCGAGCCGTCGGGCCGGTGCGCGACGACCACGTCGATCTCGTCGGTGAGGCCGACGAACTGCGCCTGCGGGACGTCGTCGTCGGAGCACTCGACGCGCACGTCCGGCAGCGCCCGCGTGCGCTCGAGGAGCCCGGGCAGGAGCAGCTGCGCGCCGCTCGCGAACGCGCTGACGCGCACGGTCCCGCCCGGCCGTTCGCGCAGCCGGTCGACCGCTGCCGACGCCCGTTCGAGCGCGACCGCGACGTCGACCGCCGCCTCGCTGAGCGCCTGCCCGGCCGCGGTGAGCCGGACCCCGCGTCCCACCCGCTCGGTGAGCGGCACCCCCACCGAGCGCTCGAGCTGGTGCACCTGCTGCGAGACGGCCGACGGCGTCAGGTGCAGCACGTGCGCGGCGGCGGTGACGCCGCCCTGCGTCCCGACGGCACGCAACGTCTGCAGGGCACGCGGATCCATGTAGCAACGCTACAGCGTCGCTTCACGACAATGCGCTTGTGGTTCACAGTTCACGGCCTGCAGGCTCGGCAGCATGACCACGCGCGACCGCCTGCTCGCCATCGTCGTCGCGATCGCCTGGGGCCTGAACTTCCCCGCCATCCACCTCACGCTCGAGCAGTTCCCGCCGTTCCTCGCGGTCGCGCTGCGGTTCTCGATGCTCGCGATCCCGACGCTCCTGCTCGTCCCGCGCCCGAGCGCGCCGTGGCGGTGGGTGCTGCTGTACGGCACCGGGTTCGGCGTGCTGCAGTTCGTCTTCCTCTACCGCGCGATCGACGTCGGTATGCCGACCGGCCTCGCGTCGCTCGTCCTGCAGTCCTCGGCGCCCTTCACGGTCGTGCTCGCCGCCGCGCTCCTGCGCGAACGCGTGTCCCGACGCCAGGCGCTCGGCGTGCTCGTCGCCGTGATCGGGCTCGCGGGGATCGCGTCCCACCGCGCGGGTCTCGACGGCGGCACCACGCTCGTCCCGGTGCTGCTCACGCTGTGCGGCGGGCTCGGCTGGTCGATCGGCAACCTCGGCAACCGCCGCGCGATGCAGGCCGCGCCGGGCGAGCCGCTGCGCCTCATGCTCTGGATGTCGGTCATCCCCCCGCTGCCGCTGCTCGCGCTGTCGCTCACCCTCGAGGGCCCCACGCGCATCGCCGCGTCGTTCGACGGCCTGACGAGCCCGACGGGCCTCGCCGCGATCGGCGGGCTCGCGTTCACCGTCCTCGTCGGGACGCTCGGCGGCTCAGGGCTGTGGACCTCGCTCATGTCACGCTACCCGGCCGGCGTCGTCGCGCCGTTCTCGATGCTCGTCCCGGTCATCGGCATCGGTTCGTCGTGGCTCCTGCTGCGCGAGCCCACCGAGCCGGTCGAGCTGGTGTGGGGTGCCCTCGTCGTCGGCGGGGTGCTGCTGGGCAGCATCGCGCCCCGGCGCGCGCGTCAGTCGGCGTTCGGCACCGGGACGACGAGCGCCGTCGCGATCGCCGCGACTCCCTCGCCGCGGCCCGTCAGCCCGAGCCCGTCGGCCGTCGTCGCGGAGACGGTCACGGGCCCGCCCGCGGCCGACGAGAGCGCCGCCTCGGCCTCGGCGCGCCTGTGACCCACGCGCGGCCGGTTGCCGATCACCTGCACCGCCACGTTCCCCACGACGAATCCCGCGTCGCGCACGCGCCGCGCGGCCTCGCCGAGCAGCGTCACCCCCGCGGCGCCCGCCCACTGCGGCTCGGAGGTGCCGAAGTTCGAGCCCAGGTCGCCGAGGCCCGCGGCGGACAGCAGGGCGTCGGCCGCGGCGTGCGCGGCCACGTCCGCGTCCGAGTGGCCCGCGAGCGGACGCTCACCCGGCCAGGCGAGCCCGGCCAGGTGCAGCACGGCGTCCGGTGCGGGGTCCTGCTCGTACGCGTGCACGTCCACGCCGACGCCCGTGCGCGGCAGCGGGTACCCCCGCCCGCCGTGGCGCGAGGCGCCCGTCGAGGCGTCCGTCGACCCGTCGTGCGTCATGCGTCCCCCAGGAGCTCGGCGACCCGCAGGTCGCGTGCGGTCGTGATCTTGGCGGCCCGCTCGTCGCCCGGGACGACCCACACGTCGAGACCCAGCCGCTCCACGAGCCCGGCGTCGTCCGTCGCGGCCAGCGACTCGTCGTGCGCGTGCGCCACCGCCTCGTCGTGCGCGTCACGCAGCAGGCCCAGCCGGAAGCCCTGCGGGGTCTGCACGGCGCGCAGGTCCGCGCGCTCGACCGTGGCGAGCACGGGCTGCGCCGCGGTGAGGTCGGCCGGTCCCACGCGCTTGACGGTGTCGGTCACGGGCAGGCCGGGCACGACTGCGCCGTGACCCGAGCGGACCGCTGCGGCGACGCGCTCGACGAGATCCGGCGGCGCGAACGGCCGCGCGGCGTCGTGCACCAGGACGACCGCGTCCGCCTCGAGCGCGCCGGGCAGCGCGGCGAGCCCCGCGGCGACCGACGCCTGCCGTGTGGCACCGCCCGGGACGACGCGCACGGGCGCCCGCGTCTCGGCGCGCACCGCGTCGAGCGCGGACACGACGTCGTCGAGGTGCTCCGCGGGTGCGGTGACGACCAGCTCGTCGACGAGCGGGCCGTCCGGTCCGCGGGCGGCGAGCAGCGAGCGTGCGGCGTGCACGACGAGGCGCTCGCCCCGCACGGGGACGAGCGCCTTGGGCAGGGCGTGGCCCAGCCGGGTTCCGCTGCCGGCGGCCGTGAGGACGGCGACCACGCTCACGCGCGCACCACCGACACCTCGCGCACACCGACGCACGCCATGACGCCGGGAGGCGTCAGGAGGCGAGGACCTCGTCGAGGATGGCCTCGGCCTTCTCCTCCTCGGTGTGCTCCGCGAGCGCGAGCTCCGAGACCAGGATCTGGCGGGCCTTGGCGAGCATGCGCTTCTCGCCCGCGGACAGGCCGCGGTCGGCGTCACGACGCGACAGGTCACGCACGACCTCGGCGACGCGGATCACGTCACCCGAGGCGAGCTTCTCGAGGTTGGCCTTGTACCGACGCGACCAGTTGGTCGGCTCCTCGGTGTACGGGGCACGCAGCACCTCGAACACGCGGTCCAGGCCCTCCTGGCCCACCACGTCGCGTACACCCACCAGGTCGACGTTCTCCGCGGGGACCTCGATGGTCAGGTCGCCCTGGGCGACCTTGAGCTTGAGGTAGATCTTGTCCTCGCCGCGGATGGTCCGGGTCTTGATCTCTTCGATCAGCGCTGCACCGTGGTGCGGGTAGACAACAGTCTCCCCAACCGTGAAAGTCATCTGCAGGTGTCCCCTTTCGCAGGGGCACCATCTTAGCACGCCAAACGGACGCCCCGACTGGCCCCCACCGTCCCCAGGATGCACGTCTTCGCAGGTCAGAGGCCTGCCCGCGGGCGCGCGCGAGCGCGTGAGCGCGACCACGGGCACCGGCGGCACAGCCGGTCGACGCACAGGACCCCCGTCGATCGTGTGGGCATCCTCACCGCCCGCGCGAGGGACGAACGTCCCGCCGGGGGCCGCTGGCGGTCCGGTGACCGATAGGCTGGGGCCGCCCTCGACCACCCGCGCGCGCCTCGTCGCCGCGCGACGGCAGCAGGAGTCATCGTGACCTCGCACCGCCCCCGCCGCCTGCCCGTGCGGCTCTCCCTGCGCACCGGTGTCGCGGCGGCGCTCGCCTCCGGGCTGCTGCTCGCCGGCTGCTCGGCGACCAACCCCATCGAGACGAGCAAGCCCTACGACCCGTCGGACGGCATCGGCGCCACGCTCGGGGACGTGCGGGCCTCGAACCTCATGATCGTCAGCGAGGGCGTCGGCAAGCCCGGCGTGCTGCTCGGCGCGTTCACCAACGACGGCGACGAGGACGTGACGCTGACCATCGCGTTCGGCGGCGTGGACGCGGCCGAGGGCGCCGAGCCGAGCGCGGACCCGGCGTCGATCGACCTGCCGGCGGGCGAGACGGTGCTGCTGTCCAACGCGGTCGACGGCGGCGACCTGCAGGTCGTCAACGAGCGCGTCGCCGTGACCGCGACGCCCGCCGCACCCGGTGACCTCGCCGCGATCGCCGTGAGCTCCGACGTCTCGGGCGGGACGACCCTGCGGGTGCCCGTCCTCGACGGGACGCTGCCCGACTACGCGTCGGTGCTGCCCACGCCCGAGGCCTAGCGCCGCGGCCAAGAGCTGAGCGCCGCGGCCGAGGCTGAGCGCAGCCCCGCACGCACGAGCACGGACGAACGCCCCGCCGCACGCACGCGGCGGGGCGTTCGTCGTCCCGTGCCCTGGCCCGGACCCCGCTGGGACCGGCGGGTGCTCAGCCGAAGCGGCCGGAGATGTAGTCCTCGGTGGCCTGCTCGCGCGGCGCCGAGAAGATCACCGACGTGTCGTCGACCTCGACCAGCTTCCCGGGCTGCCCCTGCCCGGCGAGGTTGAAGAACGCGGTGCGGTCCGAGACGCGCGCGGCCTGCTGCATGTTGTGCGTGACGATGACGATCGTGTAGTCGGCCTTGAGCTCGGAGATGAGGTCCTCGATCGCGAGCGTCGAGATCGGGTCGAGCGCCGAGCAGGGCTCGTCCATGAGCAGCACCTGCGGCTTGACCGCGATGGCCCGCGCGATGCACAGCCGCTGCTGCTGGCCGCCCGAGAGCCCGGAGCCGGGCCGGTCGAGCCGGTCCTTGACCTCGTTCCACAGGTTCGCGCCGCGCAGCGACTGCTCGACGAGGTCCTGCGCGTCGCCCTTGGAGATGCGGCGGTTGTTGAGGCGGACGCCCGCGAGCACGTTGTCGGCGATCGACATCGTCGGGAACGGGTTGGGCCGCTGGAAGACCATGCCGATCTGCCGACGCACGGCCACGGGATCCACGTCGGGCGCGTACAGGTCGACGCCGTCGATCTCGACGCGCCCCTCGACGCGCGCTCCGGGGATGACCTCGTGCATGCGATTGAGCGTGCGCAGGAAGGTCGACTTCCCGCAGCCCGACGGGCCGATGAAGGCGGTCACCGAGCGGGGCTCGACGGACATCTCCACGTCGGCGACGGCGCGGAAGTCGCCGTAGTAGATGTTCAGGTCCTTGACGTCGATGCGCTGTGCCATGGGGGGTCCTCAGCTGATGGTCTTGGGGGCGAAGAAGCGGGTGACGAGCCGGGCGACGAGGTTGAGCAGCATGACCAGGAGGATCAGGGTCAGCGCGGCGGCCCAGGCACGGTCGTAGGTGATGGTCGCGATGCACGACGCGTCGTCCGCGGAGCACGGGATCAGTCCCTGCTGGAACTGCCGGTACACGTAGACGGGCAGCGTCATCATGCGGCCCTCGAACAGGTTGAAGTTGATCGAGTCGGCCACGCCGACCGTGATCAGCAGCGGCGCGGTCTCGCCGATCACGCGCGCGACCGCGATCATCACGCCCGTCACGATCCCGGCGACCGCCGTGCGCAGCACGACCTTGATCACGACGAGCCAGCGCGGCACGCCGAGCGCGAGCGCGGCCTCCCGCAGCTCGTTGGGGACGAGCCGCAGCATCTCCTCGCTCGAGCGCACGACGACCGGGATCATCAGCACCGACAGCGCGACCGACCCGACGACACCCATCCGGATGCCGGGGCCCAGGATCACGGCGAACAGCGCGTACGCGAACAGGCCGGCGACGATCGACGGGATGCCGGTCATCACGTCGACGAAGAACGTGACCGCGCGCGCGAGCGGGCCGCGCCCGTACTCGACGAGGTAGATAGCGGTGAGCAGGCCGATCGGGACGGAGATGAGCGTCGCGAACAGCGTGATCTCGACCGTGCCGACGATCGCGTGGTAGATCCCGCCCGCGTCGATGCCGCCGTACACGCCGCGCATCGAGTGGCTCAGGAAGTACAGGTCGAAGCGCTCGACGCCGTGCGAGACCACGGTCCACGCGACCGACAGCAGCGGCAGCATCGCGAGCGCGAACGCGCCCGTGATGACCCCGCGCATGACGCGGTCGGTGCGCCGGCGGCGCGGGTCGACCTGCCGCAGCAGGGTCGCCAGGTCCTTGGCCGGGTCGATCACGGCCGACGAGGAGGGCGACGTCGGGGACACCGCCGTGGGGCGGGGGGTGGCGGCCATCAGTTGGCTCCCGAGAAGTCCTTGCGCCGCGCGACGATCGCGCGCGCCGACATGTTCACGACGAGCGTGATGACGAACAGGGCGAGGCCGGTCGCGATGAGCACGGACATGCCCATGTCGCTGGCCTCGGGGAACTGCGCCGCGATGTTCGCGGCGATCGTCTGCTGCTGACCGGCGGCCAGGAGCAGGAAGCTGTAGAGGAAGCCCTGCGACAGGATCATCAGCACCGCCATGGTCTCGCCGAGCGCGCGGCCGAGGCCGAGCATCGCGGCGGACACCACGCCCGAGCGGCCGAACGGCAGGACGGTCATGCGGATCATCTCCCAGCGGGTCGCGCCCAGCGCGAGCGCCGCCTCCTCGTACAGCCGCGGCGTCTGCAGGAACACCTCGCGGCTCACCGCGGTGATGATCGGCAGGATCATCACCGCGAGCACCACGCCCACGGTGAGGATCACGCGGCCCGTGGGCGAGACGGTCCCGCCGAACAGCGGGATCCAGCCGAGCGTCGAGCCCAGCCACGACCACAGGGGCTGCACGAGCGGCGCGAGCACCATCGCGCCCCACAGGCCGTAGACCACCGACGGCACCGCCGCGAGCAGGTCGACGACGTAGCCGAGCCCCGACGCCAGGCGGCGCGGGGCGTAGTGCGAGATGAACAGCGCGATCGCGATGGCCACGGGCACCGCGAGCACGAGCGCGAGCACGGCCGCCAGGACCGTCCCGAACACGAGCGGGCCCACGTAGTCGGCCAGGGACGACGAGTTCCGCATGAAGCTCACGGAGTCGACGAGCTCGCCCGACGACGCCGTCAGCGCGGGCATCGCCTTGACGACGAGGAAGACCGCGACGGCGGCGAGCACCACGAGGATGAGCGCGCCCGCGCCGGTCGCGGTCCAGCGGAACACCCGGCTCGCGCCGCGCTCGACCGGACGGCCCGCGCGGCGCGGACCGCGCAGCGACCTGCGCGGCGGCCGGGAACCCGCGGACTCCGGGGGGCCGCCCGGGTCGGTCCCCGCCGGTGCGGGGCTGGTGGTGGCAGTCACGTCTGCTCCTTCAGGGGAGGACTCGGGGGGAACGTCCCGCGGCGCCGCCGCGGGATCGTCGGCGGCCGGCCCGCGTCCCCCCCGGGACGGGCCGGCCGCCGACGTGTCAGGCGCCGGCGATCGCGGCGACAGCCGCCTGCGCGTCCGCCGCGAGGTCGCTCGGCAGCGGGGCCGACCCGGCCGCCTGCTGCGCGGCGGCCTGACCCTCGTCGCTCACGACGTAGCCGAGGAACTCCCGCACGAGCGCGGCCTCGTCGGCCGAGTCGTAGTCCAGGCACGCCACGGCGTAGGACACGAGGATCAGCGGGTACGCACCCGCCTCGGTCGTCGTGCGGTCCACCTTCACGACGATGTCGTGCTCGCCGCGCTCCTCGTCGCGCGGGGACGCCGCCAGGGCGGCCGCGGCAGCCTCGGCGGACGGCGCGACGAACTCGTCACCGACCTTGACGGCGACCTGGCCCAGCTCAGCCGGGACCGCGGACTCGTCGGCGTAGCCGATCGTGCCCTGCGCGGCCTGCACCGACTGGATCAGGCCCGACGTGCCGGTCCCCGACTCGCCGCCCTGCAGCGGCCAGTCGTCGGCCGCCTCGTCGGTCCACACACCGCCGGCCGCCTTGTTGAGGAAGTCGGTGAAGTTCTTCGTCGTGCCCGAGCCGTCCGCACGGTGCACGGGCGTGATCGCGAGCGCGGGCAGGTCCGCGTCGGGGTTGTCCGCGGCGATCGCCGCGTCGTCCCACGACGTGATCTCGCCGCGGAAGATCTTCGCGATCGTCTCGGGCGCCAGGTTGAGCTCGGTGATGCCGTCCAGGTGGAAGGCGACCGCGATCGGGCTCACGTACACGGGGATGTCGACCGCCTCGCAGCGCGCCGCAGCGGACTCGATCTCCTCGGGCTTGAGCGCGGAGTCCGAGCCCGCCCAGGCCACGCCGCCGTCGATGAACTGCTGGCGGCCGCCCGACGAGCCGACCGGGTCGTAGTTGATCGTGACGTCCGGGTTGCTCGACTGGAAGCCCGCACGCCAGGCGTCCATCGCCTTCTCCTGCGACGAGGCTCCTGCGCCGTTGAGCTCGCCGGCCAGGTCGCTCGCGGGCGCCTCGCTGGTGGCGGCGCCGGTGGTCCCTGCCCCACCGGTCGCGTCAGCGAGGGGGTCGTCCGATCCGCAGGCCGCGAGCGTGAGGGCGAGGGCGCCGACGAGGGCGACCGCGCCCACGCGGCCGTGGAGGGAGAGCTTCACTGTGGGTCCGTCCTGTTCGCTGAGTGCGCACCGGGATGTGCGCGCAACGGCAGGTTGGCCCTCGGACGTGACGCCACCTGGGTCAGCGGGTGAACCCCGGGTGAACGCTCGCCGACGAACGCGTCAGGACCCGGGCGCGGCGTCCTCGAGCTTGTACCCGAGCCCGCGGACGGTGACCAGCAGCGACGGGTTCGCCGGGTCGTCCTCGATCTTGGCGCGCACGCGCTTGACGTGGACGTCGAGCGTCTTGGTGTCGCCCACGTAGTCCGATCCCCACACGCGGTCGATGAGCTGCCCGCGGGTCAGCACCCGCCCCGCGTTGCGCAGCAGCAGCTCGAGCAGCTCGAACTCCTTGAGCGGGAACGCGACGAGCTCGCCGCGCACGTGCACCGTGTGCCGCTCGACGTCCATCCGGACCGGGCCGGCGACGAGCAGCTCGTCGTCCTCGGGCTCGGGAGCGTCGGCGGGCGCGGGTGCCGAGCGTCGGCGCAGGACCGCCCGGATGCGCGCGACCAGCTCCCGCGACGAGTACGGCTTCGTGACGTAGTCGTCGGCGCCGAGCTCGAGCCCGACGACCTTGTCGATCTCGTCGTCCTTGGCCGTCAGCATGATCACCGGGACGTCGCTCGTCAGCCGCAGCCGGCGGCACACCTCGGTGCCCGACAGGCCCGGCAGCATGAGGTCGAGCAGCACGAGGTCCGCACCGCCCTCGTCGAACCGCGCGAGCGCGTCCGGACCCGTGGCCGCCTCGACCACGTCGAAGCCCTCGCGCCGCAGCACGTACGTCAGCGGGTCGCGGTAGGACTCCTCGTCCTCGACGACGAGGATGCGGTTCATGACGCACTCCGGTGCTGCACGTGCTCTCCCTGGTCGGGTTCGTGATCGGGATCGTGGTCGTCGTGCTCGTCGTTCTGCGCGGTCGCGAGGCTCGTCGTGTCCTGGTGCGGGACCCGCGGCAGGCGGATGGTGAACGTCGAGCCGCGGCCCGGCCGGGACCAGACCGTGACCTCACCGCCGTGGTCCGCCGCGACGTGCTTGACGATCGACAGCCCCAGGCCGGTGCCGCCGGTCTCGCGCGAACGCGCCGCATCCACGCGGTAGAACCGCTCGAAGACGCGCTCCTGCTCCGCCGGCGAGATGCCGATGCCCTCGTCGACCACCGCGATCTCCACGACGTCGCCCTGCTCCCGCACACCGACACCGACGCGCGTCGCGTCACCCGAGTACGCGACCGCGTTGTCGACGAGGTTCCGCACGGCCGTGACCAGCAGGTCGTGGTTGCCGAACAGCTGCACGCCGGTGTCGCCGCCGACCTCGATCCGCACGTTCTTCGCGGCCGCGGCCGTGCGGGCACGGTCGACGGCCTCGGCGACCACCGTGTCGACCTCGACCATCGCGAGCGGTCCGAGCGCGCCCGCGACCTGCAGCCGGGACAGCTCGATGATCTCGTGCACGAGCGCGGAGAGCCGCTGCGCCTCGGCCTGCATGCGGCCCGCGAACCGGCGGACCGCCTCGGGGTCGTCCGCCGCGTCCTGCACGGTCTCCGCCAGCAGGGACAACGCGCCGACGGGCGTCTTGAGCTCGTGCGAGACGTTGACGACGAAGTCACGGCGCACGGCCTCGAGGCGGCGCGCCTGCGTCATGTCCTCCGCGAGCACGACGAGGTGCCGGCCGCTGACCTGCGCGACCCTGACCTGCACGAGCAGCGTCCCGCGGCCGACGGGGGCGCGGTCGAGCTCGAGCTCCTCGTCGCGGATCACGCCGTCGCGGCGCACCTGGGCGATCATGTCGCGCACCGCGGGCGGAGCGACCCGGCCGCCGCGCACCAGGCCGAGGGCGTACGCCGGCGCGCTCGCGCGCACCACGCGGTCCTCGTCGTCCAGCACGACGGCCGCGGAGCGCAGCACCGCGAGCGTGCGCACCAGGCCCTCGTCGACCTCCGGCTCGGGCTGCGGCGGCACGCTCGACTGCGCGCGCTCGCTCCACCGGAACGCGAGCGTCGCACCGAGACCGACGGCCAGGCCGAGGATCCCGGCCACCAGCGGCGCGAGGCCGTCGACACCGTCCACAGCGCCACCCTAGGGCGGTGCGCGACGCGTGCGAGCCCGTGCAGGTGTGAGCGTGGCCGAACGCTCGACGAGCGTTCACCTGCCGTTCACGTCACGCGGGAGCGACCCGTCGTCGGACCACCGGCCTATCGGCCCGTCGGCCTGTCGGCCTGCCGGCCCGTGGGCTCAGCCGAACGCCTCGTGCAGCGTGCTGCTCTCGGCCTCGGTCAGGTTCGTCGCCACGAGCGTCATGTGCAGCCCGTGGAACCGCTCGGCGACCCGGTCGAGGTTGCCCTCGTCGGTCACGGCGCACAGCAGCGACGTCCCCGGCGTGACCTGGTCGCGGATCGTCGCGAGCTGGTCCTCCGTGATGCCGACCGCCTCGAGGCTCTTGCTCAGCGCCCCGAGCGCACCACCCGCGGCCGCACCGAGCAGCGGTGCGAAGAACAGGCTGCCGAACAGCAGACCCCAGAACGCGCCCCACCCCGTCCCGCGCCACCGGTCCTCATGGCCGTGCGTGACGTCAGGCTTGGCGGCCCCCTCGGGCCACTGCACGACGGCATGGTCGACGATCTTCACGAACCCGTCCGACGACGCGCTCTGCAGCGCGCTCAGCGCCTTGCCGGCGCCGTCGGGGGTGTCGAAGCTCCACGCGGTGAACGTCGTCATCTGGCACTCCTCTCCTCGCCGGCGCGCTCAGCGCACCGCGCGTTCGACCTCGTCGCCGTGCACCGTCAGCGCCCACAGCACGAACGCGCCGAGCACGATGATCGCGAGCGACCACCAGGGCGTGACGGGGAGCCAGAAGAAGTTCCAGACGATCGACGCGAGCACCGCGATGATCGCGACCACGCGCGCCCAGGTGGCCGCCGCGAACAGCGCGAACCCCGTGCACGTCAGCAGCAGGCCGAGGAACAGGTGCACCCAGCCCCACGTCGAGATGTCGACCACGTACGCGCCGCTGCCCGGGCTCCACGCGAGCAGCTTGTCCTCGTCGAACACCGCGATCAGCCCCGTGATGAGGTTGAACAGCCCGACGCTCAGCAGTGCGAACGCGCCGAACCACACCCAGCCGACCCAGCCTGTGACCCTCTGCTCCATGGCAGCCCCCGTTCGTCAGGACCGACCCGGACGGGCTCGTCGCACACCCGGGCGAACGCTCGAGACCGACCCTATGGATCTGTCCGTCGCGCGCGCCTCATCCACAACGGGTGACGCGCGCGACCCCGCCCGTACGGGAGAGGCGGGCCGAAGCGATCCCCGCCAGCCGCCGGGCGTTCACCCGGCCGGTCCCGCGCGTTCACCTTCGTCTGCGACCGTGCACGGGCCACCCGGCCCACGGCCGTGGCCGCGCCCTGAGGGAAGGACAGACATGCGGGACATCTTCGACGCCGAGCTCACCCAGCTCGGCGAGGACCTCGTCGCGATGAGCCGACGCGTCGAGCGCGCCGTGACCGACGCAGGCGTCGCGCTCATGACGGCCGACCTCGCGCTCGCGGAGTCGGTCATCGCCGACGACCTCGGCATCGACGAGATGGAGCGGGACCTCGACGAGCGCTGCATCCTGCTGCTCGCGCAGCAGCAGCCCGTCGCCACCGACCTGCGGATCGTCGTGTCCGCGCTGCGCATGAGCTCCACGCTCGAGCGCATGGGCGACCTCGCCCGGCACGTCGCGCAGGTCGCCCGCGGCCGCTACCCGCACCACGCCGTGCCCGAGCCGCTGTCCGCGACGTTCGCCCAGATGCACGACGCCGCCGTGCGCGTCGCGCGCCGCACCACCACGCTGCTCGAGAACCGCGACATCGCGCTCGCCGGGAGCATCGAGGCCGACGACGACCTGCTCGACGACCTGCACGAGGACACGTTCACGGCGCTGCTCGGCGGCACCTGGACCGGCACCCCGCAGCAGACCGTCGACGTCACGCTGCTCGGCCGTTACTACGAGCGCTTCGGCGACCACGCCGTCTCGGTGGCCCGCCGCGTCACCTACCTGGTCACCGGCACCCTCACCGACGACCTCACCGCCTCGGCCTGAGCCACCCGCCGGCCGCTGGCACCCGCTGGCCCTCACCGCCGAGTTCGGCACTTCCGCTCGAGTTCGTGCGTCTGGACTGCCGAGCTCGCGCGAGACTGCCGAACTCACCATGGCCGGTGTCCGCCCCCGCCCGCCGGGAGTCAGCGGCGGGCGGCAGGGGGCATGGTGCCCTGGATGTCCACAGGGGTGGCGCGTGGGTGCCGTCCGCGGGGCATCCTTCCCGCATGGGACGACGACCAGGCGCGCGACGGCCTGTCCCGGTCGCGCAGCTGCCTGCGGTGCACCTCGCCTCCGACGTGCCCCGCGCCGTCGTCGCGGCGCGTCTGCGCGCAGGGACCTGGACGAAGGTCGGCCACGGGACCTACCTGCCGGTGGAGTGCGATGCTCCGTGGCGCAGCACCCCCGCGGCACCGGCCCGGACGCTCGCAGCGGACCAGGGGACGGCTCCGGTGCGGCCGCGCTCACAGCAGGATGGTCCGCGCTTCAGCCGCCATCAGGTCCAGGCCGACGCGGGCGGTGCCGCACTGGATCGGCGCACCGTCGCGCTCGCGCAGATCGCGGGGACGGCACGGCGTCTGCGCGCACCGGTGGTGTTCTCGCACGTGAGTGCGGCTCTGCTGTGGGGGCTCCCGCTCTGGCGCACGCCGAGGCAGGTCCACGTCCTGCAGCAGAGCACGGCGAGCGCGCGGAGCGATGCCGCGGTCGTCCGGCACACCACGCTCGTCGACGACGAGGACGTGCGCCTGGTCGCCGGGCTTCGCGTCACGAGCCTCGAGCGCACGCTCGTCGACTGCGCCGCCCTCCTGGAGCCGATCGCCGGCCTCGTCGTCGCCGACGCCGCGCTCGCGGCAGGCGCAGACCCCGGGGACGTGGATCGGCGGGTGCACGCTGCGCGAGGAGCTCGTCATGCGGTCCGGATGCGCGCCGTGGTCGCGCACGCCGACGCAGGGGCTGAGTCGCCGTACGAGTCGGCGAGCAGGTTCGTCGTGCTCCGTGACGGCCTCCCGCGCCCGCAGACCCAGGTCCGCGTGGAGACGCGGCTCGGCGCGGTGTGGTCCGACTGGGGCTGGGAGGAGTTCTCGCTCCTGGCCGAGTACGACGGCCGGACCAAGTACGCCGGCATCGAGCAGTCGGCGTTCATGGCCGAGAAGCGCCGCCACGACGCCCTGCTCGAGGCGGGTCAGCGCGTCGTCCGGGTCGTCGCCGACGACCTGCGGGGGTCCGAGCTCACCGCACGGCTCCTCCCGCTGCTCCCCCGCTCGGTGCAACGAGCCCGTCGTCCCCGCCCAGACCTCCACTGACGCCGCATGCGTCCCGCCCGCATCACACCTCCAGCCCAGCCGAGCTCGGCACCTTTGCGCGAGATCGGCAGTCCGGACGCACGATCTCGCGCGAGACTGCCGAACTCGGCAGGGGTGCGGTGGGGAGGATGCAGGACGGGGCCGCTCCCCCGTGGAAGCGGCCCCGTGCTGGTGGTGCTGGGGGGGTCAGCGGCCCTGGTTGGCCACTGCGGCGATCGCGGCCTCGGCCGCGGACGCGTCGAGGTACGTGCCGCCCTTGACGGTCGGCTTGAAGTTCTCGTCGAGCTCGTACACCAGCGGGATACCGGTCGGGATGTTGAGGCCCGAGATGGTGTCGTCGTCGATGTCGTCGAGGAACTTCACCAGCGCGCGGATCGAGTTGCCGTGCGCGGCGACGAGGACGGTCTTGCCCTCCTGGAGGTCGGGGACGATGCCCGACTCCCAGTACGGCATCTCGCGCTCGAGGACGTCCTTGAGGCACTCGGTCAGCACGACGGGCTCACCGGCGTAGCGCGGGTCGGTGTCCTGCGAGAACTCCGAGCCGGGCTCGATCGCGGGCGGCGGGACGTCGTAGGAACGACGCCAGAGCATGAACTGCTCCTCGCCGAACTCCTCGAGCGTCTGCTTCTTGTCCTTGCCCTGCAGCGCGCCGTAGTGACGCTCGTTCAGGCGCCACGAGCGCTTCACCGGGATCCAGTGACGGTCGGCCGCGTCGAGGGCCAGGTTCGCCGTGGTGATCGCGCGGCGCAGCAGCGAGGTGTGCACGACGTCGGGCAGGATGCCGGCGTCCTTCAGCAGCGCACCACCGCGCTTGGCCTCCTCGACGCCCTTCTCCGAGAGAGAGACGTCGACCCAGCCGGTGAAGAGGTTCTTCGCGTTCCACTCGCTCTCGCCGTGACGGAGCAGCACCAGGGTGTAGGTCATGGGCTCCATCCTGCCGCAGCGCGGGGCGAGCGTCGCAGGGACGTCCGTCCCCCGGGCACGCGGCGAGGCGTGCCAGGACGCGTCAGCGGCTGCCGCGCTCGCGGGCGACCGCGTAGACCTTGAGGAGCTGGTCCGCGGCGGACTCCCAGCCGAACCGCTCCGCGGAGCGGCGTGCGGCGGCCGAGTAGGACGAGAGCCGCTCTCGGTCGGCGAGGACGTCGGCGAGCACGTCCGCCCAGCGCTTCGGGTCGTGCCCGCGCACGAGCACCCCGGAGACCCCGTCGTCGACGATGCTGCGCAGCCCGCCGACGGCCGCGGCGACCACGGGCACGCCCGCGGCCTGCGCCTCGGCGGCCACGAGCCCGAACGACTCCGAGCGCGACGGCATCGCGACCACGTCGGCCGCGTGGTACCAGGTCACGAGCTCGTCGCGCGCGGCGGGAGGACGGATCAGCAGCGAGTCGCCGACCCCCGTGATCTCGGCGAGCGCCTGCAGCTCACGGACCGCGGTGGACCGCCCCGAAGGCCCGCCGAGGACGACGAGCAGCGGCACCGGACGCCCGGACTCGCGCAGCACGCCGAGCGCGCGGACCAGGACGTCGGGCGCCTTGAGCGGCTGGACGCGACCCGCGAACAGCACGACGTCCCGGTCGGCGGGCAGCCCGAGCGCGGCACGGGACGCGGCGCGCTCGTCGTCGTCCACCGGCGCGAAACGCTCGAGGTCGACACCCGGCTCGACGACGTGCACGCGTGCGGGGTCCGCGCCGTACAGCTCGACGAGCTCGGCGGCCTCCGCGGGCGTGGAGGCGACGAGCGCGTCGGCCTCCTGGACCACCTGCTCCTCGCCGAGCACGCGCGCGGCCGGCTCGGGGTCGTCGCCCGGCGCGAGCGCCGCGTTCTTGACCTTCGCGAGCGTGTGCGCGGTGTGGACGAGCGGCACCTCCCACCGGTCCGCGGCGATCCGCCCGACCTGCCCCGACAGCCAGTAGTGCGAGTGCACGACGTCGTACCAGCCCGGCCGGCGCGCGGCCTCCCAGCGCAGGACGCCCGCGGCCATGCCGCACAGCACGCCCGGCAGGTCGTTCTTGTCGAGCCGCTCGAACGGGCCCGCGGGCACGTGGTGTACGAGCACGGGCGGGCGCATGCCGGCCGGGACGTCGTGCGCGGTGAGGATCTCGCGCACGCGCTCGTGGTCCACGTCGTCGCTCAGGGGGGTGCCGTCCGCCTCCGCGCCGGGAAGCACGACGGTCTCCGGCAGGTCGGAGGACGTGGCACGCGTGAAGATCTCGACGCGTGCGCCGCGCGCGGCCAGTGCGCGCGAGAGCTCGAGGACGTAGACGTTCATGCCGCCCGCGTCGCCCGTGCCCGGCTGGTCCAGCGGCGAGGTGTGCACCGAGAGCATCGCGATGCGCGGTGCGTGCTCCACGGTGCCTCCAGCTCGACGGGTGGTCCAGCGCGACGCTGTCCGCCGTCATTCTCACGCAGGTGGACGCGGACGGAACCCGGAACGGCCCTCGTCCCGCCGAGTGGAACGCCACACCCGCGAAGATCACGATCCGGTCACAACCGGGACGATCCGCTCAAGTCGGACGCGCATGGTGCCGATACGTGGCAGCTCGTCGCCCGCCGCCCGCGCTCAGGGACGGTCAGGGTCGGTCTGGGACGGTCAGGGACGCGGCAGCACGCACGTCGGTGCGGGCAGCGGCAGACGAGCGACGACCGCGTCGTCGTCGCCCCACGCGCGGTCCAGCACGACGAGCTCGTCGGACTTCTCCAGCCCGGCGACGACCCACCGCCCCACGACCGCGAAGTGTCGCGGCCAGCGCCCGCCGAGCGGGACCGACCGACCGTCGGTCAGCAGGCCGTCGGCCCCGACCCGCCACCTGGTCAGCACGTCCGCGCCGCGCACCCCGACGAACAGGTCCTCGCCGTCGAGCACGACGTGCGACGGCAGCGCCGCGCCCTGAGGCGCGACCGGGCCCGCGACCTGGCCGGCGACCGCCGGGACGGACTGCACGAGGGTGCCCGTGGCGGTCGCGACGTCCCACGCGAGGACGTGGACCGCGACGTCGAGCTCGCCCACGACGTACGCGAACCGGCCGTCGGCCGAGAACGCGAGGTGACGCGGGCCGGTGCCGGCGGGCAGCGTGGCCGCGATGCCGTCGGGGCGCAGGCCGTCGTCCGTGCGCGCGTAGCGCCGGAGCTCGTCGGTGCCGAGGTCGACGACGAGCACGTGCGCACCGCCCGGCGCGACTGCGACGAAGTGCGCGTGCGGCCCGTCCTGCCGGTCGGCGACCGGCCCGCCACCCTCATGCCCGAAGACCTGCCCGCCCGGCGCGAGCGCGTCGTCGGTCCGCTCGATCACCGCGAGCGTGCCGGACGAGTAGTTGGCCACCAGCAGGCGGTCGCCGTCGACGAGGAGGTGGCACGGGTCGTCGCCGCCCGACGGCCGCGTCCCGCCCTCGACCAGCCCGTCGCCGGTGACCTCGAACGTCGTGACCGCCCCGTCGGCGTGCTCGTTGCCCGCGTACAGCACGCGACCGTCGGGGTCGGTCGCGACGAACGACGGCGCGGGGGTCACGACCAGCTGCCGCGCGTCGCTCAGCACGCC
The DNA here is from genome assembly GCF_007989825.1 of Cellulomonas persica. Lineage (GTDB taxonomy): Bacteria > Actinomycetota > Actinomycetes > Actinomycetales > Cellulomonadaceae > Cellulomonas > Cellulomonas persica. Next base: position 89,907 of record NZ_BJUA01000010.1, on the reverse strand, counting down.
GGTCGCGTCGTCGAGGTCGACCGACCAGATGCCCTCACCGCGGCCGACGGGCGTGCCGGCGCCGGCCGACGGGTACGTACCGATCCAGAGCTGCGTCACGGTGCCCGAGCCTACGACGCACGCGCCTCGCCGCTGCCGCTGCCGGTGCCGGTGCCGGTCGATGCCGCCCCGGATGCAGCGCTGGTGACGGTGGAGGGCGTGGCTCCTGCATTCATCGCTGCATCAGCGCCGGCGCACCCAGGGGTGGCTACGCAGAGGGAGCGGTCGCCGGGGTGGGCGTTGGCGCGTCCGGCTGGTCGGCGGGGTCGACGAGCCAGTCGACGGGGTGCGCGAGGACGCGCCCGAGCTGCGCGAGCGCCGCACCGGTCATGGCGGGCAGCGGGGCGGCGAGCGCGACGTCCACGCGCGGCTGCGCCCACGGCGCGGCGAGCACGTGCCGACGCAGCGCGGCGAGCACGGGGTCGCGCAGCCACGGCGCCAGGCGCGCGTACGTCCCGCCGAGCACGACGTCGGGCACGTCCACGACGTTGACGACGTTCGCGAGCGCGAGCCCGAGCGCCCCGCCCGCCGTCGCGAGCGCCCGGGTCGCGACCGCGTCGCCGCGCTCAGCCGCGGCGACGAGCGAGTCCAGGCCGTCGTCGGCGCTCAGCCCCGCGGCGCGCAGCATCGCGTCCTGACCGGCGACCTGCTCGAGCGTGCGCCCCTCGCCGACGACGATGTGCCCGACCTCCCCGGCCCACCCGTGCCGGCCGCCGAACAGCTCGCCGTCGAGCACGAGCGCCGCACCGACGCCGATCTCACCCGAGACGTACACGAAGCTCGGCCGCCCGGTCCCCGGCACCTCACGCGCGTCGGCCTCGGCGCGGGCCGCGAGGTCGGCCTCGTTGGCGAGCAGCGGCGGGTACGCGGCGAGCGTGGGCGAGGCGTCGGCGAGCATCCCGGCGACGTCGACGTCGCGCCACCCGAGGTTGGGCGCGTAGCGCAGGATGCCGGTGGACCGGTCGACGAGGCCCGGCAGGGCGAGGGCCGTCCCGACGAGCCGTGGGCCGCCGCCCAGCGCGGCGACGGCCTGCTCGACGAGCTCGCCGAGCAGGGGCAGGACCTCGTCGGGCGCGCTCCCCCGCAGGTCGCGGTGCGCGAGGCGCTCGTCGAGCACGGTGCCGGCGAGGTCGAGCACGCGCACGCCGAGGTAGTCGACGTTCACCTCGGCGCCGATCGCGGCGAGCGTGCCGGTCGGCGCTGTCAGCGGCACGGCGGGGCGGCCGGCACGCTGCGGGGTCGCGGGCGCGAGCTCGGCGAGCAGGCCTCCCGCGACGAGCTGGTCGACGAGCGCCGAGACCGTGGCCTTCGCGAGTCCGGTGGCGGCGGCCACGTCGGCGCGAGACCGTGGCGGCTGGTGCGCCGCACGCACCTCGAGCACGGTGCGGAGCACCAGGCCGAGGTTGTGCTCGCGCAGGCTCGCCTGCCGTGCCGCCGTTGGTCTCATGTCGCTTGACCCTAGCGGCTCGACGGCATAAGTTCATCCGTACAACTAATCCATCTCAACGTTGAGAGGTCCCTGATGGTGCGCAAGCCCACCCCCGCCGACAAGTTCTCCTTCGGTCTGTGGACCGTCGGCTGGAACGCGCAGGACCCGTTCGGTGCAGCCACGCGTCCGTGGCTCGACCCGGTCGAGTCGGTCCACAAGCTCGCCGAGCTCGGCGCAGCCCACGTGACGTTCCACGACGACGACGTGGTCCCGTTCGGCTCGTCGGACGCCGAGCGCGAGAAGATCCTCGACCGTTTCCGCGGCGCCCTGGCCGAGACCGGCATCACGGTCGAGATGGTCACGACGAACACGTTCACCCACCCGGTGTTCAAGGACGGCGCGTTCACGTCCAACGACCGCCGCGTGCGTCGCTACGCGCTGCGCAAGATCCTGCGCAACGTCGACCTCGCCGCGTCGCTCGACGCCGACACGTTCGTCATGTGGGGCGGCCGTGAGGGTGCCGAGTACGACTCGGCCAAGGACCTGTACGCCGCGCACCAGGCGTACGCGGACGGCATCGACACCGTCGCCGCGTACATCAAGGAGAAGGGCTACAAGCTGCGCATCGCGCTCGAGCCCAAGCCGAACGAGCCCCGCGGCGACATCCTCCTGCCGACCATCGGCCACGCGCTCGGCCTCATCGCCAAGCTCGAGAACGGCGACATCGTCGGCCTCAACCCGGAGACGGGCCACGAGCAGATGGCCGGCCTGAACTACACGACGGGCCTCGCGCAGGCGCTGTGGGCCGACAAGCTGTTCCACATCGACCTCAACGGCCAGCGCGGCATCAAGTACGACCAGGACCTGGTCTTCGGCCACGGCGACCTGTTCTCCGCGTTCGCGACGGTCGACCTGCTCGAGAACGGCTTCCCGGGCGGCGGCCCGAAGTACACCGGCCCGGTGCACTTCGACTACAAGCCCTCGCGCACCGAGGACTTCGACGGCGTGTGGGAGTCGGCGCGCGCGAACATGGCCACCTACCTCCTGCTCAAGGAGCGCGCGATCGCGTTCCGTGAGGACCCCGAGGTCAAGGAGGCCATCGAGGCCGCCGGCGTGCTCGAGCTCGCCAAGCCCACGCTCAACGAGGGCGAGACGCTCGCCGACTTCCTCGCGGACCGCTCCGCGTTCGAGGACTTCGACGTCGACGCCGTCGCCAAGCACGGGTTCGGCTTCGTGCGCCTCAACCAGCTCGCGCTCGAGCACGCGCTCGGCGCGCGCGGCTGACGCACCCGCCGGACAGGGACGGAACAGGCATGGCGCTCGTCGCCGGGGTCGACTCGTCGACCCAGTCCTGCAAGGTCGTGGTCCGGGACGCCGCGACCGGAGCGCTCGTGCGCTCCGGTCGCGCGTCCCACCCCGACGGAACCGAGGTCGCCCCCGCCGCGTGGTGGGACGCCCTGCAGACCGCGATCGCGGACGCGGGCGGCCTCGACGACGTCGACGCGATCAGCGTCGGCGGTCAGCAGCACGGCATGGTCACGCTCGACGAGAACGGCGATGTGGTCCGGGACGCGCTGCTGTGGAACGACACGCGTTCGGCGGCAGCCGCGCTCGACCTGATCGACGAGCTCGGCGGCCCGCAGGCGTGGGCCGACGCGACGGGCTCGGTGCTCGTCGCCTCGCTCACGGTCACCAAGCTGCGCTGGCTGCGCGACGCGGAGCCGGAGAACGCGAAGCGCGTCGCGGCCGTCGCGCTCCCCCACGACTGGCTGACGTGGCGCCTCGCGGGCCACGGGCCGGGCACGGGTGGGCTGGACCAGCTCGTCACCGACCGCTCCGACGCCTCCGGCACCGGTTACTGGTCCCCGACCACGAACGACTACCGGCACGACCTCCTCGAGCTCGGTCTGGGCCACGACGCGGTGCTGCCGCGCGTGCTCGGCCCGAACGAGGCCGGTCCGCGCTCGGCGGTCGGTGCCCGCAAGCCCGTGCTCGGACCGGGTGCCGGCGACAACGCGGCCGCCGCGCTGGCCCTCGGCCTGCGCCCCGGCGACGTCGCGGTGTCGATCGGCACGTCGGGCGTCGTCTCGGCCGTCACGGGCGCGCCGACGACCGACGGCTCGGGCCTGGTCAACGGCTTCGCCGACGCGAGCGGGCACTTCCTTCCGCTCGCGTGCACGCTCAACGCCTCGCGCGTCCTGGACGCGACCGCCCGCATGCTCGGCGTCGACCACGCCGGCCTGTCGGAGCTCGCGCTGCAGGCGCCCTCGGGTGCGGACGGGCTCGTGCTCGTCCCCTACCTGGAGGGTGAGCGCACGCCGAACAAGCCCGACGCGACCGGTGCCCTGCACGGCCTGCGGCTGGCGAACACCACGCCCGCGCACCTCGCGCGCGCGGCGGTCGAGGGCATGCTGTGCGCCCTCGCCGACGGTGTCGACGCGCTGAGGGCGCAGGGTGTCGCCGTGGAGCGGCTGTTCCTCATCGGCGGCGGCGCGCGGTCCGAGGCCGTGCGGCGCATCGCGCCGAGCGTGCTGGGCCTCGACGTGCTCGTCCCGACGCCCGGGGAGTACGTCGCGGACGGCGCGGCACGTCAGGCGGCCTGGGTGCTCTCGGGCACCGACGAGCCGCCCGCGTGGAGCGCGGCCGGTTCCGCCGAGGTGTTCTCCGGTGCGGCCGACCCGCGGGTCCGTGAGCAGTACGCGGCGGTGCGTGACCTGACCGCCGTCCGCCCGGCCGGCCTCTGAGGCGCACAGCCGACGACGAACGCGACGAAGGCCCGGTACCGCGAGGTACCGGGCCTTCGTCGTGCGTGCGTCGTGCGTCAGTGCGCCTTGTCGTACGCCTCGCGCACCTCGGCGCTGATGCGACCCCGCTCGGAGACCTCGAGCCCCTGCTCCTTGGCCCACTCGCGGATCGCGTGCGCGTCGCTGTCACCACGGCGACGACGAGCGGCCGGACGAGCGGCGGTCGTCGAGCGGCCACCCACCCGACGGGCGTGGCCGACCCAGGTCGCGAACGCGTCACGCAGCTGCGCTGCGCGCTGCGCCGTGAGGTCGATCTCGTACGTCACGCCGTCGAGCGCGAACGTGACCGTCTCGTCCGCCTCTGCCCCGTCGACGTCGTCGATGAGCAGGACCTGAACCTTCTGAGCCATCCGGTGTTCTCCCGATATTTGAGCCGGAACGTCATTCTGTCGGACGTCAGCATCACACCGGAGAACAATTGACGTCAAATGCTCGGCGGAGTTTCCTGCGAGGAATGTGCCGTCGCGCGCAGCTCTTCCTCGCGATCCAGACGGGCGAGCGCCTGGCGTTCCGTACGGTCTGCGTTCACGATCGCCCGCATCGCGAACCAGAACAGCAGGCCCACACCGATCGACGGAATGACCGCCGTCAGCACCCCGGACAGGCCGTTCACGACTGCGGCTTCACGAGCGGGAACAGGATGGTGTCGCGGATTCCCTGGCCGGTCATCGCGATGAGAAGGCGGTCGATACCCATTCCCATGCCACCCGACGGCGGCATCGCGAACTCCATCGCCGTCAGGAAGTCCTCGTCGATGCGCATCGCCTCGTCGTCGCCGCGTGCCGCCAGCAGCGCCTGCGCCTCGAAGCGCTGACGCTGGATCACGGGGTCGACGAGCTCGGAGTAGGCCGTCGCGAGCTCGAGCCCGCGCACGTACAGGTCCCACTTCTCGACGAGGCCCGGCTTGCTGCGGTGGTCACGCGTGAGCGGCGAGGTCTCGACCGGGAAGTCGCGCACGAACGTCGGCGCGTGCAGGTGGGCACCGACGTGGTGCTCCCACAGCTCCTCGACGAGCTTGCCGTGGTTGCGCTGCGCGGGCGCCAGCTCGATCTCGGCCTTCTCCAGCAGCTTCAGCAGCGTCTCGTCGTCGGTGTCGTGCGTGATCTCGACGCCCACGGCCTCGGACAGCGACTCGTACATCGTCAGGTGCGTCCACTCGCCGCCGAGCTCGTACTCGGTGCCGTCGGCCAGGATCGCGGTCGTCGTGCCCAGCGCCTCGAGCGCGGCGGTCTGCACCAGGTCCTGCGTGAGCGCCGCCATGGTGTCGTAGTCGCCGTAGGCCTCGTACGCCTCGAGCATCGCGAACTCCGGCGAGTGCGTGGCGTCCACGCCCTCGTTGCGGAAGTTGCGGTTGATCTCGAAGACGCGCTCCACCCCGCCGACCGCGGCGCGCTTGAGGAACAGCTCCGGGGCGATCCGCAGGAACAGGTCGATGTCGAACGCATTCATGTGCGTCTCGAACTGACGCGCGGCGGCGCCCTCGGGACGCACCTGCAGCATCGGGGTCTCGACCTCGAGGAATCCGCGACGCGCGAAGTTGTCACGCAACGAACGCACCACCGCGGCGCGCGTGCGCACCATGTCGCGCGCCTTGGAGTTCACGATGAGGTCGACATAACGCTGACGCACGCGTGCCTCGTCGGACAGCTCGGCGCCCTCGTACAGGTTCGGCAGCGGACGAATGGCCTTCGCCGCCATCTGCCACGAGTCGGCGAACACCGACAGCTCACCGCGCTTGGACTGGATCACGCGGCCGTGCACGAACACGTGGTCACCCAGGTCGACGTCCGCCTTGAACGCCGCGAGACGCTCCTCGCCGACCTCCGCGAGCGAGAGCATCGCCTGCAGTCGCGTGCCGGCACCGTCCTGCAGCGTCGCGAAGCACAGCTTGCCGGTGTTGCGCAGGAACACGACACGACCGGCCACGCCGACCTCGTCGTCCGTCTCCTGGCCCGGCTCGAGCGACGGGTACGCGGCGCGCACCTGCTCGATCGTGTGGGTGCGAGGCAGGGACACCGGGTACGGCGCGGTGCCCTCGGCCAGCATGCGCTCGCGCTTCTCGCGCCGGATGCGGATCTGCTCGGGCGTGTCGTCGGAGACGACCGCGGGCACGTCGGCAGCGGGCGAGGAAGCGGTGTCGGTCACCGGACCATGGTAATCGGGCGCCCGTGCGTCTTCGGTCCCGCCTGGCGCTGCGGCTGCGGGAAGATCGACCCCAACGCGCCGGGCACGCACGAGCGTTGTGGCTACGACATCCCGACGACCGAGGGGAACCGCCGTGGCACGACCATGGGAACAGCTCCTGGACCAGGTGGCGCGCGAACGCTGGCCGCGCCTGGTCGCCCACGCCGCGCTCGTCGCCGGCTCGACGAGCGAGGCGCCGGACCTCGTGCAGGAAGCGCTCATCGCGACGTTCCGCGGACGCGCCCGCTTCACGACCGTCGAGCAGGCCGAGGCGTACGTGCGCCGCGCGATCGCGTCGCGCGCGGTCGACGAGGCCCGCCGGCGCCGCCGCGAGCGCCTCGTCGCGCTGCGTGCCGCCGCTCAGCCGTCACCGCCGGACACCGTCGAACCGCCGGGCCCCGGACGCGACGTGGTCCGCGCGCTCGCCCTGCTGTCCCCCCGCGAGCGGGCGTGCGTGGTCCTGCGGCAGATGGAGGACCTGTCGATCGCCGAGACCGCGATGGTGCTCACCCTGTCCGAGGGCTCCGTCAAGCGGTACACCGCCGACGGCCTGAGCAAGCTCGCCGAGATCCTCGGCACGCATCCCCACACCGAGACGGACGACGAGCGCGTCCCCGTCCGCCCTGCACCCACCCCGCGCATCATCCCCGGAGGCGCACGATGAACCTCGACCAGCTCCTGACCGGCGCCCGCGACGAGATCGCGCAGGCGACCGCCCCCATCGACGACCGCACCCTGACGCGCGTGCGCGGCACCGTCCGCCGCGCCCGCATCCAGCGGCACACGTTCGAGTCCGTGGGCGCCGCCGCGTGCGCCGGTGTGCTCGGCCTCGGCGCGTGGGCGCTCTCGTCGCCGGACGGCGACCCCGTGGACCCCGCGACGCGCAGCAGCACCCCCGAGCCGTCGTCCGCCCCGACGACCGAGCCCACGACCGCTCCGACATCCGCGCCGACCACCGCCGTCGACGACGGCCCCGTGGCGCGCGCCGCCGAGGTCGACGACGCGACCGTGCTCGCCCGGCTGTCCGCACCGCGCACCGGCGAGCGCTGGTTCGACGAGGCCCTCGACGCGAGTGACGCGCTCGACGCGCTGTTCACCCCGGCCGAGCTCGCGAACGGCCCCGAGTACCACCTGTACCTCGTCGGCGACCGGGAGGCGTCCGCGATCTACGCGCTCGCGTTCCCGCCCGTGAACGACGACGTCGTGCAGTGGGGCAGCCGCGTCGAGCTCTACGAGATCGACGAGGACGGCCCGCGCGCGATCCTGTGCCCGAGCGCCCGCACCGGTGACGCGTGCGCGAAGGACTTCTCGTCGTCGAAGGCGGTCGCCGACGACGACACGTTCTACGACACGCTCACCCTGCCCGCGAGCATCGAGGTCGGCGACGGCTGGGCGCTGTCCACCGAGACGGTGCGCGGCGACGTCACGCGCGTCGCAGGCCTGCCCGCCAGCTTGGCCGACGCGAACGAGAAGCTCGAGGAGCTCACGAGCCTCGGCTCGCTGACCGTCGTGCGCCGCGAGCTGCCGAGCAGCGTCGACGGCTTGCGCTCCTACGGGTACGCGGTGCTCACGCCGTTCGGCACGATCCTTCCGATCGCCGACGCCGACGTCCCGGGCCTGGACTACCTGGGCATCACCTGGGACGACGGCGTGGACCGCAGCACGCAGGTCGCCGACGGCGACTGGGCCCGGTACGCGCAGGCCGCGGGCGCGGGCACCTGCACCACCGCGCAGTTCTCGGTCGAGAGCACGCACATCCCCGCGCAGTGGCGCACGGCGGGGGTCACGGCCGACGGCCGCGACGTCGTCGTCCCCGTGAGCGGCAGCCCGCTCGCCACGGCCGTGCACGCGTGGCAGCTGGAGCACTCCGGCACGATCGACACCGACACCGGCCAGACGCTCACCGGGCTCGACGCGGGCTACCGGTACGCGACGGTCGGCGAGTTCCTCGACGCGCAGTCGCTGTACGGCGTCGAGGGTCCCGACGGCGAGTGGCACCTGCACCTGCGCCCCGAGGCGACGAACGTCGTCTGGGAGTGCGCCTGAGCGATGACGAGGGGCGCGGCCGGGACTCCCGGACGCGCCCCTCGTGCTCGCTCCTCCGGCGTCCGGACCCGGCCGTCAGGCGCGCAGGTCGAGGGCCAGGTCGAGGATCGGGGACGAGTGGGTCAGGCCGCCGACGGAGAGGTAGTCGACGCCCGTGCCCGCGACCTCGGCGGCACGGTCCAGGGTGAGGTTGCCGGTGGCCTCGAGCTCCGCACCCGGGGCGGCCACCCGCACCGCGGCGACGACGTCCGCCAGCACCGGGGTGGGCATGTTGTCGAGCAGCAGGAAGTCGGCGCCCGCGGCGACCGCCTCGAGCGCCTGGTCGCGCGTGTCGGCCTCGACCTGGATCGCGACGTCCGGGAACCGGGTGCGCACAGCCTCGATCGCGGCCGTGACCGAGCCCGCCGCGGCGACGTGGTTGTCCTTGACCATGGCGACGTCGTACAGGCCCATGCGCTTGTTGGTGCCGCCGCCGCAGCGCACCGCGTACTTCTCGAGCGCGCGCAGGCCGGGCGTGGTCTTGCGGGTGTCGAGCACGCGCGCCCCGGTGCCGGCCAGGGCGTCGGCCCAGCGGCGGGTGTGGGTCGCGACGCCCGACGCGCGGGACGCGAGGTTGAGCAGCGTGCGCTCGGCGACGAGCAGGAGCTGCACCGGGCCGGTGAGCTCGGCGAGCACGTCACCGCGGGCCACGCGGGTCCCGTCGGGCACGCGCACGACGAGCGTCGCGGGGGCCAGTCCGAGGCGTTCGGCCACCTGTCGCAGCACCACCGGGACGACGACGAGCCCCGCGACGACGCCGTCGGCGCGCGCGACCAGGTCGGCGGTGCCGGTCGTCGTCGGGGCGATCGTCGCCTGCGACGTGACGTCGCGGCCCGGCGCCGTGCCCAGGTCCTCGTCGAGCGCCGTCGCGACGAGACGCTCGATCGCGGCCTCGTCGGGACCCGGGTCGCCGGGCAGCACGCCCGGACGGTCGGCGGGCGCGCTCGTGGCGCTCGTCGTGTGCGTCATCGTCGTCCTCAGTCGATCGGGGTGCGGGACAGCTCGAGGCGACCGTCGTGGCCCAGCCGCGCGTTCAGGCGCACGCGCCACCGCTCGTCGGTCGCGGGGAAGTCCGCACGTGCGTGGCCGCCGCGGCTCTCCTCGCGCGCGAGCGCGGTGGCGGTCAGGACGCTCGCGACCTGGTGCACGTTCGTCGTCTCCCACTCCGCGACCTGCGGGGCGGCGAGCAGACGACCGTCGTCGTGCCGCTGGTGCGCGTCCGTGGGCACGGCGGCCAGGCCGACCGCGGCTCGGCGCAGGCCGTCGGCGGAGCGCAGCACGCCCGGGCCGTCGGTCGCGAGCCGCTGCACCCGCGAGCGCGACGCGGCCGCGACCAGCGCCTCGTCGCCCGCACGCACCACGGGCTCCTGCTGGTGCAACGCGCCCGCCGCGACCTGCTCGGTGACGTGCTTCGCCGCGCGGTGCGCGAACACCAGGCCCTCGAGCAGCGAGTTCGACGCGAGGCGGTTCGCCCCGTGCACGCCCGTGCACGCGACCTCGCCCGCGGCGTACAGGCCGCGCAACGACGAACGCCCGACGAGGTCCGTGACGACGCCGCCCGAGTGGTAGTGCTGCGCCGGCGCGACGGGGACCAGGTCGTTCGTCAGGTCGATGCCGTGCTCGAGCAGGCGTTCGTGGATCGTCGGGAACCGCTTGCGCAGGAAGTCCGCGCCCAGGTGGCGCGCGTCGAGCCACACGTGGTCCGAGCCCGTCGCGGCCATCTGCCGCACGATCGCGTGCGCGACCACGTCGCGCGGGGCGAGCTCGGCCATCGGGTGCACGTCCGGCATGAACCGCACGCCGTCGGTGTCGAGCAGCAGGGCGCCCTCACCGCGCACGGCCTCCGAGACCAGCGTGAGCTGGCCCTTCACACCCGAGCCCAGCCACAGCACCGTGGGGTGGAACTGCACGAACTCGACGTCGCCGAGCGCCGCCCCCGCGCGCAGCGCCGCCGCGATGCCGTCACCCGTGGCCTGCGGCGGGTTCGTCGACGAGCGGAACACCTGGCCGATGCCGCCGGTCGCGAAGATCACGGCCTTGCCGAGCGCGGCACCGACGCCGTCGCGCTGACCCTCGCCGATCACGTGCAGCGTCACGCCGCACGCCGCCCCCGGGCGGCCGTCGGCGTCCGGCGGGCCGGTGAGCACGTCCAGCACGAGCGCGTGCTCGATGACCTCGATGCCGGGGTCGTCGCGCACCGCCTCGATCTGCGCGACGAGCGCCCGCGAGATCTCCGCACCCGTCGCGTCGCCGCCCGCGTGCGCGATCCGGTCCGCGTGGTGCCCGCCCTCACGCGTGAGCGAGATCTGGCCGTCGGGCGCCGTGTCGAACACCGCGCCGCGGCCGACGAGCTCGCGCACGCGCGCCGGGCCCTCGGTCACCAGCACCTCGACCGCGCGCGGGTCGCACAGCCCGGCACCCGCGACGAGGGTGTCGGACAGGTGCGCGGCGGGCGAGTCCTCCGGGTCGAGCGCCGCGGCGATCCCGCCCTGCGCCCACACCGTCGAGCCCGAGCCGAGCAGGTCCTTCGTCACGAGCAGCACACGCGGCACGCGCGTGCGCAGCTCGAGCGCGGCGGTCAGGCCGGCGATGCCGGAGCCGACGACGATCGCGTCGACCTGGACCGTCCAGCCGGCGGGCGGCGCGGCGAGACGGGTCGCGAGCCGCGGCAGGACGTCGTCCGTGGCCGGGTCCGACGAGGGCAGGCTCGTCGCGGCGGCGTCGGCCGCCGGGGCCGTCGTGGTCACCGGGCGGCGCCGTGCGTGACGGAGCCCTGCTCGTCTCCGGCGTCGGCACCGGCGTCCACGTCGGCAGGTGCGTGGGTGCCGTGCGGGCCGTGCGTGTGCGGCTCCCGGACGCCGCACCCCGCGTGCGTGTGCGGCGCGGCCCGGTCCACCGCGTGCGGGTGGTCGACGAGCTCGCGACCCGCCGCGAACGGCACACCGCTCGGCAGCAGGCCCGCAGCCTGCGTCCACTCGTCCGGCACCTGGCCGGGGTCGTCGGACAGGTCGACGATCCGGTTGTCGGAGTCGACCAGCACCACGTGCGGCTCGTACGTGCGCGCCTCGGCGTCCGACATCAGCCCGTACGCGATGAGGATCACGACGTCGCCCGGGTGCACCAGGTGCGCCGCGGCGCCGTTGATGCAGATCTGCCCCGACCCCGCCTCGCCCGCGATCGCGTACGTGGTCAGGCGCGAGCCGTTGGTCACGTCGACGATGTCGACCTGCTGACCGGGCAGCAGGTCCGCCGCCGCGAGCAGGTCCGCGTCCACGGTCACCGACCCGACGTAGTGCAGGTCCGCCTGCGTCACCGTCGCCCGGTGGATCTTGCCGGTCATCATCGTGCGCATCAGCGTGGTCATGCCTCGCCTCCCAGCGTCACGCTCGTGTTGTCGATCAGGCGCGTCGTGCCGATGCGGGCGGCGAGCGCGAGCACCGCCTCCCCCACGTGGTCGTCGGGCACCGGGGTGAAGTCGTCGGGGTCGACGAGGGCGACGTAGTCGACGTCCTCGTCCGCCAGCGCGGCGTGCGCCGCGGCGAGCACCGCGGCGGGTCCGTCGGACGCCGCGGCCGCACCGGCGCGCAGCGCACGCGACAGGCCGAGCGCACGACGACGCTCGTCGGGATCCAGGTACGCGTTGCGGCTCGACAGCGCCACGCCGTCGTCGTCGCGCACCAGCGGGACACCCACGACCTCGACGGGCACGTCCAGGTCGCGCACCATGCGCCGCACCGCGACGAGCTGCTGCGCGTCCTTGCGGCCGAACAGCGCGACGTCCGGTCGCGTCAGGTGCATCAGCTTGAGGACGACGGTCAGGACGCCGTCGAAGTGACCAGGGCGGACCGCGCCCTCGTACGTCTCGCCCAGCGCGCCCGCACTCACGCGCACGAGCGGGTCGCCGTCGGGGTAGACGACGTCGGGCGCGGGGGCGAACACCACGTCTCCGGGGCCGAGCAGGCCGGGCCCGGACAGCAGCTCGAGGTCGCGGGCGAGGTCGCGCGGGTAGCGCGACAGGTCCTCGCCCGCCCCGAACTGCAGCGGGTTGACGAAGATCGTCACGACGACCTGGTCCGCGAGCTCACGCGCGTGCCGCACGAGGGACAGGTGCCCCGCGTGCAGCGCGCCCATCGTCATCACGACCGCGCGCGCGTGCCTCGTCCGGGGCACCCCCGGGCTCGCCGCGGCGAGTGCGGAGTCGAGCTCCGCACGCGTGCGGGCGAGCGTCGGGGTTCCGACGGCGGTGGTCATGCGTCCTCCTGCGGGCCTGGCGGCCCGTCCTGCGGGTCGTCGTGGTGCTCGTCGTGATCGTCGTGCTGGGCACCCGCGTCGCCCGCGTCACCGGCCGGGGACGCGGGATCCACGTGCTGCTGCTCTGACTGCAACGATCCACCATCAGGATCGATGCCCGCGACCTGCGGGGACTGTGACGTGCGAGACGCGAGCGCGTCCAGGACCCGCGCCGCGGCGTCCTGCGGGAGCAGGCCGGCCGCGAGCGCCCGCGCCTCCGCCGCGCGGGCGAGCGTCCGGTACGACAGCGGGACGTCGGGGGCGCCCTCGCGCGCCGCGAACGCGTCGAGGGCCGCGAGGTGCTCGACGACCGTCCCCGCGTCACCGCGGCGCACCGGCCCGGTCAGCGCGGCGACCGCACCGCTCCCCCGCGCCTCGCGCCCGCCCGGCTCGCCGGGCGACTCCGCGCGGAGCGCACCGTCGAGCGCGGCCTCGAGCAGCGGGGTCAGCATGCGGCCCGGGTCGTCGACGCCCGCCGCCGCGAGCGCCTGCGCGGCCTGCGCGACCAGCACGACGAGGTGGTTCGCACCGTGCGCGAGCGCCGCGTGGTACAGCCCGCGCGCGTCCTCCTCCAGCACGGTCGGCTCGCCGCCGATCTCGACGACGAGCGCCTGCCCGATGGGGAGCACCGCCGCCGGGGCCGTCACCGCGAACGGGCAGCCGATCAGCCGCGCGAGGTCGAGCGACGTGCCCGTGAACGTCATCGCGGGGTGCAGCGCGAGCGGGATCGCGCCCGCCGCGCGCGCGGGGGTCAGCACGTCCGTGCCGAAGCGACCCGACGTGTGCATGACGATCTGGCCCATCTGCCACGCGCCGGTCTCCGCGAGGCCCCGCACCAGGTCCGCGAGCGCGTCGTCCGGCACGGCGAGCACCACGAGCTCCGCACGCCGCACGACCTCCGGGACGTCCAGCACGGGCACGCCCGGCAGCAGCGCCTCGGCGCGGTCACGCGACTCCTGGGACACCGCGCTCACGCCGACCACCGGGTGCCCCGCGGCGCGCAGCGCGTTGCCCAGCACCGCACCGACGCGTCCCGCCCCGACGACCCCGACGCCGAGCCGTCCCGGCCGCCGCTCGGGTGCGCCGGCGGCGCCCGCCGGCCCGAGGCTCACGACCGCTCTCGCATCCACTGCTCGGCACGCGCGGTCGCGCGCGCGGTCCGTGCCCGCTCCGCCTGCTCGTCGAGCAGCGCCGCCGCGACCCGGCCGTCCAGGTGGTCGACGCGCGGCGCGACCGGGCCGGGCGTCGAGTGCACGACGAAGCTCGCCAGCCCCAGGCGGCGCTGCAGCGGACCCTGCTCCATCCCGAGCGACTGCGTGCGCTCGTGCGGCACGACCGCGACCTGCCGGATCAGCCGCCCCGAGCGGATGACCAGCGCGGTCCGCGTGACCCGCACGCCGTGGCGCCGCCAGCTGACCGGGTCGACCCAGCGCGCACGGCGCGGGGCGGGCGTGAAGCCCCCCTCGTCGTCGACGCCCGACAGCGCGGCGTCGACCAGTGCACGCGGCTCCGGCACGCCCAGGTCCGGCAGCACGAGCCACAGCGCGGTCGCGGCCTCGTCGCGCGTCGCGACCGGGTGCAGCACCGTCGCGCGGCTCGCGTCCTCGCCCTGGCCGTAGCCCGCGACGTTGATGTCGACCTTCCACCAGTCCTTGCGGCGCCACCACAGCGGCTGCGTGAGCTGCACCGCCTGCACGCGGCCCGGCGGCACGGTCTGCGCGCGCTGCTCGGTCAGGCCGTGCCGCAGTCGGATGCCGTCGGGCGACAGGGCCGCGCGGAAGCTCGCCCCCGCGTTGACCCGGCCCCACAGCGCACCGCCGAAACCGACGAACGCGGGGAACAGCACCGCGAGCGCCCCGAGGTCCCGGGACACGGCCGCGGCGACGACCGCACCGATGACGAGCACGACGAGCCCGACGACCGTGGCGGACCGCAGCGTGGCCGCCAGCAGGCGCGGCATGGGCAGGGAGTAGACCTCCTGCTCGGGCGCCTCCTCGAACGCGGGGATCGACGACGCGGGCGGGACCGGGACGGGCGAGGCGGCGCTCGTCGAGCCCGTCGCATCCGGCGTGCCGACGTCGGCCGGCGCGTGCGCCGTCGGGTCGACGGGCGTCGAGACCGTGCCCGGCGCGTGCGCGGCCGGTGCCGTGGCGGCCGTGGGCCGGCGCAGCCCCGCCGCGAGCGCGAGCAGCTCGCTGCGCAGCGCCTGCGCGTCCGGCTCGCGCAGGTACGCGAGCTGCACGCCCGACCCGCTTCCGCCGGCCACCTCGAGCCGCAGCTCGGCCAGCCCCACGAGCCGAGCGACGAGCGGCTGGACCACGTCCACCGCCTGCAGCCGGTCCAGCCGCGCCTGCCGCTGCGTGCGGAACAGCACGCCGCTGTGCAGGTGCACGGCCTCGTCGGTCACCGCGAACCGCATGTGCCGCCACGCGATCGCCGCGTAGCCCCACCCGACGAGCGCGACGAGCAGCACGATCCCCAGCGCGATCAGCCAGCCGGGACCGCCGAGCAGGTCCGCGGCCGAGCGCACGTCGTCGGCCGCCTGGTACCCGACGATCACGACGACCGCGACCACCGACTTCCAGCCCTTGAGCGCGGGCGTGACCGGGTGGACGCGACGCCAGGCCTCGTCGGGAACGTGCTCGTCGTGGACGGAGGCGTTCACAGGCCCGCCAGCCGTGCCTCACCGCGCGACGCGAGCCGGTCCCGCAGGCGCGCCGCCTCCGCGGGCGGCAGGCCGTCGATCGACGCGGTCGTCGCGGGCGACGCCGTGTGCAGCTGCACGGACGCGATGCCGAACCGCCGCGCGAACGGCCCCGCGCTCACGTCCACGTACTGCATGCGGCCGTACGGCACGACGACGAGCGAGCGGAACAGGATGCCGCGGCGCACCAGCAGGTCGTCGGCACGCTCGGCGTACGCCATCGCGCGCACCTGGCGTGGGACGAGCACCGCACCCCAGAGCGCGAGCAGCACGACGACGCCCGTCGGCACCCACAGCCACGAGGCGCCCGTCGCGAGCGCGAGCGCCGCGAGCACCAGCACGAGCGGGCCGAAGACGAGCGCGATCGTCGTCAGGCGCGCCGCGGCCAGACGCGGCGACACCGCGGTCCACGTCACGCCCGCCGGCTCGAACGGCAGGCTCGCGTTCGTCGTCGCAGCGGTGGTGCCCGCGCTGGATGCCGGGTCCGGCTCGGGCGGGCGCGCGGTCGTCGGTTCGGTGCTCACACCGTCATCCTTCCATCGTCGTCGCCGGCACCCGGCGTCGCGAGGTCGTCGTCACGACGCGCGACCGGGTGCGCGAGCGCGTGGGTTCCGCCCCGCACGTCACCCGGCGCTGGGCTGCGGCGACGCCTTGGCCTCGGCCGTCTCGTCGTCCTGCGGCGGCGGGACGCGGCAGAACCACTCGACGACGAGCCCGACGACCGCCAGCACCACCGCGCCGGTCGTCGCGATCCCCGCCGCGACCGCGCGGCCCCCGTTGCCGTGCGTCGCCAGGTCCATCACGAGCACGATCGTCTGCCCGCCGTACCACCCCGCGAGCAGCGCCCCCGTGTAGCAGGACGCCTTGGCGAGCACCGCGGTCCGCGCCGCGCGGATCGGGTCGAGGTCCGGGCGCTTGCCGCGCAGGAACTGCCGGACCGCCCACCCCATGACGAACACGATCGCCGCGATCATCACCTCGACCGCGGCCACGAGCCACGGCACCTGCGGCGGCAGCCCGCCGCGACCGGCGAGGGCCGAGAAGCCCAGCCACGTCAGGGCCGCGACCCCGGTCGCGACGAGCGCGAGAGTCTGCCAGCGCGTGCGCTGCATCAGGCCTCCGGCGCCGCCGGTGGTGCCTGCGCGTCGTTCTCCGCGGGCTCCTCCCACTGCGCGGCGGGCACCGGCGCAGTCAGCCAGTCGAGCGCGAGCCAGCGCAGGCCCTCCCGGTCGGGTGCCGTCGCCGCGAGCGCCGCGACCGGCCCGCCGCCGAGCCCCGGCAGGACCGCGGCCGGGTCGACCTGCGCCCACGGCTGCAGCACGAACGCACGCTCGTGCGCGCGCGGGTGGGGCAGCTCGAGGTCGTCGGTCACCGCCAGCACCGAGCCGTACACGACGATGTCCACGTCGAGCGTGCGCGGGCCCCAGTGCTCGGTCCGCTCGCGGCCGTGCCGCTGCTCGACCGCCTGCGTCGCGCGCAGAAGGTCACGCGGCGACAGCGTGGTACGCACCAGCACGACCGCGTTGAGGAAGTCCGGCTGCTCGGGCCCGCCCACCGGCGCGGTGCGCGCGAGCGGGGACACGTCGATCACGTCGATGCCCGGCGTGCGGTCGAGGTCGCCGACCGCCGTGCGCAGGGTCTCCTGCGCGTTGCCGAGGTTCGCCCCGAGCGCCAGCACCGCACCGACCGGGCCGTCGGGCACCTCGTCGAGCCGGTCCGTGACGATCTCGCCCTCGACCACGCCGTCGTCGGCGCCGTCGACGTCCCCTGCGTCGTGCCCACCGTCGAGCGGCACGGGGGCGACCACCTGGGTCGCGTCGCCGGGCCCGAACGGCATGACCTGCGTCGCGTCGGGCTCGAACGGGATCGACGAGACCACCTGCGTCGCGTCGGGCTCGAACGGCGCCACCACCTGCGTCGCGTCACCGGACGGGAACGGCAGCGACGAGCCGACCTGCTCGTCGGCCGGGTGCACCTGCACGTCACCGCCCAGGGGTCCGCGCGTGACGACGTCACCCGGCGGCGGCAGCGGGACGAGCGGCGGTGCGACGGCGGCCGCACCGAGCGGGCCGACCGCGGCGGCCGCGGCCGGGTCGACGAGCGGCGCGGGGATCGGGGTCGCGCCGAACCCGGCGGCGGCCGGAGCCCCGGCGGGAGCGCCGGGCGGTGCCGCGGGCGGCTCGGCGTGCAGCGGAGCGGGCGCCGGCGCGGGCTCAGCGGCGGCCGGCGAGCCCTGGCCGGCCGGCGCCGCAGCCACCTCGACCGTGCCGATCGGCAGCGCAGCGGTGCGCGGCGGCGGACCCGCGGGCGCGGGCGCGCGCGTCACCGGCTCCGGCCGGTGCGGCTCGGCCGCGGGGAGCTTCGAGCGGTCGCGGCGGATCTCGACGACCACGTCGCCGAACGGCACCGTGATGGGCGCCTGCGGCTTGTGGACGGACACGTCGACGGCCGTGACCGCGCCGTCCGCGAGGACCGTCGCGGCGATGCGCTCCGCGACCGTCTCGATCAGGTCCGCCGGCGGACCCTCGATCACCGCGACCACCTGCTGCGCGAGCGTGCCGTAGTCGAGCGTGTGCGCCAGGTCGTCGCGCGCCGCGGCCCGGCGCGTGTCGAGGTGGACGACGACGTCCACGACGAACGTCTGCCCCTCGCGACGCTCGTGCTCGAACACCCCGTGGTAGCCCGTCGCGCTGATGCCGACGAGGCGGATCTGGTCCAGGCGGTGACCCTGGGCGTCGGTCACGTCGCTCACGCGTCCTCCTGTCGTGCGCCGCTCGGCGTCGTGCTCGGGTCGGTCAGGTCGTGCGCGGGCCTCGGACCGGTCGTCGGGCTCGTCGTCGGGCTCGAGGTCGGCGCGGTCGTCGGCTGGGTCCCGTGCTCGCGGCTGCCACCTTGCCATGCCGCGGCCACGCGCACGGCGTCCGCGGACGCCGCGACCTCGTGCACGCGCACGCACCACGCCCCCGCCGCTGCGGCGAGCGCGCTGATCGCCGCGGTCGCGTCGTCGCGGCGCAACGGCGGTGCGGGCGTCCCGTCCGGGCCCGCGAGCAGGTGCCCGAGGAAGCGCTTGCGGCTCGCACCGACCAGCACCGGGTAGCCGTCCGCGACGAGCTCCGGGAGGCGTGCCAGCAGCGGCCAGTTGCTCGCCCCCGACTTCGCGAACCCCAGCCCGGGGTCGAGCACCACCTGCTCGTCGCGCACACCCGCGGCCCGCAGCGCCTCGACGCGCTGCGCGAGCTCGCGGCGCACGTCCGTCACGACGTCGTCGTACCGGTCCAGGTCGTCCATGACGTCCGCGTGGCCCCGCCAGTGCATCGCGACGTACGCGACGCCCGTCCGCGCGACGACGTCGTACATCGCGTCGTCGGCCAGGCCGCCCGAGACGTCGTTCACGACGAGCGCCCCCGCGTCGACCGCCGCGCTCGCGACCTGCGCACGCGTGGTGTCCACGCTGACGACCGCGCCGCGCCGCACGAGCTCGGTGATGACCGGCAGCACACGCGCGCGCTCCTCGTCGACCGGCACGCGCCGCGCACCCGGCCGCGTGGACTCGCCACCGACGTCGAGCAGGTCGGCCCCCTGCTCGAGCAGCGTCAGCCCGTGCGCGACCGCGGCCGCCGGCGTGTACCAGCGACCGCCGTCCGAGAACGAGTCCGGCGTCACGTTGACGACACCCATGACGAGCGCACGACCAGCGCCGCGCAGCTCGTCAGGCAGCCCGACCGGTCCCTCGAACCTCACGCGCAGAGCCTATGCGCCACCCCGCCCCGGCCTCACGCCCATCCCCGCCCTCGCCGCGGGGACCTGGTGGGTGGGCGGGTGTCGGAGGGCGGTCGTACGGTGCTGGTGTCCGCTTCGACCGGTGTGCGGCCGGACGGACCGACCACCCGGATCGACGAGGACGGAGCACGCCATGCCGCACGGAGACATCACCCACATCGACATCCCGGTGTCCGACAACGACGCCGCGATCCGCTTCTACGGGACGCTGTTCGGCTGGCAGATCGCCGAGATGCCCGGCTTCGAGGGCTACCCCATGTGGCAGGCGCCCAACAAGATCAGCGGAGGCGGCCTCGCGCCGCGCAGCGAGGGCTTCACGCAGCCGCGCAGCTACGTCGAGGTCGACTCGATCGACGACACGATCGCGCAAGCCGTCGAGCTCGGCGCGACCGTCCAGCTGCCGAAGTCGCCGATCACGGAGACGAGCTGGTGGGCCGTCGTGCGGGACCCGGACGGCAACGACATCGGTCTCTACCAGGGCGACCCCACCGAGAACCCCGCCTGACGACCTGCCCCCGGGCCCGGCGGCGGTCGCGCTAGACGAGCAGGCCGATCCCCAGGGTCGCGACGACGGCCAGACAGGCGACGATCGAGATCGTCACGAGCATCGCCCGGGAACGCATGAACCTCATCGGGCGCCCTCCTCGGTCTCGGCCGCGAGCCGCGGCTCGGTGCGGTGCTCGGGGTGCAGGCCGGCCTTGTCGGCGTAGAACGCGCGGATCACGTCCATGTCCGCGCGGACGTCGCCGGTGAGGTCGATCGTCGGGCCGAGGCCCGTGGTCATCGTCGTGCGGTCGACGTAGCCGAGCGTCACCGACCAGCCCGTCTCGCGCGCGATCCGGTAGAAGCCCGACTTCCAGCCGGACCCCGTGCGCGAGCCCTCGGGCGTGACGACGAGGTAGAACCGCTCGCCGTCGCGGACGCGGGCCACGAGCTCGTCGACGAGCCCCGCGGGGTTGCGGCGGTCGACGGGGATGCCGCCGAGCCCGCGCATGATCGGGCCGGCGAGTCCCCTGAACAGCGTGTGCTTGCCGAGCCACCGGAACGGCAGCTCCTGCTCCCACGCGATCCCGAGCATGAAGACGAAGTCCCAGTTGGACGTGTGCGGGGCACCGATGAGGATGCCCGCACCGTCGCGCGACGGGCGCTCGGTGACCAGCCGCCACCGGCTGACCTTCCAGAACGCGCGGGCCGCCGTCCGACGAACGCTCACTCCTGGCTCCTCGGGCTCAGCGGGCCTGGATGAGGCTCATCGCCTCGGCGCGCGTCGCCGCGTTGCGCATCTGCCCGCGCACGGCCGACGTCACGGTCCGCGAGCCGGGCTTGCGCACACCGCGCATGGACATGCACAGGTGCTCGCACTCGACCACGACGATCACGCCGCGCGGCGTGAGCTGCTCGACGAGCGCGTCGGCCACCTGCGACGTGAGCCGCTCCTGGACCTGCGGCCGGCGCGCGAACACGTCGACGAGCCGGGCGAGCTTCGACAGACCGGTGATGCGGCCGTCCTCGCCGGGGATGTACCCGACGTGCGCGACGCCGTGGAACGGCACGAGGTGGTGCTCGCACGTGGAGTACACCTCGATGTCCTTGACCAGCACCATCTCCTCGTGGCCGAGGTCGAAGGTCGTGGTCAGGACGTCCTGCGGCGACATGCGCAGGCCGGCGAAGATCTCGCGGTACGCACGGGCGACCCGCGCCGGGGTGTCGAGCAGGCCCTCGCGCTCCGGGTCCTCGCCGACCGCGAGCAGGAACTCGCGGATCGCGGCCTCGGCGCGCTCCTGGTCGTACTCGCCGATGACGCCCGTGGGCTCGGAGATCGGGTCGACCATCAGCTCACCTCGGGCGTCTGCGACGGCGGCAGCTCGACGGCCTCCACCGGCGGGCGCTCGTGGTTCGCGGCGACGGCCTCGTCCTCGGGGACGACGGCGTGGCCGTTCTGCGCGGCGATCTCGGCGGGCGTCTGGATCGGCGGGCGGTCGGAGACGGCGCGCTGGTCGCTCGAGAGCCACACCTGTCGCGGCGGGCGCTTCACGACGGGCGCGAAGATCTCCTCGAGCTGCTTGGCGTTCAGCGTCTCCTTCTCGAGCAGCTCCAGCACGAGGGCGTCGAGCACGTCCCGGTACTCGACCAGGATCTCCCACGCCTCGTCGTGCGCCCGCTCGATGAGCCCGCGCACCTCGGCGTCGATCCGGCCCGCCACCTCCTCGGAGTAGTCGCGCTGGTGGCCCATGTCGCGGCCGAGGAAGACCTCGCCCGAGTCCTGGCCCAGGCGGATCGCGCCGATCGAGCTGCTCATGCCGAACTGCGTCACCATCCGGCGCGCGGTCGCGGTGGCCTTCTCGATGTCGTTGCCCGCGCCCGTCGTCGGGTCGTGGAAGACGAGCTCCTCGGCGACGCGGCCGCCCATCGCGTACGCGAGCTGGTCGAGCAGCTCGTTGCGCGTGACGGAGTACTTGTCCTCGACGGGCATGACCATCGTGTAGCCGAGCGCACGGCCACGGGGCAGGATCGTCACCTTCGTGACGGGGTCCGTGTAGCGCAGGGCCGCGGCGACGAGCGCGTGACCGCCCTCGTGGTACGCGGTGAGCTTCTGCTCCTTGACGTTCATGACGCGCGTGCGCTTCTGCGGCCCGGCCACGACGCGGTCGATCGCCTCGTCGAGCGCGTGGTCGTCGATGATCTGCGCGTTCTGCCGCGCGGTGAGCAGCGCGGCCTCGTTGAGCACGTTCGCCAGGTCGGCACCGGTGAACCCGGGCGTCCGGCGAGCCACCGCGGTGAGGTCCACGGCGGGCGCCATCGGCTTGCCCTGCGCGTGCACCTGCAGGATCTTCTCGCGACCCTTGAGGTCGGGCGGCTCGACCGCGACCTGCCGGTCGAAGCGACCCGGCCGCAGCAGCGCGGGGTCGAGGATGTCGGGGCGGTTCGTCGCCGCGATGAGGATGACGTTCGTCTTGACGTCGAAACCGTCCATCTCGACGAGCATCTGGTTGAGCGTCTGCTCACGCTCGTCGTGACCGCCGCCCAGGCCGGCGCCCCGGTGGCGACCGACGGCGTCGATCTCGTCGACGAAGATGATCGCGGGCGAGTTCTCCTTGGCCTGCTGGAACAGGTCGCGCACGCGGCTCGCGCCGACACCCACGAACATCTCGACGAAGTCCGAGCCGGAGATCGAGTAGAACGGCACGCCGGCCTCACCCGCGACGGCGCGGGCCAGCAGCGTCTTGCCGGTCCCGGGCGGGCCGTACAGCAGCACGCCCTTGGGGATCTTGGCGCCGACCGCCTGGAACTTGGCGGGCTCGGACAGGAACTCCTTGATCTCCGTGAGCTCCTCGACCGCCTCGTCGACGCCCGCGACGTCCGCGAACGTGACCTGCGGCGACTCCTTCGAGACCAGCTTGGCGCGCGACTTGCCGAAGCTCATGACCCGCGAGCCGCCGCCCTGCATGTTGGCCATGAGGAACCAGAAGATGCCCAGGATGATGATGAACGGCAGCACGAGCGACAGCAGGCTGCTCCACCAGGACGTCTGCGGGTTCTCGGACGTGAAGCCCTTGTCCAGGTCGGCGTTCTGCACCGCCTCGACGACCGTCTCGCCCTGAGGTGCGACGTACTGGAACTGCACGCGCTTGCCGAAGTCGTCGTCGCCCTTGACGAAGTTCTTCTCGAGCGTGAGCTGCACGCGCTGCACACCGTCGGTGATCTTCGCGGACTCGACGGTGTCACCCGCGAGCAGCGCGAGGCCGTCGGACGTGTCGATCGACTTGACGCTGGGCTGGGCCAGCGTGCTCACGCCGATCCAGAGCAGCACGACGGCCAGCACGATCCACAGCAGCGGACCGCGGGCGAGGCGCTTGACGTTCATAGGCGTTCGGGGCTCGGCCCCTCATCCTCCTGCTCGAGCGGGCTGATCGGTCGAACGTACACGTTCCGTCTGGCGTTCCCGGGCGCTGTTCGCGCAGGGCACAGCCCTCCGTCGGTCGCGTGGTGCGCCGCCGGCGGGCCGGTGCGGCGCGTCAGGCGCCGTACACGTGGGGGGCGAGCGTGCCGACGAACGGCAGGTTGCGGTACTTCTCGGCGTAGTCGAGCCCGTAGCCGACGACGAACTCCGACGGGATGTCGAAGCCGATGTACCGGACGTCGACCTCGACCTTGGCCGCGTCGGGCTTGCGCAGCATCGTCGCGATCTCGACGCTCGCGGGGCCGCGGCTGCGCAGGTTCGACACGAGCCACGACAGCGTCAGCCCGGAGTCGATGATGTCCTCGACGATCAGGACGTGCCGGCCGCTGAGGTCGGTGTCGAGGTCCTTGAGGATCCGCACGACGCCCGACGACTTGGTGCCGGACCCGTACGACGAGACCGCCATCCAGTCCATCTGCACGGGCGAGTGCAGCCGGCGCGCGAGGTCCGCCATCACCATGACGGCGCCCTTGAGCACGCCGACGAGCAGGAGGTCCTTGCCCGCGTAGTCCGCGTCGATCTGTGCCGCGATCTCGTCGAGCCTGCCGTGGAGCTGCTCTTGCGTGAGCAGGACCTTCTCGAGGTCGGCTCCCATGTCCGCAGGGTCCACTGCTGCTCCTGTCAGGTGCGGTGCTGGTCCGCCGGACGGGTCGTCCGGGTCGGCGTCGGTGGGCTGTCGGGCCCGACGACAAGCGTGCCACAGCGACGACGTGCGACCACCCGCCCCGGCAGCTGGACGGGCCCCTGGCCGTGCCAGTCGGTGAGCAGCGCGTCGACGGCGAGCACGTGGACGCGGTGCACGGACCCGTCGGGCGCGCCCGCGGCGACGATCGCGGCGCGCACGGCCCGCCGCCGCACGGCGTCGCCCGCGCCGCACAGCACCCCGACGTCGAGCACCACACCCGCCCCGCCGTCGCCATCGCCGTCGCCGTCGCCGTCGCCGTGAGCGTCACCGGGTTCGTCGTTCGCGCTCTGCTTCGTCGCTCCGGACCGACGAAGCGGTGTCGGAGCGACGAAGCGGCCGGCACCGGGGATGCGGGGGTCGACGACGAGGGCGGTCGCCGCGGCGTCGACCGTCCGGCTGTCCGGGGCGCCGGTGACGACGGCCGAGGTGAGGAGGGCCGCGGCCGCCGCGTCGAGGGCGTCGGCGTCCTCGCGGAGCTGCGTCGCGGAGCGGGCCAGCGCCTGCGCGACGCCCGGGCCGAGCTCGCGCTCCAGCACCGGGAGCACGTGCGCGCGCACCCGGCTGCGCAGCGGGTCGCCGGGCTGGCCGGCGTTCGTCGGGTCGTGCCACGGCTCGAGGCCGAGCACCGCGCAGACCGCGAGCGTGTCCTGCCGCCGGATGCCGAGCAGCGGCCGTCGCAGCCGGCCCCGCACGGGCGCCATGCCCGCGAGCGACCGGGCGCCCGACCCGCGTGAGAGCCCCAGCAGGACGGTCTCGGCCTGGTCGTCGAGGGTGTGCCCGAGCAGCACGGCAGCCGCGCCGGACTCGTCGGCCGCCTGCTCGAGCGCGGCGTACCGCGCGGCCCGCGCCGCGGCCTCGGGTCCACCCGTCCCGGTCACCTGCACGGGCACGACGAGCACGGGGTCGAGCCCGAGCGCGCGGCACTGCTCCGCGGCCCGCGCCGCGACCTCCGCCGAGCCCGGCACGAGCCCGTGGTCGACGACGACCGCCCCGACCCGCCGCCCCGAGCGGGGCACCGCGAACGCCGCACCCGCGGCCAGCGCGAGCGAGTCCGGCCCGCCCGAGCACGCGACCAGGACGAGCGCGTCGTCGGGCAGGTCCGCGAGCGCGTCGGTGACCGCGCACCGCACACCGGCGACGCGGGGGTCCGGCCCGCTCACGTCAGCCGTGCACCCGGCGCACCCACGCGCTCGGGTCGGCGATCTCGGCGGCGCTCGGCAGGTTCTCGCTCGCCGCCCAGACCGCGTTGAGCCCGTTCACGCCGACGCGCGAGCGCACCGCGCGCACGAACACCGCACCCTCGCGGTACTGCGCGAGCTTCGCGTCCATGCCGAGCAGGCGGCGCACGACGCCCGCCGGGCCGCGCGCACGGGCGCCCTTGTCCCGCCGGTCCTCGAACTTGCGCCGGATCTCGCGGACGCTCGGCACCACGCTGCGCCCGACGGCGTCCATCGCGACGTCGGCGTGCCCTTCGAGCAGCGCCATGACCGCGCCGACCTCGTCGACGAGCCCGCGCTGCTCGGTCGTCAGCACGTCGAGGATGCTGCTCTCGTCGTCGGTCAGCACCTTGCCGACCGTCGAGACCATGCGGCCGAACGTCTCCTCGCCCTGCCCGGTGAGCTCACCGAGCAGCTGGGTGAACCGGGTCCGCAGGTGCGTCGACAGCCACGGCGCGGCCGCGAACTGCAGCGCGTGCGTCTGCTCGTGCAGCGACACCCAGAGCCGGAAGTCCGCGGGCTCGAGCGTCAGCTGACGCTCGAGGTGCAGCACGTTGGGGGCGACGAGGAGCAGCCGACCTTCGCCGGGCGCGTCCGGGCCGGCACCCGCGGGCGGGGTGAACGGGTCGAACTGCCCGAGCACCTTGCCCGCGAGCAGCGCGAGCGCGGCGCCGAGCTGCGCGCCGGCGGCGAGCCGTCCGGCGGGGCTGGTGCGCGCGGGCGTGGCGTCGCCGGCGTCGGCGTCGGCGTCAGGCTGCCCGTGCGCGTCCGCGCCGGCGGGCGGCGCGCTCATGGTCGCGAACATCTGCACGTTCGCGCGGGTCCAGCCCGCACGGTCGACGACGAGCACGCGCGACACCTCGGCAGGCTCGCGGCCGTCGGCGGGCGTCAGGCGGGTCACGCGCGCCGCGTGCTCGGCGGCCGGGCCGGCGGCCTCACGCAGCGCGCCGACGAGGTCCTCGAGCTCGGCCCGCGACGCTGTGGGCCCGGGCCGGGCGGCGCGCGCAGCGACGCGCCGGGCGGTGTCCCAGTCGACCGGCCCCGTCGTCGCGTTCATGCGGCTCACGGTAACCCGCGCCCCTCGTCGTCCCGCCCCCGTTCGCCCACAGCGTCGAACCCACCCACCACGCCCTCGTCGTCGCCAACGCGCGGCCCGCACCGTGGCGCGAGCTCGGCAGTGCGGCGCGAGATCGGCAGTCCGGATGCACGAGCTCGCGCGCAGGTGCCGAGCTCGACGAGACCCACGCAGGCCAGCCGCCGCGGGTGGGGAGGTCGTCAGGGTGGGGTGGGTCAGCTCGTGCAGCTGCACGCGTGCAGGTTGGTCACGAACTCGTCGATGGCCTGGCGCGGGCCGAACGGGCCGGTCTCCTTCTCGTGCTTGACCAGCACGACGAACACGAGCTGGCGACCGTTGTCGTCGACGAGCGTCCCCGCGAGGCCCTTCACCCCCGACAGGCTGCCGGTCTTGGCCCGGACGAGCCCACGCGCGTCGGACGTCAGGTACCGGTCGCCGAGCGTGCCGGTGAGCCCGCCGATCGGCATGCCCGCGGCGATCGAGCGCAGCTCGGGGTGCTCGGGGTCGACGACGAGCTCGACGAGGTCGAGCAGCGTCGCGGGCGTGAGCTGCGAGCCCTCGGCGAGACCCGAGGCGTCGGCGAGCACCGCGTCCTTGGTGTCGACGCCGAGCCGGGTCACGGCACGCAGCACGGCCTGCGTGCCGCCCTCGAAGCTCGCGGGCAGCTGCTGGTCGAGCGCGACGACCCGCGAGACGACCTCGGTGATCGTGTTGTCGGAGTCCTCGAGGAAGAAGTGCACGAGCTCGGGCAGCGGGGCCGACGAGACGGTCGCCAGGACGGTCGCCCCGGCGGGCGCCGTGCCGCGCGACGGGTCGCCGGTGACCTGGATGCCCGCCTCGGCGAGGCGCTGCGCGAAGACCTTGGCCGCCGCGATCGTCGGGTCGGGGTACCGCGGCGGGTACGGCACCCCGTCCTTGGTCGCGGCGATCTTGACCGCGAGCGCGGTGACGGGTGCGACGTAGCCCAGGTTCAGGTCGCCCTCGTCCCAGCCGGGGCTGGTGCGCGGGCCGGTGAACAGGGTGTCGTCGACGCGCAGCGTGACCTTCGTGAGGCCGACGAGCCGCAGCTGCTTGGCCGCCGCGCGCGCGAGGTCGCCCAGGCCCGCGCGGCCGTTGACGACCGCGGCGTCGCCCGCGTCGGGCGCGAGCATCATGTCGCCGCCGCCGACGAGCACCACCTCGTCGCCGGAGCCGCGCACGACGCTCGTCGTGAGCGTGGTCGAGCTGTCGAGCGTGCCGAGGGCCGCGACGGCGGTGACGAGCTTCGCGGTCGACGCGGGCTCGCGCGGCGTGGTGGACCTGCGCTCGGCGATGACCTCGCCGGTGAGCTGGTCGGCGACGACCACGCCCGTGGCGCCGTTCTCGCCGAGCCGCGAGTCGCTCGCGAGCTTGTCGACGAGCGTCGCGACGGGGTCGGTCGCGGGCTCGGGTGCCTCGGCGTCGAGCTCGCCGAGCGCGGGGGTGACCTCGGGGGCGTCGACCGCACCGGGCGCGCTCGGGAACGGCGCGGCCTCGGGCGGGACCGGGTCGAGCGTCACGAAGCCGGGCACGACGTCGTAGGCGTCGGCCGCGACGTAGCCCCCCAGCCCCAGGACCAGGACGAGTGCCGTCACGCCGACGACACGTGCGCCTGTGGCCATCGTCACGCTCCGCTCGGGGACCCGATGGGACGGTCGGCCCACCGGTGCGTCAGAATATGTCGACAAGACGGTCCGCCCGAACCTGCGGCGCGCCGGTCACCGAACCACGCCGCCCGGACACGCGACCGACCCGCGACCTGGCGAGCGGACAGGAGTGCTGTGGAGTTCGACGTCACGATCGAGATCCCCAAGGGTCAGCGCAACAAGTACGAGGTGGATCACGCAACGGGGCGGATCCGGCTCGACCGCATGCTCTTCACGTCGACGCGGTACCCCGACGACTACGGCTTCATCGAGGGCACGCTCGGCGAGGACGGGGACCCGCTCGACGCGCTCGTGCTGCTCGAGGAGCCCACGTTCCCGGGCTGCCTGATCCGCTGCCGCGCGCTCGGCATGTTCCGCATGCGTGACGAGGCGGGCGGTGACGACAAGGTGCTGTGCGTCCCGACGGGCGACCAGCGCGCCGCGTGGCGGCAGGACATCGACGACGTGTCCGACTTCCACCGGCTCGAGATCCAGCACTTCTTCGAGGTCTACAAGGACCTCGAGCCCGGCAAGTCGGTCGAGGGTGCCCACTGGGTGGGTCGCGCCGAGGCGGAGGCCGAGATCCAGCGTTCGCGTCAGCGCGCGATCGACGCCGGCTACGAGCACTGACGCCCGGCTGCACCGACGCACCTCTCGCACGTACGACGAAGGCCCGGCCCCGATGAGGGGGCCGGGCCTTCGTCGTCGGTGGACGACGCGCGTCAGGGGCGACCGGCGTACGGCATGGAGCCGGCCCAGCGCATCGCGGTGATGCGCACGGTCAGGCCGGGCCGGGGCGCCTCGATGATCTGCCCGCCGCCGATGTACATCGCGACGTGGTAGATCGAGTTCGGGTCGTTGGCGTTGGTGCCCCAGAACACGAGGTCACCGGGCCGCATGTCGGCGTACCTGACCTTGAGGACCTGCTTGTACTGGTCGCGCGACGTGCGGTTGAGCGCGACGCCCGCGCTGCGCCACGACGTCATGGTCAGGCCGGAGCAGTCGTAGCCGGGGCCGGTGCCGCCCCACACGTACGGGGCGCCGAGCCGCGTCTTGGCGACCGCGACGGCGTTCTGGCCCATCGCCGCCGAGCCGCGTGACGTGCCCGTCCCGAGGCCGTACTGCGACGGCGGGGTCGTCGGCTTCGGGGCCGGTGGCGGGGTCGTCGGGGTCGCCGGCGGGGGCGTCGTCGGCGTGGCCGGCGGCGGGGTCGTCGGCGTGGCCGGCGGCGGCGTGGTCGGGGTCGCGGGCGGCGGGGTCGTCGGGTCCGGGTCGGGCGTCGCCGGGGGCGTCGTCGGCGGGGCGGCCGGCGGCTGCGTGGGCGTCGTCGGCGGCGCGGGCTGCTGCTCCTGCTCGCGCTTGCGCCGCGCCTCCTCCTCCTCGCGCTTGCGCCGCTCCTCGTCGATCGCGGCCTGGCGCTGACGCTCGACGTCGACGCTCGTGGCACGGGCGGCGGCGAGCTGGGCGAGCAGGGTCTCGCGCTCGGCCTCGCCCGCGGCCTGGGCGGCGGCGGCATCGTCTGCCGTGGTCTGCGCGGCGTCCAGGAGCTTCTCCGCCTGGGCCTGCGCGGCGCTCGCGTCGGCGGCGGCCTCGGTCGCGGCGCCCGCGAGCGTGCTCGCGACGAGCGTGGCCGCCTGGTAGGCCTGGACCGCCTCGTCGGTCTTGCGCGTGAACTGGTCCATCTGGCTGGTCCGACGAGCGACGTCCTCGAACCCGTCGGCGGACAGCAGCGCCTCGACGAGGTCGGCGGAGCCGCCCGAGCGGGCGACCTGGCGGGCGATCGCGACGAGCTCGCGGCGCGCCTTCTCGGCGTCGGCGGCGGCCTCGTCGGAACGGTCCTGCGCAGTGGTGGCGGCGTCCTGCGCGGTCTGCGCGTCGGACATCGCCTGCGTGTACGCCTCGCCCGCCTGCTGGACCTCGAGCTCGGCGGCGTCGGCCTCGGCGCTGAGCTGCGCGAGGCGGATCTCCATCTCGGCGACGGACCGCTCGGCCTGGCCGACGGCCTGCTGTGCGCGGCGGACGTCGTCGTCGGAGGGGGCACCGGGGTCGGCGACCGCTCCCGGTGTGCTGAGCAGCAGGATGCCGACGGTGGCCGCGGCGAGCGCGCTCGCGCCCCGCGTCCGTCGTCCGGCTCGTCGTTCGCCCACTCGTCGTGCCCCTCACGTGCTGCTGTGCGTGCCTTGCTGCGGGCCGTCGGTGGCCCTGCGGCCGACCCCGTGCCGTCGGTGCTCGCGGACGCACCTCGGCGGCGAGGAGGGCCGCGCTCTGCGGACGCTACCGGCGCGAGCCCCAGAAGTGAACACCAGTCACAACAGTCCCACCTTTCACAGCAGTCACATTCCGGACGAACCGGATGGACGAGACAGCGCGTGCTCAACATGTGGGACACCCATTCCACGTTGCGGTACGAGCGCCTTACGCTCCCCGACATGCCCTGCCGTCGAATGTGTCGCTGACGCGCACGTTCGGCCTGCCCGCCGACTGCTCGACGTCGATCCGGCGAGCACCGACGAAGGTCCAGCGGGGACTGCCCCGCTCGAACCGTGCGCGACCCTCCCCACTCCCCCGCGGGACGGGCGTCGGCTGCCGAGCTCCCCGCGGGTCCCCACCCCGCCACCAGGAGCACGACGATGAGCAACGAGAACTGGAACTTCGAGACGCGTCAGGTCCACGCCGGCCAGACGCCCGACCCGACGACCGGCGCCCGCGCACTGCCGATCTACCAGACGACGTCCTACGTCTTCCCTGACGCCGCCACCGCGGCCGCGCGCTTCGCGCTGCAGGACCTCGGCCCGATCTACACGCGCATCGGCAACCCCACGCAGGAGGTCGTCGAGAACCGCATCGCCTCGCTCGAGGGCGGCGTGGGCGCGCTGCTCGTCGCGTCCGGCCAGGCGGCCGAGACGTTCGCGATCCTCAACGTCGCCGAGGCGGGCGACCACGTCGTCGCGAGCCCGTCCCTCTACGGCGGCACGTACAACCTGCTGCACTACACGCTGCCGAAGCTGGGCGTCGAGACGACGTTCGTGAGCGACCCGCACGACGCCGAGGCGTGGCGCGCCGCGATCCGCCCGAACACCAAGG
This sequence comes from Cellulomonas persica, assembly GCF_007989825.1. GTDB lineage: Bacteria > Actinomycetota > Actinomycetes > Actinomycetales > Cellulomonadaceae > Cellulomonas > Cellulomonas persica. The sequence continues at coordinate 58,906 of NZ_BJUA01000010.1, read as the reverse complement.
CGTTCTTCGCCGAGACCATCCCGAACCCCAAGTCCGACGTGCTCGACATCGAGCTCGTCGCCGGGGTCGCGCACGAGTACGGCGTGCCGCTGATCGTCGACAACACGGTCGCGACGCCCTACCTCATCAACCCGCTCAAGTGGGGCGCCGACGTCGTCGTGCACTCGGCCACCAAGTACCTCGGCGGGCACGGCTCGGCGATCGGCGGCGTGATCGTCGACGGCGGCACGTTCGACTACGCGCAGCACCCCGACCGCTTCCCCGGCTTCAACGAGCCCGACCCGTCGTACCACGGCCTCAAGATCGCCGAGGCGCTCGGCGTCGGCTCCGCGTTCGGCGCGAACCTGTCCTACATCCTCAAGGCGCGCATCCAGCTCCTGCGCGACCTCGGCTCGGCGGTCTCGCCGTTCAACGCGTTCCTCATCTCGCAGGGCATCGAGACGCTGTCGCTGCGCGTCGAGCGGCACGTCGAGAACGCGACGAAGGTCGCGCAGTGGCTCGAGGCGCGCGACGACGTGCTCGGCGTGCACTACTCGGGCCTCGAGTCGAGCCCGTGGCACGCCAACCAGGTCAAGTACGCGCCGCGCGGCGGTGGCGCGGTCCTCGCGTTCGAGATCGAGGGCGGCTCGGCGGCCGGTCAGGCGTTCGTCTCGGCGCTCGAGCTGCACTCGAACGTCGCGAACATCGGAGACGTGCGCTCGCTCGTCATCCACCCGGCGTCGACCACGCACAGCCAGCTCACGCCGGCCGAGCAGGAGCTGTCCGGCGTGACGCCGGGCCTCGTGCGGCTCGCTGTGGGCATCGAGCACATCGACGACATCCTGGCGGACCTCGAGGCCGGCTTCCGCGCCGCCAAGGGCGCCTGACCGTTCGTCACGACGAGGTGGGTGGGACGTCCGCGAGGCGTCCCACCCACCGCAGGTCGAGGGACGTCCGTCCCGAACCGCGGTCCGCCGCGGGTCCGCGACCACGTCCCTGCGTAGATTGGTTCACCATGTCCGACGAGTCCGCCGCCTTCGCCCCCGCCCGGGCGCTGGCCAGCACGCGCGCGAGCCGCACCCCGCTCGCGCAGCGCGCGCCCGTGCCCGCGTCGTCGGCGTGGCGCGAGGGCGACGAGGTCGGGCGTCGGCAGTTCGCCGACCTCGGGCCGTTCGCGCTCGACTCCGGCGGTCGTCTGCCCGCGGTCCGGCTCGCCTACGAGACGTGGGGCGAGCTCAACGAGGACGGCTCCAACGCGGTGCTCGTGCTGCACGCCCTGACCGGCGACTCGCACGTCACCGGCGAGGCGGGGCACGGGCACCCGACCGCCGGCTGGTGGCAGTCGATGGTCGGGCCGGGTGCGCCGATCGACACCGAGCGCTGGTTCGTCGTCGCGCCCAACGTGCTCGGCGGCTGCCAGGGCTCGACGGGACCCTCGTCGCCCGCACCCGACGGCACGCCGTGGGGCAGCCGGTTCCCGGTCCTGTCCGTGCGCGACCAGGTGGCCGCCGAGGTCCGCCTCGCCGACCTGCTCGGCATCCGCACGTGGGCCCTGGTGATCGGCGCGTCGATGGGCGGGCAGCGCGTGCTCGAGTGGGCCGCGTCCGAGCCGCAGCGCGTCGAGGCGTTCGCCGCGATCGCGACGACCGCGCAGACCTCCGGCGACCAGATCGCCAACTTCCACACGCAGCTCGTCGCGATCCAGGCCGACCCGGCGTTCCGCGGCGGGGACTACTACGACGCACCCGACGGCGCGGGGCCGCACGTCGGGCTCGGGCTCGCGCGGCAGATCGCGCACCAGAGCTACCGCTCCGCGTACGAGCTCGACGAGCGGTTCGGGCGCATCCCGCAGGGCGCCGAGGACCCGCTCGAAGGTGGCCGGTTCGCGGTGCAGTCGTACCTCGAGCACCACGGCGACAAGCTCGCGCGGCGGTTCGACGCGAACACGTACGTCACCCTCACGCGCACGATGCTCACGCACGACCTCGGCCGGGACCGCGGCGGCGTGGACAACGCGCTCGCGCAGATCACCGCACGCGGGCTCGTCGTGGCCGTCGACACCGACCGCCTGTTCCCGCTCGCGCAGTCCGAGCGGATCGCCGCACACGTGCCCGGCGCCGGGCCGGTCCGGGTCGTGCACTCCGACTACGGGCACGACGGGTTCCTCATCGAGGAGGACCAGGTGGGCCGCCACGTCTCGGAGTTCCTCGGCGAGCTCGTCCGCACGCGCCCCTGACCTGCGCACGAACCCGCACCCACCCGCCCGCGGACTCCCCGACACCGTCGCGACCGAGAGGGCAGGATGAGGCCATGACCGCGTCGCTGACCGAGGCCTCGACCGCGCTGCACCGCCAGTGGGACCGCCTGCGGGCGTGGGTCGTCGAGGTCGTCGACGACGCCGTGGGCGACGCCCCGTCCGTCCTCGAGGGCTGGACCGTGACCGAGCTCGTCGCGCACGTCGGCCGGGCGATGGACGCGCTCGCCGCGTGCTCACCCGTGCCCGCCGGGACCGTCCCGCTCACGCTCGGGGAGTACCTCGGCACGTACGCCGACCGCGCCGCCGACATCGCGCAGACCACGCGCCAGCTCGCCGAGCAGGTCGCCGACGACCCGATCGCGTGGATCGACGACCGTGCGGCCGCGGCGTTCGCGGCGCTCGACGCGTACTCCGCCGACGGCGACCTCGTCGTGCAGGCGCGGCGCGGGCCCGTGCGGCTGTCGGCCATGACCGTCTCGCGCGTGATCGAGCTCGTCGTGCACGCCGACGACCTGTACGCGTCCGTGCGGCGCGTGCCGGGCGCGGGCGCCGGTCCGGACCCGGTCGACCCGCTGGCGCTCGACCTCGTCGCGAGCGAGCTGCTCGCGGTCGTCGTCGCGCGCGGCGGGTGGGACCTCGAGGTGACCGACGCGCGGACGTGGGTGCGGCTCGCGGCCGGGCGCACGCCGTACGACGTGGACGTGCTCGCCGGCGCGGTCGCGGCCCGGTTCACCGGCGACTCGGTGCCCGACCTCGGGCGCATGCTGCCGGTGCTCTGAGGCCGACCGCCCCGAGACGCACCGCTCCGAGACGCACCGCTCCGAGCGGTTCGGCTCGGCGCAGGTTCATCCTGGGCAGGGCCCGCGGCGTCCGCCAAGGTGGGCGCATGGGGGTGACCGAGGGGTCCGTCGCCATCGGGCGGGTGATCGCCGCGATGGACGCCGAGCGCAGCCAGTGGTCCCGCACCGACGGGCTCGGCGTGTTCAGCGACGTCTACCGGGACGTCACGTCGCTCGTCGCCGTGCGCGTCACCGACGGCACGTTCAACGACCCCGCGTTCGTCGAGGACCTCGACGTGCGGTTCGCCGACCTGTTCCTCGACGTGCCGCGCGACCTCGCGGCTCGTCGGACCGTCAACAAGGCGTGGGCACCGCTCGTCGAGCGACGCGCGCACCCTGACCTGTGGCCGCTGCAGTTCGCGCTCGCAGGCATGAACGCGCACATCAACCACGACCTGGCGCTCGCGGTCGTCGCGACGTGCGAGGCGCGCGGCGTGCCGCCGACCGCGCGCGGCGTGCACGCGGACTTCGAGCGCGTCAACGACGTGCTCGCGGAGGTCGTGCGGCCGCTGCGGCAGTCGTTCCTCGACAGGCGGGTGGTCGCGGCGGGCGGCGAGCTGTCGCCCGTGGCGGACCTGGTCTCGAACTTCTCGGTCGACAAGGCGCGCGACGCGGCGTGGGCGAACGCGCTCGTGCTGTGGCACGTGCGCGACCTCGGCTTCGTCGCGGCCGCCGCGCGCGACGCGCTCGCCCGGACCGTGGGGCTCGTCAGCCGCCAGCTCCTGACGGTGTTCCCCGAGCCGCTCGACCGGCCGTAGCCCCTGCTCAGCGGGCTACTCATGGGTAACGTGACGGTGTGATCGCTGCCTACGCACGAGACCTGTCGCCCGACGACCCCGTCGCCGCCCTCGAGGTCGGCGACCGGCCCGAGCCCGTCGCACGCGAGCACTGGTCCGTCGTCGACGTGCGCGCGGCCGCGCTCAACCACCACGACGTGTGGTCGCTGCGCGGCGTCGGGCTGCGCGCCGAGCAGCTCCCGATGATCCTCGGCACCGACGCCGCAGGCGTCGTCGACGGTCGCGAGGTCGTCGTGCACGGCGTGATCGGCGGACCGTCCGGGCACGGCGTCGGGCCCGACGAGCCGCGCTCGCTGCTGTCCGAGCGGTACCCCGGCACGCTCGCCGAACGCGTCGCGGTGCCCACGTGGAACCTCGTCGACAAGCCCGCCGAGCTCTCGTCCGTCGAGGCCGCGTGCCTGCCGACCGCGTGGCTCACCGCCTACCGCATGCTCTTCACGACCGGCCGCGCGACCCCCGGCCAGCGCGTCCTCGTGCAGGGCGCGGGCGGCGGCGTCGCGACCGCCGCGATCCTGCTCGGTGCGGCCGCCGGGCTCGAGGTGGTCGTCACGAGCCGGTCCGACGAGCGTCGCGCGCACGCCCTGACGCTCGGCGCCGCCGCCGCGGTCGAACCCGGGGCACGCGTGCCGCGCGTCGACCTCGTGCTCGAGACCGTGGGCCGCGCGACGTGGTCGCACTCGCTGCGCTCCGTGCGGCCGGGCGGCACCGTCGTCGTCGCCGGCGCGACGACCGGCGACCCGACCGCCGCCGAGCTCACGCGGGTCTTCTTCCAGGAGATCTCCGTGCTCGGCGTCACGATGGGCACGCGCGACGACCTGCAGCACCTGCTCGCGTTCCTCGCGCGGACCGGCGTGCGCCCGCTCGTCGACCGCACGTACCCGCTGACGCAGGCGCGCGAGGCGGTGGCTCGGCTCGCGGCCGGCGAGCAGTTCGGCAAGATCGTGGTGACGGTCTGACGGCGCGCGACGACGGCGACGCGCGTCGTGGCACCTGGACCAGGTCGCACGAGACCACGTCACACCAGGAGCGCGGCGGACGAGGAGGCGAGGACGGTGGGCGACACGACGGGGACGACGCCTGAGCCCCCGTCCGGGCCGTCCGCCGCCGGCACGGCACGCGCCGGCACGACGCGCGTCGGGCCGGCACCCACGGGTCCGGCACCCGGCGCGGACGTTCCCGACGCGGACGTGGCCGGTGTGGACGTGGCCGGTGTGGACGTGCCCGACGAGGACGTCCCCACGGTGGCCTCGCCGCCCGGTGAGTGGGTGCAGGACGTGCTCGGACCCGACTACCAGGCACAGACGCTCGACCTGACGCCCGACGACGAGGGAGACGTGGTCGCGACCGTCGTCCGGCACCGGCCACCCACCGACGAGGCCGTCCGGCCCGCGCGCGCCCTGCTGTACCTGCACGGCTGGTCCGACTACTTCTTCCAGACCGAGCTCGCCGAGCACTGGACCGCGCGCGGCGTCGCGTTCTACGCGCTCGACCTGCGCAAGTACGGGCGTAGCCTGCGCGCGCACCAGACCCCCGGCTACGTCGACGACCTCGAGACGTACGACGAGGACATCGCCGCCGCGCTCGACCTGGTACGCCGCGAGCTCGGGGCGCACGCGCGCGTCGTCGTCATGGGGCACTCGACCGGCGGGCTCGTCGCGAGCCTGTGGGCGCACCGCAACCCGGGCGCGCTCGCCGGGCTCGTCCTCAACAGCCCGTGGCTCGAGCTGCAGGGCTCCGGGATGCTGCGGCACCTGTCGAGCCCCGCCGTCGCCCAGATCGCCCGGTTCCAGCCCAAGGCACCGCTGCCGAACATCGACCCCGGGTTCTACAACCGCACACTGTCCGCCGCGTCCGGCGGCGAGTGGACGTTCGACGACCGCTGGCGGCCCAACCCGTCGTTCCCCGTGCGCGCCGGGTGGCTCTCGGCCGTGATGACCGGGCACACCGTCGTCGCGCGCGGGCTGAGCATCGACGTGCCGATCCTCATGATGGCCTCGACGCGCACCCTCATCACGCCGCGCTGGAACGAGGCGATGCGCTCGGCGGACATCGTGCTGGACGTCGAGCTGCTCGCGAGGCGCGCGGTCCAGCTCGGGCCGTGCGTCACCGTGGTCCGGATCGCCGGCGGCGTGCACGACCTCGTGCTGTCCGCACCGCCCGTCCGGGCGCGTGTCTATGCCGAGCTCGACCGCTGGTCCGCGGGGTACGGCTGGGCCTGACGGCGCTGCGTCGGAGGACCCTCAGCGGCCGCCCGGCCTTCCGTCGGGCTCCGCCACCGGCGACGTGCGCGCCGGACGGGCTTGCTCGTCGTGCGGCTTGCTCGTCATGCCGCCTGTTCGTCGTGCGGCCCGCTCGTCGGGGCGCGTGCTACTCGTGGCGGCCGGCCGCCTCGGCGAGCGTCGGACCGCCGTCGCCGAGCCGCCACGCGCGCCAGCCGTCGACCTCCATCGGCGTGCCGGCCGCGTAGGCCGCGGCCTCCCCGGGGTCGAAGAACTGTGCGCCGTCGGGGAGCTCGATCGACCCGTCGGGGGCGAGCGTCGCGACCAGGCGCTGCCCGCGGCGCTCCCGCAGCCACACGAGCGTGACCACCGCGCGGCGCTGCTTGGCGAGCGTCGCCAGCTCGGGGTACGGCTCGTCGGGACGACGAGGCGCGGGGGCGGGCAGCGTGGGGGCCGCGACGAGGCCGTCGGCAGGGTGCGTCTCTGCAGTGAGGTCGGCAGGCGGCGCGGGGTACGTCGGCGCGTACTCGGCGTGAGCCGGCTCGTCGTGCGCCTGCTCGTCGTGGGCCCGCTCGTCGTACGCCTGCTCGTCGGACGCACGCTCGTCGGACGAACGCTCGTCATACGCGCGCTCGTCGTACCCGGTGCCGAGCTGGCGGCCGTACGGCTCGTCGTACGCGCGCTCCGCACGCGCGTCGTGCGCGTCCATGACCCCGGCACGACCCACCGCGGGCACCTGACCCGCGAGCAGGCCGGCCATCGACTCGTACAGCGGGGACGCCGTCGCCGGGTAGTCACGATCGGGCCGCGGGTCGGCGGCGGCCGGCATCGGGGCGGTGCTCGTCGTGCGAGACGCCGGCGCCTGGGGGGACGCGGACGGGCGGGACGACGAGTACGGGGCGCCGTACGCCACACCGGACCCCCCGGGCGTGGGCGCGGGCGGCACGACGGGGTTCGTCAGGAGCGGGTTCGTCGGGGCGGGGTTCGCGGGAGGCGCGTACGACGAGGTCGTGCGGTTCACCGGCGGCGCGTAGGACGGTGGGGCGGACGACGGGGCTGCCGGCGGACGAGATGCCGACGACCGCGTGACCGTGGCCGACGGGTGCGAGCCCGCCGCGGGCTGGCCCGCGTGCGTGACCGCGGGAACCGCTCGCGTCGACGTGGACACCTGCGCGCTCGGAGCACCCGCGACCGGGAGCACCGCGGCGGCGGGCGTCACCGGCGAGCCGGGGGCAGGCGTCGTCGGACGCGGGGGCGGCGGAGGCGGGAGCGGCGTCGACCGCCCTGCCGGAGGCGCGGGCGGTCGGTTCGTCGCCTGGCCCGTCGGACGCTGCGGGGCGGGCGGCGTCGACCGGCCCGACGCACCCTGGCTCGGGCCCGACGGGAACGCGGACGTCGAGGGCAGACCCGACCCGTACGCCGGCCCCGGGTGCACCGTGCCGCCCAGCGGTGCGGGCGGGCGCCGACGCCCCTCCTCGTACGCCATCGCCGTCGCGAACGACGCCTCGCTCGACCGCACCAGGCGCAAGGCGGTCGGCTCGACCGGGCGCCGTACGTTCTCGTGCCGGGCGAGCGGCGAGACGTCCAGGAAACGGCGGTCGTCGACGCCGCGGACCACCCCGAGCTGCAGCACGTCCACGTGCCGGCCCGGTCCCCGCAGGTAGCTCAACGTGTCGCCCGCCTCGGTCGCGACCTCCGAGCACACGATCAGCAGCCGCACCCCCTCGCGGCGGCTCGTCGCCATCCCGAACGCCACCTGGTCCCGGAACGCCGCGAAGTCCACCGCGAACCGGTCCGGGTCCGCGTGGTACGAGCGCGCCAGGTCCGTCGCCGTCATGCGCGCCGCCGCACCCGCGTGCCGCAGGGCCGTGACCACGGCGTCGTCGTCGAGCACCTGCACGCCCTCCACCACGACCGCACGGCCCGTCGCGTCCAGCGCGAGCAGCTCCGGCAGGTCCGCGTGGTCGGGCGCGCCCGAGCGGTGGCGCACCGGGAACAGCGGCTCACCCGCGATGGCCGCCAGGTGGTGCGTCAGCAGCGACTGGAGGTCCTGCGCGAAGGAACCGGGCAGCGGCTGCATCGGCTGGACGAGGCGCGGGCGGCCGTCGTCGAGCTCGAACAGAGGCATCCGGTTCCCAGCCTTCCCGGGGTGGGCGGCACCGTCCCACTCGGCCCGACCCGAGGCGTGGGAGGGCGACGGTTCCGGCGTTGCGCGACGACCCGACGATGGAGCGCACGCGAGAGGTCCCGCATGCTGAGCGACACTCTGGCATGTCCGCGCATGTCCGGTCTGTCCGCCGGACGGGTCGAGTTCCCCCGCCCACGACGACCGTGCGGGTGACGTGCCGACGTCATCTTCGTCCTGACGTGGACTCGTGTCACGCGTCCACGACCGTGTCGGGGTTTGTCGGTATGTGCAGGTCAGTGTGTGCAGGTCAGTCCGCGTGCGGCCCGGCGGGGGTCTCGTCGCGGTTCGGGGAGGGTGCGGTCGGGGCCGGGGACGAGGCGAGCGCCTGCTCCAGGCGGTCGACCTTGCCCGTGAGCTCGCCCGTCCGGCCGGGGCGGATGTCCGCCTTGAGGACCAGGCTCACGCGGTGACCGTGCCGGCCGACCGCCTCCGTCGCGCGGCGGACCACGTCCATGACCTCGTCCCAGTCGCCCTCGACGGTCGTGAACATCGCGTCGGTGCTGTTCGGCAGACCCGACTCGCGGACGATGCGGACGGCGTCGGCGACCGCGGCGGACACGGACTCGCCCGCGCCGAGCGGGGAGACGGAGAAGGCGACGAGCATGACCCGACGATGCCCGTCGGCGGCGTGCGGCGCAACGGCGGTCGGGTCGACGGTGGGTGGGGCGGGCCGTCGGTGGGCCGGCGTCGGACGCGACTGGCGTGTCAGTGGTGGGCGGTTCGATGGGCAGATGGCTGAACGAGTGCGATGGGCGGACGTGCGGCGCGAGGCTCCGGACCTGGCGGCGGTCGTGGAGTCGGTGTTCGGGGCGGGTCGGCACAAGACGCTCGCGACCTTGCGCGCCGACGGGTCGCCCCGGATCTCCGGGACCGAGCTCGCGCTCGGCGACGACGCGACGCTCGGGATGATGCCCGGCTCGGTCAAGCTCCGGGACGTCCTGCGGGACCCACGGGCAGCCGTGCACAGCCCGACCCTCGAGCCGCCCGACGACGTGACGCAGTGGCTGGGCGACGCCAAGATCGCGGGGCGCCTCGTCGAGTCGGAGCGACCCTCGGACGAGCCTCCCGGCGCGTACTTCGCGTTCGACATCGCGGAGGTCGTGCACACGCGCGTGGACCAGACCGGAAAGCTGCTGGTGGTGACGTCATGGCACCCCGGGCGCGGCCTGACGACGCTGTCGCGCGAGTGAGCAGGTCATGGACCCCAGGGTGACCCCTGGTTGTCCACAGATCTCCCGAGCGCGGGTTGCGCCGTCCGATCCCTCCCTAGAATCGTACGTATGTTCGATTTTGGAGATCGCGGCGATCTGCACGGAGGCGGCACCCCGGCTCGCGGTGCCGAGGCTCGCGGTGCCGAGGCTCGCGGGACGCAGGAACGGCGCGACGCGCCTGGCGACGGCCCTGCCGACGACGCCCTGGCCGGCTGGGTACCCGAGCAGCGGGAGGTCCTTGCCGAGCTCGAAGGGGTGCGCGACCGCCTCGCGCACCTCGTGGACCAGGCGGGGTCGGCACAGCGGTGGGCGGGGTCGGCGCGCGCCGCCGCGCTGGGCACGCTCGACCGGATCGCCGCGCTCGTGCCCGCGGTTCGCGCACCCGTGCTCGCCGCGCACCAGGCCTCCGCAGCGCGCGTCGGAGCAGAACGCGAGTTCGCCGACACGCGCGCGCGGCTGACCGGCAGCTCGCGCTTCCAGGTCGCCACGCAGGTCCGGACCGCGCAGACGCTCACGCGGCTGCCGGACGTGCGCGCGGCCATGGCGGACGGCCAGGTCCGCGAGGGACACGCCGACGTCCTCGCGCGGGCGCTCGCATCCGCCCCACCGCAGGTCGTCGACGCGCTGAGCAGCAGCGACGGCCAGGCAGCCGTCGTCGACCTCGCGCGGGGAGTCGACGCGCGGGAGTTCGAGCGCGGGCTCGCCGCGTGGGTGGCTGCGCAGGACCACGACCACCACGAGTCCCAGCGCGAGGCGCAGCGCCGCGCGAGGTTCCTCACCCTGACGCACGCGGCGGACGGTACGTTCCTGCGGGGTCGGCTCGACCCCATCGCGGGCAGGCTCCTGCAACGCGCGCTCGACGCGACCGGCCACCGTCCCGACGAGGACCGCACCCCGGAGCAGGCGCGCGCCGACGCCCTGACCGCCCTCGCCGGCGCCCCGATCACGCGTGACGTATCCGCGCCCCGTGACGTCTCCGCGCCTACGGTGCCCTGCACGGCAGAACCCGGCGCAGTCACGCTCGAGGATGCGACGCGGGCGGTCGTGCACGGCTCCGGGTCCTCCGCGATGGACGAGGCCGCACCCGACGGAGCCGTCGGCACGGCGGTGTCCGGGCGGGTTGCCGGTGGCTCGACCGACAGCGTCGGCGGCGGCGCGGCGGCTCACGTCTCGCTGCTCGTCCCCGCCGAGACCTGGGTCGCGGTCCGCCGCAGGCAGTCCGAGCGTCGCCGGACCCGGACGAGCGAGCCGAGCGGGAGTCGCGATCGCCTCGCCTCGGTTGACGACGCGGGAGCTCGAAGCGGGGCACGTCCTGCGGTCACCGACACCGGGGTCGTCCTCTCGGCGACCGAGCTCGCGGCGGCGTTGTGCGAGTGCGCGATGACGCGCGTCGTCATGGACGCGCGAGGGTTGCCGCTCGACGTCGGTCGGACGCGGCGGACGTTCACGCCTGCTCAGCGGATCGCCGTCGTGGCACGGGATCGCGTGTGCGCGTGGAACGGGTGCAGCGTCCCTCCCGTGTACGGGCAGCTGCACCACATCGCGTGGTGGCACCGCGACGGCGGCGCGTCCGACCTGGAGAACGCCGTGCTCCTGTGCGGCTTCCACCACCACGAGGTCCACCGCCTCGACCTCGACGTCGAACCTCAGATCACCGGTTCAGACCTCACCGCGCCCGCGCTCCGATCACGACCCACCACACCCGCACGCGAACCGGGACCCGCGCTGCCCCCACTCGCCGGTGGCACGGCCCGCGGGACCGACGAGCAGCCGGTGCTCGCGGTGCAGGGCGGCGCGGCTGGGCGGCAATACGTCTTCCGCACCCGCTCGGGCCGCCTCCACAACGCACCGACTCCGTCCTGTCGTGCGAAGCCGGCAGGGCACGATGCCGGCGTGAAGGCTGGCGCGGGCGGGGCCATGAGGAGCGACCTTTGACTTAAGGATGGGTGACTGTTGCGATTCCTCCACTGCCAGGCGACTCAGGAGGAACCGTGACCCAGGAGTGCGAGCACACCGGCGAGATCGACGCGCGGTCCACAGAGCTGCCCGGGCTGGCCGAGATCGTCGTCGCGAACATCTTCGAGTGCCTCGACTGCCGCACCAAGGTGGTCGTCAACATCAAGGTCGCGTGATCAGACGCGCGTGGTCGTCACCCGCAACGTTGCGTGATCAGACGCGCGTGGTCGTCACAATCAAGGTCGCGTGATCAGACTCGGGTGGTCGTCACCATCAAGGTCGCGTGACCGGGCGCCCACTGCCCCAGCGTTAGCCCGGCTAACAGCCGCGTCACCGGCTGGGCTCTGGCCGGGCGCCTGCACGCCTCGCGCAACCAGCCGATGGTCAGGGTGCGGGAGCGGAGGCTCCGTCGCGGGCGGGGAGGTGGGAGGCCAGGAGCTCGGCCAGGTGGATGCCGTGGACGCCCGCGAGCTGGTCGGCCTGCGTGCGGCACGAGTAGCCGTCGGCGAGGTAGATGTCCCCGGGTGCCGCGTCGCGAAGAGCGGGCAGCAGGGAGTTCTCGGCGACCGCGACCGAGACGTCGTAGTGCCCCTTCTCCATGCCGAAGTTGCCCGCGAGCCCGCAGCAGCCCGCCATCGCCGAGAACTGCGCACCGGCATCGGTCAAGAGGCGACGGTCGGCGGTCCACGTCATCACCGAGTAGTGGTGGCAGTGCGGCTGGACGACCGCGGTGACGTCCGACAGATCGGGGACCTGCCAGCGGTCGCCGGGGCCGATCGGCGTGGGCGCGGTCAGGAGCTCCGCGAGGGTGCGGGTCTCGCGCGCGACCGCGACCGCTCGCGGGTCGTCGGGCAGCAGGTCGGTCAAGTCGGAACGAAGCACCGCCGTGCACGACGGCTCCAGGCCGACGATCGGGATGCCGTTCACCGCGAACGGCGCCAGGACCTCCAGCAGGTGCTCGAGCTGGTGACGCGCACCCTCGAGCTGCCCCGTGCTGATCCACGTCAGACCACAGCACGCCTGGTGGTCCGGCACGAGCACCTCGTAGCCGGCGTCCCGCAGCACGGCCACCGCGGCGCGTGCCACCGACGGCGCGAGCGTGTCGCTGAACGAGTCGGTCCACAGCAGCACGCGCGGACGAGACCCGCCCGCCTCGCTCGTCGTCGCGCCGGCCACTCCCCCGGACGCCGTCATGTCCCCGGCCGTGGGGACCTCGTCGGCCGTGCTCGCACCCGCGAGCGTGACCTGGTCGGCACCACCTCGTCGGACCCAGCGACGGAAAGGCTCGTCGGCGAAGCTCACCATCGTGCGGCGCGTGTCCATGCCGCCGGCGGCCAGCACCAGCTTGGCGATCGGACGCACGCCGAGGACGGCATTGGCGAGCCGCGACAGGCCGGGCACACCGGTGACGAGACGCGCCCAGCGCGGCAGCCAGCCGAGGGCGTAGTGGTTGATCGGACGCAGACGCCGACGATATGTACGGTGCAGCACCTCCGACTTGTACTGCGCCATGTCGACGCCCGCGGGGCAGTCCGACGAGCACGCCTTGCAGCTCAGGCACAGGTCGAGGGCCTCGTGCACCTCGGGCGACGACCAGCCGCGGGACACGAGCGAACCGTTCGCCATCTCCTGCAGCACCCGGGCGCGGCCTCGGGTCGAGTCCTTCTCGTCCTTCGTCGCGAGGTACGACGGGCACATGAAGCCGCCGGCCGCGGTCGAGTCCGCGCGGCACTTGCCGACGCCGACGCACCGGTGCACGGCCGTCGTCATGTCGCCCGCGTCGTGCGCGAACGAGAACCCCGTCGCCGCGGGGAGCGGGCGCGCCGCGGGTCGACGCAGGTCCGCGTCGAGCGGGCGCGGGCGGACCAGCACGCCGGGGTTCAGCAGGTCGCGCGGGTCGAACAGGTTCTTGAAGGCGCCGAACACCTCGATGGCGCGCGGCGAGTACATCACCGGCAGCAGCTCGGAGCGCGCGCGCCCGTCGCCGTGCTCACCGGACAGCGAGCCGCCGTGCGACGCGACGAGCTCCGCGGCGTCCTGCATGAACGCCCGCAGCGGGTCGCCCGACCGCTCGAGCGGGATGTCGAGGCGCAGGTGCACGCACCCGTCGCCGAAGTGTCCGTACGCGAGCCCGTCGACGCGGTGCCGGGCCATGAGCGCCTCGAGCTCGCGCAGGTACGCGCCGAGCTGCGCGGGCGGGACCGCCGAGTCCTCGAACCCGGGCCACGCCTGCTCACCCGAGGGCGTGCGTCCGCCGAGGCCGGCGCCGTCCTCGCGGATCCGCCACATCGCGGTGGCCTGCGGACCGGGCGGGAACAGCCCGACCGCGGTGGTGCCGGAGTCGGCGGCCAGCGCGCTCGCGCGGTCGAGCGCCTCGTCGAGCGTGTCCGCACCCACCTCGACCATGAGCCAGCCCGCACCGGGAGGCAGGTCGGGCACGGCGGCGGCCCCGCGGACTCGTCGGACCACGTCCACCAGGCGCGCGTCCATGCCCTCGATCGCGATCGGCTGGTGCGCGAGCAGCGCCGGGACCGCGTCGGCCGCGGACGGCATGTCCGGGTAGCCGAGCACGACGAGCACCGGCGCGGCCGCGACCGGCACGAGCCGCAGCGTCGCCTCGAGGAGCGTGCCCACCGTGCCCTCGGTCCCGACGAGCGCCTTGGCGAGGTCGGTGCCGCGCTCGGGCAGCAGGTGCTCGAGCGAGTAGCCGGAGACCTGGCGCCCGAACCGACCCAGCTCGGTGCGCAGCAGGTCGAGGTTCCCGCGCACGAGCTCGCCGAGGCCGGGCACCGCGTCGAGCGCACCCTCACCCGCACCGGCCGTGAGGCGTCGTCCCGTGCCGTCGACGAGGTCGAGCGCCAGGACGTTGTCGGCCGTGCGGCCGTATGCGACGGCGCGCGGGCCGCACGCGTTGTTGCCGATCATCCCGCCGAGCGTCGCGCGGGTCCACGTCGACGGGTCGGGGCCGAAGCGCAGCCCGTGCGGCGCCGCGGCCTTCTGCAGCGTCGCCATGATCGTGCCGGGCTCGACACGGGCCGTGCGGGTCTCCGGGTCGATCTCGAGGACCCGGTTCACGTGCCGCGAGAAGTCGAGCACGACGCCCGGGCCGACCGAGTTCCCCGCGACCGACGTGCCCGCGCCGCGCGCGGTGAGCGGCACCTCGGCCTCGCGCGCGACCTCGAGCGCGGCCAGCACGTCGTCGACGTCGCGCGGGAAGACGACGACCTGCGGCACGACCCGGTAGTTCGACGCATCGGTCGAGTACTCGGCGCGGCGGCGGGACGAGTCGTCGACGGAGCCACGCACAGCGGAGCGGAGCGCCGCGACGACGTCGGTGCGCAGGCGGTTCTCGTCGGCCACTGCAGTCACGGGGGGCATCTTCGCACTCGGACGCGAACCGCGATCGGGACCACTCGCAGACCGGACGCCGGCGGACGCACGCGGCGCACGCCACCTCGCCGGACACCGCCCAGCAGTCGACGTGGGCGCGCGCGGAGGGTCACCCGCTCCCCCACGGGCGCGCGGCACCGGGTGGCGTCAGCGGCGCGCGAGGGGGCAGCCGGTGCAGGCGAGCGGGAGGGGCACGTCGGGCGTCGTGGCCACGCAGGTCGAGCACGACGAGTCGGCGCGGGCCGGCGGGCGGGTGAGGGTCCCACGACGCTCCCAGTGGTCGAGCGCGGCAAGGACGAGCCCCTCGTCGACCCCGAGCGTGCGGGCCGCGGCGGCGGGCGTCGCGCCCGTGCGCGTCACGCGCAGCACGTCGTCGAGGACGCTCATCCCAGCAGCCGTCCCGTCTGGAACACGAGCACCGCGCCGACCCACGCGACGCTCAACCCGACGCCCACGCCGAGCAACGTCCACCGCAGCCCGAACAGCCGGCGCTGCTCGGCGAGCGTCGCGAGGCACGGGCTGTACGCGAGCACGAACCACAGGAACCCGGCAGCGGCCGCACCCGCGTGCCCGCCGGACGACGCGTCGAACGTCGCGCGCAGCCGGTCGGCCAGGTCGCCGGGGTCGGCGGGGTCCTCGGGCTCGGCCACCGCGGCCGTCTGGGCGAGCGACCCGACGACGACCTCCTTCGCGACGAAGCCCGTGGCGAGCGCCGCCGCCGCCTCCCACGTCCCGAAGCCGGCCGGGCCCAGCACCGGCGCGATGGTCTCGGCCGCCCGGCCGTACAGCGAGTCCTCGACGGGCACGTCCGCGACCGCGTGCCCGCCCGTCACGGGGACCGCCATGAGCAGCCAGACCACGGTGAGGGTCCCGACGATGATCACGCCCGCCTTGCGCGCGAACGCCAGGACCCGCACGCCCACGGACAGCGCGATCGGGCGCAGCGCGGGCCGTTGGTAGGCGGGCAGCGCGAGCACGAGCGGCTCGCGTCGGACGTCGCGGAACAGCGTGCGGCGCAGCGCCAGGCCGCCGAGCACGACGAGCGCGGCGGACGCGAGGTACATGACGAAGATGACCGTCCCTGCGTGCTGCGGGAAGAACACCGACGCGAGCAGCACGTACACCGTGAGCCGCGCGGTGCAGGACGTGAACGGGATGAGCAGCCCCGTGAGCAGGCGCTGCCGCGCGTGCGGGAGCGTGCGGGTCGCCGCGAGCGCGGGGAGGTTGCACCCGAACCCGACGACGAGCGGCAGCACCGCCCGGCCGTCGAGCCCGATCGCTCGCATCGCGCGGTCCGCGACGAACGCGGCGCGCGCCAGGTAGCCGCAGTCCTCGAGCAGCGCGACGGCGACGAAGACCAGCGCGAGCAGCGGCACGAACGACAGCACGGTCCCGACGCCCGCGAGCGCACCGTCGACGAGCAGCCCCTCCACCCAGCGCCACGGTCCCGACGAGGGCAGCACGTCACGCAAGGCGTCCGCGACCGTGCCGTTGACGACGGCGTCGATCGCGTCCATGAGAGGTGCGGCCACGGTGGTCGCGAGCTGGAACAGCCCCCACATCACGACGAGGAGCACCGGGATCCCCGCGCGCGCGTCGAGCAGCACACGGTCGACGCGGTCCGACCAGGTGCGCACCGGTCGAGCCGTCGCGGGGGTGCCGCTCTGCACGACCCGCAGCACGTCGGCGACCCACGCGAACACCCTCTCGGCGTCGTCGTCGTGGTCCTCGGCGTGCTCGGGTGCCGGATCGAGGGCGTGCTCGTCGGCGCCCGCATGCGCCGGGCGGACGGCGTGGTCTGGTGTCGGCTCGAGATCGTGATCGTCTGCGCGGGCGGGTGCCGGGTCGACGGTGTGGTCGACGGTCGGATCGGCGGTGTCGTCGACGGCCGGGTCGGCGGTGTGGCCGACGGTGAGGTCGGCTGTCGCGGTGTCGGGCCGGTCGCCCGTGGCGAGCGTGAGGGTGCTCGGGTGGGTGAGCGCTTGCTCGACCGCCGACGCGAGAGCCGCCAGGCCGGCGCCCGTGCGGGGGTCGAGCGCGACGACGGGGACGCCGAGCCGGGTCGCGAGCGTCTCGACGGGCACGGTCAGACCCCGCGAGCGGGCGACGTCCGACATGGTGAGCGCGACGACGACGGGTACGCCCGAGAGCGCGACCTGCCCCGCGAGGACGAGCGAGCGCGCGAGCCCCGCGGCGTCGACGAGGAGCACGGCGAGGTCGGTCCCCTCGTCGTGCACGGCCTGGGCCGCGACCTGCTCGTCGGGCGACCGCGCGTCGAGGCTGTACGTACCCGGCAGGTCGACGAGGCGGCACGGCACGCCTCCGACGCGCCACCGGCCCTCCTGCAGCTCGACCGTCGTGCCGGGCGCGTTGACCACGCGTTGCCGTGCGCCCGTGAGCGCGTTGAACAGCGTGGACTTGCCGACGTTCGGGTTCCCGACGAGCACGATGCGCGGCTCGTCGGCGCGGCGCTCGTCTCGGCGTGGGCCGTCGGCGCCGCGCCTCTCGACGCGGCGTCCGGCGAGGCGGGGCTCGAGCACGGCGGTGCTCGAGGGCGCCGATCCCCGACGCGTCGGGTTCGGCGCCTCGTGGCAGCTCACGACGTCGGGACGTCGACGGGTGCGACGTAGACGTGGACGCACGTCTGGGCGTCGAGCGCGAACCGGTCGAGTCCGATGCCGACGACGCGCCCGCCGAACCCGCCGCGGTGCGTGACGTGCACGACCGCTCCTGGCGCGAGGCCGAGCTCGCGACAGCGCTTGCGCATCGCCCCGTCGAGGTCGATGCGCGTGACCCGGACGACGTCGCCCGGTGTGCTCTGCGCGAGGTTCACGCTCGTGACGCTAGTGATGAGGTGAGGCAATCCTCACGGGACCGAAGTCCCGACGCACGGCCCACCCGGGCGCGATGCACGCGCGTCGTCCGCGACACGCCGACGCGCGTGCACCGTTCCCGTCGGGCAGGCCCGTCAGGCAAGGCGCTGCCTCGGACCATCCGAGGCCGTCAGGCAGGGCGACCCGTCAGGCAGGGCGACCCGTCCGGCAGGGCGGCCCGTCCGGGCGCCTCGGAGGGCGGCTCGGTCACGCGAGCGCCGCGTCCAGCGTGATGGTCGTGCCCGTGAGCGCCTTGCTCACCGGGCAGCCCGTCTTGGCGCTCTCGGCCGCGGCGAGGAAGCCGTCGGCGTCGAGGCCCTCGACCGTGCCGCGCACCGTCAGCGCGATCCCCGAGATGTGGAAGCCACCCGCGGAGTCGGGCCGGAGCGTCACGTCGGCCTTCACGTCGAGGTCGACGGGCGTCCCGCCGGCCTCCGCGATCACCGCGGAGAGCTGCATCGCGTAGCAGGACGAGTGCGCCGCACCGATCAGCTCCTCGGGGCTGGTCACTCCGCCGGCGTCGTCGGCCGCGCGGCGCGGGAACGAGACGTCGTACGCGCCGGCGCCCGAGCTCGTGAGCTCGACGCGGCCGGAGCCGTCGTTCAGGGTGCCGTGCCAGGAGGTGTGTGCGCTGCGCGTGGGCATGCTTGCTCCTTACGTCGTCGTGTGTCGTGCCGTGTCGTGCCGTGCCTGTCGTGAGTGCCTGTCGTGAGCCCCGAGGTCGTGCGCGCCGTCGTCGTGCCGTCCGCGACGAACGCGCTGCCGTCCGAGACGACAGAGACGACACTGACCACAGAGACGCCAGAGAGGACAGGGACGACAGACAGGCTGGTCCGCCCACGCTAGGCGCGCGACCGACGCCCCGCAGCCCGAGATCCACGGGCCGAGATCCCGAGCCGAGATCCTCGGGGCCAGATCATGTGCAGGCACCCGCGAGCAGAGGTCCGCACGCAGAGACCCACGAAGCCGCACCCGTCCCCGAGCACGCAGGCACGGGCCGGCCCGGGCGTTCCTGGAGGCGGACCGCGCGAGCGACGCGGGTGCTCAGCGGGAGCGTTCGAGGTGCGTCGCGACGACGGCCTGCGGGGCACCCGCCTCGCGCAGCGTCCACGCCGCGCGAGCGTGCAGCGCACGCCGGTCGTCGAGATCGATCCCGGAGTACAGCGCGGCACGCACCACGTCGTGCCGGAACACGAGCCGGTCGCCGCGCGCCTGGACGACGCCCGCCGCGAGCGCGTGCCGCAGGGTCCGCCACACGTCGGCGACGGGCCGGTCGGCGAGCGCCGCGAGGTCCACGACGACGAACGACACCCCGAGCACGGACGCCGCCGACAGCAGCGCGAGCACCTCGTCGCCCAGGTACGCGACGCGTGACCGCACGACGTCCTCGACCTCGCCGCGCCAGCCCGGCAGGACCGCGTCGATGCCGCCCTCGACCGCGACGAGCGCGCCCGTGTCGTGGGCCGCGGTGACCACGTCGACGACGAAGCGCGGGTTGCCACCCGCGGTCGAGACCGCTCCGCGCAGCGACGGCCCGAGGTTGGCCCCGACGATCGCCTCGGCGAGCTCGACGGCCGCAGCGGTCGGCAGCGGCCGCAGCTCGAGGTAGCGCGCACCGGCGCGCGTCCAGCGACTGACGACGTGCGTGACCTCGGGCCGGTGCGGCACGGGTCGCAGCGTCAGGACGACGAGCGTGCGCGGCGGGAAGCCGTCGGCCGACGCCTCGGCGAGCCCGGTGAGCTCGTCGTCGTCCCAGCGGTGCACGTCCTCCAGGACGACGAGCCGCGCGGACCCGTCCTCGCAGGGACGGCGCAGCTCGTCGAGCGCGTCCGGACCGCCGCAGACGCGGATGCCCAGGAGCTGCGCACCGGACTGCAGCGCCTCGACGAGGCTCGTGCGCCCGACGCCCGCCTCACCCTCGAGCAGCACCGCGCCACCGGGCCCGTCGGTGGCCTCGGTCAGGTAGGCCTCGAGGTCGTCGAGCTCGGCGGCGCGGCCGACGAGCGGCCAGGCTCGACCCGGGGAAGGCATGGGTCCGATGCTAGGTGCAGACCGGTGCCGTCGGGCTGGGTGAAGACCGGACCGGCAGGTCAGGGCCCGGTTCCGGCTCGGTCAGGCCGTCAGCGCGCTGGTCAGCGCGTGTACTCCCAGTGCCAGGCCTCCGGCTTGCTGCCGCCGGCGCGCGCCCAGGACGGGTGCACCCACCCGAAGTCGGCCGCGTGCTTCTGCATCCACACGTGCTGCGCGGTCCCGAACACCTGGATCCCGCCGCCGAGGTCCACCGCGACGCCCGTGCCGTGGTTCGACGTGCCGGGCCGGGCGCACAGCCAGCCCTTGCGCGCTCGGCAGCTCACCTGCGAGCCGTACGAGCGGTAGGAGTCGGAGATCGCCAGGTGCGCGCCGAAGTCGGCGTAGTAGGCGGCGTCGAGCGCGTCGAGGTCCTCGGCCGCGTCGCAGCGCAGCAGCGCACCGGAGTCGAAGGACGGCGCGCAGAGCGCCGACGCCGGGATCTGACCGTTGGCGTACCCGCGCAGCGACGCCTTCCACGCGGCGCGCTCGGCCTCCTTGGCGGCGGCAGCCTCCGCCGCGGCCTTGGCGGCTGCCTCCGCCTCGGCCTTCGCGGCGGCCTCGGCCGCGGCCTTCTCAGCGGCAGCCTTCTCGGCGGCGGCCTTCTGCTCGGCCGCGATCCGCTCGCGCTCCTCCTGCGTCGTCTCGGCGACCTCGTGGCTCAGCTCGACGACGCGCTCGAGCGCCTCGCGGATCTGGCGTGTCGTCTCGTCCTCGGGTCCCTCGACCGGTGGGACGACGACGTCGTCGGCCGGGTCGGCCGCGGCATCGCCAGCGGCGGCCGGGTCCGCCGTCGCGTCGGTGCCGGCCTCGGGTCCGGCGGCGTCCGACGAGGGTGCCTCCGACGAGGTGTCGCCCGGGGCGCCGGTCGTGGTGTCGGCCCCGGTCGGGAGCCGGTCCTCCGACGCGCTCAGGAGCCCCTGGACGCGCGCCTCGGTGGTCGGCGTCGCCTCGGGCGCTGCGGCGTCAGGGGTCGCGGTGCCGTCGGGCTCCGGCGCGTCCGTCGCCGCACCGTCAGCGGCGGCACCGTCCGTGGCGGCACCGTCCGTCGCAGCACCGTCCGTCGCAGCACCGTCCGTCGCAGCACCGTCCGTTGCGGCACCGCCTGCTGCGGCACCGTCCGCGGCGGCACCGTCGGTCGCGCCCTCGTCGGCGGCCGTGCCGTCGGTCGCGGTGCCGTCGGTCGCCGTGCCGTCGGTCGCCGTGCGGTCGCTCGTCGTGCCGTCCCTCGCCGTGCCGGACGCGGTGCGGTCGCCGCTGCGGGAGGCGGCACCGGTGGTGCGGGCGCTCAGGACGCCGGCCTCGTCGAGGAGCTCCTCGAGCTCGGCCGTGGCGGCGTCGAGCTCGTCGACGGTCGCGTCGTCGACGGTCACGTCCTCGGCGGCGTCGGTCGCGGCGCGCGCCGAGTGCACGGCGTCGAGCGCGGCGTCGGCGACGGCGGCGCGCGCCTCACGCATCGCGGTGCGGTCCTGCTCGGTGGCGGCGGTGCTCTGCGACACGAACCCGCCGAACGCGGCGGTGAGCGCGACGACGACGAACCCCTGGGCCACTCGGCCGGGGGTGAGGTGGGGGTGGTGGCGCGTGCGTGTCCGGTCGGTTGCCGCGTGGCGACCGCCGCCGGACGTACGCCGGCGCTGCGGCTCGTCACTCATCGCTCTCCACGCTAAGGAGCGGCAGTCGGACGTCCCGGTGGCGATCCGGAGAGGTCCTGCGAAGGCCGCAGCGGGGGCGTCGCACATCTCTGACACACCAGCGGTCCGGGCCCGCTTCGCCCGTTCACGCCCGTTCGATGGCGGTTCAGGACGTCCGTCCTGGTCACGTCGACGAAGCGGCGATGCGGCTATGCGGAGCAGTTCACGCATACCGGACAAGCCGTCTCGGCGCTCTCGACATGAGCGCCTGCACACTTCCGTCACACAACTTCACCCACCCCGAGCGCGCTGTGACGGCGGCCACAGCCACCCCGCGCGCCCGGCAAAAACGCGGCGCGACCTGCGCGAACCGGACACATCCGACGACGCACCCGCGACACACCCGCCGGGCCCGGGCACGCCCCGCCCGCCGCAGCCACCGCCGCAGCCCGACGCCGACGCCCCCATTTCCGTCACAACCGGAGCGACGACGACCCGAGCGCGGAGGCAGGGCCCGGCCCCCGCGGCGGCTAGCGGGGGCGGAGGGCGGCGGGGGCGTGCGCGGGCACGACCGGGCGGGCCGGGGCGACGGGGGCGAGCCGCACGTAGGGTTCCCCCGGGCCGGGCCGCGGGTCGGCCTCGCCCAGGTTGGGCCACAGCGCGCACGCCCGTTCGGCTTGCGCGGTGATCGTCAGGGACGGGTTCACACCGAGGTTCGCCGAGATCGTCGACCCGTCGAGCACGTGCAGCCCCGGGTAGCGGTGCACGCGGTGGTAGGGGTCGATGACGCCGTCGTCGGCGGTCCGGCCGATCGTGCACCCGCCGATGAAGTGCGCGGTCATCGGCACGTCGACGACCTCGCCGATGCTCCCCGCCGGGAACCCGCCGAGCTGCCGGGCCATCGCCCGGTACGCGGCGTGCGCCTGCGGGATCCAGGTCGGGTTCGGCTCACCGTCGCCGGGCACGGAGGTCAGGCGCACGCGCCCGCGCCAGTCCCGGCGCGGCCGCACGTCGATCGCGGCGCCACCGGTTTGCATGACGAGCCCGATGACGGTGCGCTGCGACCACGAGCCGAGGCCGAGCAGCAGCGAGGCGACCTGACCGGGGTGCCGCAGCGCGGTGGCCCACCACCGCCCGACGTGCCGCACGCGCGCTCCGGTCGGGCGCTCGTCCGGGGTGCGGCCGGCGGTCAGGACCGTCGAGAGCAGTCCCATGAGGTTGGAGCCGCGGCCGTACCGGACGGGTTCGAGGTGCGTGCGCTCGTCGAGCCAGACCGACGACGTGATCGCGACGCCCTGCGTCAGGTCGGGTGCGGTCCGGCGGTCGCGCCACCGGGCGACCGCGCCGCCGAGCGACTCGGAGTTGGTGCGCGTGAGGTGCCCGAGGCGGTCGGAGAGCTCGGGCAGCACGCCGTCGGCCTTGAGCCGGTGCAGCAGCTCCTGCGTGCCCCACGCGCCGGCCGCGAGCACGACCTGCCCGGCCCGCAGGGTCCGACGCGGGCGGCGTCGGCCGGTGGGCACGACGTCGACCTGCCACGTGCCGTCGTCGGCCGGGCGCACCGCGGTGACCGTGGTGAGCGGGACGACGCGCGCCCGCCCGTTCGGCGAGCGGCAGGTAGTTCGTCGTGAGCGTGTTCTTGGCCCCGAACCGGCAGCCGGTCATGCACGAGCCGCACTGCGTGCACCCGCGCCGCTGCGGCCCGACACCTCCGAAGAACGGGTCCGGCACGACGGCGCCGGGTTCGAGCCTGCCGTCGCGCCCGAACACCACGCCGACCGGCGCGCGCCGGTACGTGCCGCCCACGCCTGCGCCGGCGAGCACGAGCACGTCGGGCAGCGCGTGGATGCGCTGGATGCCGGTGCAGCCGAGCCGCGGCGCCCACAGGAACCGCCGCACGTCCCAGGAGGTGCGCGGCAGGGTGTCGTCGGTGAACCGCCGACCCGCCTCGAGGACGAGCACGCGGTACCCCTTCTCGGTCAGCCGCAGGGCGGCGACGGACCCGCCGAACCCCGAGCCGACGACGACGACGTCCGCGTCGAGCGACCTCTCGGGACCGGCGTCCGCACGCGCGGGCGACGGTCGGGGCGACGACGTCGTCGCGGGCCGGGCAGCGTTCACGCGCCTAGTGTCGGTGCTGAGGGACCACGGACCGCGTCACGCGGGACGCGCGGCGCGGCGCACCCTGGAGGCGGTGTGCACGACGACCGGGTGAGCGAGGCGATGCGCGCGGTGCCGCGCGTGCGGTTCCTGCCGCGCGCGCAGCGCGCGCACGCCGACGAGGACCGCGCCCTGCCGCTGTGGCACGGGTCGACGGGGTCGCAGCCCAGCACGGTCGCGGCGATGCTGCGCCTCCTCGACGTCCCGCCGGGCGCGGCGGTGCTCGACGTGGGCGCGGGGTCGGGCTGGACGACGGCGATCCTCGCGCGGCTCGTCGGACCCGAGGGTGAGGTGCTGGGGCTCGAGCTCGACCCGGAGCTGGCCGCGTGGGGTGCGGCCAACCTCGCCCGCTCCCTGCTGGAGGACGGCCCGACGAGTGACGGCGAACGTGCCGCGAGCCCGCGAGCGCGGCTCGAGGTCGCGCAGCCGGGGACGGTCGGGCGCGACCGACCGGGCGGGTGGGACCGGATCCTGGTCTCGGCGGCGGCGCGCGAGCTCCCGGGCGCGCTCGTCGGGATGCTCGCCGACCCCGGGCGGCTCGTCCTGCCGATCCGCTCGACCATGCACCTCGTCGTCGTCGCCGAGGGCCAGGTGAGCGACTCGACGCACGGCTCGTACGCGTTCGTGCCCCTGCGTTGAGCCGCCGACGACCGTCTCGCCGCCCGTCTTGCAGGGCAACCAATTCGGTCGTAACGGGTGACGTGGGAGGTACCGGTCAGTAACGTGCGTCGGGCGTCCTTGGTCACCGCCGACGAGGGAAGCGGTCTGCCCGGCGGCCCCACGAACGCTCCGCGAGAACCCACAACTCCAGGGGTGCACATGTCACGTCGATCCGTCCTCGCCTCCACGACCGCGCTCGCGGTCGCCCTCAGCACCGCGCTCCTCGTCCCGTCCGCCACCGCCGCCCCACCGGGCAAGCCCACCCCCGCCGACCACTCGATCGACCCTTCACTCAGCCGGGTCACCCTCGCCGAGGCACGCAAGGCCGCGGGCCTCGTCGGGGCCGAGGGCCAGATCACCGCGCTCGTCGGGCTCGACACCACCGCGGGTGTCGACGTCGCCGCGCAGGGCGCCGACGCGGTGCAGGACGCCGCCGCGCAGACCGAGGCCGCCGCCCGCAGCGTCGTGCCGAACGAGCTCACCGCCAAGAACGCCGACAGCGCCGCGCCCAAGCGGCTCGGCACGCTCACGAACCTCGTCGCCGGGACGCTCGTCACGGGCGACGCCGAGCAGGTCCGCGCGCTCGCGTCGTCGGACAAGGTCACCTCGATCCGCCTGGTGGCGCAGAAGCGGCCGACGAACGCGAACACGGTCACGTTCACGCGCGCGCTGCAGACGTGGCAGGACACCGGCCAGACGGGTGAGGGCATCTCGATCGGCGTGATCGACACCGGCCTCGACTACACGCACGCCGACTTCGGCGGCCCCGGCACGACCGCGGCGTACGAGGAGGCGTACGGCGAGGACGGCACCGGGCCCGTCCCGGCCGGGCTGTTCGACCCCGCGAAGTTCGCGGGCGGCTACGACTTCGCGGGCCCGCTGTACGACGCGAGCGGCGACGAGCCGGGCTCGACGCTCGTCCCCGCGCCCGACGAGAACCCCATCGACTCGCTGTCGACCTCCCCGAACTCCGGCCACGGCACGCACGTCGCGGGCACCGCGGCCGGCTACGGCGTGGACCCCACGGGCGCCACGTTCGACGGTGACTACGCGACGCTCACCGACCTGTCCGACTGGGAGATCGGCCCCGGCGCCGCACCCGGTGCGCAGCTGTGGTCCTTCAAGGTGTTCGGCGACATCGGCGGCTCGACGAGCCTGACCAGCCTCGCGCTCGACCGCGCGGCCGACCCGAACGGCGACGGCGACCTGTCCGACCACGTCGACGTCCTCAACCTGTCGCTCGGCTCCGACGGCACGCCGGCCGACGACCCGGACAACGCGCTCGTCGACGAGCTCACGGCGCTCGGCGTGGTCGTCGCGATCTCGTCCGGCAACGCGGGCGACATCACCGACATCGGCGGCTCGCCGGGCAACGCCGCGAGCGCGATCACGGTCGCGAACTCGGTGGGCGCCCCGGTGCTCGACGCCGTCAAGGTCACCGCCGCGTCCGACTCCTCGCTCGTCGGCACGCTGTTCGCCGCCCAGAACTCGGTCGCGTACGGCGGCGACGACGTCACGGCACCCGTCGCGTACGTCGGTGCCACGTTCGACGGCTGCACGGCGTTCACCGCCGCGCAGGCGGCCGCCGTCGCGGGCAAGATCGCGTACCTGTGGTGGGACGACGACGACACCTCTCGTCTGTGCGGCTCGGCCGCACGGTTCAACAACGCCGCAGCGGCCGGTGCCGTCGGCGTCGTGCTGCCCACCGAGCTGCCGGTCTTCTCCGCGGGCATCGCGGGCAACGCCACGATCCCCGGCGTCCAGCTCACCAAGGCGTCGACGGACGCGCTGCTGCCCGAGATCGAAGCGGGCACGCTGAGCCTGTCGATCGGCCCGGGCTTCGCGCACGCGAGCAGCCTGGCCGACGCGGGTGACCTGCTGAACGACGGCTCGTCGCGCGGCGTGCACGGCTCGCTCGGCATCGCCAAGCCCGACGTCGCCGCACCCGGCACCGGCATCCTGTCGGCCGCCTCGGGCGGCGGGGCCGCGGGTCACCTGCTGTCCGGCACGTCGATGGCCGCGCCGCACGTCGCGGGCATCGCCGCGCTCGTGCGGGCCGCCCACCCGGCGTGGTCGTCCACCGACGTGAAGGCCGCCGTGGTCAACACCGCGACGCACGACGTCACGACCGAGCCCGACGGCGAGGGCATCGCCTACGGTCCCGAGCGGGTCGGCGCCGGTCGCGTCGACGCGCTGCAGGCCGTGCAGACGGACGTCGTCGCGTACAACGCCGCCAACCCCGCGCTCACGTCCGTCGTGTTCGGCGTCGTCGACGTCGGCGCCACCAAGGTCACGCGCACCGCGAAGGTCACCGTCCGCAACACCGGCACCAAGGCGGCCAGCTACGACGCGTCGTTCGTCGCCGCGTCCACCGCGGGCGGCGCGAGCGTCAGCGTCTACCCGAGCGTCGTCGCCGTCCCCGCGGGCGGTACCAAGACGATCGTCGTCACGCTCACGGCCGACCCGGCCACGCTCGAGCGCGACATCGACCCGACGTCGGCGTCCGAGCAGGCCGGGCTGGCCCGCGAGTACGTCGCGATGCTGACCGGCCGGGTCGTGCTCGACTCGCGCACCTACGGGTCCGACCTGCGCATCCCCGTGCAGGCCGCGCCGCGTCTCGTGTCGGACCTCACGGCGAAGGACGTCGCGTTCACCGGCGCGTCGACCACCGCGGGGCTCGCGCTGACGGGCCGAGGGGTCTCGTCGGGCGGCTGGCAGTCGCTCACCACGCCGCTGATCCTCGGGGCGGTCAGCGACAAGCTCGCGCTCGACCCGTCGGTGACCACGTCGCAGTCGGCGATCGCCTCGGGTGACATCCGGTACGTCGGCTGGTCGTCGACCGCGCCGTACGTCGAGGCGCTCGGCGCGGACCCGCAGGAGTACGGGCTGCTCAACATCGGTGTCGCGACGGAAGGCGACTGGGCCTCGCTCGGCCAGTCGGTCATCCCGATCATCGACATCGACGTGGACCAGGACGGCACGTTCGACCTCGAGTCGTACGTGTGGAAGCTCGACCCCTCGATCGACCTGACCGTCGTCTCGACGTACGACCTCCACGCACCCGCGACCGATCCGGCGATCGACATCGAGCCGATCAACGACGAGCTCGGGGACGTCGACACGGGCGTGTTCGACAGCAACGTGTTCGTCGCGCCGATCAGCCTCGGTGCCGTCGGCATCGCCCCGGGGGCCACACCCACCGTGCAGGTCTGGACGTACTCGGACTACGGGCAGGACGGCGTCGTCGACGACGAGGTCGCACCGTTCACGGTCGACCCGTACGACCCGGCGTTCTGGTTCGAGAACGACCGCCCGTCGCTCGTGTCGACCAACGGGGACGGCGGCGTCACCATCCCGGTGCACCGCTCCACCGACGCGGTCTCCGACCGGCTGCTGGTGCTGCAGCACCACAACGTCGACGGCAAGCGCGCCCAGCCGGTGTACGTGACCGTGCCGCAGGCCACGACGACGACGCTGAGCGTCACCGGTGGCACGTCGTTCGGCTCGAAGGCCCAGCTCAAGGCGACGGTCACGCCGCCGGACGCCACGGGCAAGGTCGAGTTCCGCGACGGCACGCGCGTCGTCGCGGTCGCCGACGTGCGCAAGGGTGCGGCCACCGCGTCCGTGCAGCTCGGCATCGGCAAGCACGCCCTGACGGCGCGGTTCGTGCCGGCCAAGGGGTCGTCGTTCCTGGCCTCGACGTCCGCGCCGGTCTCCGTCACCGTCACCAAGTCGAAGACGACGACGAAGGTCGCCGTCCTCGGTGCGAACGGTCGTGCGGCGGTGGAGATCACCGGCCGTTCGGGCAAGGGCGACGCGGGGCGCGCGAAGGCGGTCGTCACCGTCACGGGAGCGAGCACCGCACCGTCCGGCAAGGTCACGCTCACCGAGGGCAAGAAGCTGATCGGGACCGCGACGCTCAAGGTCAACCGCCTCACGGGCACGGCGACGATCACGCTCCCGCGTGACCTCAAGCCGGGCTCGCACACGCTGACGGCCACGTACCCCGGCAGCAGGACGACCGAGGCGTCGAAGGGCTCGGTCACGTTCAAGGTCCGCCGCTGACGTAGCGGGCGGTCCCCTCGGCGGGGCGTCGTGGCCACGGCTACGGCGCCCCGCCGTCGTGTGCGGGTGCCCGACGAGCGGCCTGGGGACGGGGACCGGTGCCGACCCTCGCTAGAAGAGCGTGTCGACAGCGAGCTCGGGCCGGGGCGCGGGGGCGGGCTCCGGGGCGACGATCGTCGGGGCCTGCGTCGCCGACGAGACCGGCCGGGGTGCGAGCAGGCCGTCGCGTGCCGCGCGGGCGGCGATGCCCGCGAGCTCGTCGGCCCGCTCGTTGAACCGGTCGCCGCGGTGCCCGCGCACCCACGTGAACGTCACGGGACCGGGGCGTTCGGCGATGGCGCGGTCGATCGCCTGCACCAGCGCGAGGTTCTGCACCGGACCACCGCCGGCGGTGCGCCAGCCGCGCCGCCGCCAGCCGTGCACCCACTCCGACGAGCACTTGATCGCGTACTGCGAGTCGGCCTCGATGCGCAGCGGCTCGTCGCCGGGGTGCGCGAGCACGGCCTCGAGCACGGCGGTCAGCTCGGCGATCTGGTTGGTGCCGGACGGTGCGCCGCCGCTGTCGCTCGTGCCGTCGTGGTTGGCCCAGGCCCACCCGATCGCACCCCCGGGGTTGCGCAGGCAGGATCCGTCGGTGCTCACGGTGATCATCGCCGCCCATTGTCGACCATGCGCGGCGTCCTCGTCGCCGCCCGCTGCGTCCACCCCGCGCCGCTGCTGTCACGCGCCCTGCTCGTCGTCCGGCGCGGCGCGCTCTCCGGGTCGTGCCTGGTCACCGGGCTACGGCCTCTGCGGCCGTCCACTCCTCGGGACAACCGAGCCATCTTCCGGACACTTTGATTGCGAGTGCGTGAACTCCGGCGTGGCGCGCCCTACTCGTCAGTAACGTGCGCGCCACGCCTCACGCCGGGCCGCCGTCAGGGTCGGCGCGGCACTGTGGGGCGTCCCGAGGATCTGAAGGGACACGCATGTCACGACCAGTCCGGCGCTCATTCCTGGCGTCCACCACCGCGGTGTCGGTCGCGCTGACCAGCGCGCTGCTCGCCACGTCCGCCACGGCGGCACCCGCCGACTCCGGGCCGTCCGGCTCGGGCCCGGCCGCCACCCGCCTCGACCCGTCCCGCGCGAGGACCACGCTCGCCGAGGCCCGCAAGGTCATCGGGCTCGACGGCGACGAGGGCCAGGTCACCGCCGTCGTGCAGCTCGCGACCGAGGCCGGCGTCGACGTCGCCGACGAGGGCGCCAAGGCCGTCCGCGCCGCTGCGGCCGCGACCGAGGAGCTCGCCGCGGACGTCGTGCCCGCGGAGCTCACCAGCACGAACGCCGGCACGGCCACGCCGAAGCGGCTGGGCACGCTGACCAACCTCATGGCCGGCGCACTCGTCACGGGCGACGCGGAGAAGATCGCTGCGCTCGCGACGTCCGACGACGTCACCGCGATCTACCGCGTCGCCACGAAGCGTCCGATGAACTCGAACACGGTCGAGTTCACGCACACCCTCCAGACGTGGCAGAGCACGGGCCAGACGGGCGCCGGCGTCAGCATCGCCGTGATCGACACGGGTCTCGACTACACGCACGCCACGTTCGGCGGCCAGGGCACCGAGGACGCGTACGACGCGGCCTACGGCGAGGACGGCACGCAGCCCGTGCCCGCCGGCTCGTTCGACCCGGCCAAGTACGCGGGCGGCTACGACTTCGCCGGCCCGCTGTACGACGCGAGCCTCGACGAGCCGGGCTCGACGGACGTCCCCACGCCCGACGAGAACCCGATCGACTCGCTGTCGACGTCCCCGAACTCGGGCCACGGCACGCACGTCGCCGGCACCGCCGCGGGCTACGGCGTCGCCGCCGACGGCAGCTGGATCCACGACTACGCGCTCGTCGACGACGTCTCCGACTGGAAGGTCGGCCCGGGCTCGGCGCCCCGCGCGACGCTGTGGGGCTTCAAGGTCTTCGGCGACATCGGCGGCTCGACCGACCTGACGGCCCTCGCGCTCGACCGCGCGGCGGACCCGAACGGCGACGGCGACCTGTCCGACCACGTCGACATCGTCAACATGTCGCTCGGCTCGGACGGCTCGCCGGCCGACGACCCGGACAACGTCCTCGTCGACGAGCTGACCAAGCTCGGCGTGGTCGTCGTCGTGGCGTCCGGCAACGCGGGCGACATCACCGACGTGGGCGGCGCACCCGGCAACGCGGCGAGCTCGCTGACGGTCGCGAACTCCGTCGGCGCACCCGTGCTCGACGCAACCCTCGTCCTCGACGCGTCCGACACGTCGCTGATCGACCGGACCTTCCCGGGCCAGAACTCGGTCGCGTACGCCGGGACCGCGGACGTGACCGCGCAGGTCGCGTACGTGGGTGAGCGGTTCGACGGGTGCTCGCCGTTCACGCCCGAGCAGGCCGCCGCGGTCGCCGGCAAGATCGCCTACCTGTGGTGGGACGAGACGCCGGCACGCGCGTGCGGCTCGGGCCAGCGGTTCACCAACGCGTCCACGGCCGGTGCCGCAGGCGTGCTGCTCCCGACCGACGTCCCGGTGTTCTCCGCCGGCATCGCCGGCAACGCCGCCATCCCCGGCATCCAGCTGACGAGGTCGGCGACCGAGACGCTCATGCCGGAGATCGCGGCGGGCACGCTGCGCCTGCGCATCGGTCCGAGCCTCGCGATGCGCGTCTCGCAGGACGACGCCGGCGACCTGCTCAACGCCGGCTCGTCGCGCGGTGTGCACGGCTCGCTCGGCATCGTGAAGCCCGACGTCGCGGCACCCGGCACGGGGATCCTGTCCGCCGCGTCCGGCGGTGGCGCCGCGGGCCACGTCCTGTCCGGCACCTCGATGGCGACGCCGCACGTCGCGGGCATCGCGGCGCTCGTCAAGGCCGCTCACCCGGCCTGGACCGCGCCGCAGGTCAAGGCCGCGGTCATGAACACCGCGACGCACGACGTCACGACCGAGCCCGACGGCGGCGGCATCGCCTACGGCCCCGAGCGGGTCGGCTCGGGTCGTGTGGACGCGCTCGCGGCCGTCGAGACGGACGTCATCGCGTTCGCCACGCAGGACGAGCTGCTCACGTCGGTCGCGTTCGGCGTGATCGACGTGGCCGACGAGGTCGTCACGAAGAAGGCCACCGTCACCGTGCGCAACTTCGGCAGCACGGACCGCGCGTACGACACCGCGTTCGTCGCGGCGTCCACCGCGGGTGGCGCGGGCATCACGGTCTCGCCCGCGCACGTCACGGTCCCGGCCGGCGGCAAGGCGGTCACGCTGACGCTCACGCTCACGGCCGACCCGGCCACGCTCGAGCGTGAGATCGACCCGACGCAGGAGCTCGTGCAGTACGACTTCGCACGCGAGTACGTCACCATGCTGTCGGGCCGTGTCGTGCTGACCTCCACGGACGACGACTCCGAGCTGCGCGTGCCCGTCCAGGCCGCGCCGCGCCTCGTCTCCGAGCTCACGGCGTCGAAGGTCGCGTTCTCGGGCATGTCCACCACCGCGGGCCTCGCGCTCACGGGCCGGGGCGTGG
Organism: Cellulomonas persica; assembly: GCF_007989825.1. Classification (GTDB taxonomy): domain Bacteria; phylum Actinomycetota; class Actinomycetes; order Actinomycetales; family Cellulomonadaceae; genus Cellulomonas; species Cellulomonas persica. The sequence goes on along the minus strand of NZ_BJUA01000010.1, from coordinate 27,086 downwards.
ACGGGGGCGGCTGGCTGTCGCTCACCTCGCCGCTGATCCTCGCGGCCACGAGCCCCCGGCTCGAGGCCGACGCCGCGCTGACCACGTCGAGGTCCGCGATCGCATCCGGCGACCTGCGGTACGTCGGCTGGTCGTCGACCGCGCCGTACACCGACGCGATCGAGGGCGGCGGGGACTGGAGCGAGTGGGACACGCTCAACATCGGCATCGCGACCGACGGCGACTGGGCCTCGCTCGGCACCTCCGTCATCCCGGTGATCGACATCGACGTGGACAACGACGGTGAGGGCGACCTGCAGTCGGTCGTCATGAAGCTCGACCCCGAGGTCGACCTGACGACGGTCATCACCTACGACCTGCGCCTGCCCGCCGACGCCGACCCCGTCGACGTGCAGGTCGTGAACGGCGCGTACGGCATGGACGGCGGTCTGTTCGACTCCAACGTGCTCGTCGCGCCGATCGGCCTGACCGCCACGGGCATCGCCGAGGGCGACACACCGACGGTCTCCGTGTGGACCTACTCGGACTACGCGCGTGACGGCGTCGTCGACCACGTCGCACCGTTCACGGTCGACCCGTACGACCCGCCGTTCTGGTTCGAGACCGACCCGGACCTGCTCGTCACCGCGATCGGCGAGCCCGGCACGATCGGTGTCCACCGCTCGGCCACGGCCACGACCGGCAAGCTGCTCGTCCTGCAGCACCACAACGCCGGCTCGGCCCGCGCCCAGGTCGTGGACGTCACCGTCCCGGTCCCGACGAAGACGACGACGAAGCTCGCCGTCAGCGGCGGCACGTCGTACGGCCAGAAGGCCACGCTCACCGCGACGGTCTCCCCCGCCGCGGCCGGTCGCGTGACCTTCTACGACGGCACCACGTCGCTCGGCTCCGCCGCGGTCTCCAGCGGCAAGGCGACGAAGTCCGTGGCGCTCGGCGTCGGCACGCACCAGCTCAAGGCGGTCTTCGCGCCGTCGAGCTCGGCGTACGTCGGTTCCACGTCGCCGGTCGTCAAGGTGACGGTCACGAAGTCGACGACGACGACCTCGGTCTCGATGTCGAAGTGGACCGTGAAGAAGGGCAGCACGGTCAAGGCCACCGTCACCGTCAAGGGTGCGACCGCGGCGCCGTCGGGCAAGGTCACCATCAAGAAGGGCACCACGGTCATCGGCACGGGGACCCTCAAGGTCTCCGGCACGACCGGCACGGCGACCATCACCCTGCCGACGAACCTGGCCGTCGGGAAGCACTCGCTGACCGTCAGCTACGCGGGTTCGTCGGGCACGGCGGCGTCCTCGAGGACCGTGACGCTCACGGTCACGAAGTGACACCAGGCACGTGACAGCACCGCGTCACCGTCGCTGACGGGCCACGCACACCGACGGGGTGTCGTGGCGGGCTCCGGCCCGCTGCGGCACCCCGTCCGCGTCCCCGCTCACGCCGCCGCGGCACCCCGTCCGCTCCCGCTGCCCGGGCACCAACGCTCACGCGGTGTGTGCATCCTGACGATTCGTCCTCATGTCACCGCCAGCACCTGCCGATGGTGCGGACATGACGACGTTCGAGGATCTCGACCTCGGCGAGGCGTTCGGTGACTTCGGCGACGCAGGCACCGAGACCCGCCGGCTCTCCCGCGCATGGGGTGTCGTCGCGGGGCTGATCGCGTTCGCGCTCGTCGCGCTGGGCCTCGTCTGGGCCGGCTCACAGCGCGACGCCCCCGTCGCCGCCGCGTCGCCCGAGAGCGTCGTGCCGGCCCTCGGCGCCGCGCAGACGGCCGCCGACCGGCTCGCGGGCGCCGAGCTCGACGCGCTCACGGTCGTCTCCTCGAGCACGCGCCTGCTGGGCACGTCCGCGTGGGGCTCGCACTACGCGGCGCTCGACCAGGCCGGTGCGGTCTGCCTCGTCACGGTGCTCGACGGCGAGCTCCCCGCCCAGACCTGCGGCGGCCCGAGCGAGAGCCTGACGCTCACGACCTCCGACGTCGACGGCCGCGACGTCGTCCTCCTGACCGCCCAGGACACGGCCCCGTCCGCCGACGGCTGGCAGCGCGTCGCCCCCCACCTCTGGACCCGCCCCTGACGCTGCCCGTCACCACCTCCCCCAGCACATCCCCTGCCGGGACGCGCCGGCTCGGGTCAGGGGGTGAGCGTCGTGACCAGTCGGGTGATCGGTGAGGACAGGCCCCAGCGCTCGGCCAGGGCGACGAGCGCGTCGGGGTCGGCCGGCGTCGTCGGCAGGCGGTCGTCGACCACCGCGACGGGCGCGTCCGACGCGACGCGCACGACCGTCGGCGCGACCGTCAGGTAGTCCGCGGCCTCGGTGAGCCGACGCAGCTGCGTCGCGGTCAGGCCCTTGTCGGCCGCGTCGCGCGCGGCGAGCACGCCGTCGAGCGAGCCGTAGCGCCGGATGAGCGCCGCCGCGGTCTTCTCGCCGATCCCCGCGACGCCCGGCAGGCCGTCGCTCGGGTCGCCGCGCAGCGCCGCCATGTCCGCGTACGCCGCGCCCGACGGCACGTCGTAGCGCTCGCGCAGCCGCGCGAGGTCCACGACCTCGAGGTCCTTGATGCCCTTGACGGTGTAGAGCACGCGGACGCGCGCGTCGTCGTCGACGAGCTGGAACAGGTCGCGGTCGCCGGTGATGACGTCGACGGCGTCACGCTCGTCGGAGGGCTTGGCGGCCTCGCGCGCGACGAGCGTGCCGATGACGTCGTCGGCCTCGTACCCGGGCGCACCGAGCCGCGGGATGCCGAGCGCCGCGAGCACCTCGGCGATCACCGGGACCTGCGGGGCGAGCGTGTCGGGGACCTCCTCGACGCTCGTCGTCGTGCCGTCCGAGGCGGGGACCTCCGTGGCGACGCGGTGCGCCTTGTACGACGGGATGGCCGCGACCCGGAACTCGGGGCGCCAGTCGTCGTCCCAGCACGCGACGAGCCGCGTGGGGTGCCGGTCGGTGACGAGCCGCGTGATCATGTCGAGCAGCCCGCGCACGGCGTTCATGGGCGACCCGTCGGGCGCGCGCCCGACGGACTCGGGCACCCCGAAGTACGCGCGGAAGTACAGGGACGCCGTGTCGAGGAGCAGCAGCCTGCCGTCACCAGCCATGGCCCCACCGTAGGGCCGCGCGCTCCGCGTCGCGCGGACCTGCGACGACGAGACCCGCACGTCACCGCCTCTGGCGCACCGACCCCGACCGCGCAGCACCGGGCCCGGGCAGTGGTCAGGTCGGCGGTGTGGCGGCGGCCGTCGTGGGCGAGGCCGGGTCGGGCTTGGGGGGCTTCGGGGGCAGGCCGAGGCGCTCGCGGAAGAGCTGGCGCTGCACGTACCAGCCGCTGCCGGCGACGGCCAGCCACACGACGAGCATCACGGTCTGCTGCCAGCCGTCGTCGGGGTGGGCCAGGAACCCCAACCCGTCCGGCCACAGCAGCGCGGCGCCGGACAGGATCACGCTCGCACCGCCGAGCGCGGTGAACCACAGCAGCGCCCGCCGGGCGTACTTCTCGGCGAGCAGCGCCGCGGCGTACGCGCACGTCACGACGAGCACGATCCCGAGCAGCGCGCTGGTCCCGGCGTCGCTGAGCGCGGACCACAGCTTCGCCCCGATCACGGCACCGGTCGCGAGCCCGACGACGAACGTCGCGAACCGGAAGACGAGCGAGACGATCATCCACACGAGCGCGGCGGCCCCGAGCCCGACCCACAGCTGCGTCCAGGCGTCCGCGCCGAACGCCTCCGCGATCAGGTACCCGAGAGCGAAGCCCGCGGCGAGCAGCGCGAGATTGACCGACCGGATCCCGTAGAAGCACAGCAGGACACCGACGACCAGCACGACGAGCGCTGTGGTCACGGGGTCCTCCCTCCGACGTTCGCCACGCTAGCGCTGCGACCGCCACCCGGCAGCGCGACGGGCGCGCACGCTCGTCGTCCGGAGACGTGCGACGACGAAAGGCCGGTCGACGCCCCTCCGCGTCGACCGGCCTCGCGTCCCTACCCGTCCCGAGGCCACCTCACCCGGTCCGGGCGCCGTGCTCAGCTCGTGAGGTCCAGCTGGTCCTCGACGACCGCGATGACGCTCCAGGACGCACCCGCGGCGTCCGTGAGCTCGTAGGCGGGGATCAGCGCGGAGGCGCCGTTGTCGAGGTACTGCAGCGCGACGCCGAGCCGCGCGCCGGTGATCGTGACGTCCGTGACGGGCCACGCGATCGGGTCGCCCGCGTGCAGCGTCGGCGGGACCGTGGCCTCGTCGGACGCGGCCCCGTCGTCCACCAGCGCAGGCTCCTCGGCCGCGCGGGCGGATGCGGCCAGCGGCCAGATGCCGCTCTGCGTCGCCGAGAAGCGCGGGTCGTTGAGCCGCTCCACGGCGTCCGCGGGGCTGATCACGTCGTAGTCGCCCAGCTCGACGAGCGGAGCGAGCGGCCCGTAGGCGGACTGCACGCCGTCGTCCATCACGACGAACGTCCACGCCGCACCCGTCGACTGGTCGTCGACGACGAGCGTCCCGGTCACGTTCGTGCTCGCGGACGACTCGCTGCTCGCGTCGAACGTGAACGCGTCGGCGTCGAGCCCGAGCTCGTCGAGCACCTCCTTGGCCGTCGAGATCGCCGAGGACTCCGACGGCGCGTCACCCGCGCAGTCGGCAGCGGGCTGGGTCTCGTCGCCGAGCACGATGTCGACGCCGTCGCCCGACGCGCCGTCGCTGGACGCGGCCCCGTCGTCCTGCGGCTTGTCCGGGGCGGACAGGGTCTCGCAGCTCCACGGGTCACGCGTGGGGTCGTAGTAGGAGACGCTCGCCTGGCCGTCGGGCGACAGGCTCACGTTCGGGCCGGAGCCGTCGAGCACGCCGATCGCGAGGCCGTACTCACGGGTGATGTCCCCCGTGACGCCGAAGACGTCGGCCACGCGCTCGAGCGTCGCCTCGGAGTACACGCTCGCGGCGTCGAACGCCCACGCGGCCTGGGACCCGCCCTCGGTGGGCAGGCCCGTGGCGTGGAACACCTGACGCCCGCCGTACGCCATCATCCGGGCGTCGCCAGCACTCTCGGCCGTGCTGCTGAGCGGCCCGCCGGCGATCTCCGCGGCACCGTCCGCGGCCTGGGCGTCGTCGGCGTCCCGCGCGCCCAGCGAGATCGGCGGTGCGATGGTCGGGTCGCTGCCGTTCGCGCCGACCGCGTAGCCGCCCGTGCCGACGACCGCGACGGCCGCGACCGCCGCAGCGGCCTGCAGCCAGCGCGTGCGCCGCCGGCGCGACCGAGCGGCCGCGAGCTCGTCGGTGGGGAGCTGCACCCCCGTGGTGGCGGCGAGCGTCGCGTGCAGGTGCTGGGTGTCGAGCACCGCGTCCGCGGCGGGGTCGGCCGCGGCGACGCGGCGCAGCGCGGCTTCGACGAGCTGGGGGTCGACGTCGTGCTCGTCCGGCTGGTGCGTGGTCACCGGGTCCTCCTGGGGTTCGGACGCGAGCTGCGTGATCTGGCGGGTGCGTGGTCTGGGGAGTGCGGGCGTCGTGCTGTCGGTCCTCGTGCCGGGCGCGGGGCGCCCTTCCACCCCCCTTGTGTCGGGGACGACGAACGTCTTGCACACCCGCAGGTGAACCGGCCGGACGGCCGACGGGCTGGTGCGGGCCGAGCGCTAGTCCGACGACGCGGCCCACGCGGCCGCGAGGCGCGCGCGGGCACGGCTCAGCGCGGCGTCCGCACCGCCGCGGCCCACCCCGAGCACGTCCGCGAGCGCCTGACCCGTCAGACCCTCCCAGGCGTTGAGCAGCACGATCTGCCGGTCGCGCGGGCTCAGCGCACCCAGGGCGACGCGGACCCGCTCGTCGTTCACGGCACGCAGCGCGGGGTCGTCCTCGTCGACGACCTCGGGAAGGTGCTCGACCGGGATCGGCCGCCCCTTGCGCCGGTGGTTCGCGAGCACGAACCCGGCGGTCCGGTAGAGCCACGGCAGCTCGGCGCCCTCGGGCACGTCCTCGCGGCGGCGCCACGCGATCGTCAGGACGTCAGCCGTGAGGTCCTCCGCGTCCTGGCCCGCGCGACGCACGAGGTAGCGGTGCACGTCGCGCTCGTGCCCGCGCACGAGCGCGGTGAACCACTGCGCGTCGCGCGGGACGGCCCGCTCACGCAGGTCCGCGGGGCGGTCCTCGTCGGCCAGGTCGTCGTCCGTCGGCTCGTCGCTCGGGTCGCCGGCGTCGTCGGAGGCGGACGTCGGGTCCTCGGCAGGTGCCGACGGCGCGTCCGACACAGGCTCGACCCGCTCGAGCTGGTCGATCGCGTCGTCGGGCGGCTCGTTGCGCGGCACCACTGGTTCCCCGTCTCGTCGTGTCCGTCGGTGGACTGCGGGCGCGCGACAGCGCACCCTGCACCCCCTTGTGTCACCGGGTCGCGCGTTCTTGCACGTGACCTGCGCGGACTTCGGACGGACGCGACCTACAGGCCGTCGGCGACGACCGCCGTGGCGCGCAGCCACGCGTCGCGCGTCGCAGGACGCAGCGACTCGTAGTCGATCGGGCCGCCGGGCACCAGCGACGGGTCGTGCGGCACCTCGACGACGGCCCGCGTGAGCGCCCCGAAGTGGCTGCGCAGGCGCTTGCGGAGATCCTTGTCGACCTTGCGGTCCGGTGCGGACAGGATCGTCACCGCGCGGCGCACGGCGTCGTCGTTGCCGGTCGCCCGCAGCGCGTCGAGCGCCCACGCCGCGGACTGCGCGGTGTCCTCACGGATCGTCGAGACGATGACGACCTGGTCGGCGGCCGCGACCGCGGCCTGCCAGTTCGACGCGCGCATGTTGTTGCCCGTGTCGATGACGATCACGCGGTAGAAGCGCGAGAGCACCTGGTGCAGCGCGTCGAAAGCCTGGGCGTCCATCGACGCCGCGGACGCCGCGTTCTCGTCGGACGCGAGCACGTCGAACTGCTCGTCGGTCTGCGTGCGCACGAACCCGTCGAGGTCGCCGACGCGGACCGTGGCCGCGCCGCCGAGCGACGGCAACGCCTGCAGCAGGTCCACCGCCGTGCGCTGGTGGTCGGTGTGCGCCGAGCGCCAGCCGAGCGTCCCGCGGGTCTCGTTGTTGTCCCACGCGAGCGTGTACCCGCCGCGCTGCAGGCCGAACGTCGCGGCGAGCAGCATCGTCGCGGTGGTCTTGTGCGCGCCGCCCTTCGGGTTGAGGACGACGACCGTGCGCGGCCCGTCGAACGTGCGTCGCACCGCGGCGACCTGCACGCGACGCTGCCGCTCGGCTCGGCCCGGCGGCGGCTCGACCGCCCCGAAGGTGAGCTTGCGCAGACCGCCGCGCCATCCGTGCTCGGCGGGCCCGCTCGATGCGGGATGACGCTTGGCGAGCAGGTCGTCGAGCGTCGGCAGGGTCGCCGCTGACGCCCGCTCGGCCGCGCTGCTCGCCGCGGCACCGAGGCGCGCACCGGCGGGCTCGCCGGCCGTGGGGGCACCGCTCGTCGACGCGCTGGTCGCGGTCGTCGGCGCGCCCGTCGTCGCGCCCGTGACCGGCGTCGGGCCGGACGCCGGGCTCGGGGCCGACCCCGGGCTCGTCGTGCCGCTCGGCCCGCCCGACAGGCTCGACGACGCGCTCGTCGTGCTGCCCGTGCTGCTCGTCGTGCCGGTGACCGAGGTCGCCGCGCCCAGCGCACCGAGGTCGGCGACACCGAGACCGGACGCCTCGACACCCGCGATCGTGTCCGGGACGGTCACGTCCGGCCCTGCCACGTCCGGCCCGGCTGCGTCCGGGCCTGCTGCGTCCCGCCCTGACACGTCCCCGCCGCCCACGCCGGCGACACCGGGGCCGACCATCGGCGCGACGCCCTCGGCCGGGGCCTCGTCCACGAGACCGTCCGGGTGGATCAGCAGGGACCACATCCCGTCGGGGTCGCGCACCTGGACCGGGACGGGCTCGCCGACCTCGCCCGCGATCGCCGCGATCCGCTCGGTGATCGCGGCGCCCGCCTCCTGGAGGTTGGCCATGCGGATCCGCTCGATCACCCCGTCGATCGAGATCTGGCCCGTGCCGTCGTCACGCACCTCTGCCGTGACCTGCGGCAGGCGTGCCGTCCGCGTGGTGCTGTCGCCGTCGCTCATCGGTGGTCCCTCCTCGTCGGCCCCCGACTGCGAAACTACGCGAAACCAGGCCATTCCGCGCGGAGCGAATGAGGCGAAAAGCCGCCGCCACCTGCGTGGGATGGGTCACGGCCGGGTGCGAGCGGGTCCCGGGCGCCGCCTCAGGAGTCGTCGACCTCGAACCAGACGGTCGTGCGGCCGGCCTCGTGGGTCGTGCCCCAGCTCGACGCGAGCGCGTCCACGAGCGCGAGCCCCCGCCCGTGCGCGGCGGTCGGCTCGGTGCGGCGCAGCACCGGCTGACCCCCGCCCTCGTCCTCGACCTCGACCCGCAGGACGCCCGACTGGATGTCGACGCGCACCACCACGGGAGCGCCCGCCGGGCCGTGGACGACCGTGTTGGCGACGAGCTCACCCGTGAGCAGCTCGGCGATCTGGTTGGCCGCTCCCCCGATGCCCGCGGACGCGGCGATCTGCATGACCCAGTGGCGCGCGGTGCGCGCCGCGACCGGCGCGGCCTCGACCTCCAGCTCGTCGTGCACGCGCGGTCCACGCATGCGCACGCTCGCAGCGCTCCGGATGCTCCGCACCTGACCCACGTCCCCAGGGTGCCCGACGATCGGCTCGCTCGCCCTGTGAAAACGCGGATCGTCCCTCTCGCCGTGCGCGCTCGACGGGCGCACGGCTGCCGTGCCTCGGGCAGGTGTCGAGGTCGGAGGGGGAAGCGGGGGCACGCCCGGCATCGTGCCATCACCGGGTGACGCACGTCACCCGTCGCCCCTAGGTTGGACGTCATGCCGTCCCAGACACCCGCGACCGAGCTCGACGTCCGCGGTCGCGCGGTGCGCGTGAGCAGCCCCGACAAGGTGTACTTCCCGGAGCGCGGGCTGACCAAGCTCGACGTCGTGCAGTACTTCGTGTCCGTCGGCGACGGGATCCTCGGCGCGCTGCTCGACCGGCCGACCACGCTCGAACGCTGGCCCAAGGGCGTGTTCGAGGGCGCGAAGCTCGCGACGCGCGCGGACTCCTCGGGCGACGCGTTCTACCAGAAGCGCGTCCCGGCGGGCGCACCCGACTACGTCAGGACGTCCCGCATCGGCTTCCCGTCGGGCCGAACGGCCGACGAGGTCGCGCCCAGCGAGCTCGCGGTCGTCGCCTGGGCGGTGAACCTCGGGACGCTCACGTTCCACCCGTGGCCCGTGACGTCCGACGACGTGGACCGTCCCGACCAGCTCCGCATCGACCTCGACCCCCAGCCCGGCACGGACTTCGCCGACGCCGCGCGCGTCGCCCCGCACGTGCGGGAGCTGCTCGCCGAGCACGGGCTCGAGGGCTGGCCCAAGACCTCCGGCGGGCGCGGGATCCACGTGTTCGTGCCGATCGAGCCGCGGTGGACGTTCGTCGAGGCGCGGCGCGCGACCATCGCGTTCGGCCGTGAGCTCGAACGCCGCCTGCCCGACCAGGTCACGATGAAGTGGTGGAAGGAGGAGCGCGGCGCCAAGATCTTCGTCGACTACAACCAGATGGCGCGCGACCGCACCATCGCGTCCGCGTACTCGGTCCGCTCCAACCCGCGCGCGACCGTGTCCGCGCCGCTCGCCTGGGACGAGGTCGCCGACGTCCACCCCGACGACTTCGACGTCACGACGATGCCCGCGCGGTTCGCGCAGGTCGGTGACCTGTTCGCGCCGCTCGTCGCGCACGCGCCCGGGCGGTTCTCGATCGAGTCGCTCCTCGAGCTCGCGGCGCGGCAGGAGCACGACGAGGGCCACGGGGACCTGCCGTACCCGCCGGAGTACCCGAAGATGCCGGGCGAGCCGCCGCGCGTGCAGCCGTCCCGCGCCAAGAAGCAGCCGGACCCACCGGCTGCCGACTGACCCCGCGGCGTGGCGTCAGCCGACGTACTCGTAGTGCCAGTACTCCGGGTTGCTGCCGTTGCGCAGCGCCCATGACGGCTGCACCCACCCGTACGACGGCCCGTTCGCGACCAGCCACGCGCGCTGCGGCGTGTCCCAGCCGTACTCGCACGGCAGCTCGGGCACGTCGAGCGCGTACCCCGTCCCGTGCTTGGACGTGCCCGGCACCGCGGCGATCGACCCGAGCGCCTCGCGCATCGCGACCTGCGTCGCGAAGTCGCGGTACGTCAGGTCCAGGTCGAGGTCGTGCCCGAACTCCGCCTTGAACGCCACGTTCAGCCGCTCGAGCGCCTGCGTCGCCTCCGTGCGCAGCCAGTAGCGCGTGCCCTTCGGGTCGACGCCCCAGGACGTGGCCCGCAGCATCGACTCCGGGAGCTTGCCGTTGGAGCCGTCGCCGCCCTTGGTGGGGGGCGAGGTGTAGAACGGCGGGCCGTCGTACGTGGTCTCGCAGCGGTCCCCGCCCGAGCCGCCGCCCGGTGCGCGAGGCCGCTGCGTCGCTCGCGCCTCGCGCTCCCGCTGCGCCTTGCGCTCGGCGAGCCACTCGTCGTGCGCCGTGCGGACCGCCTCGTGCGCGGCGACGACCTCGGCCGCGAGCGCGCGCAACGCCGCGACGGACGCCCCGTCCGACGAGCCCGCAGCGCCCTGCTCGGACCCGTCCGCCTGGCCCGACGCGCCGCGGGTGGGCGCCGGGTCGGCCGGCGCCGCGTCGTCCGTCGGCTGCACGTCCGTCGGCGCCGCGTCGGCGGGCGTGGACTCGAGCGCGTGCTGGGCGCGCTGCAGGACGTCCGCGAGCGCGTCGCGCACCGCCTCGTCGGCGACCTCGCCGTCGCTCGCGTCGAGCGTCTCGACCCCCTGCTCCACGGCGGCGAGCAGCGCGTCGCGGGCCTCGTCACGAGCCGCGTCGCCCACCGCTCGACCGGCTCGTGCGACCTCCGCCCCACGCGCCGCGCTGTCCTGCGCCAGGACGCGAGCGGCCAGCGCCGCCGACGCGCTCGCCTCGGCCTGCACACGCGCCTGCTCCCGGCTGCGGCTCAGGCCGAGCCCGACCGCGGCGCCCGCGACGAGCGCGAGCGCGACGACGGCCGCAGCCACGGCGACGCGCCGTCGAGACGCCGTGCCGGCCCGTCGGATCATCGGGTGAGTGTGACCCGCCGGACGAATCCGACGCAACGCCCCAGGTCTGACGCCCGCCCGCCGACCCCGACGCGCGTCGTGCCGCGGTGTGCACGCGCCCGTCCGCGGGTCGCGCAGCGCGCGTCTGGGACCGCCCGTCCGGCTGAAACACCACGGTTCGCCTCAAGGCGGGCCCCCAGGACGCCGACGCATGGACACATGACCAACGTCCGCGCGCCCGAGAACCCGTCGGTCGGGCCGGCCGCGCCGGCGGCCGCCGGGATGCGTGAGCTCACGGACACCGAGCACCAGCACCTCGACCGGCTCCGCGGGCACCTCGCGTCGAGCGGCGCGCCCGTGCACACGCTCGACGGCCTGGGGAGCCTGCTCCAGTCCGCGCACACCGCGTGGGTGTGCACGGCGCCGGCCGCGCGTCCCGACCCGGGCCCGATGATCTCGTCGATCGCCGTGGGCGTCGGCGACCTCGTCCTCGCGGGCGCTCCCGCCGCGCGCTGGGTGCTGCACGTCGCCGACCAGGCCTCCCCCGCGCTGCTGTCCTCCGACGGCTCGGCGGCGGTCGTCCCGTTCACGGACCTGCGCCGCCGCTGGGCGGAGGGCGCCGACGCCGCCGACCGGGACGCGGGCGCGGGTCAGTCCGTGCCGAGCGACTCGGACGTGACCGTCGACGCCGCGTGGCTCACGCGCTACGTGACCGCCGCCGCGGCGCACCTGGCCTCGGCCGAGGCCGCGATCGTGCCGACCCCGCGCCCTCCGGTCCCCGGCGAGCACGCGATGGGTCACGAGCACGCGCGCCACGCGTCCGAGCCGGTCCGCGTGCAGACCGTCGCACCCGCCGGGGACGACGCGACGCCGCGCCGCCGCCGGGCGCGCACCGCCACCGTCGACGAGCCCGTCGTGCGCTACCGCACGCCGACGGAGCTGCCGTTCGTCCCGTCGGTCGACGTGCAGAACCTCGCGCTGCGTGCGCTCGACCGCGGCCTGACCGCGGCCCTGTCCGACGGCCCCACCCCGTTCGCGTTGCGCGACGACGGCACGAACGTGCACGTCAAGTGGTTCCGCACGGATCCCGACGAGGCGCTCGCGCAGGCCGAGCGCTGGGTCGAGGACGGCATCGGGTTGCGCGCGGCGATCGGCTGGGTGGTCCCGCTCGACCAGGACGGCGGTCTCGTCGTCCCCGGTCTGGGCGGTCTGCCGTCCGACGAGTCCGCGGCCGCGCAGGGTGCCGACCATGCGGTCGTCGTGCTCGCGTCCGACGCCCGGCTGCCCGGGCTCGTCGTCGCCCACCGGTACGTCTCCGGACCGGACGGTGGCCCGATCGGCGAGCCGCTCATCGTCGGCCCGTGCCCGACGCTGCTCTGACCACGCGACGTCCTGACCCGCGCGGCCGCCGCCCCCGCTACGCGTCGAGCATGAACTCGACCCACAGCGGGTAGTGGTCGCTGATGCGCCACGACACCTCCGTGCGCGACAGGCCCGGGAACACGTGCGGCAGGAAGTCGAAGCCGCCCGCGCGGTTCGTGTACGTCATGCCGTCGAGCATCGACGAGCCGTCGGGGCGGGAGAACCACGCGACCTGGTCGTAGAAGTGCCGCGAGGAGTCGTCGTCGAAGATCGTGCGCGGCACGGTGTCGAGCGCTGACGGCGGGAACAGGCCCGTCGCGACGAATGCGTTGTAGAGCGGGTTGCCGAGCCGGTCGAGGTTGAAGTCGCCGAGCACCAGCAGGTTGGTGTTCCAGTCGTCGTCGCGCACCGCCCACCGGGCCATCCACTGCGCGAACTGCTCGATCTCGACCAGCCGCGCCCTCGGGCTGCCCCACAGCACGTGGACGGTGGTGAGCACGAACGACACCGGACCCGACGGCATCAGGCGCTCGAAGCCCACCGCGTACGGCGTGCGCGCGAACTGGCCCAGCGGGTTGTCGACGGACGGGGGCAGCACGATCTCGCCGACGAGCCCCGACGGCTCGACGCGCGTCGAGTCGTACAGGAACGCCAGGCGCTCACCGTTGCCGGCGTCGCCCTCGGTGACGTCGGAGGCCAGCACCCGCCAGTGCGACCCGAGCCGCGAGCGCAGGAACCGCAGCGCGCCCGTCGAGCGCCTGACCTCCTGCAACGCGACGACGTCCAGGTGCTCGACGACCGCGGCGATCGCTGCCACGGCGGCCCAGTCGCGCTTCGGCGACGACGTCGCGGTCGCCTTCCACGTGGGGCTCACCGACCCGAACGCGCGCAGGTTCCACGTGCCGACGAGCAGGTTGTCGGGCGTGCGCGGCGGGATCGTCGCGGAGGCCGCCGAGCGCAGCGCCGCCACCTGCGCCTCGACCGTGGCGGGCGACGGGGGCGTGGTCACGCTCACCCCTCCATGGCACCACCGCGCCCCGCGCCGGACCACACCCGCACCGGGCGATTTCCGCCGGGTCGCTCGCGAGACCGGGTCAGTCGTGCGAGGCCGGCTGCGCGAGACCGGGTCAGTCGTGCGAGACCGGGTCAGTCGTGCGAGATCGGGTCGTCGGCCGACGTGGCGGCCGCGTCGGAGCGTGTTCCGGGCATCGCCTCGGCGTCCTGCGGCGCCGGGGTGAGGGTCGGCGCGTCGTCGTCGCGCGGGCCGGCGACGAGCGGAGCGACGACGACGTTGCGGATCCGCACGATCGTGGCGACGAGCCAGACCGCGCCGATCACCGCGAACTGCCACGGGTACCGCGCGCCGACGAACGCCGCCGACAGCCCGATCACCAGCCCCGCCAGCAACGCCGAACGGACAGCCCCGTCGCGCAGCACGCGACCGACCGCCGCTCCTCGTCGCGGGCGCCCCGTCTCAGCTCCTTCTTCCATGCCCACCATTGTCCCCACTGTCCCGACCACCGCGTCCCATCCTGACCGCCCGGTTCTGCCGTCCCAGCACCTCTCCGGCACAGCGCCGCGAGACCTGCGCGACCACCGCTCGAGGAGCGTCGGTGGGCCGGTGCGGGGTGCGCAGGAAGGACGACGAAGGCCCCCACCCGGAGGTGGGGGCCTTCTGGGGAGCCGCCTAAGGGAATCGAACCCTTGACCTTCTCATTACGAGTGAGACGCTCTGCCGACTGAGCTAAGGCGGCGCTGTCGGACCAGCCGGTCCGGCGAGCGCGCCTACTGTACCCGGACGGGTGCCGGGTCTCCAAAGCGGGCGGTCCGGGCTCCGCGCGGCTCGCTCGGCTGCGCGCGACGCGACCCCCACGCACGACGACGACCTCGCGGCCGTCGGTCGTGACCGACGATCAGCAGCGGGTGCCGTCGGTGGGGACGGTCCCGTCGATCAGGTAGGCGTCGACGGCATCCGTGATGCAGTCGTTCGAGCGGCCGTACGCGGTGTGCCCCTCACCCTCGTACGTCAGCAGGACACCGGAGTCGAGGATCGTCGCGAGCGCCTCGGCCTGGGCGTACGGCGTCGCGGGGTCGTTCGTCGTGCCGATCACGACGATCGGGGCGGCGCCCTCCGCGGAGTAGTCCTCGAGCCCACCGACGAGCGGCACCGACCACTGCGCGCACAGCACCGCACCGTAGGAGAAGAGCTCGCCGACCGTCGGCGCGGCCTCCTGGATGCGCTCGGCCTCCGCGGCCATCGCGTCGAGGTCGGCGCTCGAGCGGGAGTCGACGCAGCCGATGGACCAGAACGCCTCGGTGGAGTTGTTGCCGTAGGTGCCGTTGGACTGCCGGTCGTAGTAGGCGTCCGAGAGCGTCAGCAGGATCGAGCCGTCGCCGTCGCGGATCGCGGCGGTCAGGGCCGACGTCAGGTAGGTCCAGAACGTCTGCGAGTAGAGCGTGACGGCGATCCCGGTGAACGCGAGCGACTGGGTCAGGGGACGCTCGTCGTCGCCCGTGGGCAGCGGCGAGACCTTCGCGCGGTCGAGCAGACGCTTGACCTGGCTGAGCCCGTCCTCGAGGTCGCCCTTCAGCGGGCAGCCCCGGCCGGCCTGGCAGTCGGCCACGTACGCGCGCAGCGCGTTCTCGAAGCCGACGGCCTGCTGGAACGTCGACTCCTCGCTGCTGAGCGTGGGGTCCACGGCGCCGTCGAGCACGACGCGACCGACGCGCTGCGGGAACAGCGACGCGTACGTCGCACCGAGCTGCGTGCCGTAGGAGTAGCCGAGGTAGTGCAGCTGGGTGTCGCCGAGCACGGCGCGCAGGACGTCCATGTCACGCGCGGCGCTCACGGTGTCGACGTGCCCGAGCACGGGCCCCGTGTTGTCGAGGCACGCCTTCGAGAAGTCGGCGAACCGGTCGATCGCCTCCTGCACACCGGCGGGCGACGAGGTGTCCGCGTCCGCGGCGAGCAGCGCGTCCATCTCCGGTGCGGAGTAGCAGGTGATCTTCGGGTCGGAGTTCTGGACCCCGCGGGGGTCGAAGCCGACGAGGTCGTAGTGCTCCTGGACGTCCTTGCTCACGGTGTCGAGCGCGTCGGGCAGGAAGTCGAAGCCCGAGCCACCGGGGCCGCCGGGGTTGAGCAGGAGCGAGCCGATCCGCTCGGTGCCGGTCGCAGGGTGCCGGTTGAGGCGGATCTTGATCCGGTCGCCGCCGGGCGCCGCGTAGTCGAGCGGCACCTCGACGGTCGCGCACTGCAGGTCGTCCTCGCACGACTGCCACGCGAGCTCCTGCCCGTAGAAGGGCTCGAGCCCGTCGTCGGGGGCGCTCGACGCGTCCGGGGTCACCTGCTGCGGGGTGGGCGGCGCCTTCTCCTCGGTGGTCGCGGTGCAGCCGGCGACGACGAGCGCGACGACCGCGACGAGCGCTGACGACCGCACGAACGGGCGCCGACGGTCGCCCGGCCGGTCACCCGGCCGACGCGCGGAACGAGAGCCGGGGACAGAGGCGGGCAGGGATGCGGGCAGGGAGGCGGGCTCGGGCAGGGAGGTGGGACGACGCACGCGGCCACGGTAGCCGCCGCGGCACAGCGTCCGGCGCCGGTCGAGTGGTTTGTGGACAACGAGGCACCACACCCACACACGGCGCACGCGTCCCTTGTCCCGCGTCCGCGTCGAGGGCGGCCCGCACGCGGTGGGCCGGGCGCTCAGCCCTGCGGCCGCAGCGCGATCGCCATCGCCTCGACCGCGAGCAGCGGCGCGACGTTCCCCTCGAGCCGTGTACGCGCCTGCCCGATCGCGTCCATGCGCCGCAGCGTCTGCTCGGGCGACGAGGAGGCGGCGAGCTCGCGCACGGTCTCGGCATGGTCGAGGTTCACGAGCGACACGTCCGCGCCGAGCTGCACGACGAGCACGTCGCGGTACAGCGAGAGCAGGTCGAGCATCGCGCGGTCGAGCACGTCGCGCTGGGCGCGCGTCGCGCGGCGCTTCTGGTCCTCCTCGAGCTGGCGCACCTGCGTGCGCAGCGCGGGCGGGATCGTCGCGGCGCCCTCCGCTCCGAGGGTGCGCAGCAGCGCGGCACGCTCGGCGGCGTCGCGCTCCTCGGTGGCGGCCTTCGCGTCGGCCTGGGCGGTCGCGACGAGGTCGCCCGCGGCGAGCACGGCGTCGCCGACCCCGCGGATGCGCGCGGCGATGCCGAGCACGTCGGCGCGGCGGCGGCGCGCCTCGGGGTCGCGCGCGAGCCGGCGCGCGATGCCCACGTGGCTCTGCGCGGCGCGCGCGGCGACCTCGGCGACCTGCGGGTCGATCCCGTCGCGCCGCACGAGCAGGTCGACGACCGCCTCGACGGGCGGCACGCGCAGCGCGACGGCGCGCGACCGCGACCGCAGCGTGACGAGCACGTCCTGCGGGCTGGGTGCGCACAGGAGCCACACGGTGCGCGGCGCGGGCTCCTCGAGCGCCTTGAGCAGCAGGTTCGACGTGCGTTCGACGAGCCGGTCGGCGTCCTCGACGAGGATCACGCGCCAGCGGCCCTCCGAGGGCGACCGCTGGGCGAGCTCGACGAGCGGGCGGACCGCGTCGATGAGGATGTTCACGCCCTCGGTCGCGACGACCGTGACGTCGGGGTGCGTGCCGCGCAGGGCCGTGGTGCACGCGTGGCACGAGCCGCACCCGCCCTGCGCGCACTGCAGCGCGGCGGCGAACGCGCGCGCGAGGTTCGAGCGCCCGGACCCGGGCGGGCCGGTGAACAGCCAGGCGTGCGTCATGGCCTGCGGGTCGACGACGGCCCGCTGCAGCTCGGTGATCGCCGGCTCCTGCCCGACGAGCCCGTCCCACACGCTCATGCGGCACCCCCGGACGCGGCCCCCTCGGCGGCCAGCCCCAGCAAGGGCGCGACGCGCGACCGGACCGCGGTCGCGAGCGCGTCGGGGTCCGCCGTCCCGTCGAGCACGAGCCAGCGGTCCGGGTCGGTCGCCGCGCGGTCGAGGAAGGCCTGCCGCGTGCGGCGGTGGAACTCGTCTCCCGCGCTCTCGAGCCGGTCCGGGCTGCCCGTCAGGCGCGTGCGGCCCACCGCGGGGTCGACGTCGAGCAGCACGGTCACGGCCGGCAGCAACCCGCCGGTGGCCCACAGGGACAGCCGCTCGACCTCGTCGGCGCCGAGGTCACGACCGGACCCCTGGTAGGCGACCGACGAGTCGAGGTACCGGTCGGTGATGACGAGCGCTCCTCGCGCGAGCGCCGGGCGCACGAGCGAGGCGACGTGGTGCGCGCGGTCGGTCGCGTACAGCAGCGCCTCGGTGCGCGGGTCGACGTGCTCGCCGTGCAGCACTGCCTCGCGCAGCGTCTGGCCGAGCGTCGTGCCGCCGGGCTCGCGCGTGAGCACGACCTCGCGCCCATGCGCCTGCGCCCACGCCGCGAGCAGACGCGCCTGGGTCGACTTGCCGGCGCCGTCGCCGCCCTCGAACGACACGAACACGCCGGGCAGGCTCCGCGCGTCCTCACCGGCGGGTGCGGGCAGGCTCGTCGGACCGGTGGGACTCGTCACGGCGTCAGGCTAGCCGCCCCCACCCACGCGCCCCGCACCCGGACCGCACCCGGCCCGCACCCGGACGGTGCGCGGCCGCGCCGCGGATCACTCGCCCGGGTAGACCACGCCGACCTGACGCCGCACCTCGTCGAGCGTGCGCAGCACCTCGAGCGTGCCCTGCCACGACATGCGCGGGCTCTCGACCTCGCCGTCGGCGACGCGACGTGCCACCTCGGCGGCCTCGTACTGCAGCCCCTTGGTACCGGGCTGCTCGAACGTCCACCGACGCCCGTCGTTGCGCGTGACCTGGAACGACGACGGCCCGTAGAACGACCCCGCGACCTGGATGTACCCCTCGGTCCCGGAGACCAGCGCGACGGTCGGCGTCCTCGCCCACAGCGTCGTCGACAGCGTCGCCTGCGTGCGCTCGCCGTAGGACAGGACGATCGACACCTGCCCGTCGACGCCCGTCTCGGTGAGCGTCCCGGTCGCGGCGACCGCGTCGGGCGCGCCGAGGAAGTCGTGCGCGAACGAGACCGGGTAGACGCCCAGGTCGAGCAGCGCGCCGCCCGCGAGCGCCGGGTCGTAGAGGCGCGAGGTCGGGCCGAACGCCATGAGCTGGCCGTGGTCGGCGGACACGTTGACGATCTCGCCGATCTCGCCCGCGTCGATCACCTGGTGCAGCGCGGCGACGTGCGGCAGGAACCGCGTCCACATCGCCTCCATGACGAACACGCCCGCCTCGCGCGCCGCGGCGAACACCTGCTCGGCCTCGGCGGCGTTGCGCGTGAAGGCCTTCTCGACGAGGACGTGCTTGCCCGCGCGGATCGCGAGGAGCGCGTGCTCGAGGTGCTCGGAGTGGGGCGTGGCGACGTAGACGACGTCGACCTGCGGGTCCTCGACGAGCGCCTCGTAGCCGAGGTGCGTGGTGGGGATGCCGTGCGCGGTGGCGAACCGCTCGGCGCGGTCACGGTGCCGCGAGCCGACGGCGACGACGTGCGCGCGGGTCTGGCTGCCGACGGCGTCGGCGAACGTGCCGGCGATCCGGCCGGCGCCGAGGATCCCCCAGCGGACGGGCGGGGCGGTGCGGGGGTCGGGGGTGCGAGCCATGGCGTCAACCTAGCGTGCGGAGCGTGCCGGGCGACGGACCACCCCCGGACGGCGACGCCCCGCCGGGCGGGTGGGCCGGGCGGGGCGTCGTCACGCCGGGGTCAGGACTTCGACGCGGCCTTCTTGCGCGTCGTCGTCGCACGCCGCGCCGGGGCCTTCTTCTTGGCCGGTGCCGACGCGCGCTTGTCGGCGAGGAGCTGGATCGCCTGCTCGGGCGTGATCGACTCGGCGGTCACGTCGCGCGGCAGGGTCCGGTTCGTCTCGCCGTCGGTCACGTACAGCCCGAACCGGCCGTCCTTCACGACGATCGGCTTGCCGGACGTCGGGTCGTCGCCGAGCTCACGCAGCGGCGGCGTGGCGGTCGCGCCGCGGCCCCGCTTGGGCTGGGCGTAGATCGCGAGCGCCTCCTCGAGCGTCGTCGTGAACAGCGCCTCCTCGGAGGCGAGCGTCCGCGAGTCCGTGCCCTTCTTCAGGTACGGCCCGTACCGGCCGTTCTGCGCCGTGATCTCGGCACCCGACTCGGGGTCGACGCCGACGACGCGCGGCAGGGAGAGCAGCCTGAGGGCGTCCTCGAGGGTCACGGTCTCGAGCGACATCGAGCGGAACAGCGACGCGGTGCGCGGCTTCGGTGCGGCCGCGAGCGCCTTCTTCTTCGCCGCGGCGGACAGCGACGGGTCGATCTCCGGCTCGGGCAGCAGCTCGGTCACGTACGGCCCGTAGCGGCCGTTCTTCGCGACGATCGTCGTGCCCGTGGTCGGGTCGGTGCCGAGCACCTTGTCGCCCTCGGGCTCGCTCTCGATCAGCTCGCGGGCCCGGGCGGGCGTGAGCTCGTCCGGCGCGAGGTCGTCGGGCACCGACGCGCGTCGCGGGTTGCCGTCCTCACCGAGCACCGACGGGTCCTCGAGGTACGGGCCGTAGCGGCCGACGCGCAGCGTGATGCCGTCGCCGATCGGGATCGAGTTCACCTCACGCGCGTCGATCTCGCCGAGGTTCGCGACGAGGTCGCGCAGACCCTCGGCGTCGGTCCCGGCCGCGGTGTCCCCGAAGTAGAACTGCGTCAGCCACGCCACGCGGTCCTTGTCGCCCGCGGCGATCGCGTCGAGGTCCTGCTCCATCGCGGCCGTGAAGTCGTAGTCGACCAGCCGCTCGAAGTTCTCCTCGAGCAGCCGCGTCACCGCGAACGCGAGCCACGACGGCACGAGCGCCTGGCCGCGGTTCGTGACGTACCCGCGGTCCTGGATCACGGAGATCGTCGCGGCATACGTCGAGGGGCGGCCGATGCCGCGCTCCTCGAGCGCCTTGACCAGCGACGCCTCGGTGTAGCGCGGCGGCGGCGAGGTCCGGTGCCCGTCCGCGGCGAGGTCGCGGCCCGTGAGCGGGTCGCCCTCGGCCATCTTCGGCAGGCGGGCGTCCTTCTCGTCGGCCGGCGCGGCGTCGTCGTCGTACCGGGAGACGTCCCGGCCCTCCTCGTACGCCGCGAGGAACCCGCGGAACGTGATGACGGTGCCGGACGCGGAGAACACCGCGTCACGCCCGTCGGACGCCCTCGCCCCGAGCCGCACGGACGCGGTCTGCCCACGCGCGTCGGCCATCTGCGAGGCCACCGTGCGCTTCCAGATCAGCTCGTACAGCTTGAACTGGTCCCCCGACAGCTCACGCGCCACCTGTGCGGGCGTGCGGAAGTGGTCACCCGCGGGACGGATGGCCTCGTGCGCCTCCTGGGCGCCCTTCGCCTTGGACGTGTAGACGCGCGGCGCGTCCGGGACGTACTCGGCGCCGTACAGCTCGGCCGCCTGGCGCCGCGCGGCGTCGATCGCCTGCGTCGAGAGCACCGGCGAGTCGGTACGCATGTAGGTGATGTAGCCGTTCTCGTACAGCGACTGCGCGGTGCGCATCGTCTGCCGCGAGGACATGCGCAGCTTGCGCGACGCCTCCTGCTGGAGCGTCGACGTCGTGAACGGCGCCGCCGGGCGGCGCGTGTACGGCTTGGTCTCGAGGCTGCGGACCTCGAAGCCCGCACCGTCGAGCGCCGCCACCAGCGACGTGGCCGCGGCCTCGTCGAGCTGCACCGCGTCGCTCTTGAGCACGCCGCGGTCGGTGAAGTCACGCCCGGAGGCGACCCGCGTGCCGTCCAGGGACGTCAGGCGCGCCGAGAAGGCGGGCTCGTCCTCGTCGGCCACCGCGAACGTGCCGGTCACGTCCCAGTAGTCCGCCGCGACGAACGCCATGCGCTCACGCTCGCGCTCGACGACCATGCGCGTCGCGACCGACTGCACGCGGCCCGCGGACAGGCCCTGGCGGACCTTGCGCCACAGCACCGGGCTGACCTCGTAGCCGTACAGACGGTCGAGGATGCGCCGGGTCTCCTGCGCGTCGACGAGGCGGTCATCGAGCTCGCGCGTGTTCTCGAGCGCCCGGGTGATCGCCTCGCGGGTGATCTCGTGGAACACCATGCGCTTGACGGGGACCTTGGGCTTGAGCTCGGACAGCAGGTGCCACGCGATGGCCTCGCCCTCGCGGTCCTCATCGGTGGCGAGGTACAGCTCGTCGGACTCCTTGAGGAGCTTCTTGAGCTCGGCGACCTTCTTCTTCTTGTCCGAGTCGACCACGTAGTACGGGGTGAACCCGTTGTCCACGTCGACCGCGAACTTGCCGAAGGGCCCCTTCTTCATCTCGGCCGGCAGCTCCGAGGGCTGCGGCAGGTCACGGATGTGCCCGACGCTCGCCTCCACGTCGAAGTCGTCGCCCAGGTACCCCGCGATCGTGCGGGCCTTGGCGGGCGACTCGACGATGACGAGCTTGCGCCCTGCCGACATGCGTGCCTCTTCCTTCTGCTCGGCCCACTCGGCCATCCGGGTGGTGCCGTCCGTCTGCGGACTCTACGACGCGCGGTCAAGCGCTCCGCAATCGCCTGCTCGCTCCCTGCCGCAGCGCGAGGGCTGTCGCGAACGCCCACGCGCATGCCGCGACGGTCCCCGCGACCCCGCCGGCGTACGCCGTGAGCAGCTCCTCACGCGTCCCCACCGACGGTACTGCCGCGAACGTCCGGGACAAGGCGACCGCCGCGACGACCGCCGCCGCCGCACCCACCGCGACGAGCACGACGAGCGCGCCCCGCAGCGTACGGGGAGTCGGGGGCGGGCCGTCGAGCGCGTCCTCCGCCAGGCGCGCGGGCCACAGGGCCGTGATCGCGCACGTGGCCGCCGTCCACCCCAGCACGACGAGGACCGCCGCGACCACGTCGGAGGGCCGGTGCCACTGGCCGACGAGGGTCGAGACCCCGGTCGCCGCGGCGTACGCGGCCCCGACCGTCGCGACCAGCGGGCGCATCCGCGCCGGGACGACGAGCAGCAGGACGACCGCGATCGAGGTGGCCGCCGTGGTGTGCCCGCTCGGCAGCGAGTTCGCCTGGCTGCCGATCGGGATGCCGTGCTCGGGACGCGACAGCACCCCGTACTTCAGCGCCTGCGTCGTCAGGTTCGCGCCGCCCATGACGACCGCGACCTGCACCGCGAGCTCCCAGCGCCGGCGCAGCACAGCGATCCCGATCGCGACGAGCAGCACGACCGCGACCGCGCCGACCGAGACGACGTCGAGCACGCGCTCGGCCACACGCCACAGCTCGGTCTGCCCGTAGGCGGCGCCCTCGACCGCGGCCGCGTCGACCTGCTGTCCGTTCTCGGTGCGCACGAACACGCCCCAGAGCGCCAGCACACCGGCCATGCAGGCCACCGCGACCACCAGGCACCACGTGACCACGCCCGCACGCTCGCGTGCGGCCTGCCTCGTCGTCGTCACGCTCGTCACGCGCCCACGCTAAGCCACGCCCGCCCCCGACCTGCGCGTTCCCCCCGGACCCACACACCCCCTCCCCACCCGCCCCCACCCGTCACCGTCCACCCTCCCCACACGACGAGCGCGGCAGATCGGACACGAACGCGGTCCTCCTCGACCGGCGCTCGCGACGGATCGACCGCGCTCGGGCCGGGGGTGGGCGCGGGAGGGGTGATCGCCGTGCCGACGGGCAGTCGGTGGGTCCGGTGGGGGCAGTAGGGTCGCGGCCATGGACGACGAGACCGTGGCACCCGCCCGGCGCGCGCGGCGCCCCCGACGGGCCACGCTCGAGCGCCGCGCCGAGATCCTGCGCGCCGCCGCGCGCACGTTCGGCACCAAGGGCTACAAGACCGGTTCGCTCGCCGAGGTCGCCGAGCAGGTCGGCATCACGCATGCGGGCGTGCTGCACCACTTCGGCACCAAGGAGCAGCTGCTCGTCGAGGTGCTCGAATACCGCGACCGGGAGGACGTGCGCGACCTCGAGGGTCAGCACATCCCCGACGGACTCGAGCTGTTCCACCACCTGGTACGCACCGCGCGCGCCAACGAGCAGCGGTCCGGGATCGTCCAGGGCTACACGGTGCTCACCGGCGAGTCCGTCACCGAGGACCACCCCGCGCGCGGCTGGGTCATCGGCCGGTACCGCACCCTGCGCGGCCAGATCGTCCAGGCCGTCAAGGTCGTCGGTGGTCCGGGCGTCGACGACGAGACCGCGACGAGTGCCGCGAACGCGGTCATCGCGGTGATGGACGGGCTGCAGATCCAGTGGCTGCTCGAGCCGTCGGCCGTGCGGCTGGCCGAGGAGACGCGCGTCGCGATCGAGGCGATCCTGCGCGCCGCATGCCCCGGTACGCCCATCCCGACCCTCGGCTGACCCACCCGCCGGCCCACGCCCCGCCCCGTCCAGCGCACGGCCACCCGACCCGTCCAGCGCAAGGCCACCCCACCCGTCCAGCGCCGGCCGACCCACCCCATCCGGCGCACGGCCGACCCCACCCATCCAGCGCACGGCTGACCCCGCACCGTCCCGCGCGCTGGCCACCCCGCGCCTGGCGACCGCTGACCGGGCCCCGGGGGCGCGCGTCCGGATCGCCCGCATTCCCAGGGTTCTCCCAGGTCTGGCCCAGGCCGGTTCCAGTCAGCGCGGCGAGCGTTGCGGCATGACAGCCACGACCACCACCGCTCCCCCCGGGACGCTCGTCGTCGGCGACCTGCAGCTCGACGAGACGAGCGGCGAGGTCACGCGTGGGGGCGAGCGCATCCACCTCACCCCCACCGAGCGCGCCCTGCTCACCTACTTCATGCGCAACCCGCGCCGCGTCCTGTCCAAGCGGATGATCCTGGACCGCGTCTGGCGCGACGACCGGGGCGGCGCCGACGGAGTCGTCGAGCTCTACGTCAGCTACCTGCGCCGCAAGATCGACAAGGGCCGCACCCCGATGCTCCACACCCAGCGCGGCCTGGGCTACGTCCTCCGCGCCTCCTGACACCCGCCGGCAACGCGCCCGCCCTCGACCCACCGCGACCGCCGCAGATCAAGCGCGAGCGCGGTAGATGCGCTCCGAGCGCCGGTCCCCACATGCCGCGCTCGCGTCCGATCTACCGCGCTCGCGCGGGGAACGGGCCAGAGGGAGAGGACGCGGTCACCCCCGCGAGCACCGTCGACCCAGCACTCGCGGCAGACCCAGCGCGCGCGGGAGACCGCGCTCGAGCGCGGTAGATGCGGTGCGAGGGCGGTCGATGCGGTGCGAGCGCCGGGGCTCGCAGGGTGCGCTCGGGTTCGATCTACCGCGCTCGCGCGGGGCGCTCCAGGGATTACAGGGGGAAGGCGCGGTAGAGGTCGAGGATGTCCTCGGCCGGGCCCTCGATGCGGAAGACCGCGGTGAGGTTGCGCCAGACGACGACGCCCGTGCCGTCACCGAGCGCCACGGCCGTGTACGTGCCGACCCGCTCGCCGTCGACGCGCACCGCGCCGGTCTGCGGGAGCTCGTCACGGCCGGACGTCGGCGCGTCCGCGGTGCCGGTGGTCTCGTCGCTCGCGGCACCGGTGGCGTCGTCAGTCGCGGCCCCGTCCGTCTCGGACCCGCCGCCGACCTCGTCGCTCGTCCCCTCGCCTGCGGCCTGAGCGGTCGGCAGCTCGGCGACGAGCGCCTCGGTGAACGCGCGCGCCTCGTCCTGCGTCGCCCACTGTCCCGACTGGACGGTCACGGTGACGTCGCCGCCGTCGCTGAACGACTCCGTGTACGCCTCGAGCGCACCCGCGGTCACCCACGACTCGTCGGGCGCCGACGACGCGAGCGCGTACTGCAGCACGGTCGTGGGCAGCGCGCTCGCGAACGGCGTCGTCGCCTCGCGTGCGACGGGCTCGATCGACGGCGTCGGGGAGGGGAGCCGGATCGTCGTCGCGACGACGGGGTCGGGCGATGCCGAGTCGGAGTCGCGGTTCGCGAGGACGATCCCCACGACCACCGCGGCGACGACGAGCACCCCGCCACCGATCGCGACGGGCAGCAGCCAGGCCGGCCGCTTCGAACCGCCCTCGGACGGGTCGGGGCGGCCGCTCGCGGGAGCTCCGCTGCCGTCGCCCGCGACCGACGCGCCGGACGTCGGGAACCCCGACCCGGGCTCGCCCGCGCCGGTCGGCGAGGTCCCTGCGAACCCCGCGGTCGGAGCGCCGGACGCCGGCGAGGCCGCGGCCGGAGCCGTCGGCGACGGGGCGCCGACGGGCTGGTAGGGGGCACCGGAGGCAGGGCCACCGGGGACACGGGTACCGGAGGTAGGGGCACCGGGCGACGAGGCGGCGGGGACCGCACCCGGGGGCGGGCTCGCCGGACCGGCGGCGTGCGCGCCGTGGGCACCCGTGCCCTGGCCGGGCTGGGAACCGCCGGCCTCGTGACCAGGCTGAGCCGGGCCGCCGTCGGGCTGGCCCGGGCCGCGGTGCGCGCCCGTGGACGCCGAGGCGGCCTGCGCGACGTGCGGCGCCGGACCCGTGCCGGGCGCGGCGGGACCGGACGCGGCTCCGCCCGGCGCACCGGCGCCCGAGGCGCCGGCGTACCCGGCCGAGCCGCTGTAGCCCGCGACGCCGCTGTACCCGGCGGTGCTGTAGCCGGAGGTGCCGGAGCCCGGGACGCCGTAACCCGGGGCGCTGGAGCCGGAGGTGCCGCTCGTCCCGCCGACCCGCGGCGTCACGGTCGGCTGCGCGGGAGGCGGCGTGGTCCGACGAACAGGCAGCGCGCCTGCGGGCTGCGCGGCCGCACCGGCGCCCGGCGTGCCGAGCGGAGCGGCAGCCGACGCGACCGGAGCGGCGGCCGGCGGCGCAGCAGGCGAGGCGGCACCGGACGCACCGAGCGGGGCGGACGGAGCGGTGTACGTGGCCGCAGCCGACGGCGCCGCGGAGGGTGCCGACGCAGCGGCTGGTGTCGCAGCGGGGGCCGTGGGCGCTGCGGGCGGGACGGCGGCGGGGGTCGCGGGCCAGCCGGGCGCGCCGTCGCGGGGCGCCCAGACGGGGCGTCGGTCCGGCGCGGGCTGCCCCGGCTCGTCAGGTCGTCCGGTGTTGCTCATCGATCCCCCTCGCCGCACTGTGCCCGTGGTCCGGACGTGCCGCAGCCTACCCAGCGCACGTGGCGACGGCCTCGGCGACCCGCGCCTCGCGCGTCGCCGACGGCCACCCCGCCCCACGCGAGAGGAACGGTCGCCCTGCGCGACGGCCGAAGCGCTCATCAGCGCGCACCCGGCGGGGTCGAGCTCGGTCGCGAGCAGTCCGACGAACGTGGTGGCGCCGACCGCGAGCGTCGCGTGTCACGGACCCGGTCGTCGGCCGGACGCGCGATGCCGACGCGAGGCACCGCGCTCGACGCCCGCGAGCGGGACCGGCGGGGTGCCGACGCCGCGGGCGCGGCTCGGCGGGGCGGGACGCGGCGCGGCGGGATGCGGCGCGGCGGGGTGGGACGCGGCGGGCGGGACGCGCGGGCCGACGAGGGGCGGCGCGGGAGTGTCGGCGGCGGCGGATAGCGTGCGGGCCGTGGCGACCAAGAGCAGGGCCGGCGTGCGCGCGGGCTTCCGGTGCACCGAGTGCGGGTGGACGACGAGCAAGTGGGTCGGCCGGTGCGGCGAGTGCCAGGCGTGGGGCTCGGTGGTCGAGGAGTCCGGCCCCGGGGGCGGCGCACCGCGCACCGCGGCGG